>NZ_AQXG01000003.1 GCF_000375425.1 Gracilimonas tropica DSM 19535 | reverse complement strand
GTGAAATTTAAGTCCGGCATGTATATAGGTATAAAAGAATAGAAGGGTTGAAAACGAACGTACTCTTTGCTCAAGTCCATCACCCCGTTTCTCTGAGATAAAACAGAAAGTCCTGTCGGGGAAACGGAATGATGGACATTCGTAGAATTTATCTTCCGAAAGAAATGACTTTAACAGGATCTGTATTGGCGGCAATTCGGGCGGGAAACCAGGATGCAATGGCGGAGAGAATAAATGTTATGGCAGTCACTAAAAAGAAATCGATGAGGTGAGGTTCTACCGGCGCATATTTCATGAAATAATTTTCCTGTGAAAGCGGTATGATCTGAAAGTTGACCTGCAGAACATAGAATAGCAGAGAAATAGCGATGCCGATGCTCAAGCCCACTCCTGCAACCAGAAGTCCTTCCATCATAAAAATACGCCGGATGATCCTGGATTTACTTCCAATCGTCTTCAGGATCCCAATATCGCGTGTGCGTTCAAGTACCATCATCAAAATAGCTCCGATGAGATTGAATGCAGCTACAATGATCATCCCGCTAATCACCAATGGGATCATATTTTCCTGAAGTTCTACCCAGGCAAAAATATTTCCAAAAACGGTATATATAGTTTCATTGTAATAGGGGAAGGTGAGCTTACGGCTGAGGTCTTCTTTGAAAGTAAAGATGTCAATGCCTTCCTGGAGCCTCAACTCAATGGCATCGGCTTGGTTTTGCCGATATCCGAAAAGCTCGCGGGCATGTTCGCGGCCAACCAGGGCGAATACATTATCAAACTGCTCGATCCCGGTCTCATAAATACCGGTGAGCCTGAATTGCTTGATCTCCGGAGAGTTGATGATCGATGGAATTCCCCCAATGGTGTATACGGTAATGACCGATCCTATTTCAGCAGAAATTTCCTGAGCCAGTTGAGCACCCAACACCACACCGGGCAGTCCCGTTGAATCTTCAGAAAGATCATAAGTGCCTTTAGAAAGATACCGGCTGATACCAAATCGGGGCTCTGCTAAATCAACCCCTTTAAGCCGTGTACCGGTCACCTGATCTTTGGTCTGTATCATCACTTCTCCCTGGATGATGACTTGCTTATTGGTGATCTCAGGATATTTGTCTAAATGAGATAAAACCGTATCCACACGTTGAATAGGCCGCTCTGAAAACGTAGTTACTGTGATGTGTGGGGCAAAATCCATGATCTTGCCGTTTATGGTAGATTTAAAGCCATGTACGATGGAGAGAGCGATCAGTAACCCGGCTGAACCCACCGCTATTCCGGCAATCGACATATATTTTATGAAGGAGAGAAAGCCCGAACTCTTACGAACTCCCTTGAAATACCGAAGCGCCAGATACCATTCAAATTTCATAGGATGAAACTCCAAATTGCAAACACCTAATTCCAGATTTAATCACCATCAGAAATCCCATTACCATGACAAATATATAATCTGTGTTAGATCGCATAATGGGTCATTGGAGTTTGGAATTGGGTGTTTAACATTATTCCGGCTTCATTTGTGGGAAGAACAGTACGTCACGAATGGATTCAGAGTTTGTCATGATCATCGCTAACCGGTCGATGCCAATTCCAATTCCTGCTGTAGGAGGCATTCCGTATTCCAGCGCCCGAATGAAATCTTCGTCGATAGTCATGGCTTCTTCATCGCCACCTGCCCTCAATTTGGCTTGCTCTTCCAGCCGCTCTCGCTGATCGATAGGATCATTGAGCTCTGTGTAGGCATTGGCGATTTCCTTACCGTTACAAATGGCTTCAAAACGTTCTACCAATCCTTCTTTAGAGCGATGCTTTTTGGTAAGCGGACTCATTTCGATAGGATAATCGGTGATAAAAGTAGGCTGAATGAGTTTTGGTTCTACATACTCACCAAAGATCTCATCAATGATCTTACCAGCGCCAAAAGACTCATCAATCTCTATATGTAATTCTTTTGCAGCTGCCTTCAGTTCATCCAGATCTTTTCCATATAAGTCATGCCCGGTTTCTTTTTCAATCGCCTCAAACAAAGGAATTCGTTTCCATGGAGCTTTAAAATCGATCTCATGTTCTCCTACCTTCACTTTGGTTGAACCGTGGAGTTCCAATGCTACTTTCTCCAGCATGTTTTCGGTGAATGCCATCATCCAGTCGTAATCTTTGTATGCTACATACAACTCAACCTGGGTAAACTCAGGATTGTGAAAGCGGGAGAGGCCTTCATTCCGAAAATCTTTGGAAAACTCATATACGCCTTCATATCCACCTACAATGAGACGCTTTAAATACAACTCGTTGGCGATCCGAAGATACAGGTCCATATCCAGCGCATTGTGATGCGTAACGAAAGGCTTGGCTGCGGCTCCACCGTAAACGGGTTGCAGGATCGGAGTTTCTACTTCGAGGTAGCCTTTCTCATTCATGACGTTGCGCATCACCTGCACCATGTGCGTACGCCGGCGGAAGGTTTCCCGCACTTCCGGGTTTACGATCAGATCCACATAGCGCATACGATAGCGCTGTTCCTTATCGGTGAAGGCATCGTGGACGATGGTTTCGCCATCTTCGGTTTTTTCTTCTTTGGGGGTAGGAATAGGCCGGATGGTTTTGGAAAGCAGTTCAAATTCCTGGGCGTGAACCGTAGTTTCTCCCGTCCGGGTTTTAAATACAAATCCTTTGATACCTACAAAATCACCGATATCGGTGAGTTTCTTGAACACCTTATTATAATTGTCTGTCCCAAGTTCATCCGTTTTTACATCGTCCCGGCTGATGTACACCTGGATGGTTCCTTCGGCATCCTGCAGGTTAAAAAACGAAGCTTTCCCCATGATACGCCGGGCCATCACTCGTCCGGCAATGCTAACGACTTCCGATTCAGGGTTTGTCTCTTCGTCTCTCAGAAGTTTTTCTTCATTATTAAGAATATCTTTGGACGTGTGAGTGACTTCGTACGAGTAAGGGTAAGGGTTGACTCCTAATTCCTGTAGTTGCTCAAGCTTTTCTCTACGGATGGCTTCCTGTTCCGAAAGAGATAATTCCTGGTCAGACATGTATGGTTATAAATATTAAGTTCAAAATTCTGATAAGCCCTAAAAATACCGAATTACCCCGAGAATTGTGAGTGAATGCGAAAAAAAGTGAGGCGGACTCTTATCAGATCATTCACTAAAAGAAACCCGAAAATAGAAAGAAGACAATTTACCTTATCCATAGGTACAAGTACCCATGGGAAGTGAGAATAGTTTCTCACGAATGTCTTCGCGCAATTCATTACCATTCGCCACCAAAATACAACGTTGCAAAGTGCTCCCTGAAAGTTAGGGTGATTCGAAACTCTGTTTTAAAAAACACTGCATAATCAGGCGTTTTTAAAGTGTAAATCATTTTTAATTTAATTTCGTTAAGAATCCTTCATAATTTGAGCGACTTCCTCAATTGACTTTAGGTTTTAATTCGGGAGCAAATTCAACAATAAAATTTAACTACTCGGCAATGCAAATACAGAAACCCTTTCTATATCTGATAGTACTAACTATGGTTTTTGTGGGATGTGAAATTCCCAAACAGCCCGATTTCAAGACCTCCCATAAAGTTGAAGCACCACTTATGTACAATAAGAGCTTTCAGTTTATGGGAGATTCAACAGCTTTGATCGATACGACCAGCTCTGACTTGGACTCCCTGTTTACCATAGAAAGTGATAATTCTATCATTATTTCTAAAGAAGAAGATTTCGACTTTGGAGACTTAAATGATGCTATACCAACCATTAATGTAGATCCAACCTCTTTTGAGTCGCAAGTTGGTGAAATTGAAATCACCGACTTTTCCTCTTCTGATGGAGCTTTGGGTGAAGCGAACATTCAGGAAGTAACCGGACAGGATCCAAACCTCGTGCCTGCAGGAACACCTATCCCGGCCGGTAATAACAACGCAAATCCGGTAAGACTTTCGATCGGTGCCAATACGGATTTCTTCCGAAGTGCCACCATCAAAGACGGGGTGCTGGAAATTGAAGTTCAAAACTCCTTAGGATTTGATTTCCAAACAGCTGAAATACAAGTGATCGACACCGTTACAAACAGTGCGATCGGGGCATCTGCAACCTTCAGCGCTGCGAACGGCAATCAGTTGGTGGATGGTGCAACTCAAACGGCCTCCATCGCTTTTACAGAAGGTGACCGGTTAGTTAATTTAGGAGTTGAGATCGTGATTTCCTGGGATGCATTTAATTTCCCAAGCAATCCGGGCGCTCTTACCGTTAACTCAGTGGTAGGAAATGGATTGGTAGCCTCTCAGGTACAGGCCGCTCTGGATGAGCAAGATTTCTCTACCACCAGTACGGCAACATTCAGCGATGAAGAATTCGTGTTTAATGATCCAAACCATTTTGTACGGTTAAAATCGGGTGAGGTCATCATCGCGCCCATCGAAAATCAGCTGGAATTTGATATCGATCTCGTGATCACCTTTACAGATATTCAGTCTTGTCCGGCAAGTGCAGCCTCAAGCAATCCTTTTGTAAGCAGTGCCGATCCGTTGGTCATCAGCTACACCGGCAACAATCGAATTGAAAGGGCAAGTTCAACCGACGAAGCAATCATTGACCTTTCCGGTTGTGAGATTCGTGCCAATGGTAATGAGGTATCTTATGAGATCAATTCATCGACTGAGAATACCAAGAATGCACCCGCAGGTGAAAGAATTCGTGTGATCAATGAAAACCAGTCCATTACTTCTTCTGTGGAAATCTCTAACCTGACGATCGATCGCGCAACAGGTATTGTGAAGCAGCAAGTTGTACTGTTGAATGATGACGAAGGTAGCGATGAAGTTCTATCTCTTTTCAATGATAATGAAGCAGAGATCACAGAGATCGACGGATTGGATGAGCTCTCCCGTCAACTTGAGAATCTGAACTTTACCAACCCAACCCTTTCCATTAACTACACAACGAATGTAAGTGTTCCTACTACTATATATGGAGCTTTTGTCGGAACCAATGGCAATGGTGAGCAGGTATTCTTAAGAGGAACAGCCGGTGATTTTACGGTCAGCAGCACCGATCCAATTAATGGGTTGAATATCAGGCCCGGAGAGCCGCTGAATCCTGAACAAATGATCAAGTTTTCACTGGCTGAGAATCCGAATGGAGATAACATCACAAGTTCCATTTTATTCGACAAGGACGGCACCAACATCGATGATTTCCTGAATAACCTGCCATCCGATATTCGTTTTATCGGGAAAGCAGTGATCAACGAAGATGAGCAAGAAGCAACGATCATCGATCCGCTTAATTTTGATCCTAAGATCAGTATCGATATTCCTCTGGCTTTCTCTACTCCTGAAGCTGCAACCTACACCGACACGGTTGCACAAGACCTGGCCGATCTGCCGTCTACCCAGGAAGGTACTTCCGGCATTTCTGAAGGGCGAATCGTAATTGAATATGAAAACGGTTTACCACTTGGTTTTAACCTGGATATCATGTTTTTGGATGAAAACTATAATCCGCTTTCGCCAACACCGGTCAGCATTGAAGATGTTGGCTTGATGGCTGCAGAAGTTGACGGATCAGGTTTTTCATCTGCTGCCACCTCTGGTTCAACCGTGATCGCTTTGGAAGCTTCTCAATTGGATCAGCTTTACAAAACAAGATATATGAAAATATCAGCAGCCCTGAACACCAAAGATGGTGAAGAAGTGAGGTTGCGTACCACCGACTCAATCCAACTGTCGGTTCGAGCAGAATTAACCATTGAATCGGAGGTAAACTAAAATGAATTACTCGGCTTTAAAACAAATGAAAAAGAATCTTTTACTTCTGTTACTCATATTTGGAGTGACATCAGTAACGGCCTATTCGCAGTCACGTCATTATACCTCGCAATCCATTGCTATGGGGAGTGGGGGAACTGCCTATATGAGTGGTTTCAATGCCAATTTCGTAAACCCTGCAAACCTGATGCTGGAAATGCATCGTGCCAATGTAGAAGTTGGACTGCTCAATTTTGGGCTCAAGACAGGTGGCGACTTAGCCAATGTTGCAGTGTACAATAAGTACCTGACAACCGGGCAATTGATAGCTGGTGATACCCGTACCAACATGCTCGCTGAGTGGTTTGGGGATAATCCGGAGAATACCCGAAATCTTTCCACAACTTTTAGCATGTCTCCGGTCGGAGTTTCATACCGCGGAACCAAACAGGCATTCAGTGTGGCTTCTCGTATGAGAATTACGGAAGACTTCACGATCAACAAAGGGATGGCAGAATTGCTGACCTATGGTTTGGATTCGGACAAGTTCTCAACACGCACACCCATCAACTTCGGCTCAAATACCATTGCTTTTGCCGAAGTTTCTTTTGGCTATGCACGGGAACTTGATTTCATTCCTATTCCAAAACTGCCGTTTGTTGACGATGTCAAGATCTTTGCCGGTGTTGCGCCAAAGTATTTGCATGGTATTTATACTGCCAATCTTCAGTTCAATTCATTTTTGACGATGAACGACCCTCAGTATGGCAGTCAGTATAACATCACGCATGAGTTTAACTACAACCTGCAAACCATTGGTGTACTGTCTCGTCAGCTTCAGGAATTCGAAGCGGCTTACAATCAGAACAGTGATGCCGAGTTAGGCGACTATGTGGATGCGGGCGACCTTGGTGATGATCTGGCCGGTGCTCAAGCTACGGGCTTTGGACTTGATTTCGGCCTGACCGCAGAACTGGATATTTCTTCACTGCCTGTTCCGTTGTTCATGAAAAAAGACAAGAAGCTGCGGGTTTCCATGTCATTTACTGATCTTGGTAGCTTGAATTTCAACAAAGATGCATCTGACGTGTATGCTGACGGAACCTTCACTTATGAAGGAATAGGTGAGGATGAAACCGTTGATTCATACTTCGATAATCTGTCGGATAGCCTTCAGAATGATGTATATGGACAATTCAATTCTCAGGGCATTAGCGGAATCGAATACAGCCTGCCATCCATGTTCAACTTTGGGACTTCTCTTGAAATTGGGAATTTATTGGTTGCCATTGATTATGGTGTTGGATTCAATACCAACGGTCTCAATTCAGACCGAAGTACGCTTAGCTTAGGTGCTCAATATAAAGTTCTTGGTTTCATTCCTCTTCGGGTTGGAACAAGAGTTGGAGGATATTCTTCCACTACATATTCAGCCGGTATTGGGCTCGATTTCAATAACTTTGAGCTCACTGTGGGAGCTTCATCGGTGTCTAATTCAGAGAAAAGAGGTGCCTCGATCGGAGCTGCCTGGAGTGGATTGGTCATTCGGTTCTGATAAAATAATTCAGGTATACTGAATTTTTGAACTTAAAAGCTCGTTATGGCATTTGAAAGATCAGATGCTATGACGAGCTTTGCTATTTATGAGATATTCGCTTTCATCTTTGCTATTCCCTTAAGCTATGGGATGGCTTATCTGGTGAAAAGATTCTCTTCAAATAATTATAAAACAGAAGTGGATCGTTTGGTTTCAGCCGTTTGGAATGGGGAAGAGGAAGATGAACTGAATGCCTGGCTCAAAATAAACTTACTTTTTAGGGATAAAAAAGCACCTCAGAAAAAGAAATACATTCGCTATCGCATCAAACAGCTTGAAAAGCATAAAATAAAGAGTAATGCTTTTGTGAATGAACAAGGGGAATACCGGGCCAGCGATGAATTATATACGACCGACTGATATTTCTTTGGGCAATGCAGACGCATTCAAAATATGGTCAGACAGGATCTCCGCCATATAAACACTGTACATCAGCCCTTTTGATCCCAAACCCGTGAAAACGTAAAAATTATCGATTTCAGGATGTCTCCCAACAAAAGGTTTACGGTTGGGAGTGGACGCCCTGACACCTGCCCATTGGGCGACTGTGGCTGCATTCTTGAACAGAGCAGGGTAGACTCCTCCCAGTCTTTCTTTGAGGTAATTCAATCCATCTTCGTCAGGTTCAATATCCTCAAAATGATGTTCATACGTACTGCCGGCCACAAATCTGGAGTTCGAGATGGAAGCTATATACCCAAGGGCTGAGAGTGAATAATCAAAACGGTCGGCTTCGGGAGATTCAAAGGTTGCCACTTGTCCTTTTATGGGGTGAAGAGGTAAAAAATCCCAAAATTTCGAATCTGATGTTTCATGGCCGGATGTAAAGATCAGGGAAAGCGCCTCAATCTCTGTTCCATCTTCAAACTTCAATACTGTCGTTTTTTGTCCGGTCTCGATATGATAGGATTTTCCGGTTTTGACCTTTAATCCTCTTGATTCCAAAACCCTGGTCTTTGCTTTCAGGTATGCTTCTACGTTAACTGTAAGTCCTTTTGGAAGCCACATGGCTCCATCAACACAATGGATGTTGGGATTGATCTCCTGAACTTTTTCAAGGTCAAGCCATTCGCACCAGCCTTCAGGCCAATTGTATTTATGCACGTTTTCATGCATACGTTCCGCCATTTCCTTGTCCTGAGCCGGACGCAGGATCCCGGTATTTTTGAAAAACGGAGTGGGGGATTTCTCCTGTATTTCTTCCAGATCTTTGGTTACGGCATTCAGGCACTCTTTGGCTCCCCAAACCTTAGTTCCATAACGTCCGGTTGCGGGATTGATCAATCCAAGAGGAGTTCCGGAAGCTCCGGCGGCAATATCCCGTGTGTCAATAAGGCAAACAGATCGGCCTTTTTCCTGCAAAGCTTTGGCGATTGCAAGCCCCGCAACACCGGCGCCAAGTACGACATGATCAAAAATGTGGTTAAAACTCAAATTATCCTCTCAACTGTTTTGACTGAACGATATTTACACCGGAGGTTTTCATTTCATCGAAAGCCGCATCAACAGACCCATTCATATTAATTCCTCTGACAGCATCTTCTACAACATGAACGGCGTAACCTAGTTTTCGGGCATCAAGCGCAGTCCATTTCACGCAAAAATCGGTCGCTAATCCGGTGATGTAGATCTCATTAACATTCCTTGCTTGCAGGTAACCATGCAGTCCTGTAACAGTTTTATGATCATTCTCAAAGAAGGCAGAATAAGAATCGATATGCTTTCTAAATCCTTTTCTAATAATAAGCTGGGAGGGAATCGTCTTCAGATCTGGATGAAAGTCAGCACCGGTTGTGCCTTGAACACAATGATCGGGCCAAAGTACCTGTTCTCCGTACTCCATTTCTATGGTCTCATAAGGTTCCTTTTCTGTATGATTTGAAGCAAAGGAAAGGTGATCGGAGGGATGCCAGTCCTGCGTTTGTACCACACAGTCAAATTCTGACAGAAGTGCATTGGTTGGCTCAATGACTTCATCTCCATGGGGAACGGCAAGTGCTCCGCCCGGACAGAAATCATTTTGAATATCAACGATTAATAAAGCTTTCATTGGATCGGTGATTTTCGATGAGTTGTTCTTTCAGTTTCAGTAATTGCTTGCTTAGGCCCACTTTATAAATATGTGGATTATCAAAGCGTTTATGTTCCTGATTTAGTTCAGAAAGACGTTTTTGAGCATATTCCGCACTTTCTTCAGCAGCGGGTATGTTGGCAGATATTTTTCCTCCATCAACTACTTTGTGAAGAAGTTCCCGGGCTTCAAACTCTTTGACTTTTCGGGATTGGTGAGAGATATAGGGGTGGAAGATCTCGTCTACATTTGATTCATCATCCAACAAAATACCGTCGCTGTTAAATGATCCGTCTTCATTATGAAAACGAATGATCTTCTTTGAGCCGGGAAGTGTGATCTTTTCTTCATTGTCTGAGATCTTTATTGAAGGTTTTTCATTGACGGAACTGAGTTTATATACCCCATCAAGGGCAGGATCATCATAAGCAGTAACCAGTTTCGTTCCAACGCCAAATAGATCTATGGGAGCATTTTGATCCATAAGACTCTTGATCACATGTTCATCCAGCTGGTTGGATGCGGCGATCTGCACATAATCGAGTCCGGCCTGGTCTAACATATTTCTGCTTTTACGTGCAAGGTAGGCGAGGTCGCCGCTATCAAGGCGTATAGCTTTCAATTTATGTCCCTCGGATTCCAATTCTTTAGCCACTTTTATAGCATTGGGAAGTCCGCTGTTCAGGGTATCGTAAGTATCAACCAGTAAAATGGAGTTATCCGGATAAAAACGGGCGTATGTACGGAACGCAGTAAGTTCGTCCTCAAAAGACTGTATCCAGGAGTGAGCCATCGTCCCGCTGACGGGAGTTCCATAAAGATGGCCTGCCATCACATTCGAGGTTCCTTTAGCTCCTCCTATAACAGCAGCTTTGGAAGCCTGAAGACCGCCAAGGCCTTGTGCCCTGCGCAAGCCAAAATCAAGTACCGGCCGGCCATTGCAGGCCTGAACAATTCTGGAGGCTTTTGTGGCTATCAGCGACTCAAAATTCAGCGTGTTTAGTAAAATAGTTTCAAGAAGCTGAGTTTCCAGGATATTGCCTTCTACCCGTACGATCGGCTCGTTGGCAAACACCACTTCGCCTTCTTTAACGGAATAAATAGATCCCTGAAATTTGAAGGTTTTGAGATATTCCAGAAAATCTTCTCTGAAACCTTGTTCCCGCAGATAATGCAGTTCATCGTCCGTGAATGAATAGCTCTCGATCAACTCAAGCAGATCCGACAGGCCTGCAAAGATCACATAACCACCCGAAAAGGGCAGCTTTCGAAAGAAATAATCAAAATTGGCTTGTTGTTCGTGTTTTCCGGACAGAAAATAGCCCTGAGCCATGGTTAACTCATAAAGATCGGTATAAAGTGCAGGATGTTGTAAAATCATATCGGGAAAATAAAAAAGGCTTCCTTAAAGTGAGAAAGCCTTTTGGTGAAAATTCAAAGATCGGATCAGGTACACAAATTATCCGCGAAGTCGACGACGTTCGATCAGTTTCTTGATCTCTTTATTATCGATCCAAACCTTCCGGTTTGTTTCTACATCTATCAGCTCCAGGTTTACATCGTAAAAGATGGCGGCTTCCTTGCCGTCGATGGATTCATCCATAATGGAAGAAATATTTCCGATCAACATGAAATCAGCCCCGAGTTCCTGGGCAAGGGCCTTGGCGGACTCATAGGAAGAAAAACTTTGCTGGTCTTGTCGTTCCTCACGCAGTTGTTCCCGTTCACTTTGGCTGGCAACAACCTGTACTTTTCCACTGTTGATGAAGGCCCGCTCCATCTCCTTGGTGATCACATCCGTATCGATGTGTTCCATGGTTTCGTTCCGAACCCTGCCTACGATCACCACAGGAGGTTCATCATTTTGCTGATTATAATTATCAAGCCAGGCACTGGATACGGCTCCACTGATCATATCTTCGGCCACTAATCGTGCATCCGTATCATTCCAGCGGCCGGAAAGGTCGGTTTGGGTGTCGGATGAAACACGGCTTACCTGTTGAGAGGGGCCACATCCGGTTAGGAGGAATACAACAATAAGGAAACTGGATATAGAGTATTTCATGAGTCTGGGTTTATTCATTTTTCATTAATTCATTGTTTAAGAAAGTATAAAAATCCTTTTCGATTTTGTTCCTTGCCGAAAAATCAGCCCTTTTCAATGCATCGGAATAAGAGGGGGCACCATCGCGTCCTTCGGCCATAAAAGTTTGAAAGGAACGGTCGCTTTCGAGATCCTGCAGGGTTATGACCAGTTCCCATTTCACAAATTCAGCATCATCGCGGTTTAGTTCTGCCCGTTGCCTCTGAAAGTTTACTGCTGCCGATAAGATCGCATCACCGTTGCTGCCGGTGATGTTGAAGCCTGCATCCTGTAACACCGAAGCTACCGCCGATCGAACCGTTTCTGTAGCATTTCGGGAATTTATTGTGACCCCGGCTGATTGCTGAACCGTTCTGACTTTTTCCTGGAGACGGGCATGAGTCCGTGTGGCAAAATCTCCGGTTCCTGCACCACCACGGATAATATTGAGCTGTTTTGTCAACACCACATTGGCTGCTGCCAGCGAGCGTGCCTGGGTCAGTAGCATTAGTTTTTGCAGGATGTTGGTTTCCTCCCCTGCATTTGTTTCGATGCGGTTGATGCGCATCTCATTATTGGATATTTCCTGGCTGTAGATTCGGGAAGTTTCGGAACGGTCCATGGCTGCCAGGGCATAATAGGTTCCATTGGCATCGATCTCGGAGTCAAGGATCGTGGTGTTCATCAATTCCTGGTTTGTCCCCAGCCGGACGTTATTCAATAATTCCGATGTGCTTTCAGAGTAAATGCGGTTATTGATATCCTGATCAATGACTTCCGTGTATAGATTTTGTTCCGCATCCACTTCAACCTGAAAGATCTGGGATAGGTTGGCAAAAGCATCAGAACGGGCATCATTTAAGGTGTTGCCTGATCCTACGGCCATCAGGTACTGTTGTTCGTTGTATTCACGGGAGGGATTCAGAACCCAATCCGGTAAACGGTTCCCGGATGCATTTTTAGAAGATGAACATCCTCCAAATAAAAAAGAGAGGCTCACCGCAAATAAGGGTATGAATGATTTAATTGCTTTCATAGGTCGTATTCTTAATTCCAAAAAATTGATTCCACAAGTTCCAGTTTCGTGTTTTCATCGATATGCACCTCCTCAGCACTTCGGTTGATGATCCGTCCGGATGCATCCAGATATTGTACTTCTACCTGATGCGTTCCAGGGGGGAGGTTAAGTACTGTTGAGTAGGCTTTCCCGGGCATAGTCTGCCAGCTTCGCAGATCCGCTTTTTCGGTAGTCTCCTGAGCGATCTTGCCAAGAATATTTGCAGCGATGCCAAGTGCATCACTTTCTTTTGCTGCTCTATTTTTGAGGCCTTCGGCGGCTCCTGCTTTTAGGACTGCACGGACCAGCGATCTAGCATAAATAATGGGTTCTTTAACTTTATATACCTCTTTGGCAACCTGATCCATCTCCTCCACCAAATACAGTTCTTTTGGAGGATTATTATTTACTTTCACCCGAATGTTACGAACTCTTGAATGATAAGTGTGCAGCGTTGGAAGGGAAAATTTCAGGTAGGTATCGGTTTCATCAAAATAAAAGCGGATATCGTTTTGCTTTTTGATGGGGGCACGTCCGGCAAAAGCCTGGATAAGAATATTGTATGAATCGGGCTCGGTGAGTGTTCTTAATTCTCCATCGCCGGGCATTTTGAATGAATATACGGATGGCTGCTCCCGATAGGCTTTATAAAGGTTTTCAAGCTCAATGCGGGCATCATCGGGTTTGCCGGTTTTGGCATACAAGATGGTGGAAAGATACCTGCCCATGGCACTGTTCTGCACGTTAGTCTGACCCGTTTTCCATTTATCTTTGTCGGTGGAGGTGGTATCCGCTTTAGATAAGGCTTCTATCAATCCATTGTATTTTTGGTCAAGCTGTCCGAGTTTATAGGATACCCTCCGAATTTCGACCAGGGCGCTTTCCAGTTCGTCCCTATGGATGTAGTTCAATCCCTTAAATACGTTCAGGTAAATATCCTCGTAATCTTCTCCGTCGTAGGCAAGGGCATTATCGTTTACGGCAAATGATTGAATGGCACGGGTTACACTTTTGGTAAAAAGATCATCGATCTCGTTTTCGGCTTCCGTGAAGTATTGACTGCTGCTCTCATAATTACCGGCAAAATGATTGACAAGCCCATGTTCGAGATTTACTAATACCTGATCTTTACTTTTGTAGATCTCATTTTGGTCGAGCGTCTCGATCAGCTCTGCCGTAGACTCATAGTCTCCCGAAGCAAAGGAATTGCGCAATTGTGTTTGTGCACTGTCAAGTTTGTAGGCTGCACATCCTGATAAAAGAAAGAGGAAAACGATGGCCCCCGTCAGTTGCTTCATGCTGAAAAATGGTTCAAAAGTTAGACTCTTTTTGAAAAATAGCTGTACCGCGAATCAATAAAGTATAAATAGGAATTTTTTTATCTCTTTACAATTCGTTGGAGCCTAAACTTTACATCATACTAAAGTTGAAAATGTGCTAAGCAGTCAGATTTTCTATATTTTCGATAAAAATTAATTACAGCGGATTGAACATCAGAAACTTCGTTCTATTCTTAAGCATTTTGGCAGCTATCTTAACTTCGTGTGCTACTCCCAAACCACCCACCGGGGGCCCCGGCGACACGACCGGCCCGCGTGTGCTGAGTACGGAACCTGAAACCGGAACTATAAACTTTGATAGAAGAACGTTTCGCTTTCATTTCGATGAATTTATAGACAGGGCCGGAGTTCGAAACGCTCTTACCGTAGAACCTGATTTTGGAATTGAATACTCCATTTCGTGGGATCGCAAAACAATGAATATTAATTTTGAAGAAGAGCTTCCCGATTCCACTACGATCCTTATCAAATTGGGAACCGAAATTTCTGATACACATGGTAACAATTTAGGCCGTCCGGTCACTTTAGCCGTTTCTACCGGTAGTGAGATCGACAGCGGGACTCTACAAGGAAAGATTCGTAATGCAAATGACGGACGTTCTGCCGAAGGGCAGTCGGTACTGCTCTATCGCTCCCCGGCTGATTTCTCCAAACGTGCCAATTACTATGCCCAAACAGATACGGCAGGTGAATTTGAATTCTCTTACCTGGCAGAAGGACGATATAAAGTTATTGCAGCAGATGACCGAAACCGGAATAAACAATGGGAGCGGGAAATAGAAGCGGCTTTTCCTTTCAATCGTGAGTTTGTGGAACTGGAGAAAGCAGGCAAAGATACAATGGATGTACTGTATATCTCCCGAACAGATTCCATTGCTCCGAATTTGCAGGGAGTTGGATTGTTTTCACAGAACAGGATGCGCCTACGATATAGTGAGGATATGAAGACCGGAATGGATGCGGAAGTCATTATTACTGATTCTTTAGGCAATCGTTATACGACAGCCTATCCGCTATATGTATCACCTAAAGAGCCATTTGTTATTTTTGCCCAAACGGAAGAGCCATTGCAAGAAAATACGGACTACCGGCTTAATACCGCCGGATTTACGGATCTTGCAGGAAATTCGGTATCAACCCGGGATTTTGCTTTCACAGGTACGGCTCAGGAAGACACGACTCAACAACGTATCATAAGGACGAATGGGGAACAGGGGCTTTTGCAAAAGGATGATTTCAGGGTCACCTTTGCTGAACCGATCGAACAACCGGAGATCCTTGATTCAACGGTGGTCATAGAAGGAGATGTGGATTTTGAAGACTGGCCGGCTATGGAAGTAGAACAAAATACGCTCCTCATTAAACCGCAGGGAGAATGGATCGAAGGGGTGGAGTATCAGTTTTTGGTGTGGAATCCCCAATCACAGCGAAGAACATTATTTGAACCCCAGGTCTGGGACAGCACGGAATATGGTGAGATCGAACTTACCCTTGAAAATACAGATACTACGGCTACACATATCGTTCATCTTTATGATGAAGATCAAAACCTAATGGCATCCCGGGAGATGAGAAACTCCGGAATCATTGAAAATTTACCACCCTTCACGTACACACTCGTTATCTTCAGGGATGAAAATGATAACCGCCAATGGGACAAAGGAACCGTTGTTCCATATAAAGCCCCAGAACCTTATTACGTACAAAGAAGTTTGAAAGTAAGCGAAGGATTTACCTCAGGCGTACGGATTTCTTTTGAATGAAAATCTGTTTTGTTAATGATGGACTGAATAATACCATCGAAAATCCTTATTCAAATTTGTATCTTGTGGAACCGCTTCCAAACATCAAGAAATTAAACTATGTCGGTAGAAACACCATCAACATCTCCAACTAAAAAAGCTGCAGCGCAATCAGATAAAAAGAATGCCGTGCAGGAACCCTATCAAGCAGAGCATAAGATTCGCTTTGTGACAGCTGCCAGCCTGTTTGATGGCCATGATGCCAGTATCAATATCATGCGTCGGATCCTGCAGAGCAGTGGGGCTGAAGTTATTCACCTTGGGCATAATCGCTCCGTACACGAAATTGTGAACTGTGCCATTCAGGAAGATGCACAGGGCATTGCGATCAGTTCGTATCAAGGCGGACACGTAGAATATTTCAAATATATGATCGAGCTGCTGGAAGAAAATGGAGCCGGACACATCAAAGTATTTGGCGGCGGTGGCGGCGTGATCGTGGACGATGAGATCAAAGAACTCCACAAAGCGGGCGTAACCCGCATTTTTTCCGTAGAAGATGGAAGTAAAATGGGTCTTCAGGGCATGATCAACTTCATGCTTGAAGAATGTGATTTTGACCCGATCTCCGTTTCAAAACCGGATTTAAAGAAATTAGCCAAACGGGAAAATGGTCAGCTGGCCCGGGCACTCACGGCCATCGAGAATGAACAAAGTGAGGTGCTTTCTTACAAAGATGGTAAACTGCTGGATGGGGATCAGAAAGAGATCGAGATCAGTGATAAGACCATTCCACTGATTGGAATTACAGGAACCGGTGGAGCCGGAAAGAGCTCGCTGACTGACGAATTAGTACGACGATTTCTGACTGAATTTGAAGATCTGACCATCGGTATCATCTCCGTAGATCCTTCCAAAATAAAAACCGGTGGAGCGTTGTTGGGCGACCGAATTCGCATGAACAGCATCGATACCGAGCGCGTTTTTATGCGCAGTATGGCCACCCGCGCCTCCAATCGTGCTACGAGTAAAGGATTATTGGGAGCGATTGAGTTATACAAAGCCGCCGGATTTGATCTGATCATCGTGGAAACTTCCGGTATCGGTCAGAGCGGAACCGAGATCGTGGAATACACCGACATTCCAATCTACGTCATGACCAGTGAATACGGAGCCGCCACCCAACTGGAAAAGATCAACATGCTGGATCTTGCCGAATTAGTGGTGCTGAACAAATTTGAGAAAAAAGGTTCGCTGGATGCGCTGCGAGATATCCGAAAGCAGATGATCCGAAATACCGGACAGTGGCACGCCAAGCAGGAAGACATGCCCGTCTTTCCAACCATCGCCGCGCAGTTCAATGATGAAGGTGTGAACCGGTTATTCAAAGCGATGGTAGATCGCATTAATGCTCGTTATGAAATTGGGTGGGAAACCAAGATCTACACCAATTCAAAGCCGGCGGAAGACATTCAGGCGCAAGCGATCATTCCTGGAAAACGCGTTCGGTATCTATCTGAGATATCTGACACCGTTCGGGATTATCACGAGTGGGTAGAAGAACAAACCGAAGTGGCTTCTAAGCTCGATCAGGTCTCCGGAACTATTGAACAGCTTGAGAATTGGAATCCCGACGAGAAAGCCGTGATGCAGGATAATCTCTCCAAAATGAGAGAGCACTGGCTATCGAAACTCGATTCACTTCCAAAGAAAATTTTAGAAGGGTGGAATGAGCTTTTCGAAAAATATCAGCAGGAATTTTTTGAAGTACAGATCCGCGATAAGACCTTCAAAAATAAGTTATATCGCGAATCTTTAAGTGGATTGCAGATCCCGCGCGTTTCACTTCCAAAAACCAAGAACAAAGGGGATCAGCTCAAGTTTGCCCTGAAGGAAAATCTGCCCGGATATTTCCCATACACGGCCGGCGTGTTTCCATTCAAGCGGGAGGGAGAAGACCCAACCCGAATGTTTGCCGGTGAAGGAACGCCCGAGCGGACCAATAAACGATTTCACTACGTGAGTGAAGGGATGCCAGCAGCTCGACTTTCTACCGCTTTTGACTCCGTGACCCTTTACGGCGAAGATCCCGGTTACCGACCTGATATTTATGGCAAGATCGGGAACTCCGGAGTGAGCATTTGTACGCTGGATGACATGAAGAAATTGTATTCCGGTTTTGAACTCACGTCTCCAAAAACTTCGGTTTCGATGACCATCAACGGTCCGGCGCCGATGATCCTGGCGATGTTTATGAATACAGCCATAGATCAGGAAGTAGAGCGTTATCTAAAAGAAAACGGCAAGTGGGAAGCGGCTCAGAAAAAGATCAAAGCCTATTTCAAAGAACGCGGTGTTTCTCAACCTGAATACAGCAATGAGATTCCTGAAGGAAATGATGAATTTGGATTGGGACTGCTGGGCATCACCGGAGATAATTTGGTGGATCGGGAAACCTACGAGGAGATCAAATCAGACACGCTGAAAGTAGTTCGTGGAACCGTTCAGGCCGATATTTTGAAAGAAGATCAGGCTCAGAATACCTGTATTTTCTCTACCGAATTTGCCCTGAAGATGATGGGTGACATTCAAACTTATTTCACTGAAAACAAGGTTCGAAACTATTATTCGGTTTCTATTTCCGGATATCATATTGCGGAAGCCGGAGCCAATCCAATAACCCAGGCGGCTTTCACGCTGGCCAACGGATTTACTTTTGTGGAATATTACCTCGCCCGCGGACTGGATGTGGATGACTTTGCCCATAACCTGTCTTTCTTCTTCAGTAATGGATTGGATCCCGAATATGCGGTGATCGGTCGGGTAGCACGACGAATCTGGGCGGTGGCTATGAAGAACAAATACGAAGCCAATTCCCGATCTCAGAAGCTGAAATACCATATTCAAACCAGTGGTCGGTCGCTGCACGCGCAGGAAATCCAGTTCAATGATATCCGCACCACTTTACAGGCGTTATTGGCGATCTATGATAACTGTAACTCGCTGCACACCAATGCTTATGATGAAGCAATCACAACGCCAACGGAGGAATCAGTTCGACGTGCACTGGCCATTCAGATGATCATCAATAAAGAGCTGGGAACGGCCAAGAATGAGAACATCAATCAGGGTTCCTATTTCATCGAAGAGCTAACGGATCTGGTGGAAGAAGCGATCCTCACCGAGTTCGATCGCATCACCGAGCGTGGCGGCGTGTTGGGTGCGATGGAGAATATGTATCAGCGCGGGAAGATTCAGGATGAATCGTTGTACTACGAATCCAAAAAGCATTCCGGCGAACTGCCCATTATTGGTGTGAATACCTTCCAGAAAGAAAATGGAGGAGAGGAAGAAGAGAAAGAGATCGACCTCATCCGTTCAACGGAAGAAGAAAAACGACAGCAGATCGAGAATTTGGAGTCTTTTTGGAAACGCAATGAGAAAGATGCAGATAAAGCCATTCAGCGACTCAAAGAAGTAGCCCGCAACAACGGCAATTTATTTGAGGAGCTCATGGAAACGGTGAAAGTGGCTTCGCTTGGGCAAATTTCACATGCGCTATATGAGGTAGGTGGGCAATACCGCCGCAGTATGTGATCGCGGATTAAGCAGATTTTTGGATTTTTGATAGATCGATGGATGAAATTTCGAGTAACCAATTCATTTCTTTAACGAAGCTTCTCGTGAATCCCGAAGGGATGGAAGAATGTAACCGCGGATTTCAATCCGTGGTGGAAATCGCCCCCAAGGATGTGAATCCCGCAGGGATGATCCAATGGATTTAAGGTCGGGCCATCCCTGCGGGATTATTGATCTTCAATTTTTTACCCCTGAATAAATTCAGGAGCTACCTTCGGTCGTCCTTCCAGGACTTTTATTCCTCCTAACGTCCGGCTTCGTAATACGATTTGGATACTACAACTTCCAATGATCGATTTAAAAACTGTCCTAATTTGACTTGCTGTATGACTTAAAAGATCCTTGGGAATTGGCTATATTCTCCGCATGAAACTATCAGCCTTAACCACTCCATTTTTTTGGATCTTATTCACAGCTACGCTTATGGCGCAAAATGAATCATCACTTCGGCATAAATTTGAATATCACACCTTTCAGCAAGGCGGCGATACATTGAATTACCGGCTCTTTTCACCGGATTTGAAAGAAGGGGAAAAGTATCCATTAATTCTGTTCCTGCACGGAGCCGGGGAGCGTGGTGATGACAACGAGCGACAGTTGACGAATGGAATATGGAATTTTGTGCGGGATGATATCCTGGAAAAATATCCGGCCTTTATTGTGGCTCCGCAAGCAGGAGCCGAAGAACGCTGGTCAGTGATTCGGTGGGATGGAAGCTTAGATCAAACATGGAGTGATTCCATGACCTCTGTACTTAATCAAACAGACCTTCTGGTGAATTCGCTGATGCAAGAGCTCCCTGTCGATACCTCAAGGTTTTATGTGACGGGATTATCGATGGGTGGTTTTGGCACGTGGGAATATATTCAGCGTTTCCCGGAAAAAGTGGCAGCGGCAGTTCCGGTTTGTGGCGGGGGAGATCTCAGCAAAGCAAATCGCATATCAGAAATTCCAATTTGGGCTTTTCACGGGGCTTTGGATGATGTGGTAGAGCCTGAATTTTCAAGGGAAATGATAGATGCACTGCGTGCTGAAGGAGGTAAACCCGGCTACACAGAATATCCGGATGTCACACATGGTTCCTGGGTGAGAGCTTATGCAGACCAACACATGATCTCCTGGCTGTTCGATCAAAAAAGAGAAAAAGAGCCGGTGACTTCAGATTAAATATCGGCCGTGCATTTTATTCGTTAAAAAAGTGATCAGAAGGTTGCCGTTTTTAATACCTTTAACTTATGTCATCATCAAAAGATAAATACCGAAAGGGGATAAAAAATCATCTCCATAACAATGATCCGGAACAGGAACCTGATCTTGAGGTCAAAGGTGCTGACACCGGTACATATGATATCAGGTCAGGACAGTTTGAACCGAAACAGCATTCTACCAGAAAAAGAGATGCTATAGTGATCGCTGTGTTTATGGTGATCGCCTTTTTTTGGTATTTCAACTGGCAGCCCTTCCAAAACATCGGTTTTGTGGGAGATAGCACACAGGCGGAAGAGGTCATACAACAAGAGGGAGCCAGCTTCGCATTTTTGGATTTTATGGAAGGCGTGGAACAGCTTGATCTTAACGGATCACCCAATGCTGATGAGATCAATGCAATGTACCAAAATGGCGTTTCGCTTGACTACCTGCAAAGCCTGAGTAGGTTAGGATACCTTGATGAGCTGGATTACACGGCAGTGATTGGCCTGAAAGCGAATGGTGTACCTGTTGAATACATAGAAACTTTGAGTCGTATCGATTTTTTGGATGACCTCTCTTATTCCGCTGTTATTGCTTTGAGTGCAAACGGTGTAGATGCTGATTATCTGGTTGGCTTGAACCGATTGGATTACCTGGATGAAATCGACTATACCGGAGCTATCGCTCTTTACTCCAACGGGGTTCCACTTGAATATATCCAAACGCTGAACCGCATCGACTACCTCGATGAAATCTCATATTCCGGGATCATAGCACTGTACAGTAATGGAGTAACCGAGGAATTTCTTCAAGAATTATACCGCAGAGATATGCTGGACGGGCTTAGTTATCCCGGGATCATTGCATTGTATCAGAATAACTGATTTATGAAATCCGGCATTTTTTTATGCCTTAAGATCAACTTGAGAGCCTGCCTTTCCGTACCAAAGAATGTATAAATAGCACATCACTGGCACCATTAAAGCCAACTGAAGCCCAAATTGATCGGCCATAGCTCCATAGAGTGGAGGTATAATGGCACCGCCAACTATGGCGGTACATAAAATTCCCGAACCTTGGGCCGTATTCTCCTTAATGCCTTTGATGGCGAGTGTAAAAATGGTGGGAAACATAATAGAATTAAAAAGGCCGACACTCAAGATTGCCCAGAAAGCAATAAGTCCCCCGGTATTCATGCTAATGAAAAGTAAGAAGATGTTACATCCGGAATAGATGGCCAGCATACTGCCGGCTTTAAACCGTTGCAAAAGTCCTGACCCGATAAAACGGCCAACCATTGCTCCTCCCCAATAAAAGAACACATAAGTCCCGGCCAGTTGAGAAGCATTCATATCATTGAGATTCGTATCCGAAAAAATGGTGGAAAGGCCGGAAGCAATAGCAGCCATTGCCGGGCTTCCTTCAACCAAAGATTCTATATCCAGGTGCAGGAAGTAGTTGACCAAGTAGCTGCCAATTGAAACTTCAGCTCCCACATAAACAAAAATACCGACTGCCCCAAACATTAGGTGTTTGATCTGGAGAGCCGCCGCATAGCTTCCACTTTTATTCTCCCGGCTCTCCAGAATTTTGGGAAGATTAAATAACCCGAAGGCAATGGCTAAAACAATTAGAACCATTGCCAAAACCAAAAAGGGGCCCTGTACGGCTGCTGCTTCCGCCTGATAATAAGCCATTTGTTGGGCATCGGGGAGTGTGGCTACGTCGGCTGAACTCATTACGGTAGAACTCAGGATAAAAGCGGCACTTACCAGGGGCGCTATGGTAGTTCCAAGAGAGTTGAAAGCTTGCGATAAATTAAGGCGGCTCGAAGAGGTTTCTTCCGGCCCGAGTGCAGCTACATAAGGATTGGCAGCCACTTGTAAGATGGTGATTCCTCCCGCCAGCACAAACATTGCCAGTAAAAATATCGGGAATATTCGGAAGGATGCTGCGGGATAAAAAAGTAAACAGCCAATTCCCATTGTGATTAATCCCACAACCACTCCTTTTTTATAGCCGATCTTAGAGATCAAACCACCACCGGGGATAGAAAACACGAAATAAGCAGTAAAAAAGGAAAATTGCACCAAACCGGCCTCAAAATAAGAAAGCTCAAAAACATCACGAAGGCGGGGAATGAGCGCATCTACTAATACGGTGATAAATCCCCACATAAAAAATAAAACAGTTACGACGATGAAAGCAGAGCGGTACGTTTTGTTTTGATCAGCCATTGTATAAAGTAAAGTTGGTACTTATTAACTTATTTCATGATCTCAACTTGAGATGCTATCGGGGAAAATATTGGGATCTAATGTAATACAAGCTCAGATGAGTTAACAATATCAATATTGAAAGATAGTTGAGTTGCTAACATCTCAACCCAAAAATGCTTGTATAGATGAGGCTTTTCTTAAGCAGAACTAAATACTCTTGGCAGTAAAGGTGTCTATAATAAATCCTGTTCATTTCAGCTCGAATTAAGTCCTCTGGATTACCATTGAATTAAGAAAATGTTACTAATTGCCTTTATAAAGTATATACAACAGAATTTTTTTGGATTCTGTTGTGGAAAGTGTGAAGCCATGAAAAGGCTTTCTTTAAATGCATAAACAGCATTTATGATCTAAAAAAGCGCTTTCTTATTGAATTGTATATACGTTGTAAATATTGCCATTTCGCTTCTCCGGAATTATTGTCGGACAGTTCACGATTGGAAAAGTGAATATTTCGGCAGCGTCCAAAATTTCATTACAGGAATAAAAAACGGAATACATATGAAAAGAATCGCCATACTCATCATCACAATTTTCAGCTTTTCAATGACTGGTATGGGGCAGTCGGAACAGGTTAAAGTTGAACAAACTCAGGAAGGATGGAAGCTGCTGGTTGACGGTGAGCCTCTCATCGTTAACGGGATGAACTGGGATTACTTCCCAAGAGGAACCAACTACTCGTACAGCTTGTGGAACCAATCTCCCGAATTCATTCAACAAGCCCTCGACTATGAAATGTCGTTGCTGAAAAATATGGGTGTGAATGCCATTCGAGTTTATACCGGAATTCCCAAACGATGGATCACCTATATATATGAGAATCACGGCATCTACACGATGTTGAATCATTCATTTGGTCGTTACGGTCTTACCATCGATGGTGCGTGGATGGCCAACACAGAATACTCCGATCCAAGAGTTCGTGAATTATTGCTGAGTGAAGTCACCCAGCTGGTTGAAGAATACAAGGGTACTCCGGGTTTGCTACTCTATTTATTAGGAAATGAAAATAACTATGGCCTTTTCTGGGGTGGAGCCGAGACGGAAGACATTCCCATCGAAGACCGAAAATCCACGATCCGCGCACGTGCCATGTATGAGCTTTTTAACGATGCAGCGGTTGCAATGAAAGAGATTTCCACAGACCGACCAATCGCTATCGCCAACGGTGACCTGCTGTTCATGGAACTGATCACGGAGCTGGCTCCCGATATCGATATTTTTGGAACCAACACCTATCGCGGAATGACCTTCACCGATCTTTACGATCGCGTGAAAGATGAATATGGAAAACCGGTTTTACTAACTGAATTTGGCTCAGATGCTTTTAACGCAAGAACGCTTCAGGAAGCACAGGGAGCACAAGCTCAATATCTCTTCAGCAACTGGAAGGAGATCTACAAAAATGCAGCCGGTTTAGGAGGAAATGATAACTCCATCGGTGGATTTACTTTTCAGTTTAGTGATGGCTGGTGGAAATTCGGCCAAACTGAGGGACTAAACACGCACGATACCCATGCATCCTGGTCCAACGGCGGCTATCAGTTTGATTTTGTTGAAGGCGAGAACAACATGAACGAGGAATGGTTTGGAATTATGGCTAAAGGCCCAACCGACCTCAAAGGATTTTACGAGCTTTACCCAAGGGCGGCTTATTATGTGTTGAAGGAAATACACCAATTCGATCCTTATGCACCTAATGCGAATAATTCTACACTGGAATCGTACTTTGCGAACATTTCTGTGGTAGATGCTGAACTGAGATCAAGAGCAGGAGGCGGTCAGGTTGAAAGTGGTGCTCAGAAAATTTCACTAAGCCGTTTTTCAGCCACATTTGAGACATTTAACACCGGTGGCGATCTTATCACCACTCCACAAGATGCAGATCCCACCGAAAACACCTATCCCGATGAGCAGGGTTTTGACCACATGCAATCCTATTTTATTGGGGTAGAGGCAAATCCTTCTCCCAACATGCGGGCAGAAGTGGTTACCAACATTTTGGGCAATGTAGCCGAAAATCCGATTGACGAGATCTTTTATGAAAACCGTGGCCGCACCCGAGACCTGGTAAACCAAAACGGAGAAGTGGTTACTACAGCTCTTAATACCGTTGATATTTACAGCGCCAGCTATTCCTGGAACCAGGAATATTTCAACCTGGATGGATTTTACCGAACCGGACACTATCACTGGGGCTATGAAGGCGATTTCTTCGGATTGTACCCGGAAGCTAACTATGGTGAGCAGATCGATATCTATAATGGCGATGCCCCTTTTGGATTTGAAGCCGAAGGAAAGAAAATGTTTGACGGCTTTAAGCTGGCTTTTGGCCCACAGTTGTGGTGGGGAGCCAACCCGGCTGTACTGCTGAAATATTCAACCAATGTAGCTCAAACCGATCTAACGGCCATATACCATGAAGATATTGAGCGACAAGGACTGACCGGAAGTTCCTTCGCTATTCCTGAGCCCAAAACCAGAAGACTTGCCGTTCATGTCGCACGTGATTTTGGAAACTTTGGCGTTGAAATTGGCGGAATCTGGGCCGGTCAGCCTCTAAATGGGCGTGAATTTCAGTTGGTGCGAGAGCAGCCCGATGGCAGTTACAATGTGTATGTAGATGAGATCAAACCCGAAGATAACTGGGGTGGAAAAATCAAATTTACGTACACGAAAGGACTTTTCAACTGGTATGCGCAATCGGCAGTAATGGGATTGGTTGCCAATGGCGGAGCCGATCAAACCATGACCTTCACCGGCTGGAGATTGAAAGGCAGCGGAAGTGGAAACCAATACAATGCTTTAACCGGTTTTACCTACAATATTGGAAATCTGCAGATTGCCCCGAATTTCTTATGGCAAAAACCTATTGAAGGCCCCATTTCTACCGATGTACAGGCACCAGGCCGACCCCGAAATATTCTGGATGATCCATTCACCGTTCATGATGGAAACCGTGAACAAATTGCTGGTGAGTTATTACTGACCTACGATCCCACGCCCGGAACTTACATGTACGAATGGAATAATGACATGGCTGAGGATGCTCCTTTAGCCATGAGCCTGGGCTTTGTATTCCGCCATTTGCCAACCACACGGGATGCCGCCATAGGTATTTTGCCTGATGGACGAACCTTTTTCCCATTCCCCGGAGCACCGCCGGCCGAAGACCTTTGGGAGATTAATGCTCGCGTGGTTTCTAAAGTGAATCGTGATCTTGGAATTATAGCAAATCTCTATGGTGGAGATGCTCAAGCCCGAGGAAGTGATCCACGGCTAATTACCCACTTTGGCGGAGATGTGCGAGCCATTTACAAAAAAGCAAAAATCAGCGCATTTGCAAAAGTGAACGACTGGGGCCCATACGATTATCACCGCGATTTCAACCTAACGTTCCCGCTTCAGTTGATGGCTGACTTTTCTACTAATCTGGGCAGCCCAACCTGGTTCGATTTGCCATCCACCCGAATTGGTGTGAGAGGAACCTATCGAACACTGGATCAATATTCTCCGCGCTATGCTCCGGCGTACACCACAGACCCAAGCGGTCAAATTGTTCCAGATCCAACGGCTCCCGGTTTCGGAAATGGAAGCGAGTGGGAGTTCCGAACATACATTCAAATTGATATTACGAATTAATAAGAGGCAAGAAACATGAAAAAAATGGTCTTAAAAAACACCACACGTACACTAATGGCAGGTCTGCTGCTCATGTTCATTGCTCAGGGCTGTGAGCGCTCAGTAGATGGATTGGAAGAACCCGGGTTCACTGAAAATCCTGAAGTTTTTATTGATGGTTTTAGTTCCGGACTGGAATATTATCCGTTCGAGGGTTCAAAACTGAATGCATTTACGGTAGATAATGATGAAACCTACGACAATTCATCGGCCGCTATGCGACTCGATGTTCCCAATGTCGGCGATCCGGAAGGAGCTTATGCCGGTGCCATATTTCGTGATGATAACGGAGGACGTGATTTATCCTCCTACAATGCACTCACTTTTTATGCCAAAGGAACCACCGCCGGAACGGTAAACGAGATCGGTTTTGGGCAGGATTTCATGGGAAATGAATATGCCGTTGCACTCAATAATATGAAACTGACCACCTACTGGCGTAAATACATCATTCCCATTCCAAATGCGTCAGTGTTAACCCGCACTCAGGGAATGTTCTGGTATTCTGAAGGACCTGAAGACGGTGATGGCTACTCTTTTTGGATTGATGAGCTTAAGTATGAGAACCTGACTGATATCGCTCAACCTCGCTCTGCTATTCTTGGTGGAGAGAATGAAACCCAAACCAGTTTCATCGGCTCAAATATCCAGCTTTCCGGGTTGAATTTTACAATAAATCAGGCAAATGGTCAGGACTTGACGGTGGTACCTGCACCTGCTTATTTCACATTCAACTCAAACGATACGGATGTAGCTACGGTGAATGCAAACGGACAGGTTTCGGTAGTAGGGACCGGCACCGCTGAAATTACCGCAAGCATGAATGGCGAACCTTCGGATGGAATGCTAACCGTTGAATCTTTAGGAGAGTTTACCCCTGCACCAACGCCAACGCAAAGTCCTGAGGATGTAATCTCGATCTTCAGTGATTCCTACGAAAACGTACCGGTCGATTTCTACAACGGATTTTATGCACCATATCAGACGACCACTTCCAATGATTTTGTTGTAAATGGAAACAATGTGCTAGGCTACGAAAACTTCAACTTTGTGGGTATAGAGTTCAACCAAAACGTACCAACTATTGATGGAAGTGAAATGACCAATCTTTCCGTTGATATTTTCTTGCCTAATGAAGTGCCCGTTGGCTCTGCTTTTGCGGTAAATATCAGAGACTTTGGCCCAGATGATGCTTTTGGGGGCAGTGATGATACACAAGCAAGAATCAATATCACTCCGCCTCAATTAACTTCAGGAGAGTGGATTACCATCAATCTTGATATTTCGGGAATGGCAAGAAAAGCGAATCTGGGACAGATCGTATTTGATTCAGATAGCGGTACTGCATTGCAAGGTGCAACCATTTATGTGGATAATATTTACCTGTACCGATAGACATTAAAGCAGAAAATCAGTCAGTCAAAATTAGGATTCTGTACATGACATTTTTAAATAGAGTATCATTATTTCCATTTGCAGTTATTGCATTCATCATTACGGGCTGCGAAAGCAATGAACCCGAAGAAACCTACACTGAAATCGTCTGGCAAGATGAATTCGATGCTGATGGAAGCGTCAATTCCGAAAACTGGACCTTCGATATCGGAACCGGAGAGGAGATCTTCGGCCAGCCCGGCTGGGGAAATAATGAACTTCAGTATTATACGGATCGCCCCGAAAATGTGGAGATTCGAGACGGAATGCTGGAGATCACAGCACGGAATGAATCCTTCCAAAACTCTAACTACACTTCAGCCCGAATCCTGACGCGCGATCTATTCCAAACCACCTACGGTCGATTTGAAGCCCGAATTCAACTGCCGTGGGGACAAGGAATTTGGCCTGCATTCTGGCTGCTGGGAGATGATTCCGATGGAACGGTAAGCTGGCCACAAATCGGGGAGATCGACATCATGGAATATCGCGGACAGGAGCCCACGGTGATTAACGGAAGCGTGCACGGACCGGGCTATTCTGCTGGAAATGCGGTCACCGACCGGTATGAACTCACCACCGGACGATTTGATACGGAGTTTCATGTATTTGCGATAGAGTGGGAGCCGAATTCCATCAAATATTATGTGGATGATGTGCTCTACAACGAGATCACTCCTGAAGATGTAAATGGTGAGTGGGTATTCAATGATAACTCTTTCTACATCATTTTGAACGTGGCTGTGGGAGGATCCTTTGTCGGCCCGCCAAACAGCTCAACCCGATTTCCACAAACCATGTTAGTGGATTATATAAGAGTCTATAAACAGTAAGAACTCTTCAAGAAGTAAATCAAAAAAATTAATTAAATAATAGAATATAGCGTGTCTATCACTGTTCAAGAAATTAAAGGCGAAACCTGGTTCAAAATATCTGACTCTGACAAGCAACGTCCATTTTTTATGAGCGTAGTCAGTGATTCCAATCATTGGATGTTTATCTCAAGCAATGGCGGACTTACTGCAGGAAGAAAAAATGCCGAGTACGCACTTTTTCCCTATTACACGGATGACAAGATCACAGAACTGGCGCACACCACGGGCAGTAAAACCATTTTTCAAGTTCAGCTAAATGGGAAAACACTGGTTTGGGAACCATTTTCAGAACGGGGTGAATTTCGCTTTAAAACCAGCCGAAACGTGTACAAAAGCTGGCATGGCAATAAGATCTTATTTGAAGAGATCAACCACGATCTCGGGCTAACCTTTAGATACCAGTGGAATTCCAGCAATTTGTATGGTTTTGTGCGGAAGTCCGAGCTGACTAACCATTCGGATGAAAACCGAAAAGTTCGCGTGCTGGATGGGATGCAAAACATTATGCCGTACGGCGTAAGCAGCGATCTCCAAAATCGCTCCAGCAACCTGGTAGATGCCTACAAACGCAGCGAACTGGTTTCCGAAACTGGATTGGGAATATATGCCCTCAGCGCTATCATCGTAGATAAAGCGGAGCCAAGTGAAGCTCTGAAAGCAAACGTGGCGTGGTCCAAAGGACTCCAAAATCCAACCTATTTACTTTCTTCGCTTCAGTTAAATCGGTTCAGAAAACAGGAACCGCTTGAGCAGGAAGAAGACATCAAAGCCGAAAAAGGGGCCTACTTTTTAGTTTCTGACCTGGAGCTTTCATCCGGTTCAACCCAAAAATGGATGATGGCGGCAAACGTAAATCAGAATCACGCCAACGTGATTGAGTTGAATAAAGCCCTGAAAGAAGACAAGAATCTGGAGGCTAAAGTTGAGGACGACATCGAGCGGGGCACCGAAAAGCTGAAGCAGCTGGTAGCCGGTGCCGATGGCATTCAGCGAAGTTCGGATCAGCTTAAAAATGCCCGCCATTTCTCGAATACGCTGTTCAATATTATGCGCGGCGGGACTTTTGATCATAACTACCGAATTGAGAAAGGGGATTTTGTTGCGTACCTGAAAAACGCCAGCAAAGTGGTGGTGGAGAAAAACGGTTCGTTCATTAGCGGACTGGAAGAAACTTTCGACAAATTCACGTTGAATAAAAAATTAGCGGAATCCGATGATCCGGATTTACTCAGGCTTGGAAAAGAATATTTGCCGCTAAAATTCAGTCGTCGCCATGGAGATCCAAGTCGGCCATGGAATATATTTTCCATCAACACCCACAATGAAGTAGACGGTTCCAAAATTCTGGATTATGAAGGCAACTGGCGCGATATTTTCCAGAATTGGGAAGCACTGGCGCATTCCTATCCCAAGTTTATTGAAGGAATGATCTTCAAGTTTCTGAATGCTTCTACTTTTGATGGATACAACCCATACCGTGTGACTAAAGACGGCTTTGACTGGGAAATTGCCGATGCGGATGATCCGTGGTCGTACATCGGATACTGGGGTGATCATCAGATCATTTACCTGCTCAAGTTCCTGGAGTTTTATCAGTCGCACGAGCCGGAAGCACTTACCCAACTTTTTGATAAAGAAGTGTTCGTATATGCCAACGTTCCGTACCGAATTAAGGGCTACGAAGACATTGCCAACGATCCCAAAGATACCATCGAATTTGATGATGTGGCCGATGCCGAAATTCGCGATAAAGTTGAAAAATTGGGAGCCGATGGCGCTTTGAGAGGTAGCCAAAAAGACGATATTCACCGCGTCAATTTTATGGAAAAAACGCTGGCAACGGTGCTGGCTAAAGTGTCGAATTTCATTCCTGAAGCCGGAATTTGGATGAACACGCAACGCCCCGAATGGAACGATGCCAACAACGCACTGGTCGGGAATGGCGTGTCTATGGTGACGCTGTATTACCTGCGCAGATTTCTGAAGTTTTTTGAGCCGCTTATGGACCATGTTGAGCAGGATGAGGTATCTGTTTCCGTAGAAATGAAGACGTTTTTTGAGGGAATTCACACTGTACTCAGCGATCATTCGGATCTGCTGGATGGAAGCATCGGCAACCAAGATCGTGAGGCGATCACCGAAGCTCTTGGAAAAGCCGGAAGTACGTTTAGAAATAAAATCTACGAAAACGGGTTTTCCGGGGAGAGAACAACGATTTCAATCAGCGATATTGCTGATTTCATTTCCACGGCACTCGATTACCTGGAGCATTCCATTGAAGCAAACAAACGGGACGACGAGCTTTATCACGCCTATAACATCATGAGTTTTGAGGAAGATGGGATTTCCATTTCGTACCTCCAGGAAATGCTGGAAGGTCAGGTTGCCGCTTTAAGCTCCGGATATTTAACGCCGGAAGAATCAGTGAAGATGCTGGATGCCCTTCGCCAAAGTTCGCTTTATCGCAAAGATCAGCAGAGCTATATCCTGTATCCAAATAAGGAATTACCTGGGTTTTTGGAGCGGAATAACATCCCCAAAAAATTGGTAGAGCAATCTGAACTTTTGCCGCAGTTGCTGGAAAACGGACATCGTCAAATTATCCAGAAGGATGTGAACGGTGGCTATCATTTCAGCGGAAATTTCAAAAATGCCCGGGATTTGAAAGAAGCACTCAACGAATTAAGCACAACCCAGTACGCTGATCTGGCTAAAAAAGAAGAAAAACTGATCTTACAGATCTTTGAAGAGGTTTTCAATCACAAAGCATTTACGGGTCGTTCGGGGACATTTTTTGCGTATGAAGGATTGGGCTCTATCTACTGGCACATGGTTTCGAAGCTGTATCTCGCGGTGTATGAGGTTTGTGAAGAAGCCTATCGCAGCAATGCCGATAAATCGGTTCAACAAAAATTAGCCCGCCATTTCGAAGAGATCGGTGAAGGAATTGGTATCCATAAATCACCGGATGTGTATGGTGCTTTCCCAACGGATCCATATTCGCATACACCGAATCACAAGGGAGCTCAGCAGCCCGGAATGACCGGTCAGGTGAAGGAAGATATCATTGCCAGAATCGGGGAATTGGGCATTCGTGTGGAAGCCGGACAAGTGGAATTCAATCCATTTCTGCTGAAAAAAGAGGAATTCACGAAGGAAACCCGTGATGTAGAACTGATCTCAATACAGCAGGAAAATTATCGAATTGAAGTCCCCGAACAAGCGCTTGCATTTACCTATTGTCAGGTGCCGGTGGTCTATCGTATTTCTGATTCCGACGCACTGGAAGTTGAAATGAGCGACGGTTCAACCGGAAAATTTCAGCATACAAAACTCGACAAAGAGATATCCCAACAAATCTTCAAGCGGAGCGGCCACATCAAACAAATTACAGTATCGCTAAAACCGGAACATCTCCTATAACTCAAAACCTTGATCACCATGCACAAACCTTTCATATATACCATCCTGATAGCCTCCGTGCTGTTTGTGGGCTGTGGTGATCGAGCCGGAAATCCTATGAATGAGCAGACGATTACGGCCGAAAAAATCCTGGCCGATCCTATTAAATATCCCGCAATATCATACAGCGGATACCGGGAAATTACCCGCGACAGCGTCCCATCTATTCCGGAACTAAAAGAAGACATGCGAATTCTGTCAGCGATGGGCATCAAGATTGTGCGGACCTACAACGTGTATTTAGAAGCCGTCCCAAGATTGCTGCAAGCCATTCGGGAGATGAAAGAAGCAGATCCTGAATTCGAGATGTATGTGATGATGGGCGCGTGGATTGATGCCAAAAATGCCTGGACTGATGAACCGGAACGCATTCGGGATGAAGACAGTCCGCGTAACGCAAAGGAAATTGAGCGGGCTGCAAATTTAGCTAAAGAATATCCCGATATCGTGAAAGTGATTGCAGTGGGGAATGAAGCTATGGTGCACTGGCAAACCGAATATTGGGTGGAGCCGGGAATTATTTTGCGGTGGGTGAATCATCTGCAGGATTTGAAAAAACAAGGCGAACTTTCTGAAACTTTATGGATCACCAGCTCGGACAATTTTGCATCCTGGGGTGGAGGAGGAAGTGAATATCACAAAGAAGATTTGAACAAACTCATCCAGGCCGTGGATTACATTTCCATGCACACCTATCCCATGCACGATACGCATTACAATCCCAATTTCTGGGGTGTTCGGGAAAATGAAACCGATTTCAGCGATGAAGAAAAGATCGAAGCCGCCATGCAGCGATCACTGGAATATTCGGTTTCGCAATACCAAAGCGTGGTGGATTATATGAAAAGTCTGGGCGTGGATAAGCAAGTTCATATTGGGGAAACCGGCTGGGCTACCGTTTCCAATGGTTATTACGGTAATGAAGGTTCTCGGGCGACGGATGAGTTTAAATCGGCCCGCTACTATGAATTAATTAGGGAGTGGTCGGAGGAGAACGGCGTGTCTGTGTTCTACTTCGAAGCCTTTGATGAGAAGTGGAAAGATGCGGATAATCAACAAGGCTCGGAAAATCATTTTGGGCTGATCAACCTGCAATCAGAGGCAAAATATATGCTTTGGGATGAAGTAGATACGGGAGTTTTCGACGGACTGACAAGAGATGGAAAACCCATCACCAAAACATTTAACGGGGACCTGGATGCACTGATGGAAACGGTGAAAGTACCACCAACGGATACAGAAATTCAGTCAAAACAGGAGCTATAGACGATGATTCCGCACATAGAACTACTTACTATTTTAATCATGATCGTCTTTATGGCGTGCTGCACAAATTCGGATTCATTGGATGTGGAGATCTACGAAACCTCCGAAAGTGGAAATAAATTGACGCAAATAGAAGCGCTTTCCGAGGCTGAAAATCCAGTTCAGGTGACCATCAACCCGGTGGAAACCTTCCAGAAAATTACCGGAATAGGCGGTTCCTTTACCGAGGCAAGTGCGTATTTGTTGAATAAATTAAGTGAAGAAAACAGAAAGGAAATCCTTGAAGCCTATTTTGGGGAATCCGGTGCGCGATATTCACTCACTCGTACGCACATGAACTCCAGTGATTTTTCGCTGGGGAATTATTCCTATGCTCCGGTTCCAGGTGATCGCGACCTTGAGCACTTCTCGATTGAAGAAGACCGGAATGACATCATTCCGATGATCAAAGATGCGATGGCTATTTCTCAGGATGGCTTCAAGATTATGTCCTCTCCATGGACTTCGCCCCCCTGGATGAAAAACAACAACGACTGGAAAGGCGGAAAGCTGCTTCCCGAATATTACGATACTTGGGCACTGTTTTTCTCAAAATATCTGACTGCCTACAAAGAAGAAGGCATCGACATTTGGGGCATTACAGTGGAAAATGAGCCGCTTGGAAACGACAGCAACTGGGAGAGTATGCATTTCACCCCGGAAGAACAGAACGAGTTTGTAAAAAATCATCTGGGTCCACGATTGGAGCAGGATGGGTACGCGGATGTTGTTCTTTTAGGTTACGATCAAAATCGCCACGAAGAGCTCATAGAGTGGGTGGATGCGATGTATGACGACGAAGAAGCCGCTCAATATTACGATGGAACGGCGGTGCACTGGTATGCGAGTACGTACAAGATTTTTGCCGATGAACTTCAGTATGCGCATAAAAAAGCTCCAAAAAAGCATCTAATTCAAACCGAGGCTACGATAGATGCGGACATTCCAGCATGGAAGGATGACGCCTGGTATTGGTCTAAAGAAGCCACCGACTGGGGCTGGGATTGGGCGCCTGAAGATCGCAAACATCTTCACCCCAAATATGTGCCGGTATTTCGCTATGCGCGGGATATCATCGGTACGCTTAACAATTGGGTTGATGGCTGGGTAGACTGGAATATGGTGCTGAACCGAAAGGGTGGACCGAATTGGGCACAAAACTGGTGTGTGGCTCCGGTTATTGTGGATGAGGAAGCTGATGAAGTGTACTTCACCCCGTTGTACTACACAATGAGTCATTTTAGCCGGTGGATTCGACCCGGTGCGGTAAGAATTGGTCACAGTCAAACCGAAGAGGGATTACAGCTTACAGCCGTTCAAAATCCCGACGGAAATATTGCAGTGGTGCTCCTGAATGAAGAAGCGCAAGCGAAGGAATACAAATTAAAGCTGGGAGATAAGTCTGTCCCCATCCAAATAGCAGGGAAAGCCATTCAAACGGTCGTAATACCTGTTCGTGATCCGTCATAAATCTAAAAAAACAAAAAGATGTCGCAGCCTAAAGCTTTAAAAAAGAAAGTGCCCTATCGGCATAAAATTGCCTTCGGGATGGGTATGTTGGCCAATCAGATGTTTCCTGCTACGTTGGGGATCTTCATGGTGGTGCTGGTGCAGAATCTCGGGTTTCCCGGCTGGATGTGGGGAATTGTGTACTTTCTGCCGCGCATTCTGGATGCCGTTACCGATCCTATTATGGGATTTATTTCGGATAACACCCGCTCAAAATGGGGGCGAAGAAGGCAGTATGTAATCACCGGTGCCGTTATTATGGGTATTGCTTTTACCATCATGTGGCAGCTTTATGGGGAAAACTCGGTCAACTATAATTTTGGCTATTTCTTGTTTTGGTCGTTCGCCTTCTACATTGGCTTAACCATTTTTAGCGTGCCTTATGTAGCTATCGGCTACGAAATGAGTGACGACTTTCATGAGCGAACCGAAATTATGGCGATTGCTCAATGGATTGGTCAGTGGGCCTGGGTGATTGCACCGTGGTTTTGGGTTATTATGTATGATCCAGCTTGGTTTCCAACTGCAGAAGTTGCTACACGAGAACTGGCTATTTGGGTAGGAATCACTTTTGCCATATGTGCGATGATTCCGGGTATTTTCATTCCCAGTAAATCTACCGTAAATGAGGATTACGAGCCGTTGACCCTGCAAAATGTGAGTCGAAGCTTGAAAGAGATCCTAAGGGGATTTAAAGAAGCATTTACATCCGTTCCATTCCGAAAACTCTGTATTTCCACTTTTTTCATTTTCAATGCATTTAACACCGTAGCAGGATTTTCGTTCTTCATTATTGTCTGGTACTTGTTTAGCGGGGATGCCGGTGAAGCGGGAATCTGGACTCCACTTTTTGGAAGTGCCGGAGCCTTGGTTACCACCTTTCTGGTGATTCCCATTGTCGCTCGAATGTCCAAAAAATTGGGTAAGAAGAATGCATTTATGATAGCCCAAACAATTGCATTAATTGGGTATGCGAGTCTGTGGTTCTTATTTGTTCCCGGAAAACCATGGATGTTCCTGCTGGCCTTACCTTTCCACTCTTTCGGGATCGGAAGTTTGTTTGTTTTGATGATGTCGATGACGGCGGATGTTATAGATCTGGATGAACTCAAATATGGCAAACGCAGAGAAGGAATTTTCGGTGCCATCTACTGGTACATGGTGAAATTTGGTTTTGCCATAGCAGGTGGTTTAAGCGGTGTCATTTTATCTGTAGTTGGATTTGATGGCAACCTGGATACTCAACCTGAAGGAGCAATCACTGGACTGCGATTATTCTTTTCGGCTTTACCCATGTTTGGAACTCTGGTGGCTCTTTGGGTGATGCGCGACTATGACGTAACCGAAGAAAAAGCGAATGAGGTCCGCGAAATACTGGATGCTCGTAAAGCGGAAAAGGAAACGGCTCCCGCACCTTATTTCTACCAAAAAGACCGCCTTTTGTCCATGATTTCTATCGACCCCGACGCAGAAGCCATCGACGCCGAAATCAACAATCTCAGCATCAAGAAATTGAGAAAAGAGTTCAAAGAATCGTTGAATAGCGGTATTCATGGACTTTGTTTCAGTCCATATTTGGAAGGTCAGAATTTGGGTGATAAGCTCTCAAGAACACAAATAGAGAAAAGAATGAAAGTAGTGGCTCCGCATACCAAATGGATCCGCTCGTTCTCTTGTACCGATGGCAATGAGCTTATTCCTGAAGTGGCTAAAGAAATGGGATTAAAGACCTTGGTTGGCGCCTGGATTAATGATGAGCTGGAAGAGAATGAAACGGAAATCGAGAATTTGATCAAGGTTGCTAAAGCCGGTCAAGCTGATATCGTTGCTGTTGGTAACGAATGTTTATTGCGCGAAGAATTAAGTGAAGATGAGATTGTGGCATACATCAATCAGGTGAAAGAGGCGCTGCCCGGAGTGATGGTGAGCTATGTGGATACTTACTATCAACTTCACCAAAGCCCGAAAGTAATTGAAGCCTGTGATGTGATACTTGTGAACTGCTATCCATTCTGGGAAGGCTATGATGCAGACCATGCCTCGGTGTATTTGACCAAGATGCATGAAGTCATTAAAGAAGTAGCTGCGGGTAAAAAAGTCATCATCGCAGAAACTGGTTGGCCGACTTACGGAAAAAGCGTGGACCAAGCGGAACCATCCATCGAAAATATGATGAAGTATTTCATTCGCTTAAAGAAATGGAGTGAAAAGGAGGAAGTAGAAGTGTTTTACTTTTCCTCCTTCGACGAATCCTGGAAAGCTCGCCACGAAGGAGATGTCGGAGCGAGATGGGGTCTTTGGAATAAAAATGAACAGTTAAAAGTAAACTAAAATGTCGTTTAGAAAAGAACAATATCTGAGTTATAAAGAGTCTGATAAGGTTTCCAAGATCAACTATCTGGAAGAGCTGTCAGAAAAAGAAGTGGACTGCTTATTTCGGGAAGTGTTGGAAAGTGGAATACATGGACTTTGCTTCAGTTTGTATGAAGAAGGACAGAAGCCCGGTGATGTGATTTCGGAAGAGCAAATTCGTCGTCGCATGGAAATTATCAAACCACATACGAAGTGGGTTCGATCCTTTTCCTGTATTGAAGGCAACGAGCACATCCCAAAAGTAGCCAAAGAACTTGGACTGAAAACACTGGTTGGTGCCTGGCTGGGAGATGATCAGGAGAAAAACGAGGAGGAAACTGAAAGCCTTATCGAACTGGCCAACAAAGGCTTAGTAGATATCGCTGTAGTTGGGAATGAGGTGCTGTATCGCGAAGATCTGGAAGAGAAAGAACTATTGGATTACATCAAAGATGTTAAAAGTCGTTTGCCTAAACACATTCCGGTTGGCTATGTAGATGCTTATTACGAGTTCGTTCAAAGACCTGAGATTACCGAAGCCTGTGACGTGATTCTTTGTAACTGCTATCCATTCTGGGAGGGTACGAGTTTTGAAGATTCCTTCCAGCATATGCGCCAAATGTACTATCAGGCGAAGGAAGCCGGAAAAGGAAAACGTGTCATCATCACCGAAACCGGCTGGCCGAGTAAAGGCAAAAGTTTGGGCGGGGCCATTCCATCTGATGAAAATGCGATGAAGTATTTCATCAACACCAATTTGTGGTCGCAGGATGATGACATTGAAGTATTCTATTTCGCCTCCTTTGATGAATCCTGGAAAGTAGGTTCTGAAGGAGATGTAGGTGCTTTTTGGGGCATCTGGGACAAAGACGGAAACCTCAAATATTGAGCATGAACAGCTTCAGCAACATAGGAATTGAGCCAGGAAGAGCCATCTGTTATTCAGGTTACAGGAAAGGTCAGAGGCCGGGACATACCATCCCATGCTACGAGGAGGTAAAGGAAGATCTTCTGCTTCTTGAAGGATACTGGAAATATTTGCGCCTCTATAATTGTGACGATCATTCTCAGACTGTTTTAGATGTGATCGAAAAGGAAAACCTGGATTTTAAAGTGATGCTTGGTGCCTACATCGAAGCGGAAATGAACAACTTTAATTGTCCGTGGGGCGGAGGAGTCTATTCTGAAGAAGAGCTTGAATTAAATGCGTCTCAAAACAAAGAAAAGATCCAAAAACTTGCGGGATTTGCTGACAAATACTCCGACGTAATTTTCTCATTATCAGTAGGAAATGAAGCTTGCGTGGACTGGACCGATCATTATGTGCATGAGGATAAAGTGCTGGAGTATGTAAATATGTTGAAGTCAACAGCGGTTCAACCCGTTACGTTTTGCGAAAATTACGTGCCGTGGCTACATAAGCTCGAGATATTAGCTGAGGCTCTGGATTTCATTTGCGTCCACACGTATCCCGTTTGGGAATACAAGCACATTAATGAGGCCATCGACTACACCAAAGAAAATTACTACTCCGTGGCTGAAAAATATCCCGATTCGCCGGTGGTAATTGCCGAAGCAGGATGGGCTACAAAGTCTAATGGAAATGGCATAAATCCGGCTCATGTAAGCGAAAGTTACCAGAAAATATACTTCGAGCATTTAATGAAATGGACGGATGAGGAAGGCATTTTAACCTTTTTCTTCGAGGCCTTTGATGAAGACTGGAAAGGATCATCCGAGCCTCTGGAGCCCGAAAAACACTGGGGATTATTCTACATAGACAGAACGCCTAAAATGGCTATACGGTCTATGTATTCAAAGAAATTAGTGGGTACATCCACTGATAAAAAAGAACACATACTTTCATAAATAAATACGAAATCAACATAACCAAAGCTACAAATTACAATCATATAAATTTAGAATTATGAAAAAATCAATATTAACAACAATACTAACATTTGCCCTGCTGGCGATGTCGAATTTGGCATTTGCACAGGACAATTTGGATTTATCCATAGAATCCTTTGATGCAGCCACATCTGTTGATGGGTGGACCGCGGCCGGAGATGCGGCAAGCAAGCCTGATGAAGTTACCCTGGAATGGGCTGAAACAGCAGGTATAGATGGAACCGGAGCTATGAGATTTGGGGGAGTAAATGCTGATGGTGAAGGCGGCAGAGCTTATATCCTGGAAAAAGTATTTACGGATATCGACTTTGGCGGTGAAACAGCCGTTACGGTGTCAGTTTCTATAAAAACCGAAGCTTTAGTTGGTACCAACGTATTCGTTCTTACCGATATTGGCGGTTCCATTGTACAGCGAAATGATGGAATTATAGCCGAACTCAGTGATACTGAATATACCACATTTACTTTTGATCATGAGGCTATTTCAGCTTCTGCAAACTCTTTAAAACTTCAGTTAAATTTAGCCGCCGGTGCTGCCCAGGACCAAGGCGGTACTATTTTAGTAGATAGCATCAAAGTCACTTCATCAGGCAGTGGTGGAGATGGCGGAGTAACTCCAGGAGATGAGCTGTTAGTAAACGGAGATTTTGAAGATGGACGAGCTCCCTGGACCGAAACGGCCGGAGAGATCAGAACAGAGGGTGGAAACAGCTATTTCTTTGCAAATGTTGAAACAGCTACAGAACCTTATAATGTTAATCTGAGCCAAGTGGTAGAAATCACTCAAGGCGAGCGATACATTCTTTCCTTTGACGCTTCAACAGGAGCCGGTAATACCAGAACTATGATCGCTGGAATTGGTTTAAATGAAGCACCGTACACATCAGTGACTGAAACCATTAACTTAACCGATCAAACACAAACATTTGAGCTTCCGCTAACAGCTACCGGATTTGGTTCCGCAAACAGCCGTGTTCTGTTTGATATGGGTGCTGAAACAGGCGTAATTGTGATCGATAACGTATCGCTCGTTGTTGATACTTCCGAAGTGGTAATCCCTGAGCCTGAAGTTGCAGCTCCCGCACCTCCTGCAAGAAATGCAGGCGATGTAATTTCATTATTCAGCAATTCCTACGACAATATCACCGTAGATTCCTGGTCAGCAGAATGGGATCAAGCCGATATAGAAGATGTAGTTATTGATGGAAACGATACTAAGAAAGTCTCTTTCGTGAACTTCTTGGGAGTAGATTTTGCCTCAAGCCCATTTGATGCTTCTGCAATGACGCACTTCCACATCGACTTTTGGGTACCCGATACAGATCTGACTGGAAAAGTATTCAACTCAAAATGGTCGAATCATGAAGGTGGTTCAGGCGAAACTAATGCTTATGAAATAAATTATGCATTTACAGGAGATGAATCAGGTCAGTGGGTTTCATTGGATGTTCCGTTGTCAGAAGCCAATATTATAAATGGTGACGACAGAAGTGCATTTGCCCAGTTCTTGATCACATCTAATGTAGATTTGGCTTATGTAGATAACATTTACCTGTACCGAGAAGGTTCTGCAGAACCGGCTACCATCGAAGCGTTCTCTCTGCTTTCACCTCCCGATAATACTTCATTAAGCCTAAATGGAGATCAAGCCACTGAAGTAGCAATTGAATGGAGTCAGGCAGCATCTAATACCGATGTTACCTATACCTGGCATGCAGATACTGTTGGAAGCAGTTTTGCCAATCCCCTGGTAAGCATCCCATCTGACGTAGAAGGACAGGACACAGTTCTTACACTCACTTATGGAGCTCTTGACGCTACCCTTGCCGATCTTGGTGTTGAAGAAGGCGCATCCATTACTCTGGACTGGACAGTAACTGCAATGGCCGGCGACAGCGTTCGGTTTGCTGATGAAGTTTATACCATTACGTTGACCCGTAATATGAGTACATCTATCGAGAATAATGAACTGCCAAACAGCTTTTCTCTCGATCAAAACTATCCGAATCCGTTCAACCCAACTACCAATATCTCTTATCAGATACCAAATGCTGCAAATGTAACACTCGCTGTGTTTGACATCACAGGTAGAGAGATTGCCAGAATAAATGAAGGCCGGCAAGCTCCGGGTTCCTATACTATAACTTTCGATGCTTCAAATCTTTCAAGCGGAATGTATATTTACCGCATTGAAGCCGGAACATTCTCAGCAACTCGTAAAATGATGTTGATTAAATAAAAATCTCCATTCATTATTAAGAATGCTTAAAAACCGGTTCTGTTTCAGAACCGGTTTTTTTATACCCGAAAGATTCCTTCTACAACTTAAGATTGCTTTCTTGTAATAGAGAATGTGTTGATTATATTCGGGTGGGAATGTAAATATTCAAATTGTCATTTAGGAAGCATACCAATCATTAGTACTTTTCAACAGGATCTATTAGTCATTTAAACATCCGCTTACTTTGAAGTTAGTTGTTAGATATTTATTTATTCTGATTTGCAGTTTCAGTTCACTTTATGCGCAGCAAATTCCACAAAAAGGTGTGCCGCTGCTTAAAGGATTCACACCGGATGAATTTGACCATATGGGCAAAATCTGGGACATCGATACGGCACCCAACGGAATAGTTTATATGGCAGCGAATAAAGGATTGCTGGAATATGATGGGGAAACCTGGAAAAATTATAACGGCAGTGAGGGCATCATTCGTTCTGTGGTGGCAGTAAACGATTCCATACTATTTACCGGGTCAGACCGCGACTTTGGGATATGGAAAAGAAATCGGTTTAATGAATTTGAATACACCTCACTGTATCCATTTAAAGAAGATCTTACCGATATAAGTGAAGAATTCTGGAATGTTCACTACCTGGACGAAACGCCTTTATTTATATCCGAATACAATATTTATATCTATAAAGAACAAAATCTTACTAAGATACCTGCGCCAACCAGAATCGCGCAAAGTTTTCAGTATAAAGACCAGGTTTTTATCATAGATGAAGCTGATGGTTTATTTCAATTAGAAAACCTGTCTCCCCGAAAAAAAAATACTTTTGGTGAAGAGTTCGATGTTGAATTCGTGGGCATTTATAAATATGAAGATGAGTTAATTTTTGTATCTCAAAACAAAGGATTGTTGAGGTTGGAAAATGGGCAACTCAATCCCTTCGAAATTGAAATAACAGACGATCTGAAAACCGCAAATGTATTCAGTTTTGAACAGATAAGTGATGCGTACCTGGCTTTTGGCACCATTTTAAATGGACTTTATATTACTGATTTAGAAGGAAACTTAATTCATCACATCAACAAAAGTAAAGGGCTCCAAAATAATACCATTTTGAGCATCCATTACAGTTCTAACAATAAATTATGGTTGGGAATGGATTATGGAATTTCGGCGATAGATCTAAGCGATAATTACACCGTAGTATTAGACAATTTAGGAACCTTTGGGACGGCTCACGATGCTTTGCTTAAAGATGATATGTTTTATCTGGGCACCAATCAGGGTTTGTACACATCAAAATGGGAGGGATTAAATAACAGCAATGAGTTTTATGATTTTGATCTCATTGATGGTTCAGAGGGGCAGGTTTGGAGTTTGAATATTGTTGATGATCAAGTTTGGGTTGCTCACGACCGGGGATTGTTTGTTGTGAAGAATTCTGAACTTGAAAGAGTGGGTGAAAAACGGGGAATTTTAACCTTAAAGCCCTATGGTGACTATTTATTAGCAGGAACTTACAATGGTATTTTGATTTATGAAAGATCCGGAGAGAACTGGCAGTTCTTGAGACAAATGGAGCTGATTGCAGGATCCGTTGATCAGATTTTTGTAAATCAAAATGGAGTTTTGTGGATAAATATTCCCAACTATGGAGTGATCAGAGCAGATCTTAACCAGAATCTTTATCCCGGGAGCAGAGATATTTTTGAGGTGAGCCAATTTGAAGGTATGGATCATTACCTGGAAAAAAATGAGAATGGAATTGCGCTAATAACTGATCAATATCGATATGAATATTTGCCGGATGAAAAAAAGTTTAAGGCATATCCCAAAGAAAATTCAAAAAGTAGTATCAGTGATTTGCTCTTCCCAAATGGTGCCCCAACGCCCCTAAACGAGCAGTATCAATTCTACCCGGTTTATAATGGGTTTGCGTTAAAAGATCTGTCCATTAAGGAAAAAGAATCGGATTCCACCTTTAATTTGATCTTCAGAAATGCCTGGGCTTTTAACAATGATCAAAGAAAAAAACTATCAGGAAAAGATGAGGTTTCTTATAAGTTCAACAATCTAAGAGTAAAGGCCATAGTCCCAAATCAGGCTCATGTAACATATCAGTTTTGGTCAGATAAAACGGGAGAGTGGTCCAATCTAAGTACTAACAATACGTTGGAAATTATAGGATTATCGTTTGGGGAACATACAATAAGGGCGCGGGCGCTGGTAGATGGAATGACATCAAACATCGCAACATTTAATTTTAAGGTGATGCCTCCCTGGTACCATTCTTGGTATGCTTATTTGAGTTATTTAGGATTGGTTTTAGTCGCCGTATATCTATTTTATTCCTGGTTTGGATTATCTCTTGATAAACAGAAAAAACGGATGTTGGAAACTCAGAGAAAAACCCTTAAGAAACAGCAGGAGCATTTTCAGCAACGTTTGAAGAGGGTGGAGGAGGAAAAGCTCAGAGCAGAATACAAAAATTTGAAAGCAGAGCTAAAAAATAAGACTATCGAATTGGCAACCAAAGCGAAAGAAAATGACGAAAAAAACAAAGTTCTGAAAAAGATTAAGGATAAATTTGAGAAAATTCAGGAAAACCCGGCGTCATTAAAACGAAGAGCGGTTGAAATAAAGCATATTATTGATGAGAATCTGGATTCCAAAGAAGACGATACTTTTGAAATTCAGATTGATGAACTTCATCAGGACTTTTTTGATTCCTTAAGGCACGATTTTCCCGATCTTACGAGATATGACTTACGGCTTTGTGCATATATCAAAATTGGTTTCGATTCAAAAGAGATCGCAGATTTATTAAATATTAAACCTTCGAGTGTGTACATAAGTCGTTCTCGACTCAGAAAGAAACTGGATATCGAAACAGACAAAGATTTGCACAGTTATTTGAATTCTATTGAATCATAAAAAATGAAGAAGTACAGAGAGCAGTAGCAAAAAAAAAGCCTCGTTATAATCATAACAAGGCCTTTAGAAAATTTCAGGCAATGCTGATCAATTAGCTGCCAACATTCCTTTCATCTTTTGAGCTTTCACAAATTGACTGCTTTCAGGGTATTCTTCGATAATTTGATCAGCCAATTGACCGGCTTTTTCAAAATTACCAGCTTCATAATAAGCTTGTGAGGCCTCAAATAAATTAGAAGGGGTGGTTACATTATTTTCCGACCACTCGGCAGCTTCAAGGAATTTTTGAGCAGCTGCTTCATAGCTCCCGTTGGCAAGTAACAATTTCCCATGGAAAGTAAGGGGGCCTACACCCAGGATGCCTTCAGGTATTTCAAATTCTTCGATGTATGTCAACGCAGTTTCAACATCACCCAGTTCAAAACTTGAAACAGCGGCGTAATAGTTGGCCATGTTTCCGGCTTTTGTCATGGGGAATTCATCAGCGATCTGATCAAAGCCATATGTGAGGGCTGCATCGTCTCCGTAAAGGGCATTTTCGTACTCTGCATTGGTGTAATAATTCTCAGCAATGGCAAGATATTCCTGAGCCTGAGTCTCCTGAGAAGATGAATAGGCTTGCCAGCCAAAGAACCCTCCAACAATTACAACGAACGCAACCAAGGTTGCTATTACAGTGGTCTTGTTCTCATTATAAAAAGCATTTAAGCGATTGAAATTCTCAATCAGCGGATCTGATTCTAATTCTTCTTTTGAAAGCCGTTTAGACATAATTTTTAATTGATATAGCTGTGATTTTTTAAGGCTGTAAAAATAGGACTGTTTTCGGACTTCCCAAAACGTTAAAGTGGTTTCAGGATACCTTTTTTAAGATTCAGGATACGGTCAGAACGTTCTGCTATTTCCTTTTCATGGGTAATGAGCAGCACCGAAACCCCAACAGCATCCCTAAGCTCAAATAACTGGTCAAGAATTATATTGGTATTATCTTGGTCCAGGTTTCCAGTGGGTTCGTCAGCAAGAATGATCTTGGGATGATTCATAAGCGCCCGGGCCATGGAAACTCGTTGTTGTTCTCCCCCTGAAAGTTCGGTCGGTCGGTGATTTTTTCTACCTTCAATACCAAAAAGGTTCAATAATTCCTGGGCTCTTGCAAAAGCTTCTTTGTTGGAAGTTCCTGCAATAAGAGCGGGCATAGCCACATTTTCTAAAGCAGTAAATTCCGGTAACAGGTGATGAAACTGAAACACGAAACCTATGTACCGGTTTCGGAATTCCGCAAGGTCATCTGATTTATATTCTGTGATATTCTTTCCACCCCAGAATACATCTCCACGGTCTGCGGTATCCAATCCTCCAAGAATGTGAAGTAAGGTGCTTTTACCACTTCCGCTGGATCCTACAATAGAGGTGATACTGCCTTCCTCGATCTCAAGATTTAATCCCTGCAACACATGCAATTCATCTTTGCCTTGTCCGGCAGGAAAACTTTTGTAAAGGTCTTTGGCCTCTAAAACAATCTTTTTCTCAGCCATTATTTAATTCCTTGAGGATTCTAGTCCCGGATAGGTCACAGGTTCAATATGAACGCACCGGCCGGTTTCTACATCCACTTTTGCAAATGCTCCACAAAGCTGGTTATCTCCTTTGGCGGCCTGATATTTTTGGTGAACGCCGGTCATTAGCCGCTTGATGGCTACTTTTTTGTCCATCCCAATCACAGAATTGAATGAGCCGGTCATGCCGGCATCGGTCAGGTAGCCGGTTCCCTGCGGTAGAATTCGCGCATCGTTGGTTTGCACGTGTGTGTGCGTTCCAACCATCACGGAAGCTTTGCCATCAATATGCCAGCCCATGGATTGTTTTTCGGCGGTAGCTTCGGCATGGAAATCCACAAAAATGATATTGGTCTCTTCTCTGATCTTTTCCAAAGCCCATTCGGCCGCAGAGAATGGATCATCTATGGCGTTCATAAACGTTCTTCCCTGTAAATTCAGCACGCCTACTTTGAGGCGCTCTTTATTGGGAACCGGGAAAACACTGAATCCAAGTCCTGCATTACCTTTTGGATAATTAAGGGGGCGGAGGATGTGATCGTGCTCACGCATGTAGTCGAACACTTTCCATTTATCAAAGGAATGGTCGCCTCCGGTTACAACACTGACCCCAAGTTCTAACAAGTTTTTTATGATGTGCCGATTCGTTCCAAAACCTTCATGGGAGTTTTCTGCATTAGCGATCACAAAGTCGGCATCATATTTCTTGATCAGACTGGGAAGAAATGTATTTACCATTTCGATACCGGGGTCGCCAACAATATCTCCTACAAAAAAAATGCTGATTGTATCAGCCAAAATGGACTCCTGCTATTTATAAGTGCTTTATTCTTTAATTTCTGAAAGTAACCGTTCAAGGCTGTGATTTACCCGTTCCATGAGGACTTCTTCACTGTTCTCAAGCTCACTCTTGGCATTTCGTGCTTCGAATAACTCTTCAGCTATACTGAGGGCAGCTAATACCATTACCGTAGACTCAGGTTGTTTCACCAACTGTTGACGATAAGTTTTGAACCGCTCATCCACGAACTTGCAAATGCGCAGCATCGCTTCTTCTTCATGATCTTCTACTTTCAGCGGGTATTGTTTTCCTAAAATGGAAACTTTAATAGATTTCATGAGTCAACTCCCAGGTGATGATCGATCTTTTGAATGAGTCCTTGCACATGCTGCCGTAAAGCCAAACGCTCGCTTTCACTTATAGCAGAAAAAATATCGGTTTGCTTTTCGTGCTCTTCTTCGAGCTTAGCCTTTAATTTGGCGTTGTCTCGTTTGAGCTCACGAATTTCCTGTTTAAGTTGTTCAACCTCGGTGCCAACTTCATCCAGCAGCCGCCTGAACTTATCACTTTGTTGTGCAAGTTTATTCATACGTTATCGAGATTAATTACCCTCTGAGTTTAGCTGAAAATTCCTTTTCAAGGGATTTAACTATACGCTGAATAATAGGTTCTACTTGTTTGATATTCAAGGTTTTGTTGCGATCAAGAAATTGTAGCCTGAAGGCCAGACTTTTGTTCCCTTCACCGATTGATTCACCTTCAAAAACATCAAATATATCAATGTCTTGCAGTTGGTCGCCGGCTTTGTCTTTGATCACTTCCATCAGCTCTCCGGCGGACACCTGCTGAGGGACAATCACTGCAAAATCGAATTCAAAAGCCGGGAATTTGGGCACCGACTGGAAGGTGTGAGGCGGAATCACTTTAAGCGCTTCAGCAATGTCAGAAACTGACAGCTCCGCTACAAAGGCTTCCTGATCAAAATCGTAGGCTTTCTTGAGGTCATCGCCCGGAACAAACAACGAACCGATCTCAACATCTCCCCAGTAATAGGTAAGGGTAGTCTCGTTTTCAGCTTTTGCGGAAATATGATCGATCAAATTCAGTTTGGTGAAAAAAGCATTAACGAGCGCTTTAAGGTCAAATACGGAATAAGATTCAGCCTCTTTAGACCAGGTATCCTTGTTTTTTAACCCAGCCAACCCAAAAAGTACATGCACTTCTTCTTTGATGCCCTTATAGTAGCTTCCTTTTTCGTCTTTATTGAACACATGTCCCAATTCAAAAAAGCGAATTCCGGCTGTTTTTCGGTTGAAATTATAGGACGCTGATTTCATAAAACCATGCAAAAGGGAAGGACGGAGTGTGCTGTTATCTTTATTGAGTGGATTTAATGCAGGGATCATATCGTCAAGGTCTCCGTAAAGGGCTGCGTCTTTTTCTGAGATCAGCGAGTTGGAATAAATTTCCCGAAGTCCAAGCTGTTGAGCCGTCTCACGAATTTTCTGATTCAATTTCTCCCACTCATTGATGGGCTCAGATGAAACAAAAATTCCATGTCCGGGATAAGGAATTTTGTTGTAATCAAACAATCGCCCAACTTCCTCGATCAGGTCCACTTCTCGCTCAAGATCAGGGCGGAAGGTTGGGATCTCATAGGTGATGGTGTCTTCATCTCTGGAAACTTCATTCAGCTCCAGGCCATCCAAAATGTTAGCAATCGTTTCGATCTCGAAATCAGTACCCAGCAATCGATTTACATAACTTTTGCGAAGCGTGAGTTCATGCGTTTCTGTTTTGGTGGGATGAATGTCGATGGTTTCATCTGAGATTGTTCCACCAGCCAATTCTGCAATCAACTGAGCGGCTCGTTCCGCAGCAATGGCTTGTAAATTAGGGTCAATTCCGCGCTCAAAACGATAGGAGGCATCAGTTTGAAGCGATTGCTCTTTTGCCGTTCTGCGGATAGAACCCGGATCGAAATACGCGCTTTCGATGAGGATGTCGGTGGTGTCATCGTTGACTTCAGAATCCACTCCACCCATAACGCCGGCAATAGCAACGGGACCTTCTCCATCACAAATGAACAACGTGCCCGGAGAACATTTTCGTTTTACATGGTCCAGCGTTTCAAATTCAATTTCGTTGTCAAAATCTTTAACAACGATTTCTTTTCCGCGGATCGTAGTATAATCAAAAGCATGCAGGGGCTGACCCAGTTCCAGCATCACAAAATTGGTTACATCGACCACATTATTCACCGGCCGCACTCCGATTGCCTTTAGCTTATTTTGCAGCCAGCGGGGCGATTCTTTGATTTCCACACCTTTCACCATTTTACCTACATAGCGGTGACACTTATCTGTATTCTTAATTTTTATGGTGATGTCATCCGAATCCTCAACGACTTTCCCGGATGGAATTTCAGGCTTTTTCAGTTCCAGATTCAATGCTGCAGATAAATCCCGCGCAACTCCCAAATGACAAGTGGCATCCGGCCGGTTTGGTGTGATGGCGATATCAATAATCGTATCCTGATAAAGATCGAAGATCTCAGATATAGGGGTTCCCACTTTTGGATTTCCTTCTAAAACCATGATGCCGGAATGGTCGGTGCCAAGGCCCAATTCGTCTTCCGCACAGATCATCCCTTCAGAAACTTCCCCGCGTAATTTGGCTTTCTTGATCTTCAGGAATGAGCCGTCATCCAGTTTGATTGGCAGGGTAGAGCCCACGGTTGCTACGGGTACTTTTTGTCCGGCTGCCACATTTTTTGCTCCACATACGATCTGCGTTTTGGAATCGCCCAGGTTTACATCGCAAACTTGAAGCCTGTCGGCATTGGGATGTTCCCGAACTTCGAGTACTTCGCCGACTATCACGCCGTCCAGCGAGCTGCCGTATTCTTCGATCTCTTCGACTTCAAGTCCAATGAGCGTTAATTTTTCTGCGGTTTCTTCCGGTGAAAGCGGAAGGTCAATAAATTCGTTAAGCCAGTTGTAGGATACTTTCATTTAAAGAGAGAGCGGTGTTTAATTAAACTGTTCTAAAAAGCGTACGTCGTTTTCGTAAAAGGTACGGATGTCATCAATTCCGTGACGCAGAATCGCAATGCGTTCCACACCCATACCCCAGGCAAATCCGGTGTATTTTTCAGGATCTACGCCGGCATGTTTGAATACATTGGGATCTACCATTCCGGAGCCCAGAATTTCCAGCCACTTTCCATCTTTTTCAGATCCCCACCAAACATCCATCTCTAAACTGGGTTCGGTGAAAGGGAAGAAACCGGGACGTAACCGGTATTTTACATCCGTTCCAAACATAAGTTTGGCAAAAGTGATAAGCGTTTCCTTTAAATCGGCTACGCTGACATTTTCATCCACGTAAAGCGCTTCAACCTGGTGAAACAGGAAATACGATTTCGGGGATACCGCTTCATTCCGATATACACGTCCTGGCATAATAGCACGAATGGGCGGTTTCGTATTTTCCATCAATCTGATTTGAACCGGGGAAGTATGTGTTCTAAGCACTAAATCCTGCATATCAGGATCGTCACTTTTCCGGATGAAAAAGGTGTCCTGCTCATCTCGGGCGGGGTGATTGGGAGGGAAGTTCAGCGCGGTGAAGTTGTGAAAATCATCTTCGATCTCCGGACCATCTGCAATGGTAAAACCCAGCCGGTAGAAAATAGATTTCATCTCTTCAAGCGTTTGGGTGAGCGGATGCAACGAACCCAGAGGCCAGGAAGGTGGAGTGAGCGTGATATCATCACGGGCACTCAGGTCTTTGGTTTGGTCTTGTTCAAGCGCCAGTTTGGCATCTTCAAATTTTGATTCAGCCAATACTTTTACCAGATTCATGGCCTTTCCCACCTCAGCTCGATCTTGTTTTGGAACTTTGCCCATGTTTTTGAACATAGACTGAACTTTCCCATTTCGGGAGAGGAATTCCAACCGGAATTCCTCAAGCTGATCCTGGTTAGTGATCTTGAATTGTTGAATTTCTTGTTCTAAGACTTTGATGTCATCAAGCATAGATGCTTTATCTAATTGTGAGTATGTGCGTTCCAACGCGGAGCGTGTGGAACGAGAACGAAGTATGTTATAAGGTATATTATTGTGACTGTGTCAATAAGCTCTTAATTGGAACCAAAACACAATTCCCAAAAATAAAAAAACCGGTAAACCTTATGAAAAAGATCTACCGGTTTTAGTAAAAATATATGCAATTAAGCAGTGGCTTCCTGAACAATAGCAGCAAACGTGTCTGCATCGTGTACGGCTAAATCTGCAAGTACTTTACGGTTGATCTGCATATCCTTCTGCTTCATCCCGTGGATGAGCTTAGAATAAGTAGTACCGTTCAGTCGAGCAGCCGCATTGATGCGGGTAATCCATAGACGACGGAAATTACGTTTACGATTCTTGCGGTCGCGATATTGGTATAGAAGACCTTTCTCAACCGCATTTTTAGAAATCGTATAAACGTTTTTACGCTTGCCCCAGTAACCTTTCGCTTGATTGATAATCTTCTTGCGACGGCGACGGGAAGCCACCAAATTTAATGAACGTGGCATTTTGTCGTGTGTTTAGTGATTAAAATTTATAAGGGATCTGCTTTTTGATAGACTTTTCATCGGCTTTGTCCACCAATGTGTCTTTTCCAAGCTGTCTCTTAGTTTTACTACTTTTTTTGGTCAAAATGTGACGCTTAAAAGCTTTTTTACGTTTAATTTTACCGGATCCGGTAACTTTAAACCGCTTTTTGGCACCACTGTTGCTTTTCATTTTTGGCATGGAAATCCACCAACTTTTGTGAAAATTTAAAGACTTATAAAATAGGGAGAATTATATCCCTGTGCAACGAAGGAATTAACTTTTGGAAGGGGTTAACATCATGATCATTCTACGGCCTTCCATATTTGGCTTTGATTCAATTTTACCCACATCAGAAAGATCTTTAGCGAGTTGCAAAAGCAATAATTCGCCTTTTTCTGTATAAAGCATATCACGTCCACGAAACTGAACGGTTGCTTTTACCTTATCTCCGCTTTCCAAAAATTCGCGGGCGTGGCGGGTTTTAAATTCAAGATCATGATCGTCCGTATTAGGCCGGAAGCGCAATTCTTTCACAGAAACAGTATGCTGTTTCTTTTTGGCTTCTTTCTCTTTCTTTTTCTTTTCGTACATGTACTTACCGAAGTCGATCACCTTGCAAACGGGAGGGTTTGCTTTAGGAGCAACTTCAACCAGATCCAGATTGTACGATTCAGCAATTTTAATGGCACGATCCACGGATGTGATCTCGTGTTCTTCATCGGGTTTAATTACCCGTACTTTATCGGCTCTGATTTCTTCATTAATTCTTGGGCGATCCTCATTTTTGGGTGGTCGCCGCGAGTAACTTCTTCTTGCGATAGTAACCTCGTTGTTTAGTTAGTCTTTATTTGGTAAAGCTTTTGTTTGAATTTCTTCGTTTACATCTGAAAGAAAATCAGAAAATTTGAAAGTTCCAATATCGCCTTTTTTATGACGGCGAACTGAAACGGTTTCATTTTCGACTTCTTTCGCACCTACAATCAACATATAAGGGATCTTGCTCGTTTCAGCATCACGGATCTTTCCGCCGATTTGTTCGCTTCGGGAGTCAAGTTCTACACGAACTCCAAGTTCTTTCAATTTCTCATAACAGTATTCTGCATATGCATTCTGTTCATCTGAAATAGGAAGAATGCGTACTTGCTCAGGTGATAGCCAAAGTGGAAAATCACCGGCAAAATGCTCAATCAAAATACTGGTGAAACGCTCCATGGATCCAAACGGTGCACGGTGAATAATAACCGGACGGTGTTTCTCATTGTCTGAACCTATATAGGTAAGATCAAACCGCTCGGGCATAACATAATCAACCTGTACGGTTCCGAGCTGCCATTTTCGTCCGATGGCATCCCGAATAATAAAGTCAATTTTTGGGCCGTAAAAACTGGCTTCACCCGGAGCGATAGTATAATCCAGCTCCATCTCATCGGCCACTTCTTTAATTTCTTTTTGAGCGCGATCCCAATAATCGGTGTTTCCACCATATTTCTTTTCATTTTCATCACGGTAGGAGAGGCGAATATCCACCGGCATGCCAAACGTGCTGAATACAAGTTGGGTCAATTCAATGGTGTTTTTGATCTCTTGCTTCAGCTGATCATGCGTACAATAAATATGGGCATCATCTTGAGTAAAGCCCCGAACGCGGGAAAGTCCACTTAGTTCTCCGGATTGCTCATATCTGTAAACCGAACCAAATTCAGCCAATCGCAACGGAAGATCCCGATAACTTCTGAGTTCATTGGAATAGATCCGATGATGATGTGGGCAATTCATGGGTTTGAGCATGTATTCCTCATCATCCACTTCCATAGGATTGAATTGCGAGTCTTTGTAATACGGATAATGTCCGGAAGTTTTGTACAGCTCAATATTTGCTATATGTGGGGTGATAACTTCTTTATAACCACGCTTTTTCTGTTCATCCCGAAGAAAAGCCTCCAGTGTTCTTCGTAAAATGGTTCCATTAGGGAGCCACATAGGCAGGCCACTGCCTACCATATTGTCGATCATGTAAATGCCAAGTTCTTTCCCAAGCTTTCGGTGATCCCGCTTTTTGGCTTCTTCGATGCGGTGTAAGTGTTCCTCAAGCATCTTCTGCTTTGGAAAGCTGATGCCGTAAATACGTGTCAGTTGCTGTTTGTCAGAATCACCGCGCCAATAGGCTCCTGCCAGGCTGGTAAGCTTCACTGCTTTCACATCACCGGTATTGGGTATATGCGGACCTCGACACAGATCGGTAAAATCACCTTGGGTATAAAAAGTGATATTACCGTCTTCCAGATCTTTGATCAGCTCAACTTTATATTCATTTCCTCTTTCTTTGTAGAAGGAGAGTGCTTCTTCTTTAGAAACATTCCTGCGCTCGAATTCGGATTTCTTCCGGGCCATCTCAATCATCTTCTGTTCGATCTTTGGTAGGTCTTCCTGGCTGATCTGCTGTCCTCCAAAATCGATATCATAATAGAAGCCATTTTCGATGGGCGGGCCAATAGCAAACTTAGCTTCAGGATACAGTTCCTGAATAGCCTCTGCAAGTAAGTGAGCCGATGAATGCCAAAAGGTATATTTCCCGTCTTCACTGTCCCAGGTGTTGATGGCAATATCAGCATCTTCGGTAATGGGGCGATCTAAATCTATAATTTCATCATTCACCGTAATGCTAAGGGCAGCACGGGCTAAGCCGGCTGCTATAGATTGTGCAACTTCAAGTCCGGTGACTCCTGATGAATATTCGCGTTGTGATCCGTCGGGTAAAGTGAGCGTTATTTTTTGGTTTGACATTCAGTATTAATTCTCAAAATTTTGATGATCATGGAAGATAAAAAAAATAGTACGTACGCACAGATCAATTCTGCCTATAATCACACTAAAATAACATTGGATTTGCTGGATCAGAAATGGCATATTCGGACGCTAACGTAATTAACATCTACGGTACTACATGAAATTTACCCCCGAAGAAAGCTTCTTCGATGCACAACCTATGTTCGTATGCGAGCAGAGTACGCTAAGAATATTGGATGTAAACGCTGCCGCAATACATATTCTGGGCTTCCCAAAGAAACAATTCTTAAAGAAAAGGGTGATCGACTTTGGGACTGAAAAATCACTTTGTGAACTGAATGTTAAACTGGATTACCGTGATGGAAATTTTGCTGACAAGGTTTGGTTATTTCTATCAAAAGCCGGAAAGGAACTTTATTTTCAACTTTCCGCTCACCTGATCACCTATAAGGCAAAGCCCGCAAAATTGGTGATCGCACATAATGTAACCAAAGCTATAAAGGGGAGAACCGGAAATAAAAAACTTCTTTCCACTCAGCTTGATTTGGGAAATTATCCACTGGCTGAAATTGAATGGGACAAAGATCTTAACATTATACGATGGTCTGAAAAAGCCGAGGAAATTTTTGGGTACACCCAGCAAGAAGTGATTTCTTCAGACAACTTGTTAAAGTCGTTTATACACCCTGATGATATTGAACTTGTTCGTGATAAGATCCGGGAGACCGTTTCGAACAAGGAACGAAATATATCTCACATCAACCGAAATATCACCAAAGACGGGCAAGTTATTTATTGTGAATGGTACAACTCCATAATGTACGATGAAGAAGGCAATCTGGTCGCTATCTATTCTTTAACTCATGATGTCTCAGCCAGGGAAGAAGCTCTTGACAATGCTAAGCGAAGCATGATGAGCTATCAGGATTTGTTCAATTCGATAAGTGATGCGATCTATTTATTGGATAAAGACGGGATCATTATTGAAGCCAATGAAGGGCTCGAAAAAACGTTTGGATATCGGCGCCGTGACGTTATTGGTAAGCACAACAAGATCATGGCCGCACCCGGAAAATATGATGAAGAACGCATCAAGGAGATCATTGAAAAAGCGAGAGATGGAAAGCCTGGAAAATATGAGGGATGGGGCCGTAAGAAGAACGGTGAGATCATACCGACCGAATTTTTGATCAATACCGGTACTTATTTTGGTGAGGAAGTCTTGATCGTGATTGAGCGCGATATCTCTGACCGGAGGGAATCAGAAGAAGCCCTGAAACAGCGGGAGGGATTATTCAGCAGATTGTTCAATTCATCTCCAATTGGCATAGCCCTTCTGAATGAACATCGTGAAGTGGAAATGGTTAATGACGGTTTTGAACAGCTTTTCGGTTACCGGGAGATTGAGCTCAAAGGACTGGAACTGGATAAGCTGATTGTACCGGAAAAACGTCATCAGCAGGCTCAAATGCTTTCTCAGAGTGACCGTGTAAAAGAGGTGACCGAAAAAAGGATCCGCAAGGATGGAAAGATCATTGATGTTATTATTTATGCTGTACCCGTTGTGGTAGAAAAACAAGTGGTTGGCATTTATGGTATTTATGTAGATATAACCGATCGCAAGAAAGCGGAAGAACAGGTTCGGAAATCCCTAAAAGAAAAAGAAATGCTGTTGGCGGAAGTCCATCACCGGGTCAAAAATAATCTGGCCGTCATCACCGGCTTGCTGGAACTGCAATCCTTTTCTGCTGATAATGAAAGTGCACGTCGAATTTTGAAGGCCAGCCAGATGAGGGTGAATTCCATTGCCATGGTTCATGAGAAACTTTATAAAAGTGATGATTTTTCTGAAGTGGATATCCAACAGTATTTTGGGGAACTGACGGATGTCATACACAGAACCATGCGTAATTCTTCTGTAGAAGTTGATATTAAACTCAATATCGATGCTATAAAATTACCGATCACGCAAGCCATTCCCTGTGGACTTCTGCTTAATGAGATCATTACAAACAGCTTCAAACATGCTTTTGACGGCAGAAAATATGGAAGTATAAGAGTTGATCTGATCCGGAAAGAGAACAAACTTAAGCTGAAGGTAGAAGATGATGGGGTCGGCCTCCCCGAACATTCTACATTGGATATCAATGAATCAATGGGAATGACACTTATCAAAACGCTCGCCAAACAGCTTGATTCTGATTTTGAATACCACAGTAACGGAGGTACTGTATTCGAATTTATTTTTAAGAAGACGGTTTTAGATAAAAAATAAAAAAGCCTGTGTAAATATATTACTTACACAGGCTTAAAAGTGCGTTCTGGCAGATTCGAACTGCCGACCTCTACGATGTCAACGTAGCGCTCTAACCAACTGAGCTAAGAACGCGCATCCAGGTATTTGAAGATTCCAAATATAGGCACCTTTTCAGGTTCAATTCAATTTAATCTCAGAATTATTTTGGACTAAATTGATAACACAAAAAAAGGCGAGCTTGATGCCCGCCTTTCATTATTTTGGATTTCAAGATTAGTCGTCGTCTCGCGTGGCCACTTCCACATCATCAGGAAGTTTACCATTGTTGCCGGAAACCGCTGCTTTATGTGCATCACTGACCTTGAAGAATTTTTTGGGATCTATTTCAGGTTCTTCGTCCAGAACAAGATCCAACAATGGATCCATACGCTCCAGGTATTCAACCTCAAGATCACCAAGTACATCCTCCTCGATCTCGGCTACATCTTTCTCATTTTTCTTCGGAAGTAGTACTTTCTTGATACCGGCTCGTTTGGCTGCCAATACTTTTTCCTTGATCCCGCCAACAGGAAGTACCAATCCGCGAAGGGTAATTTCACCTGTCATAGCGATGGTGCCTTTCACTTTACGCTGAGTGAAGATGGAGGCAATGGCTGACATCAGCGAAACCCCAGCAGAAGGACCGTCTTTGGGAACCGCTCCAGCCGGAACGTGCACATGCAGATCCCAGTATTTGAAAGCTTCCTCGGGGATTCCAATAGCATCAGAATGTGCTTTCAGGTAGGAAACCGCCAACATTGCCGATTCTTTCATCACATCGCCAAGCTGACCGGTTATATTTAGTTTGCCGGAACCTTTAGAAACACTTGCTTCAATAAAGAGGATATCGCCACCGTAAGGGGTCCATGCCATTCCGGTTGCAACGCCGGGAACGGTGGTTCGTTCGGCAGCATCACTGAAGAACTTACGTTTACCGAGAAACTCTTCTACATCATCGGCTTCCACATCAAATTTCTCGATCTTATTGGAAGCGATCTTGGCGGCTACACCACGGCAACAGCCGGCAATTTGACGCTCAAGATTACGTACGCCGGACTCACGTGTATATTGATCGATGAGCCGTTCTATAGCTTCGTCCGTAAAAGTGATCTGTTCTTCCTTCAGTCCATTTTCTTCAATTTGTTTTGGAATGAGGTATTTCTTGGCGATCTGTGTTTTCTCTTCCAGCGTATATCCGCTGATGTTGATGATCTCCATCCGGTCTTTCAACGGAGCAGGAATAGTATCCAGAGAGTTGGCCGTAGCAATAAACATGACCTTGGAAAGGTCATACTCCAATTCCAGGTAATTATCGGTGAAAGTATCGTTCTGCTCGGGATCAAGTACTTCAAGCAGGGCAGAGGTGGGATCACCTCGATAGTCAGCACCCACTTTGTCGATCTCATCCAGCATAATGACTGGATTTCCTTTTCCGGCTTTTTTCATCGAACGAATAATACGTCCCGGTAGCGCACCAATATATGTTCTTCGGTGGCCGCGCACTTCGGCTTCATCTCGGATGCCACCCAAACTAAATCGTTCAAATTCACGATTTAATGCTCGTGCTATGGATTTACCGAGAGAAGTTTTACCCACGCCCGGAGGTCCGTAAAAACAAAGGATGGGCGCTTTCATATCTTTCTTCAGCTTAAGAACAGCCAAGTACTCAATAATACGTTTTTTCACTTTTTCGAGGCCGTAGTGATCTTCATCCAGTACTTTCTGAGCAAATTCAAGATCCAGCTTATCCTTCGAATATTCGTTCCATGGCAAATCCAGGATCCATTCTACATAACTGTAGATGATGCCGTAATTAGGGGAAGCACTTGGCGTCATTTCGAGTCGCTGAAGTTCCTTCTCTGCTGTTTCCTTTACTTCTTTTGGAAGCTTTTTCTTCGCCAGTCGTTCCCGAAGCTTTTCAATATCTTGCTGTTCGGCATCTTCTCCCAACTCTTCCTGAATGGCTTTCATTTGCTGGCGCAAATAAAACTCGCGCTGTTGGTCGTCAATATCCGATTTCACTTTGGTTCGGATCTTCTCGCTCATGTCCAGCACCTGTATCTCTTTTTCCAGGAACTCCATGACTTTATCGAGATTTTCAGAGAATTTCCTGATTTCCAGCAATTCCTGTTTATCTGATACAGAAACGTTCAAATTCGAAGAGATGAAGTTCAACAAAAAAGTAGGGCTGTTGATATTATTAACAGCAATGGAAGCCTCAGAAGGTATATTTGGCGACATATTGATAATCTTGGTCGCTGTTTCCTTGATGTTTCGCACCGAAGCATCCAGTTCTACGCCTTCAATATCCATCTCTTTTTGGTAGGGCTCTACTTCTGCTCTGAAGTAGGGCTGATCTTGCGTAAATTTTTTAACTTTGAAATTAGATTTACCCTGAATCACGATACTTTTGCTGCCATCCGGCATCTTGATGAGTTTCAGGATCTGAGCTACTGTACCAATGGTATGCAGGTCTTTATACTCAGGTTCTTCAATATCTTCATTCTTTTGGGTGACTACACCAATAATTTTGTCACCCTCATAAGCTTCCTTAACTAACTTTAGTGAGCGATCTCGCCCAACAGTGATGGGAACTACCACACCCGGAAATAATACGGTATTCTTCAAAGGCAGAATTGGAAGCGAGTCCGGGATCTCAGCCTCGGTAAGTTCTTTCTCTTCCTCTTCAGACATTAAAGGAATTGCCTGCTCAAAATCTTCAAAATTATCGTCAGACTCATCCAGCTTTTGAAATAGATCGAAATGATTCTTCATAGGGATTAATAAACTAAAAATTTTTTACTTTCTCTTTATAAGGCAAATACGAAGCCATAACATTCACTGTAAACAAACCGTCAGTTTCACCCGCTGCCTGTCAGTAAAGTAGGGCAAAGTGTCAGGTTTAAAAATGAAACTGAAGGGTGGCGGCAGATACTCCGGTTACTACAGGTGCCGATGAAAAGGAGTCTGGAGTAAATTGTGCCGCTAACGAGAGATCCCAATATCGGGTTTCAATGGCCATTCCCAGACTAATGAATTCAGGGCGCTGAGCTTTGAATTGAATTCCTCCCCTTAAGGGAAGAAAAGTAAATGGGCGTATTTCAATACCTGCCGAACTGATGGCCTTAGGAGAATTGAAAGCACTGTTGGTTAGGCCTATACTTAGATCACCCATTAGCTTAAGACGATTGATCTCCAGTAAAGCCCCGCCGTGAATGGCCATTGGTAGCAGGGTAGAGAAGCCTCCCCGTTCCGGAGTTGTTCCCAAAAAGGGATTTACACTCGCAAATTCTTGTACAAAATGGAGGTATTGACCTTGAGAACCAATAAAATATTCATCTGCAAGATTTCCGGGAACTGACGAAACAACAGTAGTATCTTTTTTAATGGAATAGGAGATCTCATCCGTATTGTAAGAGACGAAACCGATATCAGTCATAGAGAAGGAAAGCCTAAGCGATTTTTGTGTGGGCTGCTGGTTGGGTCGAACCGCTGAGAGGTCGTTTCCTAAGGTCAATAAATAAGTAATTCCGATATCAAGCCCTGCTCCAAACCCATTTACATCAAAATAGTCGTTTGAGGTAAACTCTGCATTGGCAGCATCGGCAGTAGAACCGAAAGAATATGCAGCTGTAGAAGCTCCAAACTCACCACTGGCATCGTAAGAGAATGACTCTATGTATTCCAGGTTTCCATTATTGTTTTCATAGAAATTTGTCCAATTAGCATTCAGGTAGCTTCCTCCGATCACGAATTTTGGAGCGATGCCGATCACAAAGTTATCAAGTCGTGGCGTCAAGTTGGTTAAAAACTGAAACGATTCTGCATAACCTAATGATATTTCATGCAATCTTTGGAACCGGTGAACCAGGGAGCGCTCGTAAGTGGGGGGGCGGCCCTCAATATTTTCAAATTGGTTTGCATACCATCCCTTCCCGGCTCCGTAATTGGAGGCTGTTCTAGTTCGTACAGCGATCGAAAATGCCTTGTCATTTCGTTGCCACTTCATACCAAGTACTGTGGCCTCATAACGAGATCTCTTATCAGATATCAGGGTATTTCCGGGATAATTTTTCTCCAGGAATTCTTCCCTTTGAGCATTGTCTATGGCTGCGGCGGTGGGGTTATAAGTACTTGTATAGTCCCGTGCATTTTGAATCTGATCATTTAAGTTGCTGTAGTTACGCATTCCCCCAAGAAGAAAACTGCCGGTACCGATACCAAAGGAAAAAGAACCTTCCCGATCCTGTATCATCAGGTTGGCAGGATTATAAAAATTAGTGTGGTAATCCGTCAGGTACGTACTTCCGCCACCACCAAGCGCCATATTTCTTGGAGTAAAAACCGGTTGTGCCTGTAGATGAATTCCGGAGACACATAAAAAAAGCAGCGTAAATAGTGCCTGCCTCATATACTTCCTTCCTAAACTAGCCTAACTAACAATATAAGACCTTAATCGATCACTTGTAATGGTGCTGCGCGCAACATTAATTTTTTTTGTCCACGGTTCTTGAAGAATACCACCACCCTGGAGTCCGAGCCCGAGCCATCTCTTGATATGATCTTGCCGGGGCCGAATTTTTTGTGAATTACTTTAACCCCAACCTGAAAGGGATCTTCGCCATCCTGATAGTCGTAATGAATGGTAGCAGAAGGCGATTTGTAGGTTTTCTTGGTGGGATTTTGCTTCCAGTCGTATTCCACTTCATGGTTAGAACTTCCGGAATCGTTATTGCTGAACCGATCTTTTTTCTGAGCGATAGTTGCCCCGGTTTCGGTTTGAACCACGCCTGAATCTACTTCTTCCAGAAAACGGGATCGAGCCTGACGAGTTTCTTCGCCGAATTTAAATCGGCTGCGACAATGACTAAAGAACAGCCGTTCTTCAGCGCGGGTAATGGCCACGTAGAATAACCTTCGCTCTTCCTCAATATCCACATCAAAATTATTACGGGCACCCATGGGGAAGAGGTTTTCTTCCAGACCTACAATAAACACCACAGGAAATTCCAATCCTTTAGAGGCGTGAACCGTCATTAACGTGATGGCCGGCTTATCTTCATCAAACTTATCCTGATCGGTGATCAGGCTAATTTCCTGTAAAAAGGCACTCAGCGAAGCATTCGATTTCCCTTTTTCAAAATAGGAGATCGCATTTTGAAGCTCGATGATGTTATCGCGGCGCATCATAGACTCGTGAGAATTTTCCTCAACCAGTGCCCGCATATAACCGGATTGTTCCAATACTGCTTTCACGGTATCGGTCAAACTTTCTCCATTTTCCAGGTTGTTATGGAGCCGGTCGATCATATCCACAAATTCCCGAACACGGGCTTTCGCAGGTTTGTACACATCCAGACTTTCCACATGCTGAATGATGCTCCACACTGAACGACCTTCTTCACGGGCTTTCTTCAAGATATCCTGGATGGATTTATTTCCGATTCCACGGCTTGGCTCGTTGATGATGCGGAGTAAATTGGTCTCATCATGCGGGTTTACCAACAGCGTCAAATACGCCAACACATCCTTGATCTCTTTTCTCTGATAGAAGGAAAGCCCTCCAACCAACTGGTAGGTGAGGTCTTTGCGGCGAAGAGCCTCTTCAAACACCCGCGACTGGTAGTTTGTGCGGTATAAAATGGCAAAATTATTATTCTTGTAACCGTGCTTCATTTTCAGGTTCTGAATATGACTGGCTACGCGATTGGCTTCATCCCGCTCGTCAAAATTCTCCAGCAAGGTGATGCGTTCACCATAGTCCTGCTCGGTCCAAAGTGTTTTGTCAAGCTGCTTGGTATTTTGTTTGATGATGGAATCGGCGCACTGCAAAATGGCTTTGGTTGAGCGATAATTCTGTTCCAATGGCACCTGCGTGGCATTTTCGTAATCTTCCTTAAAGTTCAGGATGTTGGAAATATCGGCTCCGCGGAAAGAATATATACTTTGGGCATCATCGCCCACCACACAGATATTCTCATATTTGTCGGCCAACATTTTGGTTACTTTGTATTGGGCATGGTTGGTATCCTGATACTCGTCAATGAGGATATATTTGAACCGGTCCTGGTACTTTTCCAGAATTTCAGGGTGCTTCTGAAACAATTCGATCGGCTTTACCAACAGATCGTCAAAATCCATGGCATTACTTTGCTTAAGCCGCTTGTTATAGATTGAATACACTCTTGCTGTAATATCGTCCAGCGTGCTGCTGATGAATTTCTCCTGGAAGGTATCCGCCGTGATCAACTGATTCTTGGAATCGCTGATTTTATTATGGATAGTCTTTGGTTTGATCTCTTTAGGATCAAAATTCAATTCCTGCAGAATCTGCTTCACCACGGTTTGGGAATCGTTGGTATCATAAATGGTAAAGTCGGATCCAAAGCCGATCTTTTCCGCCTCAAACCGCAAGATCTTCGAAAAAATAGAGTGGAAGGTTCCCATCCAGAGTTTGCCGGCTTTATCACCAATGAGATTGCGGATTCGCTCTTTCATTTCACGTGCGGCCTTATTGGTAAACGTAAGAGCAAGAATTTGTTCAGGTGCCGCTTTGTATTGTTGCAGTAAGTAAGCGATTCGGTACGTGAGTACGCGTGTTTTTCCCGAACCGGCACCGGCTACAATCAGTAGGGGACCATCGGTATGCGTGACAGCTTGTTTCTGCTGTTTGTTCAATCCCGACAGAAAGTCCGGCCGGCCTTTGGGTTCTTCAGATGGAAGTGAAAATGTTTTCATAAATACTTTTTAACCACGAAGGGCACAGAGATTTGGAGAGTTTCGTATGATAATCTTTTCTCTGTGTTCCTCAGTGAACTCGGTGGTTAATCTTCAAAATCTTTGAGTTGCTCGCGGAGTTTCGCCAGGCTTTCTTCGGTGTCCGCTTTCTTTTTCTTTTCCTTTTCAACGACGGTCTCGGGAGCATTATTCACAAAACCCTCATTTGAAAGCTTGCCGTTGATGCCTTTCAGAAACCCTTCCAAACGATCGATCTCTTTTTGGATTCGCTCGCGTTCTTTTTCGAAATCTACCAATCCTTCCAGTGGTACATATATCTCGTTTCCATCTACAATAGAGGAGGAGTAAACACTGGGTTTTTCGACATCCGGACCGACTTCAAGCGATTTAATGCTTTCCAGTTTCTCCAAAACGATGCGGTTAGACAAAATAGCATCTGCTGTTTTTTGATCTTTGGTTTGAATGAGCACATCAAGCTCTTCTTTCGGAGAAACCTGTACTTCAGCCCGAATATTTCGAAGGGAAGAAACCATTTGTTGGAGTGTATCAAACAGTTTTAAATCGGCTTCATCCATTTTCGAACCATCCATTTCCGGCCATTCTGAAACCAGCAAGGCTTCTTCTTCAGTACGCTCTTGAATATGCTGCCAGATCTCTTCGCTGATAAACGGCATGAAAGGATGCAGCAGCTTCATCAATTGCTCGAAGAATCCGAGAGCCGTGTTCAATTTTTCTTTTGGGATGTTTTGCCCGTATTCCATCGGTTTGGCCAATTCGATATACCAATCACAGAAATCATCCCAGATCAGCGAGTACACTTTTTTGAGGGCATCGTTCAGCTTGTAATTGTCGAAGTCCTCGTTCACTCCGGCAATGGTTTCCTGAATGCGGGCAGCCATCCATCGGTCGGAAATGTCGTCTTTATTGATGGCAGTTGTAGGCTCATAATCCACGCCGTCTTCCATATTCATCGTGAGGAAGCGGAAGGCGTTCCATATCTTGTTACAGAAATTCCGGCCTTGCTCACATAGCTTTTCATCAAAGGGGAGGTCGTTTCCGGCAGGAGTGGCAAACAGCATTCCCATGCGAATTCCATCGGCACCATATTTACCGATCAGCTCAATAGGATCCGGGGAATTCCCCAGACTCTTGCTCATCTTGCGGCCTTTCTTGTCGCGCACAATTCCGGTGTAATACACATTATCGAACGGTTTGTTGTCCATGTATTCATAACCGGCGATGATCATCCGTGCCACCCAGAAAAACATGATCTCCGGTGCGGTGACCAGATCTTTGGTAGGGTAGTAGTAATCCAATTCGGAATTAGGTTCGCGCTCCTGGTATTCTCCAATATATTTTGGATCGAAAACGGAAATTGGCCATAACCAGGAAGAGAACCACGTATCTAATACGTCTTCATCCTGTTTTAAATTCTTAAATTTTAAACCTTTAATTTTGAGTTTTTCCTCGGCTTCGGCTTTGGTTTTGGCTACTACAAAGTCACCGTCTTCATTATACCAGGCCGGAATTCGGTGTCCCCACCAAAGTTGGCGAGAGATACACCAGTCGCGCACGTTTTCCATCCAGTGGCGGTAGGTGTTCTTGAATTTTGCGGGATGAAATTCGACCGTGTCATTCATTACATTTTCAAGAGCAGGTTGGGATAACTCTTTCATAGAAACCCACCATTGCAGGGATAATCTCGGCTCAATTACCGCATCGGTTCGTTCCGAATATCCTACCTTATTTTGATAGTCTTCTACTTTGTACAGTAATCCTGCTTCATCCAAATCCTTCTCAATTTGCTTGCGAACGGCAAAGCGATCCATGCCGATATACAGTTCGCCTTCCTCGCTAACCGTACCATCTTCATTCAGCATGTTGATGGTTTCCAGGTTGTGCTTTTGGCCGAGGTTGTAATCGTTCTCATCGTGAGCCGGTGTCACTTTCAGGCAACCGGTTCCAAATTCCATATCCACGTAATCATCCAGGATGATCGGTACTTCGCGATCAACCAAAGGTACAATCACTTTTTTGCCATGCAGATGCTTGTATCGTTCATCATCCGGGTTGATACAAACGGCGGTATCACCGAGCAGCGTTTCGGGTCGGGTCGTGGCGATGGTCACAAAATCATCTTCCCCCACGATCTTATACTTGATATGATAGAGTTTGGAATTCACTTCCTTGTGAATCACTTCTTCATCACTCAAGGCCGTTTTGGCTTCGGGATCCCAGTTGATCATCCGCGCACCGCGGTAGATCTTTCCTTTTTCATACAGATCAATAAACACATCGATCACACTTTCCGAATACTCAGGATTCATCGTGAAGTTGGTGCGATCCCAGTCACAGCTCGCTCCTAACTTTTTGAGCTGTTCCAGGATGATGCCACCATGTTCGTGTGTCCATTCCCAGGCATGTTCCAAAAACTCATCCCGTTCAAGGTCTCCTTTCTTAATGCCTTTTTCGCGCAGACGTTTCACCACTTTCGCTTCCGTGGCAATGGAAGCGTGATCTGTTCCCGGAACCCAACAGGCGTTATAGCCTTGCATCCGAGCTCGGCGGACCAAAACATCCTGAATGGTGTTGTTGAGCATGTGCCCCATGTGGAGCACGCCCGTCACGTTCGGAGGAGGGATGACCACGGTGAAAGATTCTCGATCGTCCGGTTCGGAATGGAAATAATTGTTTTCCATCCAGTATTCATACCATTTATCCTCAACTTGGGAGGCGTCGTATTGTGCGGGAATTTCTTTACTCAAAACTTCAGACTTGTTTAAACAATTTGGTTCCGACGCAGAGCGTACGGAACCAGATTATTAGGATTTAATTTTACAATAAAGACTCGCTCCGAACGCTTTGCGTCGGAGCGTAAATATTATTTAACTCGCTTCAGGAGTACGCCAAAGTGACCATCACACCCGTGTTTATGGGGGAAGGTCTGGTAAGAAAGTTTGTCTTCTGCCAAGACTTCTTCCGGGAGATAATCATCCAAAGGTTCGAGCTCAAAATTATCGTACTTCTCGAGGAATTTGGTGATTTGATCCATATTTTCCTCAGGTTCGAGCGAACACGTACTGTAAACCAATCGTCCGCCACGTTTCACCATATTTGCAGCTTCTTCGAGCAGCTCTTCCTGAAGGGCTACCGCGTTATCGAGTCCTTCCTGGTCACGTCTCCAGCGTAGGTCGGCTCTTTTGCTAAGTACACCGGTTCCGGTACAGGGAGCATCTAATAGGACTGCATCAGCAAGCCCAAGAGAAATTTCCCGGACATCACCACCTTTGATCTTGATGTTTTCAGCTCCATAACTGAGGGCGCTTTCTGCCAATTTCTGAAGTCGCTCGCTGGAAATATCCACCGAAGTGATATCGCCTTCAGCTTGCATCAGGTCGGCCATCATAATAGATTTTGTGCCCGGTGCTGCACAGAGGTCAAACACTTTTTCACCGGGTTGAGGGTCCAGAATCGTAGGTGCAAAACCTGCTGCTACATCCTGAACCAGACAAATTCCTTTTTCAAGTAATCCCTTTTCAATGAAAGGCTGAACAGAATCTACCTTATAGTAGTAAGGCAACCATTCACTCGGCTCAAAAATGACATCCATTTTCTCCATGCGGAGTTCAAAATTCTCAGGCTTGGTTCTTAGGCTATTTACCCGAACATAATAATGTGGGCGGGAGTTATTAGCCTGCATCAGTTGAAAAGCCTCACGCTCACCAAAACGTTTTCTCCAGCGAGCCACCATCCATTCGGGATGTGAAAAAGTGGTAGCCACTAATTTATTACGATCTTTGAAGGCTGGTTTTGGAAGTTTATCCCGATCGCGCTGCAGATTTCGCATAATAGCATTTACGAGATCTCCGGTTTTTGAACCGAGCTTCATCTTGGCGATCTCAACGGCTTCATTAATAGCTGCGTAATCGGGTGTACTGTCCATAAAGAGCAGGTCATAAATAGCAAGTCGCAGGATATTTTTCAGTCCCGGCTTCATTTCTTCCACAGAAACACTTGAAAATTCATCGATGAGGAAATCGAGGTAACTGCGCTTTCGTAAAATATTCTGCACATATTCACGAACTTGCGCTCGTTCGCGGGTTTCAAGCTCATCAGCCATATAATAATCGATTCGCTGATGTTCATCGAAGTTAATGAGGATATCTACACTTACCGAGCGCTCTGATAATTCAGTTTCCAAAAGAGTAATAGTTTAAAATTGGGGTTACCTGCTATAAAAAAAGGTGATTCAGACCACCTTCGTTTTCCATTGAAGTAATAAAAACAAGCCACGGTTTTGGCGTGGCTTAGCAAGCCGTAAAGATAAAATTTTAGAGGGGGAGTTGCTAATGATAGTTCGCTGTATGAGCAGTTTTTTTGAAAAACTTTATTCCTGCAGGCAGATAGTACCTGTTGCGGAAATGTGGAGTGATTATTTCTTCGGATCCTGTTCTGCTCTCAGGGCTCAAAAGCCCATTATTCTTCACGGATATTTCAGAAAGATCATTAAGTTTAGGTGTGATGGAGGAGATGAAATTAAAGATTGTTTTTTCGTTGCCTCTCTTTAATGATCTCCCTATCTTAACCAGCCTTTGCCACAAAGCATATTTAGATCTAAAATTTTAAAGAAAAAATTTAACAAATCGCGATTTAGCACATGAATAAAGGAACTATCGCACAGGTAATTGGACCTGTAGTTGACGTTGATTTTTCAGAAAGTAAAACTCCCGCCGTTCTCAACGCGCTTGAGATCAAGATGACGGACGGTTCAACCCTTACACTTGAAGTAGCCCAGCACCTTGGGGAAGATCGTGTGCGTACCATCGCGATGGACTCTACCGATGGACTGGTTCGCGGCATGGAAGTGGTTGATACCGGTAAAGCCATCTCAATGCCGGTTGGAGAAGACATCAGAGGTCGTCTTTTCAATGTAGTGGGAGAGTCAATCGACGGGATTGATGCTCCGGAAGGCAAGAATTCCTATCCCATTCACCGTTCAGCTCCCGCTTTCGATCAACTTGCTACCTCTACCGAAATGCTTGAAACCGGTATTAAAGTAGTTGACCTGCTTTGTCCGTATGCTAAAGGTGGTAAAATCGGTTTGTTCGGCGGTGCCGGTGTAGGTAAAACAGTTTTGATCCAGGAGCTTATCAACAATATTGCTAAGCAGCACGGTGGGCTTTCCGTATTTGCCGGTGTTGGTGAGCGTACCCGTGAAGGAAATGACCTTCTTCGTGAGTTTATTGAGTCCGGTATTATCAATTACGGTGATGAATTTAAAGAGTCTATGGAAAAAGGCGAGTGGGAACTCGATAAAGTAGACAAGACCAAATTGAAAGAATCTCAGGCTACATTGGTATTCGGCCAGATGAATGAGCCTCCGGGAGCGCGTGCACGAGTGGCACTTTCCGGACTTACAGTAGCTGAATATTTCCGTGATGAAGTATCCCGTGATATTCTGCTTTTTATTGATAACATTTTCCGATTTACGCAGGCCGGCTCTGAGGTATCTGCACTATTGGGACGTATGCCTTCTGCGGTAGGTTACCAGCCAACATTGGCTACTGAAATGGGTGATCTTCAGGAGCGTATTACTTCTACTAAAGCGGGGTCTATTACTTCTGTTCAGGCTGTTTATGTACCTGCCGATGACTTGACTGACCCTGCTCCGGCAACAACATTTACTCACCTTGATGCAACTACCGTACTTTCCCGTGCACTTACGCAGATCGGTATTTATCCTGCGGTAGATCCCCTGGATTCATCCTCAACAATTTTGGATCCTAAAGTGGTAGGACAAGAACATTATGATGTCGCTAACCGCGTGACCCGTTTGTTGCAGAATTACAAAGATCTTCAGGATATCATTGCTATCCTTGGTATGGATGAGCTATCTGACGAAGATAAGCAGGTAGTACACCGTGCACGTCGTGTTCAGCGATTCTTGTCACAAAACTTCCACGTGGCCGAGCAGTTTACAGGTCAACCCGGTGTGTATGTGAAAGTAGATGACACCGTGAAAGGATTCAAGATGATCCTCGATGGAGAACTTGATCACCTTCCGGAGAATGCTTTCTATATGGTAGGGGATATCAATGAAGCGATTGAAAAAGGCGAGAAACTACTTGCTGAAGCTGAGAAAGAAGAAGCAGCGTAAATTAAGACGAGCTAAAGAATTATTATGAGCACATTTAATGCACAGATTCTTACTCCGAACGGTTCTCTTTTTGAAGGAGAGGTAACCGGCGTACAGCTTCCGGGAACACAAGGCAGTTTTGAAGTGAAAGCCAATCACGCGCCTATTGTATCTACGTTAGATAAAGGAAGCGTATTGGTTCGCAAGAAGGATGGAGATACCAATTTCAATATCTCCGGCGGCTTTGTGGAAGTGAACAATAATAAGCTTACACTTTTAGCTGAATCAGTGGAAGAAGCCGAATAACTTAGTTTAAAGTGAACGAACTTAAGCCGACATGAATTTTCATGTCGGCTTTTTTTATGCCCCGGATTTCCTATCATCCCGGAAAAAAGATATGAAACGTCTTTTATCTCTACTTCTTTTACTCTGTCCGGTTCTTTTGTGTGCTCAGCAACGGCCCGACACTACATTTGCCTTTTCCATTAACGAACCTGAACACGAGATAGGTGAGGGGCCGGTGATCTGTATTGATGCCGCACATAATAACTTTCATACTGCTGATGGGGGTTTTAGTCCATTTGCCCGGGTAGTTAAAGCCGATGGATATCAAGTAAAAGGAATAACCGAAAAATTAACTTCGGAAAGTATACTTGCAGATTGCTCCGTTTTGATGATTATAAACCCGCTTCATCAAACCAACTTAGGAAATTGGGTCCTTCCAACGCCATCGGCTTTTTTGGAGGAAGAAATTGAGATCGTAAATGAGTGGGTAAGGTCTGGAGGAGCATTCTTTTTGATTGCTGACCACATGCCGTTTGCCGGGGCTGCTTCTGATTTAGGAAAATCATTTGGCTTTGAGTTCAGAAATGGGTTTGCAACGGTCGAAAAAGAGCAAAACCAACCGGATGTATTTTCCATTCAGAATGGCAGGTTGAAAGAAAGCCCAATTACGGGTAACAACGTAACGAGTGTAACCTCATTTACCGGATCTTCTTTCCAATATCCTGAATCTGCCATACCTGTTATGGTTTTTACAGAGGGAGATTTTAGTCTTGATCCGCAGATCGCCTGGCAATTTGAAGAAAATACCAAAACCGTTCCCATCCACGGATATGCACAAGGAGCACTCATGAATTATGGAGAAGGTAAACTGGCTGTTTTTGGAGAAGCCGCTATGTTCACTGCTCAAACCATTCAAACACCGAACGGCACATTTAATGTGGGATTAAATAACAAAGAGATGGCTCCTCAAAATATTTCTTTTCTGTTGAACCTGATACACTGGCTGGATTAATAGTTACCAGCCAATATTTCCTTTGTTTCCGTCTTTTACCATTTCATTTTTTGTTTTATCGGGATCTTCCGGCGGAACAAACCCTGGTGGCGGTTCGAAGGCATCATATTTCCAGAAAGCACTTTCATCCGCGGTAGCGTTGTTGATAAAAGTTCCTACAATGGGTAGTGCTGTTCTGGCGCCCTGACCAATACTGACACTGCTGGGAATTTTTTGGTTGAACCGGATCCTGCGGTCAGCACCTCCCACCCAAGCGCCCATCACAATATGAGGCATCATGGCTACAAACCAGTTGTCAGAGGCATCATTGGTGGTTCCTGTTTTACCGGCTACATCCTGGCGAACACCATACACATTTCTCAAACGAACGCCGGTGCCGTAAAAATCTTCCCCACCCCGGATCACCCCGCGGAGCATATCTGTGATGATATATGCCGTTTCAGGACTGATCACTTCTTTGGTGTATTTTGGAAAGAATTCTTTTAACACATTTCCCTCCCGATCTTCGATGCGGGTGATGGCGATCGGGTCGATATGAACTCCTTTATTGGCAAATGTTGTGTAGGCACTGGTTAGTTCCAGCAAAGAAACACGGGCCGTTCCCAAAGCGATAGAAGGGAAAGCACGGGTATTACTCATATCAATGCCAAGGTTTGAAGCCATTTCCTTGATCTTGCGAGCGGCGGGATCTAATTCCCACAATTTATTGGTACCGGGCGCTCCAGCTAATTCCGGTAATAAACGTACGGTCACATTATTCATACTTCGGGCAAGAGCCTCCCGAAGAGGGACCTCCACCGGGCCTTCCGCTACCGATTCATCTTTAGGGTTCCAAACTCTTCCTTCTCTGTCATAAAATGAGATGGGATATTTCGAAAATTTGTGGTAGGGTTTATAGCCGTTGTCAATGGCAACGGCATAAACAAAAGGTTTAAAAGTAGAACCTGCCTGTCTTCTGGATTGATAGACGTGGTCAAACTGTACATTACCATAATCGGTTCCTCCCACCCATGCCAGAATATTTCCGTTGCTGGGTTCAATAGCTACAAAACTGGCCTGTAGTTTAGTGCGTGCTTTTTTAACGGAATCAACAAAAGCGGTATCTGCAAAAAGGGAATCAAAAACCACCTTTTCGAGTCGGGTGTCATATTCTGCAAAACCATTTTTATAGCGGTCTGTTTCTCTGATGAACTCACGCAAAAACTGTGGATATCGATCCCAGTAATCATCCATGTACTCACCGCCGGGGGAGGTCCACTCATCTTCAAATATGGATTGTATGGAATCAACTTTTGCCTTAACAGCACGTTCGGCGTGTTTTTGCAGTCTCGAATCTATAGTGGTATAGATGACCAGCCCGTCTTTATACAGGTCATACCCATTTTCTTCCAGCCAAGGCTGAACTTTTTGGCGAACATACTCACCGAAATAGCGGCTTTGCCGTCCTGTTTTAAATGGGGGGTGATAATCGAGTTCGATGGGTTGCTCTGCCATTACCGCATATTCTGATTCTGTAATAAAGCCACGATCGTACATCAGGCGGAGTACAACATTTCGCCGGCCTTGAGCTCTCTCCGGAAAAATACGCGGGTTATAAGCATAGATAGCTTTTAATGAACCAATCATAGCTGCAGCTTCCGGAATATTCAATTCTTTAGCGGGCTTCCCAAAATGTGTTTGAGCAGCAGCTTCGATCCCAAAAGTAGAATTTGGAAACTCAACCGTATTGAGATACATCTCAGCAATCTCACGTTTCGTATATCGGCGCTCCAATTGCACCGCGGTGATCATCTCTCTAAACTTCCGGGTAACTGAAAACTCCTGACCAATTTTTTTGTACAGGTTTCGGGCTAACTGTTGTGAAATAGTAGAAGCTCCCTGCCAGCGGCCATTAATTAGGTGCCAGGGAATAGCCAGCGTTCTGAACATATCCATACCCCAATGATTGTAGTAACGATGATCTTCTGTGGCAATAAGAGCATCAATTACATTTGGAGAAATTTCTTCGTATCGAACCCACTTCCTGTTTTCAGTGAAATATTTGTCGAGGGTAACGCCGTCACGACTTCTAACTTCTGAAGCGATCGCGGTTTCAGGATTTTCAAATTCATCGGCAGAGGGTAATCCCTGGAAAAGATAGATTACATAAACTCCAATAATGATCGTTAATGCAGCTGCGAAACCGCCACCCCAAACCTTAATTTTTTGCAGGTATGGATTGGTCTTTTTCGTTTCAGATGGAGTTGAAGACTTTTTTTGCCCTTTGCCCTTCTCCTTGCGTTCCTGCAATATGCGCTTGCGATATTCCGGGTCGTTGAAATACCTTTTATGATCAATGGGTTCGTTCGTTTCGTCGCTCATAATGTGATTTAATTTCAGCTAAAAGGTATGAAATTTTTGTCTTTTGCATTCCACTTAACAAGTTGGACTTTTTCCTTTGAGTATAAAGCCAGCGTCCGATGCTTAAAGAAAGGACCACAATTTATATAACTTCCCTGAGGAAATGTTTCCACTCTTGCTACATGGTCGTGTCCGGTGATTATGAAATCAAGGCGATGCCGTTCAAAGATCTTTTTTGCCTGCCGGTTCAACGGTTCGGGGTTATGATTATTTCGAAGTCTTGTGAGGGAAGAAAACTTCTTCATTACTGCCAGCCCGGCTTCCGGTGAAAGTAGTTTCTGGTAGGCACTGATAAACTTCGAATTCCTTAATATCTGGTGAAAAGCTGCACGCGGAAAATCTATTTTTGCAGCCGCTACGCCATCTCCATGCATTAAAAGGAACCTTTTGTCCTGTATTTCCTTTAACCGGAAGTTTTCTTCTACGTCAAAGCCACGGTCTTTAAAATGACCAAACGTCCAGTTGTCATGATTTCCTGTAACAAATAAAGCCGGAGAAATTTCATCATTGTAGCTTTGAAGGGCATCCAGTACCCGCTTTCCCAGTTTCGGTATAAATCCTTTTTCGGGAAATTCCATCCAGTAATCAAAAAGATCGCCTAGAATGTGAAGCTCAATATTATGCACTGCACAGTGCTCGATAAGGGAAAGAAGATCTTCTTCTATTTCCAGGTTAGTTTTTGTAGAAAACGCACCGAGGTGAACATCAGAGATGAATACATGCTGCTCAAAATTCATACCGATTATTTTTTTCGGGTGATCACAAAGTGGATAAGGTCTACAAAGTCTTGCCGTGCTGAGGAAGGTGGGAGGGTACTGAGTCCTTCAATAGCTTTATTGGCATACTCATACATCGATTTTTTTGCATACTCCATACCACCATTTTCATGAACAAACTCCACGATTTCATCGACGTTTTTGGAGGATTTTTTCCTTTTTTTCATTAAAGCCCGGATGTGAGCTGCTTTCCGTTTTGGAGCATGTTCAAATGCTTTGATGAGAGGAAGGGTTACCTTGCGTTCCTGAATATCATTGCGGGTGGGTTTACCGACGTCATAAACGCCATAGTCGAACAAGTCATCACGGATCTGAAAAGCGATCCCTATACACATACCGATCTCACGCATCAGGGTGTGCATATCTTCATCATCGGTGGCGGAAACAGCGCCGCATTCACAACAGGTAGATATGAGACTGGCAGTTTTTTCTGAGATGATCTGGAAATAACGCTCCTCGGTCATATTGAATAAACCGGCTGTCTTCAGTTGTCTCAATTCCCCTTCACTCATTTTTTGAACCGCCCGGGATTGCACTTCCAGCAGATCGTATTCTTTATTTTCTAATGAAATGAGTAGTCCTTTTGAGAGCAGATAATCTCCAAGAAGCACTCCTGCTTTATTTTTCCAGATCTTATTGATGCTCACAAACCCCCGTCGGGTATCGGCTTCATCCACTACATCATCATGGATGAGCGTGGCAGTATGCAGCAATTCAATCATGGTTGCTGCGATATAACTTCGTTGATTGATATTACCAAAAAGGTTAGCGGTCATGAACACCAGGGTGGGGCGTAACTCTTTTCCTTTCTGTCTAAGCAGGTAATTGATGATCTGATCGAGCAGGAATACATCCGAGCGAATAGTCTCCTTAAAAAAGCTCCGAAACTCCGACAAGTTATCTGCAACCGGTTCGGTTATCTCTTTGAGCGTTTTTCGCGTAACGGTTTCAGAATTTATCTTTGTTAACTCTTGGTTATCAATCATCAATTGTGTTGAAATTTTCTTAAACTTGCCGGTGAATAATTTACTGATAATACGAAACAATTATTTACTCTCAATCACTCACTCTCACTGAAATTTTATGACAGACGATATCATCAAGGTTAAGACTATCGGAGTTTTAACAAGCGGGGGCGATTCTCCCGGTATGAATGCCGCAATAAGAGCGGTTGTACGCGCAGCATCAACCGTAAATTTAAAAGTATATGGTATTAAACACGGTTATTACGGTTTGATACACGAAGAATTCACAGAATTAGATACCCATTCCGTATCGAATATCATTCAGCGGGGAGGTACTATTTTAAAGTCTGCCCGTTCGGAAGAGTTTCGCACAAAGGAAGGACGAGAGAAGGCCGCAAAAAATCTCAAGAAATACAACATTGATGCTTTGGTCGTAATAGGCGGTGATGGCACGTTCACCGGCGGAAATTTTTTAGCCAAAGAACATGGATTTAATGTGGTTGGCGTTCCTGCAACCATCGACAATGATATTATTGGCACGGATGAAACCATTGGATACGATTCAGCTTTAAATACAGCGCTGGAAGCGATTGATAAAATCCGTGATACAGCTGATGCTCATGAGCGCATGTTCCTGGTAGAAGTTATGGGGCGCGATACTGGCTTCATAGCGCTGGAAACAAGCATAGCTACCGGAGCAGAACTTGCTTTACTCCCGGAAGAATTGACCCATGTAGAAGAGGTTAAGCGCCAACTGCATGACATGTTGAAAGCACAACGCCGAAGCAGTTTGGTTGTAGTAGCTGAAGGAGATGAAACCGGAGGGGCGATAAAGCTGGCTGAAAAAATTAAAGATGATTTCTCTCATTATGACATGAGGGTTTGTATCTTGGGACACATTCAGCGGGGCGGAGCTCCAACAGCACGGGATCGGGTACTTGCCAGCAGGCTTGGAGCGGCTGCTGTTCGGGTACTGCTCGAAGGCCACAGCGAAGTTATGGTTGGGGTGGTAAATAATGCATTAAAGATCACACCTCTTCGGGTAGCTATTTCCAAGAAAAAAGAATTAGATCACACACTGATAGAATTAGCCAAATTACTTAGATAATTATGATTACATGCGACATAGGTTTTGCCCGTAAATTCATTAAAGATGAAGAATACCTTAAAGCCAGGCATAAAGCCGATCTGGCATTCGAGCAGCTAAAATCCAAAACCGGACCCGGCTCGGAGTGGTTGGGCTGGCGAGATATTTTAGCCGATCCAAATGATGCCGAACTTGAGCAATTGACTTCTTTAGGTGAAGAGATTCGTGCCAAAGCTGATGTCTTTGTGGTTTGTGGAATTGGAGGTTCCTATCTGGGTGCTAAAGCCGTAATTGATGCTTTAACTCCGCACTTTAATAAGAAAGGTCCTGAGATCCTGTATGCCGGACATCATATTGGGGGAAAGTATTTAAAAGAATTACTTGCCTATCTTAAAGAACCCAAAGCGGATGGCTCACAAAAAAACATTTACGTAAATGTGATCTCAAAATCCGGTTCAACGCTGGAGACTGCACTCGCTTTTCGTTTATTGAGAGAACTGCTGGAAGAAATGTATGAAGATGCCGCAGAACATATCATTTGTACTACCAGCAAGGAAGGAGGGATCCTGAATAAGCTGATCGACCAAAAGGGATATCGCAAGTTTGTGATTCCGAATGATGTGGGCGGCCGTTTTTCCGTGTTAACGCCGGTGGGACTGTTGCCTATTTCAGTAGCGGGCATTGACATTAAAACGTTGTTTTACGGAGCCGTTTCAGCTTATAACGAATTTGAAGAGAATGCCGAGGATATCCTTGAGTATGCTGCGCTGCGTAATGCGATACATGAATCAGGCAAAACGATCGATGTGTTTGCTACTTTTGAACCGGAATTGACTTCTTTAGGAGGATGGATTCAGCAACTGCTTGGAGAAAGCGAGGGTAAGGAAGGAAAAGGAATATTTCCTACCGTGGCTACCTTTTCAACTGATCTTCATAGTCTTGGCCAGTTTATTCAACAAGGGCAGCGAAGCCTGATGGAAACCATGATTATAGTGGAAAAACCTTTTTCAGATCTCAAAGTAAATAAACTGGACGGTAATGATGATGAGCTGAACTATCTGGCGGGAAAATCTTTTCACGAGATCAATATGAAAGCCAGGGAAGGTACTACTGAAGCACATCTTGAGGGAAATGTACCGATCGTCCGAATTGCAATGTCGGTTTTGAATGCAGAACACATAGGCCAACTCATTTACTTTTTTGAACTTTTAACGGGTATATTTGTATATAGTCTCGGTGTAAATCCATTTAATCAGCCGGGCGTGGAAGATTACAAAAAAGCTATGTACCGACTCCTGGGAAAATAAATAGATTTAACCGACGCTAACTATAAACTATGAGTGATAACGAGAAAACTTCATCAAAATACATTGCGGTAGCCGGTAATATCGGTGCCGGGAAATCATCCTTAACCGGGTTGCTTGCTAAACACTTTAACTGGGAAGCATTTTATGAGTCTGTGGACGATAATCCTTACCTGCAGGATTTTTATGAAGACATGCGCCGATGGAGTTTTAATCTTCAGATCTACTTTCTTTCCAGCCGGTTTCGTCATCAGAAAGAAATGCTTCAGGATGACATTAACCTGATTCAAGACCGAACTATTTATGAAGATGTAGAGATTTTTGCCAAAAACCTTCATCAAATGAACCTGATGAGTGACAGAGATTTCAGTAACTATGAAGCGCTCTTTCATGAGATGAGCCATTACTTACGTCCGCCGGATCTTCTGATCTACCTACGTGCACAAGTTCCCACGCTCGTGAAGCAAATTCAGCAGCGGGGAAGAGACTATGAGAACACCATCCGTATTGAATATTTGGAGAGGCTGAACAAGCTTTATGAAGACTGGATCGACCGTTATCCTCACGAAAAGATGATTATTGATACCGATGACATCGATTTTGTGAATAACCAGGAAGATTTAGGGAAAATTATAGAGATGATTGAGCAACGAATGTTTGGGTTATTTAATTGATTGAACCACAGAACTATAATGCTTATTTTGGGTAGCTATTGAGGAGATGTTCTATGTTTAGATTTAAGATCTTTGAATTACCTGAAGGACAAAGTAACAAAACCCTTGAGTTGGATGCGGATGCATTGGATCTGGGGGAAGACGTTACTTTTAGGGGCGGAGTGTTAGAAATTGATTTCTATCGCACCGAGCAGTTCATTCGCGCACAGTTTGAGGTTGATGCCACTGTAGAATTGATCTGTGACCGCTCACTTGATGCTTTTGATCATAAAGTGCACCAGAATTATGAAGTTCTTTTCAAAGCAGATGAAATTGAAGAATCTGCAGATGAGAATGGCGCGGTGCGCAGTTACGATCACGCATCTCAGCAAATAGATCTTGAGCAGGATGTTCGTGATACAATCTTGCTTAATCTCCCGACAAAGAAATTACACCCCAGGTTCTTGGACGAAAATGGAAATCCGAAGGAAGTACTGAATGAACAATTCGGTGACATTCCTGATGAAGACGAAGATCAGATCGATCCAAGATGGGAAAAATTGAAAGACTTAAAAGACTAATACTTACAAAATAAATTAATGGCACATCCAAAACGAAAAACCTCTAATTCCCGCAAGAACAAAAGACGTACACACCACGGACTTGCCGGCGTTAATTTAGCTAAATGCTCTAACTGCGGAGCACTACATCGTTACCATCATGCCTGTGCAGAATGCGGGTACTACCGCGGTCGTCAGGTGATGAAAGCAGCTAACTAAAAAAGATATTTATGATTGTTGCCTTAGATGCAGCCGGTGGAGATTACTACCCACAAAATCCGGTAAAGGGAGCCCTTCAGGCAATCGAAGAGAACAGTAAACTTACTGTTCTTTTAGTAGGCCCTGAAGAAATGATAAAAGAAGAATTAGCTAATCATGATTATGATGAGAAGCGGGTCTTGATTCAGCATGCTCCGGAAATTATCGGTATGGAAGAATCTCCATCCCAAGCTGTTAAAACCAAGCGACAATCATCTATCGTTGTAGGGCTTGGTCTTCATAAAGCAGGTAAATGCGATGCGTTTGTAAGTGCCGGTAATACCGGGGCGTTATTGGCTGCATCCATGTTTATACTTGGCAAACTTGAAGGCGTTCTAAGACCTACCATTGCAGCATATTATCCAACAATAAAAGGATTCAGGCTTTTGGTAGATGCCGGGGCAAATCTCGACATCAAACCTGATACAGCCTTGCAGTTTGCAAAAATGGCCCAGATTTACAGTGAGCAGATCCTGAATATTGAGCAACCAAAAGTTGGTTTGCTAAATGTAGGAGAAGAAGAAGGAAAAGGTACTGAGGAACTCAAAGAAATCTATTCTGTCCTTAAGAACGAAGATTATTTTGTCGGTAATTTAGAAGGAAAGGATATCCTTCCGGGCAAAGCAGATGTCTTCCTTTGTGATGGGCTGGTCGGTAATATTGTGCTAAAATTTGGCGAATCTATTCCGGAGATCCTTCAGCAAATGATTGGAGCTGCTGTTAAAAAAATGAAATTATCTGAAGAAGAAACAAAAAACCTTCAGAAGGTTCTGCATACCGCATTATCTCCTTTTAACTATGAGAATGTAGGGGGAATCCCGTTTCTTGGCGTAAATGGCGTAAGTATAGTAGGCCACGGTGGCAGCTCACCTTTAGCCATCAAAAATATGATCAAAAGTGCTGTTCAAACTGTCGAAAACGACGTGAATGGTAAAATTGTAGCATCTCTTAACTGAGCTAAACTCTTATTAAATGGAAGTAAAAAGAGCGAAGATTACTGCGGTAGGACATTATCTGCCCGAAGACCGTTTGACAAACCATGACCTCGAAAAAATGGTGGATACAAACGATGAGTGGATTCGTACCCGAACCGGAATTAAAGAACGCAGAATTTTAAAAGATTCCGACAAAGCAACTGCTTTTATGGGAGCGGAGGCAGCAAAGGAAGCCCTTGAGCAACGAGGTGTTGATCCGGAAGAGATCGACCTTATTGTATTGGGAACCGTAACTCCGGATTATCTTTTTCCTGCTACAGCCTGTTTGGTTCAAAAGAAAATAGGCGCTAAAAATGCATTTGCATTCGATCTTTCTGCTGCCTGTTCAGGCTTCTTATATGCTCTGAGTACCGGAGCGATGTATATTGAATCCGGCAGAGCCAAGAAGGTATTGGTGATCGGAACAGATAAGATGAGTTCCATTTTGGATTTCACAGACCGAACAACCTGTATTTTATTTGGTGATGGGGCAGGAGCTGTTCTCCTGGAAGAATCTGACGATGGAACCGGTATTATTGATCAAAGACTGTATTCAGAAGGCGATGAGGAATGTAGTTTATACCAGCCGGCAGGGGGAAGCTTAAATCCCGCTACCAAAGAAACGGTCGAGAATATGCAACATTACGTACGTCAGGATGGACGCTCCGTATTCAAAAAAGCGACATTGGGTATGGCTGATGTTTCGCTGGAAATCATGGAGCGCAACAACCTTGAGCCTGAAGATGTAGCTTGGCTTGTACCACATCAGGCTAACCTGAGGATCATTGATGCCACCGCGCGACGAATGGGGCTTTCTAATGAGAAAGTGATGATCAACATTGATAAATACGGAAACACAACTGCGGCTACAATCCCATTGTGTTTATATGATTGGAAAGACAAACTAAATCATGGCGATAACATAGTATTAGCTGCCTTTGGCGGTGGTTTTACATGGGGCGCCATTTATCTGAAATGGGGGATCAAATAATGAGTACAGCTTATTTATTTCCAGGACAGGGATCGCAATTCGTAGGAATGGGAAAAGAGCTTTATGAATCCAATCCTGAAGCAGCCGAATATTTTGATCGGGCAGATAGCATTCTTGGGTTTTCCCTGAAAGAGATCATGTTTGATGGTCCCGAAGAAAAACTGAAGCAAACTGAATACACTCAACCTGCTATCTTTCTTCACTCAGTAGCTCTTTATAAGACCCTCAATGCTACGCCTGATATGGTAGCAGGGCATAGTCTCGGTGAATTTTCAGCATTGGTTGCTTGTGGTGCAGTTTCATTTGAGGATGCACTCAGGATCGTTCGCCGCAGAGGCGAATTAATGCAACAAGCCGGAGAGCAAAATCCCGGCACTATGGCTGCTGTAATTGGTATGGATGATGACGCTGTAGAGAAAGTATGTGCTGAAGCTTCCGAAGTTTCAGGCAAAGAAGTTATAGCTGCTAATTATAACTGTCCCGGACAGCTGGTGATTTCAGGCTATAAAGAAGGCGTTGAAAAAGCAGTGGAGCTTGCCAAGGAAAATGGAGCTCGTTTAGCAAAATTATTACCCGTATCCGGAGCTTTTCATTCCACACTGATGCAGCCTGCTTATGATGGATTGAAGGAACAACTTGAACAGCTTGAGATTAACGAGCCAAACTGCCCGATTTACAGTAACTTTACCGCAGAACCAACTACTGATCCGGAACAAATACGATCAAATTTATTGAATCAATTATTGAACCCGGTACGTTGGACACAGACTTTAAATAATATGAGTGAGAAAGGGGCAGATGCTTTTATTGAAGTTGGCCCCGGTAAAGTGCTTCAGGGTTTAGTTAAGCGCACTCTCAAAAACGTAGAAATTTCAGGACATCAATAACAGAACTATGAGTTTATCATTAGAAGGAAAAACATGCCTTGTAACCGGTGGAAGCCGTGGTATTGGAAAAGCCATTGCACTTAAACTGGCTGATTTTGGAGCAGATGTAGCTATTACATACGCCCGCTCAGCTGATGCCGCCGAAGAAGTGAAGGCCGAGATCGAAAAAAAAGGTTGTAAAGCCAAAGCCATTCAGGCAGACGCAGTAAGTTTTGAACGTGCAGAAGAAGTACTTGCAGAGATCGTAGATGACTGGGGAAAAATTGATGTGATCGTCAACAATGCAGGCATTACTAAAGATAATTTGATCCTGCGCATGAGTGAAGAGCAATGGGATGACGTGATCACTACAAACCTGAAGAGTGTGTTTAATTACTCAAAAGCGGCTGCAAAGCCTATGATGCGCAACCGGGGCGGCTCCATTATCAATATCAGTTCTGTAGTTGGTATTTCCGGAAATGCAGGCCAAAGTAACTACTCGGCTTCAAAAGCAGGAATCATCGGTTTTACTAAATCATATGCCAAGGAATTGGCCTCCAGAAATATTCGGGCAAATGTAGTTGCTCCGGGATATATTCTCACCGATATGACAGACGAATTGAATGAAAAAGTATTGGAAGGCATCAAAGCGGAAACGCCGCTTGGGCGAGCCGGCGAGGCCGATGAAGTAGCAGATGCCGTTGTTTTCCTCTCGTCAGATATGAGTTCGTACATTACAGGTGAAGTACTCCGTGTTGACGGCGGTATGGCAATGTGATTAAATGAATTGCAGATACTCAACTGAATTTTTAAGTTGAAAACACTTATTTTCTCAAAATTATAATTATCAACTAACCATCGAAAAGGACACAAAATGTCACAAGACGTAGAATCAAAAGTAAAAGCTATCATTGTAGATAAACTTGGTGTGGATGAGTCAGAAGTAACTGCTGATGCTAACTTCACCAACGACCTGGGAGCAGACTCTCTGGATACTGTTGAATTGATCATGGAATTTGAAAAAGAATTTGATCTCAGCATTCCGGATGAAGACGCGGAAAACATTGCAACTGTAGGTGATGCAGTAACATATCTCTCAGGAAAACTTTCCTAATTTAAATTTTACAAACTTACTTCTATGAGCACTCGGAGAGTAGTAGTTACGGGTATCGGAGCATTCACCCCCCTTGGGAAAAGTGCACCTGATTTTTGGAACGGATTAGTTTCCGGCAAAAACGGGGTTCGCATGGTGGAACACTTTGATACCACCAATTTTGCCACAAAATTTGCTGCTCAGATTGAAGATTACGACGAAAGTAAATATTTCGATCGCAAAGAAGCCCGGAGGTTAGATAAGGTCGCACAATTTGCCCTTATCGCTTCCGGCGAAGCGATCGAAGACAGTAAGCTCGATCTGGAAAAAATCAATAAGGACCATGTTGCCGTTTTAGTGGGAACCGGTATTGGCGGTATGGAAACGTTCTACAACCAATCTGTTTCATTTCATGAAAATGGACCTCGTGGAGTTTCCCCTTTCTTTATCCCCATGCTGATTCCGGATATTGTTTCCGGGCAAATTTCCATTAAATATGGATTCAGAGGCCCTAATTTTTGTGCAGTATCTGCGTGTGCAACCGGGTCTCATAACATTGGTTTGGCTTATGATGCAATCCGTTATGGCCAAGCTGATTATGCCGTTGCCGGAGGAACCGAAGCACCTGTTACTCAGATTGGTATTTCCGGGTTTAACAGCCTGAAAGCCATGAGTACACGGAATGATTCCCCTGAAACAGCCTCTCGGCCTTTTGATAAAGATCGGGATGGATTTGTGCTCGGAGAAGGAGCCGGAATCTTCATTCTTGAAGAATTAGAATCGGCTCTCGATCGTGGTGCTCGTATCTATGGAGAAATCAAAGGATATGGTTTTTCTGCTGACGCCTATCACATTACTGCTCCAGATCCTGAAGGAAATGGCGTAATTCTGGCGATGACCAATGCTTTAAAAGCTGCGGGCATCAAACCGGAAGATGTGGATCACATCAACATGCATGGAACTTCCACTCCATTGGGTGACGTAGCAGAATCAAATACTATTAAAAAAGTATTTGGAGATCATGCCAAAAAAATCAACTGCAACTCCACAAAAAGTATGCATGGTCATACATTGGGAGCTGCGGGAGCAATCGAGTCGATTGCGGCTTTATTAGCTATTTATCACGGCATGGTTCCTCCAACCATTAACATCGAAAATCAGGATCCCGAATGTGATCTTAATTACACAGCTAATGAAGCGGTGGTACGTGATGTTAATATTGCTTTGAATAATGCATTCGGGTTTGGTGGCCATAACTCAACCCTCGTATTTCAAAAATACCAGGATTAAGCTCAATGCCGGGTTGGTTCAGTTCACTTTTCAGTAAGAAGAAAACCTCAGAACTTAACCCTGATTTTTTAGGTAGAATAGAAAAAATAGAAAGGATCGTTGGTTTTCGAATCGACGATCCTTCACTTTTTTTAAAAGCTCTTCGTCATCGATCAACTCTTTCCCAGGAAAAATACGAAACCTACGATTCTTACGAGCGGCTTGAATTTTTAGGGGATGCCGTTCTTGACCTCATAGCAGCTGAAATTCTTTTCAATAAATATCCCGAGAAAGATGAAGGTTTTTTGACAAAGGTTCGTGCAAAGCTTGTAAGGGGTGATACTCTCACCATTTTCTCAAAAGCACTTGGAATTGAAGACCTGATGGAGCTGGCGGAAAATGGAGGGGGCAAGATCTCAAAAAGTATTCTGGCTGATGCATTCGAATCCATAATTGCTGCCATTTATATTACAAAAGGATATGATGATGCTTATAATTTTGTAGATAAGGTCATTGAAGATCATATCGAGATCGAAGAGCTCATCAATACCGTCGATAATTATAAAAGTGCCCTGTTGGAGTATGCCCAGGCAGAAAAAATGGATATTCCAAAGTACGAATTGATCAAAGAAAGTGGTCCCGGGCATAACCGTACTTTTGAGGTTAAAGTATTGATCGGGAATAAACAACTGGGTACTGGAATAGGGAAGAGTAAGAAAAAAGCAGAGCAAAAAGCGGCTAAAGAAGCTCTGAAAAAAATTCAGGTCAAAGAATAGGTTATTTTTCAAATTACAGCCTGTTAAACTTGTTTTTTGGTTGATTTAGCCCGATTCTTAGCACGTTCATTTTAGGCTGATCCAATGCAAAAACCCATGTTTGTTCAACTTATAAAACCGGAATTTGAGGAGCTTATCTCCAATAAGGACTGGGTTGCGCTTAAAGAGGTTCTTAATGATGTGCCGGCTGCAGATATATCAGACCTTTTACTTGAATTACCCGGAGATATAGCGGTAGTTGTTTTTCGCTTACTAAAAAAGCCGGTTGCTGCGGATGTTTTTGCCGAACTCCCATCCACCAAAGGTGTAGAACTGCTTGAATTGTTTAACAGGCAGCAATTGAGTGATGTGATGGGTAACCTGGAACCGGATGAGCAGGTATCTATACTGGAGGAGCTTCCCGGGCACCTTACGCAACGGGTTATGAATTCCATCAAGCTGGAAGATCAGCGTCAGCTTAAGAAACTTTTGGGGTATCCCGAGGAGAGTGTTGGCCGTTTGATGACCCCTCGCTACGTGAAAGTGAAATCAAACTGGACGATTTCTCGCAGTATGGAACATATCCGAAAGTATGGAGAGACGGCTGAAACCATCAACGTAATTTATGTAGTTGATGATAAAGAACACCTTATTGATGACCTTCGCATCAATTATTTGATCCTTGCAGATCCTGAAGCACATATTGAGAGCCTTATGGATCGCTCTTATGAGGCATTGTCGGTTTATGATGATCAGGAAGAGGCCGTAAAAATGTTAGCTAAATACGACCGTGTGGCACTACCTGTTGTTGACTCAGATGGAGTGTTGGTAGGAATTGTGACGGCTGATGATGTAATTGATGTAGCCGAAGAAGAAACTACCGAAGATATGCAGAAAATGGCGGGTATGGATGCTCTGGATGATTACTATTCGCAGACATCGGTTTTCAGCATGGTAAAAAAACGTGTGCGGTGGTTGGTACTTTTATTTATTGGACAGATGTTTACGGTCACTGCGATGAGTTCGTATGAATCGGTGGTTGCCGGAGCTGTTTTGCTATCGGTTTTTATCCCCATGATCATTTCAAGCGGCGGTAACTCCGGTTCACAAGCAGCAACCTTAATTATTCGTGCACTAGCTACCGACGATATCGAAGCTTCTGATTGGCTGAAAATACTAAAGCGGGAATTACTTTCCGGACTGATGTTAGGAACCATGATTGGCTTGATCGGTGTCGGGATGACCATTTTATGGGGGATTTCCCAGGGAGAAGTATTTAATGAAGGCTTAGTGTTGACGGCCTGTACCATCGGTTTAAGCCTGCTTGGTGTAATTATGTTTGGAAACCTTAGCGGTTCCATGTTACCCTTTATTCTCACCAAATTTAACTTGGATCCTGCTGTAACTTCTGCGCCATTTGTAGCAACTTTGGTAGATGTTACGGGAATTATCATTTACTTTTCAGTGGCCATTTTATTGCTAAGCGGAACCTTATTATAAGCTCTTATTAAACTATGAAACAATACCACGATCTTGTTAAAAGCGTATTAGAAAACGGTGTCAGAAAAGAAAACCGTACCGGAACGGATACGATTTCAAATTTTTCTGAATTCTATAAAGTAGATCTCTCGGAAGGATTTCCCCTTCTCACAACCAAAAAAGTCTATTTTCGTTCCGTGATATTGGAAATGTTGTGGTATTTGAGGGGAGAGGATCACATCCGGTGGTTGCGCGATGAAAAAGATTGCCATATTTGGGATGCCTGGGCTGATGAAGAAGGTCATGTTGGTCCCATTTATCCCGTTCTTTGGAGGCGATTTCCCTACTTTGAAAAAGAAGAGGTTCGGTTTGAAGGAAATGGTTCGGCTTTAGATAAAGAGGTATGGGTACGAAAGGAATTTGACCAGGTGCAAAGAGCCATCGATATGCTTAAAAATAATCCGAATAGCCGACGCATAGTTGTAAGTGCCTGGCATCCCGGACTTTTAGACGAAATGGCTCTTCCTCCATGCCATATCATGTATATCTTTAATGTGCAGGACGGAAAGTTAAATTGCCATCTTACCCAACGTTCCGGAGATATAGCTTTAGGAATTCCTTTCAATATGGCATGCTATTCAGCCCTTACCATGGCTATTGCACAGGAAGTTGGGTTAGAACCCGGTGTTTTTGCACACACGATTGTAGATGCTCATATATACGTGAATCACGTGGATGGACTAAAAGAACAATTGAAACGAAAACCAAAACCACTGCCTACTCTCAAAATTGCAAAAAAACCGGTAGATGAACTTACTTACGAAGATTTCACGCTTGAAAACTACAATCCTGATCCGGTGATCAAATTTGAGGTTGCCGTATGACCATCACTCTTGTTGCTGCACACGACCCAAACTTAGTGATCGGAAAAGATGGGGGACTTCCATGGCGCTACCCTGAAGATTTAAAGCATTTCAAACAAACAACCATGGGGGGTACCATTATTATGGGAAGAGGAGTCTTTGAAGAGCTAAATGAAATTCCCCTGCCCGGCCGAAAAAACATCGTTCTTTCAACCACCAAGACGTATGATAATGTTGAAACTTTTGATTCGCTGAACGAGGCATTAAGATCATCTAACGAAGAAGAAGTATTTATTATAGGGGGAGGGGTACTTTACAGGGATGCCATTGATGTTGCAGACAAAATGATCATCACGGAAATTCATAAAGAATATAACGGGGATACCTATTTTCCGGACTACAGGGATGATATTGGTACGGTTTGGGAAGAAACAGAAAGAGAGGATAAAGAAGATCTTTCGTTTGTCGTGTATATGAAGAAATAAATTCTTTACAATTATTAATTAGGAAAGATTAACCTGTAAGAGCGGCTGTATTTTGATAATTTTTGTTCATCAAATAATTTTGAACAGAAGTTGGAAGCAGCAAGCACTTTATATCATATTGTCTCTGATGAATCCCTTTGTACGGGTAAAATTTCAAATCTATTCCCAAAAAAGAGACATGCTGCCATAGTTACAAATAGCAGCAATTTTTCAATGCCTTGCCAACGCAGCCATATTACAGAGAGAAAGGGTGAACGAAAAGTATAACTCATATCAGTTTAAGCTATCTGAGCTCGTAGAAAAACTTTCCCACGAGCTCAGAACACCATTAAGTGCAATTTTAGGCTACTCAGAGTTGTTGGAGAAAAGTGCCAATCTTGATGAAGATGAAAAAAGTCATCTCCGAAAAATATCTACCAGCGGCAGCCAGTTGCTGGATGTGATCAATGACATCTTAGAAATATCGAATCTGGAATCAGGTAAGACTGACATTGAAGAGAAGACAATATGTATTTCAGATATAGTTTCTGAACTGAAAACGAAATTTAAAGTACAGGCACGGTTCAAAGAAATTGATTTTAAGGTTCATGTAGCTTCTCAAAGGGTAAAGTACTTTGTTGCGGATGGCAAAAAGTTAAAAACCATTATTTATTCTTTAGTAAATAATGCAATTAAGTTTACGGAAGGCGGTAAAATCGAAGTTAAGTTTGATATGGCAGGAAATTCTTCAGAAAAATTACTCAAAGTAGTCGTTTCTGATTCCGGAATTGGGATCAGAGAAGAAGAATTCGGTCAGATCTTTGATCCTTTTTGGCAAGGGGCTAATGACCGGCGTTCAGGAACCGGGCTGGGTTTAACAACGTGTAAAAAACTCGTTGAAATATTAGGTGGTACTATCTCGATTGACAGTGTCTTTAATAAGGGGACAAAGGCGAGCATTGAAATTCCCGTTAAAGAAGCATCAAAAAAGTCATCCAAATTTTTAGAGTCAGCTAATAAACAAACCTTGGATCAAGATTCCAACTTAACGGCTTTAGTTGTAGATGATCTCCCTGTAAACCGTACTCTTGCAAGGATCATGCTGGAGATGAGAAATTTCAGGATCATTGAAGCAGAAAATGGCAAGCAAGCCCTTAAGTGTTATCAATCCAATAAGCCGGATGTCGTTTTAATGGATATCTCTATGCCGGTAATGGATGGGGTTGAAGCCATGAAAAAAATCCGGGGTGTTAATGGATCGGGAAAAAATATTCCCATTATTGCAGTAACGGCAGGGGGGCACGGAGGTACTCGCAATGAACTGATCGAGAGTGGATTTTCAGAGTACATCCAGAAACCATTCAAAGAAAAAGAGTTGTTTGAAAAACTATCTATGTTTTTGCCTGCGTCCCAGAGTTTTCCAAAAAGCAAATCTTCAGCCGCTCCTTTGAAATCGCAGGTGGTGTAGGTTAGATCGAAACCTGCTTCAGGTGTACACAATAATGTTTTACAACCGGCTCAGTCAGGGCAATTATGTTCTTTGTTTCTGCAGCCTTAGAAAACTCGATCGCTTTCTCGTTTTCCAGGATCCAGATGCTCTCATTCTTATATTTATAAGCTTCGGAATAGCTGCGTTCAAAGCTCAGGAAATAGTCTATACTTTCTTCATCAGCAGGTAGTTTGAGTTTTTTAAGTGCTTTTTGGGTTTTCTTTCGGATCTCTTCTATTTGGGAATCGGTCGGTTTTTTATCTAAAAAGGTAGTGCGAAATAAGCCCCTGTTGAGAAACCGATTACATAACTCAGAGAGAATCCGATCTTCTGACTTTTCCCATAATTTAATGTTCAGAAACACATCGTGGTCATCCATATCGGTGTAATGCGAGAGCATTTCTTTAGAAATGGATTTTTTTGCAGAAGGTTGAACCGTCAGGAAATATTCTAAAGCCGGTGATGCAAAATGAAGGTTTTGACCGGAATCAATGAGCATACGAACGCGATTAAAAATGCTGCGCAAAAGGAAATCTGCACTTAATACAGTTTTGTGCTGATATACCTGCATATACATCAACCGGCGGGCAATAATATAGTTTTCAATGGCATAGATCCCTTTCTTCTCGATAACAATATTTCCTTTGAAAACCCGCATTGTTTTTAAAATGCGATTAATACCAACAGTTCCCTCTGAAACACCCGTAAAGAAACTGTCGCGCCGTAAATAGTCCAATCGGTCCAGATCAAGCTGTGAGGAAATAAGCTGGTGCAGAAATTTCTTTTTGTATTGATTGGTGAAGATCTGAATGGTTGTGTCGAGTTCTCCGCTAAATTCTTGATTCAGCTCTTTCATGATAGCCAGGCTCATCATCTCATGATTGAAATCTTTGATGAGCGAATGTTCCAGCGTATGGGAAAGCGGGCCGTGTCCTACATCATGCAATAAAATGGCCATCAGCGTTCCATCATATTCAGGTTGACTGATGGTAGTATCCTTTTCACGCAAATTGCTTAATACGCGCTGTCCCAATTCAAGTGCTCCTAATGCATGGGAAAAGCGGGAATGCTCTGCCGCAGGAAATACCAGATATCCCAAACCCAACTGACGGATTCGGCGTAACCGCTGTACATAGGGATGATCGATCAGCCGCAGGATATTCCCTTTTGGAACGGTGATGAACCCATGGATGGGGTCGTTAAAAATTTTATAGCGTGTGCTTTTATCCATGCTTGAAAATACTCGTGTTTTGAAGCGCCCCGAAGATATTAAAAAAATGGGTGATATAGTGATGAAGTAATCAAGTGATGAGGTAGATGAAAAAGGCTATAAAATTCTATAAAATATGCTTAATCACTCAACCATCATATCATCCAAATTCTCGATTTCAGGGAGTCGGGTGGGACGCTGATTTTTAATATCAAACCAAACTCCCTTGGTTTGCCCCATACATACCAGGTTCTTACTTTCTTTATCAAAGATGGCCTGTATAGCGGTTATGCTGGTATTTCCTATTTCTTTAACACCCGTCCCAACTAACACTGTAGCGGGAAATTTGATTTGTTTGAGATATTCTATGGTACATTTTACGAGTACGAAGGTTTTTCCGTGTGAAAATTCACTTTGCATTTGCCCCACTTCAGCGAGGAACCGAATTCGGGCTTCTTCCAGATAGGTATTGAAAAGCGCATTGTTCACATGGTTAAGAGGATCAAGATCCCGGAAACGAACAGGAATTTCAGTCCAGTGGTAAAATAGATGTGGGTCGTATTCAGGTCTAAACATGGCGTAATTTTTTGTTCCAAAGATGCGGTTGTCTAAACCAAATGACAAATCGAAAGGGAACATTCTACACGATAGATTTATTATATTCACACCCATCAATTTTTAATCCAAATTAAACACCAATGGCCAAACAAAACGAGCGCGATTTTTTAGAGGAACTACTGATCACTCCAAGTCCTACCGGATATGAAAAAGAGGGCGTTAAAGTCTGGAAAAAATATGTCGATCAGTTTGCAGATGAAGTAGTGACAGATTCCTATGGCTCATGTGCCGCTAAGATCAATATGAGTGGTGACGTAGCAACCGTGATGCTGGAGGCTCATTGTGATGAAATTGGAATGGTAGTACAACATATCACCGAACAGGGATTTATTTACATCAACAAATTAGGAGGAAGTGATTCTACCATTGCGCGAGCCAAAAAAGTTTTTATTCACAATAAAAGAGGACGTGTGGTGGGGGTTACCGGAAACACAGCCATACATCTTCAGGACAAAAAGAACGGCGGTGGAAAACAACCGGAATGGAAAGATATTTATGTTGACATCGGAGTTAGTTCTAAGGAAGAAGCCCTCGAATTAGTGCAAGTCGGAGATCCTATTACATACGCAACGGATACCGAATTCTTAAACGATGATCTGCTATCGGCGCGGGCTTTGGATAACAGAATCGGAGGTTATGTGATCGCTGAAGCCATGCGTAAGATCAGCGAGCGCAAAAAAGATTTGAAAGTGAATGTGATTGCACTAAACTCGGTGCAGGAAGAGGTTGGTGGATTTGGAGCCAGGATGATGTCCTATCGGTTTATGCCGGATGTGGCTTTGGTTACTGATGTGACACATGCTACCGATACACCCGGAATTGACCAGAAAGAACATGGAACAGTGGAATTAGGCAAAGGCCCGACCGTACAGCATGGCGGTGCAAATCACCCTAAAGTGGTGGATTTCATTGAGGAAGTGTGCGAAAAGAATAAAATTGATATTCAGCATGAAGCCACCAGTGTTAGAACCGGAACCGATACCGATAGTATTTTCTATCAGCAAACCGGAATTCCAAGTGCACTGCTTTCTACTCCTCTTCGGTATATGCACTCACCGGTGGAAGTAGTTTCCATGAAGGATGTGAATACCCTGATCGATATGATGGTAGAAACGGTGTTGGCGATGCAGCCTGATCAAACTTTTTCAGTGTTTGGGGATGAGTAAACCAAGGGATAATTGGGCATAAAAATAATGGAACAAACCCTACAAACTTCCGTGTTTAATTAGTGTAAATTACTAACACTTAAACAGTGAATTTGTATTTTCCAGTCAACTTAAAACGGAGAAACCATGGCAACTTCAACAAAAAAAAACAATGTAAGACAAGGTATAGAAGACAGACTTCAACATACCACTGAAGCACTGCAAGACAAAGCTGAAGAAACATACGATGCACTTCTTGATCGTCTCAGATATGAAAGAGATGGTTTGGAAAGGGAACTCCGTCACGAATACAGAAATGCACGGCGCTATGTGCGTGCCCACCCCGAACAAGGATTAGGTTTGGCATTCGTTGCCGGACTTGTAGTGGGCGCTATACTAACCCGTCGCTAAAAAAATCAGAATCTACAGATATACATGGCAATAAATACAGATCGCCTCAACGAACTCTACGAGCGCATAGATGCGCTCAGGGGGTATCTTTGACTACGAAAAACGCAAAGTCAGAATAATAGAACTTACTGAACATACTCAGGACCCCAACTTTTGGAATGATCCGGACAAAGCTCAATCTATAATGAAAGAGCTGGACAAGGAAAAAAGCCTGGTAGAAGGTTGGGATAACCTGGATTCACTCCGCGAGAGCATCAACGTGTTTCTTGAATTCCAGGAAATGGGCGAAGATGTGGAAAGTGATCTTCAGGCCGAGTACAAGAAGCTGCAAAAAGCACTTGAGGAGATGGAGCTTCGAAATATGTTGAGTGGGGAAGATGATCATCGCGATGCGATCGTCACCTTTAATCCCGGAGCTGGCGGAACCGAAAGTCAGGATTGGGCTGAAATGCTGTATCGTATGTACACCCGGTGGGCCGAAAAATCAGGCTTTAAGGTTTCGGTCATTGACTACCAAGACGGCGATGTAGCCGGACTCAAAAGTGCTACCATCGAAGTTTCCGGTGATAATGCTTACGGTTTTTTGAAGGCCGAAAGTGGTGTTCATCGTCTCGTGCGGGTATCTCCATTCGACAGCAACGCTCGCCGGCATACTTCTTTTTGTTCCGTATTTGTAGCTCCGCTGATCGATGATACCATTGAAGTGGATATTGACGAAAGTAAAGTTGAGCTTCAGCGTTTTCACTCCAGCGGAGCCGGAGGACAGAACGTGAACAAAGTGGAAACCGGTGTACGTTTGATTTGGGAAGGAGAGCTTTCCGATGGAAGTATAGAGCGCGTGGTGGCAGAATGCCAACAGGAGCGCTCGCAACTTCAAAACCGGGAAAAGGCTATGGTGTTGCTGAAATCCCGTATCTACGAACTCGAGAAAGAAATTCGTGAAGCGGAAAAGGCTAAATTGGAAGGCTCTAAAAGTAAAAATGAGTGGGGGTCTCAAATCCGAAGTTATGTATTTGATGATCAGCGCGTGAAAGATCACCGCACAAATTACGAAACCAGCGACGTCAGCGGTGTCATGGATGGCGATCTCGATGAATTTATAAAAGCATATCTCCTTCAGGATGTCGAAGAAGCATAGCTACGACTTTCTGGTGATTGGCAGCGGCATCGCAGGATTGACTTTTGCGCTGAAGGCAGCTGAACATGGAACCGTAGCTATTGTCACTAAAAAAGAGATGATGGAAGCAAATACCGCCTATGCACAAGGCGGTATAGCCGGGGTTCTCACCAAACACGATTCTTTCCAAAAACATATCAATGATACGCTTGAAGCCGGTGCAGGACTTTGCAACCGTAAATCCGTGGAATTGGTGGTGAAAGAAGGCCCAAGAATGATCCGCGAACTTATTGATTACGGCGTACAATTCACCCAAAAGAACGGACAATTGGATTTGGGACGCGAGGGAGGCCATTCCGAGAACCGCATCGTCCATGCTGCCGATGCCACGGGATACGAGATCATTTCGGTGATGGTAGAGAAGGTTAAAAATCATCCGAATATTGAAATCTTTGAGCACCATTTTGCGATGGAATTCTTGACTGAGCACCATCTTGGAATGGATGTAAAGTCAGTTGATGATATTCATTGTTTTGGAGTTTATGTGCTGAATGAGCCGGAAAACGAAGTGATAAGAATGCTGGCTAAAGTTACAGTGTTAGCAGCTGGCGGAGCCGGGATGGTATATCAGCATACCACTAATCCATCGGTGGCAACGGGAGATGGAATTGCAATGGCATACCGGGCCAAAGCGGAGATCGAGAATATGGAATTCGTACAATTTCACCCTACAAGCTTAGCCATTCCCGAAGCCGGTTCTTTTTTGATCTCAGAAGCCGTTCGCGGGGCTGGAGGTATTCTTCGAAATGCATCCGGCGAAGCATTCATGAAAAATTATGATGAACGTAAAGAACTGGCCCCAAGAGATATCGTGGCTCGCGCTATCGATGATCAGCTTAAAAAGCGAGGCGAAGACCACGTATTTCTTGATGTCACACATTTGGATGCTGGAAAGGTCAAAGAAGAATTTCCTACTATTTATGAAACGTGTCTGAAATACGGCATTGATATCACTAAAGATCAGATTCCCGTTGTTCCCGCTACCCATTATACGTGCGGTGGAGTGAAAACGGATCTGCAGGGCCGAACGTCCATCAAAAATTTGTATGCTTGTGGGGAAGTGGCGAGCACAGGTTTGCACGGAGCGAACCGTTTAGCCTCCAATAGTTTACTGGAATCATTGGTGTTTGCAGATCAAGCTTATCATCATTCTTTCAAAGAGCTAGATGAGCTTTCTTATCGGGATGACATACCTGAGTGGGATGAAAGCGGTACGGTGAACACGGAAGAATGGGTGTTGGTATCTCACAACCTGCAGGAATTACGACAGGTGATGTGGAATTATGTGGGCATTGTGCGCAGTAATTTGCGGCTGGAACGCGCCATGCGTCGGGTTGAACTTTTGAATGAGGAAGTAGAAGATTTTTATCATCGCACCAAAGTGAATGTACCGTTGTGTGAACTTCGAAATCTGGTTTCTGTTGGCTATCTAATTGTGAGATCGGCACTGCAACGAAAAGAAAGTCGCGGTTTGCACTATACTACCGATTATCCGGAAACTTCGGATGAGTTGGTTTCAACCATCATCAATTAAAAAAATCTGTACATGCTAACGTACAGATCAACGGTTTAAACATGATCAAAATAGGCATAACCGGAGGTATTGGATCTGGAAAGACTACCTTTTGCAGGCAATGGGAGAAAAATGGGGTTGAAATAGTATATGCAGACGATTTCGCAAAAAAATTAATGAATGAAGACCCGAACCTGAGAGAGAATATCACAAAAGTATTCGGAGAAGCATCTTACGACTCTGATGGAAGCTTAAACCGCGCTTATCTTGCTGAGGAAGCTTTTGCTAAAAACCGGGTTGAGGAATTAAATGCGTTGGTTCATCCCGTTTTAAGAAAGAAGTTGAAAGAATATGCCGATCAAAAAGAACGGGAAGGAACAGGAATATTTGCTTATGAAGCTGCTATTTTATTGAATGAAGGCCGGCCGGATTGGCTTGACTACGTTGTCATTGTTACCGCTGATGAAAAACAAAGATTGCACCGCACATCTAAAAGAGATCAAGTTTCTGAAAAGGAAATACAAGATCGTATGGACAAACAACCCGATTTTGAAGAGCTGTTTTCATTAGCTGATTTTGTGATTGAGAACAGTGGAACCTTACAAGAACTTCAGGAAAAAGCAGAAGAAACTCTGAGAACAATTCAGGATATTTCGGGTAAATAATTATCAGAAAATTCGGGAAGATTTTTTCAAAAAAACATCCTTATCTTTTAGAAAAGCGCTTCCAAAATACAATAATTGATTTATGACAAATAAGAGTAATTCGAGATTGGAAACTTTAGAGGAATACATCATTCAGTCTCAAAATAGGTTTCCCGGGGCAACAGGAGAACTTTCACAACTACTTCGTGATATAGGGCTTGCAGCTAAGATCATTTCACGAGAAGTAAATAAAGCAGGCATTACGAATATTCTTGGCTACGACGGTTCAAAGAATGTGCATGGAGAATCGGTAAAGAAATTGGATCTTTTTGCTGATCAGCAACTTATTTCTGCCCTGGACCGGTCTATGATTACCTGCATGGTGATATCTGAAGAAAATGACGGAATCGTTAAACTCAGCAGCAAAGGCGGAAAATATATTGTGTATCTCGATCCTCTCGACGGATCTTCAAATATTGATGTGAATGTATCCATTGGTAGTATTTTCTCCGTTTACATGCGCGAAGCTCGTTTCGATCCAGCTGTAAGGGAAGACGATGCACTCCAACCGGGGGTTCGTCAGGTTGCTGCGGGATATGTGCTGTACGGTTCAAGTACAATCTTAGCCTATACAACCGGGTTGGGCGTTTCTGTTTTTACTCTGGATCCAAGCATTGGCGAGTTTATTCTCAGCGACCGGGGAATCAAAATTCCGGACCACGGAGGTATTTATAGCATTAATGAGGGGAGCTATAATTCGTGGGATCTTGGTCTCAAAAAATATATCAAATATTGTCAGGAGGAAGACCCCGAAACTGGCCGTCCATATTCTGCAAGGTACATTGGATCCATGGTTGCTGATATTCACCGGACGCTTATTAAAGGAGGCATATTCATTTACCCTCACAGCAAAAGATATCCCAACGGCAAGCTACGTCTCATGTACGAATGTAATCCCTTGAGTTTTATCGTTGAGCAAGCGGGAGGAATGGCAACGGATGGACATAAACGGATTTTGGAACTTCAGCCGGAAGCTATTCATCAGCGAACACCTATTTACATCGGTTCGAAACAAAATGTACAAACCGTGATGGATTTTTTGAAGGAATACGCCCAGGTAGAAGCCTGATAGGTTGGGTTAGAACCGGACTTTCATCCCTTCTTGTATATCATGTGAAACGGCATACCCGCCATTGGTTTCCACTACATATTGGGCCGGCTTTCCTGATGGTAACTGCGCGCTACTAAAAGGAGTAGTATTTTGATGGATACGGACGATAGTGCTGTCGCTGCTCACAAACATGATATCAAGCGGAAGCGGAGTGTTAGCCATATAAAAGCTTCGGGGTGCTTCATCAGGAAAAATAAAAAGCATGCCTGCATCTGAGGGGAGTTCATTAACATCCATGAGTCCTTGGTTTCGCTCTTCCGGTTCATCAGCAAGAGCAGCCCTGATCGTTGAAATTTCCTCACCTTGAGAATTTAGGAACGTTATCTGTTCAGTAAATTCAAGAGTGCGCCCCTGTTTGGTTTGGGATTTCCCGGAAGGTGCATCTTTCTTTTCTGCACAACCGGAAAATGAAAAGTTTACCAATATAAGCACAGGTAAAACACGTAATAGAAGATGCATTGAATATATATTTTTGTGTGGATTGTGATATTGCGAAAGAGAGATCAGTAAATTAATAGCAAATCCGATGAAACCAAAAATGAATCTGTTGGAATAACTTTGTTTACATTGAAATTTAGGCGAAATAGAGCTACCTTTGAATCTCGGTGAGCGTCGAAAGGCACTCACTTTTTTTTGTCTCAGAATTCGATGAAAATGCAAATTGATATCTTACAAAATATTAAGGATTTAGCTGCACCGCTTGCAGATGAGCATAATTTGTTTGTAGTGGATGTGGAGATCAAAACCGGAGGTGGTCAAACAGAAGTTTGGGTGCTTTTGGATAATGAATCCGGCGGAGTTAACATTGACCATTGCTCGGAAATAAGCCGGGAATTGGGTTTTTTAATTGACGCCCATGATATGTTTGATAAGAAATATCGCTTGAATGTTTCTTCTCCCGGTTTGAGCCGGCCGTTAAGTGATAAGCGTCAATACAAAAAGAACGAAGGACGCGTTGCTACCGTAAAGTTCAAGAATTCGGCAGGCGAATATAAAAAAATTGAAGGTGTCATCACCGGAGTTTCGGAAAAGATGGTGGCTGTTACAGACGAAGATGAAGTGGAAACCAAAATTCCATTCGAAGCCATCGTTGAAACCAAAATAATCCCCGTAATTTAAGTCCCTAAAACAAATGCAAAACGAATTATCAAAACAGATCATCTCCTCGTTCGCTGAGATCGCACACGAGAAAGGCATTGATAGAGATATGCTTCTTTCCATTTTGGAAGATGTGTTCCGAACTATGATTCGAAAGAAATATGAGACGGACGATGCGTTTGAGGTGATCCTGAATGCAGACCGGGGAGAAATTCAGATCTTACACGTGCAGGAAGTGGTTCCATCTGATGAACTTACCGACCCTGTTGCTGAGATTTCGTTGGAAGATGCTCAAAAGGTTGATCCTGATATCGAGCTTTATGATGAATTGGCACAGGAAATACAGATCACTGACTTTGGCCGCCGTGCAGTTACTATGGCGCGACAGCAGTTGGCGCAGCGTATTCGAGAGATAGAAAAAGACAATATTTATGAAGATTATACCGACCGTGTAGGCGAGATCATTCTTGGTGACGTCTATCAGGTTCGCCACAACAAAGATATCCTGGTTAATCATAACGGGGTAGAGCTGTTACTTCCAAAAAGTGAACAGATCTACAAAGATCGTTACCGGAAAGGAGACACCATACGTGCAGTGGTTACCGAAGTACGCATGCGGAATGGTAATCCCACAGTAATTATTTCAAGGACTTCAGAATTATTCCTGGAGCGATTATTCGAGAATGAAATTCCGGAAGTATTTGATGGAATCATCGAGTTAGTGCGAATAGCCCGTGCTCCCGGCGATCGATCCAAAGTGGCCGTTCTTTCTCACGATGAAAGAGTTGATCCAGTTGGTGCATGTGTTGGGATGAAAGGAATTCGTATCCATGCAATAGTTCGGGAACTTCAAAATGAGAACATCGATGTGATCAATTTCACCCCGGATAAGATCGAGTTTATTAAACGCGCTTTACAGCCTGCAGAAGTTCTCAAAGTTGAACTAGATGAAGATACTAAGCATGCTAATGTATTAGTGCCGGCCGATGAAGTATCAAAAGCTATTGGTAAAGGAGGGGTTAATATCCGACTCGCTTCCAAATTAGCCGGAGTAGAAATTGATGTTTATCGTGAAGTAGAAGCCGAAGATGATATTGATATCGACGAGTTTGAAGTCGATTTCGGGCCTGAAGTTATTCAACTTCTACATGATATTGGCTGTGATACCGCTCGTGCAGTATTGGAGCTGAATGCAGATGAATTAGTAAGCAGAACGAACGAAGAAATAGATCCCGAGCTCGCTGAGAAGATTATGAGCGTAATTGCCTACGAGTTTGAAGACGAAGATTAAAGTCTGAGTCGGCAATTCCACTTAAAAATCCTTAGTTTAAAGAGCTCACATTTAAATCACTTATATGTCGTCTAAAAGACCAAAACCACTTTTTAAAGTTGCATCCGAGTTTAACGTAGCTACCCAGTCTATCGTAGATACGCTGAATGATCAGGGCTTTGATGTAGCCAACCGTCCCAACTTCAAGATACAGCCTGATATGTATGAGGTTCTGGAAGGAGTGTATGGGGAGGATAAGGCAAAGAGTGCTGATCACGAAAAAGCTCGTGAAGAGTACGAAAGCCGGCGCAGTCAAATGATGAATCAGCGTAACGATAGTGTGACGCTCGATAATGTGCTGGAGCCTATTGAAGAGACCATTGGTTTGGAACCTGAAGATGAAGCCCCGGAACTTGAACCGGAAGAAGACATAGAAAGTCTTGAGCCTCTGGATGAAGCCGAAGACGAGGCTAAAGCCAAAGAAGAAGCCGAAGCCAAAAAGAAAAAAGAAGAAGCAGAGAAAAAAGAGGCCGAAGCTAAGAAAGCAAAAGAGGAAGAAGAGAAACGCAAAGCCGAAGAAAAAGCCCGGAAGGAAAAAGAAGCAGCCGAAGCCAAAAAGAAAAAAGAAGCTGAAGAAGCCGCCAGAAAAGAGGAAGAAGAAAAGGCTAAAGCTGAAGAAAAAGAGGCTGAAGCGGACGAAGAAGAGGATGACGAAGACGAAGATGATGAAGAGGATAAGGAAGTAATTCGTGGTTCCGCCGGTAAATTAAAGGGTACCAAAGTATTAGGAAAAGCTTCTTTTACAAGCGATCGTAAGCCACGTAAAAAACGTAAGCGTCGTAAAGATCGTAAGGACGACGATTCCGGTGATACGGATAAGAAATCCAAAAAATCTAAAAAAGGCGGTAAGAAGAAAAAGCGTAAGAGTGAGATCGACGAGACCGACGTTGATAAAATGATGAAAGAGACGCTGAAGAAAATGAAGTCTTCCAAAACGGTTGGAAGTAAGCGTCAAAAACGTCGCCGGGAGCGAAAAGAAGAACGTGAGGAAGAACTGCAAAAGCAGCAGGAAATGGAGGAACTCGAGTCTGATGTTATAGAGACTACTGAGTTCATCACAGCTAATGAGTTAGCTGATCTGCTGGATGTTGGTGTGAATGACATTATTTCTGTGTGTATGTCCATTGGGTTGATGATTACCATTAACCAGAGACTGGATGCAGGTACCATCGAACTTGTAGCCGAAGAATTCGGCAAAGAAGTTGAATTTATTGATGCGGAAGAACTTGATGAAGAATTAACCATTCCTGAAGATTCCGAAGAAGAACTTAAACCACGTGCTCCAATTATTACGGTAATGGGACACGTTGACCACGGAAAAACTTCTTTGCTTGATTACATTCGTGAAGAAAAAGTGGCAGCCGGTGAGGCCGGTGGTATTACCCAGCACGTAGGTGCATATCAGGTAGTACATAATGATAATGAGATCACTTTCCTTGATACTCCGGGTCACGAAGCCTTTACCGCAATGCGTTCTCGTGGTGCTCAAGCAACGGATATCGTTATTCTGGTGGTTGCCGGTGACGATTCCGTGATGCCTCAGACCATTGAGGCCATCAACCACGCTAAAGCTGCCGGTGTGCCTATCGTAGTTGCCATCAACAAGATGGATAAAGAGGGTGTTAACCCCGATCGAATTAAAGCCGAATTGGCTGAGCATGATGTAATTGTTGAGGAATATGGCGGACAGGTTCAGTACGCTGAAGTTTCGGCTCACACCGGACAAGGCATCGAAGATTTGCTTGAAAAAGTACTGATCGAATCAGAATTGCTTGAACTTAAAGCGAACCCTGATCGCCGCGCTGACGGTGTTGTTCTTGAAGCACGTTTGGATAAAGGAAAAGGAATTGTTGCCAATATTCTTGTTCAGGGCGGTACTTTGAAAGTAGGAGACCCTTTTGTGGCCGGACCTTGTTTTGGTCGGGTTAGAGCAATGGAAAACGAACATGGTCAGCGCGTTGAAAAAGCTGGCCCCTCAACACCTGTACAGCTTATGGGGTTTGATGAAATGCCTCAAGCCGGTGATAAACTGGTTGTTGCTGAGGATGAAAAAATTGCTAAAGAAGTGGCTAATGAGCGTATGCAGATTCGCCGCGAACAGGCCATGCGTAAGACCAAGCATATGACGCTTGACGATATTTCACGTCGCCTTGCGCTTGGTGAAGTTTCTGAACTTAATGTGATTGTGAAAGCGGATGTAGACGGTTCCATTGAAGCACTATCCGGTTCACTTCAAAAATTAAGTACTGATGAAGTTGCCGTTAACATCATCCACACCGGAGCCGGGGCAATTTCAGAATCAGATGTTCTTCTGGCTTCTGCTTCGGACGCGATTATCATTGGTTTCCAGGTTCGCCCAACTTCACAGGCTCGTAAGCTGGCTGAAGAAGAGGAAATCGATATTCGACTCTTCAGTGTTATCTATGATGCTGTTGATGAAGTCCGTGATGCCCTTGAAGGATTGCTATCACCTGAATTGAAAGAGCAAATGATGGGTGTTGTTGAAGTCCGGGAAACCTTCAAAGTTTCCAAAGTAGGCACTATCGCGGGTTGTTATGTAACTGAAGGTAAAATCGAACGCAATAATCCAATCCGTTTGGTTCGTGAAGGGGTTGTGATCTATGACGGTGAGATCGATACTCTTAAGAGGTTCAAAGATGACGTTAGAGAAGTTACATCCGGATATGAATGTGGTATTAGTATTCAGGGATATAACGATATCAAAGTTGGCGATCAGATCGAAAGCTACAAGATCATTGAGCAGAAACGTACTCTCGAAGATTCTGCCGGATAAAAACGTTAACCTGGCAAAGGTTCTTTAAAATTACTTCAGGCAGGTTTGAATTAGAATTATTTAGATTTAGAAGTCATGGGTTTCAGACCAGAGAGATTAGCAGCGGTTATAAAAAAAGACCTTGGACAAATTATTCAACGTTCTTATCAACCTGATGGCACTTTTGTGACCGTCACAAATGTAAGGATGACTGATGATCTGTCGATTGCAAAGGTCTATTTGAGTGTTTTTTCTCCCGGAAGGGATGAAAAACCCGTCTATCAATTCATTAATGAACATATTGATGAAATTCGGTATGAATTGGCTTCGAAGATCAAAAATCAGGTGCGAAAAATTCCTGAATTGCATTTCTATCAGGATGATACTGCCGAATATGTGAACAAGATCGAACAGCTCTTCAAAAAGGTAGATATCCCTGAAGAAGATACTGACTCAGAAAGCGAAAGCTGACCTGCATGGCCCGAGCTATTCCTTTGGATGATATTCCGGTTTTCGGGAAAAAAAGCCTTCCCAATAAAGAAACGGACTTAAAAACCGGTGCGATCTTTTTGATCAATAAACCTCTTGAATGGTCCAGTTTTGATGTCGTCAAATTTCTTAGAAAACGCATTCGGGTAAAAAAAACAGGCCATGCCGGCACTTTGGATCCGCTGGCAACCGGGCTCCTGATTTTATGTTGTGGAAAGGCAACCAAATCCATTTCTATGATACAGGACCTTCCAAAAACTTATATAGCAGAAATTACTTTTGGCCGATCTACCACTACGTATGATGCGGAAGGCGAGACGCATGAAGAAGGCGACTGGAAGCATATCACCAAAGAAAAAGTAAAGCAAGTTTTGACAGAGCAATTTACCGGAACGGTGAACCAGGTTCCGCCCATGTATTCGGCGTTAAAATACGGTGGAAAGAAATTATACGAACTCGCCAGAAAGGGAGAAGAAGTGGAACGTCCGCCCCGGCAGATCACTTTTCACAATCACGAAATTCTTGATTTCAATCCTCCAAAACTTACCTTAAAAACACAGTGCAGCAAAGGCACGTATATTCGCTCGCTTGCAAGAGACCTTGGCGAAGCGTTAGCTTCAAAAGCGTATTTAAGTGGATTGGAACGGACCGCCATCGGACATTATTTAGTGGATGATGCATTACATCCACACGACCTTGCAGATAAATTGAAGGAGATATGGGAAAGCTGATCGAGCTTAAAAATTGTACCCGTGAACCCAATACTGTAGTTACAGTAGGCACCTTTGATGGCGTTCATCTTGGGCACCGAAAGCTGATGGAAACTGTGGTTAAAAAAGCGAAAAAGCGTAATGCCCGTAGTGTTGTGGTTACTTTCGATCCCCATCCCCGAGAGATCATCAATCCCGGTAAAGGGGGGATAAAACTCCTTACTACATTAAAAGAACGCTGTGAGATTCTGGAAGATCTGGGAATAGATATTTTGCTTGTTATCCCATTTGACCGGGACTTCTCCCTGCTTACCTCAGAAGAATTTGTCCGCGATATTATTCATGAGAAGATAGGGGTAAGTGAATTTGTGATAGGTTACGACCACCATTTTGGGCGCGATCGTAAAGGTACAATCGATACCATCGAGAAATTAGGAAAGGAGCTTGGCTTTGCTTCTCATGTAGTTTCTAAACAGGAAATGGGAGAAGTTACCATCAGCAGTACCTTGATCCGGAAAACACTGGCTGATGACGGTGATGTAAAGAAAGCAGCAGAATACCTCGGAAGAGAATATTTATTGAATGGTATTGTAATACATGGCGATGAACGGGGCAGAACTATTGGTTATCCCACTGCAAATCTGAAACCAGAACACGAAAATAAAGTGATTCCGAAAAATGGAGTTTATGCTGTAAAAGTCCGTGTCAAAGGTGAGTGGTTTGGTGGAATGATGAACATAGGAGTTCGCCCAACCTTCGATGATCCGGAAAGAACCATTGAAGTAAACATCTTTGATTTTGATTGGGAAATATATGGAGACACCATTCAGATTCGTTTTGTAGATCGTATTCGTGATGAACAAAAGTTCGATGGGATTGAAGAACTCAAAGCTCAACTTGCTTCAGATAAACAAAAAAGTTTAGAGATTTTAGGCTGACTTTTAGGGCCAATTTCCCACCTATTGATCATTTAAACCTTTTCCATTCAGAATATGTGGGATGTATTTTTCAACTCGGCGAGTTCTGGTTTCAGACCGCTTGGCACCTGAAAAATGTAAAAGGTATCCTCTTTGACGACCCGGCGTCAGCGATTCAAAGGCTCTTTTCAGTTTAGGATTCTCATCCAATTTGGCTTGAAATTCTTCTGCTACTTCAAAGTCCTTGGTTTCCTTTAGATCCACTTCCAGTCCGGCCTTTTCAACTTCAATAGCCTCAAAGATGTACGCTTTGAGTGATGCTTCCAACTCTACTATTTCTTCCAGATCAGTAAATCTGATCTGTCGGGCTGCTTGTACGTTTTTAGTCTGCTGAATAAGGATATGCTCCGGATCTTTTAATAAAACCCCTTTATGAAACAAAAGGGCACAGTAGTTTTTGAATCCGTGAATCAATACGATATTATTGGATTTGAAAGTATAGCAGGGGTGTCCCCATTTCAATGTCTCTTGAAGTCCACAATCAAGAATGATTGTTCGTAGTTTATTGAATTCTTTCTGCCACTTAGTGTCTTTCTCGAAAAACCAGTCCACCTTGGGATTCATACGATTCATCTTTCTGGATTTTATTTAAAGGGTTGAATTACAAATCTTCCATAAGCGATGAATAAACAAATTACAGCTACCGCACCCCAATAAAATATGGGGCTGTGATTTGTTTCACCGGATAATAAATGGACTATACAATAAAACAACATCTCTGCTGCAATACATATCACGGCTACATTGGCAAAAATACCCAATGAGCGGTTAAATAAAGGAAGAATCAAACACACGCTCAAAACGATCTCAATACCACTAAATGAAATCCAGACAGCGTGAGGAATTGCTTTTAAAGAGGGTATAGCTTTTTCTGCAGGATTAGTAAATTTCCATATTGAACCTGTTAAAGTATGCAGAGCAAGAAGAATTTGAAGAGTCCATAGCGTTATATTCATAATTTATCTCCATAAATTTTGGTTATCTATTATAAATTATTGACAATTTTTTCCAAGCGATTTAGCGCCATGGAAAGGCCTTGGGTAAATGGTAATTTCAGGATCTGGTCTCTGACCTCTGCAGACTTAAATATCATATGAATTGTTAGTTGGCTGGTATCAGCCGACCTTTTTTCAAATTCAAGGAACTCAAGCTGTACAGGAAAAGGAGAATTTTCTATTTCAAAGGTGCGGGTAATTTTATGGTTTGGGATGAAATCATGGATAGAGCCGTTAAATCCATGCTTGTTCCCTGAAGGGTCTGTGGTCTCAAATCGGAAGCTGCCGTGTTTTTGTATATCAAATTTTACCACCTTGGTATTCATCCACTGCTCAAAAATGTCGGCCTCGGTATAAGCTTTAAAAAGTAAATTCAAGGGGAGTTCAAATTCTCTTTTTATGAGGATATCATGGCGGTTATCTTCTGCGTGAACCTTAGTTTTCCTTTCCATTTTTTCTATTTTTCTGATTGGTAGTTTTTCATGATCGTTTCCAGTTTGTTAAAACGGTCATCCCATAATTTTCGGAAAGGTTCAATAAAACTCGCTATTTCTTTTAGGCCCTCCGGTTTAATTTGGTAATAGATTTTTCGCCCATGCTGCTCTTTTTTAAGCAGGTCGCATTCGGTGAGTATTTGTAAATGATTAGAAATGGTAGGCCGGGAAGTATTAAAGTTTTTGGCAATAGCTCCGGCGGTCATGGTTTGTGCTACCAGTAAAACCAGGATCGCTCGCCGGGTTGGATCTGCAATGGCATGAAAGGGATCTCGGCGTAATTTCATAGGGGAGAATGGTTTAAAAGTGTAGTTAAGTGACTACTAATATAAGTGTAGGTAAATGGCTACGCAAATTAAATTTGAACTTCCTGATAAAGATCAAACATCAGTGGGTTAAATTGTATTTACCCGGAATTATATTTAAGGCACAGTTTTTTGAAAATACTTTAACTCATCCCAACATTGTTCATATCCTGAAAAACCCATATCTTTGTTAACTATAAATCGATTTATACAAGCATTAATTAAAACATTGCAATGAGCATAACCGCAGAAGAAAAAAAAGAAATCTTTAAGAAGTTTGGTAACAGTGAAACCGATACGGGTTCCACTGAGGGACAAATTGCCCTTCTTACCAAAAGAATTAATGACCTTACCGAACACCTGAAAGAAAATGAGCAAGATCATGCATCTCGCCGTGGACTACTTAAAATGGTTGGTAAAAGAAGAAGGTTGTTAAACTATTTGATGAAAAACGATATCGAGAAATACAGAGAACTCATCAAAGAACTCGGTATCCGTAAGTAAGTTTTATCCGTATAAAAGGCTCCATTGTGGAGCCTTTTTCAATTAATCCTGCCGCTTATACTTCTTTTCTGTTGTTGGCAGGGTTCGCAAATCAATAAAGACAAAGCAATACAATGAAAGAAGATTTAAGAAGTGTAGAATTTGCACCGGGTAAGGTGCTTTCAGTAGATACAGGCCGGATTGCCAAGCAAGCCGATGGCGCTGTTGTAGTTAGAATGGGAGATACACAAGTATTGTGTACTGCCGTGAGTGCAAAAGAGGCCAAGCCGGGCCAGAATTTTTTCCCTTTGGTGGTTGATCACCGAGAAAGTTTTTCTGCCGGAGGACGTTTTCCCGGTGGTTTTATGAAACGTGAAGGTCGTCCTTCTGAAAAAGAAATTTTATCAAGCCGACTCATCGACCGCAGTTTACGTCCTTTGTTTCCTAAAGGATATTATAATGAAACACAGATCATTTCCAGTGTGGTGTCATCAGACGGTGAAAACGATGGCGATGTGCTGGGTGGATTTGGTGCCTCCGCAGCTCTCCATATTTCCGATGTACCTTTCGACGGCCCAATGGCTGAAGTTAGAGTAGGTCGCGTTGATGGAGAATATGTTATCAACCCAACTCTTTCCGAACTGAAAGAAAGTGATATCGATATGATTGTTGGCGGTACGGCCGACTCTGTATTGATGATGGAAGGTGAAATGGGTGAGATCTCTGAAGAAGATATGTTGGGGGCTATCAAAGCGGCTCATGCTTCAATCATTACCTTGTGTGAGTTCCAGGAAGAACTTCGTGAAGAGTTTGGTAAACCTAAAAGAGAGTTTACGGCTGAAGGATATCCTGAAGAGCTGGAAAACAAAGTTCGTGAAATGGCGACTGACAAGATCAAAGAAGTTGTAAACATAGGTCTTGGTAAAGAAGAGTACAGCGAAAAACTGAATGAAGCCAAAGACAGCGTAGTCGCTGAGTTGGAAGAAGAGTACGAAGAAGAATTGGATACCGTGAAGAGCATTCTTGGCGATATCGAGAAAGAAGAACTTCGTAACATGATTCTTGAGAAAAAACGACGCATCGACGGCCGTACCCCTGAAGACATCCGAGACATTTGGACTCAAGCAGGCTACCTTGCCCGTACTCATGGTTCTGCGATCTTTAGCCGTGGTGAAACACAAGCTTTGGTTTCTGTAACACTTGGTACCAAGAAAGATGAGCAGGCAGTTGACACTCTTTTCGATGAAGAAGCCAAACAGTTCATGCTACACTATAACTTCCCTCCATACTCTGTAGGTGAAGCAGGATTCTTGCGTGGCCCCGGACGTCGCGAAATCGGTCACGGTCACCTCGCAGAACGTGCGCTAAAAATGATGATGCCCTCGTTCGATGAATTCGGATATGTGATCCGCGTGATCTCTGATATCACCGAATCCAATGGTTCATCATCTATGGCTTCTGTTTGTGGCGGTTCTATGGCGCTGATGGATGCCGGTGTTCCTATCAAAAAACCGGTTGCAGGTATTGCGATGGGAATGATCGTTGGAGAGAATAACTCCGTTGTACTGTCTGATATCCGTGGCGAAGAAGATTTCATGGGCGACATGGACTTCAAAACAGCCGGTACCGCTGATGGTATCACTGCTTGCCAGATGGACATGAAAGTACAGGGTATTTCTTTTGAAGTAATGGAAGAAGCTCTGAAACAAGCCCATACCGGACGTATGCATATTCTTGGTAAAATGGCTGAAACCATTTCAACCCCAAGAGAGCAGCTTTCTGAATTCGCTCCACAGTTCGTTAATATGGAAATTGATGGCGATATGATCGGCGCAGTTATTGGTCCTGGCGGAAAAGTTATCCAAACGCTTCAGAAAGAGACCGATACGGAGATCTGGATTGAAGAGGACGATGAAACCGGAAAAGGTAAGATCACCATTTCTGCCGATAGCCTGGATAAAGCCAAAGATGCTCAAGACAGAATTAAGGCGATTACCGGTCAGCTTGAAGAGGGAGCGGTTTATAAAGGAACCGTTAAGACTATCAAAGACTTCGGAGCCTTTGTTGAGATTGCCCCTGGTCGTGATGGATTGCTTCACATCTCTGAGATTGATCACAAGCACGTGAAAAATGTAAATGACTACATGAGCGTAGGTGACGAGATCGAAGTTAAACTCCTGAAGATTGAGCCAGGCAATAAACTCCGACTGTCTCGTAAAGTTTTGTTGGATAACGACGAAGAAGAATAAGTCATTACTCCAAAAGCTTAGTATATTTGGCGCTCTTTCTTTACAGGGAAGAGCGCCATTTTTTTGCGGACTGATATCCAACTTTCTATGTATATCAAACGTTATCAGAGCCGACTATAACTAATTATAAATTGCAGTATCTACAGATGGAAAATCTTAAAGAAGTTGATTTTGTAAACAAAAGCGAGCTTACCAACGGGCTGAGAATTGTAACAGAACACATTGAAAGTGTGAAGAGTGTTTCCGTTGGAATTTGGGTGAAAACCGGGGGGAGAAATGAAACGGAGCAACAAGCCGGAATTACCCACTTTTTAGAGCATATGTTATTCAAAGGTACGGAAAGCCGTTCATCTTTCGATATAGCTTTGAGCATGGAGGCAGTAGGAGGATACCTGAATGCGTTTACATCCTCTGAATACACCTGTTATTATGCGCGTTGTGTGAATACCCAACTTGATAAGGCTCTTGATGTACTTTCGGATATGGTACTTCATCCGTCTTTTCCGGAAGAGGAAGTGGAAAAAGAGAAAAAAGTGGTCATCGAAGAAATGAAAATGTATCGGGATTCTCCGGATGATTATCTGTTTGAAGAATTTAATGCAAGAATGTTTAAAGGACATGAACTTGGCCGCCCGGTTTTGGGATATGAAGAAACGGTTTCAGGGTTTTCTCGCCAGGATCTTTATGACTATATGGAAGACCGTTACTATCCGGGAAATTTGCTTATCTCGGTAGCGGGGAATGTAGACCACGAAAAAGTCGTGGAAATCGTGAAGTCATATTTTGAAGACCTGAAACCCAAGGAAAAAGTTGAAGAAACTCAGCCTCTTCCTGCTTTCAAAAATGAAGACGTGCATCTCACAAAACCGATCGAACAGACTCATTATATTTATGGCCGAAGAGCTCTCAATTTTGATCACGAAGACAAATACCTGCTTTTGATGGCGAACACTGTTTTGGGAGGAGGGATGAGTTCTCGTCTGCACCAGAATGTGCGTGAAAAATATGGGTATTGCTACTCCATCCAAACCTTCAATCAGTCTTATACTGATACCGGCTTGTGGGGCATATACGTGGGCACAGATAAGGATTACGTGGATCATGTTCGGGAACTCATCAAAACAGAACTAAGAAAAATGCAGGAAGACCTCGTTCCCGGGAAAGAACTTGCAGAAGCTAAGGCTCAGCTTAAAGGGAAATTGTTACTTTCTCAGGAAAGCACAAGTAACCGTATGACGCGCCTTGCCAAAAGCGAATTATATTTTGGACGTTTTGTAACTTTAGACGAGCTGGTTGAAAACATTGATTCTGTGACCTCCGAACAAATTCAGGAGTTCGTGCAGAAGTTTTTCGATGAAGAGCAATTCATGGAAGCCATCTTACTACCAGAAAATTAAGAGCAAGTGACAAGGTTCAAGACGCAAGTAGCTCACAAGAACTTGCACCTTGAACCTAAAATCTTGCACCTTTACTCTAACAAAAAAATCATTTTAAAAGCCAAATGACCTATATCAAAGATCTTGCTGATCACGTCAATAACCAAGTAACTTTAAAAGGCTGGGTGTACAATTTTCGAAGCAGCGGAAGCCTGGTATTTATTGAAATGAGAGATGGAACCGGACTTACCCAATGTGTGGTAGCCAAAGATGATGTATCCGGGGATGCATGGGAAGCCGCAAATTCTCTGAGGCAAGAAAGCTCGCTGGAGATCACCGGAAATGTTAAAGCAGACGAAAGAAGCGTTGGCGGACATGAAATCCATGTTTCGGATGTGAAAGTGATTCAGATTGCGGAAAATTATCCCATCACACCAAAAGAACATGGCGTTGAGTTTTTGATGAATAACCGCCACCTATGGCTTCGAAGTCAGCGACAGTGGGCGGCCATGCGGGTTCGGAATGAGATCATTTTTGCGATCCATACCTTTTTCCAGGGACGCGGATTTGTACAAATGGATTCCCCGATCTTCACCGGAAATGCAGCCGAGGGAAGTACCACGCTTTTTGAAACGGATTATTTTGAGGACAAAGCCTATCTCGCGCAAACCGGTCAGTTATACGGAGAAGCAATGGCGATGGCTCATGGACAGATCTATACATTCGGACCAACGTTTCGTGCCGAGAAATCCAAAACACGCCGTCATTTAACCGAATTCTGGATGATTGAGCCGGAAATGGCTTTCTATGATCTGGATATGAATATGGATCTGGCGGAGGATATGATCAAAGCCATTGTATCTCAGGTATTGGAGAAATGTCCAAATGAACTGGAGATTTTGGAGCGTGATATCGAAGCATTGAAAAAAGTGGCTGAGAAACCGTTCGAACGGATGACCTACACCGAGGCTGTGGATATTCTAACGAGTGATGATACGGCTGATATGCTGGATGAAATGGCAGAATCTCGCCGACAGGAACAGGTTGATCTTGAAAATGAGTGGGAAGAGATCAAAAAAGAACGTGGTCAGGCTAAAAAATGGAGAAAAGCTCAAATCGACCAGCGAATCAAAGAGATTTCAGCTCGAATTGATCAAATTGAAGAAGACCTTCGAAATATCCCAAGCTGGAAAGAATCGGCTCGTGATTTTGAGTGGGGCAATGACTTTGGTGGGAGTGATGAGACAGTTTTGATGATGCAGTTTGATGTTCCGCTCATCGTAACGCACTGGCCTGCTGAGATCAAAGCCTTCTATATGAAGCGAGATGAAACCGATAAGCTTGCTTTAGGAATGGATATACTTGCTCCTGAGGGCTATGGAGAGATCGTAGGAGGTTCCCAGCGAGAAGATAGCCTGGAAGTACTGGAAGAACGCATTGCGGAAGAAGGACTCGATAAAGAAGTCTTCGAATGGTATTTGGATCTGCGGCGGTTTGGAACGGTTCCTCATTCCGGCTATGGACTTGGCCTGGAACGAACTGTAGCATGGATCTGCGGACTTTCACACGTTCGGGAAACCATTCCTTTCCCACGAATGATGGGACGGTTGACACCTTAAAAAGATTAGGACAGTACAAATTTATTTTTAAAGCCCGGTATGTATGATCGGGCTTTATTTTTTTAAGGAAAATTTAGAATCAGTTTTTTGGGAAGGTTCTTTTTTTTTCGGATCTGTTTTTGGGTCCTACGGAAAATTTACCCTTAACCTGTGCTCCTTCTTCGATCTTTAGTTTTCCGGTTGATATCTCACCTTCGATATTCGCGGATGAACGCAATACAAGTGATTCTGATGCATTTACATCGCCTTCAATTTTACCGGAGATATCGGCTAATGGAGAGGTTAGGGTGCCTTTTATCAATCCGGTTTCAGCGACTATCACTTTTTTGTCGGATTTGACTTCGCCTTCTATGGTGCCGGCTATTCGGATATCGTCTTTACAATTCATATCACCAGTAATTGTTGAAGTTTCTGTGATGTAGGTAATAGCCGGTCCGCTGTTTGGGGTATTAGTAGAACTCAATGTTTTGTTATCGGAGTTGTTTCGTCGTTTTAGCATGTTCATTTGAATTGAAAAGCCAGCAGAATGTTCCTGAAATTTTAGGCTGGAGTTAAGCTTTTTTCACATAAATTTAGCATTTCATTCAACCTCACTTTCCTTATCTTTGCCAGCGATGGCACGAAAACAAAACAGCAATCAGATTTATCAGCAGCTGCTGAGGGAATTCAACTCCGGTAATCTAAAGCCGGTATATTATCTATTTGGGGAAGAGGAATTTTACCTCGATCGGTTGTTGGATCAGTTTTCGAAAGTCATTCCTCCCGAACAGAAAGACTTTAACTTCGATCTGCTTTACGGACAGGATGTAACCCCGGCTCAGGCTCTGTCCATTGCGCGGAGTTTTCCCATGATGGCTGAAAAGCGCGTTTTGATCATCCGCAATTTCCTTCAATTAAATAAAGGGGGAGGAGAAGACGGTTCGGCACGTGGACACATCAATGATTTCATTCCTTACGTAGAGAATCCAAATCCAACAACACTGTTGGTTTGTTTTGATGAAAAAAAACCGGCGGGGAACACGAATATTGGAAAAGCCTTCAAAAAAAATAAAAATGTTGGCTTCCATGAATTCGAGCGAATGCCGGATTACCTGATTCCGGATTGGGTGATTGATTGGGTTCGCAGCCATCACACCAAAAATATAGAGCCGGCGGCAGCCCAGTTACTGGCTCAATTTGTGGGCAATAATTTGCAGCTACTGTCCACTGAAATAGATAAAGTGTGCACTTTTGTGGACACTTCTGATACCGTCTCAGAAGCCGATGTAAAAAAAATAATTGGCTCATATCGCGAATTTGGGGCTATTGAGCTTAAAGAAGCCATCATTTCGCGAAATTTGGAACAAGCACTCTACATCTCGGAACAGATGTTGCAACACACTAAATCGGACACGGGAGAATTGATTCGAACCGTGGGGTTCTTTAACAGTGTGTTTGTAAATGTCTGGCAGATTTTGAGGTACTCTGAGAAAGGGTTTGCTAAGAATCAGGTCCAGAGCGAATTGGGTATCAACAACAATTGGTACTTCAATAAACTTTGGGACGATGCCTCAAATTTCCGCTATGCGGAAATGCCCCGGATATTTGAAGCTCTTTTGGATGCAGATCGCTCCATCAAAGGCTTTAGCACATTAGACTCCACTTCGATTTTATTCTTTCTCGTCAAGCGAATCATCGGGTAAGACGGTTCGCACCCAATAGAATCGAAATCAAAAAATTGGAGTTTAACAATGAATGCGTTTCAAGCTGCATCAGTAAAGAATTATAGCGATGAAGATCTCATGGAGTATTTCCAAAATGGTAAAGAGATCGCTTTTAATGAATTAGTTTACCGCTATCAGGATCGCCTTCATAATTTTCTGTACCGTTATACACACAACCATCAGGATTGTGAGGATTTGGTTCAGGAAACATTTCTGCGGGTACATAAAAGCAAGCATTCCTATGAGCGTATTGCCAAGTTTTCTACGTGGATGTACACCATTGCACTGAACCTTGCTAAGAGTTTATACAAAAAGAAGCAGCGAATGTATAAAGTGTCGATTCATAAAGATGAATCTGACCCCGATGATCGAGAGCTTCTCCTGGAGGATGAGAATATCCTTCAGGATGATGCTCTCCATGAAAAATTATGCATGGAACAGCTCGAAAAAGCTCTGATGGAGTTGCCTGAAGATTTTCGGGAAGTGATCGTGCTTCGGGACTTGCAACAATTGACCTATGAGGAAATTTCAGAGATCACAGATATCCCAATGGGTACCGTGAAATCTCGTATTAACCGAGGCAGAGCGCAAATTCAGGCGTTGATTGAAGATTATGTTCAATTGGGAACAAAATCTTAAAAGCCGAACTAAAAGGGGAGTGAAGGATAACTTAGCAAACTCCCCTTATGAAAAACTTTTTAGATAAAGAATATCATCCGGTGATCGAAGATTTTATTCTGGATTATGTGGATGAAAAACTGGACTCGGTCGAGAGAGATACTTTTGAAGAAGTGCTGGTTCATGATGACGATCTTCGTGAACTGGCATTTTCTGCAAAAGAAGGAAAAAAATTACTCGATCAATTTCGTGAGATCAAAGCGAAGGAAGGGTTCATCGATCGACTCTTAGACAAGATCTGATCATCATACTTACTCCATTCTTAAAGTTTAGAATCTTCACAAAGCGCATAACAGGCATAAGCGTTCATGTCAGGAATTATATTTATCTTTGAAGTAATCTGCTTACGCTGAAAACCCGATCTGACACGGTAAGTAGTTTGCCTCTAAGTGATTACACAATTTCTTAAGTTAATTTTTTACGAATCTTTATAGACTCAACCACTATATTTTTAGGGAGTTTGAATCTATAAATTTCGTTGATGTACAAGCATTTTTTTTGGATCACTTTACTAAGCTTAATTACCGGGTGTAGTCAACAGCCTAAAGACTTTGCTCAAATTGGGGTAGTAGAAGGCTTTTATGGCGATCCATGGAGTCACGAAGCTCGTCTTGATCTTATCCGTTTTATGGGGCAAGTAGATATGAATGTGTATTACTATGCTCCGAAAGATGATCCATTTCATCGTTCCAAATGGAGAGAGCCTTATGAAGGTGAGAAATTGAATGAATTTCGAGAGCTACTTGAAGTTAGCAAGGCAGCTGGGGTAGATCTTTACTTTGCTATCAGTCCGGGACTAGATATCGTTTATTCTGATTCGTCGGATTTTGCCGCCCTTCAGAATAAACTCCAAAACATGACAGAGCTGGGGGTGAAACACATCGCACTTTTCCTGGATGACGTTCCTCAAAAATTACAACATGAGCGGGATAAACAAAATTATGGAAGCCTGGCCGACGCTCACGTTGATCTCATTAATAAACTTTGGGAAGGACTGAAAGAAAAGGATATTCAGCTGGTTGTTTGTCCTACAACGTATACTTCAGCTTGGGGAAGTCGTGAGTACCTTCAAAAACTTGGTTCAGGAATCTCAGAAGAAATTCCGCTTTTTTGGACTGGCGAGGATGTGGCAATTGCTGAAATTACCGCAGATGAAACACTTGAATGGGGTAATTTAATGAACCGCAAACCCTTGGTCTGGGATAACTTTCCTGTGAATGATTATGAAGGGTGGAGGCCGATCTTAGGTCCGTTAACCGGCCGCGATACGGAACTTCCTGATGTTGCAAAGGGAATTGTTGCTAATCCCATGGATCTGCCATACTCGAGCATGATCCCTCTTTATACCGTAGCAGATTATGGGAATGATCCTGAAAACTATGATCCAGAGAAGTCCCTCGAAAGTGCAATTCAGTTTTTAGCGGGAGAAGATGCATTTACGTATGTGAAATCAGTGGTAGATCTATATAGTGATTACGGATGGACGGATAATGTTTTTACACCAATCTATACCCCCGGAAAAGATTTTGATACCTTAAAAATTCGAAATGCCATCAAAGAGTTTGAGACTAACCTGGAGGCATTAAGAACCAAAGAATTCAGCGAGAATATGTTTGTCAGTGCATTTGTAGAAGAAATGTCACCCTTCCTTGAAAAAACAAAAAATGATTTTGAAGAAGCCGTTTCTCACGCTCAGTCTGTAGCTAAGTATAACATCTCTTTTAAAGTAGATTGGGGTAACTATAATCTTGCCTTTAGCGAATCCGGAAATCAAATTAATGTCGTGCTATCAACTTCGGCATTAGAAAAGAAATCGGAGTGGATTCTAATTTTGACCAATGACGAGAATCCAACCCAAACCTGGCTACAACCTGAAGATTTGATCATGAGATGGGATTTGGGAGAAGCCAAAGAGCCCCGAGCCGATCACTTTCAGTTGACACCATTTACGCAAAGGGGTATTTCTGATATTCAGGTACGGACCATAACTTCATTTTTCGAACATTTTACCGTTCCCGCAGAAGTAAATATGGCTTCCAATGTGAGAAGCACAGCAGATTCGGTTCATTATACAATCTCCATTCCAAAAAGAGATGCTGACGTCATACGATTCAATTCTTTTTTAAATCCGGATGATAAGATGATCTCAGAAAAGCCCTACTTGGGAAATCCATTTACTTACCCAATTCTCGGGTTTTAGTTAAAAATTGATTTGCCATTTTTTAACTGATCAATTTCGGGATTAGAAACACAAATAGAATAGCGACCAATAAGGATATAAAGTTGCCGATCAAAAAGTAGTCGTTGGATACTTTGTTATTTTTCTGAAACCGCGTTCCAATCTTTAAAGCCCCAAAAGCGATGATGACTTGCGGGTAGCCGGTAAGTAGTCCAGTGATCAGGAATAAACGTTCTAAGATTCCTTTAAAAACTTCTCTTCTGCGCTGAATTTTGCTGTCTTTGCTTCCTTTTAACCATTTCACAATGAAATGGAAAGCAAGATTGGTTAGCAATTCCATTGCTATATAAGCAAAAATAAATAGCAAGACCCAATTCATGTTTGCTCAATTAATGTAAAAATGGTTTTCTTCAATAAGTTATATTCGTGGATCATCAAGGTTTTTCGTCGTTTCCAGATCTGATCCCGGTTCTTGTCATTCTTTTCACCCACTTCTGCATTGTTCTCATTGTTGATCATATCCAGTATTAGTTGGAAATCATCTTTCTTCCATGACAATATTATGCTATCCAGTACTTCAAATAATCGGCTCACCTGAAGCGAAAGGGTTTCGTCATCCAGCAAAAACTGAAATCGTTTGCGGTCTCTTTTTTTTGAACTTAGTAATTCTCTTGCTTTGGTGAGACCCGGTCCCATCATTTCATACGCAATATCCGGGTTGATTTCCGTTTCAATTTCTCCATGATGAACCACGTAGTGCAGCTTGAAATCGAGCGAGTGCCGCAGACATTCTTCCTCGTAAAAGAACAAGGTTTCTATGGACGTTTGCAGCGATTGCGGTATGCCCTGAAATTCATCCCCAAGTGTGATGGTGTAAGGGGAGAGGAGCTCTTTTTCGAAAGTCTCATTGCAGCTATTGGTCAGGAACTTCAATTGCTTTTGGAGCATATTTGAATCGTAGTCTTTGCTAGAGACTACATCGCCCATCAATATGTACTGTTTGTCAACCATTGATTTATCCTTGTTTATCAGATAATACTTATGTTTCAATAAAGATGAAACAAATAATAATGTTTCAAAATTAATGAAACAATGAAGGTTGTTGCAGAATCTCTGCTACATCAATAATTCAAAAGCTTTTGGAGCTGTTGATCAAGTTTGGCACTGGCCATGAACCCATTTTCAAGATTTTTATCGTGGGGAATAGGTGTGTCCATGGAGGCACAGCGCATGACCGGAGCATCCAGCCACTCAAAACATTCTTCGGAAATAATGGCAGAAATTTCACTTAGAGGGCCTAAAGTTAGCGAAGGTTCCTGAAGCAACAGTACTTTCCCGGTTTTCTGAACCGTATTTCGGATAGATTCTTTATCTAACGGAAGCAGCGTTCTAAGATCTAAAACTTCCAGCGATATGCCTTTCTGTTCATATTCTGAAGCTATCTCCAATGCCCATTGTACGCCCATTCCATAAGTGATTATGGTGGCATCGGTTCCTTCGCGTCGGATTTTCGCTTTCCCAAGCGGTTCGTAGTTTGCTTTATCGGGAATTTGAGATTTCAGGCTTCGATAGAGTTTCTTATGCTCAAAGAAAAGCACAGGATTTGGATCATAAAGCGAGCTATACAGCAGATTCATGGCATCTTCAACGGTTCCGGGAACCACCACTTTTAAACCGGGAATTTGCATGAACCAGCCTTCCACCGACTGGGAGTGATAAGGCCCGGCTCCAACGCCACCGCCGTGAGGCGCGCGGATGGTGATATTGAGAGGAGGAGCCCACCGGTAATGGGATTTAGCAATATTGTTCACGATCTGATTGAAACCGCAGGAAATGAAATCAGCAAATTGCATTTCAACTACAGGTTTAAATCCTTCTAAAGCTAAACCCATGGCGGCCCCAAGAGCCCCGGATTCTATGATCGGAGTATTCCGAATCCGGTCTTTACCAAATTGCTCTAAAAACCCTTCAGTGATCTTAAATACCCCACCGTATTCGGCGATATCCTGTCCCATGATCAGGAATCGGTCTTCTTCTTCAAACGCTTGACGGAGTGAGCTTTGGATGGCATCCACAAAACGATGCTCGTAAGTCACACCGTCCTTATGTGTCGGCAGTTGTTGAGGTTCAGCAGCATACACTTTTGAATATTCACGAGCTTCATCAAATTCGGGGTCGGGTGCAGCCAAAGCTTTATCAAGTTCTTTTTTGAAGGACTGATCGATCTCTTTGGTGATCTTCTTAAAGTCATCTTTTTCAAATAATCCTTCCGACTCCATATATTTTTCAAACCGGAGAATGGGATCCTTTTCAGCCCAGTTTTCAAACAGGACATCGGGGACGTAATGCGTACCGGAGGCTTCTTCGTGCCCTCGCATACGGAAAGTTTTGGCTTCAATGAGCACCGGCTCACCCTTTAGGGCAAGTTCTCGTGCTTTGCTTACGGTTTCCATCACTTCAAAAATGTTGTTGCCGTCTATGTTAAAACCGTGTATACCATAACCTATAGCTCGGTCTGACAGATGCTCGCATGCATATTGCTCAGAAGTGGGAGTGGAGAGTCCGTAACCATTATTCTCAATAATGAAAACCACCGGAAGCTTCCAGACGGCGGCGAGATTCAGTGCTTCGTGGAAATCACCTTCGCTGGTGGCACCATCCCCACAAAAAGAAAACGCAACAGCGTCTTCTCCTTTCAGTTTTTTGGCTAGTGCGAGTCCATCGGCCACAGGCATCATTGCCGCAAGGTGAGAGATCATTCCTATGATCTTGTGTTCCGGGATACCAAAATGAAACGAACGATCACGGCCTTGGGTAAATCCATCGGCTTTTCCGAAAAGCTGACAAAAAAGCGGATAGAGAGGGACTTCGCGCCCGGTAAAAACTCCCAGATTACGATGCATTGGTAAGATGTAATCATCCGGCTTTGTTGAAAGAGCAACGCCTACGCCAACGGCTTCCTGACCAATGCCTGAAAACCACTTGCTGATTTTATTCTGCCTGAGCAGCATCAGCATGCGTTCTTCAATTCGCCGGGGGAGTAAGAGGTTCTTATATATATAAAGCGCCTGTTCGGTAGATATCTTTTTTTCGGTAATGGCCACGCTGTTGTTTTAATTCGTTCAAATGTTACCAATCCAACAGATACGCAAAAATTAGCGGAGCTACAATAGTGGCATCCGATTCAATGATGAACTTTGGCGTGTCTATTCCCAGTTTACCCCAGGTTATCTTTTCATTGGGCACAGCTCCTGAGTATGAACCGTAGCTGGTGGTGGAATCACTGATCTGACAAAAATAGGACCACAGAGGAGTATCCTTCTTACCAAGATCCTGCTCCATCATCGGGACCACACAAATAGGGAAATCTCCGGCAATGCCGCCGCCAATCTGGAAAAATCCTATACCATTTTCAGAATTTTTCTCGTACCAGTCTGCCAAAAACATCATGTATTCTATCCCTGATTTCATGGCGTTGGGTTTGGTTTCTCCCTCAATACAATGAGAAGCAAAGAAATTGCCGCAGGTAGAATCTTCCCAGCCGGGCACAATAATAGGAATGTTCTTTTTGGCAGCAGCCAGCAGCCAGGAATCTTTGGGATCGATCTGATAATCGTTTTCCAGGTCACCGCTCAAAAGCAAATCATAAAAATATTCGTGGGGGAAATATCGCTCACCATTTTCGGAGGCTTTGACCCAACGTTTTACCAAGTGGTCCTCAATTCTTCGCATGGCTTCTTCTTCAGGGATGCAGGTATCGGTCACCCGATTGAAATGATTATCCAACAATTCCTGCTCGTCCTCAGGACTCAGATCCCGATAATTTGGAATGCGTTTGTAATGATCATGAGCTACCAGGTTGAACACATCTTCTTCTAAATTGGCACCCGTGCAGGTGATGATATGCACCTTATCCTGCCGGATCATCTCAGCCAGAGAAAGACCAAGCTCTGCGGAACTCATAGCCCCGGCCAGAGTGATCATCATCTTTGCATTATTATTTAGCTGATCCTCGTAAGCCTTTGCGGCATCAATCAATGAAGCTGCATTAAAATGTCGGTAGTGATGGGTTATAAAATTGGAAACAGGTCCTTTTTTACTCATGAATTTCAAATTTATAGCTTAGCATTTTATAGTAGAGTTTGGCAGCAAGAAATTGCGGTGCGCTTAAACCTTCGATAGGAGCAAGTTCTACAATGTCGAATCCCAATACATTCTTTTGTTCGAATACTTTTCGTAAATACTGAATCATAGGATTCCATTGCATTCCTCCGGGTTCGGGTGTTCCTGTAGCAGGCATGATGGAAGGGTCAAATACATCCAGGTCCAGGGTGATGTATACCTTATCGGTCATTTTACTGATGGAGTCTTCCATCCAATCGGTTTGACCAAACATCTCTTCCGCAAAGTAACATTTGTCTCGATCCAGATATTCAAGTTCACCGGAATCCATGCTTCGTATACCTACTTGTATTAAATTTGCGTGCTGTGAGGCATCGTAAACCGCACAAGCATGATTGTATGGGGAGCCATGATACTCCGGCCGAAGGTCGGTATGTGCATCCAATTGCAGAATGGTGATATCGGGGTGTGCTTCATAAAAAGCCTTGATGATCCCAATACTGATGGAATGCTCTCCGCCAAAAAAAGTCAAAAATTTGTGGGAAGCTAATAGTTGCTGCGTGTTTTTATATACGGTTTCAAATACAGCTTCGGGTGAAGCATCTTCCAAAATGGGATCGATAATATGAACACCCTGTTTATAAACTTCACTGTCCGTTTCAATATCGTAGATCTCCATATTCTCGGAAGCATCCAGAAAGGCTTCAAATCCTTCATCCGCGCCTTTACCCCAGGTGCTGGTTCCATCGTAGGGGATAGATTGTAGGAGAACTTTGGCATTCTCATATTTATTATGATCACCGTCAATACCGGCAAATATATGTTTATCTTTAGTCATTGTATCCCAATATGTTAAGCATGTTATCTACCGTTTGTTCATCGCGGTATACATAATCAAATAAGTTGCCGTTTTCATCTTTATCGACCACAATGTGTTTTGGGGAAGGAATGAGACAGTGCTTGATTCCACCGTATCCGCTTATGGAATCCTGGTAAGCTCCTGTATGGAAAAATCCGATGTATAATGGTTCTTCTTCATTATCCTCATAAGCAGGAAGAAGCACTTGTTGGTTCAATTCTTCAGAGTTGTAATAATCGGAATGATCGCAGCTGATGCCTCCGATATTCACCCGCTTATACTGATTTTGCCATTTGTTGAGCGGAAGCAGGATGAATTTCTCATTAATAGACCATGCATCAGGTATCGTGTTCATCAGGCTGTTGTCAACCAGGTACCAGAGCTCGGTATCGTTCTGTTGTTTCTGTTCCAGCACCTGAAAGATCACCGCTCCGCTTTCGCCCACAGTGAATTTCCCGAACTCGGTGTAAATATCCGGTTCATCGACATTAGCATCTTTGCAAGCTTCCTGGATATTGCGCACGATCTCCCCGGTGATATACTCGTAATCAAAATCAAAATTGAGGCTGTTTTGAATAGGAAATCCACCGCCGATGTTTAAGGCTGTTACCGAGGGACATTCTTTCTTTATGGCCGTAAACTGGGTTAGTGCTTTCTTGAATTCATTCCAGTAATACATGGTGTCATTTACTCCGGAATCCACGAAAAAGTGAACCATGGTAAGTTCAACGCGATCATTACCCACTATGTTCTTCTTCACAAAATCCACGATCTCCCGCTTATTGATACCCAGCCTTGAGGTGTAGTATGCTGCCTGCGGGTCTTCCTCAATTGAAATTCGCAGTCCGATCTTAATGGGTTGATCGATTTCCAGTTCCATAAGTTTATCCAGTTCCCGGATGTTATCCAGCACGGTGATGGAATTAGAAAATCCATTACTTATTAACCGGCCGATCTTTTTGATATAATCATCCGTTTTGTAGCCGTTATGGACGATGGTTTTGCTGGTATCAAAAACACCTTTCTGGTGAAGTTTTTCGATCAGGTCGATGTCGAAAGAGGAGGAAGTTTCCAGCGATACATTCTCCTTTAGTGCCGTTCGCACCACATGATTGAAGTGACAGCATTTCGTACAATAGCAAAACTCATATCGTCCGGAATAGTTGTTTTCCTGAATAGCCTTATTAAAATATTGGCGTGCGTTATTAATTTTTTCACGAATTTTAGGCAGATAGGACACTTTAAAAGGAGTGCCGTATTTTTCGATCAGTTTTTGGAGGTCAACGCCGTTAAAATGCAAGGTTCCGTCAACCAGTTCAAAACCATTCTGAGGGAAGTGGTACGTCTGGTCGATTAGGTCGAAATAATTATTCTTCATTCAATAAGTATAGGTCGTGAGGAATTAGTCAGATAATTGTTTAAAAAGAACACAAATATACGAGTTAATTGCAATGGATTGATGGTAAGGTGAAATTTTTTATGCTACTTTTTTTAGTGATTCCAATCCCAACCTCCGATAGACAGTATCACTAAAATAACAACTGGATAGAGGTTTTTATGGTATTTTCTGATCATTGATTTAGAGAACAAAGTAGCGCATCTCTCCAGATTCGCATGTTATTTACTACTATCGACTCTGGAGAGTCGATTTACTTTACCTAATGAAATTTTGATACGGATGGTCAAAAGCTAAAATCAGGGCATTCAATCTCGTTGAGCAGTAACCTAATTGAATCCGTGATTATCCGCACAATCCGCCTCATCCGTACTCCAATCTCTCTGCACAAAACAAAAAATCGGCGTAGATTTCGACCATGCACAGCAAATTATGCGGATTACTTTTTGGAGTGATGTTTTTTGCATCGGGATTTCTTCAGGCCCAGGAAACCGGATTCCATGTCTATGAAAATGATTCCAAGATCGCTCTTCCTGACTCGGTTCAGCTAAAGCTATCGGCGCAGTCAGATCCCCCGCGAGTCATATTGTTACAATGGCTTTTCGCAGATGGATATTTGAATGCTTCGATCGACTCTATCCGGCAAAACAGAGCTTATATTAACAGAAATTGTGCATTTGATCTTCAGGAAATTCAGTGGCGTTATTCCGGGGAGCGAGACACAACGATTACTCAAAATATCGGAATCCGATTTACACAGCAGCAATTACAGCGGCAGATCGAATCGCGGCTTTATGTTTTAGCAGTGGAAGGCTTTCCGTTTGCAAGAGCAGAGATCCTCCGGTTCAACCCGCAGTATGAAGAGTGTTCGGTTTCAGTGTATGTAAATATTGAAACTGGAGAGAAAGCCATGGCTACGGATATCTATTTTTCAGGAGCCAAAGCCAATGACCGGAGGTATTTGAAGAAAGTATCACGGTTTCAGACTGGAGAGCTCATCACCCCGAATTACCTGCGTTTTTTGCGATCCAACTTGAATGCGGCTGAGTTGTTTAATTTCGTAGGAGAGGGACAGATCTTGTTACGGGAAGGTGAGCCGGTCATCGTATTTGAGGTTCAGGAACGTTCGCTGAATCAGTTTGACGGACTGTTAGGCTACGTGCCCGATGCTGCCGGAAACGGGCAAATTGTGGGCGATGTGGAGCTTTCGTTGTGGAATGTGCTTACGCAGGGGAACGGAATCAATTTCCACTACCAGCGACTGCGACCGGAAACCAGCGAGCTGGAAGTGGGGGTTTCCCAGGATTGGATCGGGGAGATTCCCGTCGGGGTTTCGGCAGGTTTTCAGTTTTACCAGAATGATACCACCTATCAATCGCGCGATTTTGAGCTGGGAGGATATTACCGCATTTCCGGAGGATTCAAGCTGACGGGCGGTATCGGGTTTCAGGCGAGTACATCGGGAGGAAATGTGCCGGTGATCGTAGAGCCCGACGGCCGGAAACGCACGGCCCGACTCGGGTTCGAATACACCAATCTGAACCGGTTTGATGTGCCGACTTCAGGAAATCAGCTTTCGGTGAGTTATGGTATCGCAAACAAAAACCTGCAGGAAGATTCAACCGGATCTTTCATTCAAAACACCCTTCACCTGGAAGCCCGGCAGTATATTCCCATTTTTGATCAAAGTGTGATTGCATTGTCGATGCAAGGCTTTTTGCTGGAAGCCGACCGGGTGACTATTAACGACCTGATCCGCTTTGGTGGGGCGAATTCCTTCCGTGGCTACGCCGAAGAACAATTTCGGGCCGGACAATTACTTTGGGGAGATGTAGAATACCAATTCTTATTGGATCGGCAGTCCTACTTATTTGTTTTCGGTGCGGTTGGAAGATATCATCGACCTAAATTACTGACTGAAATCAACAACCAATTCCAAACGACAAACACGCTAACCTCAACAGGATTTGGCCTCAGCTACCAAACCCGCATTGGTAGACTGAAATTTACTTATGCCGTTTCTCCGGAGGAAAGCATTGCAAATGGGAAGGTGCATTTTGGGATAAGGACGGAGTTGTAGATTGGGTATTCATATGGCGTAATGTAGTCCTTGAAGCTCCAGCTTAATCTCGTTCCGGTGCTCCGCTCCGGAATGCCCAATTGAGGCTCAGCCTCAAACTTCAAACAGGGATAATACGACCAGCAAATCATACTTCTTAACCTCGTTACGAAGCTCCGGCTTCGTAATGCAGTCTTGGAAGCTCCAGCTTCATATTCATATTCTTATGTACCGACAAAAGAACCAACCCTGAGCAGTCGGGGCGGCTTCGAAAAAAAGCTAAAGCAGTCTTCATTCTGCTCTTTTCTCTAAGGCCGAATTCGCAAACCAATAACTCCAAAGTTGTCATTCCGAGTGCGTAGTGAGTAGTAAAGGAGTTACTTTCAATCACGAGGGATCTCAACGTTTACTACATCTTGCTAAATTAGCTCTTGAGACTCCTCGCGAAAACCATTCTAAACACAAATCAGTATCTACCGCTCGGAGTGACAACATTGGGGTTTTATATAAGTTGCTCAGTTTGGCCAACCATTAGTTTCCCGCCCTGCCTTAGCCGCCAAGCAGCCTCTGCGGGAATGACGTTGTCAAAAACCGTTCAAGATTCATTGTTCAATATTGAGTGTTCGGAATTCAAAAGAGTTGCTCTGTGTGCTTACATGCTTTATATTCCGATCGAATTTATTGAATGCTTATAAAGAAAGACCGAGGGATGGGCCCTTTGACGTCTTGGCAACCATGCCGCCATAATAGTTTATGGGCGGGACAGGTGCCAAATCCCACTCCGCACAAAACAACTTAGGTGCGGGGAAAGATAAGCGAGCTGATCCCTCACCGACTCTTTCTGTATAAGCCAATCTCAAACGGAAAAGAGTGAACATTAAAGACGTTTTACAAGACCGCATTTTGATCCTTGATGGCGCCATGGGAACCATGATTCAGCGCTATAAGCTTAAGGAAGCCGATTTTCGTGGTGAGCGATTTACGGATCATCCCGACGACCTACAGGGTAATAACGACCTGCTCAGCCTAACCCGGCCCGATATCATTCAGGCTATTCATGAAGAATATTTAGAAGCCGGAGCTGATATCGTGGAGACCAATACCTTTAGCGGAACGAGCATCGCTCAGGCTGATTATGGATTGGAATCCATTGTCTACGAATTGAACAAGCAGTCGGCCGAGATTGCACGCAAAGCCACGGACAAATTCACCCAGCAAAACCCGGATAAACCGCGCTTTGTAGCCGGTTCCATGGGACCCACAAATAAAACGGCTTCGATCTCGCCGGAAGTCACCGATCCCGGCTACCGCGCCGTCACCTTCGATGAACTCGCGGAGGCCTACAAAGAACAGGCTCGCGGACTGATGGATGGCGGTGCAGATGTACTGCTGGTAGAAACCATTTTCGATACGCTAAACGCCAAAGCCGCACTATTCGCCATTCAGGAATTGTTTGAAGAGCGGGGAGAAGAATTGCCGATCATGGTTTCCGGGACCATTACGGACGCCTCGGGCAGGACTCTTTCCGGACAGACCGTAGAGGCGTTTTTGATCTCTATTTCTCATGCACCGATTTTAAGTGTGGGATTCAACTGCGCGTTGGGAGCCAAGCAGCTCAAGCCATATTTGCAAAATCTATCCGATCGATCTCCATTTTTCATTAGCGCCTATCCCAATGCCGGACTGCCGAATGAATTCGGGGAATATGATGAAGGACCCGATGAAATGGGAAGTCAGGTAAAAGAATACCTAGAAGATGGCCTGGTGAATATCCTCGGCGGTTGTTGCGGCACCACGCCGGCACACATCACCAAAATGGCTGAACTGGCAAAAGATTACGACCCCCGAAAAGTTAAAAGTAAAGGTATGGTGGTATGATGAATTTCCAACCAAAAGAAATAAACTTCGTTCTCCATCTGACGACTGAAGTGAGGTTAAGAAAGTTGAATCAAGCGCAGGAGTCGTCTGATGGATTTGAAAGGCAAAGCTCGTGGCAACAAATCGTCAGAGGGGCTTTGAGCCGTCAGATGATGAGCTGGAATTGCAAACACAACCAAGAGCTTCATCTGACGACTGAAGCTAAGGCCATAAATTCTGAACAGGCCGAGAAGTCGTCCGATGAATCAAAAAGGCACAGACCTTGGCAACAAATCGTCAGACGAACCTGGATTCGTCGGATGATGGGATGGAATTTTAAATATTGTTGTAACTAAATGAAGACTTTACCTCTTACGCTTAGCGGACTTGAACCTCTCATCATCACCGAAGATTCGAACTTTGTGAATGTGGGAGAGCGGACCAACGTAACCGGCTCCAAACGCTTTCTGAATACCATCAAAGAAAAAGATTACGACAAGGCGTTGAAGATCGCGCTGGATCAGGTGCAGGGCGGGGCGCAGATCCTGGATGTGAATATGGACGAAGGCATGCTGGACAGTGCCGAAGAAATGACCAATTTCCTCAACCTCATTGCTTCAGATCCCGATATCGCTAAGATCCCGATCATGGTAGATTCCTCGAAATGGGAAGTGATCCTTGCCGGACTTAAATGTATGCAAGGCAAAGGCGTAGTCAATTCAATTAGCTTAAAAGATGGGGAAGAGGAATTCCTGCGACGAGCCAAGATCGTTCGCCGGTTTGGAGCTGCGGTGATCTGCATGGCTTTTGATGAAGACGGTCAGGCTGACACGCTTCCGCGACGAAAAGAAATTTGCGGAAGAGCTTACAAACTGCTGACTGAAGAAGCTGGTTTTCATCCTTCTGATATTATCCTCGATCCCAACATTTTTCCGGTGGCAACGGGGATGGAAGAGCATCGGCGGAATGCACTGGATTTCTTTTTGGCAGCCAAATGGATCCGTGAAAATCTACCCGGTGCACATGTGATCGGAGGAGTGAGTAACGTATCGTTTTCCTTTCGGGGGAATAATCGCGTTCGCGAAGCCATTCACTCTGCCTTTTTGTATCACGCCATCGAGCATGGAATGGATATGGGAATTGTGAACCCGACTCAGCTTGAAGTGTACGATGATATTCCTGAAGATCTACTTGAGCGTGTTGAGGATGTATTATTTGATAAGAGGGATGATGCCACCGAACGACTGCTGGAAATTGCTGAGGAGTATAAAGGTGAAGGTTCATCCGTCAAAAAGAAACAGGACGATGAGTGGCGGCAGAAATCGGTGGAAGAGCGCTTGAAGTATTCGCTGGTTAAGGGTATCAATGAGTTTGTGGAAGAAGATACCGAGGAAGCCCGGCAGAAGATCGGGAGTCCGCTGGAAGTGATCGAAGGTCCGCTGATGGACGGTATGAATGTGGTCGGTGATCTGTTTGGAGCCGGGAAGATGTTCTTGCCCCAAGTAGTAAAAAGTGCACGGGTGATGAAGCAGGCAGTAGCCTATCTCACTCCGTTTTTAGAAGAAGAAAAGAAGCAAAATAAAGATACAAGTGATCAGCCTAAAGTATTGCTGGCCACTGTGAAAGGCGACGTTCATGATATCGGAAAGAATATCGTAAGCGTAGTTTTGGCCTGCAACAATTACCATGTAATAGATCTTGGAGTAATGGTTCCTGCCGATAAAATTCTGGATGAAGCCGAAAAGCATAAGGTGGATGCCATCGGACTCAGTGGCTTGATAACGCCCTCACTGGATGAGATGATCACTGTGGCACGGGAGATGAAAAAGCGGGGTATGGATCTGCCACTCATGATCGGTGGAGCCACGACCTCCAGACTTCACACCGCTGTGAAGATCGACCCGGAATATGACAGCTCCGTGGTACATGTGCTGGATGCTTCCCGGGCGGTTGCTATGGCCGGTGATATCATCAACCCGAAGAAAAGGGAAGCAGTGAAAGCGGAGATCAAAAAGGAATATGCCGAACTGCGGGAACTGCATGAAAATCGGCAGAATAAGAAGGAATTGTTGCCCTTTGAAGAAGCAAGATCAAATAAAACAAAGATAGAGTGGGAAGGATATGAACCGCCCAAGCCATCATTTCTTGGGAATAAGGTATTTGAAGATTATCCGATCTCAGAACTGAGAAATTACATCGACTGGTCGCCGTTTTTCAGAACTTGGATGCTGACGGGTAAATATCCGGATATCCTGGAGGATGACGAAGTTGGAAAGCAAGCGCAGTCTCTTTTTGATGATGCGCAGGCTTTACTGGATGAGATCATTGAGAAGGATTTATTGCAAGCTAAATCAGTTATAGGGTTTTATCCTGCAACAGCTTACGGAGATGATATAAAACTATTTGAAGGAGCGGATCTATCCGAAATAAAGACCAAATTTCATTTTTTAAGGCAACAAACGAAGAAGCGATCGGGGCAGCCAAATTCAAGTTTAAGTGATTATATCGCACCTCATGAAGTGGGCATTACCGACTACATTGGCTTTTTTGCCGTCACGGCCGGAATTGGTATCGAAAAACTTATCGAAAGGTTTGAATCAGAGAACGATGACTATAACGTCATATTAGTGAAAGCCGTGGCCGATCGACTTGCGGAAGCTTTTGCGGAGCGCATGCATGAGCGAGTCCGAAAGGAATTCTGGGGCTATTCCGATGAAGAAAGTTTCAGCAACGAAGAATTGATTGCTGAGAAATATTCCGGAATTCGTCCCGCTCCGGGTTATCCGGCCTGTCCCGATCACACTGAAAAACGCATTCTATTTGATCTGCTGGAGGTAGAAAAGAACACATCGATCAAACTCACTGAATCTTTTGCGATGTACCCGGCCTCATCCGTGAGCGGATTTTATTTTTCGCATCCGGAGTCACGCTATTTCCGGGTTGGCAATATTGGCGAGGATCAGGTGATTGATTATGCTCAACGAAAATCATGCACGAAAGAGGAAGTCGAGAAATGGCTTTCTCCTAATTTAGACTACGACCCTTATTCATCATGAAAGTAACCGAACACATTAAGAAAGCGAATGGCAACACTTTGTTTTCATTCGAGGTGCTTCCGCCGCTTAAAGGACAAAACATTCGATCCCTTTTTGATCATATGGATCCGCTGATGGAATTCAATCCGCCTTTTGTGGATGTGACTTATCACCGGGAAGAATATGTGTACAAAAAGCATGATAACGGGCTTTTGGAGCGGAAAACGGTGCGTAAACGTCCCGGGACTGTTGGTATTTGTGCGGCTATTCAAAACCACTACAAAGTGGATGCAGTGCCTCATATTATCTGTGGAGGATTCTCTAAAGAAGATACCGAAAACGCTCTCATCGATCTCAATTTCCTGGGCATCGATAATGTGTTACTAATTCAGGGGGATACCCGAAAACCGGAGCGGGAATTTGTTCCGGAGCCGGATGGGCATGCTTATGCTTCAGAGCTGATCGAGCAAGTGGTGGACTTGAACAAGGGCATTTATCTGGATGAAGAATTGGAGAACGCTAAACCTTCGGATTTTTGCATTGGCGTAGCCGGTTATCCCGAGAAACATTTTGCGGCTCCCAATATGGAAACCGATCTCAAATATCTGAAGCTAAAGCAGCAGAAGGGTGCGGATTATATCGTCACCCAAATGTTTTTTGACAATCAACAGTATTTTAATTTTGTACAGAAATGTCGTGATAATGGTATTACACTCCCGATCGTCCCGGGCTTAAAGCCTATCACTTCCTCCAAGCAGCTCACGATCTTGCCTCAGCTGTTTCATGTGGATCTGCCGATGGAGCTCACTAAAGAAGTGGAAAAATGTAAAGATCGCGATCAGGTTCGTCAAGTTGGTATAGAATGGACTATCCAACAATCCAAAGAGTTGATGGAATTTGGAGTGCCAAGTCTTCACTATTACTCGATGGGGAAATCAGCATCGGTGTATGAGGTAGCCAAAGAGTTGTTTTAGCAGATACTAATCAGATCGGCTCTATTTCTCGTTGCAGACAATGTTCCAGCGCCCGGTGCAGATTGGTCATTTGCCGGTGTCCCAACTTTTGTCCTGAGTAGGCTACAAGATAAAGGCTGAGAAAAACCAAAGTTAATATCGGAACAAACCAAAGGACGGTTGCGGGTTGGCCTAACGACCAAAAAGAAAGTCCGATCATAGACACAATGAGTATCGCAAAAGCGATAACAGCATAGAAGAACACAAACATAGTCCACACAGAAGGCTTTGGCCCATAAAGACCACGTACTTTGGTTAAGCTTTCCTCAGTATCTAAGGTGATGGTAAGTTGTGGAGACCAAAAATGCTGTTCATTTTCAGGAGGCCAAAAAGTGGCATATCCTTCAGTAGATTCTCCTCCACACCGGCATTCATCTTTATTGAGGTAATCTTTGATCCGCAGGTTGATCTCCTGTACTGAAAGATCAGTTTCAACATAAATTCTCGGGCGAATTCGCTTGAACTTAATGTGCTGTTCCATAACGGCTAATTATGGATTTTTATCCGTTGAAATCAAGAAGTATGCGGCTGTAGTCCAAAAATTTCTTAAGAAAGGAATATGCTGAAATGGAGTTATCAATCCTTTTGGTTGAAGCCCAAACTTCCATTGATAAATGGGATTGAAGAGCCAATATTTTTTGCGATTGATCTTCCATCCATTAGTGCGAACGATCTTATGAAACCCTTCAATGGTAAGATGGGTGCTTTTGATATCGAGCAGTCCTTCAACCTTTTCATCTTTTTCGCCTCCGGCTTTCAATATTAACCGGTATAAACTATTCGGGAGAATATGATAGTAGGGAAGCTTATTCAAAAATTTATTATCAGCCAGCTGCTGATGCCCCCCAAAAGGCATGTACCAGGGTGGAAAGGCAAAGAAAACGTGTCCGTCAGGTTTGATAAATTTCTTCAGCTCAACAATAAACCGTTCGTGCCCGTGAATGTGTTCAATCACATCTTTTAAGATCACCAGGTCGAACAATTCCTCAAATTCTTTGTCAGGCTCGATATTGAAGATATCCTCCGCAATAAACCGAATTTGCCCCCTTTCAAACTCCTCCGAAAGAAATTCCCTGGCCAGTTTCACGCGATGTGGAGAAAGTTCTATGCCCACACAGTGATGTCCGAGTTCTGTGAATGCTTTTAAAACTCCGGCTTCCGCACAGCCGATCTCAAGAATACGTAAAGGTTTTCTTTTAGGAAGGAAATCCTTAACAAAAGGAAGAATATATTCTTTTGAAGTCTGGTACTGCATGTTGAAATACCGGTCTTTATCCTTGTGAAAATCATACATGCTTAGTTCCTTTTCCTTAAATCCATTCCTGATCTTCTATGGAAACCGTGTTTTCCGTTTGAGCTGAACCGGTGTGTTGCGTTGACTTTGGTTCCATCAACATCACCCAGCATTCTTCTTCTGCAATGGGAAGGTGATCCACTCCTGCGGGGACGATAAATAGTTCGCCCTCTTTCAGTAAAACGTCATTTCTATCCCTGAATTTAAGCAGGAGTGATCCTTTCACGATATAAAACAGCTCATCCTCTTGTTCATGATCATGCCAAATAAATTCCCCTTTCAGTTTGGCGATTTTTACAAACTGATCATTTAATTCCCCGATGATCTTTGGAGTCCAGTATTCATCAAAAAGCTCAAATTTCTCTTTCAGGTTAGCTTTGAGCATGTTTAAAAATCTTGATTAGTTTCTCGTTCAGGTTTTTTTCCACTACAGGCTGGAATTCTTTTCCGGTCAGCATCTTAAATAATTCTGCGTACCGTTCAAAAACCTGCATACGAAATTCGTCGGGAAGATCGGGCAGGACCTGACCTTCAAGGCCCTGAAAGTCATGCTCCATCAGCCATTCGCGTAAAAACTCCTTGGAAAGCTGTTTTTGTTGCTCGCCCTTTATCTGTCGTTCTTCATAACCCTTCAGGTAAAAATACCGGGAAGAATCGGTGGTATGAACTTCGTCTATCAGCGTTAGTTCTCCATTGAATACACCAAATTCATACTTCGTATCCACGAGGATCAATCCTTGTTCAGCGGCAACTTTTGTTCCGCGTTCAAACAGCTTAAAGGCGGTATCCTTGATCTTATTCCAAAGCTCCGGGTCTACTATCTTGCGGGAGAGGATCTCTTTTTCGGAAATATCTTCGTCATGACCTTCTTCCGCTTTCGTGGCCGGTGTTAGAATTGGAGTCGGGAATTTATCATGTTCTTTAAGCCCCTCAGGCATTGCAACACCACAAAGGGTTCGCTTGCCTGATCTGTACTCTCGCCAGGCATGTCCGGTGAGGTAACCACGTACAACCACTTCAATAGGAACCGTATCACACTTTTTGGCAATGGTGACGTTTGGGTGCGGCACATCAATAACATGCGTTGCTACAATATCCTTTATCTTCTCAAACGAAAAGGCGGCAAGCTGATTCAGGATCTGTCCTTTGAACGGGATCGCCTGCTTCATGATAAAGTCAAAAGCGGAAATCCGATCGGTTACTACGATCCCGAGTTTCTCATTCCCCAGATCATACACTTCCCGAACTTTGCCTTTATAGGGGGTTGGGTAGCCGGGAACCGAAGTTTTGGTGATGCAGTTATCTAATGCTTCCTGAACTGAAAAAGAGGTGCTCACTATTTTTATTTCTTCATGTTTTGGGTTGAACCGCGCTGTACCAGAACCGGATTAATAGTCGTTTGATAAAGCTCATCACTTGGTTTTTCAATCACTTCTGCCAACCTTTTCGTTGCTTGAACGCCAATGGTATACATCTTTTGATCAACAGTAGTCAGGTCAAGATATTTGCTGAGCTTGATATTATCATAACCCATAATGGCAATATCGTTTGGTACGCGCATGCCTAATTTTGAAAGCGCATAAATAGCTCCTACGGCCTGGGTATCATTAGAGCAAAAGATAGCATCCGGGAACCTGCCCAGCTTTTCATACTTGTAGATGGCTTCGAAACCGGCTTCTTCTGTAAAGCCACCATGCTTAGTGGTATCGCCACTCATAAAAAGCTCTTCATCGATCTTCATTTTATAATTTTTGAGGGCATCTTTGAAGCCTCTCATACGCTCTTTGGAACTTTGAGACTCCACAATGGTAGTTATCATTCCAAGATTTTCAAATCCCTGCTTCACCAAATGTTCACCGGCTAAGTATCCACCCTGGTAATCATTTAGCATGAAGTAATTATAGGAGGGGTGCGATGAGTTTACCAGCACGGCCGGTGTTTGGGTAGCCTGCATCAATTCATGAACACGGTCGCTCACATTGATGGAAAGAAGGATAACGGCGTCGGCGGTGCCTCTGTCAAAAAAGTTTTGAACACCTTCCTCCGGGTCTTTCGACCCGGTATTGTACATAATGATATCGAGATCCATTTTCTTGATCTCATCCTTTACACCTTTCAGTACTTCATTAAAATAAGGGGTGGTGAATGAAGGAACAGCAATTGCCAGCATTTGAGGCTCTTTGCTAGCCAGTTTTCGGGCGCTAACCTGGGGACGGAAATTCAATTCCTTGATTGCTTTTTGGACCTTCTCTTTTGTCTTCTCTGATACATTTTCTGACCCATTCAATACGCGCGAAACAGTAGAAATTGCGACCTCAGCCTGTTTAGCAACCTCATAGATTGTTACTTTTTTATTCATTTGGCTTAATTATTTAGCTGTAATTGTTGTATGGGTTAATTAGATTAAGATATATTAAACGATTAATATAACCATTTCAATAAACAAGTATAAATATATCCTTCTGAAAATGTTATTACCAAATAATTATAAATGCCGGGAACGTTTTTAAATGTTTTTGAGCTTTAGCTAAAAGACATCAAGATTATGACGAACCTGCTGAGTATTCCATATCACCTACTAAGACCTCTGTATGAGAAGACTTCCTTTCACCGGTCGGTGATCGAAGATCTTCAGGATGATGGTTTGAAGCAAGCCTACTCGCATTGCAGGCTTATCACAAAAGAGCACGCCAAGACCTTTTACATGGCCACGAGATTTCTTCCCAATGAAAAGCAGAGGGGGATCTTTGCGATCTATGGGCTTTGCAGATATCTCGATGACTTGGTGGATGAGGCCGAAGACTTGATTCTTAATAAGGCTATTACGGTGGAGCAGGTTGAAGAAAAATTAAGCACCTTCAAGGATCATCTCATTCGAGTATACAACGGCGAATGTGCAAACGACCCTATCCTTAAAGCATTTTCAGATACGCTCCTTCAATATGATATTTCCATTGAACTTCCTTTACTGCTGATGGATGGGGTAAAGACCGATTTGGTTAAATCACGTTTTGAGAATTTTGAAGAGGTATATGACTATTCCTATAAAGTTGCCTCTGTGGTTGGTCTGATGACCAGCGAAGTATTTGGCTACACGAATCCTAAGGCACTTGATTATGCGGTTGATTTGGGAATTGCTATGCAGCTTACCAATATTCTCCGGGATGTTGGGGAGGATTTGCAAAGAGGCCGAATTTATTTACCGCAGGATGAATTAAAGCAATTTGATATTTCAGAACAGCAACTCTTTCAAAACCGGAAAGATGAAAACTTTATAGAGTTGATGAAGTTTCAGATCGAACGTGCCCGGGAATATTACAGACGTGCGGATATAGGAATTTCTATGCTTTCAAGTGACAGCCGGCTGCCGGTTTATCTTGCTCGCCATAATTACAGCCGCATCCTGAACAAGATCGAAGAAAACGAATACAACGTTTTTGATACCCGGGCATATCTTAATTACACGGAGAAGCTGTCTATTCTGCCCCGTGTTTTTATGGAAATGAAATCAGCCAGTTAATACCGCTAATCTACGTGGAGAATCATTGCGTAAAGTCCTATCATTAGAAAAAACTAAAATCGGATTTTATGGCTCAAATAAAGAAGATTCTTATAGCTAACAGGGGCGAAATTGCGCTCAGAGTAATTCATACCTGTAAAGAACTTGGAATTAAAACAGTAGCAGTATATTCTCGTCCGGATGCTCATTCTCCCCATGTGCTCCATGCTGATGAATCTGTATTTATTGGAGAGGCCGCCTCCTCAGAAAGCTATCTTGTGATCGATAAGATCATAGATGCCGCAAAACAAACCGGTGCAGATGCCATTCATCCGGGCTATGGATTTCTAAGTGAAAATGCCGCATTTGCAGAACGATGCGATAAAGAAGGCATCATTTTTATAGGGCCAAAACCCAAGGCTATCAGCTTAATGGGAGATAAGACCGAAGCCCGGGAGTTGATGAGCCAGCACAATGTGCCCACACCTCCGGGCTTGAAGAGCGAACTCAAGGATATTGAAGAAGCGCGGAGGGTAGCCGATGAGATCGGGTATCCCATTTTGGTGAAGGCTGCTGCAGGCGGCGGTGGAAAAGGGATGCGTATTGTGCACAAGAAAGAAGAATTCGAAGCAAGCATAAAAGCCGCTAAGTCGGAAGCACGCAATGCCTTTGGAGATGACCGCATTTACATCGAAAAATATTTAGAAGAACCGCGTCATGTGGAATTTCAGATCATCGCTGATACTCATGGAAATACCTTTCATGTATACGATCGGGAATGCTCGGTTCAGCGTCGGCATCAAAAAGTGATCGAGGAAGCCCCATGTGCTTTACTGACCCCTGAGTTACGGGAAGAGATGTCAAAAGCAGCCATTAAAGCAGCCAAGGCTTGTGATTATATTGGGGCAGGTACCATTGAGTTTTTGGTGGATAAACATCTCAATTTTTACTTTCTGGAAATGAATACCCGTCTGCAGGTAGAGCATCCGGTAACGGAGATGATCACCGGAACAGACCTGGTTGCACTTCAGATCTTAGTAGCCGAAGGAAAAGAATTGCCTTTCAAACAAGAAGACCTTTCAATCAACGGGCATGCTATTGAATGCCGTATTTATGCGGAAGATCCTGCAGAAAACTTCTTACCCAGTACGGGATTGCTTAAGAAACACAGAGTACCGACCGGATCAGGCATTCGGGTAGATGCAGGGGTGGAAGAAGGGCAACAGATTACGATCAATTATGATCCCATGATCTCCAAGCTGAGCGTCCACGGGCCGGATCGCGAAACAGCAAGAAAAAGAATGTTGCGGGCGCTGGATGAATATGAGATCGCCGGTTGCCGAACTACGATCCCTTTCTGTGAATTTACGCTTAATCATCCTGCTTTTATAGAAGCAAAATATGATACCCACTTCGTAAAAGATCATTTCACCCCTGAAAATATGCAGCCCGAATTACCGGCTGAAGACATTGCGGTGGCTGCATCACTGCTAAAAAATATAAACCGGGAAAATGGTGAAGCATCCTATGAAATGGAAAATTCCGCAGAAACCGCATTATGGTGGAAAAACCGAAAAAGACAATAAAAATAAACAATGACAACTGATTCTACAGAGCGCAAAAAACTATTTACTAAACTTGAAAACCTGGCAACGGAGGGGAGAAATCCGGACACTTTAGAGATCGATCTGGCTTCGCCTTTGCAAATCGCACAATTGATCAATGAAGCCGACAAGAACGTAGCAGAACAAGTTGGCAAGCGAAATGATGTGATCGCTGACGTTATCGAATTGGTGGCAGATGCTTTTCAAATGGGTGGACGTTTACTGTATTTCGGAGCGGGTACAAGTGGAAGATTAGGAGTGCTGGATGCAGCAGAGTGTCCGCCTACTTTTGGAACTCCCCCCGAACAGGTAGAAGGATTTATTGCAGGAGGTAAAGACGCAATGTTTGTAGCCCAGGAAGGGGCGGAAGACTCCGAAAAAATTGGAGCTAAAGACGTTGATAAAGCCAATGCTGCTCCACCTGATGTTATATGTGGACTAGCTGCAAGCGGAAGAACGCCCTATGTGCACGGTGCTTTAAAAGAAGCCGCTAAAAGAGGATGCAAAACCATCCTCGTGACTACCGTTCCCGCAGAGCAGATAGATTTAGAGGTGGACTATTTGATCGATGTACCGGTGGGGCCGGAAGTGATCATGGGAAGTACCCGTATGAAAAGCGGTACGGCTCAGAAAATGGTATTGAATATGATCACCACCGGGGCCATGATCCGTCAGGGTAAGATCTATGAAAATGTGATGGTTGACCTGATGCTTACCAACGAAAAATTGGTGGAAAGAGCTAAGCGCATACTTATGATCTTTTCAGAAATTGATTATGAAAAAGCAGAAGAATTGCTAAAAGCTACCAACGGACATGTTAAAACCGCATTGCTCATGGCTCTTGGAAATCTATCATTAGAAGAAGCAAAAGAACATCTTAAAAAACATGATGGTTTTGTTCGAAAAGCACTTCTAAGTTTGAATTAACCATGTTGCGCACCCTCTTCAGTATCTTTGTATTTACCTACTTCTCAGTGCTGTTTCTGGTCTTTTTTGTGATCATATCGCTGGTGTTTTTGGTTACATTTCCCTTCGATCCGTACCGAAAGGCTCCAAATTTCACCCTTTCGATTATGGCGAGATGCATGATGAAAGCCAGTCCATTTTGGAAAATGCAGTTTGAGGGTGTCGACAAATTCGATCCATCCAAGCCTACCGTTTTTGTATCCAATCATCAAAGCTTTTTGGATATGGCACTGATCTATCATGTTCCCTGGAAAATGAAATGGGTGTCCAAGCGCAGTCTCACTTACATCCCGGTGATGGGCTGGCTGGTATGGCTTACGGGCCATCTTACCATCAACCGAAAAAGTAAAACTGCTCTTAAGAAACTCAATAATTTGGTAAAACCACTAAAAGACCTGGTTCCGGTTATGATATTTCCTGAAGGCACCCGCACAATGGATGGGAAGTTAAAACCGTTTAAGAACGGGCCATTCCTCTTGGCAAAAGAGCATGGTTTTGCACTACAGCCCATGGTCATTAACGGAGGATATAAGGCAATGCCACCGGGATCAAAAAAGCTAAATCCAAAAGTAAATTTCAAACTGAAGGTATTGGATGCCATCGATCCCGACTCATTTGATGATATGAAATCATTAAAAGATCACACCCGTAAGATCATGGAAGAACAGCTTAACGAATTGAGAATAACTTGATCAATAAAATCCGCGATATCTATTACGGCGAGCTTGACCACGAGCATCGGTTCATGCTGTCTTTAATATTTGCGGAGTTGATCCTAATCGGTGTTTTTAAACTGTGGCCGGTTCAGCCAAAACCTCCAAGAGCATATGTGGATACTTTTGCTGAAGAGGTAACCTATGTGGAGAATGCCATCATCACCAAACAAACCACAGCTCCTGCAGCTCCGCCAAAACCGGTCGTACCGATTCCCGTACCTAATGATAGAGTTATTGAGGAAGAGATCGACTTCCCTGATTTTGACGATATATTCACAAAATATGATGCTACCGGAGAACAAGGTACCGCTCAAACTGAAGGAGAAGGAGAGATCATTGGAAGTCCTCAGCAGCCGGCAGGGTTAGTTCGTATCGTAGAACCGACCATACCCGAAGCTGCTAAGCGCGCGAACGTAAAAGCGTTGATCGAAGTAACCTTTTTGGTCGGGACGAATGGTCAGGTCGAAGATTTCTATATTTCGGAGATTAGGGTTTACGAGGGAGAGGAATATGAAGTGGTGAACGATATTGGGTATGGCCTGATGAAGGCGGTCATGGAAGCGGCTTCGAAGTGGAAATTTACTCCGGCCAGAGATGACGGTCAACCCGTTCGCAGTTATGTTGTGAACAATTTCAGAGTTGGCTTTTGAATGTAGTGCAGCTAAAAATTTTAATTATTTACAGTGTATTCCAGGTATGTAGAAATGCCGATTTGAATAAGAAAAAGGAAGTCAAATTTCGGAGGTTTTAGGGATCGTTATTTATTTAAAAACTAACTACAAATTTCGTTGATATAGGGTTGAAATACTTCTATCTTAGGCGCCCTTCGACGGGCTGTTCATCATTATTAACGGAGAGGTGCCAGAGCGGTCGAATGGGCTCGCCTGGAAAGCGAGTGTGCCCCCTCCGGGGTACCGAGGGTTCGAATCCCTCCCTCTCCGCATTCATTTTCAAACCCATCTTTCAAACCTAATGGATGATTTTTTTGATATCAGAAAGGAGGGATGAGAAGCCTGTCCCGCTTTCTCTCCGAATGTAGAAACGAAGATTGTTTTGGTGGAACCTTTCTCTCCGTCATTTTTTGCTTTTCTATTGATTTTATTCTCATCCGCCTGCAAAATTTGATACTTTTCCTCTATGGAAAAAATTGACACTTCAAAGATTGAGAACTGGCCGGAGAAAGTGATTTTGGGATATGCCCGAATCTCGGATAGGTATTCAAAAAATGTGCTCAGTAAGCATGAGGGAATAGAGTTTTCAAATTTCCTGAATCCTAAACGGCAAGCTGAATTTCTTACAGCTCGCCATCTGTTTCGATATCTGCTCGAACAATCAGGTTTGGATCTTTCCATCATCAAACTGTCAAAACATGAAGAGGGAAAACCCTTTTTTGAGATTGAAGGGGAGCATGCTTTCGTTAGTTTTTCGCACTCTCAAAGCCATGTTTTTTGTGCGCTTTCTAAAACGATTGATATGGGGCTGGATGTAGAACAAAAAAGTCGCGTGGTAAATGAAAGAGTGCTAAAGCGAATATTGAGTGAGGAAGAACAGGCATATTTACTTCGCGAAAACCCGGTGCAACTTTGGACTATAAAAGAAGCGGCCGTAAAATGCATGGGAACGGGACTCCGAACCAATCTCAATGAGGTTCAGATTCACAAAAATAAAAAAAACCGCTTTTCCGTCAGATTTAACAATGAATATTACTTCGAAATTTGTAGTTTCAAACAACTTAATCATCAGATAGCATTAGCTTATCAAAGCCAATAAATTTGATACAATATCGCTGAAGCTCAGAGAAATCATTCCTTCGGGAATAGGGAAAGATTTCTTTGGGCTTTTTTAGCTTAAAGAACCTTAGATACAGATCAGCATTATGGATGTTCACAACCTCTCTAAAAAAGAGATTCGTCAGCAGATTGAACAAGCTCCTCATTTAAATAGCCTCGAAGAGGAAGTGCGCATGTTATTCGTGCCTAATAATCTGGACGAAAATAACCTCGGCGAAGTCTGCACAGCTTACAAAACGGTGGTCAATCAGAGTTTTAATACGGTGGTGGTTATCGAATCTTATACCGGTCATTTACAAAAGAAACTGGCCATGCCTTCTAATACTTCATTTGAAACCCGGTTTGGGAAGGTTCCGGTGAATGATTACCTCAGAAATGAGTTTTGTGATGAAGAAGACGATTTTTTTATTGCAGATGAAGGCTATAGTAAGGAGATGAGTTTGTTCACACAGCTTCCTTTTCTGCAGGCCTGTTTCGATGATTTTGAGGTAGTAAGCCTGCAAATCGGTGATTATGATCCGGCCATTGTCCGAGAGTTGGCGTTTACATTAGATGAACTGCTCCTACAAAAAAATGCATTGATCGTTTTTTGCTGCGATGTGCCTGCTTCAAGCCCTGAAGAACTTGAGAAGATCCGATCCCTGGTATTGGACAACAAGGAATCGGGATTGATGCATTACCTGAACAGCAATGAGAAAACGGTGAAAGGAGCTCGGGCATTTATGAGTGGCATTATGGTTGCCCGTTCCTGGGGATATAATGTTGAGTTTTTGGACCATATTGAAACCGCCAAGCACATTTGCGGATATGCCATAAGAAGACAACATCAAATGGTGTAGTATGAAGAAACCCCGTATTTCCATCATAGGACCTGGACGTGTGGGGACCGCCTTGCTTAAGGCTCTTTCCAATCAAAATTTTGAAGTGATTACGGTTTTTTCCCGAAGCACCTGCTCTGAAAACCTGATCAAATCTCATCCTGAAACACATTTCAAAACAGGATTGCCGAGCCACTCTAATGAATTAGGGGAGTTAATTTTTATTACGGTATCGGATGATGCCATTATTCCCGTTGCAGAAACAATAGCTGAAAACACACAAGAACTGGTCGGAAAGTTTTTGGTGCATTGTTCAGGGACGCTTACCTCAGAAGCCTTGAAACCATTGAAGGAAAACGGGGCGATGGTGGCATCATTTCATCCCATGAAAGCGGTCACCCCGAACATGCTTAGCTTTAAAGGAACATGGTTTGATATGGAGGGGGATGAAGCAGTCCTCTGTTTATTAGAGAACATAGCCGATGAACTGGAAAGCAACTCGTTTCGGGTTGACAAAGAAGCGAAACCATTTTTGCATATGTCTGCGGTTGTGGCTTCAAATTATTTAGTTGTCTTAGCGGAAATTGCTTCTGTAATTGCTCAGAAGGGGAATATTTCGGCCAAAATAGCTCTGAAAGCACTCGCTCCACTTATGGAGAACACTTTAGAAAATGTTCGGGAATTGGGAACAGAAGAAGCCTTAACAGGGCCAATTGCCAGAGGTGATGTTGAGACGGTTCGTGATCATATTGAACGACTGAAAGAGGACGAAGAATTACTCGGGCTTTACAAATCATTGGGAAGGCAAGCCCTTCTGATCCTCAAGCGGGATCAGCGTTTTTCAGAGAATCACCTTGAAATAGAAACTTTGTTGTCATGACAAAAGCTTCAACCCGGGATTTTTATAATCGTGTGTATGAGGTGGTTGCAGAGATCCCATTTGGACGGGTAACTTCGTATGGGGCAATTGCAGGATATCTGGGGGTTCGATCCGGTGCCCGAATGGTTGGATATGCGTTGAATACCTACACAGCCGAAGATCTGGGATTTGAGATACCTGCACACAGAGTGCTTAATCGACTTGGACAGTTAACCGGCCGGGCTTATTTTGAAGGAGATTCGATGCGTGAAAGACTGGAACAAGAAGGGATCGAGTTTATTGAAGAGTATACCGTAAATATGGAGAAACATTTTTGGGATCCGGCTCTTTTAAACGAAACGGATCCCAAAAACTAAAGGTGCACTTACTAATGCCAATAGTTATAATAAAGTAAATCCAATTTTAGGAAAGCGGATGATCAAAATGATGAGACTTATATTTTTACCACCTTGGATCTTGATGCTCGGCGTGGTTTCAGTACAAGCACAAACATCGATCAGGATCGGGGATGAACTTCCGGCCGGCGATAAGGAAGTTGAAGACACCTCGGGAAGAGACTGGAGCCTGATCCAAATATCGGACAGCAATGGCTTGTTGGTGATATTCAGTGGAAATACGTGTCCTTGGGTTGCAAAATGGGAGTCACGTTATAATGAAATCTCAACTATGGCGGATTTCAATAACATTGGAATGATCGTCTTAAACTCCAATGAGCGGATCAGAGGCAGGGGAGAATCTATGGGGGATATGCGACGAAGAGCACAAAAACAGGGATACAATTTTCCCTACGCTTTGGACGAAGATCATGCTATAGCGGATGCTTTTGGTGCTACCCGTACCCCTGAAGTGTTTTTGTTTGATGGAGATTTAAAGCTCGTTTATCATGGAGCCATAGATGATAATGCGGATGACGCCGGTGCTTCAAAAAAGAAATTCCTGGAAGATGCGATCAATGCTATTTCAAGTGGGAATGAGATTCTGATCAAGGAAACCTCTGTGGTAGGATGTTCCATAAAGCGAACTGAGTAATTTTGCAGAAAAACCTGTAATTTAAGGTCACGCCACAAACGTGGCTTTTTTTGTTGAAAGAAGTTTTCAAATCCTCCTATTAGATAAAATCTTTATTCACTAATGCCGACCTGGACTTTACATACAGAATTTAAATTTGATGCTGCTCACTTTATAGATGGTTATGACGGTAAATGCGGACGTATGCATGGCCATTCTTACAGAGTTAAAATGACGGCAAAATCTCACAAACTCAATCCTTCTCAGTATTTGAAATCACCGGATATGGTATGTGATTTCAAAGAGTTGAAATGGGCGGCCAAAGATTCTGAAAAGGGAGGATTCGATCATGGATTCTTGAATGAATTGATGCCGGAAAATACCACGGCAGAGCGAATAGCAGAATACATTCACAAAGAAACAAAAAGCCGTATCCCGGAAGGCATTGAACTCACGGTGACCGTTTGGGAAACTGAAACAAGCTGGGTAGAATACACCGATAAAGATGTTTAAAACTGAAAAACAGTCTGATTTAATTTCGGAACAGGATATTTGGTATGTTGAGTATCCTATCATGGAGCATTTTTATACCATTCAGGGAGAAGGTGCCCATACCGGACGCGCTTCTTATTTTATCCGAACCGCAGGTTGTGACGTCAATTGCTGGTGGTGCGATGTGAAAGAAAGTTGGGAAGAGGAAGGGCATCCTAAAATGACCGTAAGAGAATTGGTGGATGCCGCCAAAGCAAGCAAAGCTCCTTTTGTAGTAATAACCGGCGGAGAGCCTCTATTACATGATCTTTTGCCGCTCACGCTGGGGTTGAAATCAGAAGGAATGAAAGTTCATATCGAGACGAGTGGTTCTTCTCCGTTATCCGGGCAGCTCGATTGGATCACGCTTTCACCCAAAAGATTTAAGAAACCGACCGAAGAAGTTTTTGCCTATGTGGATGAGTTGAAAGTCGTGGTGCTCACCAACAAAGATCTGAAATGGGCTGAGGACAACGCCGCTAAATGTCCCGAAGGAACCCGATTGCTTCTGCAACCTGAATGGGAAACCCCTAAATCCATAGATTTAATTGTGGATTATGTGAAAGAAAATCCGGAATGGGGAATTAGCTTGCAGACGCACAAGTTTCTGAAGGTTCCATGATTTGAGCAGTCTCTGAGACTTTTCTTTAGATCCAATGTCAACACTACCAAGGATATTAAAGTCCAAATACTCGTCCGACCACTGAAAAGCTCCAATGTAGGGACTGCTTTGATATTTCCACCGAATATGTAGATTAATTAAGCAAGAAGTGGTCTGACGATTGAACTCAGCAAGCAAAAAATCTCCCAATAATTCTTTACTTGCCGAGCGGTGACTAAAAATTGACAGCTAATACATGTCGCCCCCGCGATTCGTCAGATCACTTCATAATTGTTCAAAAAACCTGCCGGTTGAAATTTTTTAGGTTGGGTAAGTATTGAAACCAATTCAGTGGCCGGACGATTTCTGGTTGTTTTCAAAAGTCCCGATCCTCGTCCGTCCACTGAAAAGCTCTGAATTTTTGCTATTGTTTTGGTATTTCCACCGAGTAGGTTGATTGATTAAGCAAGAAGTGGTCTGACGATTGAAAAAGGGCTGAACATTCGATAAGGAATTAAGAATGTAGAAGTTTATTTTGACTCTCAGAGTAAAAAGGACTTACTATTTATAAAGCCTTACTATCAAGATTCATGAATAAAAAGTGAGATAACTAAAAATAGATGTTGAGCAAAAAATCCGTAATCATCACCGGTGGCAGCAAAGGAATTGGATTGTCCATAGCTAAAGTATTTGCGAGGGAGACGGATCATCCTTTGGTGCTGATGGCCCGAAGTGAAGAGGAATTGGAAGCAGCTCGAAGCGAATGCTTAAAGGAAGGAGCTTCTAAAGTAGATATCATTACCGCAGATATAACGAATGAAAGAGAAATAGAAGCATTGGATTTTAAGTCTTTTGATCCCGGAATCCTCGTAAACAACGCCGGTTCTTTTCTATTTAAAAAATTAAAAGAAACAACGACAGACGAGTTTCGCGCTCAGTTCGAGATCAATGCGTTGGGAGCTTTTAACCTTACTAAGAAAGTCTTGCCGATTTTAAAAAAGCAGGAAAGAGGATTTATAGTAAATATTTCTTCCATGGGGGCTTTGAAGGGACTGGGCGACAGTGGGGCTTATTCCATGTCAAAGCATGCTCTTTTGGGTTATACACGTTCTCTTCGAAAAGAGCTGATGGGCACCAGTGTAGCCGTTACCGCCATCAACCTGGGGCAAACCTATTCAACTTCCTGGAAAGGAGTAGATATTGATCCTGTTAAGTTGATTGATCCTGAAGATGTTGGGAAGTTGATTATCTCAATCTCCCAACTAAGCCCAAGAAGTGCAGTAGAAGAATTGATACTCATGCCGCAGGGTGGGGAAGTATCCCCAATGTGATCCTTTTGGGGATAATGCCATCATTTTTGGAAATAAATTAACAATCCATTGATGTTATATTTTCGTATTCTCCAACGCTTGTTACAAATGAAGGACAAAATAGTTTTGTAAATATTAAAATTTTTTAATTAAGTTTATTTTGTAACACTTAGCCAACGGGTCACTCTTGTGATCGTAAAACAAACAATTAATACTAAATAAAATCTAATTTATTTTGATGCAGTTATTATCAAACTTTGCAACAGAATAAATTCGAACAGTTTAACAAACAACAAAACAAACACAACTTAGGAGATCGTCATGGGTCAACAACAATTATTACTCGTTATATTGGTAACAATCATCGTAGGTATCGCGACGGTTGTAGCTATCAACACCTTCGGTTCTGCCGCAGATTCAGCTAACGTAGATGCAGCTCGTCAAGATATAGGTCAAATTGCAGCTTCTGCTCAAGCATATTACATGAAGCCATCTATGATGGGTGGAGGAGGCAATAGCTTTGCAGGTTTAACTTTCAATGATATATCATTTCCATCGGATAGCGTTTTTAACGGTGGATTATCCGCAGCAAATGCTAATGGTACATATGTACTTTCTGGTATTTCAGCAAGTGGATCAGACGACGAATTTACAGTAACTGCAACACCAGCTTCTGCCGGTGGAACGATTGAAGGTACTGTCTCACCTGATAATCTTTCAATGGGAGATTATACCGCACCAACCAATTAAAAGTATAAGTTTATTTATTAAACCTTCCCACATTATTTGTGAGAAGGTTTTTTTATTTAAACGAACAATTTCTCTTTAACCTTGGGACAACAACAACTGGTATTAATTCTTTTAGTCACGGTAGTAGTAGCAATTGCAACAATTCTGGCAATTAATACTATGCAGGATAGCCACATTCAAGCGAATCAGGAAGCACTCCGCCAAAAAATGATGGATGCCTCAACATTAGCACAGGCTTATTTTAGAAAAAATAAAATGCTTGGTGGCGGTGGGGGAACCTATCAAAACATTACCCTGGATCATTTGAACATTGAAGCCAGTGATAGTGAATTAGGAGAGTTTTCATTGGAGCCGGGCGACAAATCATTCACACTAACAGCTGTTCCTGTTTCTGGCGGAGAGAATATAGTTGGGGTGATCTATTCTGACCGTATTGAGTTTATAAGTGCTGAGGAAAGTGAATAGTAAATAAAGAGTTAAAAAGCTGCAGCATCTTTATTCTCGTTCCGCTGCTCTGCTGCGGAATGTTCTACTGAGGCTCAGCCTCAACCTATAAAAAGCCCATACAAAAATAAATTGTAAGGAATTGCTCCCAAACGGCTCTTACTAAATAAAAGCCAAAAATTATGGGACGAAGTCGCTACAAATTTCACGAAAACTACCATCCGTATTTCCTTACAAACTCTATAGTGGGAGGTCTGCCGGTGTTTATGAATCCTAATATCACGAAGATCGTCCTGGATGCATTATGTTATTTGCAAAACGAGAATGGGGTAAAATTATATGGATATGTCATTATGCCCAATCACATGCACCTTATTGCTGAGGATGAATCATTATCAGAAAAATTACGGGCATTTAAATCATTTACCGGAAGAAGCATCATTGACTATTTATTGGAAAAGAAAAGTAAAGTTTTATTGAAGGAACTAAAGTCAAAGAAGCTCAGAAATCATCGGGATAGTGAACATCAGGTTTGGCAGGAAGGGCTGCATCCCAAACAAATATTTACTTCAAAAATGATGCGTCAAAAAATGGAATACATACATTTTAATCCTGTAAAAGCCGGTTTTGTTAAGAATCCAGTGCATTGGCGGCTTTCTTCAGCGATTAATTATGAGGGAGGCGATGGTTTAATACCCGTTATATTATTTTCGGGATGATTTCTATGGTGTTATATGTCGCTCAAGTTCAATTGGTAGGGTGAGGCAGTGCCTCAATTATGCATTCCGCAGCAGAGCGGCGGAACGAGATTTAAGAGTTAAAAAGCTGCAGCATCTTTCCAGAAGCGATCAGCTGGTTGATCAATTCAGGTATCTGACCTTTACTTTGGTTTTACCTTTTTCTTCATTTGTGTTCGCAATCAAAATACCATCTCCCGCTTTAGTAATTTGAGGAAAACCGGCATTTCTGTTTCCTGAAATTTCTTCTATGATATGATCACTGAGCTTATTACCGGTATAATCATACATTGAGATCTTTAAGGCATTCTCTTCCTGATGTTTGGTGATTCGGCTAATCCAAATTTTACCATCAACCATTTCAATATCTAATCTTCCTAACGTTGAATGTTCATCAAGTATGATCGGAGAGTCGAAATCTTTCCCGGCATTATCAGAAAGAGCCATTTTCACTTTTGGTTCCCCATCCGCTCCGGTAAACCAAGCTAAGGCAATCTTGTTACCATCAGTGGCTATAGCTGGTCCATTAACAGGGCAGGCCGCAATTTCCCATTTATCTGAATGTACTTTTTGAGGTTCGGAAACAATGCCGTTTTTGACCGTTACCGTATAAATATCACGAATTTCATTCTCTGTTCGGTTTCTGTAAGCAACTATAATTCCTTTTTCTGTTTTTGCAACCGTTGTATTGCAACAGTCACAAACTGAGTCATCCAGCAGGTATTTCTCTAAGACCTGCCCGGATTTACTGATCAATGCTCCCCGTAAAGTCATGGCTTTTTGGAGATCTCCGTATTCGTCATCAGAGCGGTTTTCGGTATTTCTTCCATCCAGCCACGTGGCAAAGTAGGCGGAATCGGAGGTGGGAATCATACTTAAAAAGCCGTGCTCTGTGGGTGTACCGTCTTTGTGTGGCGTAAACGGTTCACCCCAGCTTCCATCAAAAACAGACATATTTATTTCATAAGCATAAGTGTCGCCTGCCAACTTATTCAGCCAATGTGCGGCCATGGGGTTTCCATCTTGAGCGATGATGGAAGGGAAATCAGCCCAGTTAATGAACCATCCAGAATCGGCTGCAATCACTTGCGGTTCACTCCAGTTCCCATTTTTAAATGAGGCATACTTTAGGGAGGATAATTTATCATTTTGCTCCAGCCAACTCATGAAAACAGTTCCGGTATTGTCAGTAAACAATCGAGGATACATGCTGTTTTCTCCGGCTGGAGATGCGATTTCTTTGATGTTCGTTTTCTCATTTAAGCTACAAGATGAAAGGAAGGCAAGTAGTAAGAGATTAATCAGTGAAATGAATTTCATGTGTTATAACAATTCAAGATTGAGACTTTCTGCTGAATGTATATAAATCTTTTTTGTTTATGAAGGAATGGTGAGTTGGAAATAGTTTACTGCCGGTTTCAATCGTCGGACCACTTCTTGGTTAGATAATCAAAATAAGAGGTGGAAATATCAAAATGGTTTTGAATTTCAGGGCTATTCAGTGTTCAGACGAGCACGAGCCGGTAGGTTGAGGCGGAGCCTCAATGAGGCATTCCGAAGCAGAGCAGCGGAACGAGGTGTAATTTACTAATTTAACTGAAGATGCAAAGACTAGAGTAATTCAGGTGGTAAAAAGCAGTTTTCAATTTTTGTTTTCATCAACAGATTCTTGCCGAGAATATGCTAAATAAGCAAGATAAACGGCCGAAATGTGTAACCCTATTACTATAAAAAAATAATACATGGGTTCTGAATTCCAGGAATTGCTCATCTCGAAACCTCTCCAGAAAAGAATCATCCCTCCAAAAATAAATGCATATCTCTTAGAGTCGGTTTTCAAGATGGTAAGTACCAGCATGGAAGTTAGCCAGGTACTAGTGATCACGGAGGCGAAGATCACATACATCCATATATCCGCAGGAAGATGAGATACGCCATAAAAACTAAATTCTATACGATGATAAAAGGTGATGATCAGCCGGGCAAATCCTTCAAAAAAAAGAATCCCAAAAAATCCTGAGATAAGGGTGACGATGGCCTTCATGAAACGTATTTTTCTTTCATTTTGTAGAAATGCTAAACTATCAACAAATAACTTAAGAACATAAAATTTTATGCCGGAAGGACCCGAAATCTGGAGAGCCGCTGATCAGATCAGTAACACCATTGCAAACAAGGAAATTACGAATCTGTACTTCGCTTTTGATAAGTTGAAGAAGTTTGAAGAAGAATTGACCGGACAAAAAGTGACCTCTGTTACTCCCCGTGGAAAAGCCATTATTACGTCCTTTGATAGTGGGCTGAATTTATACTCACATAACCAGCTATACGGAAAATGGATCATGAGCGAGAATGGAGATGAGCCCGATACCAATCGCTCGCTCAGGGTGGCTATTCATACCAAGGAGGGAGCTGCTTTTCTTTATTCGGCCTCAGAAATTGAGATGCTTAAAAGTGAGGAGGTTGAATCCCATGATTACATTAAGAAATTAGGTCCCGATGTAGTTCACCCTGATACGAGCTATGAAGAAATGCTTGAACGTTATCAGGATGAGAATTTCAGGAATCGAAAACTTGCTACACTACTTTTAGATCAGGGGTTTCTGAGTGGTGTTGGAAATTATTTACGCAGTGAGATTTTGTTCTGCGCCAAAGTGGATCCGGATTTCAGGCCCAGAGATTGTTCCGACCAACAGATTGAAGATCTTGCTCATTATTCGCTGGAGCTTTCACGTCGTTCTTACAAAACAAAAGGAATTGTGGTTGAACCGGAATTGGTGGAAGCGTTGAAAAGGGAGGGAGCATCCCGAAAAGATTACCGGTTCTATGCCTATAACCGAACTGGAAAACCGTGCTATAAATGCGGTCAGGAGATTCAGGAAATAAAAAAAGGCGGACGTAAAATCTACTTCTGCCAACAACGACAGAAAGGATAGTTTAAATGTGATGTGACCTTCAAAAAGCATATTTCTTTAAGAGTATCGGTCTGCCGGTTCTGAGCCGTCTGACCGATAGGTGGGTCCGAGTAACGTAGCCTTAGCGATCCATCAAACGGTAATCGGTCAGATGGAGATCTGGGCAGAGTTGAGAAGGGAAAATCGCCATCCGTAATTCGGTCGTTCGATCTATCCCAAATTAAAACAAAAATTCGTGACCATTCGCTCAATCCGCTTAATCAGCGTTCTATTCAGATGTTTTATAGGAATTCACAGCTTTATTCATCGTTTCGCATCCGATCAGCAGAATGTGGTTTTAAAAGCAGACACAAAAGGCATAATTTTTCAAAGAATTGGATGAACTTTTGGGGTAGTTCTTTGTATGTTTGGTGTTCCCTAAAAACCAATTTTAAGTCATGAAAAAATCTCTATTTCTTATACTTTTTGCTACCATTTCAACTCTTTCTTTTGCACAGAATTCTGAAGTAGTTCGGCTGTCTGAACCCGTACAAGTGACTGAATCTCATGAGGTTTTTGGGGCAGAGGTTTCCGAATGGGACGAAAGTGAAAGCTTGGTTGAACTGGTAAATGAATCAGAAAAATATTCCGGGAAAGAAATCACGTTAACAACCGAAGTAGCAGAAGTTTGCCAAAAGAAGGGCTGCTTTTTTGTGGCGAATGAAGACGGCTATTCGGCTCGAATTACTTTTAAAGATTATGGTTTTTTCATTCCCACCGATGCCTTAGGTAAAACGGTGACCCTGGTTGGAACTTTTGAGGTGAAAGAACTCACAGAAGATCAGGCCAAGCATTACGCAAAAGATGCCGGCAAAGATCCTGAAAGTGTAAAAGGCCCTCAAAAGGAATATTCCATAGTAGCTACTTCTGTTAAAGTGCCGAAGTCATAAAACTGAATTTCAAGTCTATACAGGCCTGTCAGGTTTTTAAAATCTGCCAGGTCTTTCCATTCAATCAAATTTATTAATCTAAAAACCATTATTCATGCCAGAGAACGATTATTTAAAAGCAGAAGCAACGGTTCATTCTACCAAACAACTGATGGAATCTCCGGAAGTGGAAGCCATCGCTAAAAAGGTTATAGAGAAGCATAAAATGGAATTTGGTCCTGCTGAAATCGGATATTTTTTAGTGTATCCGAATCTGTCTAAGCAGCGTGCAGCGAAATGCATGAAAGCCAGCCGCGAAGTAAAGCATTATTCCGGTAACGATTATTTGATCGAAATTTCCGGTGAATTATGGGATATGCTGGATAATGATACTAAGGAGATGATGCTCTATCACGAGCTACTACATGTGGATCCGACGTTTAAATCCAAAACGCAAGAGTGGAAAATGACCATCCGCAAACCTGATTTTGCTGATTTCTACACCATCAACGATAAGTTTGGAAACGAGTGGTATAAAACCATTCAGGCCACGGCTTCTTCTTTGTATGATTTAGATCCCAAGCAGGAGAGTAAGGTGAAATTGTAGTTAAAAATAGCAAGGTGTTAGGTGCAAGGTTCAAGTTATTTCTTTAGAAGGGACTGAAGCATTTTTTGAACTTCTTCATTTAAAGAAAATGCAGTTTTGAGAATGGACTCATTCAAAATACCGTTCTTTTCAAGTAGCAATAGCTGCGTTTCTAATTCAAAGCTTGAGCCAAGTGAAATTTGAAGAAATCGTTTGAAGTCTTTGCGACTATTTCTACTACTGCCTTCGGCAATATTTGAAGGGATTGATATTGAGGATCGAACTATTTGATCTCGATAGGTATATTTTTCTTCATTAGGTAACTTTTGAACAATTTTGGTTGTTTGCCCTGCAAGTTCCATACTTCGCTGCCAAACAATAAGATTTTTGAAATTTTTCATGTTGGTAGATATTATCAAGATTAACTTTGCTTAGTTAGAGCAATGAAATCTTTGATCCTTACAAAAAAAAATCAAAACGTTGAACATAAATCTTGCGCCTTGAGCCTAACCTCTTGTAACTAAGCTACTTCATATCCTTCCTTTTCCAGGATTTTTTTGATGCGCTCTACGTGGTCTCCCTGGATCTCGATGGTTTTGCCTTTGATGGTTCCACCGGTTCCTAACTGGGTTTTGAGTTTTTTCTCCAGCTTTTCAATTACTTGTGGATTGTGGGTGATGCCCCGGATGACGGATACTTGTTTTCCTTTTCTTCCGGCTGTTTCCATATTTACAGTTACTTTCATGTGGTATGCTAAACTTTTACTTTTTTCCAATTTCCGCGTCGGAACAATATAAGGCCTATAATTCCCAATAGTGATTCCGCAATCACAATAGCGTAAAACACTCCGGATTCATTCCACTGAAGTGTGATAGCGAGAAAGTAGGCAAGCGGAATTTCGATGATCCAGAAGCAGATTAAATTGATGAAGGTCGGAGTTTTCGTATCGCCTGCGCCGTTGAACGCTTGGATCATCACCATGCCGAAAGCATAAAACAGGTATCCATAGCTCATGATGCGTAAGCTGTTTCCTCCGATCTCAATGATGGCAAGATCGTTCGTGAAAAGACTGACAAGACTTTCCGCAAAAATGAAAAAGCAGACTCCGATCATCCCCAAAAATGCCATGTTGATAAAAGCTGAAATCCAGGTTGATTTCTCGGCGCGTTCGGGTTGATTGGCACCCAGATTTTGTCCTACAAGCGTGGCCGCAGCGTTACTCATTCCCCATGAAGGGAGGATAGAGAAAATAAGAATCCGGATCGCGATGGTATATCCGGCAAGGGCAACACTTCCAAATTCTGCGATGATTCGAACCAAGCCGATCCAACTGGCGGTGGCAATTAAAAATTGCCCGATGCCACCCAATGAAACACGCACCAAGCGCTTTAGTACATCCAATTCCAATACAAAATGATCTTTGGTGAGTTGGATACGTCCATTTCCATAAAACAACCGGTAGAATTGATAAGTCACTCCAACACCTCGACCAATGGTAGTGGCCACAGCAGCTCCGGCAATACCCATTTCAGGAAACGGTCCGTAGCCAAAGATGAGTAGCGGGTCGAGGACTATGTTGATTCCATTGGCGATCCACAGAGCACGCATGGCGATGGCAGCGTCACCGGCTCCACGGAAGATGGCGTTGATCACAAATAAGAACATGATCACCAGGTTTCCGCCAAGCATAATAGCCGTGTATATGAAAAGGTTGTCGATGATATTTGCATTGGCGCCCATTAACAGCAGGATGTCTTTCGCAAAAAAGATCCCTGTAACAGAAACGGGAAGAGCGACAATCACACAAACGAGAATGGCTTGAAAAGCTGAACGGGCGGCTTCTTCTTTATCTTTTTCACCGATTCTGCGTGAGATAATCGCCGTGGTAGCCATGCTAAATCCAATGCCAATGGCATACACAATGGTAAGGACTGATTCAGTAATTCCAACCGCCGCAACGGCATCAGCGCCCAACTTGGATACAAAGAAGATATCGACCACCGCAAAAACGGATTCCATCATCATTTCCAGCACCATTGGAATGGAGAGAATAATAATGGCCCGGGTGATACTGCCCGTAGTGAAATCGAGTTCAGTGCCAGCCAGCGAGGCTTTTATGTCATTCCAAAGAGTAGAGGAATGGGGAGAAACTGACTGGTTTTTCGACATACATTAATGTGGGCGAGGGGACAGGAAGTGCGATCCATGTACGTGGATATTTTGCATCTTCCAGGCCAGTTTTTCGATTAAGGAAGAAGGTGCCTTAAAAAGAACCACGGCATCAGCAGTACGGGTGATGGTACGGTCGAGCTGATCCTGATCTTTGAATTCCAAAACAACCGGAGCTTTAACATCTTTGATCTTACGCAAAAAATATTTCTCCTGCGGAGTGGCATATTTCACAACAGAAGATGTAAACCCGGTATAAACGCCGTTCAGTTGCTCGGCATTTCGGAAAATTACGAGAGGTGCTTTTTCATCTATACTTTGAATGCATTCATCCAGATTGGCGTAGCTTTCTTCTTCGTAAGGGGTGATCACATCAGCTAAATCGATCTCAGTAGCTTCTCCGATAATTTCCCGCTTAAGCTCATCAATGGCCTCATTACGGTTTGTGGAGAAAGCACCGGCAAATACAATCAGCATGTGTTCAGAGCCATCCAAAGCCCGGAATTTCTTTAAAAAATCTTTGTGCTTGGGACTGTTGTACTCAAATGTATTTTCTGCGTTCATAGCTAATTTTGATCACGTTTTGGATGAGCCGTAAAGGTATGATTTAAAGGGATTGTAAGAAAGGGATAATATAAAAAAAGCCTGCCGGGAGGGGCAGGCTTTTTAGGTGATCTGATTAGAAATCAATTTCCGTTCACTTTGGCACGTGTACCTTTTATGGTTTTGGTAGTAACAGCCCCGGAGGGAGAAGTAACTGTTATGGTAAAACTGCCATCCGTTGTTTGGGCTTCATCCGGATCCGCATCAGAAATACTAACTGAAAATTCCGTACTTCCGGGACCTGCTTGGAAATAATCTCCCAGTTGAAGACTTACAATGTCTCCACTTGCATTAAGTCCGGTACCGGTATTGATTTCAATTTGTGTATTAGCAGCCATTGGATAGCCATTAAGGTCGGTAATTGTTACGTCAAAGTTTTGGCTGCCACCGTTAGAAACATTCATCACATCCGGTTCCACAGATATCACTGCCTGGGGGGTGGTAAGCAGCATACTGAATGTTTCGTAAATGTAATTATTGTCTTTATCTACGGTTTGAGCAGTGACATCTATAAAACCTATACCATTGGGATGATCTTGAGGAGAGCTTCCATTGGCAGAAAGATTTACTGTAGCGAATCCATTCTCATTAGTGGTGGCACTTCCATTTACTAATCCTCCATATTTTGAGGAGAAATAAACCGCTGTTCCTTGTTTAACAGGATTTCCTTTAAGATCTCCTACACTTGCTGTGATATTGTTTTTGTGATCTTCATCTATCAATCCATATGCATCAAAATTGTAGACATTTGGACCGACATTAAAATTAGCCGGATGCGGAAAGCCACTGCTGATTGAAACTATAACCGGGGTAGAGCGGATCGTAACTCCAATATCTTCACGCTCAATTACTGCTTGCATTCTAACTGTTCCGGAAGAGTCTCCACTAACAAGATTTGAAGTTACCAATCCATCATTGTCTGTCTTGCCAATTTCCGGGGTAATGTATTCACCTCCGCCCGGTCCGCGTATGATCTCAAACATCACTTCATAATCTCGGTCAACGGTTCTGCCTGCGGAATCCTGCACTTCAAAAGTGAATGTAGTACTGGTGATTCCACCCGTTTCTGCTACATTGATTGCAGGACTGGTTACATTTGTTAACTGAATCTGAGCAGGTCCTCCGGATTCTCCGCCAACTTCGTTGCCATTGTCATCTGAACCCTGGTCGTCATCGGAGCCTTCTTCTTCGAGTTCAAAATTAAAACCTGTGATGTTATCGCCGGGGGCAATTTTAACAGTTCTTACAGCATCAACGTAACCCGTAGCAGATGCCGATAGAGTAAAGTCTGTGACTTCTGAAATGTCGATATCCCCAAGATTATAGTTACCATTTTCATCGGTTCTGGTAAAAACATTATTGAATTCGGCCGGAGTTGTTATCAGGACAGTGGCTCCTGAGAGTGCGTCCCCTGTTTGTGTGTCCGACACATTACCTTGTATCACAACAAAGTCATCTTCTGTAGTACAGCCGAACACAATGATCGCTGAGATTATTAGAACTGAAAACGTAAATATCCTTTTCATAGCATTTTCTATTTATGAGTGGTAACCCGTTACGATGTTACAAAAAATATTGGTAGATGATCTTTACAGACCCTTAGAAAGTAAAAGAAGAATTTAAATATTAAAAAAGCTTAATGATTTTAATCTTCATTATTCAAATCCGGCTCCGGCACATGCCGCCATACAATATAAGCCATAATGAGAATGGTGAACATCCCGATGATGGTATTACTAACATATCCGCTTTGAACGTAAAATGGTCCGGCAACAGCACCGCCTAGTCCATATCCTACTTGTCCAATGGCAACCAGTAAACTCATCAGTGAACCCCGATTATCTGACTTGATCAACTCCGTTGAAAGAGCTTGAAAAGGGCTTATCCGCATCGCGATCAAAACCATCACCAAAAAGAAAAGTATATATGAAAACCAGAATTCTGTGACCACAAAAGTTGTAGATACCATCACAATGGATAAGCCCAAACAGGAAATGATGATGATCTTTCTTCTGCCGATCCTGTCAGAGATCTTGCCGGCAACGGGGCCGGTGATTACATTGGCAATTCCTCCCACAAAAAACAACGAGGCAATGGCTTTCCCGCTTACATTGAAGGTGTTTTCTAACCAGGTTGGGAGATATACCACATAAATAGAGATACTAAGAAACATAGCCACATAGGCAATAGCAACGGCCCTAACTTCACTCCTTAGTAATAATTTGTAGTATTTCTCAAGGGAGCCCTTCAGAGTTACTCTGTCCTTAGAAAGTTCTACATTGGGTTGCGGAACTTTCAGAAAAATAAGGATAAAGGTTAAAGCCATAATAACCCCGAATATCAAAAAAGGAACCCGGAACCCAAACAGATCGGCAAGGTAAGTTCCAATAGGTATCCCTAATATTTGTCCCATGGCAATGCCGCTCATGATCCAGCCATTGGCCCATCCACGTTTTTCATATGGGAAGTAATCGCCTACATATGATACTGCTGCTCCACTTAGCACGCCTCCGGCCATTCCTGCAAATGCACGAACGGTCAATAATTCCCAAAACGAGTCTACAAAATAGTGGAGAAAAAGGAATAGGGAAATGAAACCGGTACCTATAAGAAGAATTTTCCTGCGACCGATCTTATCGGATAAAGGTCCCATGATGATGGCAAAAAAACCAACCATGATCGCATATACGGTAACGAGGTTTCCTAATATCTCTACGGGGGTTCCGAGTTGCTCACTGATGCGGGGGAGGATGGGAGATATGATCATTACCTGACTGCTGGCAGCAAAAAGCAGCATCCATAACGAAAAGATGATAATGTAAGGGTTACCGTCCTGAGGTTTTGTCATCAAATAAATTTTTAACGAAGATATAGGGGCTGAAGTTAAAAAACCGTAAATAATTTATTCCGGTCGCTGTGGGATTTGAGACGTTTACAAGAACAAAATCTTTTTTAAAATCCTCGGATATTTATTCTTACTTCTGACAAAAAATTAGTTTATTGTAACATTTGACTGATTAAATTATCCTGAGTTTGCAGTAGAAAAAGAAAGATGTAAAATTTCAATTGATACATCCTCTTTATAATTAGTTAAATTAGTCAAAAGACCCTTAACAGAGTTTCTCAGACGGAAATCAAACAGTAGGAAAATGGCACAATTCAGGTTGAAAGCAATTTCACAAAAAGGGAAAATGGTGCAAACTGAGTTTGAGGCGGATAACAAAAAAGAAGCCCAGCAAAAAGTTGACCGGCTTTCTAAGACAAACGGTCTTAAGATCCAGTCCCTGGATGAGAAAAAAATGTATATGTACAAAGTCCAGCGGCCCGGTAAACAGGTCGTATCCGGAGAACAGGAGGCGTACAGTAAAGAAGAACTGGAAAAGGCGCTCGTTAAGCTGGGTTATAAGGTCAAAAGCATCAACAAAAAACTATTTGATTTTAAAGGGGGGGTGCCTCAACAAGAAGTTGTGACTTTTATTCGCCTTTCATCTGACCTTCTGAAGCAACAGTTACCGTATGATGAGATCCTGAATTTGTTATACGAGGATACTCAGAACAAAAGGATGAAGGAAGTCATCAAGACCATCCAAAAAGACCTGAAAGATGGGAAGGAGGGTTCAGAAGTATATGGCAAACATGAAGATGTATTCGGTAAGTTTGCCGCTTACATGCTGAGTGTGGCTTCAACATCAGGTAACATGTCTTTGGTTTTCGAGAGTACGGCTAAATTTATGGAGCGGGATGCTGATTTTAAGAAGAACCTGAGAAGAGCACTCATGATGCCAATGGTCACGGTTATTGCTGTGATTGGTGTGGTTCTTTTTTATGTGGGATATATTTTTCCTGCAACTGCAGAGGTTTTCCTTGATATTGGGGTTGATCTTGAAACCCAGGCTCCGATGACGGCCTGGACTTTAAATCTTGCTTACTGGCTTCAGGATAATTGGTTGATGATATTGCTTTCCTTTATAATACCTATCGCGGGTTTTGTCTATTTTATCAAAACACCTAAAGGTAAATTACTTCTCGATAAATACATCATTCATTTACCGGTAATGGGAGATCTTCTGCATAAGACAAGTATTGAGATCTTTGCCCGGGTTTTCTATACGCTTTACAGCGGTTCAGGACAAAATATTGAGGTGATCAAAGTAGCAGCTGAAGCCTGCCGTAACAAGTACATGGAAAAACAGATCAAAGAGGTTGCTATCCGAAGTATGCTGAAAGATGGGGCAGGCCTCATCGAGTCGATGGAGGCGACCGGTGTATTCACCAATACAGCACTGAGTCGTTTCAGGTTAGGGGCAGAATCCGGTGCTTTGCGTGAAAATGCCAAACAATTAGCAGAATATTATGAAATTCAGACTACATATAAGATGCAATCCGTGATCGATATGATTAATCTGTTTATCAATCTCTTTATAATGATTGCATTGATTGCCATCACCGTAGTTTCTTCCGAGTCGGCAGTGATCAAACCGAATACAGGTATGTAAGAAGGCAAGAGTAATACATGGGTAAAATCAACATTCGAAGACATATAGGTGATATCCTTGTTAATAAGGGAGTGATCACAGAGGAGCAACTTCAGAAGGGATTAGAGATCTTATCTGAAGAACCTAAAGAAAGTAACCGACGTCTGGGGCAGATACTTTTCCAGGATCTGGGGCTTAATCGCCACCAGGTCATGAAGGAGATCGCCAATATCTATGCTTTTCGTGAAGTTCTGAAAGATTTGGAAGAGATACCCGGCGAGGTGCTCGATCATATCAAGGAGAACATAGAAGAACTTCCAAAAGAAATTATCGATGAATTGGTACACCATAAGGCCATTCCGTACCAAAAGACCAAGAACTCGATCGTCATAGCAGCGGCCGACCCCTCGGATCCTAACATTCAGAATATCCTCAATAAGATCAGTTTCAAGCAAACTGAGTTGGTGTACTGTAAATATGAGGTTATTGAGGATATTCTTTCGAAGGTATATGAGCAGAAGAATGAGTTTCTGGACCTGCTTGAAGAAATTGAGTATGAGGAACCTGATCTGGATCAGAGTCAGGAAGAGATCGATGAGGAGGAAATAGATGCCGAGATCAATCAAAGTATGCTTAATTCTCTTATTGAGGGGATGCTGGTTGAATCTGTTCGGCAGGGTGTGAGTGATATGCACATTGTTCCAAGTTCACCAACAACTACCGACATAAGGTTTAGGCTTGACGGTAAACTGCAGCTGTGGTATCAGCAAAAAAATGTGAAACCGGAAGCTATATCAGCTGTTATCAAGGATAAAACCCGAAATGTAGACCGGTTTGAACGAGATGCTTCTCAGGACGGATTTATTCAGCGTCAGATTGACGGTGTGGGTATCCGTTATCGTGTTTCTATAATGCCTATTGTAGGGAAACAGTTCGACCGAAAATTTGAATCGATCGTAATACGTGTACTTGACGACCGTAATGTGATCCGGGATCTGGATAAATTGGGCCTTCAGAAAGTGGCCAAGGCAAATTTTGTTAAATCAATCCAAAAGCCTTCCGGTATCGTAATCATTACCGGTCCTACAGGAAGTGGTAAATCTACGACCTTGGTAGCGGCTTTGTACTACGTGATAGATCCCACAAAAAATGTGCTTACGGTTGAGGAACCGGTGGAGTATATCATTGAAGGCGCGAGGCAGCTCAAGATCAGTAATCATATGTCGTTCGACCAATCGATGAGAGGGATTTTACGTCATGACCCTGATATTGTATTGGTAGGTGAGATTCGAGACCTGAAAACAGCTGAGATTGCGATCAAGTTGGCAAATACCGGTCACCTGACGTTTTCAACCTTGCACACCAATGATGCCCCCAGTGCGATTTCCCGATTATATAAGATGGGTGTTGAGCCTTTTTTGATCGCGAATGCGGTTAATCTGGTGGTAGCACAGCGACTGATCAGGACCTTATGTAAAGAATGTAAAGAAGTATACGAGCCTCATCCCGAAACAGCCAAGGGTATTGGCTTTACGGATGAAGAGATTGCAGAAACCACCTTTTATAAGGCAGTTGGCTGTGAAAAATGTAACAATACCGGATATAAGGGACGGGCCGGTATTCACGAAGCATTATATTTTTCTAAAGAAATAAAGCAAATGATTTTAGATGCGGGCGGCGACATAGATGAAGGTGCAATTAAAGATATGGCAATGTCTCAAGGCATGCTTACGCTGCGAGGTTCCGGGCGTGAACGTATCAAAGAAGGCGTAACCTCCATTGAAGAAGTCATTGCTGTAACCATCGAAGATTAATAAAAGGTAAAACTTGAAATTAACTATTAACTTGGTGCATATTAATTTTCTACCAGCAGTAACCATTACAGGGGTTTAATATGAGTAGCGATATTACTAATTCCGGTGACGAACTAATGACGGATTACATAAAGAAATTCTTAAAGGAGCCTCCGTTGCTTTTAAAGAATTTTCACTATGAAGATGTGTTGGAATTCCTTCAACTTGGAAAAGAAGAACGTTTTTTGTCGGATGAGATCATTCTTAACGAATCAGAATATGTGAATTCTGCTTATCTGGTGGCAGAAGGCAAAGTATGTATTTGGAAGGATAACATACAGTTAGCCACTTTAGGTGAGGGGAATTTTTTAGGTGAAACCTTTCTTTTCAGTAAGAACAACAGGATGGCTAAAGTAACAGCAGAAGGGGATTGTGTGTTGTTGAGATATGAAAGGTACGATGCTCTCAATTTTTTCAGAAAAAAACCGGAAAAATTGTTCAATATCTTCACAAAAAATATCATCGAAATACAACAACGTAAGATCAGTAACATGAATGTACAGTTATTGAATTTAAAAAAGCGGCTCTTAAACGATACCAACTGGTAAATTTAAATGTGAATTGTGTGCCCAGTTACTTACATTATTGCGGATTATTAATTTTTTTTAATTTTTTCGTAACAAACTGAACGCTCAGGCATCTTATTAACTGTCATCTATTAAAATTGGCTTTACAACTATGGAGGCGGCAAAAACCAAAGACATTTCTGAATTAGTAACGCCGGTAATCGAGCAGATACCGCGTACTTCAAGGGGATTGGACCGTCATGTAAAGATTGGGGAAGTCGTCGAAAGTTTAAGTGTTGAACACCGCGAGGAACTTGGTGAGATCTTAGAAGGCTACTTGAAAAGAATGCTTAAAAACGAGGCGTCAGATATAGATTTGGGAGGCCCCGGCTGTGATGGGCATGTCTGGTACCGGATTTTTGGTGACAAAAAACCTGCAAAAAAGCCTGAACACCTATCTTTAGATGAAACGGATGTGCTTTTGCATAATGCAATCCTGCCAACCCAAAGGAAAAAGCTATTAGATGAAAAAAATCTCGATTTTTCCTATTCAATAAAGATCGATGAAGAGCTAAGCCAACGTTTTCGTGCGGATATGTATTTCGATCTTGAACACCTCGCTTTGAATATGCGAAAGATCGATAACACCATCCGTCCCTTTAAGAATCTGAATGTCCATACTGAAGTTGCAAAAGCTTTGAGCTTAAAGTATTACAAGTATGGTCTGACACTCATCACAGGTATTACCGGTTCCGGTAAATCATCAACTTTAGACACCGTCATTGATGCGAATAATCGTACCGTTGACTCTCACATCGTGATCATTGCATCTCCGGTGGAATTGATTCATGCTCCTGTAAAATCCGTAGTGCGCCATAGGGAAGTTGGAAGGGATGTAGAATCTTTTAAAGAAGGAGCTATTCAGGCTCTTCGTCAGGATCCGGACATCATTGTAATAGGAGAGCTTAGAGATCCTGAAACTATTATGACCGCATTGGAGATCACCGACTCAGGGCATAAAACATTTGGAACCCTTCACACTTCATCCGCAATGGAGAGTATTGAACGTATTTTGGGAGAAGTTCCTACTGAAGAACAAAACCGTGTTCGTACGCGGTTAGCTGATGTATTAACCTGTGTGATCAGTCAAAAACTAATCCCGAGTCTCGATGGAAAACGCGTTTTAGCCAAAGAGGTACTCCTGGTAAATAATTCTGTTAAAGCCGCGATCAGAAATAATAACGTCAGCGAGATCTACCAAATGCTGATGGAAGGCAGCGACAAAGGAATGAATACCATGGAGCAGGATCTGAAAAGGCTTTATACTCAAGGGGTCATTTCCAAGGAAAGTGCCATCAATAATGCAAACAACAAAACCAAGATAATGCAGCTTCTTAGTGAGCTGAATTATTAAGAATTATTCAGATGTTAGGAAATAAGATATATACAGGTATTGTTGTCGACGATGAATGGCTCAAAGTGGCCAAAGTTCAGTCTGATGGAAAAAAAATAACTCTGTTAAGCCTGGATAAAATCAGGCTGGTTGAAAGCCTGAAGAAGAAGCAGCAAGGGGTTAGCCCGGAAGCTAACAAGCCCACTGAAGATGTTTTTGGAGATATAGACGATGAACTTGAAGATGAAGACATTATTTTTGGGCTTGAGGAAGAAGGGGCAGAAGAAGAAAGTGAAGTAGAGGAACTTGATCTTGAAAATTTTGATGAAGAACTGGACGACCTCGATTTTGACGACCTAGATGAAGCAGAGGATGTGGTGGACACCGATATGGTGGACGAAACTGAGAGCCCGGCCTCTAATGAACTATTGCTTTATAACCTGCTTAATTCCATTGACAGTAAGCGGGTTGATCTTGGATTAAGTATTCCTGCAGGACAAACCATTTTTCAAATCTTAAGGGATGTTGATTTTTCTGATACGAAGAAGAAAGATCTGCAGGTTATTGTTGATGACCGGCTTGAATCCATGCATGGGGTTTCAAAATCAGATGATTACTATTCATATAGCGTTCGTGCGGATGGAGCCTTGTTGTTAACATCCATCGATGATGAACCGGACCTGCTGGGCTTGGTAAACCGGGCCAGAGAGATTTACAGAGGAAAACTTTTTATAAATGAGGTACTTCCGGATGAAGCGCTTCTTTTAGGACTTATACGGGCTAATTACGAGTTTGAGCCTAATACCATCACTGGGGTCATTCAGTTTGGAGAGAATGCAAGCCGCGTCTTATTCCTTAAAGGTGATCAACTTTGGATCGTTTCTCCTATCATTACGGAAGGAATAAAGGATCAGCGGTTTTTGAATACAATTTTTTCAAAGATCCTTTTTCAACTGGATACGGGAGAAGTGCCCAACCTTGACCGGTTGATCTTGTGTAATAATTCTCTCGGTGAAAAAGCGATCGAGTTTTTTGAGGATCGCTTTCAGGATCTGGATATTTCTGAATTCAAATTTTCTGATGATGTATTTGATTCCGGTGAAGTGCAGGAATCGTCTATTTCATCCTTTACTACTGCAATTGGGGCAGCATGGTCAGCTTCAGGATTTCATAAAGAAAAATTTCCAAAGATCTCCTTTTTGCCGGGCTATGTTGTAGACCGCCAAAAGATATTTAAACTGCAATGGCATGGCTTCATGTTATTGTTATTTATTCTGCTAACACCCATTGTATCCAATCATTTCTATACCCGGAATGCAGCAGAGATCGATCGTTTACAAAATGAAGTCAATTCGTTAGAATCTCAGATCCAATATCTCGAACCCACAGTGCAGCGGTTTAATCAAATAAGTACAGAGCTTGAACAAATTCAGGCAAAATTAGCTCTTTTAGCTGAACTTAATCAAGGAACGCTTCGCTGGTCAGAAAATCTAAATCAGTTGAATCGCGGGGTGGATGATGTGAATTCATTATGGTTGACATCCCTTAGTTCAAACGATGACGGTTCTGTACTTATAAGTGGTTATTCACTTTACCAAGACCGAATTCCAAAACTTGCAGGGGTTTTCTCAAGAGCCACATTGCTTAATGTGAATTCCGATGAGATCAGGGAAAGAGAAGTATTTGAATACCGATATTTGATACGGGATTTCTTTGAAGACGAAAGCATTTATACCCCTGAAAGTGTGCAGGGCATTGAGCAATTAATTCAGAACCAGGAGTAAATTGTCGTACGCAGTCAGAAATACCATTATTCTGTTAGTTACACTTTCACTGTTTGTAGGTGCTGCCTACTCTTATATTCGGTTTTTTCAGGTACCTGAATTAGAAGAACTTCAGGATTCCCTGGAAGAACTGAGACAAGATTATAATTCTAAAAGAGCTACGAGTGATGCATTCCCTCAGCTTAATGAGACCTACCAAAATGCGCTGAATATCATTGAGAATTCAGATAAGTCCTTATTCAAGGATCCTGATCCCGATCTCGTTTTTGATTATTTGAATAAGGTTAGTAACAGTACTGCTGACTCTAAAGTGTATTTTAATTTTGTTTTTGCGGATTCAACGACACAGGATCAATATGGGATTCTTATAGCTGAGATCACCGGTTATGCTGCATACAGAAATGCTGTTAACTTTATTAACAAAATTGAGAATTCTCAGCTGCTTAATAAAGTAAAAGAGTTGTCTTTGACCCCTCCTAACAGGAATGCATCAGAATATGATGAAATAAATTTTTCTTTTACTCTGGAAAGTTATTATGAAAGAATTCCCATTCAAGAGAATGTTGAACAAACCGGAAAACTTACTCTCAACGAGAGCATATCAACCTACAATCCATTCTATCCGCTGATACAACAAACGATCCCGCCAAATGATGATAATATGGTAAATATTGAACGGAGCCGACTTATTGGTTTAACAGGTTCCAGAATCTTTATTGTGGATCAGAATGGAGATGTAACAACTCTGCGTGAAGGAGATAAAGTTTATCTTGGTGAATTATCATCTATAGATCTAAATAATGAAACCGCTACTTTTAACCTCAACAAAGGTGGCATCATGGAATTGGTTACCTTGGAGATAGAGCAATGAGAAACGTAAAAGCTGCCACATATAAATTAGGACGATTGATCCCGTATTTGACTCTCTTGGTGTGCTTTGCATTATCCGGAGCGGCGGAAGGGCAAATCGTAGATCCGTTAAGAGAATACACTAACCCGGATGAGATTGTCACGTTCAACAAAACGACTACTTACCAGGAGGCGATTCAGATCATTGATACCTTTGCTCAGGAATATGAAAATAAATTCATTGTAGATAATTCCGGGTATAGTGGACCGATTGGTGTTAACCTACCCGCCATGCACTGGAAAGATGCTCTGCAGTATATTATGCGATTTCAGGGGCTCGAGCTCAATGAGTTCGAAGAGTATTACGAAATTGTGCCCAAGCAACAACCCGGTGGAGCTCAGGTTTCTTCAGGGCAACGAGCAGTAGCGTCAGGAGATCAGGCAGAACTCCCCAAGGCCGATACCAGAACCAGAGAAGTTCGAATCAATGCTACCTTTTTTGAAGGTAATAAGCGTGCATTGCAAGAAATTGGTATAGACTGGTCGACCTTAACCAGTGATGTCCCGTCTTCATTGGGTGATTTTGTAGGGGCAGACCCCAGTCAGACCGTGCCTTCTACGGAATTTACAGATCAGTTCGTTTCTGTGAATTCCTATAATGCTGCAAGTGTATCTCAGAATGCCTTCAACGCATTGGTGAATTTGGGCGAATTCGGGCCCGGAATAAGTGTTCAAGCTTTATTCAGCGCTTTTGAGGCCGATAACCTGGGTAAGATCCTGGCAACCCCGTCTATTAAAGTAGTTGATGGAGAGGAAGGTAATATTCAGGTAGGTCAGGATTTTTCCATTAAACAGCGGGATATAGCAGGTAATGTGACGGACAATTTCCAAAGTACCGGTACCATCCTTACCGTTACCCCTGAAATAATAAACCATGGAGATACCTCTTTCATCTATTTGGATCTTCAGGTAGAGCGTTCAACAGTACAACCGGATGTAGTAAGTACGATCATCAATAAACAGGAAGCTACTACGTCTGCCATTTTACTGGATGGAGAAGCTACTTATGTTGCCGGATTATATCGGACAGAACAGTCTACCGTACGCAGGGGAATTCCTATCCTGAAAGATCTTCCCGGCTGGTTCCTGGGACTTCGTTACCTTTTTGGTTACAACTCAAAAGATTTCTCTGAAAATGAACTAATCATTATTGTACAGGCAGAATTGGTTGACCCGGTAGCGGAACGGATTAAGGATCGTTTACTTACTAAACGTGAAGTTCTTAACAATACCAGAGATGGAATGAGAACCAATCTGGACCAGGTTTTTGAGAATGATCTTATGCAGGCATCCTCAAATGAAACCGAGCCTGAGCCTGAACCGGAACCAATGGAAAAAGAGCCTCCTGTGATTGAAGAAGAGCCTGTTCAGGTTCCGGATACTACCGTTGTTTCCGAAGAACCTGTGGAAGAAGAACTAACCGACGAGCAGAAGGAGATGGCTGAAGACCTGGCTATGCCGGTAGATAAGCCCGAACTGATGGTTGTGGTACCTAAAGCATTTGATCTGGATCAGTATCTCGAATACCAAAAAGATGAGGAGCAAGTAGAGACAGTGCAGGAAGAAACGGGAAATCTCAAGTATTTTGTGATTGGCGGATCATTTCTGGTGCCCAGAAATGCCGACAACTTCAAAAAAATGCTTGATGAAAGGGGATATAATACCCGAATCCTGTTCAACCCGGAAACTCGTTTTAATTATGTAGCTTATGAAGGCTTCTCCAACTTTGATAAAGCGGTAGAGCGAACACTTGAAGTGAGAAATACGATAAACGATGAGGCTTGGTTGTTTACGCTCCGAAATGGTTTAGGTAAATAAAATTAACTAAACCTGAGATTTTAAATATTCTATAGAGATCCGGTTGAAAGCGCCGGGTCTTTCCACGTTGCAGACATGTCCACAATTCTCTATGACCTTTAATGTGGAATTTTTGTGCTTTTCTACAATACTCTTGACCGGAGGCAGGAACATATAATCTTCGCTGCCCATTACATATAACATCGGTGATTTCACTTCCTTTTCTTTGAAATAACGCAAAAGAGGGTTCACTTCATTAGTCAACTTAAACCAGCGTAAAAACTCCTTTTGATATAGTTTTTTCGCCTCTCGTATAAATAGGTTTCTTGATTTGGCATGTCTCTTTTTCGGCATTATGATCCATGCAAAAAGCCGGTACAGCCACATATATGGAATGAACCGTTTGAACATGTGGCCCAGAAAAACGAGAACTCTTGAACGCACATTAAGTCGTGTAATAGCACCGCATAAAATAGAAGATTTGACGCGTTCAGGAGCTATTTCCGCTAAGGTACGTATGATGATAGTGCCTAAAGAGACCCCAATAAAATGAGCCTTTTCGATATCTAAATGGTTCAAAACGTCCAGTACATCACGGCTTATGAATTCAAAAGAATAATCTTCTTCATAATACTTTTGCAGAAGATCTTTTGACTTCCCGTGCCCTCTAAGATCTACCATCAACACATTGAAATGCTTTTTGAAATCACGAAGCTGGCTAAACCAGATTGAGGAACTTCCGCCGGCTCCGTGGACAAACACGACCCAGTCTTTTTCCTCGGAAGATTTATATTTCTTGTAATAAAGCATCAATCAGGATACTGAACGTTCAGACTTTAAATATTTCTTCAAAATAATCATACAAAAACACAATAGTAACACAACATAATGGTAAAGATTGCACCTTAGCTTTTGATCAAAACCAAAGATCAAAATCTCATTATGTATTCAGTAGCTGTAAAAACTGATATTACTTCAAAAAAGTTTGAAGCCGTTAACTTTTCAACAAAAAAATATACGGTACGGCTTGCTCAAAACCTACAAGAGGTGGAGGAGGCACTTCGATTGCGTTTTCAGATTTTTCATCTTGAAATGGGGAATTCCAAACTTCCTCCCGAACAGCTAAGATTGGATAAGGATGAATTTGATGCCTATTGCGATCATCTCATTGTTATCAACAATCTAACCGGAAACATTATCGGCACATACCGTATTCAGGATTGTGAAATGGCCGAATATGGTACTGGATTTTATACTGCCCGGGAATTTTCCATTCATCTTTTTCCCTCAAAAATTCTGTTAAATTCCGTAGAGTTAGGAAGAGCGTGCATTCACCAGGAACATCGGAATGGGAGAGTGTTGTATATGTTGTGGAAAGCCGTTGCCCGATACATAAATTATAGCGGCAGGAGATATTTATTTGGCTGTAGTTCAATCCCTTCTGAGAAAATGGAAGAAGGATGGGACTTCTATCGTTATTTAAACAATAATGGATATGTAGCTACCAATCATTTAATTCCTGTTGAACCGGGATTTGAGTGCTTGCAGAGCATAAACCTGAAGGATAAAGCGGCAGAACTGCCTGTTCTTTTCAAACTATATCTTGAGATTGGGGCAAAAGTATATAGCCTTCCTGCCATAGATCATGATTTCAAAACCATAGATTTTTTGATCATGCTTGATATCAAAAACATTCCGATGGAAACAAAACAGCTGTTTTTCTAACAGAATTTGTTACTTTCAGACATGCGGACTTTACGGGCTATATCAAAATTGATCATATTTTTGGCGGCAACAATTTTCATGTATAGTTTGATCATGCTCTGTTTGGCCGGCAGCATAATTGGCCTTAATTATGAAAAATGCCGGGGGTATTTACTACGAACCTGGGGACAAATTGCCTGTTCCATTTTGGGGATTAATGTTGAAGTACAAGGCCAAATTCCAGGTCCACCTTTTATGCTTGTGTCAAACCATTTAAGCTACCTCGATATCTTTGTTCTTTTCTCCCAGGTTAGAGGATTGTTTGTGGCCAAAAGTGATGTTAAAACATGGCCGCTCGTAGGTTTTATTATCCGAACCTGCGGAATCCTCTTCATCGACAGAAACCGAAAGAGAGATATTACCCGCGTAAATACGCTTATATCTAAAAATGTAAATGATCACCAGGGGATCATTATTTTTCCTGAGGGGACCACTTCTCCTGGTTACGAAATATTACCTTTTAAGACTTCATTGCTAAAATATCCCGTGGCAATAAATTTACCGGTCTCAGTAGCAACACTCTCTTATTCCACTCCTGAAGGCGAAAAACCGGCTTATGAGTCGGTTTGTTGGTGGGACGATACGTCCTTTTTGACCCATTTTTTTAATTTCCTAAAACAAAAAGGATGCACGGCCAAAGTCACTTTTGCAACACATCCGGTTCACGATAAAGATCGAAAATTATTGGCGCAACATATTCATCAGGAAATGAGTCTACAGTTTGAGCCTGTGATTTCAGAAGCTGATTTTTTCGAGAAACACGGCACATTTAAACCATTAGCTATTTAGATTGATCTTGATTTGAGACCTTATTACCGCAAGTTTTTTGTACTTATTTTCGGGTTGCTGTGTATTTCTAAAATCGCAATGGCAAACGATCTCAGTTGGGCGCAAGATTCTACAAGATTGTTTTACCTGGAACCGGTGCAAGCAGATACGGCTGATATTTCGGAAGACAGTCTCGAAAAATTGGTTCCTTACCTCGATGATGTCAAGAAGAGGACGGCTTCCTCAAAAATTCCTTACTCGTATATCTATATTTTTGTTATTGCTTTATCCAGCTTGATAAGCGAAGACCTTGCGTGTATAGGAGCGGGATTGATGGTGGCTCAGGGCTTTTTGGAATTTTGGCCGGCCGTATTTGGTGCTGTTGCAGGAATATTTTTCGGGGATTTTTCGCTTTACTTTGCCGGCAGAATTTTGGGAACCTCCATTTTTAATATTGCTCCTTTCAAATGGTTTTTAAAAAAGGAAAGTGTTCTTTCAGCCGAAAAATGGTTTGAAAGTAAAGGGCCGGTAATTTTGGTAGCCAGTCGATTTATTCCCGGAAGCAGATTTCCCGTATACCTGAGCGCCGGACTTCTTAAAACAGGTTTTTGGAAATTTTGCCTGTATTTTGGAGTTACCGTACTTATCTGGACGCCCATTTTCGTATGGCTTTCCGTTTTTGCAGGAAATGAGATCCTTAATTATTACGACAAGTATGATGATTATGCCATATGGATCATGATCGCAGCCGTATTCGTGTTATTTATTTTATATAAATATATGTTGCCACTGTTAACCCAAAGGGGACGGAAAATTGCCTGGGAAAAAATCCAGGGTTGGTTCAATCGGTAGTTTAACGGCTTATTAAATATTTTTTCAAGGCATCAAAATTATTTTCAAAGGAAATCGACTGTTTTTTCTTTTGATCAAATTCCAGCACTGGCTTTAGAGAGCGTTCAATTTCACCTTCAACAGTTACCTTGAATTTATAGGGATGGGCCGTCTCCAGAAAAATGCCGTTGGTTGTATGCGATTCTAAGTATTTTTGGAGCCCTAACCATCCAATTGCTCCATGAGGATCCATAACATAGCCCGTATTTTCATACACCTGCCTAATGGTATTTCGCGTTTCCTCATCAGAGAAGGTAAATCCGGAAATATGTTCTTTCATGTTGGAATGTGAATTTGAGTAAAGATCGAGCATACGGGTAAAATTACTCGGATCACCCACATCCATAGCATTTGAAATAGTACTTATACTTGGTTTTGGAATATAATCTCCGGTTTCTAAGTAATTTGGTACCGTATCGTTCGCATTGGAACACGCTAAAAAATGATGAACTGGCAGTCCCATCTTTTGGGCAATAAGCCCCGCAGTGAGGTTTCCATAATTTCCACTTGGAACCGAAAACACCAAATTCTTTCTTTTCTCTTTAGGAATTTGAGCCCAGCCATAGAAGTAATATATACTCTGCGGCAACATTCGTGCTATGTTGATGGAATTTGCCGAGGTTAGATTCGAGTGCTCATTTAATTCCTCATCCAGAAAAGCCTGCTTTACCATACGCTGGCAGTCATCGAAAACACCATCCACTTCAAGAGCAGTAATATTCTGGCCCAGTGTTGTCATTTGCTGTTCCTGGAAACGGCTAATCTTTCCGGAGGGATATAAAATCACTACCTCTATATTGGGAACGCCGTAAAATCCCTGGGCAACGGCACTGCCTGTATCTCCTGAAGTGGCTACTAATACCGTGAGCTTTTGCTTTGATTTTCGGCTGAAGTAGCTAAGGCATCTTGCTAAAAAGCGGGCTCCAACATCTTTAAATGCAAACGTAGGGCCATGGAATAATTCCAGGCTAAAAACATCTCCCTGAACCTGTTTTAAGGGAATATCAAAATTCAGGGTTTCATTTATGATATTCTTGAGAGTCTCTCCTGGAATTTCATCTTCTACAAAGAGTTGCATAACTTCAAATCCAATCTCTGCCAGAGATTTCGATTTTATATCTTCAAAAAAAGAGGAGGGAAGTGCAGGTATCTTTTCAGGCATGTATAAACCATTATCTTCCGGTAATCCTTTAAAAACAGCTTCTTGAAAAGAAACAGGTCTGGCCTGACCCTTTGTGCTATAAAATCTCATTTAATAACCTCTGTACCTTTTGGGTTGATAGCGGACACATGTTGGTAACTTTCGAGTCCGATTTCCTCAAACAGACTTCGGAATGTTTCGGCTACTTTCTGCGCCGTTTGGAGACCTTCGGATAATGCAAAAATAGAAGGTCCCGAACCCGAAATACTGCAGCCCAGGGCTCCTGCTTTTTTAGATCGCTTTTTTGCTTCTTCAAAACCGGGGATAAGAATCCCGCGAATCGGTTCTGCGATCACATCTTCCAAAGAGCGGCCGATCAATGCAAAATCTTCTTTGGCCAAGCCATGGATCAATCCGGCTAAATTTCCCCACTGTACGATGGCATCGCGAAGCTCGATCTGCTTTTTCAACATCCTTTTCGCATCTGATGTTTTGATCTCAATATTGGGATGAACAACCGTTGCATACAGTTCGTCCGGGTAATCCAATTCGATGATATCCAGTGGATCGTAGCTGCGAATAAGCGTGAAGCCGCCAAGGAGGGAAGGTGCCACATTATCGGCATGAGGAACGCCGGAGGCCAGTTTTTCTCCCTGCATGGCAAATTGTACAAGCTTAGTTTTTGAAAAAGGCTCTCCCAGTAATCGGTTCACCCCAAATACAGCGGCTGCTGAACTGGAAGCGCTAGACCCTAATCCACTGCCGGGTTGTACTTTTTTTGTGAGCCGGAAGTCGAATCCGAATTCAGGGGCTTCATCCAGCGAATTGAGCAGGGCTTGCGTTGCCACCGTAATCACATTCCGGTTGGGATCTTTGGAAAGAAGATCGCTGCCATAAATGGCTGAGATGGTAAGTCCGAGGGTCTCTTTCTTTGAGATGATGAGTTCGTCACCGATCTCATCAAGTGCGAAACCGAGTACGTCGTATCCGCAGGCTACATTGGCAACCGTTGCAGGGGCAAAAACTTTGATAGAATCCATGCGTAATTAATTTTCAATTAGGCAGAAGCAATTTTCATGACATCTGCAAAAATACCTGATGCTGTTACCGCCGCTCCGGCTCCGGCTCCTTTTACCACCAGCGGCTGCTCACTGTAACGATTTGTATAGAACAGTACGATGTTATCTTTCCCGCCCAAGTTATAGAAAGGATGATCAGAGGCAAAAGCTTCCAAACCGGTTTGGGATGAACCGTTTTCAAAAGTGGCTACATATTTGAGGCGTTTTTCTTCAGCTTCAGCATTCTGATAAAGTTTCAGAAAGACTTCTTCATGCTCGTCCAATTGGGCATAAAAATCAGCCAAGGATTCAGTATCCATGCACCCTTCAGGCACAAATCCATTGTTGGTGATCTCATCCAATTCCAGTTCATATCCACTGACACGGGCCAGAATCAGGATCTTGCGCATTACATCCACACCGCCTAGATCGATTCGGGGATCGGGCTCGGTAAATCCGGCCGCCTTGGCATCTTTCACCACTTCGCTGAATTTCTTGGTCCCATCATAATTATTGAAGATGAAGTTGAGAGTACCGGAAAGAACGGCCTGAATTTTATGCACCTGATCACCACTTTTTATCAGATCGTTCAGGGTTGAAATGATCGGAAGTCCGGCTCCAACATTGGTCTCATACAAGAATTTGGATTTATATTTTAAAGCGGAATCTGTCAGTTTTTTGAAGGTTTGATAGCCTGAGGAGCAAGCGATTTTATTTGGAGTAACTACCGAAATACTGCTTTCCAGTACATCTTGATATAGCTTTGCGACTTCTGCTGAAGCAGTTGAATCCACAAATACCGTATTTCGCAGATTAAGCTCCTTCATAGTTTTCAGAAACGCGTCGTGATCCATTTTTTTGCCTTCATCAGCAAGCAGGCTTTGCCAGGAATCCAGGTCAATGCCTTCCTCGTTAAAAAGCATTTTGCGAGAATTAGCGAGGCCGCCAATAAACACGTCCAAATTATGCTTCCTGGCTAAATATTCTTGCTGAGCTTTTATCTGCTCAATGAACACTTTCCCAACATTCCCCACACCGATCATGAATAAGTTTAATTTTTTGCGATCAGACAGGAAGAACGATTCATGGATACTGTTCAGGGATTTTTTTAGATCCTTCTTGCCAATTACCACAGAAATATTCAATTCGGTAGATCCCTGAGCTATGGCTCTTACATTTACTCCGTTATGACTCAGTGTATCAAATAACTTAGCACTCACTCCAACTTGCTTCTTCATGCGTGAACCGACCAATGCTACAATAGAAAGTCCGGTTTCTACATCCAGTGGGTTGATCTTGTGATTCTCGATCTCGTAGGCAAATTCCCTGGAGATAGCTTTTTGAGCCTTTTCAATATCATCCAGTGAAATTCCAACGGTAATGGAATGCTCAGAGGATGCCTGGGTGATCATGATCACATTTACTTGCTGCTGGCTGAGCGAACGAAACAAACGATAGGAGATATTAGGCACGGCAATCATCCCACTGCCGGTTAGTGTACAAAGCGCGATCTCCTCAATGCAAGAGGTACCCTTAACCACATCTCCATTGGGTGAGCCTTCTTTTGAGATCAAAGTGCCGCTTTCTTGAGGGACAAATGTATTTTTGATGTGAACCGGAATATCAGCATCAAGAACAGGCTGAATAGTAGGCGGATAAATCACCTTGGCTCCAAAATGTGAAAGTTCCATGGCTTCCTCATACGACAAATGCTTGATAGGATGAGCATTCGGAACCAGGCGAGGGTCTGCGGTCATCATCCCACTTACATCGGTCCAGATTTGTAGCTCCCTGGCTTGCAATGCGGCAGCAATTAACGCAGCGGTATAATCTGATCCGCCTCGGCCAAGTGTAGTGACATGTCCGTTCTCTTTGGATGATGCCACAAAACCCGGACAAACTGCAACCCGCGGGGCTTGCTTGAAATGTTCTTGAATGGAGCTGAATGTGAATGCGATATCAACAGATGCGCGGCCAAAGTGATTATCTGTTTTAACTAAATGTTTTGAGTCGATAAGGCCGGAATCCAAACCGGTGGATGCAAAATATTTGGCAATTATAGCTGAGGAAAGTAATTCACCATAACTCAAAATGTGGTCAAGCGACCTTGGGGAAAGTTCTCGAATGAGATACACGCCCCGGCAAATATCTTCCAGGTCGTTTAAGAGTAATTTTGTTGAAGTAAGAACTTCACTGCGGTTTTTTACCGAAAAGAGTTCATTGCAAATTTCAAGGTGCCTTTTTTCTATTTCGGCTAACTGATCTTTATAGGATTCATCGCCATTAGCTGCGAGCTTTGCACAATCCTGAAGTGTATTAGTAACGCCCCCCAGGGCAGATACAACAACAGCCAGCTTTTCATTTTTTGAATGATCTTTAACGATCTCCTGTACTTTGTTCAGATTCTTTGAAGTGGCTACAGAACTTCCACCAAATTTTAATACGATCATGATTTATAAGAGTAAAATTAACGACTTAAAGTAAGTGAGAGAGCGGCAATTTGCCTGTGTGGCGATATGTAAATAATGACCCCCTAAGGGGTTGTAATGATCGTCGTTGTGATAGTAATATTCATAGGCATAGCAATCCGGGCAGAGGTAAGCTCCACGGAGGTCATTGTGCTATGTTGAATATTAAATTTCATTGCCCTTAGTCTATTTCAAAACAAGAATAAAGTAAACCCTGTGCCTGAAAAAATGCTTAAGGTATGTATTAACAATGGTAAAGGTGAAATTGGTAGCGCTTCTAATTCTATCGAATTAAAAAATAATTTCTCTTTTCGGCTTAATGCTGTGAGTGGGATGGAAGTTTTCAGATTTATCGTAAGCCCGGATCAGGATTTTTCGGGAACCAATTTTTCCCCTTTCCACACAAGGTTTTGTGTCTTTCCGTTTACCATCCGAACGGTTCTGGCACGGTATTTTTTGACAACCGCATAGTCATGAGTCACCATCAAAACGGCCATGCCACGATTATTGATGGTTCGGAGTAATTCCATGATATCTTTAGTTGCTTTAGGATCCAGGTTCCCGGTCGGTTCATCAGCCAGCAGAATGCGCGGTTCGTTGGCAAGTGCGCGGGCAATGACCACGCGTTGTTGTTCACCCCCGGAAAGATCTCTTGGCATGTGTTTACGGCGGTGGCTAAGCCCAACCATCGTCAATACTTCGAGTACACGCTGCTTAATGAACTTGGGCTTCTCTCCGGTAACTTGCAGGGCAAAAGCCACATTATCATGTACATTGCGATCTTCCAATAATTGAAAATCCTGGAAAACGATCCCTAAACGTCGCCGAAGCATGGGTACTTCCCGGTCACTGATCTTATTGACCGGGTAATCGGTTACGCGAACAACTCCTTGATCAGGAACCAGATCACGATACAGCAGTTTTAGAAATGAACTTTTTCCAATCCCGGTGGGACCAATTAGATAAGCAAACTCACCGTTATGGAGTTTAAAATTAACGTCACTCAGCACCGGGTGCTGATCAAACCTTAAAGATACATTTTTAAGTTCTATAACCGCTGTTTCTGACATTGAAGCACCATTGTTATGCGTGTACTGTTTTCGTCTGCATCTACCAAATCAAAACCCTCATATTTGGCTACCAGATGATAGGGGGTTTGTTCCACAATTGACAACATTTCCTGAAGTGAGTAGATGCGCTGTTTATGCACTTCCCGGAAACGGTTGATCACCGTAAGGCCATCATCCGACATTTCCTCGATATCAAATTCGTTGTAATGAAATTGAAGCTCGGGGTCGTATTTACTTTCCCTGAAATACCGGTAATTGCCAAAACTGCCTTCTTCGTTATTCAGGTAATCGACGGCTTCCAGGGAGTTTTGAGGCGTCGAAAAGTCGTAGATCAATAACCCATTAGGATTTAAGATACGGTGGCAGCCACGAAGCATTTTCAGAATATCTTCAGAAGTATGAAGATAGTTTACACTGTCAAATACAGAAAAAATGATATCAAAGGATGCTGAGCTTTTTATATCGGTAAAATCCATGGTATCAAACTGTACGGGAGCCTCAAGTTCAGCTGCTTTTTGTCTAGCCCTTTCAACCATAGCAGGAGATTGATCCGTTGCCGTAAGCTCATACTCTTCATACTCGGAAAGATGTAAACTGATGGCCCCGGTTCCACAGGCTAATTCAAGGATCTGAGTCGGGTTTGGATGATGAGTTTGAATGACCTCATCAATAAAATCGGCCCACATTTCATAATCCACATCTTTCATCAGAGTGTCATAAAGCGGGGCTAAAGCAGAATAAATTCGGGACTTTTCAGACTTCACTAAATCGCTGTTTTGCTAATTGAACGGCCAACATATACGCCTCTTTGAACGAGGATGGATTTGCCACACCTTTTCCTGCTATATCAAATGCAGTGCCATGGTCCGGCGAAGTGCGAATAATAGGAAGCCCGGCGGTAAAATTCACTCCTTTTCCGAAGGATAAGAGTTTGAACGGAGCCAACCCCTGGTCGTGGTACATGGCCAGAATACCGTCGTACTTTTTATGAAGTTGCTGCCCAAAAAAACCATCCGCAGGGAAGGGGCCGTGAATGACTGTATTCTGATGTGTACTTTGCAATTCTTTGATGGTCGGTTCAATGAATTCTATTTCTTCCTTTCCAATAACACCTCCGTCACCTGCATGTGGATTCAATCCAAAAACAGCGATCTTAGGTTTTTCTATTCCAAAATCCTGAATCAGGCTTTTACTAAGAATGTCTGCTTTTCGTTCGATGAGGTTCGGTGAAATTGTTTGGGCTACCTCTCTGATCGGAATGTGGGTGGTAACAAGGCTGACTCTAAGGTTACCGCTAACCAGCATCATGAGTACTTCATCCGTTCCGGTTTTAGCAGCAAGAAACTCCGTATGTCCCGGAATTGTATACCCGGCCAGGTTAACTGCTTCTTTTGATATTGGCGCTGTAACCAATGCATGCGCTTTTTGCCGGACACAAAGATCTATTCCGGTTTCAATAGAACGCATCGCTGTGCGTCCGCTTTCCTTAGTGTGATTGCCTGGTATGATCTCTGTTTCTAAATCAAACTCCGAAAATACATTAATGGATCCCGGCACTATTTCTTCAAATGATTCTGTAAAGTTCAGCTCTACAGGTTGTGCGAGCTGGTCTGAATAAAATTCTAAAACTTCTTTTGGGGAGATGATAACCGGGGTAGAGGAAGTCAAAAGATCACCATCAGAAAGGGTTTTCAGGATGATCTCCGGCCCAATGCCGTTAAAATCACCAACTGAAATACCGATTACAGGGGAAAAAGTGGTCATAATCTCTTATTTCGTACCAACCAATTTGAAATCTCCAAATCCGGATGAAGCTTCAAAAATGAAAGTCCGGTCAGGATATTCCCAAATCTCAAGAGTTTTTCCGCGTTCAGGAAACCTGCGTTCTTTGTTTTTTGGAGGCCCGAATTTGATATACACCTCACCTTGATCACTTTCATGTCCCATTGGGTTTTCCTGGGAACCAAATTCATTGAAAGCGTAATCAATGCGGCGATAATATTCAGCCATTAATTCATTGAAAACAGTGTTTGGAGTGGGATCTCGTTGCTCCCAAAACTCCCGGAATTTCTGTTCCCGCTCGCGATCGTTGCCCTTGTTGATGCGATCCACTTCCTTTTCAGGCAGAATAAATTTCAAATGGCGAATAGCAATATCCAGGTTATACAAACTGGCCGGCATATCCGCCCAGTATGATTGAAAGAATGAACGGGCAACAGGTTTTTCCTGTCCACTTTTTTTCAGACTCAACAAATAGGCTGCATTTTCAAGCGAACTGGCCGGAATCATCTTGATCAAGTAAGTATGGTCAAACTCTCCTTGCTCGAGCATCAACATAGGATGATGAACATTTTGGAGCTTTAGCGTTGCATTGCTAAACACCTCACTATCTTCAATATCTAATTCCAGTACCTGGTTTCTGGCCGTAGTATCGTTACGAGAAATATTCGCCCGGTTGAGTTGTAGGGTGTAGTCAGCGGAAGACTCATAATCAGGGATGCGAACTGCGACATAAAAATCCTCACCGTAGGGCACATTATCTTCCATATTCATCAATTCCAATTGTTTTTGCCCATTCTTATCACTCACACTTTTTAACAGGTACACTTCACCTGAATGGTCAGAGTTAAGGTCCGGAACGGTGATCTCCCTTCTTTGGGTGTTTCGTTCATTTACTTCCTGCATCATTGAAAGCTGAAGAATGAAATTATATGTGCCGGGATTTAATCGGGTTTCAAGGTAACCAGCTGCAAATTGATCTTTGGACTTTGTCTCCTCAAAGGAATTAACAAACAAGGTATCTGACCAAAAATCTCTTGAAATTGAATTTGCAGAAGGTTCTCTGCGACGCTTTAATTCACCCTCAAATACCTCAGCGTTCAATCTTATGGTGGAATAGAACTCGGCTTCAGCAGGGGCATCAAGATCGCTATTCAGCGTAATTTTTTTGAAGGGAATAAAATCATTGTTGAACCGAAACAGAAAAGCCAATGTTGTTTTTCCTTCTTCACCGGGTAAAATAAGTTCATCAACAAAAATCTGAGGGGCTTGGCTTCGGTACACCAATTGGGGATAGCTGACTCTTTGCGCCAACAAACTACCTGATACACCAAAAAATAGCAGAAGGACTAAGATGTGTTTTCTCATAAAACTAAATTTTGAATGATTATGACCAATATCGGGGTTTAATGATAAAATATAATCCCTATTTTCAACGCAGCTTTGGAATCAACATTATAAGAACTAAAAGATTGTATAACATGAGCAATAAATCTGGAAGCGCTACCAAAAACTGGTTACATAATATTATTGAGGAATTTGGTAAAACAGAGGACGAAATAAAAAAAGGAGGCGGTCAGAAACGAATTGATAAAGAACATGGCAAAGGTAAACTGACAGCCCGAGAACGAATACACAAATTGATCGATAAAGATTCCAAATTCCATGAACTGGGTTTATGGGCCGGCTATGAAATGTATGAAGAACAAGGCGGATGTCCTTCGGGAGGAGTGATCACCGGCGTGGGTGAAGTAAGTGGACGAAAGTGTATGATCGTTGCCAACGATGCAACCGTTAAAGCAGGGGCATGGTTTCCTATTACAGCAAAGAAGAACTTGCGGGCCCAGGAAATTGCCATTGAGAATCATACACCTTTGATCTACCTGGTAGATTCAGCCGGTGTTTATTTACCGATGCAGGATGAGATCTTTCCTGATAAAGATCATTTTGGACGGATGTTCAGGAATAATGCAGTGATCTCAGCCAAAGGTATTCCCCAGATTGCCGCTATAATGGGCAGTTGTGTAGCCGGTGGAGCTTACCTGCCCATTATGAGTGACGAAGCATTGATCGTAGATGGCACCGGCAGCGTTTTTCTGGCAGGAAGTTATCTTGTAAAAGCAGCCATTGGTGAAGATGTTGATAACGAAACGCTTGGTGGAGCTACCACCCACACCGAAATCTCCGGTGTCACTGACTATAAAATGGAAGATGATACTGAAGCGCTCGAAACCATTCGCGACTTGGTCGATAAATTCGGGCCATTTGAAACAGCCGGTTTTAACAGAAAGGAAAGTAAGGAGCCCAAACGTCCGGCAAGTGACATATTTGAAATACTGCCGGAAGCACGAACAAGCCCTTACAATATGCATGAAATTCTGGATTGTATTGTTGATGAAGACAGTTTTACGGAATTCAAAAAAGGGTACGGTCAATCGCTGATCACCGGTTTTGCGCGCATCGATGGATGGAGTGTTGGTATAGTAGCTAATCAGCGAACGGTAAAACGAACCAAGCAGGGCGAAATGCAAATTGGCGGGGTGATTTACTCCGATAGTGCTGATAAAGCCGCTCGCTTTATCATGAATTGCAATCAGAAAAAAATTCCACTCATCTTTTTCCAGGATGTAACCGGGTTTATGATCGGGAAGCGAAGTGAACACGGCGGTATTATTAAGGACGGAGCCAAAATGGTGAATGCCATGAGCAACAGCACCGTCCCCAAGATCACGATCGTTGTTGGAAACAGCTACGGAGCGGGAAATTATGCCATGTGTGGCCGTGCGTATGATCCTCGGTTTATGTATGCCTGGCCTACCGCTAAAATTGCGGTAATGAGCGGAGCTTCAGCTTCAAAAACGCTCATGCAAATTCAGGTTGCAGCGATGAAGAAAAAAGGCAAAAAAGTGAGTGATGAAGAGCAAGAGAAGATCATGAAGAAGATCAGTGATCGTTATGACAAACAAACGGATGTGCGATATGCTGCTTCCCGGCTTTGGGTAGATGGGATCATCAATCCTTTGGAAACTCGCGAGCGAATATCAAAAGCCATAGATTGCGCCAACCTGAATCCGGAAATCCCGGAATTTAAAACCGGTGTGATCCAAACTTAGACTAAAATCCAACATATTTGTTATACTGCGAGGGCGCATGCAACATGCGTCCTTTTTTGTATGAAACCTTCAGAACCATTCTTTGAACTACGATCTACATAAACAGCGAGATTTAATTTTTCTTGGCGTGGAAGCCAGCTTCACGCTCATTGATTTTATATTGTTCTTCTTCAGCTTTGTTTTAGGATTCGTGTTCGCTCTGTTTTTCCTGATATTCGCATTGGCAGTGCTGCTGAAAATTTTCTCCCGCCATGAATTCCTTTTCGATCGCGATGAATATACCGTTACAAAATACTATCGCTTTTTCAGGTATTTCAGGATCAGGATGAGGACGATCGGATTCGGAGAAGTGGAAGAAATACTGCTCTCCAATCATCATAGCGGACAGGCTTTGTTTAGCAGAGGAATGAAACAAAAAGAGTGGTTTAGTCTTGATATAAAAACCACAAATGAGTACATAGAGATCATTAAGACGGAAGAAGACGAACTTCAGGAACTATATGAATTATATAATGAGATGGAAGAAATGCTGGATCTCTATTTCAGTTTTCGAATCGAATTCCTTGAAACGGAAACAGAAAGTGAATGATAAGAAAGAGCAGGCAGTAACAGCATGATCACTCATACCCGTGTTATCATACTAAGAATGATCGACTATCAGGACTCGAGTTTTATCTTAACGGTATTATCCGAAGAACATGGTAAGATCGCTTTGATCGCGAAAGGGGCTAAGCGCCCAAAAAATAAACTTTCAGGCATTTTGCAGGTGGGATCCATTCTGGATGCGGTCTATTATTACAAACAAACGCGAGGTGTTCAAACCCTGACAGAAGCCTCAACCGCATATTCAGCTGATATTTTTCGAAAACATTTTGACCGGGCCGCCATTTTATATTCTGTGCTTGAATTGCTGGGGCAATTAGTTCATGAGCACGAAGTAAACACCCCCGTTTTTGTATTTGCGGAAAAATTTATTCAGTGGCTGGGTGAAGCTGAGGAGGTACATCCACAGATATTTCCTTATGCACAAATTCGTTTGGCAGAAATAACAGGAATTGGTTTGATTGATACCCATCAGCAAGAAACAACGTATGCGTATCTGAACATCACAAGTGGAAATATTTCAGATCGATCTGAAGATGAGATGTCTTATAAATTATCAGAGAATCAAACCCGGTTTATTTCGTTAGCGTTACATTCCAAAAGTTCATCTATTTTTGGAATTATGTTAGAGAATGGTGAACTCAAGCAACTTGTTCATCATTTAGATGTATACTTTAAATATCATATTGATGGTTATAAAGAGCGCAAATCGGATGCAATTTTTGAACAGATGTTACAGGTGAACTCATGAGACGCAAAGATCTAATTTTAACGGCCGTTCTTCTTTTTATGATCGGTATTACCGCCGGAACGCTTATTGCGTTGTATACTATCAACGAAGAACTGGCTCCCCTTGCCGAAGTAAGAACCACGGAGATCACCCGTAGTGAGCAACCTTTCATTTCAGATGAAGATCTTGAAAGAGCGGACGCTCGTTTCCTATTCAGAAAAGTAGCCGAAGAAGTAACTCCCACGGTTGTGTACATCGAAACTATTGTACCGATCGAAGGAACGATGCCAAATGACGAATATCATGAGTTTGAAGAAAATGAGGAAAGTATTTGGGATCGCATCATACCAAGAAGAGCAAGAACGGTAGGTTCGGGAGTATTGATCACAAAAGACGGATATATACTCACCAATTATCATGTTATTGAGGGAGCGGTGGAGAAAGGGCTCCGCGTTGTGCTAAATGATAAAAGAGAATATCAGGCCAAAGTAGTAGGATATGATCCAAGTACAGACCTTGCTGTTATTAAGATCAACGGAAGTGACTTGCCGTATGTGACGGTTGGTGATTCAGAGAGTATAGATGTTGGTGAATGGGTACTTGCGATCGGGAATCCATTTCGGCTTCGCTCAACGGTAACTGCAGGCATTGTGAGTGCATTGAGCAGGGATGTTCAGATCATTGACGACCAAATGCGTATCGAAAGTTTCATACAAACCGATGCTGCTATCAACAAAGGAAACAGTGGAGGAGCATTGGTGAATACCAGCGGACAATTGATTGGCATCAACACTGCCATAGCATCACAGTCCGGTTCATATCAGGGATACGGATTCGCAGTACCCAGCAACCTGGCGATCAAAGTAGCTCGCGATTTGATTGAATACGGTGAAGTTCGAAGAGCGCTGTTGGGCGTAAGCATAGCGGGCGTGGATTACAATCGCGCAATTGAAAAAGGAATGGAGACGGTACGAGGTGTGGAGATCATGTCGGTTTCGCCGGAAGGAGCAGCCTCGGAAGCAGGCGTGGAAACGGGCGATGTGGTTCTTCAGGTAAATGGAGTTAATGTAAACGAAGCCAATGAATTACAGCAGCAAGTTGCTGTTCTGAGTCCCGGTGAAATAGTGGAGTTGAAAATATTGCGCAATGGAAGGGAGTTGCAAAAAAATGTGACTCTGAAAATGCTGGAGCCAAGGGAGATTCCTGAAGTAGCAGCAAGCGAGGAGTCATTGGAAATGCAAGAGATTCCGGAAGATAGAGAAGGAGTTATGTATCGTGAATTTGATCTTGGCTTCAGGGTTATGGGAATTGCTAAGCCCGAAGATGCCGATACTTATGATATCTATGTTGATCGCGTGTACAAATATACAGAGGCCTGGAACAGGGGATTAAGGGAAGATCAACAGATCATAAAAATTGGAGAAGAAAAGGTTGAAGATCTGTCAAGATTAGAAGAACTTATGCGCCGAAATCTAAATGATAATGGATCGGTAGTTCTTGAGATCAGAAATGAGGAAAACGTAAAAGGATTTATCGAGTTAAAAAGAAATTGATGCATCATTCCCTTAAAGCCCTATTATATTGTGTCGTTATAATGGTATTATTTTCAGCCTGTTCTGCTACAGAAAGTACATCTTCTACCGAATCAGCTTCCGATTCGGGTACTCCGGGCTGGTTTAGAGCCTCAGATTTTCGCTCCGATTCCCTTTCATTTTATGGATACGCACAGGCGGTATCTACTGACTCCGTTATTGCTGTTGCAAATGCAACACTTCAGGCTAAATCCGTTTTGGAAACTTCACTCGCAGAACACATGGAAGACATTCGCCTTGAACTTGAAGAAGCAGGAGAAACCTCCGTAACCGAAAATGATTTCCTGATCACCCTAAGAAATGCTCATGTACTTGCGCAAGAAACGAGCACTAAAGTCAATGGCGTTGCCGTGGAAAAAGGAGGATATTTCCTGGGATATTCAGAAGCTCAAATTTCCAAAAAAGATTTTCGGGATATGATGTCAAACGGTTTTGGAAATAAAACTTCTTACAAAACCGTCTTTTTAGGATCAGCAGCTTTCGGAGATTTTGTAAAATAGGGCACGGCCTTTTCTATATATATTCATTTTCCTGAGTCCTTTTCTGAAATTTTAATATAAAACCATCTCCGGTGATGCATTGAGGGGTATAGGATAATATTTACAAAATTTAGATTCGTCATTCTTTATTAATAGTTAATTAATACAGTTATTTCGACAGCTTAAAACTCTAACCAGAACAGGTACTATGAGAAAATATATACCATTCTTAGTGCTGCTTTTTGTGGGATTATGGTCGCTTGGCTTACAAGCTCAAACTACTCCTGCACATGCACTTACTAATGTTACCATTCATCAAGCTGATGGATCGACTACTGAATCTGCCACCATTGTTTGGCGAAATGGGGTCATTGAATCTATTGGCTCCAATGTAACAATACCATTTGATGCTTATGAGATAGACGGAGGCGATAGTCTTCACGTGTATCCGGGCTTCATAGATGGACTTGCAATTTGGGGCAGCCCGGATCTGCCCAAGTCACAGGATTTGCCAAAATTAGATAATCCCGGCAATCCGCCTTACGACCGCGCAGGAATTCAACCCGAACGCCGGCCTTCTGAACTCTTAAAAGATGACAAAGCTTTTGAATCGGCAATGAAGGCAGGTTTCACCACAGCGGCTTTATATCCCAATGGGTACATGCTACCCGGGCAAGTGGAGGCTTTTTATCTTGCTTCTTCATCCGAAGATGTAGCTTTACTGAAAGAAAAATTAGCTCTTGCAGGCTCGTTTGATGAAGCACCCGGAGGCTGGGGAAGTGGAGCATATCCATCAACCCTGATGGGTGTAATGGCTCAATTCCGGCAAGTGATGTTTGATGCGGAAGCCTTACAACAGCACATGAAATATTTTGCTCAAAACCCCGAAATGCCTGCCCCTGAAAGGGATCAGGTACTTGAGGCACTCTTTCCATTGGTAAATCAGGAAACGCCTTTGTATTTCGAAGTTGATCAAAAAGAGCACATTGAACGATTATTCAAACTGCAGGATGAATTTGGTTTTGATGCAGTCATTATTTCAGGAAAAGAAGCATATGCCAAGGCGGATGAATTGAAAAAACGCAACATCCCTGTTTTGGCCGGTATCGATTTTACGGATATGCCAAAGTGGTATAAGAAGCAAAAAGAGGCAGAAGAATCGGATAAAGAGAAGGAAGAAAAAGCTAAAGTCGAGGAGATTTCCGATGAAGAACAAGCCTATCGTCAGAAACAATTGGAAGCCTGGAAAGCAGAAGTCACCAATATTAAAAAACTGTTGGATGCCGGTGTTTCAGTCGGTTATGCTTCCGCTGGTTTGGATCTCAAAGAGTTGTCTGAAAAAATGGAAATTCTGCTGGATGAAGGCGGACTAACTGAAAATGAATTAGTAAAACTGATGACCTCAAATACGGCTTCGATCCTTGGAATCAGCCAAACGCATGGTGCCCTTGAGAAGGGAAAAAATGCCAGCTTTTCGGTTTTCAGTAAACCTATGGCGGAAGAAAAAGCCAAAGTACTGCATGCTATTTCAAACGGAACTATTTATGAATTTGAGGGAAACTAAAATGAAGAAATTAATCACTTTAATTGCTCTTGTTGCCTTTGGATTCACAGCTAAAGCCCAGGAAAAAGGCTCTGTACTTATCCAAAATGCGACAGTTATTACGATCACAAACGGTGATCTTGAAGAAACGGACGTTTTGATCCGTGATGGGAAAATAACCGAGATCGGTAAAGACCTGCGTGCTCCGCGTGGAGTAGAAACAGTTGACGCCACGGGAAAATATGTGATGCCCGGCATCATTGATGCTCATTCTCACCTTAATGGTGTAGATATCAATGAAGCTCGTAATGTGGTAACCGCAGAGGTAACCATGGAAGAATCCGTTGATCCCAATGAAGTAGGTATCTATCATGCATTAGCAGGCGGAGCAACTACCATTCATCTTATGCACGGTTCTGCTAATGTAATTGGCGGACAGGGAGAAACATTGAAGTTACGCTATGGAGCTTCTCAGGAAGGAATGAAGTTTGAAAACGCTCCAAGAACCATAAAGTTTGCTTTAGGTGAAAACCCAACAAGAGTGCATGGACAGGGAAATGGAGTACAGCCAAGAACCCGGATGGGAGTAGAGCAAGTGATCCGAAATCACTTTGACGAAGCTCTCGACTATAAGCGTAAACGTGAAGCTTATTTTGAGGCTCAATCCCTTTACGATCGTCGCGGAAAAGGTACACCGCCGGTGCCGGTTGCTAAAAATCTTCGCTATGAAGTGTTGAATGATATTATAGAAGGGGATATCCTTGTTCATTGTCATTCATACCGCGCGGATGAAATACTTATGCTGATGCGTGTTTTTAATGATTATGGGATCAAGAATTATACCTTTCAGCATGCCAATGAAGCTTTTAAAGTAGCACCCGAATTGGCTAAAAATGGTGCTCATACTTCGGTTTTCTCCGACTGGTGGGCTTATAAATTTGAGGTGTATTATTCAACAGCCTATAACGCTTCGATCCTGAATGCCAATGGTGTGATCAACTCAATCAATAGTGATAATGATCAGTTACTTAGAACATTGAACCATGAAGCAGCTAAAGTGGTGCGTTATGGCAATACCTCAGTGAATGATGCTCTAAAGATGATCACTTTACATCCGGCTATTCAATTGGGTATAGATGACCGTGTTGGAAGCATTGAAGAAGGAAAAGACGGTGACGTTGTGATATGGAGCGGACATCCGTTCGATATTTACAGCAAAGCCGAAATGACTTTTGTTGATGGAACCAAATATTTCGATTTGGAAAACGACCCTGATGACATGAGAATCCATATCAATCCGGGTACCGAATTCGAAGATGGTGCAAATTTCCGACGTATTGTGGATAACCGGGAAGAAAATACGTGTTTGCAAGATGCATTCATCTTATTTGGCGAACAATCAGCACAAGCTCAAAACTAAACAGGAGACAGAATCATGAAAAGACTGAATATATTTGTTGTCGTAGCTGCGCTGCTGTTAGGCTTGAGTGTCCAGACAGAAGCCCAGATCACTGAGAAACCCGAATTTGGTAAATTTGCCATTACAGGAGCCACCATTCATACCGTAACCAATGGAACTATTGAGGGTGGAGTTATTCTGATCGGTGGAAAAGAGATTGAATATGTGGGCCAAAATGCCAAGATCACCAACGAGTACACACGCATTGATGCGTCCGGAAAGCATGTATATCCCGGATTCATCGATGGCTGGACTGCTCTTGGGTTGGTAGAAATTTCAGCGGTACCCGTTACTGTTGATAACCGCGAATTAGGTGATTTCAACCCGCATATGTATGCCTTCACGGCGTTTAATCCACACAGTGCTGCCGTACCTGTAACACGGGTAAGCGGAGTTACAACAGTCCTGTCTGCTCCTTCGTCCGGAATTATTGCCGGCAAGGCTGCTGTAATGGATCTTTGGGGATATTCTCCCGACTCCATGTCGGTTAAGAAAAGTGGTGCTTTGGTTATGAATCTGCCTTCATCAACCGGAGGAGGCTGGTGGGATGACCGCTCCGAAGAAGAGATCAAAAAGGATTATGAACGTGAGATCAATAAGATCAATGAATTCTTTGAAAAAGCTCGCTTTTATGATCGTATGATAAAAGAATACGAGAAAAGTCCCACAGGCAAAATCAGACCCGATCATGACCCAAGGATGGAAGCGATGCGTGAAGTATTAGCCGGAGAAGTTCCTGTTGCTTTGACAGTTAGCCGTGAGCAGGAGATTCTGGATGCGATTGAATGGACAAATTCTCAGGAAGGGATGAATTTCTTCCTGGTAGGTGCCGAAGAAGGGTGGCGGGTAGCTGAAGAAATCGCTGAAGCCGGATTGCCGGTTTTAACGACCACACTCTACACTCCATCCCGTGATTATGATAACTATCAGCGGCCGTATCAAAATCCGGGGCTAATGGCCAAAGCCGGAGTTAAAGTAGCTATCGTTTCCAATGATGCTGAGAATACCCGTAATGCTCCGTTTGAAGCCGGCTATGCAGCCGCTTACGGATTAGGACAGGAAGAAGCGATCAAAGCTTTGACGATTAATCCTGCAGAGATATTCGGGGTAGCCGACAGAATCGGTTCTCTTGAAGCCGGGAAGCAAGCAAACCTGTTTATCTCGGATGGAAATCCACTTCAGCCAATGACTAAGATAGAACATGTGTTCATTAAAGGATTTAAGATCCCGATGGACAGCCGTCACAGTCAGCTTTATGAAGAATTTTTGGATAGAGATGCCGTAAACAGGTAGTTACCGTTCTTAATTAAGGAATCTCAAAAGCCCCGAACAGCTGTTGTTTTGGGGCTTTTTTGTTTCCGGTGTTTAAAGATCAATTCGATAATAATCTATGCATCAAAAAAATTACAGAGTAAATTCCATTAGCTTCGTTTTTCGAATCTACTGTGTTGCAATAGTTTACATGCCTGTAGAACGCTTAATAATAAAATTCTATTCTAAGCTTTAAACCCCGACCTAACAACTCTTTGGATTTTAATTTGAACTATAAAAAAGCAAATGTAAATTAAAGTCAATAATTGAAGGATATTGAAGTTTATTATGAAGTATTTAGTTGGCGTTTTGTTTGCGGTCTTAGCAACAACTTCTCAGGCATCTGCACAGCGGGGACTTCCTCCCATGAGTTTAACAGATATAAAAAACGACATAGAGAAAATTCAGTCCCCACAGGAAAAACTCAGAACCTATGTTGAACTTAGTAATCGGTATCTCAGGAATGCACCAGATTCCCTGCTACTTGTTGCCAAAGAGGTCAGTCAACTTGAAGGGATTTCAGAAGAACAAAAAGAGGCATTTTCTTCATTTTTCAGTGCCAATGCTTTTCGGCTTTTAAACGCTGATTCTGCCATTTATTACGCCGATAAAGCTTCAATTAAACTACGTGATCTCGAGGAACACGATTCCTTCCTGATGATGGAAAATCTCCTGGCTATGCAGTACTCCAGAAGGGATCAGTATCTTGAAGCTGAGTCATTATTCCTGGATGCCATTTCATATCAACAAGAGTTTGCAGATGAGGTTGTTTATCCGATTCAGTATTTCTATGGAAATTTGGGAAATTTATATGTGAGGGTTGGCGCTCATGATTTGGCTATTCAAATGTTTCAAAAATTTCTGGAGTATGAAGATAGTCCTGCCGCCAGATGTAACATTCTTTCAAAACTATCCAATAGTTTTTTAAAGCTTAATAATTATGATAAAGCTATTGAGATCTTAAGTCCCTGTTTGGAATATGAAAATCTTCCGCCTCCCATTCAATCGCTGGTACGAAGTAATCTAAGTTCTGTTTATGACAGCAAAGGTGATTTGGAAACCGCTACCTTATTTTTGGAACAAGCTGCTCAAATAAGTCAAAATTACCGTATTCCCAATATCTCCAATTCTCATACCGTACGCTTGGGGGAACTTTATTTAGACCAGGGTTTTGTAGAAAAGGCAGATTCCTTGACGGTATTGGTTGATAATCCCGCTACTTCATTCTCAAGGCCTAATGAGGATCTTCATAAATATTATTTTCTTTCGAGGTTAGCTCTTGCCAAGCAGGAGTATGAAAAAGCTTTGGACTATGCAGACCGTAATATACAACTGGCAGGCCAACATGAGCTGGAAGAATTACTAAGAGATATTTACTCTATAAAAGCATCTGCTTTAGAATCGTTGGGGAGGTTTGATGAAGCTCTGGAAAATGAACGCCTTCAACGTGAATTGGATAATGATCTCAGACAGCAAAGAGAAGAATGGAGTAACAATATGCTGAGTGTCCGGTATCAGCTTCAGAATAAAGAGGCTCAGCTGATGGATGCTAACCTGAAGATTGAAAGTATCAGGGTGCGAAATTTTCTGATCATCATAGGATTTATTTTGGTTTCGGGATACCTCTTTTACCGTTACCGAATTCACTACCTTTTAAAAGAAGAAAAAACCCGAAACCGAATTGCACGGGATCTTCATGATGACCTCAGTGGTACACTGAGCAGCATTAGTTTTTTTAGTGAAGCAGCAAAAAGGGTTCAAAAAGACCCCAACGAATCTCAGCGTTTCTTAAGTATTATTGATGAAAGTGCGACCGAAGCCAAAGAGAAGATCAACGATATAATTTGGGCCATTGACCCTTCAAAAGATGACTGGCAAACATTTCTGAAAAAATGTAAACGTTTTGCCTCTGACATGCTGGACAGCCATGATATTGATTACACTCTTGACATAAGTAATGACCTGAACTTTCCATTGACCTTACAGATTCGCCAAAATTTATGGCTCATTTTCAAGGAATGTATCACAAACCTAAGCAAACACTCCAAAGCCACCGAAGCTTCTGTTATCTTCAAAGCAGAAAAAGAAGGACTGATCCTTGAGATATTTGATAATGGAGTCGGCTTCGATCCCGGCCAAATAAATAATGGTCATGGCGTAAAAAATATGCGCTATAGGGCAGAAGCGATCGGTGGTACATTTACATTAGAGACCCAAACTGGAGAAGGAACAAAGTGGCGTTTTGTATTCAGCAATAATTAGCTGCATGGCGGCTGATGGCTTCATCGAAATTGATCGGAATGGAGAACCTGTTTTGCAAAGGTAAAAACTACCTGCTTGGGTAGTTTTTTTGGATAAATAATTGATTATATATGGGCAAATAAAAGTTATTATGATCAATATAGTCATCATTGAAGACAACAAATACATGCGGGAAGGGTGGAAGACTATTCTCGATTTTGAAAAGGATTTTTGTGTTATTGCAGAATACGACAGCTGTGAGAAAGCGTTTGAAGAAGCAGAGATCGAGAAAGCCCATGTTGTTCTTTTAGATATTCAGCTACCCGGAATATTAGGTACCGAAGGGGTGAAAATAATAAGAGAGCGAAATCCTGATGTAGCCGTTATGATGGTTACTATACATGATGATGACGAAAGAATCTTCAAGGCTTTGAAGAATGGGGCTATTGGGTATCTTTCAAAAAAGATTTCACCTGAAGAATTAATCGATGCTGTACGGTCTGCTCATAACGGTGGGTCTCCCATGAGTCCAAATATTGCCCGGAAGGTCATTAATTCATTTCATGCCGGAAAAAATAATTCAGAGATTCAATTATCTGATACCGAATCCAATGTTTTGCAGCTTTTGGCGGAGGGTTGTTCATACAAAGGAATCTCAAAAAAAGTGTATTTATCGGTAGATGGGGTGCGATATCATATCCGTAACATATATAATAAACTTGAAGTGAGTAATAAAAGTGAAGCCGTCGCCAAAGCTCTTAGAGACCGTTTGATTTGATCTGATCTTTTAGATAAAACCACATAAGTATGTAGTGTGACTCATGAATAAATTACCGATAATGAAGTGTATCAGACGTTAATTACGGTTTGGGTTTTTTGGGGTGCAAAACTCAAGATCTTAATTACATTGATCTTAAAAACTGCTAAAAAGGCCTGTTTATGGACGAACAGGCTTTTTTTTATTCGCTTTTCTTTTTCACAGCTACCAATACAACACATTTATGTGGTGTACTCCTTGATATTTTTAAGTTTCTTAGGCTTTCCCTATAATAATAAATAACAAAATTAATGAGGTATTGAATCATGAAAGGATCAATGGTTGTCTTTATTTTTATGATGTTTTTCGGGCTTTTTTTTAATCAGGTGAATGCGCAATATCAAATACGTTCTTTTCCTGAGGGGCAGGAAATCGATCAACTTTCTGATTTTGTAGAAAACTTAAATGCTGAGATACGACACGGTAAGATACCCGACAGCTTGTTCAATAATACAGGGATCGATCTTTTAGTGCATATAGTCGGACCTTCTGATTCCACGTTCCCGGGACTTAAGAATCCATCTAATATCCCTAATCAGCCACAGTTCACCAATAAACTGGAAAACAACGCGGGTAAACAGATCAATTTTAAGAAACTACGACGAGGCAAAGATATACAGGTAAAATTGGTGGTTACAGTTCCGGGGGTACAAGATGCACAGGGTAACTGGACTACCAAACCGGTTAAATGGGATCTGGGAGAAAGGCATGCACCAACTTATACTGAGATCAATTTCTTGAATGAAAAAGATGGGTATCAGATCATATTCAGATATGAAAAAGGATTGCCTGTAAGAAATACTGAACCACATCCTCAAGAAAGAATCCACATAGAAGGTCATTTTTGTGATCCTACCAAGGAAGAATGTCTGTAAATAAAACATGAAGATAAGGTTCATACTACTGCTTAATATTTTTGGTCTTATATCCCTGCCTGTATTTGGGCAGGGATTTTCTTTGCATCAATATTTTTCTCCCCAACAATATGGGGGGCATGTTCAAAACTGGACAGCAGAAAAGGACACTCAAGGATATATTCATTTTGGCAATGGAGGAGGCCTGCTAACCTTTGATGGAAATAAATGGTACAATAATCATATTGGTGAAAGAGGAAGGGGCAGTTCAATTTTCACGGCAACCAATGGAACTACCTTTGTAAGTGGTTCCGGCAACTTTGGCTTTATAGCTTCAGATTCATTGTCATCTTTATCATATAAATCCTTGTCTGATGTATTCTACTCACCGGGAGAAAGGGTTCCCGAACAGTTCGACACTCATGAAAAAACCGGGAATCTTTACTTCAGATATTCAGAAGGATTAAATAAATATGACGGAAAAGAGCTCGTTCGTTTTGAGTCAGATAGTGGCAGCTTAAGTCATTCTGTAATGTTAGGGGATTCCTTACTAATTGGTTCTCAATTTGGAATGGTCTCATTCGACTTGAAAAGGGAAGATGGGTTTAAAAGAGTTAAAGGTTCAGAAATATTTTCAGGAGATCAGGTGTGGATCGCAAAAAACTATAAACCGGGACATATTCTTTTTGGAGGATGGAAAAATTTGTTTCAGAATTATGACGGTTCAGATTTTGTCCCTTTTGAAACCGAAGTAGATGATTATCTAAAACAACATCTCATTTATGATTTTGAGGTCATAAATGACAGTTTATATGCCATTGCTACTCTTTCCGGAGGAGTAGTTTTTATAGATAACAATGGTAAACTTCTGAAAATGTTTACCGAGAAAAATGGATTAGCTACCAATCAGGTATATGATTTGTATAAAGATGATGAAAATATTTTATGGATGGGACTTCAAAAAGGCATTCAAAAACTTTTAATGGAAGATGATCTTACGGTTTACAATGAGTCAGCCGGATTAAATGATGTAGTCACAAATTTTGCCTTGAATAACCAGCGGTTGTTGGTTAATACAGCATTTGGAATATTTAAAGGGGAGAAAATTCAACCCGAACAAACCATACATTTTGCAGAAATCGATGCCCCGGAACGATTTAGTGATGTTTTTACCCGAAACGGACAGTTTTATGCGCTTTCAAGTACAGGTTTATATGAAGTTCAGGACGATTGGAGTTTTAAAAAGGTGATCGATGAGCCGTACCTTGTAAAAGTAAATGTAAAGGAAGAATCCAAACAGATTACATTGGTGAACCGGGAAAAGCTGATTCAATTTGATGGCATTCAATTAAAAGAGAAAACGCTGCCGGAAATAAATTATCCTACTCAAGCCCTTTCTAAGGGAGATTCCCTTTTTGTTTTAAATTCTTCCCTTGGTCTGCAGTTAATTTTAAAAGATAGCGTGTATAACATTCCATTCAGTGGAAACGAAGAGGCTATTAATGTTTATAATGAAATCGATTTTATTAATAACGAGGTTTTTGTGGGAGCTGAAGGAGATGATGCGCCAGATTTGTTGTTTAGATTTAAGCCTCAAAATGGACTAATGAGCCCGAATCATTTTCTTTCCGGGTTTCCGGAGTTTAGTAATGATCAGGTGTTCACTTTTGAACAATGTTCAGATTCAGAAATATGGTTCATCGCTAATTTAAAACTTATCAGAGCTTTTAAAGAATCCGGAAGTTGGAATATCAACACTTCATCCTACCGCTTAATAAAAGGAGAGAACGCAGTGGAAAGTATTTTCTCTATAGCATGTGTACCATCAGGCGTTTGGTTTGGAGGTACAAATGGTCTTTTTCATCTAAAAGAATCTGAATTTTCTTACGATTCTGAATTCAGGACCAACATAACCGGTATTTACATAAACAGAGATTCACTCATTTATGGAGGTTATGGTGAACCAAGAGAACCTATTATTCTGCCCTTTAAACATAATGAGCTGAGGTTCAGTTACGCAGCTGCAAGTTATATTGCCCCGGAGTTAAATCAATACCAGGTGATGCTGGAGGGGTTCGACTCAGGATGGAGTTCCTGGACTTCTGAAACACAAAAAGATTATACTAATATTACTGAGGGCACCTATACTTTTCTTGTAAGAAGTAAAAATGCATATGATGTTGCAGGTTCTTCGGATGCAGTAACTTTTCAAATTCTTCCCCCGTGGTATAGAACCTGGTGGGCTTACTTGCTGTATACGATCTTCATTTCAGGAATGCTGTATCTCATTTATAGGGTAAGAGTTAATCAGCTGTTGCGTGTGCAGCGAATCAGAAATAACATTGCAAGTGATCTGCATGATGAGGTGAGTGCTACACTTTCAAGTATAAGCTATTTTGCCAAAGCAATAGAAAGTGAGAAGATCACAGGAGATAAGAATCGGTTTGTTCGGTTGATCGCCAATAGTGCAGGAGATGCGAAAGAGAAGATAACGGATATAGTTTGGGCTATTAACCCGGAGCATGATGACTGGAAAGAATTTCTTTCAAAATGCAGGCGTTTTACCTCCGACTTATTGGAAAGTAAAAACATAGATTACAGTCTGAAGATCACTGATTTTATCCCCGGAAAATTAGATATGCAACTTCGGCAACATTTGTGGCTGATATTCAAAGAGATGATAACCAATGCTGCAAGGCATTCTGAAGCAAAAAACGTAGATGTGATCATCAAATATGAAGATGGTATTTTCCGATTAGTTGTGCAAGATGATGGCACTGGGATGGATATAGATCATGTAAAGAAGGGAAATGGCCTGGTCAATATCAATAAACGAGCAGACCTGATTAATGGAGAAATCAGCCTCAAGACCTCTGCCGGCTTTGGAACTCGCTGGATACTGAAGGTTAACCTGTAAATACCGCATAGTTATGCAGTTAGTTTAATTGATTAAGAGTCTATATTAAAATCAAAACATTAATTTATTTTATTTGCTGTGATAAAAGTTGGCATAATAGAAGACAACGAGTATATGAGAGAGGGGTGGGAGACATTCATCGATTTTGAAGATGATCTCACAGTAATAGGAAGCTTTGGTTCTTGTGAGGAAGCATTTGAGTCTGAAGTGATCAACAAAATCAATGTAGCGATTATGGACATTGGTTTACCCGGAATGTCCGGAATAGAAGGAGTTAATTATATGAGAGAACATCATCCTGATGTGAATATTATAATGGCTACGGTTCATGATGACGACGATCACATTTTTGATGCCCTTAAAGCAGGAGCAGTTGGATATCTGATGAAAAAAGTAACCCCAGATGAGATGGTCAGTGCTATTCGTGATGCCCATAATGGAGGTTCCCCCATTACCCCAAACATAGCCCGTAAGGTTATAGCAACCTTTCAAAAAGCGGCCGATCTCGAGGAAGAATTATCTGAGCGGGAAATTCAAATTTTGAAAGAATTGGCTACAGGACGATCATATGCTGCTATAGGTAAAAAGATCTTTCTTTCTGTAGATGGTGTTCGCCATCACATTCGAAATATTTACCAAAAACTGGAAGTCCATTCCCGTTCGGAAGCTATTGCCAAGGGAATCAGTAAAAGAATTATAAACCCGGATCGAGATTAATTTTCTGCAAAATAAAGACTTTGTACTGATTGTATGTAAGACCACATGTCCATGCGGTTATCTTCTCAAACCTGATTTTTATCTTACAAGAACGTTAGTCCTTCCGACTACACTAACCTAATAGACACAGACCCTGTCTTTTTGACAAAGACAGGGTTTTTTTATTTCAAATGCAGTAAAAATATCCCGATATTCCTCGCGAATTTAAGTTGTTTCAATCAAGCAGTATTTATGAAAGATTTTATTCGTATTGCATCCGGTCAAGGGTTTTGGGGAGATCTGCCAAATGCCCCCGTCAAGCAGGCTAAAAAAGGTCCTATTGATTATTTGGTAATGGACTACCTCGCTGAAGTGACAATGTCCATCATGCAAAAACAAAAAATGCGAAATCCCGAATGGGGCTATGCACGTGATTTTGTGAATGTAGTGGAACAGGTACTTCCTGAGATCAAGAATGATGGCATCAAGGTGATCAGCAATGCAGGAGGAGTTAATCCAAATGCCTGTAAAGATGAGATTCTGAAAATAGCCAAAGAAAAAGGATATCACGGACTCAAAGTTGCAGTTGTTGACGGGGATAACATTTTAGACCGTATCGATGAATTGGTTTCGGCCGGACACGAACTAAAAAACATGGACGACGGCCGTCCGATCGCAGAGGTTAAAGAAGATCTTTTAAGTGCGAATGTTTATTTCGGATGTCAACCCATTGTAGAGGCTCTGAATAAAGGGGCGGATGTCATCATTACCGGGCGTGTTACAGATACCGGCTTGACTCTTGCTCCCATGATTCACGAGTTTGGATGGGATGCCGAAGATTTTGATAAAATGGCGGTTGGTACCATAGCCGGCCATATCATTGAATGTGGTGCCCAGGTTTCCGGTGGGAATTTTACGGATTGGGAAAAAGTAGAAGATTTTGTGGATATAGGTTTTCCGATCATTGAAGCATATCCAAATGGCGATTTTTATGTAACCAAACATGAAGGAACCGGCGGTTTGGTAAGTGAAATGACCGTCAAGGAGCAGCTGTTGTACGAGATCGGAAATCCTGCCGAATATATTACGCCTGATGTGATCGCCGATTTTACTTCTATTCATGTTGAGGAAACAGGCCCCAATCGGGTAAAAGTATCCGGGATAAAAGGACATCCGGATACGCCAACATATAAAGTGTCGGCAAGTTATAATGATGGATTTAAGCTTTCCTCAACCTTGGTTTACAGTTGGCCAGATGCACTGAAAAAAGCGGTAAAAGGAGCTGAAATTCTTGAAAAAAGAGCAGAGGCGCTTGGATTGAATTTTGAAGAATTCCACAAAGAATATGTTGGCTATAACGGAAATGATGAGAAACCGGTAACAGAAGAAGCATTAAATACCGATTACGATGAAATCCAGATGAGGATATCCGTTTCCGGCCAAAATAAAAACGATTTGAATCGCTTTGGGATGGAAATTGCACCTCTTATTTTAACAGGTCCCAGCGGAGTCACAGGTTTTGCGGGAGGGCGCCCAAAAGCAAGTGAAGTTGTGGCTTATTGGCCTGCCTTATTAGATAAAAAGGCAGTCAAACCACGCGTATCATTATTCGAGATAGACTAAAATTCATCAAATACAGAACTTTTAAATTATAGATACATGAAAATTGCGGTAATCGGAGCAGGAATTTCAGGATTAGCAGCCGGGCGGGAATTAGCTAATGCCGGACATGAAGTTGTAGTTTATGAAAAAAGCGGTGGATATGGAGGCCGGCTTGCAACACGGTATGCCGGTAAAGATCTTTCACAAAAATTAGACCACGGGGTACCATTCTTTACGGCTAAATCATCCGAGTTTAAAAAGTTTGTTACAGAGTTGGCCGCAAAAAATATCCTGACTACCTGGGAAGGCCATTTTGCTAAACGCAATGAAGATGGAGACATCAGTGATCTTGATCACGATACTCCTTTTTACATTGCCGCTAACGGCATGAATTCCATTGGAAAATACCTTGGACGAAATCTCGATATTCGGTTGAATGAAAAGGTGGGAGGACTCACTCACATTGGAGAGAATCGTCGCAAAAAGAAAAGCTGGATGCTGAATTTTCCAACTGCACTCACTGAAAGTGCCGATGCTGTTATTATCGCAGCTCCGGCACGCCAAGCTTACGCTTTGCTAAATACCACCATTGATGAGATCGAGACGTTGAAACTGATCAGAGAGATTGATGAAGTGGAATATGATTCTCAATATACAGTGATGGCTGGTTATGAGGAAGCAAATTTGCCTTCCTGGAATGCTTTGGAATGTGATGATGAGGTAATTCAATGGATTTCAAACGAATCCACAAAAAGAACAGACGGTGCTAAAAACCTGGTTATTCAAACCTCATCAGAATTCGCAAAAGAACACATTTACACGGATCGTGAAGAAGTGAAAGAGATAATACTTGACCGGCTTAGTACAATTCTTGGAGGTTGGGCAGCGCTGCCTGAGTGGAGTCAAATTCATTTCTGGAGATATAGTCAGGCTAAAAATCCACTTCCCCATGATTTTATGGAAATAAAAGGAAACGAGACGCCATTGGCATTGGTTGGATCTTATATGAATGGCAATACCGTGGAATCAGCTTATTTATCCGGATTGAGGTTAGGCAAGCATTGGGTTGAACAATTTGCCGATTGAAAAAATAATAAAAATCGTCATATACCAAACTAAAGGACAGGTTTGGGAGCATTAAAAGAGCTAAATAAATACTTAAGGAAATATAAGGGCACTATGATATTAGGTGCCTTATTTCTGACTGCATCGAACTTTTTCCTTGTTTGGATTCCCGTTTTGATCCGGCAGACAATGGATGAAGTGGAAGCTTTGGGTGGTTCGAACTTCGATATTCCTGATTCTTTTCTTCAAACGCTATTTGCATCTGAAGCCTCTAAAATACTGGCTACCAATTCTTTGTTTTTGATTGGCACCGTGATGCTTTATGGTGTTTTGTTGTTTGCTACACGGCAAACATTGATCGTAACATCAAGGAAGGTAGAATTTGATATCCGTAACGATATTGTTGATAAATTGATGTCTCTTCCTCAGCGGTATTATGCCGAACATTCATCAGGAGAAACCTATGTAAGAGCCACCGAAGATGTAGGCAAGGTGCGGGATTACTACGGCCCGGTGATCATGTACAGTATCAACACCGTTACAAGAGCGGGTTTTGTTTTAACCATGATGTTTCTTGTAAACCCAACTTTGACATTATGGGCGCTTATACCCCTGCCTTTGATCTCTGTTTTCGCATATTGGATCACCGGATTCATTCATAAACATTCCACCATTATACAGGAACAATATTCTACGCTTGCGGGAAGGGCAAAAGAGACTTTTTCTGCCATCCGGCTCATTAAAGCCTACAACCGGATAGATCATGAACAGATGTTATTTGAAAAGGAAAGTGAGTCTTACCGAAAGAAAAAATTGCGGTTAGATATGATCGAATCTATGTTTCATCCGGCCTTGAACTTTTTGATCGGTATCTCCCTGTTGATCGTAATTTGGAAAGGAGGGGAGATGGTTATTGCCGGGACACTAACGGTAGGTAATATTGCTGAATTTTTAATTTATGTAGCCTATTTGATCTGGCCGGTAGCGGCATTAGGTTACACCACGAACAGGTTTCAACGTTCTCTGGCATCATGGCATCGTATTAAAGAATTAATGGATGAACCTGTTGAGATCAAAGACAGTGAGGAGAAGATCGATCGGGAGGTAGAAGGACTTATTGAGTTTAAAAATGTTGGATTTAAATACCCGGGATCTGTTGAACCGGTGCTCCAAAATATCAATTTAACCATTCAACCCGGAGAGAATATTGCCATTGTAGGGAGAACCGGATCCGGAAAATCTACCATTGTTCAGTTAATTCCACGATTGTTTGACCCCACCGAAGGTGAAATATTGCTCGATGGAGAAAACCTAAGAAAATGGTCATTGAAGCAAGTAAGGCAAGCTATGGGTTTCGTTCCTCAGGAAACCTTTTTATTTTCAGACACGATTGGCGAAAATATTGCATTTGGAGTTGAAAATGCTTCGGAAGAGTTGATCGAAACTGCTGCAGAAAAAGCACAGGTAAAAGAGAATATTTTGGATTTTGAGAAAAAATTTCAGACCATGCTTGGAGAAAGGGGTATAACCTTATCCGGTGGGCAGAAGCAAAGGACAGCCATCGCAAGAGCATTGATCAAGGACCCCAGGATTTTAATATTTGATGACTCTCTGAGTGCGGTAGATACAAAAACAGAAGACGCAATACTAAAACATCTGAGACAAGAATTAAGCGGCAGAACAACTATCATGATTAGTCATCGAATATCGACTATTAAGGACGCTGATAAAATTTACTACTTAGAAGAAGGACAGATTGTAGAATCAGGAACGCATGAGGACCTGTTGGCTGAAAACGGCAGATACACCGCCATGTATAACAAACAGCTATTAGAACAAGAATTAGCAGAAATATAAAAAATAACCCAGGGCTGATTGTTTGAACGCATAGCCCATAAAAAATCACATAACGGGAGATATAACAATGATAGTAGTACCATTAGGAGTAGCATCTGCAACCCCAACCGCAGTTCGTCACCTACCCTCAGTAGCACTATGGAGAGAAGGAAGTGTATTCCTTTTTGATTGCGGTGAAAATGCACAAATGCGCATGCTGCAAGCCGGAATAAAACGCTCAAAAATAGAAGCCGTATTTATTTCGCATTTCGATATAGATCACTTTGGTGGGCTATTGGGACTGTTGGCTACCTTGCAATTACAACGCCGCGATAAACCGATAACATTGGTAGGGCCTAAGGGATTAAAAGATTTTGTAGAATTCAATCTGAAATTTGCTGAGATCGATGTGAATTATGAAATCAACTTTCACGAGATCGATCACGACCTATCTGATGCAGAAACTGTTTTTGACGAAGAGGAATACTATGTAGAAGCCCGCCCTCTGAACCATACCAAATTTTGTGTAGGTTATCGTTTTCAAGAGAAAGATCGTCCCGGTAAAGTAGATGCAGATAAAGCTGAGAAGCTGGGCATTAATAAAGATGAGCAGTACAAGGCTCTGAAAGCCGGCGAAGATGTGACATTAGATGATGGCACCGTTGTGAAATCGTATGAGATCGTAGGTCACCCGCGACCTGGCGACAGCTTTGCTTATGTAACGGATACGGAATACACGCCCCAGGCTGTTAAGCTTGCGATGAATACCAACATTCTTTACCACGAAGCTACTTTTGGTAAAGACCTTGAAGATAAAGCCAAAGAAACCGGACATTCTTCTACCGCTGATGCCGCTCGTGTAGCTACCGAAGCACAAACCAAATTGTTGGTAATTGGTCACTTTTCAGCCCGATACACTAACGAGCATGATCTTTTGAAGGAAGCCAGGGAAGGATTTTATCCTGCCTGGATCGCTAATGAATTGCGACCCATCTTTACAGATCCAACTCACGAACGAGGCATCATAACACCAAAGGTTGAGTTGAATGAGCTCAATAAGAAATCAAGTGGTGGAAGTAAGGGAAGAAGTAGTCATAAAGGCGGTTCCAAGAAAAACTTCCGCAGCCGAAAAGGCGGTAAAGGAAACCGTAGAAGCAGTTCTAACAGCTCTTCTGGAAGAAGCAATTACAAGAAGCGTAAAACCTACGGAAGCAGTACGTACAGCGCTAATATCAAAGATAAGAAAGATGATTCTGATTCAAACTCACATCGTAAGATCACCCCAAGATCTTCGTATGATGATTTTGACAGATTCTAAAATCATAAGAAGTGAGTAATAAATCTAACGCTAAAGCCGTCGACAGAACTTTGATTCGGCGGCTTTATTTTTTTCTGAGACCTTACAGATGGTACGTTATTCTGGCTGTAGTTTTAACGCTATCAGCAGCTTATTTGGGTACTATACGTCCAAAGCTCACTCAAATTGCAGTTGATGAATATATAGCAACCGATGACTTTGAAGGTCTTTGGTGGATCATCACATTATTAGGTGGAGCATTATTAGGCGAATTTATTTTGCTGGTATTTAATACGTACATCACTCGTTGGTTTGGGCAAAATTCGTTGTATTCACTCCGTAATACGGTATTCGAAAAGATCCAAAACCTGAATGTTCAGTTTTTTGATAAGAACCCAATTGGAAGGTTGATCACCCGAACTACCAGTGATATTGAGGCCCTCAGCGAGTTGCTCTCGGATGGGGTGGTTACTATCATCGGAGATATGTTCAGGATCATCTTTATCCTGTACTTCATGTTTTCCATGAACTGGGAACTCACCCTGGTAACGCTTACGGTATTACCTATCCTTTTTTACGCAACTTTCTGGTTTAAGGCAAAAGTCAGGGTTACTTTTTTGGAAGTTCGGGACAAGATCGCCCAGCTTAATTCTTTCGTTCAGGAGCACATCAATGGGATGGATGTGGTGCAGCTTTTCAACCGCGAAGAAAAACAGAAAGAAAAGTTTGAGAAGATCAACGCCGGTCATAGGGATGCTTACATCGAAACCATTTTTTACTTTGCCATATTCTGGCCTATCGTAGAAGTTACCGCAAGTTTGGCCATGGCGCTGATCGTTTGGTATGGTGGGGCCAGAGCTCTTATGGATGGCGTAACCTTTGGCGTATTGGTAGCTTTTATACAGTATGCACGGCAATTCTTCCGGCCCATTCAGGGACTTTCGGAGAAGTTCAATACATTGCAATCGGCTTTGGCTTCATCCGAACGAATATTTAATGTGTTGGATACAGAGACTAAAGTTGTGGAAACTGAAAATCCCAAAAAGATCACCGATCCAAAAGGGAAGATCGAGTTTCAAAATGTTTGGTTTAAGTACAACGAAGAAGAAGATTACGTATTGAAGGATGTTTCTTTTACTGCGGAACCAGGTGAGGATATTGCAATAGTAGGAGCTACCGGAGCCGGAAAGACAACGATCATCAATTTATTATTGCGATATTATGATATCGAAAAAGGCAGCATCAAGATTGATGGAGTTGACATACGCGACCTCACTTTAAAAGATCTTCGCTCTCATTTTGGGCTCGTTCTACAGGATAATGCTCTATTTTCCGGGTCCATATTAGAGAACATCACCCTTGGTAATCAGAATATAACTCGTGAGCAGGTGGTAGAGGCGGCTCACAAAGTAGAAGCGCATCGTTTTATCGAAAAGTTGCCTGAAAAGTATGATTACGTTCTTCAGGAGCGGGGAGCTTCTTTATCCATGGGACAAAGACAGCTAATTTGTTTTGTCAGGGCATTGGTTTATGATCCTGAGATCCTGATACTCGATGAGGCTACATCAAGTGTGGATTCTGAAACAGAAGCCCTGGTAACGGAGGCCAGCAGGCTGATGATGGAAGGAAGGACCTCAATAGTGGTTGCTCATCGTCTGTCAACCATCCAACACGCGGATACAATTTTGGTAATGCATAAGGGAAAGGTACGGGAGTCCGGAAGTCATCAAGAGCTCATTCTTAAAGATGAAGGGATTTATAAAAAACTCTATGAGCTACAGTATAAAGATCAGCTGATTCCCGGAGAATAAATGCCATTATTTATTTGAGCAAGCTTTTTCAATTCGATTCAGCAGGGCAGCGTAGTAAGCCGGAGCTTTCTTACTAAATGCATCTATATTCTCAATGAAAATAGAGTTGTACCCCTCCAGGTCTGCCTGACGAAAGCGGTCATAAAGTTCTTTAGAAAATCTGATCAGATCTCCTTTATAATTGATGACATTTTTCTCTTTTCCAATCGTATCTGTTTGTACTAAATAAAGATTCTCTCTCATTATTGAATCTATTTCACCATAATAAACGGCAGCCTGGGGTTTATAATGGGAATATTTCTGTCCGGGACTTTTCGGTACTTCCGAATCTGCTTTTGAGGCGATCGCTACTTTTTCTCCTAAAACAGGTTCAAGATCAGAAAGGCCGATTTTTCCAGGTCGAAGGATCACTATTTGTTCTCCGCTTGAATCAACAACCGTGGATTCCAAGCCGACTTCTGTTGCTCCTCCATCTATCACCGGGAACTTCGCTCCAAAATCTGCTCTCACATGTTCAGCTTTAGTTGGGCTGGGTCGTCCGGATCTGTTTGCACTTGGAGCTACTAATGGACCGGTCTGAGCAATAAATGACTTCGCAATGGGATGATCCGGCATTCTAATAGCAACGGTATCAAGTCCGGCGGTGATCAGATCTAATACTTTTGGTTTTTTTTGAAGCACAATGGTGAGTGGTCCCGGCCAAAAAGCATCCATCAATTTTTTAGCCCGCTCCGGTATCTTCTCAACGAAGTCAAAAACCTGATCCTGATTTGAAATATGAACGATGAGGGGATTGTCGGCCGGGCGGCCTTTTGTTTCAAACACTTTTTGGATGGCAGATGGATTCCAGGCATCCGCACCGAGTCCATATACGGTTTCTGTTGGGAATGCGACTATTTCACCGGCTTTTATTAGTTGTATGTATTGATCTAAATTCATGCGTCAGATATCAGGCCGGAACCTCTTCTTGCACCAGCGTTCGAAGATATTCAACAGCAGCTTCAAGATGAGGAATATCCTGCACTACAAAGCGTACAGTGTCTTTTTTTTGTATAACTTGAAATTTGCCTTTTTTGGACACTTCCAATTTTTCTAATACTTCATGAAACCGACCCGAATCAAAAAAGGATTTTCCCATTTCAGAATCTTGTTTTGGACAAACCAGCCACATACGATCGGCCCGGACGGTTACCTTGGTAAAGAAATTTTTGGAAGCAAACAGCTTGGCTTTGCTTGCAAGGATTAAGAATTCGGCTTCTTTAGGAACAGGCCCAAACCGATCTTTGATCTCTTCTTTCCATTCTTTGATATGTTCTTCGTTTTTAGCCTCAGAAAGCTTTCGGTAAAGATTTAACCGCTCTACATTATCTGAGACATAATCCTGTGGAAGAAGTGCAGTCTCATCGAATTCAATGATAGTTTCGGGTAATTCAGGATCGATCTCAACATCGTCAAACATATCGCTGAATTCTGATTGCTTCAGTTCTTTTACTGCATCATTGAGAATCTTGGTGTAAAGATCGAAACCAATGTCATTGATAAAACCGCTTTGCTCAGCTCCGAGAATATCACCGGCTCCGCGAATGTCAAGATCCCGCATGGCAATATTAAATCCGGAACCAAGGTCTGAAAATTCTTCAAGTGCCAACAACCTCTTTCGCGCTTCAGTGCTCAGCGTTCTAATAGGACTTGTGATGAGGTAACAGAATGCCTTTCGGTCAGATCTTCCTACACGTCCACGAAGCTGGTGTAATTCAGCCAAACCAAAATTATTTGCCTGATTTATAATGATGGTATTCGCATTTGATATATCAATTCCGTTCTCAACAATATTTGTGGAAACCAGTACATCAAACTTGTGATGATAGAAATCACCAATAATTTTTTCGAGCTGACTCCCACTCATCTGTCCGTGTCCCACCCGCACCCGGATATCCGGCACGAGTCTGCGGACCATCTCTGCAATCTCCTGAATGTTCTTGACGCGGTTATGGATGAAGAATACTTGTCCACCCCGTGAGATCTCCTGAAGAATCGCATCTCGGATCAGTTCTTCATCAAAGCTGTGAATTTCGGTGTATACAGGCTGCCGGTTGGGAGGAGGGGTGTTGATCACACTTAAATCGCGAGCGCCCATCAACGAAAACTGAAGCGTTCTGGGGATCGGCGTAGCGGTGAGTGTTAACACATCTACCGAGGCTCTGAAATTCTTCAGTTTTTCTTTTGCAGCCACTCCAAATCGTTGCTCTTCATCTACAATGATCAATCCCAGGTCTTTGAATTCTACATCCTTTGACAGTAACCGGTGCGTTCCGATCACGATGTCAAGTTCACCGGCTTTTAGCTTTTGGATAGACTCTTTTTGCTGTTTGGAAGAACGAAACCGGGACAGAGCCTCCACCTTAACCGGAAATTGTTTCATTCTTTTGATGAAGGTTTTGGCGTGCTGTTCAGCCAATATTGTTGTGGGAACCAACACCGCTACTTGTTTATGATCAAGTACAGCTTTGAAAGCAGCCCGGACAGCTACTTCCGTTTTTCCAAAGCCAACATCACCGCACACCAAACGATCCATAGGATGCTCACTTTCCATATCCTCTTTTACAGAAACTATGGCATCATGCTGATCGGGCGTTTCTTCAAACTGGAAATTCGCTTCCATCTCAATTTGCCATTCATTATCTGGAGAAAAATTGTGTGCTGTTTCAGCTTTACGCTTGGCATACAACTGGATAAGCTCTCTGGCAATATCTTTGACCTTCTTCTTCGTCTGAGCCTTTTTCCGGGCCCAGGCGCCTGATCCAAGCTTGGTAATACGGGGTGCTGTTCCTTCTTTACCGGAGTATTTCTGGAGTTTATGAAGGCTGGTAACATTCACATACAGCGTGGAGTCGTCTTTGTACTGTAAAACCACCACTTCCTGCTCAGAGCCTTTCACATTGATCTTTTTGAAGCCCATGAACTTCCCGATCCCATAATCAACATGAACTACAAAATCACCGCGATTCAGATCTTTCAATTCCTTGAATGAGATACCCCCATGAAATCGTCGTCGCTTGGTCTTTGGCCGGTGATAACGATTGAAGATTTGATGATCAGTATAAACAGCAATCCCGGCAGGTTCATAAACAAAACCTTCATGTAACGTCTGCACAACCAACCTGTATTTGAAATCCTGACTGGCTTCTCCTAATAATTCATCAAAACGTTCCCGCTGACCTTCATTGTCACAAAGGATTACGGTTGAAATTCCCGCTTTGGAATTTTTGCTGATGTCATCCCTTAGCAGCTTGAAATTGCCGTGAAAATCAGGCTGAGGCTTTGTCTGCAGGGTAAGTGTTTTGGAATCAGATTCAAGAGCACCTACATCACCCACAAAAAGTTGGTGAGTAAAAGTTTTTATTTCTTCTTCAAAAGCGGGCTCAGATAGATACTGATCTTCAGGCAAAGGAAAATCTTCTTTTTTTTCAAGATCATCGTAGGCATCTTCAGCTTTTGAGTAATATTCTGCGATCTTTGATAGAATTACGTCTCTACCGGAAGTAACAAGCAGCGTTTCTTCGTTGAAATAAGAGAGGAAAGAAGATTTCTCTTTTTCAGGGAGGTTTGTAAGATCCGGAATGATCCGAGCTTCATTCAGAAAAGCTATAGAACGTTGAGAATCAGCGTCAAACTCCCGAATAGTATCTACTTCATCACCAAAAAATTCCAGCCGAAGAGGATATTCGCCGGAATAGGGAAATACATCAAGAATACCTCCGCGAATCGCAAATTCACCGGGTTCGTCAACAAACTTGACAGGATTATATCCTTGGCCAACAAGTTCAGCTTTTAATTGTTCTAACTCGAATTCTTCCCCTTTTTTTATCAGCAAGCTTACCTCATCCAAAGCAGAGGGAGGAGCAATCTTTTCGTTGATAGCCTCAACCGAAGTAATGACGATCTTATCCGTATGATCCGAAATAGCTTGCAATGCCTCTGACCGCTGTACTAATAAGCTGGTATCCTTAAGTTGTTGCTGGTCATAAGGTTTTCGATTTGAAGAAGGAAAGAATATGATGGGTTTATCATCAGTGATAACCTCAAGATCAGCTTTTAAGAATCGAGCACCTTCGTCTGTTTCTGACAGCACCAAAAGGGTGGACTTTTTCAATGAAAGCTCGGCAAGCAGAAAGCTGTTTAAAGCCCCGATACTTTTCTTGAGGGTTAAGGAATTCTCTTGGGAAAGTCGATCATAAACATGATCGAAAACACCATTCTTTTGAAGCTGTTCCCGTATAAAAGTCAGACTCATAAATTAATTTTGAAAAGCTAAATTTATCTTTTAAAGATAAGCCCATTTCAGTTCTATTGGCAATAAAGAGAAATTATTGAAGTATTATGATCAATAGTCTTCAACACCGCTTAACACGGTTTTTTTGAGTATAAATCCCGATAAAAATAAGATTAACGAAATGGAAAGAAAGCGGACATAAAGATCTTTATAATCGGTATAGATCAATTCTTCTACATCTGTTTTTTCAAGGGCATCGATCTCGGCATAGATATTCTGAAGTTCTTCAGCATCAGTTGCCCGGAAGTATCGACCGCCGGTTAATTCTGCTACGCTGGTAAGCATCTCTTCATCAATGTTCACCTGCACATTTTGATACCTTCTTCCAAAAATGGGATCCTGGATAGGATAGGGAGCGGTTCCTCTTGTACCGGCACCAATGGTATATATTTTAATGCCATAGGTTGCAGCGAGGTCTGCCGCAGTTACAGGGTCAACTTCACCGGCATTATTTTGCCCATCCGTCAGCAATATGATCACTTTACTTTCTGTATCGCTGTCTTTGAGGCGGTTAATAGCCGTCGCTATACCCATTCCTATAGCGGTACCGTCTTCAATAATGCCCATTTCAAGCTCATCGATCAGATTTTTGAGCAAACGATAATCCAGGGTTGGAGGTACCACCGTGAAGCTTTTCATAGCAAAGGTAACCAATCCAATACGATCTGATTGTCTTTTATCAACAAAGTCTTTGGCTACCTGTCGTGCAGCATCAAATCGGTTGGGTTTAAGATCTTCAGCCCGCATGGATGTGGAAAGGTCGAGCACCAACACAATATCTATACCTTCGGCATTACGTTCAACGGTTGTGAGACGCTCCTGAGGACGTGCAAGGGCAACGATCAACAAAGCAATTCCCCCCCAAAAACAAGCGGCCTGCAGCCAATGTAACTGCGCTTTCCAGTTTCCGGGAATGTCGCTTAACAAATTCAAGGATGAAAAAGTAAAGGACGTCTCCCGGTCAGAAAAATACCGGTACAGGTATACCCCGATCATCAAAGGAAGGATCAATAACGCCCAAAACCATTGTGGATTAGCAAATTCCATTACGATTCCTCCTGTTTTCTGCCTTCATCCTCTTCATGTAACTGCTCAATCCGGGCGTTATACTGAGCACGTAAACGGGAAATACGTGCAGAATCGGCCAACTTAGCTCTATTTGCAAAAGCAAATGCTTCATCTAAGGTATTCCTGGCGTCATCTAAAGTAGGTGTGAATTTCGCAAATTTTACCAGGTCGGCTTTTCTCAGAACTGTTCTGGTTTTCTCGATCAGATTTTCATCAACGCCGTATGCATCCAGATAGCGGAGTAATTCCGTTGAAGTGGATTCAAGGGCTGGGATGTTATACAATTCTTCGAAATATGCCCGAATTGCATCACCAACTTCACTATAAAATCCTTTGAAATCTTTTGTTACTGCGATATTGGAATGCTCTTTAACCTCTGCAAGCCGTTTTTCCAATGCCTCTAAAGGATTGTAAAAAGGCTCAATAGTAACTGCAGTTTTTTCCGGTTCGCTTTCCGGCTGTGATCTGAATTTAAACCACCAAATAAGAAATGCAGCGAGCGCAATGGCTGCCAATATCCACGGCCACCAGGGCTTAGGAAATTTAAAATTAGGTCGCATGGGCTTTAAAGTGGTATCACCTTCGGCAACCACGTTTTTAAAAAATAAGGTAACAGGTTGTGTTTTTAAGATGACAGAGTCGGATTCTGAGATCAAAGTGACCTCTAAGGGTGGGATTTGAACATCATCATTATCAAAATATTGGAACTGATAACTTATACTGTCTGCAAACTCAGAAACTCTGAATCTTTGCCTGTTCACTAGTTCCAAAGAAGTGGGAAATAGAGCTGTATCAGGAAATTGGATGGCTTGATATTCCTGATCAAGTTTCAATGAAATAGAATAATTGAAGATATCACCTACTGAAACTGAATCCGTATCGGTGTGGGTATTCAGGTTCTGAGCAGAGGCCGCAGAAAAACATAAACTTGAAACCAATAAAGTCAGTAGCCGTAGTTGCAATGACTTCAGAAAGGTGATGTTCATTAAATTTATTTTGCTGAATAATTACCGTTTGTGATGAGGACTGAAAATAAAACAAAGTGATGTAAATGTTTTACAAAACTCTCACAAATTAAGATTTATGAAAAAAACCTATTAATTCTTATCATTTCACGACTAAAAAATCTACAGCCTTTACATGTCTAAGAAAAACTTACTACGGGGAATTGGGATATCTTTATGTTTGATTCTGATTTCTGTTGCCATTGCATTTCAAGTAAACAAAGAAAAACCAATACCTAATCTTACTATCTCTTCCGAAAATATGGTTGAGATAACTGAAGATGTAGAACTGGATAGCTACGGCTTCAACAGAATGAACATGGAAGTGGAAGAGGGTAAAGTAAAGAGAAATGAAAGTTTATACCTGATTTTAAGAGACTTGGATGTGTCGCCTCAAACTATTTATGAGATCAACCAAAAGTCTAAGGGTATTTTTCAAAGTAACCGGGTGAAGCCGGGACAAAAATATCTTGCTTACAAAAATGAAGAAGGTGCTCACCGATTGATTTTGCATGCAAATTCTTTAGAATATGTTGTTTTTGATTGGGAAGATGACATTTCGGTTTCAACCGGCAGAAAAGAAATTACCACAAAGATAGCTCAAACCGCCGGTGTGATCGAGTCTTCACTTTATGAGACATTGATGGAGAAAGATGTTTCTACCTTATTGGGGCTGCGACTTAGCGAAATCTTTGCATGGCAGATCGATTTTTTCCGGTTATATCCCGGCGATCATTTTAAAGTGATCTATGAAGAACAATTTGTCGACGGTGAATTTTTTGGTATCGGTGATATTGTAGCCGCTGAGTTCACCAGTAAAGATCAGAGCTATGACGCTTTTTATTATGATGGAGATGAGACTGCCGGTTTCTACGACAGTGAAGGTAATGGCGTCCAAAAGGCTTTGCTAAAAGCTCCGTTCAAATTCTCTCAGCGTATCAGTTCCGGATTTTCTCACAATCGTTTTCATCCGGTCTTAAAACGACGAATTCCTCATTACGGTGTAGATTATGCCGCACCACAAGGAACCCCTGTTCTCTCTGTGGGTGATGGAGAAATTATAGAGGCACAATATCGTGGTGCTAATGGAAATATTGTTAAAGTTCGCCATAACAGCACGTATACCACAGCTTATCTACACCTGAATGGCTTTGCGAGAGGAATACGAAGTGGAATGCGTGTGAAACAAGGCCAAGTTATAGGGTATGTAGGAAAAACAGGCCGTGTAACCGGTGTTCATCTTGATTACAGGATCTATAAAAATGGTCAGCCCGTGAATCCGCTAACGGTAGACCTGCCTCCTTCAAAAGCACTTCAGGGAGAAGATCTGGATACATTTCGCAAAAAAGTAAAAGTGCTGCAGGAGCGACTAAGCCTATTAAATGAAGAAGAAAATCCTTCAGCTGTAGCCTCACTTTAGGTCAGTATCGGTTCACTCTTCGTTTAAAAAAATTCATCAACGGCTTCACATAAGATTCATTGGTTTGAACTTCGACCGCATCGATTTTCATTTTCAATAATTTATCGTGAAGATGTGCTTTTTGTTCCAAACGGCGAATCTTATACGCTTTACGCACTTTTTGGCTTGAAGTATCGATTAGTTTCTTTTGTCCGGTTTCAGCATCTCTGATCTTGACAAGGCCAAGGTCTGGCAGTTCGTCTTCCAGCGGATCATTGATCAAAATACTTACCAAATCATGCTTTTGATTTGTAATACGCAGTTGTTTATCAAATTCTTTGTCCTGAAAGTCGGAGGTAAGTACAACAATAGCTCTTCGATCTAACAGCCGATTGATATAGGAAAGAGCATCCCCAATATCCGTGCCCGTTCCTGTTGGTTTGGTAGTGTATAACTCTCTGATTAAACGTAATACATGTGTGCGGCCTTTTTTAGGCGGGACCACCTTTTCAATGTGATCACTAAATAAAACCAATCCCACCTTGTCACTGTTTTTAATAGCACTGAAAGCCAGCACTGCACACAATTCAATGGCAAGATCCATCTTACTTTGATTCTTGCTGCCAAAGGTTCCGCTTTGAGAGATGTCGATACAAAGCATAAGGGTTTGTTCGCGCTCTTCTTCAAACACCTTAATGAATGGGTCACCGGTTCGTGCGGTTACGTTCCAATCAATCTGCCGGATATCATCTCCGTAGGTATAAGCACGTACCTCCGAAAATTCCATTCCGCGGCCTTTAAAAGCGGACTGATACTCCCCGCCAAACAGGGTGTTTACAATACCCTTTGTTTGTATCTCAAGCTTTTTAATCTTTTTAAGAATTTCCTTTGGGATCATAACGTCTCATTTTTTATTACCGCGAAGATAAGAAATGGCATTTTCAATAAAGAACCTGATTCGTAAATATTTGAGAACCGAATCACAGATCCATCTCAATGTCAACATAGGCGTATTGTTCTTTTTCTATGAAGGGGTAGACCAGGAACAGGAGGAGGGTGACAATGCCGATGAAATACATAAGCCAAGCAAAGAACATATAAGAATCTAAAGCACCGTGCATGGAAAAAAGATTATAGAAGTCGTGTGATGATTTGGGAAGATTTCCTATCAGCGGCGTTCTGCGTTCCAGGGCATCGGCTGCATACGCTGCTGATTCGATCCAGGCAAAAGCTGTTAGAAGCAAACCTAACTGCGCTACAAACCGGTGATAGTTCCACCAACCATATATAAAAATCAAAAAAGGGAGCAGTATTTCAAATAAAGTGCCCCCAAGTATGGTGATGAATCTCGAACCCAGGAAACCAAAAAAGGTATGTCCGGCCTCATGGATGATCAGCAGGAAATTATCGATCAGGAAAAAGAAAGGAGAAAGGAAAAAAGGGTAGTCGTACCTCCAGGAAAAAGAGATCTCCCATTTTAAGGCCATCCAATATTGATCTGCCAGCGTGAGACAAAAAGGAATACAGACCACCGAAAACCACCATTTCTTTATGTAAGGCAACGATTTATCTAACAAGATCTCATAGTCGATCTGCATACGTATTGAATCATTTTGAATGTAATCGAGTTGAAATAGTAGTGATTAATGAAATATTGAACAACTTTTACTGATATGAGTAAAGCACTTAATGTTACCCAGAAATTAATTCAGAGCCATTTAATTGAAGGAGCGATGAATCCCGGTGAGGAAATTGGTATCAGGATCGACCAGACGTTGACCCAGGATGCAACCGGAACACTGGTGATGCTTGAATTGGAAGCAATGGAACTGGATGAAGCTAAAACCGAACTATCCTGCCAGTATGTGGACCATAACTTGCTTCAAACGGATTACAAGAATCCGGATGATCATCTGTTCCTGAAATCAGCTGCTGATCGCTTTGGTATTTGGTACAGCAGGCCGGGAAATGGCGTAAGCCATGCCGTACATGGGGAACACTTTGCGCGACCGGGACGCACCTTAGCAGGCTCCGACAGCCATACTCCTGCCAACGGATGCATGGGAATGTTTGCATTGGGTGCTGGTGGACTTGATGTTGCATTTTCTATAGCCGGAGAAGCGATGTATTTAAAAATGCCCAAGGTTTTAGGGGTGAAACTGACCGGAAAACTTCCCGATTGGGTAAGTGCAAAAGATGTGGTCCTTGAAATGCTGCGCCGTTATGATGTAAAAGGCGCTCGTGGTATGGTGATTGAATATTATGGTCCGGGATTAGATTCGCTCTCCACAATGGATCGTCATGTGATCGCCAATATGGGAACCGAAATGGGTGCTACCACTACTGTTTTTCCAGCTGATGATGAGGTGAAACGGTTCATGAAACAGAATAACAGAGAAAATGAATTCCAGAAACTCACCGCAGATGAAGGTGCGGAATATGACGTACATGATGAATTGAATCTGAGTACCCTTGAGCCCATGATTGCATTGCCAAGCAGTCCGGGAAATGTGGTAAAAGTGCGAGAAGTTGAGGGTAAGGAAATCTATCAATCGTACATAGGCTCTTCAGCAAATCCCGGATACAGGGATTTTTGGATTGCTGCTGAGATCGTCAAAGACAAAACGGCTCATGATGAGGTTTCTTTTGACATCAACCCAACTTCAAGGCAGATCATCGAGAATATGGTTAAGCATGATGTAATGTTTCATTTAGTGCAATCAGGGGCTCGAATTCATCAGGCGGGTTGCAATGGTTGCATTGGAATGGGGCAAGCACCCGCAACCGGCAGAAACAGTCTGCGAACCGTACCGCGTAATTTTCCGGATCGTTCTGGTACGCCCGAAGATTCTGTATTTTTGGTGAGCCCAGAGACTGCGGCAGCATCCGCCCTTACCGGTAAGATAACTGATCCGCGTGATCTGGAAGATCTTTTTGGAATGAGTTATCCTGAGTTCAAAGAACCCTCTAAATATATTGTCAACAAAGAGATGCTCAAAAAACCCGTTGAGAATGGAAAAGATGTTGAAATTAAAAAAGGGCCAAATATTTCAACCATGCCCGACTTTGAAGAACTGCAGGATTTTGAAGTGCCCGTTCTCCTTAAAATGGATGATAATATATCTACTGATGAGATCTTGAGGGCCGGGGCAGAAGTACTTCCTTTTCGAAGCAATATACCTGAGATCAGTAAATTTTCTTTCACCGTGATTGATGATAATTTTTATGAAAGGGCAATGGAAGCCAGGGACGAGTATGGCGGTCACGTGGTAGTAGCCGGAGAGAATTATGCGCAGGGTTCCAGCAGGGAACATGCTGCTATTGCTCCGAGGTACCTGGGACAGAAAGCCGCTGTAGCCAAAAGTTATGCCCGCATAGGATGGCAAAACCTGGTTAATTTTGGAATTCCACCGTTCGAATTTGTGAATCCTGAAGATTACGATGAAATAGATCAGGGAGATATTCTAAGGGTAGAAAACATTCGCCAAAGTATAGAAACCGGAAATTCTGCTGAGTTGATCAATGTCACAAAAGGTACAAAATATGAAGTGAAGCACAGTTTAAGTGAAAGGCAAAGAGAAGCCATTCTTGACGGAGGCGTGATCAACACTTTCAAAAAGAAAAAAGCTTCTTAGATCTAAAAACTCTTATTTCGCAAGGTATTTTTTGGGAAGGTCTTGAAATCGGGAAAGGCCTTTAGCAAAATGTTTCCAAATAATGCTCAACCTCATCATCGTCTCCGGATCATTATGAGAAACTCTTTTCTGCTGTAGTTCCTTTCGTTTTCTGTTGATCTTGCCCATCTTCAGAAGAAAATGTATATGTGCCTTTGCAATAGCAGTCCACTCTTTGGGTTTTCCGCTCAGTAATGCTTTCCATGCAGCAACGATGTCAAGCAATACACGAATGATAAACCGTTTGCGAAGGTTTACGGAAGAATAATTTTTCCACAACATGAACAGGCTGTTTCTGAAGTTGTAATAAACTTTTCGTGGGGATCCCATGGGCAATGACCCACCGCCTAAATGATAAACTAGGCTTGAGGGAGTATAAACAATGGAATGTCCCTGATTTTGTAAGCGCCAGCAAAGGTCAATTTCTTCCATGTGAAATTCAAAATCTTCATCGAAACCACCCGATTCTAAAAACAGATCTTTGCGCACAGCCAAAGCGGCACCTGAGGCCCAAAAGATTTTAGCTTTGTCATCATATTGGCCTTCGTCTAATTCCACTTCTTCAAAGATCCTTCCCCGGCAAAAAGGATAACCGTATTGGTCAATGAAGCCTCCGGCTGCACCGGCATATTCAAAATAATCAGGCTGGAGATCGGCTCTCAATTTTGGCTGTGCGGCAGCCACTTCCGAGTTGTTAAAAGCAGCATTGAGGCCATGAAGCCAATCACTGCTAACTCTAACATCATTATTTAAAAATACCAGGATTTCTTTCTCCGCAAAAGGTACGGCCCTGTTGTTGCCACCGCAGTAACCATAATTGTCGTCAAATGTTGCAATCTTTATATCAGGAAAATTTTTCCTGATCCATTTTTTTGATCCGTCAATGGAGGCATTATCAGCTATAATAATTTCAAAATCGGGGTACTCTGTTTGTGCTACCGAAGGCAGATACTTCTTTAGGTGCTCAAGCGCATTCCAGGTAACAATGACAATACTAAAGCCTTTCAATGAATGAATAATTTTTTGCAAATGTTTTATAATTAGAGTGGAACAAAAAAATAAAAAACGCTTTCTTGTTCTCCTTTATCAAAGAAGTTAGATGATACAAAAAGTATGATCAAAATAGGGCTGATTTCAGATACGCATAATTACCTTGATCCACAGGTCCTCGAATATTTTTCTGATTGCGATGAGATTTGGCACGCAGGAGATTTCGGTACCATAGAGATTGCAGAAGAACTCAAGAAAATTGCACCTGTAGTTGGGGTTTACGGTAATATTGACGGGCAGGATATTCGCAATGAATATCCTCTACACCAACATTTTGAGCGTGAAGGAATTAAGGTCTGGATGACGCACATCGGTGGAATTCCCGGCAGATATTGTTTGCCAATTCGAAAGGAGATGGACGAAAATCCCCCTGATCTATTTGTGTGTGGCCACTCTCATATTCTCAGAATAGCACGAGATCAGGAACACAACAAAATGCTATATATGAATCCCGGAGCAGCCGGTAAGCAAGGTTTTCAAGAGCAGCGAACTATTATTCGATTTGAGATCGTTGACGGAAATTTCCACAATGTTGAGGTAGTCAATTTAGATATAGAGCAGGAAGAAAAGGCAGAAAAAGCAACTCAGTCTTCATAGCGCTCAATCAGTTCAACGGCATTGAATGCAGATTGAACAACGAGAGGAATTCCTCCGCCCGGATGAGTTGAACCGCCCGTAAAATATAAATGCTCAAACTCCTTCGATTTATTTCTTGGTCGCACAAATGCTGAGAACTTGCTGTTCGAAGAAGTCCCGTAAATACTTCCTTTATTGGAATAGTACTTTTCATAAAAATCTACGGGAGTGATACTTTTCCTGAATTGAATATGATCTGAAAGCTCATCTAAGCCTCTTTTCTCTAATTCGGTAATGATCTTATCTCCATATTTTTCTTCATTCAGTTCCCAGTCATAATGTTTTGATAAGTACGGAGCATTTACCAGGATGAACAAGTTTGACGCTCCTTTAGGAGCATGGGAGGGATCCGAATAAGAAGTGTTTGCAATATAAATTGTTGGATCTTCTGGCATTACTTTTTCTTTAAAGATCTGCCTGAATTCAGTTTCATAATCGCCTGTAAAAAATATGTTATGATGCGAAAGCTGTTCATAGCTACGATCGATGCCAAGTAATAGAACATACCCCGAGCAAGAAGGTTCTATGTTGCGTGCTTTTTCTTTTGCTTTTTGGGATATAGCCTGATCGCTTAGAAGATGAACTTTGGTCTCTGTTGCGTCACTGTTAGAAAGAACAAGGTCACTTTTAACTACTTTCCCATCTTTCAATTGTAGTCCTGTGGCTTTTTTCTGCTCTGTTAAGATTAGATCAACTTCAGCTCCAAAATGAAATTCTACGCCAGCTGACATTGCTAATTTAAGCATAGATTCAGCGAGCTTGTATAAGCCTCCTTGCACATAGTATCCTCCCAGATTGATCTCAACATGTGGAATAACGTTCAATGTGGCGGGAGCCTGGAAAGGAGAGGAACCGTTATATGTGGTGAAACGCTTAAAGAATTGTCGTAAATAGGATGAGCTAAACATCGAATCGATACGCTTACTTACGGTAGTAAATGCATCGATGCCAAAAAAGCTGAGCAGGTCGAGCTGTTTTAGATCCGAAAAGTCATAAAGGGGATTAAAGATAAAAGCATCGGAAGTTTTCCGGTATAAAGATTCGGCATAATTCAGAAACTGCTCAAACGTTTTTAGATCTTCCGGGGCAATTCGTTTGATCTCCTCAACATTCTTTTTCTTCCCATCAAAATTCCTGAAAACAGTACCATCTTTATAAAAATAGGTGCAGAGCGGTTCCAAAGGTTTCAGCTCCAGTTCATTCTCCAAAGATGATCCACACGCTTTGTAGAACCGATCTAAAACAAAAGGCATGGTCAGTAAACTCGGGCCGGTATCAAACCTAAAGCCTTCAGCTACAACCTGATTCATTTTGCCACCGGCATTCTCATTTTTTTCGAATACTTTTACCTGATGTCCCTTGGCTGCAAGCAAACATGCCGATGCTAATCCTCCGATTCCTGCTCCTATAATGGATATCTTCATTTGTTTACATGTGATTGTGTTTACAATGGATGAATTTAATTTTTGAAGACTTCATTCACAGGAATTCAAGGAATTTTTTACAAAGATCAAATACGAATATCATCTATTGATCGGTGTTTGAGCTTAGTTTCACTTCAATTCTGGCTAAAGTGTCTCTGATGTCTTTCAAAATTTCAATTCCAGGGTCGGTGTTTTCTGATGAGGAAGTTGAAGCGGTGTTATCAGTAACTTTATCGCGTTGCTCAAACACCATTGAACGAAATTCAGAAGCATCAATAATGCCGATCAATGACAGATCTGAGGTGCCCTGACCGGTATTACCGGCTGTTTCTATCTTAAGGACACTTAACCCGAAATACTTTAGCAAGGGACCTTCCTTGAATGTAAGATCCTGGATCTTATCCAAAGGGATAGTTCTTTCAGTTTGAAAGATATAGCCTTTTTTGAAGCGCAAAGACCGGGTAGTAAGCTCACATTCCAAACGTTCAAAGTAGCGGTTCAAATAAATGGAAGCGAAGAGCAGCCATAATGGGATGAGTGGGATCAAAACTACACTGAAAGTGCATAACAAAACACCATACCACAAAATGTACGTTTTGATCTTTGGATTGAATTCGGCTTTTCTAAGGATAGTGGCTTTGGGACTCATGAACTTAGTATGGGTGAATAAAAAAAGGCGCTATTTAAAGACGCCTTATTATCCATAAAGTTACGGTGAGTTCCAAGTCTGAACGTTAGTTTTGAGCTGATGAAAGTTCATTTTCCGGTATAAAATCGAGAGCAGCAGAATTCATGCAGTATCGCAATCCGGTAGGACGTGGGCCGTCATCAAAAACGTGTCCAATATGACTCCCACAATTAGAACAAACAATTTCTGTTCTGGTCATAAAGAAAGAATTATCCTCTAATTCTGTAACCAAAGAATCAGAAATAGGGCGCCAATAGCTTGGCCATCCAGTCCCGGAATCATACTTATGCTTCGAAGAAAATAACTTTTGTCCACAGGCTCCGCATACATAAATACCTTCTCCTTTAAAATCATGATATTCATTTATATAAGGTAACTCAGTTCCCTTTTCTCTTAAGATACGGAATTCTTTAGCAGTAAGAATTTCCTTCCATTCGGAATCGGTTTTCTTGAATGGGAATTCACCTTTGGGAAGGGTATCGGCTACAGCAGAAACTTTAAACGGTTCAGCTTGTACAGGTTCAACCACATGGGATATGGAACTCAATATAAATGCGATACCGAGCGCAACTACCAAAACAGAGCCGAAAATAAACGGATATTTCATAATTAATAACTTATTCATTGAGAGATTCAGGAGTATAACTTTAACTACGAAAAAATAGTTTGTCCGGATTGGCCTTAAACTAAAAAAGCCACTGAATTCTCAGTGGCTTTAAATCTTGTGTTATTAGATTATCATTACCATTCAATATCCCAGTTGTTAAACTCGTCTTCGAAACGTTGTGGTGCTTTTTGCTTGAACAATCTGATTCCTGCAGTAAATCCAACCCAAAAACGGTAGTCCCGTCCTTTCCATTCGGGTGACCACAAGCTATACCAGGTGTAATCTTTTGCTCCGGCTACTCTGGTGACTTGCGCATTGAAAGAAGGGCCGCCATAGACCGAAAAGCCATTCCCAAACCGTTTTCCTAATAAGAATTTATAGGAATAGATCAGGTTGAGCCTGTCAGACCATTTTTCCTCAAACTGATGGGTGACCGCAAATTCCTGATTTACATACATCGTTTCGTTTTGCCAGTTTCTAAAGGAATCCTGAATATTTTTTTCCAAACCAACGGCAAGTCCTATACGGTATACATTCCTGTCTAAGAGGGTGTTGTATCCCAATATGGCTGAATTATAAACTCTGTGCGTTCCTAACGTGATCCCAAGATCAGTAAAGCCTCCATCAGAAAATCTGACGTCAATATTTTTACGCCCGTTTCCATAGTAACTGATCAATCCTATAGGCACACCATTGAATTCTTTAGCAACGTTTATGAGTCCGATCTGAAGTCCGGTAGCCTTTTCTGATGCGTTTAAAAGGCCGGCAAATTGGAGTCCTGTCAATTCTTTGGCAATATTTGCACCTCCTGAGATCGAGGCTCCATTTAATTCGTTGGCGATATTCAACCCTCCTGATATCAACAAACCGCTGGCATCACCTCTTGCAACATTCACGCCACCTGTGATCATTAACCCTTCGATGTTGCCCCAGGCTAAATTCGCCCCACTTGATACTTGCAATCCGGAAAGATCATCACCCGCAAGGTTTATTCCCCCGGAAACCTGCAATCCTTCTACTGAGTTTCGGGCAATATTTGCTACACCAGCTACTTGTAATCCGGAAATATCTCCCCAAGAGGCGTTTAAAATTCCACCGCCCTGAAGTCCTTCGATATCACCTTTTGCCAGGTTACCTATACCTGCAAATTGCAATCCGCTGGAATTCCCTTCTGCATAATTAAGCAGGCCGGAAGCATTGATTCCTTCCAGGTTATCCCCGGAAATGTTGGCTAATCCAGAAACCTGAATACCGGACATATCTCCGGAAGAAAAGTTTGACAGTCCCGCAATATTCACACCGGCCATATCACCACCGGTGCCATTTACTAAGCCGGCAAGCTGAAATCCATTTGCGTAATATTTGTTGTAGTTGACCAAACCACCGAATTCTGCACCATCCAATCCGCCATGATAGCCGACCAGTAGGTTGATGGAATATCGGGCAGTATAATCTACTGCGTTAGTGCCATTTGAACTTAATGGAGGGAATAAAGTTACCCTCCATTTTCGATAGTTCAGGTTTTCAGTATCCTGGGCTTGTAGTGTAGTACAGGAGAGGAGAGCTCCTGCCATAAAAACGCCTAAAGAAAAATATCGTTTAAACATAACGTGTGTAATACCTTGTTAGTGATAAAATTTGGTACTCACTACGTTGCTAAATAAAAAAAGTTTACGAGTAAAATGTATTTCTAAACTTTTGGTGGCTTCAGGTTTTCAAACTGCTCATCGAGAGTTTCATTCCAATAGTGGACTTCATCAATTTTTCGAAGCAATTCTTCGTATTCACCTTCTATGTTGATCGATTCTATTGAATCACCTTGTGTAATGGAGTTCACGACCTCTTGATCTTCTTCCGAAATAATTTCTCCGAAAACCGCGTGTCTTCCGTCAAGCCAAGGGGTAGGGACATGAGTGATAAAAAATTGGCTGCCATTCGTATCGGGCCCGGCATTGGCCATGGATAATTTTCCGGGTTGATCATGGATCAGCTCGTCGTGAAATTCATCCTCAAAACGATAGCCGGGACCGCCTCTGCCATCTCCATTTGGGCAGCCTCCCTGTATCATAAAATCATTGATCACCCTATGAAAATTAAGGTCATCATAAAACCCTCGGGAGGCCAGGTTTATGAAATTGGCAACCGTTTTGGGTGCTCGTTCAGCAAATAGCTTAATGGATATAGTACCTTTTGAAGTATTGATCTTTGCTTTAATACTCATAATAAATTTCTATGGTATGTGAAAGGTGATAAAAAGAAAGTTAGAATCGAGTCCGGGGTTTTCATCGCCCGTCTCCGCATTCGAAATATGGTGAAATTTATAGCCTAAAGAAATTCCCGTAAAATTACTGATTGGAATGTCTGCCCCAACAGTAATATCGAAAGTAAAATTAAGCTTTCTGGCACGATCAGTTGGGAAATTTTGCTCCATATAAATCAAGCCACCAGTCGTTTGGATGTATGGATCAAAAAAATAATCGGTGTGTTGTTTCATCATAAAGCCTATGGGAGAAATTCCGAAACCGGAGCGTTCCACAAATCGATCACCCTCATCACGTTTCGGATAATAATAGTGCAGATATGGAATCAGATCGGCGGTAAACCACAACGTTTTTTGTTCGGAATATTCCTTGATCTGACGTTTAAATCCGATGGCTAGAATCTGGGATTCGGAATTCTGTGTTTTTCCTAAAAACTTAATGGAGGTAAAAGAGTAACCACCCCAAAAAGTATACTGGATATTTCTATTCTGTTGTGCTTGTACAGAAATAGTTTCGGAGGCCCAAAAAAAGGCAATAAATAAAAAAAGGAGGGAGGTCTTGCGCAATTATCTATTCAATGGATTAAGATTTATTTTTACCGGAGGATATACTTTGAATCAACGAAAATATCCAAATAATTCCCCAAGTACCTGCAAAATAAAAATCCTGTGCAAAGATAAGCATGCCAACGGTTAATGCGTATATAATATGATAAATATACTCTGGAACCTGTGACTTATTTGCTCTGCGCTGCAATGAAGGCATAAAAAAAGCAAGTAGTTTGCTTATTAAGAGTAAGCCGGTATAAACCCATAAAACTACTTGCAAGATCTCGTTTAAAGTGATCGCATATGTTGCGATCACCAACAGGATGATCACATCTACTACAGCATCCTTTATCCAACTCATTAATTAACCTTCTTCAATATGATCTTCAGCCGGATTTAGAGAAACCACTTCCTTGGCATGTAATCCTTTTTCACCTTCATCTAAAATGAATTCTACTTCTTCACCGCGTCTGAGTTTTTTAAACCCATCAGCTTGTATTTCGGAATAGTGAACAAAGGCATCATCGCCGGTATCAGTACTTATAAATCCATAACCTTTTGAATTATGAAACCATTTAACCGTACCCTTTTGCTTATCTGACATATCAAAACCCATTCATTATTTTAAAATTTAAATACAATCTTACTTGTATGTTGTACTTAAGTGAAAATAATTTTTGGCAGGAATACAATCAAATCTAAAAATTAACCTCTAACGGATCTCAAAATCCTCGATCCAAACTACAAAACCATTCCTATTTGGGCGATCTGAGAGCTTTTCAGAGGTTTTGAATTTAAATTCTGCATCATATTCCACATCTACCAGTAAACCGCGCACTTTTATAATATGGCCTTCGCGGAGTTGTTTGATTTTTTCATCGATTACCGAAGTGGACGGGATCAGGTGCCAAAGATCACTTTGCTTTTGAATCATAGTTTCTTCAATGGGTGACTTGGTAAACCTTGACTCAAAAGTTCTTTCAGAAAGAGTGTGATAAATGTAGCTTATATTCCTTTCATCTGACATTTCTTTCCATCCAACTACCAAATCTGAAGGAGAGAATCGTGAAAAAGGGTCAAAGAAATATCTTTTTTTGTCTAATACTCTTACTTCCGCTTCAATGATTCTTTTGGGCTCTAAAGTTGCACCTTTAAAGGTGAAGGGTTCTTGCCATGTAAGTCTGTCAATTTTCGGTTCATTTTGCGCAGTTATGCCGGGGCCGTGAGATACCGGAAAAGAGCTATACATGACGTATCCTGCAGCTACGCAAACACAAAACATTAGATACTTTACCATTATTTGCTCCTATTTTTTTATTTCAAGAGTGATGAAAATGAAATCTGTTACAGATTGATTAGAACTTTTTAATGTTTAACAGGAATTTTTGTTCCCTCTTTTATTAAAAGAAATCATGTTCGTTCATAAATTTGTTATACTGACATTTCTAATTTTCAAACATATATAGATGAACATTCTGGCGGTTGAACCTTTTTACAGCGGATCGCATAAAGCCTTTTTAAAAGGGCTGGAAAAAAATTCTTCGCATAATATCATTCCGATCAAATTGAATTATAAAGGCTGGAAATGGCGCATGCACGGAGACTCGGTTACTTTGACGGAAATGACCAATCACATTGAAGAGAATATTGACCTGCTTTTAACTAGCAGCATGACCAATCTCCCTGCGTTTATGGCCTTAACCAATCCGCGGTTCTCTCATACGCCCGTTATTATGTACATGCATGAAAATCAGTTTACGAGGCCTATTCCGGAAGGAGAGAACCGGGATCTTACCTATTGTTACATCAACTACTTGAGCATGCTGGTTGCCGACCGACTTTTATTTTCATCCAGGTTTCACCTTGAAGATCTTTTGGATGCTTTGCCAAAATTCCTGGATAATTTTCCGGATGGCCGTGATTATGGAACCATTGAAAAGATCCGTGAGAAAAGTATCGTTATGTACCCTGGGTTGGATCTAAAAAGTTTCGATAAACAACCGGATACGCGTTCTCAAAATGAAAACCCGGTGATCGTTTGGAACCAACGATGGCAGTTTGATCGTAATCCAGCCATGTTTTTTCGGGTGTTGAACCGGTTAAATGATATTGATCTTAAGTTTGATCTGATTCTTGCCGGTGACACTCAGCATGAAAAACCGGAAGAGTTTGAAAAAGCCTGGAAAAGATTCGGGCAGCAGATTACTCATTTTGGATATGTGGATGACAAGGAAAACTATAGTAAGCTGCTACATTCCGGGGATATTGTAGTTTCAACAGCCAGCTATGAATTTTTCTGTGTAGCTATTATGGAAGCCATTTATTGCGGATGTCATCCGCTGGTGCCGAACCGATTGCATTATCCTGAGCTTATCCCTGAGAGTTTGCATAATCCATTGTTGCACGCTCCAGTTTTATATGATACGGAGGATGATCTTTTTCATCACATGAAGGATTTACTGACCGGAAAAACCAAGCCTCTGCCGAAATCTTCCTTGCAAAATATCAATAAGCACTTGGAGTGGTCGAAGCGAATCAAAGATTTTGATCGCCTTTTTGAAGAGATGGTTGAGGCAGGTAAAACTAATCAATCTTCTATCGTTTCATAAGCACGCTCAAACCCAACTTCGAGTGGGTAAGAAGGATATCAAAAGGGAGCATCTTCATCAGGTGCCGGGCTGTGTGGCATAGGAGGAGGGCCGTCGTTGCCACCATTATTTAAACTGGGGCCACCATTATTTCCACCACCGCCATCACCCAGCATGGGATTATCACTTTGAGCGGAAGTCAGATTCTCAAATCGCGCATATTCTTTTACGAAATAGTGCATCTTACTACCCACCGGACCATTACGTTGTTTTCCAATAATTACTTCGGCAAGTCCGGTAGTTGACTGGCCTTCAGGGGTAGTAGTGATTCCATAATATTCAGGTCGATATAAGAACATTACAATATCGGCATCCTGCTCAATGGATCCTGATTCACGCAAATCTGAAAGTTGAGGCCGTTTGTCTCCGCCACGTTGCTCTACCGCACGGGAAAGCTGAGCCAGGGCAATCACCGGAACATCCAATTCTTTGGCAAGTCCTTTTAGTCCCCGTGAAATGGTTGCAATTTCTTGCTCACGGTTGCCAATGTCTTTGGAGTTGGCCTGCATAAGCTGAAGATAATCGATCACGATCAATCCAATATCCTTTTCACTTTTTAGCCGACGGCATTTCGTGCGAAGTTCCATTAAGCTAATGGCAGGCGTATCATCAATATAAATTTCGGCACTGAACAAGCGACTGGCTGCATCAATAAGCCGGCGGAAATCTTCGTCTTTTAAAGTTCCTTTGCGAGCTTCATCGGCACGAACCCGCGCTTCCATTGTCAACAAACGCTGAACTAAAGACTGATTCGACATCTCCAAACTAAACAAAGCAATTGGAGTACGCAGATTTTCATCAGGATGCATGGCCGCATTGCGTGCAGCGGTTAACACAAAAGCTGTTTTACCCATAGATGGCCGTGCCGCTATAATGATCAGATCACCTTTTTGCCAGCCGGCCGTCATATCATCAATAGCCAAGCCGGTGGGAACTCCGGTAATGCCATAATCTTTACCCCGCAGATCTTCGAGATAAGAAAGCGTGTCCTTCAGTAACTTTTCTACCGGAACGGCAGAACTTCGGCTCTTTTGGTTGGAAAGGTCAAAGATACTTTGTTCGGCGTGATCCAGTACATCATATGCATCTGAAGTGGTGTCATAAGCTTCTTTAATGGTATCGTTGCTCGCCAGAATCAAATTACGCTTGATCGCTTTTTCAATGATGATCTGAGCGTGATACTCGATATTTGCCGATGAACTTACAGAACGGGTTAAGTCGGACAGGTAAGTAGGCCCGCCACAAACCTCAAGCAGGTTATTATCTTTGAGTTCATTCTCAACCGTTAGTAGGTCAAGTGGATTATCTCGTTCATATAAATTAGAAAGCGTTTCAAAAATGTGTCGGTTGGCGGTTTTATAGAAATCCTCGGGCTTCAGCATTTGAAGGGCAATGGTAGCTGCTCCGTGTTCAATAAGCATAGCCCCTAAAACGGCTTCTTCAACTTCTACGGCTTGTGGCGGAATTCGTCCTTCTTTTTCAAGGGACTTTGAATCATCTCGCTGATATTTGTTGTAGGATGAGCCGTTCTTTTTTGCCATGTGTGAAAGAAAAACCGATTGCTAATTCTTGAAAAAAGTGAACCCTGAAAATAGGTATAAATCTGATGCAAATGCAGATTCTTTTCAACAAATTTTATACAGTGTTATCCACAATCCGGGCTAAAATGTCGATGTTAATGAACTCATTATTCTTGAGCTCATAGTCTTTCAGAGTCCCTTCGAAATGGAAGCCTGTTTTTTCAAGAACCTTTCTGCTGCTTTCATTTTGTGAATCTACCCAAGCTTCTACACGATGTAAATTCAATTGCTTAAATCCGTAAGAAAGCACTTTTGGCAGAGCCTCAACTGAAATTCCTATCCCCCAAAATTCAGGTAAGAGCCAAAATCCAATTTCCCCGCGCTGGTGTTCTTTTTTGATGTCATTCAAACCAATTGCACCCACAAATTCCTCAGAATCTTTCAGCAGAATTTTCCACCAAAATCCCGTTTCATTTTCTCTGAGCTGCCGATACCATTCCATCTGCTCTTTTGTTTCTTCCAATGTTTTGAAACTGACCCCATAATGTTTGATCACCTTAGGATGAGAAAGTCCGCGATAAATATTTTCAATATCGGAATCTTCCACAGGAAGAAGGAAGAGTCTGTTCGTTAAAAGCTGGTAGGAATTTTTTGTCACTTTCATAAACCCCGCATAATCTTCAATTTTTGATCCATAATTTTTACTTCCACTTCACTTTCCGCCAAGCTCATCGTATCGCTTTCTCAATTTCTGAACATCTTCCCAGGTTGGGCGTTTCCATTGTTTATTTCTCAATAGAGCCGCCGGGTGATAAGTAGCCATAAGTTCTCGCCCATGGAAGGAATGAAATTTACCCCTGAGCTTGCTCAGAGAAGTGTCTTCATTCAATAACGTGGTTGCAGAAACACGGCCCACACAAAGAATAATTTTCGGATCAACCAGCTCAATTTGGCGCAATAAATAAGGCAAGCTTCGTTTCCGTTCTTCCGGTTTAGGATCTCGGTTATTGGGTGGCCGGTGCTTCAGGATATTGGCTATGTAAATATCGCCTCTTTTAAAATCAATAGCAGCCATAATCTTATCCAGTAGTTGACCCGCTTCGCCCACAAAAGGTTCGCCTTGCTGATCCTCATTATAACCGGGAGCTTCGCCAACGATCATCAAATCTGCATTGGGATTGCCCACGCCAAAAACGAGATTGGTTCCATCCAGGTCGGTGCGGAGTTCATCGGCATTTTCGCATAAAGTCCGGAGTTCTTCTAACGTGTCGCATGCTGCTATTTTCTCCTGCTTAGTTAACTCTCTTTCAGGTTTTTCGGGTTGAACCGAATCCTGGCCAGTTTCAACCTGGTAATTGTTGGAAACTTCGCGAACCTGATCTTTAGTAGGTTTATTGTTTTTTTGAAGGTTCTGATTTTCTAAGGAAGTACTATCAGGAAATTTCATTGAGAAATCCCCATACATATCCATTTGCTGTTTCAGGAATCGTTCGGCTTTTTCAATGAGCTCTTTAGGATCAGGCATGGTGCAATGTTTTTGCTAAATATAAAATGACTGGGACAGAGAAATATCAAAAATTTGGCTCCTAATTCATCGGTCAGATCGAGTAGGAAGTTATATTCTTGAACCAAAAATCTGATCGTCGGTAAAAGTCGAGTATCCAACTTTAACAATATTAGGGTTCAGACATATAGATGACTTCATGATCGAAAATCAACCATTCCACAATTTCTCAAGCATGGCGTACAAGACGACACCGGCCGCTACAGAGACATTTAGCGAATGCTTTCGACCAAATTGAGGAATGGCTACAAATTCATCAATATGGGGGAGGAGTTCTTCTTCAATTCCGGAAACTTCACTTCCCAAAATGATACAGATCCTTTCAGGGGCAGCTGCATCAAAGTCAGGAAGGTCGGTGCTGTCATCTGTTTGTTCTAAACCAACAATGCAATATCCTTCATCTTTAAGTTGGTGTACTGTTTTTTTTGCATCTTTTTCGTACCGCCAGTCTACAAATTCTTCGGCCCCAATGGCTGTTTTGTTTATTTCAGGCCGGGGAGGGGTAGGAGTGTATCCAGAGAGGATGATCTCAGAAATTCCAAAAGCATCTGCGGAGCGAAAAATTGAACCAACATTATGCAAACTTCTGATGTTAGGAACCAGGATCTTTAGGGATCGAAGCTTATGAGGTGCTGTTCTGGAGAGATTTTCCTCAAGGATTTCTTTTGTTGTAAGTTTATTCACTAAGGATAACCAATTTAAGATTAACTAAAGATATGATTGTTGTTACTTCCTTTCAGGTTAGTTTGATGAAGTATTTTGGGTGTTCCAAATCAGGCGCAGCTATCCAGGTATTCTTTGAGTCGAGTGCCATCGTCTTGGTCATCTTGCTTTTTTAAAGCAGCTTTAACACCGTCGTGTACCGTATTAAAAAAACGGTTTGATTTCACAAAAGTGCTGATGTCAGATTTTCGTATCACATCACGAACCGGGCCGATCAACCCGGAGATATAAAGCTCAATTCCTTCTCTGTTTAGGGTTTCTATGATCATGAGCAGAGAGTCCATGGCAGACACATCCATATCTCCAATCGTGGTTCCATCAATGATCACGTATTTGGGAGCCTTTTTTCCGTTCATGCTTTGCCCTAAAATATAGTTTTTAAAGAACTCGGCATTCACAAAAGAAAATGGGGCATCAACACGGAGGATAAGTACGCCGGGAATAGATTGGGCTTCTGAAAATCGCTCTTTATTTTTGAAATCACGGGTACCCGGCATCAGTCCAAGTTCTGCAACTGTAGGTTTGCTCATTTTTAGCAGGAGAGCCATTACAGAGGTAACAAGTCCAATCAGAATGCCTTCCTGAATGCCTATAGCTAACACACTGGCAAATGTTACAAATGCCACAAGAGCATCCCTGCGTTTAGTTTTTATAAGGAATTTAAGTTCCTTGATGTCAACCAGATTGCTGACGGAAACCACGATTATGGCTGCCAATAATGGTTTGGGCAGGATTTCGAAAAGAGGCGTTAAAAAAAGCAGGGTAAATAAGATCAAAATGCCGGCAAATATGTTATGCAGAGAAGTTTCACAACCGGACTGATCAGCAATAGCAGAACGTGAAAAACTGGAAGAAACTGGTAATGACTGAAACAAACTTCCGACAATATTACTGGTTCCTACAGCTAACAACTCCTGATTGGGATTTACAGTATAACCGTGCTTTCTGGCAAAAGATTTTGAAAGTGAAGCAACGGTCATGAACTGTACAAGTGCAAGCGCTAAGGCATTGGGGGCAAGCTTTTTAAAAGACTCTATGGAAAGATTGTGTAAAGAAAATTCAGGGAGTCCGTGAGGAATACTTCCAACTTGTTGTATTCCCCATTCAGATATGGTGATAAATGAAACGACGAGTATGGTTAAGGTAACCAGGAGTACAGACTCCGGGAGCTTGGAAAAATATCTCCGCATTAAGATCAGAAACAAAATAAAGAAAACAGAAAGCCCAAGAGTAGGATAATGTATGTCGGACAAATGTTGGGAAAGTTGTATCAGGATCTCATGAACATATTGAGAATTTGGAGTTTGAATTTTGAGCAGGGTTCCAAGCTGACTGGCTATAATAATGATAGGAGCTGCAATCGTAAAACCGGAGATCACAGGCCTTGAAAAGAGATTAAATACAAACCCAAGTTTGAAAACTGACATTAAAACCTGAAATACTCCGGTCAGAAAAGCGATCATCACAGCCAGTGTTACTTTTTCGGTAATATTTCCACCAGCAAGAAAACCAAGTCCTGCCGCTAATATGAGCATGTCTATTGCCACCGGGCCTATTGAAATGTGCCTTGAAGTTCCGAGTATTGGATAGATAAAAAGGGGAACAAGGCCAGCATAAAGTCCATATATGGGAGGTAGTCCTGCAATTACAGCGTACGCCATACCCTGCGGAATCAGAACAACTCCAACGGTAGAACCGGAAATCAGATCGGCCCGAAATTTTTGTAGATCATACGTCTTTATTGTTTGAACGACAGGCAGGTATTTAAAAAATATATCCTTCATGCTTGTATTAAAATGGCCAGAAATAAGGGATGGCAAAGGTACCAATTATCCAGAATAAAAGATTCAATGGAGTTCCTACCTTTACAAAATCGGTAAACGTATATTGGCCGGGGCCGAAAATCATGGTATTGGTTTGATAGCCTATAGGGGTCATAAAACTTAATGATGCTGCAAGGGTTACAGCAACTAACATTGGGGTTGGATTCACTCCTATACCTGTAGCTGCTTCGATAGCAATTGGAGCCAATAAAACCGCGGTTGCGTTATTTGAGATCAAATTGGTCAACATCATTGATAAAAAGAAGAAAGCGGATAATACGGCTGTTGGACCAAAAGACTCGAGTTGTTGTATCAAGTTATCTACCAGTAATTTAGCTGCACCGGTCTTTTGCATGGCGATTCCCAAAGGGAGTACACCTGCAAGCAAAAAAATCACCTTCCAGTTCACTGACCGATAAGCCTGTTCATTGGTAATACAACCCGTCATTATCATCAAAATGACTCCACAAATTGCGGACGCAACGATAGGTAGTATTCCAAAAGCGGCAAATCCTACAACACTTGCAATGATTCCCAGCGCTATCGGTATTTTGGCTTTTTTCACTTCCTGAAGTTCAATTTCGGTAGCCAAAACAAACTCTTCAGAAACTTTTATATCATTCACTCGTTCATTCTTGGCAAATAGGAGCAGAGAAGTGCCACTTTGAAGCCTGATATTTCCCAAATGTTCTTGCTGTACTTTTCCTTGTTGACGTATAGCCAAAACCATAGCCTCATACTGATGAAAAAGGTCTAAATCGTCCAACTTTTTCCCTTCATAGGAAGATTCTGGCGCTACCACAGCTTCTACCAGCTGGGCATTACCGGCCTCAAAATCTTGATCCTCCCAGTTATCAGAAGGTTTTATAAGAACATCTTCGCGATTAAGAAGTTTATTCATTTCTTTAACGCCGCCTCGAATTCTAAGAATATCGTTCGCTTGCAATTCAACAGCGCCACGATCTAACTTGGAATTTCCTTCCTCATCGAACACTTCCACAATATCGAGATCAAGGTTTTCGATCAGATGCGTGTTTTTAAGTGGAGTTCCTACAAAAGGAGAGTTCGGTTGTAAAACTACATCCGTAAGGTAGCTTTGCATTTCAAATGTATCGGTCAGGGACTCATCTTTTCTTCGACCGGGAATAATCTTCATACCAACCGTAAAGATGTAGAACAAACCAACGACAAAGAAAATGATGCCCACCGGGGCAAATTCAAACATTCCAAAACCTGCCAAATTGTTATCTCTTGCTATCGAATCAACCAGTAAGTTGGTAGAAGTACCTATGAGTGTGCAAACTCCCCCAAACATCGCTGCAAACGACATAGGCATCAATAATTTGGAAGCACTCTTCCCCATATCGCGTGATAAACTTATGATAACGGGAATGAAGATTGCAACAGCAGCTGTATTATTAATGAATGCTGATATTCCCCCAATTACTGCCATTATGATGAAAGTTGTTAACCGGTAATTCAGCTTACTCAGTTTAGATAAATACTCTCCAACTATGTCAAGAGCTCCGGTTCTTCGCAATCCTTCACTCAGAATAAACATGCATGCAATAGTAACAGTAGCCGGATTAGATAAGCCTGAAAGTCCTTCTTTTGGGGTCAGAATTCCAGATACCACAAGAATGGCAAGGAGAATCAGAGAAGTGACATCGAAAGGAATGCGTTTATTTACAAAAAGGAGGACTGCAAGTATAATCAGCCCGTACACGAAAAAGATCTCAGGCGCTATTCCAAACATAATGTATATATCAGATAATGATGGATTTTCGAATGTGATCTATTTGATTAATGATATAAAATTGATTCAGCAAGAAAACGTTCAATAAATCAACATGGAAAAACAGGGAATAAGCTCTTATTTTAGATGACAATTTAAATTGAAATGAAAAGCCATCTGCCGCTGGTAGATTGCTTTTTTTATTTGTAGAAACCGAACAAAGGAAACAAATTATGAGTAAAGTTCAATATCTGACTCAGGAAGGTTTTGATAAGCTGGAAGCGGAATTAAGAGACCTGAAGACCCGTGGACGAAAAGAAATTGCTGAAGAAATTGCTGAAGCCCGTGCTAAAGGAGATTTAAGTGAAAACGCAGAGTATGATGCAGCCAAAGAAGCACAGGGTCACCTTGAAGATCGCATAACCAAACTTGAAGATGCATTAGCAAATGCCCGTGTACTGGATAAAAATGATCTTGACCTTTCAAAAGTAAGGGTATTAACCACGGTTACTATTTTGAATAAAAAGATGGGCAAAGAGATGAAATATACGCTCGTTTCTCCAAATGAGGCTGACTTCAAAGCCGGGAAGATCTCCGTTGAATCGCCCATAGGTAAAGCGCTGATGGGCCGGGAAAAAGGGGAATCCGTAGAAGTAGAAGTTCCCGCCGGAACGCTTGAGTTAGAAGTAAAGGATATTACTATTGAATGATCTGAGTAGTAAATGACCTGAAAAACCACCTTCATGAAAAAGCTAATTGACGTTTACCCTTACAAGATCAAAAACGGAGTCCCATTATTTTTGATCTTCAGACGCTCCGAGAAAAAGATCTATGCCAATCAATGGCGGATGGTGGGCGGTAAAGTCAAAGATGGTGAAACAAGATGGGAAGCCGGTTTACGGGAGCTCAAAGAAGAAACAGGCTTACAGCCGGTTGCCTTCTGGACTTTACCCTCCATAAATCAGTTTTATGAAGCCAAAACGGATATGATATATGCCATTCCGGCTTTTGGGGCTGAAGTGGATGAGGATGCCGAAATACAACTGGACGAGGAGCATACCGAATACCAATGGGTGGGAATAGAGGAGGTTGAAACCTTTATTCCCTGGCCCGAACAGCGACGTTTAATGAAGCTGACTTACGATATCTTAACCGATCAATTTCTTGAGATCCTTCCGGAATGGAAAATCGAACTTGCCTGATCTTGTTTTTATTGTTCTTCCCAGTAATAGGGGTGGCTCAATCCAATTCATATGACCTGAATATCTATCCTGATCTTTGGTATAACAGCGTGGATGGCGTTCGCATCGGCGGGTTTGTACTGGGAGAGATGGAAGGCGAATTCAAAAGTGGTCCGCACCGGTTGGATGCAGGTGTATGGCTGGGGACGAATTTCCCGGATCAGCCAGTTTCGTACTACGTTTCCTTTACAGAACCTTTGAACCGAGACGCTTTACCAGGAAATGAATTGAATGTACAATTCGAAAGTAGTATCAGAACGGGGTACAGTCAGCACGGAGTTTCGTTGAATAAGCGTTGGCAGCCCGGATTTAATGAATTGGTTTTTAGAGAGATCTCGGTTAGCTTGAATCAAGAGAAAGTCATTGACAATGCCTACCAGTTGATTCCTTTTGAAGAAATAAATTGGAAAACACTGCTTGGTTTAGGTATCACGACCAATGGTTTTACCCCAATGGGTGAGTTGAAAGCTAACTTGTCGTTAAAACAGAATGTTGGTTCCCGAAATTTTTCAATTGGGGAAGGGGAGCTGACCCACCTCTCGAATCTTGGAAAAGGCTTTGAATTGAATCTGCGGCTTTATGGAGCTTTAACAAACTCTGGAACTCCTTCTGAATACAAAAATAGCCTGGCTAATCGAAGTCAAATATCCAGACTTGAAAATGGACTAATGAGAGCAAAAGGAACTATTCCCGATTCTTTCTTTGAAAATGGTGTGGTTCAGCTGGCCGGTGGATTTAACATGCGAGGGTACAATAATACGGTAGGATATTATCAGGGATACTATTCTTATCCCGGATACCCGGAAGATCACAAAGTAAGTTATGCTGGGAACATAGATAAAGGAGCTTCTCTAAATGCCGAGTTTGTTTTCCCTAACTACATAAATTCTTTACTTAACAGAAGTATTATTGGGAACTTTGTTCACCTGAATTCTTACCTGTTTTACGATGTAGGTACGTTTAATGCATTTGTATACCAAGCAGACATGGTACTTAATGTCGATAAGATGTTTGCAGATGCGGGGTTGGGATTTGAATTTTCAGTTAATATCCCTGACTGGTTAGGCAAAGACCGTGGATTCGCTATCAGGTATGATATGCCGTTTTGGGTTTCAGATCCAAATGGTTTAATGCCATTAGGGCCTGCAGACTCAGACTTGTCTCAATTTGAATTCAGAGGAATATTAGGTATCGGAGCGGTAATTTCACTCTAAAATCACGCACTCATTATGAAAATTCTCGTCATTAACTGTGGAAGTTCTTCCATAAAATATCAGCTTATTAACACGGAAAATCGTGATAGGCTTTGTAAGGGATTAGTTGAACGTATTGGAGCTGTGACGTCGATCATCAAGCAGGAGTTCAAAGGGGAGAAACCGGTGAAGAAAACTATGGTGATCGAAAATCACGCTTCCGCCTTAAAAACCATAATGGAATTGTTGTTGGAAGCCGATAATGACCATCTGAAATCACTGGATGAGATTGAAGCGGTAGGTCACCGCGTGGTGCATGGCGGAGAGACCTTTAAAGATTCGGTTCTTATTGATGAAGATGTTGAAGAAGCCATTCAACAGGCTTTTGATATCGCTCCACTGCATAATCCGCCAAATCTGGATGGAATCCGGGCTGCCAAAAAGCATTTGCCCGATGTGCCTCATGTAGCAGTTTTTGATACGGCCTTTCACCATTCCATACCCAAGCATGCGTTTTTATATGGAATTCCAAACCGGTTATACCGTCGCTATAAGATCAGAAAGTACGGCTTTCATGGAACATCCCACTATTATGTGAGCCGTCAATATTACAAATTGTCTGATACTCCAAAAAAGGGTTCTAAAATCATTACTTGTCATTTGGGCAATGGATGTTCTGTGGCAGCCATCAAAGACGGTGAATCATACGACACCAGTATGGGATTTTCTCCGTTAGAGGGACTTGTTATGGGAACACGAAGTGGAGATATCGATCCTTCTATCTTATTTTATATCATTGAAAAAGAAGAATTATCCCTTGCTAACGTTCATGCTTTATTGAATAAACACAGCGGTCTTTTAGGGCTTAGCGGTTATGCAGCTGATATGCGCGATCTTTTGGAAGAAGCCGAACGCGGTGATCGAAGATGCAGTGAAGCCATTGAGGTATTTTGTTACAGGGTGAAAAAATATATCGGTTCGTATATTGCTTCCATGAATGGCGTAGATGCTATTATTTTTACAGGAGGTATCGGTGAGAATGCAGCACCCGTCAGACAGAAGATCCTTGAAGGAATGGATTACGCCGGCATTAAACTGGATGAGCAAAAGAATATGAATGCGGAAGGAGCTACAAAAATTAGCAGCGATGATTCAAAAGTTGATGTACAGGTTATTCCAACCAACGAAGAACTTGTGATTGCAATAGACGCCGCAAAAATAGCCACGGCTTCAAAACAAACACCATGGGCTTAAAGTATTCCATACAATTTATATCGGCTTTCTTGTTAGCCGGTTTATTCCTCGTGTCGTGTTCCACTACCAGTTGGGAAGTAGTAGATGACAAAGCGATGGATATTAATGAGTATCAAAAGGTGGATGCTCGGTTTTACTTGCAAAGTGCCAATGCCATAACTCCTGAACAGCCCGTAATACGATTTGATATCAAATCGATCAATACGTACGAGTATACCCAAAGAGTACTCACTGAGCGCTATATTCAGCGCTATCGCCCGAGATTGGGGTATGTACTGCTGGGTACTGCCGGAGCGGGTTTATCTTTTTATGCGGCATACTCTGATCAATTATTGAACAGGCCTACCAATCCCCAAAAATATGCGTTGACAGGAGCCGGAGCCATTCTTACTACGCTTTCATTCATGAATATGAAGCCGGTAGGTGAGCCTACAAAAACCGGAGAGAGGCGATTACTGCGAGAGACCGGAACCGCCCAGGAAATGGATACTACAACAGCTCGTCCTTACAATCTCGAAAATCCTTTTATTCGGATCAGTTACAAAGGCGATACATTGATACCCAAAGCCGAATGGCAGTTTATTGACGGTCAAATTTCGGTCAATCTTGCAGAAGAAATTGATGCAGGTATCTTTAAAGAAAACCCGGAAGACCAAATAGTAGTTGAAGCATTTTATGATAGCCTAAGTTCTTCCCGGAAAGTTGCGGTGAGCTCCATATTTGAGCGGTTTGTAGTGGTTGAGAATCAAATCACAGCCCTTCGCAATCAACCGGAAAATGAAGCGGATAATATTCTTACGGAATTAGGGGAGGGCAGTCAGCTTAAGCTGGTTTCAAAAGAAGGAAGCTGGTACAAGGTACTCTACGGGATCTCAGAAACATGGATAGCTGCAAATGATGTGAGAGTGATCTGGAGACCTTCGGAATTCTCATCTGATCTATCCGTTATCGCCATTCCAAACGTACCATTCGGAACAGTGGATGTTGAACGCAATATTCCTGTTTTAGGTCGAAGCCGGCTCAACCAAGCTGCTTTTATACTTTCCAATAACAGCTATAAAGGAGAATATTCGGAGCGAATTTACGGGGAAAGAGATGCAAAACTGATAGAAGAGTATTTAGTGCAAGGCTTTGGTGTTCGGCCTGCAAATATCTTTAAAGCGATGAATATATCATCCGATCAAATCCTGGAAAGAGCTTACACCCGAATGGCCGGTGCCGTTCAGAATGAGGAGCGGACTTTATTCGTTTATATAAACGGGTATGCAGAAATTCGATCGCAACAGGTGTATTTGATAGGAACTGATCCGAAAGAGGGTGCCCCTAATATCATTGATCTGCATAAGTTTTTCAGAGCGTTGAATAACCTTGATATGGAAAAACTGGTCATTTTAGCTGATCTGGATTTCAATAATTCTGGGGCCAATGTAACGGCTCTTCAAGATCTTGCCCGTATCGTTACTGATCAAAACCCCAACGTATCTGTTATATTCAGCTCTCGCCCGGATCAGCAATCAGGTATTTATTCCTCATCGAATGGTTCTCAAAACAGGCATAGTCTTTTCACTTATTTCCTGGCTGATGCCTGGAAGCAGAAGAAACTGAACATGAGTGAAATATTAAACTATCTGGAACGCAACGTCCCATTTACATCCAGAAGTTTATACGACCGGCCCCAGGATCCTCTACTGTTTGGAAACCGAGACCTGGAACTGACCGACTGATGGCCCTGATATATATCACTCTCAGTGTTTCGTGTTCATTAGCCATTGCACAGATTTTAAAACTGGCTGAAAACAGAAAAATGAGAGTCCTTAATATATTGGTCATCAATTACTTATCCGGTTCAGCTTTAAGCCTAATGAATTCTTCTGAGCTGACTATGTTTTTCGGTATTAAGGTCGATCTTCCACTGTGGCTCATGCTGCTCATAGGAATGCTTGGCTTCATCTTTATTGCAAACATGGTGGTGTACAGCAAATCTATTGATCGGGTGGGGATGGGGGTGAGTATTGCGGCCATGCGTATGTCGCTGGTATTTCCAATTGGAGTCAGCCTGTTTGTATTTGGAGAACAGATCGTAGGGGTGAAATATCTAGGCATAATTATGGCGTTAGCATCTCTTTTACTTATGGTGCCAAGAATTAAAACCCGGCAGATATCCGGCCTCTCTGATGCATGGTTACCTCTACTTATCTTTTTTATGACAGGAGCTGCAGATTCGGGGTTGAAGGTGTATGAACGTATCTTTTCAAGCAGCATTTCCGAAGAGTTTTTTGTTTCCGGAATCTTCTTTGTTTCTTTTCTAATTGGATTTGGAATCCTGATCAAACGACGGGAACTTCATTTTTCTTTCAAAGAAATAGGATATGGTTTCGCTACCGGAGTAGTGAATCTGTATTCATCCATATTTTTGATATATGCCCTGAAGTTGATGCCCGGCTCGCTGGTTTTTCCAATTGTTAATGTGAGTTTGGTGGTTTTGGGTACAGGAATTGGAATTTGGTTTTGGAAAGATCGCCCATCCGTTAAACAATGGTCGGGTTTGGCTATCGCAATCATCTCACTCATTTTATTAGTAGGATAATGAACATCATTAAAAACATTCGAAAAAGAGCTTCAAATAATCTTAAAACGATCGTTTTACCGCGGTCATCAGATCCGCGGGTTATACAGGCGGCCGAATATCTTCAGGATCATGCATTGGCAAAACCTATTCTATTGCAGAACAATGATGCCGTAATACCCAACGATATTACCACAGTAGATCCTTCCACCGATGATCGCCTGCAGGCCTATGCGCATTCTTTTTATGAGCGCAGAAAACACAAAGGAATCACCGAAGAAGAAGCTGTAAAGATCGTACAGGACCCTTTGTTTTTTGCCGCATCCATGGTAGCCTCCGGAGATGCCGATGGAGCCGTTGCGGGTTCCGTTTCAACAACCGGTGATGTACTTCGTGCGGCAATCCAGGTCATTGGCTTAAAGTCGGGCTCAAATGTTGTATCGAGCGTCTTTTTAATGAGTTTCGAAGATGGACGGGTATACACTTATGGAGATTGCGCGGTGGTACCTTATCCCAATGCTGAACAGTTGGCTACCATTGCTTCAGATTCTGCAGATACGCATCGAAAAGTAACGGGAGAGGAACCTAAAGCAGCCATGTTATCATTTTCTACCAAAGGAAGTGCCCAGCATGAAAGGATCGATCTGGTTCGCAAAGCGCTGGAGCTCGTGAAAGCTCAATATCCTGAACTTTCTGTTGATGGAGAGATGCAGTTTGATGCAGCTATAATCCCGGAGATCGCCAAAAGAAAAGCCCCTGATTCCAAAGTAGCCGGTCAAGCCAATGTGTTTATTTTCCCCAACCTGGATGCCGGTAACATTGCTTATAAGATCACCGAACGATTAGCAGGAGCAACAGCAACCGGCCCCATCATCCAGGGACTTGCCAAACCTATGATGGACCTGTCAAGAGGGTGCAGCTGGGAAGATATTGTAAATACGGCTTGTGTTTGTTCTTTAATGAGTCAGGATTAATGATCTTTCCATGACTTTCTTACAATGAGATAAAGGCCCAAAAACAACTCACTTCACATTACTGGTTTGGCTTAATTGCTTCGATAGAAATTCTCAATCATTTCGGTTTAGTTAAGAGAAGGAGATTTCGTATATTTGAACTCATTCTAAATAGGCTCGAAAAACAACGATCGCAATGTATTAGGAGGTTGTTTTTTCTGAAGCAGTTAAGACAAAAATTTAAAAACCCAAACAACGAATGAGCGAGACGCAAGCCTTAGAATCAATGATCGGTGAAGAGTATAAGTATGGCTTTTCTACTGATGTTGAATATGAAGACTTTCCCAAAGGATTGAATGAGGATATCATCCGTGAACTTTCGGCACGTAAAGAAGAGCCGGAATGGATGCTGGAATTCCGCTTAAAAGCTTATCGTGCGTGGACCGAAATGGAAGAGCCAAGCTGGTTCAACGCAACGTATGAAAAGCCGGATTTCGAGAATATCCAATATTATTCAGCTCCCAAAAACAAACCAAAACTTGACAGCCTGGATGAGGTTGATCCTAAGATCCGTGAAACGTACGAGAAACTGGGAATTCCTTTGGAAGAGCAAAAAGCCTTGGCCGGTGTAGCAGTTGATGCTGTTTTTGACAGTGTGTCTGTTTTCACCAGCTTTAAAGAAAAGCTTGCTGAAGCGGGTGTGATATTTTGCTCAATTTCAGAAGCGATCAAAAATCACCCCGAGTTGGTGAAGAAATACATGGGTTCTGTCGTCCCGGCTCGTGATAATTTCTATGCAGCATTGAATTCAGCTGTATTTTCCGACGGATCATTCTGTTATGTTCCTAAAGATACGATCTGCCCGATGGAGCTTTCTACGTATTTCCGGATAAACAACATGAATTCTGGTCAGTTTGAAAGAACGCTGATCATTGCGGAAGATAATTCTCACGTGAGTTACCTCGAAGGCTGTACTGCTCCGATGTATGATGAGCATCAGTTGCATGCCGCCGTAGTTGAGTTGGTAGCAATGGATAATGCCGAAATCAAATATTCTACTATTCAGAACTGGTATTCAGGCGATGAAGAAGGAAAAGGCGGAATCTATAATTTTGTAACGAAGCGTGGTGCTTGCCGCGGTAAGAATTCCAAGATCAGTTGGACTCAGTTGGAAACCGGTTCAGCCGTTACGTTGAAGTATCCAAGTGTGATCCTTCAGGGCGATAATTCCATTGGCGAGTTTTACTCAGTAGCGGTAACCAATAAAAAGCAGCAGGCTGATACCGGTACAAAGATGATCCATATCGGAAAGAACACAAAGAGTACCATCATCTCAAAAGGTATTTCTGCCGGACGTTCCAACAACAGTTACCGTGGAGAAGTGAAGATCAACAAAGGAGCTGATGGCGCTCGTAATTACTCCGTTTGTGACTCGATGTTGATCGGGCAGGAGTGTGGCGCGCATACCTTTCCTTATATAGAATCCAAGAATCCTACGGCCAGTGTGGAGCATGAAGCTTCAACTTCACGCGTGGGAGAGGAGCAGATCTTTTACCTGATGCAGCGTGGAATCAGCGAACAGGATGCGATCTCCATGATCATCAACGGATTTGTAAAGGAAGTGCTGAAAGAGCTACCACTTGAATTTGCCACCGAAGCGAATGCATTACTTGATGTGAAACTTGAAGGTAGTGTCGGGTAAGTCACACTTACGAACCAAGCCTCGCTACGAACGCTCTGCGTCTTAGCGGTTGGTGACAACGCAGAGCATATGTCACCAGGCGTAGATGCAAAAACGAAATTAAATAATCAAAAAAGACAAAACGAACAATAACGTGTTAGAGATCAAAAACTTACATGCCTCAGTTGAAGGCGAAGATCAGGAAATTCTTAAAGGTGTAAATCTCACCATCAATAAAGGAGAGATCCATGCAATCATGGGTCCGAATGGAAGTGGTAAAAGTACGCTGGCCAAAGTAGTATCCGGCCATCCTGAGTACGAAATTACCGATGGAGAGATTTTATTCGAAGGCGAAGATATCACTGAACTGGATGCCGATGAGAGAGCACACCTCGGAATGTTCCTCGCTTTCCAATATCCTATTGAGGTTCCGGGGATCACCAACCGAACATTGCTTCGCGAATCGTACAACACCATAGCTCGCGAAAATGGACGTGAAGAGCTCGATCCTATTGAATTTGATGATTATCTGAAGGAAAAACTCGATGTCATCGACATGAAAGATGAATTCCTCGAGCGTAGTATCAACACCGGGTTTTCAGGTGGTGAGAAGAAAAAGAATGAGGTTTTCCAAATGGCCGTGCTGAATCCTAAGCTGGCTTTCATGGATGAGACCGATTCCGGGCTCGATATTGACGCGCTTAAGATTGTTTCGGATGGAATCAACAAAATAGCTGGACCAGAAAATGCGATCGTACTTATTACGCATTACCAGCGATTGTTAAACTACATCACACCTGATTATGTGCACGTGATGATGGGCGGTAAAATCGTGAAATCTGCCGGTAAAGAGCTGGCCCTTGAGCTTGAAGATCAAGGATACGAGCAGCTTGAAAAAGAATTTTCCCTAAACGGAGAGGCTCAGTAATGAGTGTAGCAGTTAAAGAAAAAGAAACCATACTGAACTTTTTGGACGGCGATTTTGGGTCCGTATCAAACATTCCCGCCATCGCCGGATTGAATGAGAAAGGAGCCGGAAATATTTCTGAATTTCCGTTTCCAACCCGTAAAGATGAAGATTGGAGATTCACCGACCTAAGATCGATCAGCCGTAATCACTTTGTACCTGTTGCGGAGGCCGGAGCTGAATCCATCGGTGATATCAGTGATTATTACCTACCGGAAGCAACCAACAGTCGCCTTGTGTTTGTGAATGGCGAGTATAATCCTGAATTGTCTTCCACTAAGGATATCCCTGAGAATGTTGTAGTCGGAAACATGGCTGCATACAGCGACCATGACATCCTGGAAACGCATTTGGGCAAGTACACCAATTATGATGAAGATCAGGATGTATTTGCTGCATTGAATGATGCGAATTTCAAGGATGGTACGTTCATTTACGTTCCTAAGGAGACTAAAGTCGAAGCTCCGATCCATATTCTGAATGTATTTACGGATGCTAAAAAAGCTTTTTACGCAACTCCGCGAGTACTTTTTGTGGGTGAAGCGTACTCCAAAGCTACGATCGTTGAAGAGCATGTGGCATTGACTCAGAATGAATATCTGAACGTGACTGTGAATGAGTTTAAATTGTTTGAAGGAGCTCATGTTCACCACGCTCGTATTCAGCGTGATAGTAAAAAGGCGAATCATATTTCTCGTCCGATTGCTCATCTCGACAAATATGCTGAGTATCATTCTTACACCATTTGCTTGGGAGCGAAATTATTCCGCAACGACCCAAGAGTGGTTCAAAACGATGAAGAAGTGGATTTCACTATTGACGGTTTGGTACTGATTGACGGAGATCAGATTGCAGATACGCATTCTGCGATCGATCACCGACACTGGCATGCGAAAAGTCACCAGCTGCACAAAGTGGTAGTGAATGACAATGCACATTCCATTTTCAACGGAAAGATCTTTGTTCGCAAAGATTCCCAAAAGATCGATTCCTTCCAGGAAAACAGAAATTTATTGCTTTCAGAGAACGGAACCGTAAACACCAAACCACAGCTTGAGATCTTCTCTGACGATGTATTATGCTCACACGGAGCAACCATCGGTCACTTGAATGAAGACGAGGTTTTCTACCTCCACAGCCGTGGATTGACCAAGAAAAAAGCTCGTGAGCTTCTGGTTTACGCCTTTACGCTCGAAAGCATTGAAACGATGGAAGTGGAATCCGTCCACAAATTATTGCTGGACGAGGTTGTGAAGTACACCTCTCGCGACGAAGAATTTGTTGCAGTAGGGAAGTAATTCGCCCTGATTCGCTACGATGCAGAGCGATCGTAACGAGTACAGTATGGGTTGTTAATTTATATACTCGTTCCTACGCTCTGCGTGGGAACGTAAAAGTCCTCCCTCAAGGCAGATGCCGGACTGAACGAATGTGAAGTCTGGCAGAGGGTGTCGATGAGGGCAAACTTGCCTGAATTGACCAAAACCTCGAATTATTAGATGTTATTATCATGCAAGAAACCCTGAAAACAGAGACCAAAACCAATATCGACTGGGAAACCATTCGCAGTCAATTTCCCGTTCTTCAGCAAGAAGTAAACGGACAGAAATTGGTCTATCTGGATAACGGGGCCTCTTCGCAGATGCCACAGCGGGTTATTGATCGAATCAACGCATATCATTCCAAAGAGCATGCCAATGTACACCGGGGCATTCATACCCTCAGCCAAAAAGCTACCGATGCGTATGAATTAGCCCGAAAGCGAATGCAGAAATTCATCAATGCCCGGCATGAAGAAGAAATTATTTATACGACCGGCACCACCGATTCCATTAATTTGGTGGCGCAATGTTACGGCCGTAAAAACTTCAAAGAAGGCGATGAGATCTTGATCTCCGCTATGGAGCATCATGCCAATATTGTTCCCTGGCAGCTTATTGCGGAGCAAACCGGAGCTACCATTAAAGTGATTCCCATGAATGATAACGGTGAATTGCTTATGGATGAATTCCATAATCTTCTTTCTAAGAAGACCAAAATGGTGTCTGTGGTTCATGTTTCAAATTCACTGGGTACCATTAATCCGGTGGAGGAGATCATCAAAACTGCTCACGCTAAAGATATTCCGGTGTTGATCGATGGTGCTCAAGCAGTTCCTCATTCGGTGGTGGATGTCCAAAAGCTGGACGCTGATTTTTATGCATTCTCGGCTCACAAAATGTGCGGGCCAACCGGATTTGGTATACTCTATGGAAAACGAGAGTTGCTGAATGAGATGCCTCCGTATAGAGGAGGGGGGGACATGATTGATAAGGTGACATTCGAAAAAACCACCTGGAACGACCTTCCCCACAAATTTGAAGCTGGAACTCCACCGATTTCAGCCGGAGTTGGATTTGCTGAAACTATTGCATTCCTGGAAGAAATTGGGATGGAAAACATTGCAGCCCGGGAACAGGAATTATTGGTTTACGCAACGAACAAACTGAATGAAATTGAAGGACTTCGAATCGTAGGAACGGCGGAAAACAAAGCTTCCGTTATTTCGTTTTTGCTAAAGGATATTCACCCCACTGATGCCGGCACTATTTTAGATCAAAAGGGCATTGCGGTGCGAACAGGACACCATTGCACGCAGCCTATCATGGATCGTTTTGAGATCCCCGGTACGGCAAGAGCTTCCATTTCCTTTTATAATAATGAGGAAGACATTGATCGGTTGGTGGATGGAATTAAATATGTACAAGAATTTTTTTGACAACAAAGGAGATCAACAATGGCTAAAATTAAAGAAATAGAACGCACCCCAAATCCAGATGCCATGCGCTTTGTATTGGCTGAACCGCTGACCAATGGAACCACTCGTTCCTTTGAGAATGCGCAGGAAGCCGAAGGCGATGAACTGGCATCCGCACTTTTTGCAGTCGATAACGTGATCAATGTTTATTATGTAGATAAGTATATCACTGTTACGCAAGACGGTAAAGCGGTTTGGTCGGAATTATTGCGTAAGTTGGCACCTCCCATTCGAGAAGCTCAGCCGATCACACATGAAGAAGACGACACCGATGTGCACCTGAGTAAAGAAGTACAAGGATCTGATGATCCACGTTTGCAGCAAATCACACAGATGCTGGATGAACAAGTTCGCCCTTATCTGCTTGCAGATGGAGGTGGTTTAAAAGTGCTTGGACTTGAGCAAAATCGTCTCAAGGTTCACTATCAGGGAGCATGCGGAACCTGTCCAACAGCTACAACCGGTACACTATATGCCATCGAAAGCATGGTGAAGCGTATTGATCCAGAAATTCAGGTTGTTTCTGTTTAATTCATAAATAGAAGTATCATGGAAGAACTCTCTATTACAGAAAGAGCAACGAAACGCATCAACTTGATCCGTAAAGAACAGAATGTTCCGGACGATGCCTTTCTGCGAGTTGGTGTGGTTAGTGGCGGTTGCTCCGGTTTGACTTACGACCTCGAATTCAATTCAGACGTTCAACCCGAAGAGAACGACAAAATCTTTGATGTGGATGGCCTGAAAGTTCTGGTTGATATGAGAAGCTTTCTCTATCTGGCCGGAACTGAATTGGATTACACCGAAGGCCTGAACGGACAAGGTTTCCACTTTAAAAACCCGAATGCTTCGCGGACGTGCTCTTGCGGAGAATCTTTTTCTATATAAGTAATTATAAATTTTGAATGTTGAGTTTTGAATTTAACTCTAATTCAAAATTCAACATTTCTAATTCAAAATTTCCATGGCTGAAGAGATAGTCAACAAAATACAGCAGAACACAAAGTTGGTGACGATCGACCTGCAGAAATTCCACGATGATACGCCCATCGAAGAGTTGGATATCAAGCAGTTTTTATTTCAGGAATTGTTGCTGAAGGAGAAAGATTTTCGTCAGCAGCTAAAGGATTTTGACTGGTCACAGTTTGAAGGAAAATATCTTGCTGTTCACTGTAGTACGGATGCTATAATCGCTCCATGGGCCTGGATGCTAATTACTTCTCACGCTTCTGAATTTGCTAAGGAAGTGTACAAAGGACGAAAAGACGCTTTTCAATACGAGCTTTATAAAAGAGCCTTAGAACAAAAAGATTGGTCAGAATATCAGGATAAATTCGTTCTGCTTAAAGGCTGCGGAGATGTGCACGTACCGGATTCCATCTATCTCTACGCAACCAATAAACTCATGAAACACGCCAAAAAGATCATGTACGGGGAAGCGTGTTCGAATGTACCGGTGTGGCGGAAATAAGTACTATCTATTAATGGGTATTTTCTTTGATTCAAAGTATTTTATTATTTCCATAATGAAGTCTATGACACTTTTTATCCTTGATTGAAAGTCTTCTAGTTCAAGATCGTACATAACCATCTCATGAAGAATATTATTTCTTTTATTTTGAACATCTTGAATTTTTTCAACTACATTTTCATCAAAATCAATATTTGTTAGTTCTGATATTCTTCTAATAACACTTTCAAATTTACCATTTGCACATATATTAGCTGCATTTTCTGAAACTCCTTCTAAAAAATACTCTATATTTTGCTCACTAGATGTAATTAAGCTTTTAAGGTCGATTCCCAGAGCTTTTTCTAAATCAGAAGCTTCAATGTGATTCATTTTAGCTAAATAGTATATTTTATTCTTGTCATGTGAAAAAATTAAAAAAAGTATTTCTTTGAATAGAGAATCAATCATGCTTGATAAATAGACAAGATAATTATTCATTGTTCTTTTTCTCATCTCATCATAAGTCTGATCCTTTAAATATGTCCAGTATTTGTCAGATTTATCTGTATCATCCTCATCTAATAAGCTCCAAATATCTGAGTAAAATTCTTCATAATGTTCTTTATTAGATAAATAATGATAGATTGTTCTTACTTGAAACATTTCATTCATAAGACCGCTAGTCCAGTAATTGAGTCGAAAACTATTTATGTCAGGCATATTCCTTATGTTTTTTTATTGAACTTATAATAATGAATTTTTGTAAATGATTACTTTTGTCACAGGCACCTCCCGCGGAATAGGTCACTCCATCGCAGAACAGTTATTAGAAAAAGGCTATTCAGTCACTGGTACTTCCCGATCCACGGATTCCCCATTTCCTAATCACCAAAACTACACGCATATAAAATGTGATCTTGCCCAGCAGGGAGATGTAGAGCAATTAAAGTCGGTATTTGAGGGAGATGAAGTCCCTGAAGTGCTCATTAATAATGCCGGGATGTTTGCAGAAGTGGAATTCGATGATTCTGATGAAGCATGGCTTGAAAACTGGGACAGAACACTACAAGTAAATTTACGCTCGGCGGCGTTACTTTCGAAATGGGCACTTAATGCCTGGACCAAACATGAAATAGAAGGGAGGCTGATCAACATTTCATCCCGGGCCGGTTATCGTGGAGATACGGGAGAATATGCGAGTTATGCGGCCAGTAAAGGAGGCATGGTGGCGTTCACCAAGAGTATTGCCCGCAGCTTTGGGAAGCATGGAATAACAGCCTACACCATCGCCCCGGGATTCGTAAACACGGATATGGCGCAAGGATCTATAGAAGTGTATGGAGAAGAATATCTCACCCAAGGTTTGGCACTCGATTCTATTGCTCCTCCCGAACAAATTGCTAATATCGTAACGTTACTGGCTGAAGGTAAACTCACGCACGCCACCGGACAGACTTTTCACGTGAATTCGGGTTCATATCTTATTTAGATGGTCTTTGGACCAGATGTCCAAACATGAGTTCCCAACCAGCGGTTGGGATCGAATTACCTGACATCTACAAGAGTGACAACAATTCTTCCATTAGCAATGCTATTGATCTCGCTACACACGCTCTGCGTTGTAGCTAATAGGTGAAGAGTGCGTCACCAGTAGTATAGGGATATATCAATCTCTGCGTTCTTTAAAAAAGGCTTTAAGAAGGTGCTCGCTTTCCGCTTCCATAACGCCCTGGATTACTTCTACCTGATGATTCAATTTATTATTGGAAGCGATGTTGAACAAGCTTCCACAAGCTCCGGCTTTTGAATCGGAGGCTCCGTAAACAATACTGCCCAACTTACTCCAAACAGATGCTCCCGCACACATAGGGCACGGTTCAAGTGTTACATACATGGTACATTCGTAGAGATATTTTTCGTCCAGGGTTTCGCAGGCGGCAGAAATAGCCAGCATTTCGGCGTGAGCCGTTGGATCATTGAGTCGTTCTACCTGATTATATCCTTTTCCGATGATTTGGTCTTTATGAACTACAATCGCCCCGACCGGCACTTCACCTTCTTCAAGAGCTTGTTCAGCCAGCATAAAAGCCCGGGCCATAAATCGTTGGTGTTTTTGCCAAACCGGGAGGTCTATTTCACGCATAATTACTTGATTGCTATCATTCGTTTTAAGTACTTTGGCGCGAACTTAATCCAATTTTGATGAAAAAAGTAGAGCAAAGCATAAAAGAATTTATATCCGAAACCATTCGTACCATTCCGGATTTTCCAAAGAAGGGCATTCAGTTCAAAGACATCACCACGCTGCTTCAGGATAAGCGAGCACTGGAACTCACTTCTTATATGCTGGCGCAGCCTTTTCAGAATAAATCGGTGGATTTTGTAGTGGGACTGGAATCGCGTGGATTTTTATTTGGAACCAATCTTGCTCAGGATTTGAATGCAGGATTCGTACCGGTGCGAAAACCCGGTAAACTTCCCGCGAAAACTCTTTCCGAAACATATGCTTTAGAGTATGGGGAAGATGCTGTTGAGATCCATCATGATGCGATCTTTGAAGGCGCCAAAGTGATCATCCATGACGATCTGATCGCTACCGGAGGAACGGCGTCTGCCGCTTCAAAGTTGATCCAAAGGCTCGGAGGGGAGGTAATCGGCTATTCTTTTATCATTGAGCTTTCTTTTTTGAATGGCAGAGAATTACTGATCCAGAATGTCCCGGTAGAGAGTATCATCATAGAATAAAGGGAACAAATCCCGTTTACTGGCCTACAATTGATTGAAATCTAAAATCAATTGAGGACATAAATATGACTTTCAAAAATCTATTCCCCGTCTTTTTGTTGGCGGCCACCATGTTGGCAGGAACAGCCTGCAATAGGTTTGTGGTCGAGAACGTGAATTACTCTCATTCCATTGAGTCTGTTTTAACGCCTGATGAAAATGGAACTGTGGAAGATATTCGTCACGGTATTACTTTTAATGTACAGCCTTTTGAGAAGCAAGAATTTGGTGAAGGTGATTCGGCATCGGTTGATGAAATTCGCCTGATCAGAAATGCATCCGGATTCTACTACATCACTGCACAACAATTTAAGCATGTATATGTGATGAAACCCGGGCAAGGCGAGCTGAAGCTCAAGAATAAGATAAAAGTGTCGGAAGAAGGGCTTGCAGCTCCCGCATTTAACATGAGAGACGGACAGGTTCAGCTAATAAAAACAGAAACGAACCAATCGTTTACCCTGAATGAAAAAGGGATTCAAGAAAATTCTAAGAAAGAAGAGGAGACCAAGTCATGAGAAGTCTAACTAAAGTTACTGTTATAGCATTTACTTTGGTGTTAGGAGGTTTGAATGCATTTGCTCAAACCTCAGATTACCAGGTAAAGAAGGAATTTGAAAACACATACAGCCAGCTTAAAACAGCTGTAACTATGGCAAGTTCAACCGCTGAACTTGACAGCTTGCAATCGGAGATTTCCGATCTTCAGGAAAATTATGATGCTAAAAGCTCTCTTTTGGATGATGCTTTGTATCCACAGACTTTTCAAGGAAGCATCGAAGAGCTCAAGCAGCTTGCACGGTCTTCAAAATCAAAGGTTATGGTGATCGAGGATCAAAACGAGAGACTCGCATCCCTGTCAGATGAACTTTCATCTTATAAGTCGGAAGTAAACCGATTGAACAGCCGCACAGATTCGCTGATGATGGCCATCCGTAATTCAGAAAGCAGCGAAAAAGACCTTTCTGCATTGGTTCAGCGGTATCGGGAAAGCATGGAAGAACGTGATGAATTCATGCTAAACATGATCGATTCACTATTCATGACCTATAAAGATATCCAAAGTGATAAATTCCAGGAGATCGCTAATCAAGAGAAGCAGCGTATTCTTCAGGAATCGGAAAACCCTCTACAGGTATTACAGTCGGTGATCAATGAGAATATTGCCACATTGAAATCGGCCGGTAATTCATTACAAACGGAAGATTATCTCCGCATGTACGTAGTCCAAAATCGTTTTGATGAAGTTTGGGATCAGATCGGTGGAGATCTTGTTCAAATGTATGGAGGCGATAACAAGACTCAGTGGAAGAATAATATGGAAAATGCACTTAGCGACTGGCGAGCAAGTGCATCCAAAAATATGTGGTCATCCTTGGATGCCTATCTCGAGAACAACAATGTTGAATTGTCAGCTTTTGATAATAACGAAAGTTTCTATCGGGCTATCGAGAACTTTGTGACCAATGCTACCAAAGCAAGTCGTGATAAAGTACTCACCGAAGAAAATTACGAAACGTTTCAGGTATTTCATGATATCTGGAATGGGAAGATCAAGAACGACTGGGGCAAGTTTGTTCAGGAAGGAGAAGTCTTGACAATGAGCCAGATATCCACCATCGACAATGAAATGATGACGTGGAAAGAACATGCTCAACCCAGATCATTTCTGATTCCGATCCTATTTGGAATCAGTTTACTCACCATTGTTGGATTGATCATAGTTTTAGCACGCAGATAAAACCTGCAACTTTTCTTAAAAAAGCCGGTATTATTGCCGGCTTTTTTTATTTTCACGAACATTTATTCAATCTTTAGCTCACCTCTATGAAATATACTTTAACCGTTCTCTTACTATTGTTTTCTGCAAATTTTGTGCAGGCTCAAGACAATGCGGATTTGGATTCTGAAACCACCCTTATTTTTGTAAGGCATGCTGAAAAAGCGGATGACGGAACTAATGATCCGCCGCTAAATGATCTTGGAAAATCCAGGGCTGTTAAGCTGGCAAAACTATTATCAGATAATTACGATATAGCCGCAATTTTCAGTACTAATTATAAGCGGACGATTAATACGGGAAAGCCTTTGGCTGATCAATTGGGACTCACCATCCAAATTTATGATTTCAGTGATCCCCTCCGGTTTTTAACATCTGCGAGAGAGCGTTATGCAGGATCTGCTGTACTGATCGTAGGACATTCAAACAGTACACCAATGTTGGTGAATCTTCTGCTTGGATCCGAAAAATACGACGCGTTTCCGGAAGAAGAATATGGGACTTACTTCATTGTAAAGGTTCATGAAGATGGAAGTATTGTAGATAGCAAAGAAACCTATTAGGTCAGGGAAGAGAAGCATATTTTCTTAGGAACCATTCGCCTGCAAGCAGAACGATTACGATCAGGAACCAAAAAATGGATCGTACGGGGAAAAAGTAATTTTCGATGGTTTCTGTTTGCATTTCCAATAATTTTGCAGCTTGCAGACTATCTCGCAAAGAAGCAGCTTCATTGAAAGTGAAAAATGCTCCGCCGGAGTTCTTTGCAATATCCTGTAACAGTTTGTCATTACGAATAGTATTGGTGAGTTCCATACTGGAATTTGAAACCAGGAACTCTCCATTTTGTCGGTCCAATTCGCGATCGCCTTTACGTGCTGTAGCCTCATACTCATAAAGTCCTTCCGAGAGTCGGGGCAGATCTAACCGATAGTTTCCATTCCCCGCATTTTCCATATTGAAACTTCTTGCCTGACCATTTGGCCCGGCTATTTCGATTTCTATGATCGCATCTTCTTCCGGTTGTTCTTGTTCATTTTGAAGGCTTGCCCCCAAAAATGGATGTTCAGCCGTACTAAAGGATTGCTTTTGGGGAGAAATACGCAGCAATCGGTTATCAGGGTCACTGGAGGTCCATGCAATCAGATTTGAAATTAGATCAACAGCAAACTCGCGGTGGCTTTGATTGATACTTTGTGTGAATTTGAACCATCCCCAGGGTAATACCTGCGAACGGCGTATATTTCCTATTTCAGAAACTGCGATCGCCGGATAATCGGTTTCGATACCATCGTATAGTACGTTAAAGAGAGCAGTACTTTGCGGTTCCTCGAGTGAGGCTCTCAGAGGCGATTGCAAGTAAGGAGTTTCCAAAAGGTTGATCTCGGAAAGTTCAAGGATCGGATGATCTCTTTCATCTAATAATTGATATAAAAGCACTGGAACAGTACGGCGATCCCTTGAGTCAATAAGTACAGCAGGCCGCAATTGTTGTGAAATATTTCCAACATTCGGGCTTAATGAAAATAATAATGTAGGAGTATTGTCCAGCTCATCAAGAAACCGAAACGGCCTGTTATCAGTTGGAAAGCCTTGGATAACAATCAGATCAAATTCTTCATCTGTATCGGGAAGTTCTTCAATAAAATTATTTTCGCCAAGCCAGGTCAGGGTTGTCAGTTCATTGCTTTCATCGCGTTCAATAACCGATCGAACCGCTTTCACATCAGGATGAATTTGGTAAGCTACGTGCAGAATTTTGGTTTTACTGTCCAAAACATCGATCGAAAAAACACTATTGTTGTTGGAGTCCGTCCATTCATCAGGCAATGGTTCAACCCTGATCTCGTATTGTTTCAATCCGGCTTCCGTCAGTTCCAGTTCAAAACTTACCTGCTTAAGCTGATTGTCAGTATCAAAAGTAATTTGTTGGTCTTGCAGAACTTCACCATTGGACTCTAAACGGACGTTAACCGTATTATTTGCAAAGCCGGTTTGTGAGATCTCAGCTTCAATTGCGTGAATCGTATTGGTATACCCGGTGCTATTCGTAACCACATTCGTAACCGATACATCCCGAACCCGGGAGGTATCTCCAATAGCCACCGTATAAATAGGAATTGCAGAATTAAAGGCACTAATTGCAGGATTTCGGCCAAATGTAATAATGCCGTCAGTAATAAAAACAGCGGCTTCTACATCCTCTTCCATATCAAGGAGGGAAGTAACCGGAGCCGACAGGTTTGTTCGCTGCTCCGATGCGTTTAAAGAATCAGGAAAAAAGGGGCGTACTTCTTCACCTATGGAAAAATATGAGATCGAAGCATTCCCAAGATTTTCAAAAGAGATGTCTTGAAGTACGTTTCTGTAAGACTGAAGACCGTCATAGTCTCCTTTTTGTATTCCAATACTTTCAGAGTTATCAAGAAATACAGCGATCTTTGGGGGGATGTCAGCTTCTCGTTCCGAATAGAAATAGGGATTTAGAAGTAGAAAAAGCAACAGTAGAAGGGCAGAGGCTCGTAAAGAAATCAGCGTCCATTTTAGCCACGGTGTGAGGCTAGTGAACTTGCGATAAGCGTACCAGGAAAGTCCTGCCAAAAACAGGGCTGCAATGACAATCAGTACAGGCGAAATGATATGTTGAAAGCCCTGAAATTCCACATTAAATCCTGTTTAGCATAGGCTATTAAGCTTCGCCGATCAACATATTGATTAGCTTTACGGTAGTAAAGCCGTCAGCCTCTGCTGCGTAATTATTAACGATACGGTGTCGAAGTACAGGGATAGACAGAGCTTTGATGTCTTCTTCCGTTACGTGATATCTTCCCCTGGAAAGAGCACGAGCTTTTCCGCCAAGTATCAGATATTGTGATGCCCTGGGACCGGCTCCCCAACTCATATATTTATTGATATAATCGGGAGCTAAGTCTGAACCCGGACGTGTTTTGGAAACCAATTCAACGGCATAATCGAGAACACTTTCAGGAACGGGAACTTCCCGCACCAATTTCTGCAATTCTTTGAGTTTCTCTTTACTCACTAAAGGCTCAATTTTATATTCCTGGTGCGCGGTTGTTTTACTTACGATCTCTTTTTCTTCTTCAAGAGTAGGATAGTCAACCCAGATATTGAACATAAAACGGTCGAGCTGTGCTTCGGGAAGTGGGTAAGTCCCTTCTTGCTCAATCGGATTTTGGGTAGCTAAAACGAAGAAAGGAAGATCCAGGTCATACGTTTTCCCTCCCGTGGTCACATGATATTCCTGCATACCTTCGAGGAGCGCAGCCTGTGTTTTGGGAGGGGTTCTATTAATCTCATCTGCCAGAACGATATTCGCAAAAACAGGACCTTTTATGAACGTAAATTCTTTACGCCCCGAGTCTTTATTTTCTTCTATCACTTCAGTCCCGGTAATATCACCCGGCATAAGATCCGGTGTGAACTGAATACGATTAAAAGAAAGATTCAGTGAATCAGCTAACGTTCTGATGAGTAATGTTTTAGCTAATCCGGGAACACCGATCAAGACACAATGTCCTTTTGAAAACAAACTAATCAAAAGCAGATCAATGATATCATCTTGTCCAATAACGGCTTTATGAATCTCAGTTTTGATCTGTTGGAAAACCGCGTGAAATTCATCGGCAAGTTTTACCGTCTCAGTCGAATTAGAGGTTGAACTCATTGTGCACCCTCCGTTGCAGCAGGGACAGCTTCAGGCATTACTTCCTCAATTTCTTCTTTTCCTGGAACTTTGATCGTGTACTCAACATACACGGTTTCCCTTAATTCCTTCATCCATTTATCCATGATCTCATACTGTTTTTGCTGCAAAGCTATATTCTTGATGCGTTCATAGTCTTGCTTCAAATTGGCAATATGTTCCGGAATTTGCCGGTCCAAACGGACAATTCGATATGCTTTTTTGTTTTGACGCTGAAGGGTAAACGGTTTTGGTTCAGAAATCGCTCCTTCTTCATCCATCAACAACACGATGCGGTACATTGAAGGATCAAGTCGGTTAAGGGCAATCAGCCGCTCTCCGGATTGTGGATCAAAAACTTTACCACCAAGATTGGCTGTATTCGGATCTTCACTGAATTTACGGGCGATATCGGCAAACTTAACGTCAGGATTAGCAAGAATACTATCCCGTAAAGTGTTTAAACGATCTATAGCATATTGCTCATCTACCTGATCATCCTCGATCGAGATCAAAATATGGTTGGTCGAGATCTGATCGCCAACCCGCTCATTTAACCGAATGATGTGATAGCCAAATTGGGTTTTTACTACTTTAGAAATTCCTCCCGGCTTAAGAGCAGATGCAGCTGCAGAATATTCAGGAACCAATTCACTGAGTCCCATCATAGGTAGTTTACCGCCATTTTGAGCCGACCCCGGGTCATCACTGTATCGGCGAGCCAGTTCTTCAATTGATTTTCCATGAGTCATAATAGAGTCTCTCAATTGTTGGGCAAATTCAAGGGCCGCTTTTTCTGCATCTTTTTTAGCAGGAGGGATGATAACGATCTGTGAAAGAGCTACTTGTTCGGGAATGGTTGGGAGGGAATCGGTTGGTATGCTCTCAAAGAATTCATTTACTTCAGGACGTGTTATCTCGATTGACTGAATTTTTTGTTGCCGCACCATACTTGTGATCATTTGTTCACGGAACTGCTCTCTGAAATCCGCTTTGATCTGTATAATGGATTTTCCAAAAGCTTGCTCCAGTGCCCGTTCGCTTCCGGCTTGCTGTACCAACTGCTGCATCCTTAAGTCCATTCTTGCATTCACTTCATCATCAGAAACGGTGATGGAATCAATTTGTGCTTTCTCAAGCAGCACATAATTATCGATCGCAGATTCCAGGAATGCATACCAAAGGTCTTTGCTGAATTCCACATTCTCTCCGGATACTTGTGCTTGTCGGATATAATCGGCCACACTTTGGTCGATCTCCGATTTAAGGATGATATTCTCATTCACATGCGCCACAATCTGATCTGCCAGCTGTGGATTTTGCTGTGCGAGAGTTTTTTGATTTGTTAAAACGCCAAAAATAAAAAGGAGGGGAAGTACTAAATAGTTTTTATTCATTATAAGGGGTATTCAATGTATCAGTTTTCATGACTGCTTGATTCGTTTGTCCGTCAATAACGGAATGAATTTTAATTTCATTATTCGCCTGCCCCTGAAGATAAAGATTCTTTACATATGTGTTAAAAGCTCTTTTCCTTTTTTCCAGGGTCAGCCATTCTTTGATCTGTCCTATAAGCCAATCCAGGTCGGGATGATCTCCTTCCGGTCGCTCATCCAAGAGTTGAACAAAATGATATTCACCTCCGGTTCTATAAGTAGGTGATATTTCAGAAGGGCCGATGATCTGCAGGTATCGGTTTAACATCCTGATATCACTTCCTGCAACAGAAATAGGCCAGTAGCGTTCCGATTCTCGAATTTTCAACTCAGCATATTTTGAATATTTACGAGCTACCGTTTCCCAGTCAATGCCTTGCATTAGTTCCCGTTTTGCACTTTCAGCTTCTGCATTGGATGCTGCAACCAAGTGCCGGTATCGAACATATCGTTCATCAAGCACAAAACGGTCTTTATGCTGCTGGTAATAATCACGGGCTTCCTGTTCGGATACGGAAAGATCCTCCTCAAATTCACTGATGATATAATCCTGAACCTGTTGCAAGATAAATTCTTCTCGCATCCGGCGAAGTTTTTCTTCCATACCGGGCCGGCTGGTGAAATTCAGGCGATCAGCTTCCTGCAAGATTAATTGTCTTCGAATCCAATCATCACGGTATTGTTGCAGCGCTGAGAGACTGTCTGATTGTAGAACAACCGCAGGTATTTGGTGTAATGCTTCCTCCGTTGTTAGCTGAGTCGGTCCGACTTCAGCCAAAACGGTAGTATCGGTCTTTTTTGGTTTACTGCACGCAGCAACCAATAACATTACCAATAGGGAAGTTATAAATAACCTGCTGTATATCATTTAACGACTGCTTCTTTGATAGGCTTCTTTTAATTTTTCAGGATATACCTTCACATTGTAGGTTTCTCTGAGTTCTTCCAGCCATTCTTGTTCCCGTTGTGGCTGAAATTCGGAAAGCAAACGGTTGAAAGCTTCTTCAAAAGTCATGTTACGGGCAGGAAGAATATCCTCTAACCAAAATACGGCTTTTCGGTTATTGTACTCGAAGATCTCAGAAAAAGAATTTTCATCCATACCTTGAAGCCGATCGAAGGGAGGCTCGGAATAGCCGCTTGTTGAATCGCTGGAGACTCCAAGGTTGGCAATTTTTGAAGAAAGGCTGTCTAGTTCTCCACCCTCATTCACAAAAGAAATAGCCTCCTTCAAAGTACTGTCATGGCGTGCTGTAACCAGATAATAAAAAGGACGCTCTTTATAACGGTAATTATCCAGGTTATTTTGATAGATACTTCGCAAGCGGGAAGTATCAACGGTTGCCGCACTCCATACATAGTCTTCGTTTATGTTATACACCACCAGCCCATTCAGATAATTTTCTGATTGATCTTCAAACTGAGGATATCGATCTAAGGTAAGGTTGATGAGGTTCTTATCAGCTTCGAATCTTTTGAAATTTTCAAACCAGTTTTCCCGATAATTAATAGCCAAACGATCTCCAAACCGATCCTGAAGGTAGGAGTGGAAGTCGTTTAAGTTATATTTATTCCCTGAAAAGGAAAATACAACCGCATCTGTAAGATCTGCCGGGAATGAAAGATCGGCCAGGGCCGTAGAATCCTTCCCTAATAGCCACGCTTCATACTGATTTAAGAACGAGCTATTGCTCTCGGTTCCATAATTATCGACCAGGTAATCTATGACAAATTGATTATTCTCTTGATAATATGGAGTATCCTGAAGCCTGCTCATCAAAGCTTTGTCTTTTTCTGCTTCAGTAGCATAACTTTCAACTGAGTCAATTTTGAATATATGGTATCCATAATTGGTTTGAACCGGTTCTGAAAAAGCTTGATCTGGATCCTGTTGCATAACGGCATCCACAAAATCCATAGCAAAATTAGACTGATAACTTACCCAGCCAATACGGCCATTATTCCTGACGGAAGCACCGTCTTCTGAGTAATTTGGAACTACCTCACTCCACAAACGTCCTCTTTCCAGCATGTCATAAGCTTCATGGATTTTATCATAAGAAGTACTATCGCCGGTCCCGCGTACATAAATGTGGCTTGTCAAGCGTGCGGGTTTACGTTCTCTTTTATCCTGAAGTACGGCAATGTGATAACCAAACTGAGTTCTAAATGGCTTAGAGACTTCCCCAACGTCCATCCCATACAGAGTATCTTCAAAAGGCTGAACCGTACGTCCGGCAGATATCCAGGGAATATCTCCGCCCATGCTTCTTCCGCCTCTTTTTGTTGAATATTTTTGATCTACTTCTTTTAAGGGAACGCCTTGCTGAATCTCCGTTCTTGCCATCTCTAACTTCGCAATAGCATCGTTGATCTGCTGTTCGGTTGCGTTTTCATCTAAGGCAATGAGTACATGATAGGGTTTTAATTCTACTTCAGATCTTTCCTTAAAGGTTTCAAAAGCAGAAGGTTTGATCTCTTTTTCGAGCCACCAGGCATAGGCTGCCTGTTTCACATAATTATTGTGCTCAACAACCAGGGTCGAGTCATCATAGTACCCTTGATCTTTTGCAGCCAATAATTTTGCTTTATAATCAAGATAAATGGGTAAAAAGGACTGAAGTTCTTCAAGCGGTACATCGCTATTCATGCCTTGCGTATAGTTTTCCTGAAGTTCAGAAAAAGTAACATCAGCATTTCCAACTTCACCAACAATTATCTGGTTCGCATTAGATTGCCCCAATGAAAGCTTTGGGGTCAGTAAGAAAAGAAGGGAACCTAAAATGAGAAATTTAGAAGTGTTCACCATTGCGAGGTTCATATGTATTTGTTTCTTGATGATTGATAATTCTGATTTTTGTTAAAATAACATTCCGGCAAAGGTAGCTGTCATCAGGTTAGCTAAGGTGCCTGCAAAAACTGCTTTAATACCAAATTTAGCCAGATCTGATTTCCTGCTCGGTGCAAGTCCGCCTATTCCGCCGATCTGAATGGCAATAGAAGATAAGTTAGCAAAGCCACATAAAGCAAAAGTTGCCATTGCAATGGTTTTGGGCGAGATGGAAGCTGCACTTACCTGTTCGGCTAATTGCAGATATGCTACAAACTCGTTTAATACGATTTTAGTACCCAACATCGATCCCATATTAACAGCATCACTCCAGGGGACTCCAATCAGCCAGGCGATAGGGGCAAAAACCCATCCCAAAACCATTTCGATTGTAAGGCTTTCCCCCAGTAAAGAACTGATGCCCAGCAGGTCGCTTCCCCAGCCTAAAATTCCATTTAACATGGCAAGCAAAGCAATGAAGGCCAATAACATAGCACCGACATTTGCAGCTAACTTAAGACCAACACTTGCGCCACTTGCAGCGGCATCAATTCCATTGGCATCGGTTTGTTCCACATGCATGGAAACATCCCCTTTGGTAACTGGTTCACCATCTTCAGGATATAAGATCTTTGCGATGACCAAAGCAGCGGGTGCTGCCATCAAACTGGCTCCCAAAAGGCGTTCTGCAAACAACTGTTGGGCTACTGCTATTTCCAAGCCATTTGCTTCAGCAAACGGAGTACCCAACATAGCTACATAAGCAGCCATCACACCTCCGGCAATGGTCGCCATACCTCCGGTCATTACCACCATCAACTCCGATTTGGTCAATTTCTCAATAAAGGGTTTGATGACGAGTGGAGCTTCTGTTTGTCCTACAAAAATGTTAGAAACAACTGACAAAGTCTCTGCTCCGGATGTACCCAAAAGTTTTTGAATGGCCTTGGAAACCATTTTTACTACAAATTGGAGAATTCCATAATGGTATAGTATAGCCGTGAGGGATGCAAAGAAAACAATGGTAGGTAATACCTGAAATGCAAAGAATACACCAAGGCTATCCGGACTTTCAGGACCTTTACCTAACCGGCCAAATATAAAAGAAGCTCCTTCTGTGGTATAGTTCAATACTACTACGAAGAAGCTTGCTACTTGCTTGAAGGCCACCATAGGCCAGCCCAATGGTGCCCAAAATGCTGCAAGTACATCAGCTTTGAGTATGAAGATGGCAAGCAAAAACTGAAACCCGACCCCAATGGCAACTAATTTCCAGTTTATGTTGCGTTTGTTATTGCTGAAAATAAAGGCAAGCCCCAACAGGCTTACGATACCGATGATCCCTCGTATTATATCCATTAGGTGTGCTCTGTTTTTGTTTCTTCTGTTTGTTTTTGTTTCTGGTCCTCGGTGTTTTCTGAGGAGGAAGCTATATTCTTAAATGGGGTGATAGGCCGTCCCCGTCTTTTGTCAACCGGTGGGCGGAAACAGTGTCGGGCGCGGGGTTCGTAGGCATCGTATTCACCCACTAAAACCTGACCTTCTTTTTCAACAACGCGTTGCGAGTAGTGAGCCATCGTGCCACTTTCAGCGCATACCGCATGAAGTTTGGTGACGTACTCGGCGATAGCAAGCAGGTAGGGCATAGGGCCAAAGGGTTTGCCGGTAAAATCCATATCCAACCCGGCTACGATCACTCTTTTGCCATCGTTGGCAAGGGTATTGGCTACATCCACAACCCGGTCATCAAAAAACTGGGCTTCATCAATGCAAACCACTTTTGCATCTCCCGTTAAAAGCACGATCTGATCGGCTGTATCTACCAAAATGCTTGGCAGTGCCGTTTCGTTATGAGAAACTACCTCATCTTCACTGTATCTTTTATCAAGCGCGGGCTTAACAACTACAACTTTTTGTCCTGCAATATGTGCGCGTTTGGCTCTGCGGATTAGTTCTTCGGTTTTGCCGCTAAACATACCGCCGCAAACGACCTCAATCCAGCCAAATTCCCTGGGTGCTAACGAAGGTTCGTTGATCATTAACTATTTTAAATTCTGGTTTGAACCTTAAGATTTTCGAGGTGGAATATATCAGCCAAGCAGGAGAAAAGGAAAGAAGAAAAGTGATGGATTTCTGTTGGAGTGAGATATCACCTTAATTCATCATGCTGCAGAGTTTGAAAATTGAATTAGCTTTAAATAAGAAAGAGTTACAATGGGTTTGGCCACAATTTTAGAATGTTTTCCTTAAAACATATTATTCGAACAAGCTGGTCGACCTGCATTCCTCCATAATACTTTAATACATAATTTTTACATACTACAACAGATTGGTATCTTTCGGCATGAAAAAATTTGTTCTACAAAAAGAAGAACCGCGCAAACGTCCCGAAGACTATACCATACCATATGCCGATCTGCTCAATACGAAGCAATTGGATGCTGTATTCCATGATAATGGCCCGGCTTTGGTGGTAGCAGGAGCGGGAACCGGTAAAACCCGAACATTGGTCCATAGAGTAGCAAGGCTTGTTGAAAGTGGGGTGAACCCATCGAATATTTTACTGCTCACATTCACACGTCGTGCGGCCAAAGAGATGCTGAATCGCGCTAGCAAAATTTTGGATGAGCGCTGCAAGCAAGTGCAGGGAGGTACCTTCCATTTTTATTGCAGCATGCTGCTTCATCGTTATTCTGATGCGATTGGATACCCTTCAAACTTCACCATCATTGATACGGCTGATGCGTTGGAAGTTATTCAATTTGTGCGTACGCAACTCGATCTTCACAAGAAGAAAAAGCGATTTCCGAATAAGAATACGCTGTTAAATATCATCAGCTCCTGTAAGAATAAAAATCTGGATCTTCGGATCGTTTTGCAGGAAGAATATCCACAGTTTTTGGAACAAGAAGAGAAGATCCTTAAAGTGGCAGAAGGATATGAAGATTATAAGGAGAAAAACTTCGTCATGGACTTTGACGATCTTCTTATAAAAACCCGAGAAATGCTTGTACAGCATGATGATATAAGAATTAAAGTAGCTTCGAAAAACCAGCATGTAATGGTGGATGAATTCCAGGACACCAACAAACTTCAGGCTGAATTAACCGAACTTTTTTCGAGTGTTCATCGAAATGTGATGGCTGTGGGAGATGATGCTCAAAGTATCTATTCGTTTAGAGGAGCCGATCATCAAAACATCATGGATTTTCCAAATCGTTTTGGAGGTACAAAACTCATTAAGCTGGAAGAAAATTATCGCTCTACACCGGAGATCCTTGAAGTTGCGAATAACCTCCTTAAACAGGCAAATTTTAAATTTGATAAGCAACTTTATTCAAAAAACTCTCAGGGAGAATTGCCGGCGTTAGTGCAAACATCAAGCGAACACGAACAAAGTCGATTTATAACGCAAGTAGTGCTTCAGCTTCGGGAGCAGGGAATGGACCTGAACGAAATGGCCATATTGTTCAGAAATGGTCGGGATTCGTTTGACCTGGAAGTGGAATTGAACCGTAAAAACATTCCATTTGTAAAGTATGGTGGACAGAAATTTACGGAAGCTGCTCATATCAAAGATGTTTTGGCTCATATTCGGGTGTTAGTTAATCCAATGGATACCATTGCCTGGAATCGGGTATTAATGCTTCTGGATGGTATTGGTCCAAAAACGGCCCAAGACCTTTTCGAATGGATACGGCTGGCCAAAAATCCTTACCAACTTGACCTTTCGGATACAACAAGCAAGGCTTACATTGATCAATTGAAAGTACTGAGTGAATTACTTGTTGAACTGAAAGAACATGACCACTCTGTGTCTAAAGTTGTGGAATTGATCGTGGATTATTACCGCGATTTTTGTAAGTCACGATATGATGATTACCCAAAGCGGCTTAAAGACTTAGAAGCTTTTATTAATGTATCAGATAGCTTTATTTCCCTTCCCAAAATGTTGGAAGAACTCGCTTTGGATCCTATTACCGCCACAGCAGTTGATACCGAACAAAAAACCAGGGAAGAGGCTCCGCTTATCCTTAGTACCATTCACTCAGCAAAAGGACTTGAATGGAAACAAGTTTTTATCATACAGTGCCTTGATGGTATCATTCCATCCGCATACTCTGTGGATGATGAAAAACAATTGGATGAAGAATTAAGACTATTATATGTCGCTGCAACCAGGGCTCAGGAAATGCTGTATTTCAGTTATCCGGTATTGGCACAATCTGTTTATGGGGATTATTTTACACAACCGTCTCGCTTCCTGGAAGACATGAATGAAAAATTAACTGAACAATGGAAGCTGGTTGAAGAAGAGCAAGATCGCCAGCAGCTCCCGGACGGCAATGAAAACCTGCTTGAAGAGTGAATTCAGTCTTTAGTCATATAACGATGCTGCATATACATATCATAGATCAGCCAAAATATAGGGTAGGGTGGAAACAATACCGCTAACATGATCTGCCAGTCATTTCCCTTTTTCCGGCCTCCATCATAGGGCAAGGTAATACCTGCAATTCCGGCAATCCAGAAAATGAACATGATAAAAATGATTAGAGCTGTTGTAAGGGCTCCGAAAAAACCGAGGGTATCATAAATGCTTTGAAGCATAGTATAATTAAGTGCTGAATTATGCGTATCTTTATTGCTTGTTTAATCTAAGAATCTAATAGTTAAAATGCTTCCAGTAGTTTCTATCGTAGGACGGCCTAATGTTGGTAAATCGACCCTTTTTAATCGCCTTATCGGTTCCCGAAAAGCCATTGTTCATGATGAGTATGGCGTAACCAGAGATCGTCATTATGGGGAAACGTTCTGGAATGGGCGAGATTTTACCGTCATTGATACCGGTGGGTATCTTCCCGATGAAATGAACGTTATGGTGGTTGGCATCCGGGAACAGGTGCATATTGCGTTGGAGGAATCTGATGTTATTTTATTTGTGGTTGACGTGAAGGATGGCATTAACACATTGGATAAATCTGTAGCAGAATTGCTTCGCCAACAAGATAAGCCTGTTGTTTTGGTCAGCAACAAAGCCGATAATGAAGAGCGTCGACTTAATTCCTCTGAATTTTATGAGCTTGGATTTGAAGAACTTTTTCCTGTTTCATCGATCAATGGCACCGGAACAGGTGAATTGCTAGATAAAGTTGTAGAATTACTACCGGAATCAGAGCCGGAAACTAAATCCGAAGTACCAAAGCTGGCTTTTATAGGACGGCCAAATGTGGGAAAAAGCAGTCTTTTTAATGCAATTTTGGATGATGAGCGTGCCATTGTAACCAATATTGCCGGTACTACACGCGATTCCATAAACAGTGATCTAACCTATGATGGCAAAGAATATATTTTAGTTGATACCGCCGGCCTTAGAAAACGGACCAAGGTTAAAGAAAACATTGAGTTCTACAGTACCATCAGAACGGAACGAGCAATCCGAGAATGTGATGTTGCAATCTTACTGGTTGATGCCATGCAAGGGTTTGATGCTCAAGATCGCCGGGTTTTGCGACAAGCTGAACAATTTAACAAAGGGCTGGTGATCGTTCTTAATAAATGGGACCTTGTTCCGGAAAAAGATACCAACGTAGTAAAGGAGTTTGAAGAATATATTTATTCCAATGTGCCTCAAATGTATTATATCCCTATAGTTACGATATCTGCAATGAATAAGCAGCGGGTGCATAGGGTAATTGATCTGGCACAACAAGTGATCGACGAACGTAAAAAAGAAATTCCAACGCCCGAGTTCAACGAATTTCTGGAACAAATGCTGAGCGCAAAACCCTTACCAATGAAAAGAGGGAGGCAACTTAAGATCACTTATGCCACTCAGGTTAAAAGCAATCCGCCGGTGTTCAAGTTCTTTATGAACAGTCCGCATGATCTCCCGTCAAATTATCGAAGATTTATAGAAAATAAGATCCGGGAACGTTTTGGTTTTATTGGTGTTCCCATTACCATGATCTTCAGACAAAAATAATCCCAAAAAGCTGTTAAATTACTTTGATGCTAAGTGCACAAAGGTTTATTTTCAACGCAAATTAGTTCATCACGAAACCGATTCTGATTGAATGGCTAAGAACCTCGAAAAACCGATATTAAACGCAGTCAGCGATAACTATAAAAAGGAAAGAAAGCTCAGTTTCCTCGAGAAACTGTACCTGCCCGAGATCTTTAAAGGGATGTGGTATTCTTTCAAACAAATGTTTCAGCCTACTTTTACGCTGAATTATCCGGAAGAAAAATGGGACCCGCCGGCAATTTTTCGTGGCCGACCTGTATTGGTCGAAGATCATGGAAAAGAACGATGTGTAGCATGTGGCTTGTGCGCAAGAGCTTGCCCGCCTTTAGCCATCAGCATGCAAGCCAAGGAAACCGATGACGAGAAGGAGCGATATCCTGATTTCTTCGAGATCAATATGCTGCGCTGCATATACTGCGGCTACTGTGAGGAAGTTTGTCCTGAAGAGGCGATTGTTATGAGTCAGGATTATGATATCGTATTCGAATCAAGAGAAGATGCGATCTATGACAAAGAACGACTTTTGGTACCCAAAGAAGATCTTTCAGATCGTTTAGAATACCTCAAGAATTATAGAAACCGTCAATTTGGTTCATTCTGGGATTTCCAGGAGGAGAATAACATTCATTCCGTGCGAGACAGAGATCGTGAATGGAATACCGGCTTATCGCTGGTTGACATGATCGAACAGCAAGAAAAGAATGACTCAACTCCGGCATCACACAGCTGGAATACCTAAGAGGAAAGAAATCACAGAATGGAAGTAAAACAGAGCCAAATTGATTCCCTGGTTGATGATGTAGCTTATCTTGAACATGAGGCCGAAGCCCTTAAATATGTAATAGATTCAGTTCCTTACGATGAAACACCACCGGGTGGAAGATCCATCTCAGAGATTTTGATGTTTTTGGATCACGCTCAACAGAATTATTATCGCAAGGTGATAGAAGATGCCTTCAAAAGTGTAAGGCCTATAAACCTGAATGCGTACAGTGCACCGGAAGAAACCTTTGAGGTTGACCAGGAACTTGCCAAAGATATTCAAAAGTTACTTTACAAGATCTCTAAACACCGGGTTGCTTTATTGAAAATCATTGAGGAAATACCTCTAATTGATTGGGAGAGAGAGATTAGTAAAGGAAAGGAAACGATCAGTTTGTACGATTTTGTTTACCATATGGTACGTGCCGAACGCAGCACACTCAAAGATATAGCAGATTTGGTAATGACCTATCAAAACGGGAAACAGATGCAAAGGGAGATCGAAAGCCGAAATCCTGAGAGCTGATGGATACCGCTAAATGGATAGATCTTGTTGTTTCTTTATCCTTCGGAACTGTTTTCATTTCACTGCTCAGGCTTTATATACAGCGTAAAGATCTGCTCATATCTTATTTTGGTTTAGCAGCTATTTCTATCACTGTACCTTACTTTGTTGATCTTTTTGAATTTAATTTGCCTTTTGATCTATTTGAGTGGGGTAAATTGATATCCATAACTTTTTACATAAGTGGATTATTGGTGTTGATCAGGGATTCAAAGCCTGTTTTCGCCCGTTTTCCGGCTTATTTGACGGCTCTTCCATTTGTCAGTTTTCTTTTTTTCCCGTTGATCATTGATTCTATCGTCATCAAAGATCTGATTAATGCCATATACCAGGGAGGAGCCTTGGTGGTAACGTTGTTAGTGTTTGCCTTAAATCAAGCCAAAGAAAGGAAAAGGCGGTATTATATAATAGGAATTAGCTGTATTGGGATCGCTTACCTAACGCATTGGATCATTTTTAACCAATATAATTTATCTGAGATAAACTGGATATCTGAGATATTTCTGAGTGTGGGAATTCTTTTCACAACATTTCGATTTGTTATTGGCGAACAAGAAAAAGCCACCGATTAAAAAATTTTAAAATACAGTTAAATGAGAAAAGCTCCTGAATTCACACTTCAGAATACAAAAGGTAAACCCATAAGTTTAAGCGATTTTAAAGACGAACATAACGTAGTGTTATTATTTTTTCCATTGGCTTTTAGTGGCGTTTGTACCAAAGAGTTATGTTCGACCAGGGATAACATGAAGATATACGAAGCACTGGATGCAAAAGTCATAGGTATAAGTGTAGACAGTTTTTTCACTCTTAAGGCATTCAAAGAATCCCACAACTTGAATTTTTTACTTCTAAGCGACTTTAACAAAGAAGTAAGTAAAAAATACGATACACTGTATGATGATTTCTTTGGGATGCAGGGTGTTTCCAAACGTTCTGTATTTGTGATCAACAAAAAAGGGAATATAGAATATCAAGAGATTCTCGAAAATTCCGATAATATTCCGGACCTGAATAAAGTGCAGGAAGTATTAGCGCAATTAGACTGATCAAAACAGTACAGAAGTTCTAAAAGTCCAAGAGGTTAGGGGCTTAGAAGCAAAATTTATAAAGTTCGTTTCAATATCAATCATGTGAAGTATTGAAGAAATAATATAACTTTACATAATATAAATTATAGGAATTAAGTATGACTAAGTTTTAAAACTTTATCCCTAATACTTTATAATTTGTGTAGAGATAATGGTGTAATTATTTATATTTCTGACATGAAGATTGTAATTGTTGAAGACGATAAAGTTTTGTCTCTCTTGTTATCAAAAATGATCCAGCGCCTTGGATACGAAGTCCTGGATGTTATATCAAAAGGTCAAGACGCTATAGATAAAATTCAGAACCTGCTTCCCGACTTGGTTCTTATGGATATCATGCTTGAAGATGATATCGATGGAATTGATGTAATGATCCGGCTTCGTGAAAAAGGTTTCAATACCCCTGTAATTTATATAACAGGCAATTCTGATCCTTCTCACCAGCAAAGAGCCCAAAAAACTGATTTCGAGGAGTATTTAATTAAACCTGTGGGCTACGAGGATCTGAAACGAAACATCGAATTAGTAGAACAAAAAAAGTCCTGAAGTTTTACCTTCAGGACCTTTCCTATCCCTTACTGAGATATACGCTACTTACCACATTCTTGATCTAACGGCTGCTATTGTTGGCTCTATCCAGTTTAAAACTTATTGGTAAACTGTATCGAACTTTAACAGGTTTGCCTCTTTGCTTACCGGGTACAAATTTAGCTTCCTGTACTGCTTTTAAAGCTTCTTCATCGCATCCTCCGCCAATTCCGCGTACTACAACCGGATTATTGACATTTCCTTTTTCGTCGATCACAAACTGAATAACTACACGTCCTTCAATACCGGCCTTTCGTGCTAATTCAGGATATTCAATTCTTTTCTGTATCCCGGCCAAACCACCGATCAGCTCAGGCATTTGCTCTACGATCACGAAGATCTCCATTTCTTCGTCTTCTTCCTCAAATTTAGGTGGTGGCGGCGGCATATCAATAAAGCCGGCATCCATATCCAGTTCCGCATCCAGTTCTATGATCTCATTTTCGATGATCTCATCGTTGGGTACTTCTACTGGAACCACCGGTCTTGGTGGCGGTGGAGCCTTAAGTTCTTGTTTTGTCTGTACGATTTCTTCCATAAACACTTCTTCCTGGCGATCTACTACGATCTCTTCGCCATCACCGGAAGATTGAATATTCACTTTAAAAGCAGAAATCATGATCAGCAAAGATGCTATGATCCCAATTTCAAGACGGATCAGATATCCTTGTTTTAAGTCATTTTTTCGATTGATGATTTTTACCGGACCTCGCATGGTAACCTCCGATTGTGTTAGAAGTTAATTGAGGATAATCACAAACCGTGAAGATTTGATGAAGCGCTTCCGTGAAAATCTTAAGCTATAACAACCGGGATTTTTGAGGCGTTGATTTCAAATTTGCCTTGAGAAAATAGTGCCAATTGCTCTCCGTCAGCATGAACTCTTTGTGAAGGATTTACTCCCAGTTCAATCAAATTTTTGGCTTTTCGGATTTGAATAACCCCGTTTTTGAAAGGAATACCTAATGAAAGTTTTATGAATTCCATGATCAAACGGTATCGGGAAACAGGGTTTACAATGATGATTTCAACTACACCATCTGAATGATCTGAGGTGGGCGAGATCGTGTACCTCCCTCCTTCGTTTCTTCCGTTTGCCAGCGTAACCATCCATACTTTATGGGTAATTTCGACTGGATTGCCGTCCGTCTTAAGAGATAAATCGAAAGGTTTGGAGTTCATCAAGGCTTTGAGTCCGCCAAAAAAATAGCGCAAAAAACCGGATCTGAACATGCTTTTAGAAGCGTAATAGTTGGTAGCTCCGTCAACGCCTATTCCCAACGTATTCAAAAAGTATCCGGTATCTGTAGAAACTGCATCAATTGCTGAGACAGAATTGCCGGAAAGTGTTTCCATGGCCTGCTCAAAACTACCAGTCAAACCTATGCTTTGGGCAAAATCATTACCGCTCCCTAAAGGAATCACACCTAATATCGCTTTAGTATCAATAATACCATTGGCAACCTGATTTACTGTTCCATCTCCTCCACAAGCGATGATATGAGAATAGGTTTGAGCTTTTTGTGCCGCTATATCTTGAATTGAGTCATTTTGACGAATATAAATGAACTCTGAACCAGGAAATCGATCAGATAATTCTTTCTCTTTTTGTTCAAAGAGGGATTCAGCTCGATAAGCATTTGAGGCACAATTGATCAGAAAGCAATATGTAGTACTTAAGCTCAATCGAAATGTTTAACATTCACTGAATAACTCCCTTTTTTATCGGGATTTAGTTTGATCTTATCAATAACAGCATCCAGAGAAACAGCATCTTTTACCTCAACAAGGTCAAAACTATGCTCTTTGATCCGTTTAAACGGAGACTGTATCCTGAGCGGATCCAAAACGATCAGCAGTAACTGGTCTTTGCCTTCAAAATAATGATTGATGACCTTCTCAGCTTCAGCACCCTCAAAACACCAAATGGATCTCTCGCCATCCATAAAGGTATTATTAAGCTGTCCTTCTTCCGAGATCGAACGCCATTCTTTTTCTGTTACAACGGTGAAAAGTAGATCTATATCCAATTTAAGTCAGATTATTTGTTATATGCGTAATGAATCAGAGCATCGCCCTTATTTACTACGGGACAATTATTTAAGCCAATTACCATTCCATTATGTGGGGCATGAACTCTCGAATTCAGTTCTCCATATGGATCCTTAATTGAGCCCAATACTTGTCGTTTGTTAAATGATTCTCCTAATTCTGCACGGGTAATGAAAAGACCGGCATTTTTGGTTCTTATCCAGGTAGAGCTGTTGAATATCCTGGTATCATTGGCTTGTGGTGCTTCCTTGATCATCCCAAGATGTTTCATCAACCGTTGAGTTCCATTAATGCCTTCCTCTATACCCAGCTCGTCATAGCGTAGCGATTCCCCGGTTTCATACACCAGGATCTCTTTTCCTTTTTTGTGAGCAGCACTTCGGAATGACCTTGCTATGAGCCCGGAATGCATTAGAACCGGAGCCCCAAAAGCTTTACCTAATTCCAGGCCTCTTTCACTTTTAAAGGTGCATCTGATTTGAGGAAAGTTAGCCCGGGTTGAACCGCCGGTATGAAAATCTATGCCATAATCCACTTCGGGAATAATTTCATTCATGAGCGTGTGGGCCAGTAATTTGGCTAACGACCCACCTTTAGCCCCGGGAAAACTGCGGTTGATATCTTTTCCATCCGGGAGCCCGCGGGCATTTTGAATAAATCCATAAATATTTACAATTGGGATAGCTATTACGGTCCCTCGTTCCGGCATCACGATATCCCGTTCAATCATACGGCGAACGATCTCAATTCCATTGATCTCATCCCCATGTAAGCCCCCTGTGAGTAGTAAAACAGGCCCGTCTTCCTGAGCACGGTAAACCAAAACCGGCAGGTCGATAGTCGTATAGGTTGGCAATCGGGCAATATTCAGATCAATGACCCTGCGTTCTCCCAATCCAACCTTTTCCTTATTGATGGTAATAAACTCAGGCATGCTTCTTGGCCTTCTTCTTGCGCGAGGGATTACGTTTTCGTTCTTCTACCGCTTTTTCCACATACTCTATGACCTTGGCAGCAATGTCTTTTTCTGTAGCTTTCTCTATGCCTTCCAAGCCCGGGGATGAATTCACTTCCAGTATCAACGGTCCGCGATCGGATTGTAGCATGTCTACTCCTGCGATTTGAAGGTCCATTGCCTGAGCTGCCGTCAATGCAGCATTTCGTTCAGCCTTTGTCAATTTGATCAGGGTTCCGGTACCTCCCTGATGCAAGTTGGAACGGAACTCACCTTCTTTGCCCTGCCGCTTCATTGCTCCTACTACTTTGCCATCTACTACGAAAGCCCGGATGTCAGATCCTTTGGATTCTTCAATGAATTCCTGAACGATCACACGTGCCTTCATAGCATGAAAAGCTTCAATAATAGATTCAGAGGCTTTTTTGGTAGGCCCTAATACAACGCCATGTCCTTGCGTGCCTTCCAGTAGTTTAACGATCAAAGGTGCCCCACCTACTGATTCTATGAGCTTTTTAACCTCTTTGGAATAATTCGTAAATACGGTTTTTGGAAGTCCAACACCGGAACTCGCTAATAACTGCAGGCTTCTCAGTTTATCCCTTGACCGCACCAAAGCCTGGGAATGTACCGCACTGAATACTTCCATCATTTCGAATTGGCGAACCACCGCTGCCCCATAAAAGGTAACCGATGCACCGATACGCGGGATAATGGCATCTAAATAATCGAGACGTTTACTTTTATAATAGATCTTGGGATTATCTTGCTCGATTACAATGTCGCATTTAAGGTGATCAATGATCTCGACATCATGTCCTCTTTTTTTGGCCGTACCATACAAACGGCTGGTTGAATAAAGTGAAGAATTTCTGGAAAGAATCGCAATGTGCATTCTTAAGACTCCCCGGTCTTTTTAGCAGGTGATAGATTTGTTTGGGTAACATCCACAATAAAGGGTCTTTTTTTTAAAAACTTTCGTCCAATTAACAACGGATATTTCATCGAAGAACGATCGGCCAGTGAAAACTCGATCAGATATTCCCTATCAAAAAAGAAGATCCGTGTTTGTATAAAATACCGGAGTGAGATCTCGCCATTAGAACTTTTCACCTCTCGCTGATCGTGGACAGGCATTTCCAGTTTCTGTTCGTTATACGCTTCATGATCCGGATCCAGTAAATAAAACCGAACCCAGGGTTCTCCATCCTTTGAAAATTGTTCCAAATGATGGCAATGCAAACTGGAAGTATAAGCACCGGTATCGATCTTAGCTTCCAGGTCATAGAATTTCCATTCAGGAAGATCTACCTGTTCTACTCGGCCAATAATTTGTTGTTGTGCGGAATTCATTGCGGGAACAAAAATAAAGGTTTTAAAGGGTGAATCACATTAACAAATAAAAATACTTTCCCTGTTACTGTGATTTTATATCTTAGACCTAAAATTAGCATAACATTAAAAAAAATTTCTGATGATAAATCTAAAAATTATCTCGCTCTTTTTGATCGGAATAACCGCTGTTGGCTGCAGTTCAACCCAAAAAATCACTTCCAGTGAACCATTTCCTGAAGATAAAACGGTTCAAGCTACTCTTTGGGTTCAGAACTCAGCGGAATATCAGGCTTTAAGTCATCAGGCTTATGAAACGGCCAAACGTAGTCTTTCTCTTCCTCTTGAAGATTCATTTTGGACAGCCTCCATCTCACAGGAAGAAACAGAAGCATATATGCAACTTCCCCCGGCTATTATACTGGATATTGATGAAACCGTACTTGATAATTCCCCCTTTCAGGCTCGTATGATCAAACAAGGAACGAGTTATAACAGTAAGGATTGGAAAACCTGGTGTATGGAAGCTAATGCGGAGGCTGTTCCTGGAGCGGTTCAATTTACTCAATATGCAGCAGAACAAGGCATTCAGATCTTTTATATATCAAATCGGAGCTATGAAGTTGAAGATGCCACTCGGCGTAATATGATCGAACTTGGATTTCCGGTATCCTCAGAGATGGATAACATCATGCTAAACGGTGAGGAACCGGGTTGGAACTCTTCCAAGATCAAACGGCGTGAGATCATTGAAGAGAATTACAGGGTGATTATGGCTTTCGGCGATGACCTCAATGATTTTTTTCCGGCCAAGAATATCACTCAGGATAAAAGAGATACCTATGTAACCCGCTATTCCGATTACTTTGGTCGTAAGTGGTTCATACTTCCGAATCCTGTGTATGGCTCGTGGGAAAATGCCATGTTCGATTTTAAAGATGATTTAAGTCAAGACGAACGCAACGCCATCCTTCAAAAGCGACTTGATACCCGAAACTGATCACAAGCCTAAAATTTCCGCAAAATGAAGCCGTTCCCTACCCTTTTTGTTGATCTTGATATCGTTCGGTCAAACATCCAACGAATGGCCGGAAAGACAACGGATCATTCCCTGGAATTCCGACCTCATTTCAAAACACACCAATCGCATAAAATTGGACGAATGTTTCGGGAATTTGGAGTTTCAGGGATTACGGTTTCATCTGTCAAAATGGCTGAATATTTCCTGAATGACGGTTGGGATGATATCACTATTGCATTCCCCGCCAATGTATTAGCTACTTCATATTATGACAATATAGCCCAGCAAGCTTCTCTGAAAACACTGATTATTTCCGCGGAAGTAGTGAGGCTATTGGACCGTAAAATGGCTCAGGAAATGGGGCTATATATTGAGATCGATCCTGATTACGGGCGCAGTGGAATTCCGGTATCTGAAACCGATACCATCCAAAACGTTTTATCAGCTATTGAGGAATCGGAGCATTTCTATCCGGCCGGATTTTATTGCCATGCAGGACATACTTATCAATCCCGTTCGGCTGAAGAGGTTAAAGAAATTTCATCCAAAGCGCTCGGTCAGCTGCAAGGATTGAAGGATCATTTTCCGGGTCTTCCTATTTGTTTTGGGGATACTCCTTCCTGCAGTGTATTGGATGATTTTGGACCGGCAGATCAGCTCAGCCCGGGTAATTTCGTTTTTTACGACTGGATGCAGGTAGAGATCGGCTCGTGTTCTCCCAATGAGATTGCGGTATACATGGAATGTCCGGTTATTGAGAAATTCCCAGACCGAAATCAGGTTCTGATTCATGGAGGGGCCGTCCATTTCTCCAAAGACTTTATTGAAATTGGGGGCATCAAAAGCTTTGGCGAACCGATGCTCAAATATCTTTCCAAGGAGACATACCTCAAAAGCCTTTCCCAGGAACATGGCATCATACAATGCAGTAATGAGGTATTCAAGAAGATCAATATAGGCGAAACCATCCAAATATTTCCTATTCACTCCTGCCTGACGGCTGATCTGATGCGAGAATATCATACCAATGACGGACAAGTATTAGATCATATGAATGGTAATAAACTTTGAATGATGGGTTTCTAGCTCTTTTTTATAGGATCAAACCGGCACTTTTAAGTTCCATCGTGTACCAAATCCAGCGGATGTCTTCAGGTTAATATCAGCCCCGATCTGCTCGGCTCTTTTTTGGATATTAACCAATCCATTTCCTTTTTGAACTTGATCCACATCCATCCCTCTCCCGTCATCCTGTACCACCAGCTTGAAGTGGGCTTGCTCATATCTCATGATGATATCCACATTTTTTGCATCAGAGTGTCGGGCCACGTTTGTGATCATTTCCTTAAATAAAAGCCATAAATGCTGTCTGAGTTGCATGTCTAACTTGCCCGGGATGTATTCATCGATCTTTAGGCTGTAACTGATTTCCTTGCTCTCAAAAAGATCGGAGGCGTATCTTCTGCATTTAGAAAGAAAACTTTGCCAGTCATCGTGCTCTGGATTAATAGCCCATACAATATCGGTGATCTTTTCTTTTGCATCGCCTGCACTTCCCGAAATTAACTTCAAAAAACGATGTTTATCACCTTTTACTTTATCGCTTTCAATGGCTTGCACAAAGTAGGTGATACTTGAAAGCGTAGCACTTACTTCATCATGGAGGTCGCTGGCAATATGATTTCTGATGCGCTCTACCCGTAAAAGTTGATTGACCCGAATTTTATAAGCAGTATATAAAACTCCTGCTATGAAAGCCGTATATAATAAATAAGCCCACCAGGTCCGGTACCATGGGGGCAAAATAGAAAATGAGTAGCCGGCAGATTCACTGATTTCTCCAAATACATTTCGGGCTTGTACTTTGAATGTATAATCTCCTTCGGGAATGTTGGTGTAGTCTTTGAAAGATTCATTCGTCCAAATTCCCCAATTTTCTTCAAAACCCTCAAGCCTGGAGCGGTATTCTGTTTCTTTAGGCGAAAAATAGCTTGCTGCAGCATATGTGAAACGCATTTCATTATCTTTATAAGCTAAAACAGTACGTTGGTTTTTTGAGCCTCCGTTAATGAGGGAGTCGTTCTTTACCAAAACCTTATTTATTTGGGTATGAAATGGAAAACGATGATCAAACGTATGATGCTTTTGATATCTGACAGCTCCCTGATCCGTACCAAACCAAATAAATTGCTCATCTCGTGTGTAAATGTCATTACTTTGCTGGTGATCAATTAACCTAAGAGGCCCTTGATAATTTTTATAGTCCCCATTTTCAGCCTTCAAAGCCGCTTGATATTCACTGTCGTACCTAAACCAAATATTTCCTTCAAGATCTTCTTCGGCTAAATAAAATTGTTTTGAGGTATCTGAGAAAGAACTTCCATATCTCAAATCCTGAACCATTTTTTGATCCTGAGTGTCGTAACGTTGTATTCCTTTTCCCCAGGTTAAAAAAGCAGGTTCACCTCCTAAAGAAGTTACGTAGCTACGCTTATCATCATAGATGTTTTTAACGTCGATAAAATAATGCTCTAACTTATGCCCAATAACGGTATCTCCCTCCCACTCTAAGTCAATTTTATTGAGGCCGATGTTACTGCCAACCCAAATAGTATTACTTTCGTCCACCAAAATTGAATTTGGAAGAATTGTGAGATCAGTTAACTGATATAAAACTCTATAGTTTTCTCTATTCAAAGCTGCCACATTGAAACCAGATGCATTTCCAAAAAACACCATATTTGGTTGTTTGAGCAATGCTATTTTATAGGCTTGAATCTCCTGAAGAGCAGTATAGTTTGTACCATCGTAATAATGGATATTCTGGTCGCAGATCAAATAAAAAATATTATTTACAGTGATATCATCAGAACACATTCCCGTAAAGGTGTAGGTCTCAATTTCATGGTCACTATTTATATGATAGGCCTTATCGGTTGTGCCAAAAATTAAGTTATTTCGGTGTTCTGTGATCTTCAGGATATCCTTGGAAATTCCAGATCTCTCATCATAAAAGCGAAGGGGTAATTCAAAATCTATTCGTGAGATCCCATTAACGGTAGCTGCCCAAACACTCCCGTTTTTGTCTTCATAAATTCCATAAATCATATTACTGATAAGCCCTTTATCTTCATCAATGATCTGTAAAATTTTGCCATCTACGGTTGTATGGACAAGTCCACCCAGGCGAGTTGCGAACAAAAGGGTTTCATCCTGCAAAACGATGGCTTCATCCATGTAATTGGTTTTCAAATAGGCATTCACCTCCATATTTACCAGCCGGAATGAGCCATTCACAAATTCACTGCATTGCATGTATTCACAAAAAAGATCTTTTTGTGGATGGCCTATATAGCTAAAGATGTTTCTTTCTGCGAAATATTCTCCATCTGGGACAAGTACAAGCGAATCTCCATCTACTTTTTTTAGTCCTTCTAAAGCCTCCCTTACGTAAATTTCCCCCTTATAATTAAAAACATAGGAGAATGCTTTTTCAGGTAAAAAATAATCGGCTTTACTTCCATCATAACGAATCAAAATTTCGCTGGTTTGAAAGTAAATATCATTTCCGCTTGAGGTTATATCAAATATACGGCCGACCTCTAATGAATCAGGGATGAGTGATCTGAGAGAGTAATACTGCTCTACTGTGAGCGTGCTGTCTTTTGGAGGGCCCAAATAGCCGAATTCGTTTACCCCTCCAACAAACAAGCGATTATTTTCGGCTAAATGGATGGAATAAGAACGGCTGTTTGGCACTGAAATATCCAGCCAGTTCACCCCATCATATTTAATGATGTTTTGCAAATTGGATATATATAAAACCCCGTTTGAATCTTCCGCAAAGTCCCAATTTTGGACGCTTCCATCGTATTCACCGGAAGTAAAGTTTTTGATTGCAGGAAATCCTTTAAAAGATTGCCCATATCCAATACTGGCTACAAAAAGGCTTATGCAAATACTAACCAGAAATTCCTTCACAAATAATTAGCTTTAGTGTAGTGGAATAGGGTTCTGAGGAGGTTCAATATCTACATCGTGATCGTTAAGATCCTTTTTTTTACTCTTAGCAATATCAAATACAGTTATACTGTAAACTTTTCCTTTTTTCTTTTCTATTCCATATTGGTTACCGGTCAGGCGAACTTTACTTGTTCTCTCACTCACCTGAAAAGCGTCTCTTTTGTTGTTTTTAAATCGTTGTCTTATTACCAGGATATCGTGATCAGGTTCTATAGAAACCTTTTCATCTATTATATTTCCTTTATACGGAGGTGGTTTTGAAACACTGCCCTTTTTCAAAAGCATATACTCTATTTCATCGTTTTCAAAACCCTTAAACTTAAAACTATGTCCGTGAGGTATTTTGTTATCAGCCATTTATCAACCCCTATTAATTAATATGAAATGGTATATAGTAAAATCACCTGACACCTACACCACATAATTATGTTGTTTTAAAGTTTTTATTTGCTACGTTAAATATAATAATTGCAGTAATTTAATCTTTAATATGACTATAAAAGAAATATAAGCTCAATACATAATTTTGGAAGTGAATACTTTTGTAATGCAAGAATATATTTCATCTTCATTGCATTCTTATGCCAAAATGGTTTTAGTTACTGAAAGAAACAGAATATGCTTCAATGGTTGTTTCTGATTCTCGGTTTACTGTGTACAATTTTCCATTACTAATGGCTTGTAGAGAACTTTCTGAAGGTAAAAGCATTCGGCCCAAAGGCGTTCCTTCATAATTTAGGATAACCATCTCTTTACCCTCTTGAGTTTCATCAGTCCAAATCCAGAATCGATCTTGATCGTCTAAAATTACCCCTGTAAAAGGTGGCTTTATATCTTTAATAAGTTTACGCCGATCTCTTCTTTCAGTACGACTCAATTCGGGAAAGTGATATTCCATATCTGCTTCCGTTATAAATCGGTCTTTAACATCAAGTTTTACCTCGTGTTCTACCTGCAGATTTTTGTCATAAATCTGGATAAGCGATTCTCCCGTTCTTGCTACCAAAATCTTTTGATTTTCCAGTGGGGTAAAATAATCATTATAGCGGTAAGGCAGATACTCATAACTCATTCTATTCCCATTATCAGAGATTTCTATAAAAGCTGAATGTTTTCTTAAAGACAAGATACTTTCTTTTACCTGTAAGGTATCGGCCACCACTTTTACCAGGTGTACAAGATCGGTGGTAAACTCGGGAGGAATAGTTCCAAATGGAGTTCGGGCTGAATCGACCTGTACATAAAAGGAACTGAAATCCTTTTCGGAACGAATGCCTCTCATTGGCCCGGGTAACCGAAAAGTATAGTCGGTGGTGTACTCGAAAATACCCTCTTTATTGGGTTGATATTCTGTTAACATCCCGTGATTGTTACTCATTACCAAAATTTGGCCATTAAAATGCGGGTTTGGGTATTCACTTAGCTCACCGGGACCTCGACCAGGCCCTGCTACCCTGGCGATATAATTCCCCAAGCTGTCAAATTGCGTAATCGTACGATCGCTTCGTTGACTAACCAGAATATCTCCATTCTCTGCCACCATTATTCGTGTAATCAGAGCCGGAATGAAGTCATCTGAAGCACTGATGCTGAATTCTTTTTCTGTATTAATGAGAGGAAGTTCGGAGTAATCAATTGCCGGGTCTTTAGTTGCTTCTGAAGAACAACCGGACATAAAGAACAAATATATGATAATGGGTAAAAGGCAATATGATCGAGACATGGCAAAATGATATTTGATGTTGTGGTTACAGCAAAGGTGTATATAACATGACAAAAGTGCCGTTTTCAATGATATATCCAGTATGAAGCAATAAAGGATACCATAAAAGCAGCCGTTTGATAGATCCAATAACCGGTACTTTTTGGAGGGACTTCTACCAACATTGTCCTTTTGGTATGCGGCTCAACATGTACATTTTCTAGCTTATTGATATCTCTTTTTAGTTCCCAGCTCGAGGCAATTACTTTAATCTCATGCTCACCTGCGGGCAAACTATCTACTTCAATGCGTTTGGTAAATTTATCTTCAGCGATCAGGTTCCCATTTATCGTTGCATTCACATTTTGAACAGGATTTGAAAATTTTACGATTACGCTACCAAATTCTTTATCTGCGGTATTCGGTGAATAGCTTGTATAATAATTTTTTGCACAACTTATGAATGCAAAAGGAATGAAAAGGAATAAAAGTAATTTTCTCATATCGGAATGTTGGTTAAAAGATTCTTTTAAGTCTCTCTAAAATAAACCAATAAATCACTATTTCAACTAAATTAACCGCTAAGGTATTGCAAGATCTCCTTGTTGATCAATCAATTGGGATAGAAAGAGAATTTTCCCGGGTTTGGAAGGCTCCCCAAGATGGTTGGTTTGATATTAGAACAATCCTTGTTTGCTGGAATTCATCTCAAACAAAAAAGGCTCCCTTTCGAGAGCCTTTTATAGTTTACAATTGCCTTGGTGAAATTTTATTCAACACCGGGTAAAGTTACTTTTCCGGGGTTTATGTGATTCCATTCAAATGGCCCGGCCGTGACTTGCTGCGGATATACTTGGTCAAGCGTATTGCCATTGTAGAGACGGCCATTTTTCATTACCATTTCGATAGTATTGGTATTTCTGAGGTCTTCCAGTGGATTCTCATTCAGGATCACCAAGTCGGCTAATTTACCGGCTTCAATAGATCCTAAATCACCATCAAGGCCAATAGCAGTTGCACCGTCTATAGTAGCCACCTGAAGAGCATCATGATTATCCATACCGCCTGAGGCCATTGCCCACAGTTCCCAATGATATCCGAGTCCCTGTAACTGACCGTGACTTCCCACACCGGATAATCCACCGGCCTCTTTCAGATGTTTGGAAAACTCAGCATGCTTTTGAAATACATGCTCATCTTCATGGAACCAACCGGGTCTTCTTCGGGATTTGGAAGCCAGTTCTTCATAAGGAGTAAACGTTCTGAGCTTCTCATCAAAAAATGGATTTTCCCGGGAATAGAAATAATTCTCTGCCCACGGACCCCCATAAGAAACCAACAGCGTAGGTGTAACGGCCATTTGCGCTTCCGACGTCACGTGAACCACATCATTGTAGATCGGATAGATCGGTAAGGAATGCTCATGACCCGGGTAACCATCAATAAGCTGAGTCATATTCAGTTTCCAGTCCAGTGCCCCTTCTGTGGTAGGCATGATGTTCTGCTCTTTGGCAGCCATCAGAATCCATTGTCGCTGTTCGCGGTTGCCGGCCAAATACATTTTGATGGTCTTGGTGTCGTAGTACTTGCTGTACTGCTTCATCACATTCTTGGCGTGCTCCAGGCTTTTGATGTTATATGCCCAGTACCCAAGTCCCGGACCGGTAGAATAAATACGCGGACCTTCCATCATGCCAGTTTCAACCATATCGGAATAAGTAAGTACATCGGTGGTTCCGGTTTGGGGGTCGCGGGTAGTGGTTACACCATAAGCAAGGTTAGCGGCATATCCCCAAACGCGTTGTTTGTGAATGCCCCAGCTTGGCCTTAAATGCGCGTGAGTATCTACAAAACCCGGGATAACCGTTTTACCGCGAAGGTCGCGGGTTTCGGCTCCGTTAGGTGCCTCAAGATTAGTTCCTACTTCTACAATACGGTTATTTTCGATGAGTATGTCTCCATTTTCGATCACCTCATCACCGTTCATGGTGATGATACGGGCATTCTGCAGTAAGATCTTGCTTTCCGGAATGTCCCGTTCTATCATCACTTCAATGCTGAGTTCTTCAGGCTTGTAGCCTTCATCTTCTTTCTTCTCTTCTTTGTCTGATGCTTCTTCGGTTTCCTCCTCGTTGGCAGAATCGTCTTCGTTATCGGCATCATCTTTCTTCATTTTTTCTTCTTCTTTCGCTTTTTCAGCTTCGGCCTCTTTAGCAGCTTCTACACTGTCTTCATAAGCTTCAGCTGCTTCCAGATCATATATAAAATGACCGTGCCCGATGGACCAGTGTACTTTGGAAGCATTATCCGACCAATGAGGGAATTGTCCGCCAATGGTTGTCAATTTTCTGGCCGGGAAAGCAGCGCCATCCGGATTGGCAACTGAAATATTGGGCGTATCTCCCCCAACTTTAGGCACAGTAACCACATAAATATCATTGTTGATTAGAGCCATAGCCTGATCTCCTTCGGGAGCCATTGTAATCAAACCGGCATTTGAAGGAGGATTGCTTTCCTCCGGATTTTCATCAGGATGAAGCATATCGGGAGAAGGATAATTTGTACCCATTGTTCCAAACCCTGCTGTGGTGATTCCGGTGATTCGCACATGCTCCTTTTCATCGGTTCCATCCCAGCGCATGGAAATCAGCGTGCCGTTGCCCCGGTTCAGGTAAATACGATCATTGGATTTAACGAAGTGCGGATTTTCTCTGCCGTTGCTTTTGGCTATGAAATTGTTAGAACCTCCATCCGCATCAACCCAGATGAGTTCATCACTTGCACCAAAGGCAAATGGACCATAAGCACGCTCGTAACTGCGATTATCACCTCGCAGCGCTACAATGCGATCACTGTTGTACGACCAGGCCGGTTCACTGTAAATACCGGGCTCACTGGTGATCTTCTCGGGACGTACCCGCCGCGCATTAGGATTCACTTTGTACAATGCTCCACCTGCTTCCGCATCGTAAGTGGCATAAACGATCCATTCTCCATTTGGGGACCATGCCGGCTGCGCTTCGATTACATCAGAATTTGTGATCCTGCGAGGCTTGCCATCCGGCAGATCCTGAACATACAGATCATTCAAAACCGTAAAAGCTAATTGCTTTCCATTTGGAGAAGGCATCGCATCGCGAATCTGTGTGGCTACTATTTCTTTCTCATCAGAAATAGGATATTTGAAGAATACTTCCGGCCCAATCTCCAGGTGTACATCGGCCTCAAAAGGGATTTCAGTTTCTTCTCCGCTTTCAATATTGATCTTGTAGATCTTTCCGTTGTAAGAAGTTAGCAGATTCTTGTTATCCGGCGTAAAGGCCATTCCTGGCAGTACACCCATCGTGGCGATAGATTCTTGTTCATCTCTTTGAACCGGATACGCCAGCCAGCGCTCATCTCCCGTTTCCAGGTCACGGAGCACTAAACCGGTTTGATCTTCATAACGGGAACCGTACACCATCCACTTTCCATCATGTGAAATGGTTGGGGTGAAAGCTGAGCCATACCGTGAAGTTACCCGATCGGTAGATCCGTCTTCACGATCGTACACTCCGATCTGATATTGAGGAAGCTGAGCGTTGTAGTTCCAGGCTCCGTTGCGTTGTGAATAATAGACATATCGTCCATCCGGGGTTATCGCAGGGTCGATGATCTTTAGGGAACCGGGTTCGTCGATCATCGCCGTTCCTCTTCCACCTTCTTTATGAATGAGCCAAAGTTTTGGGGTAAGCCCGCCTTTGGAAGCCACCACATACTCACCGTCGGGCGTCCATACCGCATTGGTGTACCTAGTATTTTCGCCTTTGGTGATCTGAGTGATCTCGGAAGTGTCTTCCACATTTACGTAATAAAGGTCTTCTTCGCCTGAAGCATCCGATGTGAACAACACGTATTTGCCATCCGGGCTGTAACGCGGATGCGTATCGAAAGCCATTCCATCAGTGAGCTGTTCCGCCTTTCCGCCCGACATAGGTATTCGATAGATATCTCCCATCAGGTCAAAGACGATATGTTGGCCATCCGGACTCACATCCAGCGACATCCACGTGCCTTCATTGGTGGAGAATTCTACGACCCGACCGGGTTCCATGGGAAGTTCGTTTTCGGCCTTTTTGATCTTATTAGTATCTGCTTCAGCTGTATCCTGAATCATCGTAAAGAACGATGCTTCAGCAGACTGCACTGAAAACAATCCCAAAAAGACCAAGAATAAAAGATTCGTTGGTTTTAGCACATTCATTGTTTTTTGTAGTTAATTATGATTATGAATTACCTGCTACGGAATAAAACGAATTAGTTAGGTTTGCACCCGTAAAAAAATGTTTACTCAGGTAAAAGGAATGGGATTGTACGGAATTTGAAGAGTGAAAAGAAATGATCGGGATCGAAAGGCTATTAAAAATCTAACAACCGTTCCTTTTTTGTTGAACCGGTGGACAAGGAGCTGATCCATAACTGCAAAAAACACAACAATCACCATTCTTTGGCTTTAAAATAGAATAGTAATTTTCACATTGATAGAAAAATCGGCAAGCATTGGCAGCCATTTGTTCTTCTTTTGCGTGTCCACACTCGGGACAGGTGATAACAGATTTGGCAGTTATTTCCATTTGTACATGCTTTTTTAAACCAATGCGCTCAGTCCCCGCATCATCAGTTATAGGTTGATGCAAAAAAAATAAGTATTGGAGTTAATCTCCAAGACTATGATCAAAATTTTCATTCCTTTCATTATATGTTGCCAAAGGAATGGTTTCTTTTAGATCATTCAGGCCTTAATCATGCTCCTGCAATACCCGTCTCTATGTCTCCCTCCCGCTTGTAATTGGCGATGATTAGTCCGGAAGGTGTCACGGTTCCTTCTTTTAAGGTGAATGCTGCAGGAATAACGCCATCAGAAAAAAGCTTCTTTCCCTGCCCAAGCGTGAGGGGAAAAATGATCACCCATAACTCGTCCACTAAATCATGTTTTAGCAGCAACTGAATAAGCTCTCCACTGCCCCACACCTGCAGGTCTGATCCTTCTGATTGCTTAAGCTTTCTGATATCCGAAAGGTTTTTCAGGAATTTCGTGTTTTTCCAATCAGTGGAGTCTTTGGTATTAGAGAATATGTATTTCATCCCATCATTGATGCCCGGCCATACTTCGGCATGGAGCGGCCAGTAATCTTCCCAGATATCGAAGGTCTTACGGCCTAAAAGATAATCTGACGGTTGCATCAGCTTTGCCATGATCTCCTCAGATTCCTCACCCCCGTGCGGAGCGGCCCACCCACCGTATTCAAATTGGTTTGAAGTGTCTTCCTCAGGGCCTCCGGGGCCTTGTAGCACGCCATCCAAAGTGATCATGGATATTACATTGATCTTTCTCATCACAGTACCTGTTTGATTTTAAAGTTAACCTCGCCTGCAAATTATAATGACTTGATAGGGAATCTGCACGGTGGAAATGCGGCAATGTTTGTGGGCGATCACGCCAGCCGGGTGTTATAGAAGAATCAACAACTTTGCCGTTCACTGCACCTTTTATTTTCAATTATATTTTCGGTTATTAGCTCATCCTTTTTTATAACCATACCAATAAAAAGCTTGAATTCTCTTTTTGAAACCACAAACGAGTTTACTGCCTACGAGACGGAACACCTTCTTCTGCTTCTCGGTTTTTTGATCTTTGGTTACTTTTTCTTTCGTGTTTTAGGCTCTCGTACAGAAACTGAGCAACAAAAAATACTGCTCGGATTCGCTCTTTTATTGTCAGCTACCCAACTTCTCAAGGTTCCGGTGAATTTGTACCTGGGAACCTTTGATGTTGAAAAAGACATTCCCCTGCATTTATGTAACTTCCTCCCGTTTATATTGGTTTGGGTGTTTGCTACCGGCAGCAGAAAAGTTTGGGGCACTCTTTTCTTTTGGATCGTTCTGGGTGTCTCACAAGCTAATCTGACGCCTTCGGTTGATTTTTCTCTTTTCCATTATGATGCCATCCGCTATTGGCTGGTTCACATGGGACTTGTGCTGTTGGCACTATATCCTGCAGTAGGCTGGAAATGGGATCTTAGACGTGGCGACCTCCTGCGAACCGTAGGTTGGCTAAATGTTGCTGCTGGAATAATCTATGGGATCAACCTGCTGCTTGGCAGTAATTATATGTACGTGATGGCAAAACCACCCGGAACTACTTTTTTCAGCCTCCTCCCTCCCTGGCCTACTTACATTTTAGTGCTGGAAGTCATTCTTGTTGTTTGGTCGGTTATGGTATATCTGCTTTTCAGATGGGTGAGGGCTAAAATCCGGGATCCTCAAGTGTCCCCGATGGAGGAATCACGGGTTTGAAGGTTTCATGTATGAGATAAGTCATGCTGATCCGGAGTATTCAGAAGAAGAAGCGTCTTCACAAGTCGATTTAAATTTTTGTGACAGGGCTTCTGATTCATTCTGCAGCAAAGTATCAGAATAGCGAACCTTCTAAAAAAGCAGAGTTATACCGTATGAATTACCAAACTTACCATAAAGTTTTTTGCTGAATTCGGCATAGAAGATACCAAAGATCTTAGAGGCAGCAATGCCGATCTCGGCCTGGGCCTCCGCATTGGAATGAGGATATAATGGCTGGAGCGAATCTTCCTGATCCAAAACGCCGGCTGTAAGAATGGTGGAGATTTGTATCCCGCTTTTCTGAATGAAACCAATTGGGATGCTGCGGGTGAGCGAACTCCCGAATTTGTATCGGATCTTGATCTGTGAAACCCGGTGCCCCAACGGCTGTCGATAATCAACGGTAGCAAAGGGACGATACCGGACGTAATCATCTACCACATAGCCGTTGTAGGTAAATAAACGTTGATTGGGCGTACCTTCATCCGAAGCCGCCACAATAATATCGGTTTGAAAGAAATGGGTGGAAAAGACCGGCCAATAGAACTTCAATCCTACCCGGTAGCGGTTATAATCAAAATCACTGCCCATGCTGTTTACGCCTTTTTCGAGGACTGCATCCACCAGCCAACCGAATTCGCGGATGTTGTAATCCCGTAAAAACTGGGTTCTCAGGTATTGCCGTGTATCGTGATGCAGGTGCATGTAGATTCCGCGCAGACTTCCTTCCTCAGCAGGAAAAAGTGGATCGTTATTGCGAAATTCTTGAGGTTCCAGATTGCTTCCAAACAGGCTAAAGTCGGTGGTAGCGTTTAAGGAATGATGATCTTCCGCCATATAAAGCATACGAATGAAGGATTCGGTATCGAGCCTGAAACGCAAACCGGCATTCACTCCTTCCCTCTCAAAAAAATTATTGCCGGTAGTTCCGGTAGTAAGTCCATTGATAGTTTGCCGAAGTTCAAAAAAATCGAGAGGAGTGCGGTTGTATTCATAATCCTGATACTGCTGGAAAGTCCGCTTGAAATAGGATACTTCTGGTCCAATGAAGATTCCGCCCGGAAAATGATACCCGCTTAATTGATAGCTCCAGTTTTCATTTCCAAAACCATAACCGGCAATAGCGCGATACTCGTAGTTATCACTGACGGGCGTGCGTAAGCCAAGTCCCAGATAATGCCCCTGTACCCGATTGTAGCTATAAATGTGACTGATGTTGGTAAGATAGAAACGCTCTAATTGATAAGGAAGCCGGAAAAAAGATCGAAAGACCGACATCCCTACTTTCACAGCCACCCGGTCTTCTTCGTAATTCTGAACCTCACTCAACAAACGGGTATTACGGTTCTCCTGCTTTCCGGAGAGCGTATCCCAATAAGCGGCTTCTTTTTGATGAGCATCCGGCAGGATATTGACCGTATTCAGTTTCACATTTTGAGGTTCGGATTGCCGGTTCACCTTTAGGTTGGTCCACGTCCATTCGTCTTTATACAGGATCTTGTCTTTAGAAGTAATGAACTTCAGCACGGCCGAAAGTTCCGTACGCTCAGGCAGCCAAAAATCCCCAACTTTTTGATAGGATTGCTGGTACCTTAGGTCTGAGATACTGAATGTTCCCGTGTTGGTCTCAGCATAGTCGTTCAGCATGACGTCAACGCCAAGAATCGTATTGTTATCGGGATTGTACCAAGCTTTTCCCTCAAATAAAGGACGATTGTCATGGATGGGATAAAATGAAACTTCGATGGTTCCTACAGGCCAGCTACTGTCAGCGTCCTCATCATAGAGTTCATAGAAGTCTCCTGCCCGAGCAGAGATAGGTCCTACCACGGTGATATTTTCCGACAAAATACTCAGGGAGATCTCATTATCGTTCAGGTTAAGCGGTTCACCGCCGGTTGAAAAGAAGTCGTATTCACTGAAGAAGTTTTCACTTGCCCGGTTGGCAACCAGTGTTTCGGAATATCTTTCAGGATCAGCTATATACTTGAGTTTAGATTTTCGTTCTGAGAATGCAATGGGTTCCAGATCAATACTATCCAGCTTTTCATAGCTGAAATTTCGTCCTACGTTACTCAGGATGGCCAGTTTGTATAAATCTGCAGAATAGGATCTCAGGTTCGAGTTTTTTTGATCTCGCATTCGAGCCAGATTCTGCATTTCACGGGCAACCCGGTTTGCACTTACGGTTACATCCATGGACATCAGGTCGGGTTTCAGATACACTGTTTGTTCAGTCTCAAGCCCTGCGGTTATTTGAACGGTTACCACGGTGTCCTTATAAGATAAAAAACGATAGCGGATCTTTGTCTCGCCGGGAGGTAATTTAATGGAATAAGAGCCGTCATTTTTGGAATACGTGCCTCGCGTTGTCCCTTCAATAATGATATTGGCGTATGGAAGAGGCTCTTTTGTCTCCGCATCAAAAACAAAACCGCTAAGCGTTCCCGTTTCTGTTTGGGCTATTAACTGTTGTGAAGTCAGTGCCAAAATACAGAATAACAGCACCCAAAGTACCCGAAATGATCTTCTCTTTGTTGATTGTATCAATATAATGACCTGTCTTGATCGATTTTTAAGTTCTAACTCCTGATTCCAGTACTTTAATTGTTCGCTGATCGGCATCGATCTCGGCTTCCAGACCTACTGGAAGTGTAATATTGTTGTCCTCGTGACTTATCATAGCCCCATAAAAAGCAGGGATTCCCAACGGTTTGATATGGTCGTCCAGAAGTTGCTGCATCGTAAGGCTGTTTTCACCGGCTGAACATTCAGTACACTTACCAAACACAAATCCACTGATCCGGTCCAGGATCCCGGCCAGTTTCAATTGGGTGATCATTCGGTCAATACGGTACACGCTCTCTCCCACATCTTCCAGAAACAGAATAGCTCCATCAAATGAAGGCAAAAACTCAGAACCCACCATGGCACTGAACACCGAAAGATTTCCGCCAAACAAAGGCCCTTTGACCTTTCCGGGAGCAACCACAAAACTGTCGTCAAATTCCGCAGGGATCGTGAATTCAGTTTTAGCACCTTTCTGGGTGATGTTCATAAATGCCTTTTTCGTGAAGTCGGTCCACATAGATTTGCCGACCGGTCCGTGGAAGCTGATCAGGTCGCTTTGGGAATACAGCGCCATATGCAGGGATGTGATGTCGCTGAATCCTACCAACATTTTTGGGTTATTCCTGATGAGCTCATAATCCAACAAAGGTAAGATACGGTTACACCCCCATCCTCCGCGAATGCACATGATGGCATCCACCCGGTCGTCCTCGAACATACTCATAAGATCAGCAGCTCGGTTCTCATCAGTTCCGGCAAGGTAGCCGCGCTGATCCCTAACATGTTTTCCCAACTTAAGTTTAAAACCCATATCCCGGAGGTTTTCTAACATCTCTTCGAAAACAGAATCTTCATAAATGGGGCTAGCAGGTGCTACCAATCCTAACGTATCGCCGGGTTTGAGAGCTTTGGGTTTGATCTTGGGCGCATTGGTTACTCTCTTTTTTGGGGAATCGGGAGAAACTCCGGCAGCTCCAAAAGTTAATCCTGCGGTTCCAAGTATTGCGGTACTTTTGAGAAAATCTTTACGTGAAAATGCCATCTTTTATATTGTTTTGTGAAAGAAAGTAGTTAGCTATATAACTGCTCTTTTTCAATGATCTTTAGCACACTTTTGGGAAGTTTTGCAGATACATTCTTTCCTTCTTTGAAGCCTTTCCTAATCTCAGAAGAAGCTATATCCAGCGGCTCATGCTCTACCATGTGCGCTTTTCGAAGAATCTCGTCCCTGACTTGGTCGTGAGTTTCGCCGGGTCTTTGAGCAACCATTAGCTCACATTCATCTAAAATTTCCCGGTATTTTTTCCAGGTATGAAAATGCCGCAGGCTGTCTTCTCCCATACAAAAGTAAAAAAGCGCATCCGGATGTAATTCCTTAAAATGGCGAATAGTTTGAACCGAATACGATGGTTTGGGAAGCTCGTTTTCTATCGTGCTGATCACAATCTTTTCCTTCCCCTTAAAAGCGGCTTTCAGCATATCCAGCCGCAGTTTGTACGGAGTTTGATGGGCTTTTTGTTTGTGGGGAGGATACGGTGTAAGCAGCACCCAAAGCTCGTCTATCAACCCGGAATTGAGAAAAGACTCGGCTATAGAAATATGTCCGCGGTGAACAGGATCAAACGTACCCCCGAATAAACCGATGCGGGCAGTCATTAGCTCTGCCCTTCGTCAGCTTCCTCTTCAATGGTTACGATGTCCGCAAGTTTGCTTTGGGCTTCATCATGATAGTCCTCGATCTCGCCCCGGAGGTCACTTTGAGGGAAAAGCTGCAGGAACTTCTCATAATTCTCAATGGCTTTGGAATAGCGCTCTGCCTGAGACTGAACCACGCTGTTATCGGCATATTCAATATAGGTCTTCACTTGATCTACCAACGCACGTTCAGCCCATTTGGATTCAGGATACTGATCGATGACCCGATCGAGATAGATCGTGGCGGCTTTATACATTTCATTTCTTACATAGAACTGAGCAGCTTCATATGCCTTATGCGCAAGTTTTGAGCGGAGCTCATCAATGCGGTCTGCGGCATCGGTTACCCGATCAGAGTCGGGATATCGATTGATGAATAACTGAAAGCGCTCGATAGCACGCCGGGTATCGGATTGATCCAGTTTGTATCGCGGGCTTTGATGGAAATAGCACATCGCGGCCTTGAATTCCATCTCTTGCCGGCGTTCATCCTGTGGATAGTAACTTACATACCGGTCGTATTCGGAAGCGGCCAACAGGTATTGCTTATCTTTATAGTAGCTTTCTGCAAGGTAGTATTGAGCATCTTGCCCGTATTCGGTACCTCGCCCAACGCGTGTGACCGTATCAAAGGCTTTGGCAGCTTCCGAAAAGTCACCTTCAACATAAAAGGCCATGGCTTTTTGATAGGCTACTTCCAGGGAATCTCCCCTTTTTATAAGCCGGTCGTTTTGGCAAGCTGAAAGAATAAAAGTAAAACCAAGAAGTAGTAATAATTTTGACTGCATTGAAATGGTTTGTGTGAATTGTGCTTTAATGGTCACGATTTCTTAAAAAGATAAGAAGATTTTTAAGTTCTTGTTGATATTCGGAAGAATCGAAAGATTGTAACAAATTGAGCGCCTTTTGGTAGTGCTGATCCGTTTCAGCGGCAACATCATCCAAAACGTTCAGTGAACCCATGAGTGAAAGTACCTTTTCAACTTCTTCCTGTGTTGGATCTTGTGCATCTAATACGCTTTGGATAAAGCGCTTCTGATCCTCATCCGCCCGTTCTAACGCAAGAATGGTGAGATATGTTTTCTTACCTTCATAAATATCTCCTCCGGGCTTTTTACCGAATTTTTCAGGATCAGCGACAGCATCCAGCAGGTCATCCTGAATTTGAAAGGCGATTCCCATTTCATGACCTAACTCAGCTAATTCCTCTCGCATTTGCGGGGATGCATGAGCTGCTATAGCCCCCATCTCTAAAGAGGCACTTAAAAGAGCCGCTGTTTTGCCTGCGATCATACGAATGTATTCATTGTGGCTGACTGAAGTCCGGTTCACGAATTCCATATCCAGCGCTTGCCCTTCACATACGGTGATCACAGCTTCTGAAAATACATCATGGAGAGCAGTATATTCTTGTTTAGTGAACGCATCGTTTTGGCCATATGCGGCAAGCTGGCGGTAGGCATCAGCAAACATTACATCACCGGAAAGGATGGCAATATTTTCATTCCATTTTTTATACACGCTGGGTTCACCGCGTCGGGTTTCTGCACTGTCCATGATGTCATCATGCACTAACGTGAAATTATGAAGGATCTCAACAGCCAAAGCAGCCGGTAAAGCATCCTCGGTATCGCCGCCGCAGATGCCGCATGCTAAACAAGTTAAAAGAGGCCTGATGCGCTTCCCTCCCACATCAAGTGCATAGCGAAAAGGTTGGTAGAGGGTTTGTGGGTCATCAGGAAGAAGCAGATCCTGAAGTCCTTTTTCAATTTTTTCCAGTAATTGTCGGTGTAATTTGCTTGTGCTCAATGGCTCTTTATAATAGATGAATAACTGAATATACGTAATTTAAGAGAGCAAATTAGCGCCTATCCCGGGATTGACCTGCCTTTTTTAGATGAGTCTTATTCAGCAGTGAAATGTGAGTACAGCCAAGGAGTGTCATAATGGTTTTGAGATCTTTTTGCCACTCAGTGAACAGGGTTGTCAGTCCATCCAGTCCTTCATTAACCACGGCCCGGATTATAGGTTGAGCGGTAGCCGTAAAATGAGCTCCTAAACAAAGCGATTTTGCAATATCAAATGCAGATCTTATACCGCCTGAGGCAATAATTTCAAAGCTTCGCTCCCATTCCAAAGTACTAAGTTCCAAAATGCAGTCAACAGTAGGTGTGCCCCACTCATTAAATTGATGATTGGCCTTCGTATTTGAGGTACGAAAATTTTCGACTTTCGCCCAACTCGTCCCTCCGGATCCAGCTACATCAATCACATCAACACCGGCATTCAATAATCTGCGGGCGGTATGTTCGGTAATTCCTGCACCTGTTTCTTTTACGATCACAGGTATTTTACTGTCTTGTACCAGCTTTTCGATGCCTTCCAGAATCCCCTTAAAATTCCGGTCACCCTCAGGTTGCATCAACTCCTGCAGAGGATTTAAGTGAACGATCACTGCATTCGCATCAATAGAATCTGTAAGGCGTTTGAGACGTTCTTTTGGCAAACCGCCGATCAATTGAGCTCCTCCAATATTGGCACATATAAAAGCATCAGGAGCTTTTTTACGAACAATGGAAAAAGTATCTGTAAGTTCGGGTTTCTCAAGCATCGCACGCTGACTGCCAACACCAAAAGGAATGTTATGCTGCTGGCAAAACTCAGCAATGATGGCATTCACCGGTCCGGCTTCGGCATACCCTCCCGTCATAGAAGATATAAACAAGGGGAAGTCAAAGGTGTGGCCCAAAAGCTCTGCTTTGGTACTTACTTCATCGAAATTAACTTCCGGTAAGGCGTTGTGGATAAATTTGTACTCCTCAAAACCCGCCTGATGTTGATATTGTGTGCCTTCCGTAACCGTTAGCTCAACGTGATCTTTTTTTCGATTTCTAATATCTGTCATAAAGCAAACATCCAAATTCCATGCTTTAATGTCCAATTATTTTATCGGTTTAAAAGATTTTTTTAGGAAGGATATTGAACAGTGAGGTCTCAAAGAAAAGAGAAGAAAGTTGTACCCCAAAAACCCAAACCCTAAACGGATTATTTCTATTGTAATAAATTATGAGATCAAAAACTCATTATAATTTCAAAAAATAAAAAATAGTTTTTCCTAAGCCACATCCTTTTTTGCAGCAAGGTAAACGATATGCCATTTTACTTTTATTTTGCCATCCGCTTCTTCATCCCAATGCGTTGTTAGTAACTTAAATTGCTTGTAACCAAGGGAGTTTTTTTTGATGGAATAAGAAGCTCCAATGCGTTTTAGATGGCGAAAAAATTCTAATGAGCTTTCAAATTCCTGAAACAGATCATTTTCGTAATAGTCGATCTGCATCGGCCCCATTGATAACTTAACAACCACCTCTTCTACGTTTGGCAGCGGGTTGGCGGTATGAGGCAACCCGAGTTTTAAACAATGCTCATACCATTCTTCAAAAGTATGATTGCCCGGGAATGAGGTTAGCAGCAATCCTCCGGGCAAAAGGCTTTCTGACAAACGTTCTAAAACCATACTGGTGTCTTTAAACCAATGCGGGGTGAAATTGGAGATCACCATGGAAAATGAGTGGGAATCCGGTTCAAAATCATGGACATCCAAAACGATGAATTGAATATCTTTCCCCTTGAGAAGCCCCTCCGCTTGTAATCGTTGCTTACAGAAATCAAGCATATTAGGGGAAACATCTGTGATCAGGAACTTCCTTTCGGGGAAATGTTTGATCAGCTGTTCGGTAAGAAACCCGGTTCCGCAACCCACTTCAAGGATAGTACCTTCCGGTAAAATCCCTTTCCAGGGAAGCAAAGAAGACATCAGGCCATCTGCTACTTTCCTCTGGATCTTGGCTTCCTGATGATAAGTTGCAGCAGCACTTCCAAATTGGTCGGGTATCATAAGACTAAAGTGCCGGCTCTGTATTAGAAGAGTTCCAGGTAGAATCAGACTCAAAAGTTCGTCCCATGGCACGGAACTGACGCACAAAAGGAAGTTTTTTGCGAACTCCGGGAGCAAATTGGTTATAGTCTACCATAAACAACCGGTTGGTATCCGGATCATAATAGGTGAAGTTTACAAAGGGCCCTCCCATCGCTCCATTTACCATATGCCAGGTTCCGAGAGTTTCGTACACAATCAGCCGACCCATTTGGAATGAATTTGTTTTTACCGGACGGCCTAATTCCGGACGTTCAAAAGTTTGAACATACATGGAATCACGTGCACCTTTAATGTACTGCTTAGATAGGGAATCTCTTGTAGCGATGATCCACTCATCATCCAGAAATGAGATGTCATTTACATTATCCATATGCCAGGTCCACATCCAGCGATCATTTTCAGGAAGGAACCTCCGGTAGCTGTTAAAATTGAGTGTATCTATATTTGGAATATAATCGTGCTGAAAACGGACTTTATAACCGTAATTCTCCCAAAGTGAATCAGCAAGTTCATCTTGCTCATATTTTTCATATACGAAATACTCCCATCGCTTTAATTCTTTTTCAAGCATGTTACTAAGAAGAGAGTTTTCCGTATTCTTGATCTTCTGAGCTAAAGCTTCATCAGAAGTTGAGGTAAGAATTAACACATATTGATCTTTAAACCATTGGTCTTCAACCGGAAAAGCAAAACTTTCCCCTTCCCGCACGCGCTGTTCTACTTCATCATCTAAAAACCCGCGAATTTGCCGGCCTACATTGGAATCTTCATCAATAGGTGCCGCAAAGATTACATTTTTTCGACTCTTGAGTCGGTCTAACTGGTTTTGAGATGTGATCTGCGTGAAGGTCAGGTCATAGTACGGTTCTCCATTAGGAACTGTCTGTACCCATTTCCCAAAGGTAAGTCGAATTGCTTCAGCGGTTTCACTGTTCCATTTGGTTGAATCCATAACCACAAATACTTCCCGGGTATTACCTTCAGCAAGCGGGCGATAGTCTCCGTCACAAGAGATCATGAACATTCCTAACAACAAAGAGAGTAAAAAACCTGATAAAATTCGCATAACGGTTATTTAATTTCCAAATTTCAGTGAATGAACGAAAGTGAACAACTCTGATTGCCAGCCTTCGTCCGGATAATGATTTTTGATGGTATCAATTAAGGCACTTCCCACAATAAATCCATCGGCATTTGATGCGATGCTTTGAGCATCTTTGTGAGTTTTAATTCCAAAACCCACCATCACCGGATTTCGGGTAACATTCGCACGTACTCGTTCTATAAAGCGTCCAACTGAATTCGAAACTTCTTCACCATCACGCGCTCCGGTTACTCCGGTAACTGATACGCAATATACAAATCCCTGAGAGTTTTCATCAGCCAGTTTCATGCGTTCATCGGAGGTATTAGGTGCCACAAGATGAATGATATCAAGGTTGTTCTTAGCAGCATGTTCTTTGATAATACCATCCTCTTCTAAAGGAATATCCGGGATGATCAATCCATCCACACCGGCTTCTTCTGCTTTTTGGGTGAAGGCCTTCACGCCATAACGCAACACCGGATTCATATATCCCATCAGAATGATCGGGATCTCGGATTGTTTGCGGACTTCCTTCACCATCTCAAAGATCTTGTTCATGGTGATACCATTTTGGATGGCCACGTCACTGGAGTGCTGAATGGTGGGGCCATCGGCTAACGGATCGCTAAAAGGCATGCCTAATTCGATCAAATCGGCTCCATTCTCCTCAAATCCCAGGATTAGATCGACGGTTGACTCCAGGTCCGGATATCCAGCCGTAATGAATAAACTCATCAGCTTTTCATCGGCTTTTTTGTTTTTGAATACGTTTTGAATTCGGTTCATTTGGTTATTTCGTTATCCATTATCCGCTCCAACGCTGAGCGTGTGGAGCAAGTCGGTATCTTCTATTAAGCTTATGAATTAATCTCGCTGGTGACGATGCTCTGCGTCGTCACCAATCTGGCATTACTCATGTTCACGAATATATTCAGAGATCGTGCCCATATCTTTATCCCCTCTTCCTGAGAGATTGATCATCACAATCTCATCTTCTGAAGTCTCAGGCATCAATTTTTTCAACCAAGCGAATGCGTGTGCGGTTTCAAGTGCAGGAATGATACCTTCGGTTTCTGAGAGCAACTTTACTGCATTCATTGCCTCTTCGTCGGTCACAGCATAGTATTGAACACGTCCCAGATCTTTCAAATGAGCGTGTTCAGGCCCGACTCCCGGATAATCAAGTCCGGCACTGATGGAGTGAGCCAGTTCGATCTGTCCCTCATCACTTTGCAGTAAATAACTGAGCGAACCGTGCAGAATTCCGGGCGTTCCTTTGGTCATTGTAGCGGCTGTTTTACCGGAATCTACGCCAAATCCGGCCGCTTCTATACCGATGATCTTCACCGATTCATCTTCAATAAACGGATAGAAAAACCCGATGGCATTAGAGCCACCTCCCACACAGGCCAGCAGGTAATTCGGATTGCGATCTTCTGCTTTGTGAATTTGTTCTTTGGCCTCATTTCCGATCACCTCATGAAAATGTCGTACCATTTTGGGATATGGATGAGGTCCCACTACCGAGCCGATGATATAAAATGTAGTGTCAACATTTGTTACCCAGTCTCGGATGGCTTCATTGGTTGCATCTTTCAACGTTCTGGAGCCGCTCGTTACGCTACGAACTTCAGCACCCATCAGCCGCATTCGATCTACATTCAGCTTTTGGCGAACCATGTCTTCCTCGCCCATATAAACAATACATTCGAGGCCAAATTTAGCACAAGCTGTAGCCGTTGCGACTCCATGCTGACCGGCTCCGGTTTCTGCAATGATCCGCTTCTTCCCCATTCTTCGGGCTAATAAAACCTGTCCAATGGCATTATTGATCTTGTGCGCTCCGGTGTGACACAGATCTTCTCGCTTGAGATAGATCTTTGCTTTGCCGTAATGCTCAGTAAGTCGATTCGCATATGTAAGCTTCGTGGGCCGACCCACATATTCATCCAGCAGTCCCGCCAGTTCTTCGTTGAAAGCCGGATCATCTTTGGCTTTATCAAATTCAGCTTCCAGTTCCTGAATGGCTGGAATAAGAATTTCAGGAACGAATTTTCCCCCAAACTGACCGTAGTAGCCTCGTTCATCGGGAAAGTTGTAGGTTTTGGTCTTGGTTTGTGTGCTCATAATAATTCTGTAATGGAAAACGCTTGAGGCGAATCTTCAAAGATATGATTGGCACTGGTAAGGATGTTCTTCCTCGCCACCAATTTCGTTCCAACGCAGAGCGTAGGAACGAGCTTAAATATCGTTTAAATCCGCGTCATCCGTGTTCTATTCTTTTGTTTCCAATGTTCTGATCTCATCCATAAAAGCCTCAATCTTGGCAAAATCTTTTAATCCCGGCTTCTGCTCCAAACTGCTTGAAACGTCAATGGCATAGGGCTGAACCGTTTCGATGGCTTCTTTGATATTTTCTGCCTTCAATCCCCCTGAAAGGAAAAACGGGATATCAATATCCAGATCGGTGATCATAGACCAATCAAAGCTTTTTCCGGTTCCGCCCCAGAGTCCGTCGATCTTGGTGTCAAACAACAGGAAATCCGCGACTTCTGCATATTGCTCAATTTGATGCTTCAACAAATAATCGACCGTTTCCTCTTCAATATGAATGACTTTGATGATCGGTTTCTCCACCAATTCACAATATTCGACCGATTCATCGCCATGTAGCTGTACATAATCTAACCCCGTTTGCTTGGCTATCTGATTTACATCATCTAATGGCTGATTCACAAACACGCCCACTTTCTCCGGTCCTTCCAGCCAGTTAATGATCGCTCCAGCTTCTCCAGGCTCAATGTATCGGGGTGATGGCTCATAGAATATAAAGCCGAGGTAGTCCACCAAAGCGCCTGCAGCAAACCGGGCATCTTCCAGGTTTGTGATCCCACATATTTTAATTTTTGTTAGTTCGGTGTTAGTCATTCGCTAATAGCTTTTCAAATTCTTCTGTTTGCACTGGTAACGATGCTCTGCGTCGTTAACATTTTAGTTCCAACGCAGAGCGTAGGAACGAGTATAAATATCCGCCAATCTGTGTCATCCGTGTTCTATTCCTTTGTTAATAAACGCTCAATTTCTTCTTCTGTTTGTACCAATAAATCCTTAACGGCCTGACCGGGATCTTTCTGCCGCATAAAATGCTCTCCTATCAGTGCAGAATGAATTCTTTCCTTATTCAATAAAGCCAGATCTTTTCCGGTTGACAATCCGCTTTCAGAAACCAAAATAGTTTCTTCAGGTGCCTGTTGTAAAATAGAGATGCCGCGGTGGACATCCACTTCAAAATTTTTCAGATCGCGGTTATTCACGCCAAGGATATCAGTCAGTTCAAAATCCAGCCGGTCAAAATCATCCTGATCGTAACACTCAACCAATGCATTCATTCCAAATTCTTGGGCGGCGTGTTGTAGTTCTGTAAGCTGATTACCTTCCGTGATGGCCACGATGATCAATACCGCATCAGCTCCATGAGCCCGTGCTTCTTTTATTTGATAGGGATCGATAATAAAATCTTTGCGTAAAACTGGGAGTTGAACACGTTTGGATATGGCTTCGAGAAACTTCAAATCACCCTTAAAAAACGGTTCATCCGTAAGCACAGAAATGGCAGATGCGCCTCCCTCCTCATATCTAAGTGCAATATCCACCGGATCAAAATCAGCACGAATAATGCCTTTGGATGGCGAAGCCTTTTTGACTTCCGCTATGATGGAAACAGCATCATTTCCGGATAAAGCATTTTTAAATGAGATACGGTCCTTTTCATATCCTTCAAAAGAATTGAAGTCTGCCAGGGAAACTTTTCGCTTCCTTTTTGCCAGATCCTCAGCCGTTTGTATAGTTATTTTTTCTAAAATGTTCGACATTTTTCTAATTAAAAAGTCTTAAATGGAACGCGGATAACACTGGTGGTACGGTTAGTCACAGATTTGAAATTATGTGATTCATCAAAAAAATCTACGGAAATCTGCCTGATACGTGTCATCCGTATTCCATTACAATATCCTATAAGTCTTCTGTTAATTAATATTTAAAAGTTCCCATTGCATCATTCGTAGCGTCCACAAAATCATTGAACAATTTACGGGCTTTACCGGATCTCAAAGCTTCTTCAGCCAGTTCTTTTCCTTCTTCTAATGTTTCAACTTTGCCGGAGGCTTGAATGGCAAAAGCGGCATTCAATAAGGCAATATTCTGTTTAGCCTCATCCGCCTTATTAGCCATGATATTGATCAGGATCTCAGCATTTTCTTCTTTACCTCCTCCCATAATATCCTTCATTTCAACTTTCTGAAAGCCAATAGATTCAGGATCGAAAATAATTGAAGTTGAGACTACCTTATCTTTCAACTCAAAGATCTCTGATTGAGATGTTAAACTTACTTCATCCAGTCCGTCATGAGCGTTAAAGGTGTAGGCAAAATCGGTTTCAAGATTGGCTAAAATATGGACCATTTTTTCAGCCACATTCTTGTTAAAGGCTCCGATCACATATCGCTGAACGCCTGCAGGGTTTACCATAGGACCTAAAATATTAAAGAAGGTACGAAACCCAATTTCCCGACGTGCCGGCATCACATATTTCATAGCCGGGTGGAACATGGGGGCAAACATAAAGGCCATACCCACTTCATCAAAGACCTGTTCTACTTGTTCCTTTCCAAGCTCGATGGACGCCCCCAAGTGCTCCAATACATCGGCACTTCCACATTTACTGGAGGCACTGCGATTTCCATGTTTGATTACCGGCACGCCCGCCGCAGCGGTAATAAAAGAAGCGGCCGTGGAGATATTAAAGGTTCCGGATTGATCTCCTCCGGTTCCTACCAGGTCAATAGCTCCGGTCACATCTACATCAACCTTAACGGCCTTGGAGCGCATCACCTTTACGAAAGCGGTGAGTTCCTCTACGGTTTCGCCTTTTAAGCGCATTGCTGTAAGGAATGAGGCAATCTTAGGCTCAGAAATTTCCCCTGACATGATCAGGTTCATAGCCGCTTCTGCTTCAATTTCAGTGAGATCTTCAGAAAAAGAGAGTTTGTTAAGAATACTTTTAAAATCCATTATTGTCGTAACCAGTTTTGAATGATTTTGGGTCCTTCGATTGTCAAAATACTTTCTGGATGAAATTGAATTCCCTGAATTGGATACTCCTTATGTCGTACGCCTTGTATCACTCCATCATCAGAATGCGCGGTGATCTGGAGTACTTCGGGAATGGTATCGGGATCTAAAACTAAAGAATGATATCGGGTTGCGGTGAAGTCTTTGGCAACTCCGGAAAATATAAACTGATCATCATGTGAAACTCGTGATACTTTGCCATGCATGAGTTTAGGCGCATGCACTACTTTTGCTCCAAACACCTCACCAATAGCTTGATGCCCTAAACAAACTCCCAGAATCGGCGTCTGTTTACCGAGCTCGCGAATAATTTCTTCGGTGATTCCTGCCTCATCTGGTCGACCCGGTCCCGGCGAAATAAGGATCTTATCAGGGTTGAGTTCACGTACTTCATCCAGCGTCATAGCATCATTACGAATGACTTTATAATCATCTGTTTCAGCTGCTACCAGATGTACAAGGTTGTAAGTAAATGAATCGTAATTATCGATGATCAATATCATAGCTTAAAAATGTCTCACAATGCCGGTTACTTCACGGATCGGCTCCATGACTTCTTCGGCACGTTCACGGGCTTTCTTCCCTCCTTCGCGAAGTACATCATGCACGTAATCAAGATCTTTGGCCAGTTCATGACGGCGTTCTCGGGCTTCACCAAAGTAATCCTCGATCATGCCTAAGAGTTCCTTCTTGGCATGACCGTATCCATACCCACCCGCGCGATATTTCTCAGCGATCTCATCCTGTGTTTCCTTATCCGCAAACAGCTTAATGAGGGCAAAAACATTATCACTGTCCGGATCTTTGGGATCATCCAGTGGTGTAGAATCTGTTTCAATAGACATTACCCGCTTCTTCAGTGCTTTTCCTTCTGCAAAAATATTGATGGTGTTTCCGTAACTCTTACTCATCTTACGACCATCGATACCCGGAACTACCGCCACTGATTTTACAATGTGCTCTTCAGGAAGCTTCAAGTATTCACCATCGTAGGCGTGATTAAATTTCCCGGCCAGATCTCGGGTGATCTCAATATTCTGTTTTTGATCTTCCCCTACCGGTACAATATCAGAATGATAAATAAGGATATCGGCTGCCTGGAGGATCGGGTAAGTGAATAGTCCGATGTTTGGGCTGAGTCCCGCAGCGATCTTGTCTTTGTAGGAAACGCCTTTTTCCATCAGGGAAACCGGAGTTAAGGTTCCAAGGATCCAGGCCAGTTCAGTCACTTGGGGAACATCAGATTGCGCAAAGAAGGTTGCTTTTTTGGGGTCTAATCCTAAAGCCAGATAGTCTAAGGTGACATCAATGGTATTTTGGCGAAGCTGTTCACCGTCATTCAAAGAGGTCAGTGAGTGATAGTTGGCAATAAAATAAAAAGCCTCGCCTTCCTCCTGCATGGCAATATGTTGACGAATGGCACCAAAATAATTCCCGATATGCAATTTACCGGATGGCTGAATACCTGAAAGTATGGTCTTTGTTTTACTCATTGATCAGTTTTATCTGTTCTTAAATTTACTTCAATTTCTTTGAGAGCAACGCTCGCAGGTTCTAAAACTCCGTGTAACTCTGTGTTCTCCGTGGTTCAAAATCATTGAATATCTAAAGCTACACTGAGCGCCTGAATGAGTGCGCCCGCTTTGTTTTGGGTTTCTTCGAATTCTTTGGTGGGATCGCTATCCGCGACGATCCCGGCTCCGGCCTGAATATACGCTTTGTTATCGGTGACAACCATCGTGCGGATCGCAATACATGTGTCCATATTTCCGGAAAAATCGAAATAGCCAACGGCTCCGGCATAGACTCCACGCTTGGTAGGTTCCAGCTCATCAATGATCTCCATGGCACGAATTTTAGGAGCACCACTTACCGTTCCAGCGGGGAAACATTGCATTAGGGCATCCACCGAAGTTTGATCATCCTGCAACTCACCTACTACATCGCTGACGATATGCATCACGTGCGAATAGCGCTCGATGACCTGATTTCGTTCCATCTTTACCGTGCCCGGCTTACATACTCTGGAAAGATCATTTCGGCCAAGATCCACCAGCATGATGTGTTCGGCCACTTCTTTGGGATCGTTCTTGAGATCTTCTTCCAACGCTAAATCTTCTTCATGTGTTTTCCCACGGGGACGGGTTCCGGCAATCGGCAAAACTCTTGTCTCTCCTTCCTGCACACGCACCAACACTTCCGGCGATGAACCGACCAGCTGAAAACCCTCAAAATCTAAATAAAAGAGATATGGAGATGGGTTCACCATCCTCAAAGCCCGGTACAACATAAAAGGATCCCCACTCATATCAGCTTGAAAACGCTGGGATAAAACTACCTGGAAGATATCGCCTTCGTAAATATATTCTTTCCCTTTCTGTACGATCTGCTCGAAGTAATCCTGCTTCATATTACTTGCAAGGGAATCCGTGTCAATACTAAAAGGACGATTCTGGTAATTGGAATCCAAGGCAGCATTCTCCATTTCATCCAAACTCTGTTGTGCTTTTTGATAGGCTTCCTCCAGATCATCCTCTTCTTCCACAAACACCGTTTTAATCAATACGACCTGATGCTTCACGTGATCGAAGGCAAAGATCTCATCATAAAAAGCCCAGATGGCTTCGGGGAGATTCAGGTCATCTTCAGGAACATTGGGAAGATCTTCCACCAGGCGAAAGGTGTCATAGGCTGAAAATCCTACGGCTCCGCCTTTCAATCTGGGGAGTTCAGGAAGCGTTGGCTCAGAATATGCCGTGGTGAGTTCTTTGAGTTTATTGAAATAGGAAGCCTCTACTTTTTCGGTTTCGTTATTCTGAGAAAGTGTGGTTTCTTGTCCGTTAAATTTCAGAATCTGATAAGGATTTCGTCCGATAAAAGAATATCGGGCTAACTGTTCCCCGCCTTCCACCGATTCCAGCAAAAACGGATAGTTAGCTCCTTCCCTGATGTTCATAAAGAGGGAAACCGGGGTCAAAACATCGGCCAGCAATCTCCGGAACACCGGAACCGCCGTGTACACTTTACTAAGTTTTAAAAACTGTTCTTTATTCATTTGGTCATTCGTTCATCCGTTCCAACGCAAAACATGTGGAACGAGGTCATATATCATTTCTTCCATATCAAATTACTGGTTCCTACGCTCCGCGTTGGAACCAATAGGGCTATGCTACTACAAACAAAAAAACCCACCATTCGGCTGAACAGTGGGTTTTCTTTAATTCTTTCTAAATTGCTCAATTACATAGCAGTCCCACTGTTATATCCAATAACAGGCCACCACCAGGTATGTAATTCAGCAATTCGGTTTTTCATAACGCGCAGAATATAAAAGGCTCAACAAGTACATGCAATATTGATTCTGCACAATTTGTAAAAGGTGAATACGTATTGGATTTAAGAAGTACGAATTCTTACCATTAAGAAATTAATTTTCATAGTCCCTTGAGCTTGCGATCTCTATTCATCTACCCCATTTTATTGGTTATTACCATGGGTTTTATTTCCTGCGATTCAACTACTTCACCGGAAAACCCATTGGCTGATTCACCTGCAATCAAAAGCTTTGATATAGTCCCATCTGATGTAAATTTCACCTCAAGCGATGGCATAAAAGATACCACTGTTACCATACTAATTAGCGGAAAAGCTGATTTTATCTCTCCGGATCAAAAAGTGGTTGTAAGTATTTTCGATCAAAATTCAGGAGTTTTGTATAAAGAAGAAACACTGGATATTTCGGAAAACGATCTCAGCTTTGAAACTCAGTTTGAGTTTGAAACGCCAACTACTTTTTTTCACGACTTTAAAGTTTTCGCGCGTATCTCGGAATCAACGAGAAATACTGGGTATGCGGAAGGATTGATAAATATTCATGGATTTTCAGTTTTTCCCCCTGAAATTCTTGAAATTAATCATCCGGATTCAGTACGGCTCCCCGCTGCAGGTGAAAATGCAAAATCTGTTTTATTTCAAGCAAAGGTTTCTGATCAAGAGGGATTAGCTTCCCTGGAAGGAGTGTTCTTAAGATTGATCAGCCGTACTACCGGCGAATTATCCAGCTCTCCTTTTTTATTATATGACAACGGTACAAATGGAGACCGCGTTGCTATGGATTCTGTTTTCTCAAGAGGGTTTCAATTCAATGCCGGTAATGAGCCGGATGAGTATGATGTCGAATTTTATGCTGTAGATCGTGGTGGTTTAGTGAGTGATACTTTAAAATCTATCTTTTATATAACTGAGTAAATGAGATACCTGATCACATTATTCTTCATTTTATTGCCGCTATCACTCATTGCTCAAGTTCTTGGGCCTACAAATAGCCAATTCAACTCCATCCGCCAAAATGGTGTAAGTACCATAAAAGCAATAGGTGATACGGTTTGGATCAGCCCATCTTTAAATCGAAATATTGATAATCGCCCCGAATGGTACACGCCTGAAAATGCGGATAGTATATTGACAGGAATCGGGCGCGTTTTTTCTATCGATTTAGCTAAGGATACGGTGGTTGCCGGGTTAGGCTATACCGCTGAAATTGAAAATGGGAGCGTACCTGCAGCTTATGGCTATTATCGCTCCATTGATGGCGGAGAAACATGGGTTTTCAATGATTTCCTCACCGATCCAAAAGGCGATAATGATACAACCTTTGTTTATGGCGGACAGGTGTATGACCGAATTAGAATTACCGTCCCGCAGCAGTCGCCTCCGTATGCCGTCGACTTTGAGGGAGATGTTTTATTTTCAGCTAACTGGGCTTCCGGTTTACTGCGAAGCATGGATCTGGGTTCAACCTGGGAGCGTATAATCCTACCCCCTTTTTCAGAACTCGAGCTTTCGCCAGAGCGGGATAATTACTACTGGGTAACTTGTACTGACAGGGATGATGAAGGGAATTGTATTGAATCCATAAATAAATATAATTCCGTTGATGACGACAATCTTAAGGGATTTGGAGTTTTAGTAGATTCTCAACAAAGGGTTTGGTTTGGTAGTGCGGGTGGCATTAATGTTTCCGAAAATGCTTTGGAAGCTCCAATTGATAGTATTTCCTGGCGGCACATCCGCTCTGACAACACACAGGATGGGTTGCTGGGTGATTGGATCATCTCCATCAAAGAAGAACCCGGTACCGGGCGAATCTGGATGACCAACTGGATCGCCTCATCACCCCAAAAACAAGGCATCGTTTTTACCGAAGATGGCGGACAGACGTTCACCCAAATGTTGATTGGAGAACGCATTAATGATATAGGGTTCAAGGATGGCTACGTATTTGCCACCGGCGATAATGGACTCTTCATTTCATCTAACGGAGGGAAAACATGGATCAAATCTCCCCAAATCAAAAGTCCCAATACATTTATAAAACCTTCCGCAGCATATTATACGGTTGCGGCTACAACCAACCGAATATGGATCGGAACCGATGATGGAATTGCTTCACATCAATGTTGTGTTCAAGGACAAGAATTTGATGATTGGCAAATAACACGCGTCGATTTCCCTTTGAAAGGAGGAAATATATTTGCCCCGGATGCCAAATCCGTAAATAGTTATGCTTATCCGAACCCTTTTTCTATGGATGTTCATCGCATCGTTCGAATTAAATTTGAAGTGCAAAAACAGGCAAATGTTAACGTTCGTATTTTCGATGTGGGAATGAATTTAGTTCGTGAATTGGAAACAGATGGTTCCTATTCCCCCGGTAATTACGAAGCCGTTTGGGACGGTTATGACGGCAAAGGCCGAAAAGTGGCCAATGGACCTTATATCTATGTAGTGGAAATGGGGAATCGGCAAATAAGCGGTAAAATTTTAGTGGTTGAATAATGAAAAATTCTTTCTCTCATACTTTTCTCCTGCTATTTTTGGCAGCAATGTTGTCCTTTGGATTCCATCCTGCCGAAGTAGCTGCCCAGAATGGCGGTTTTGCCGGAGCTTCCACCCGACTCGGTTATTCTGCCCGTGGGTTGGCCATGGGAAATGCCATGTCGGCTGTAACTTCAGAAGGTGCTTTTTCCTACTACAACCCCGCACAAGCAGCGCTGGAAAGAGGAGCTCAGCAAACCGATTTCACCGTTGGCTTATTATCATTTGACCGGGTTCTGCAAAGTGCAGGAGCCCAATTTGCCCTGCCTCCCACAGCCGGACTTTCATTTACCTTATTACGAACCGGCGTGAATGACATTGATGGCCGTACCCTCAGCGGCTATCCAACCGGAACTTTTGATGCTTCAGAATATCAATTGGCCAGCAACTTTGGAATTCGGCTCAGCGAAAAATTCAATGCCGGCATTGGTTTGAAGTTTAACCTGGCCGATTATCACCAGGAATTAAGCAATGCCGTAGCCGTAGGTGTGGATCTTGGATTTTTATATGAGATTAGTCCCAGGCTGAATGTTGCCGGTTCCGTTCGGGATCTTTTTGCCAATTATTCATGGAATTCTCAGGATCTGTATGATTTGGAGCAAGGCAAGAATGTAATTAACAATTTTCCGACACGGATTATTTTCGGATTAGCTTGGCAAGAAGAACAGTTCACGCTTTCCGGTGATTTTGAGATTCAAACTTATACTTCTGAGGTCACTCAAACCGAAGTTTTTGTTGATAATGGAATGCTTACAGAGATCATTTCATCCGAAACCATCAACACCAGTTCAACTCAATTCCGGGTAGGAGCATCCTGGAAAGCCCACGAACGATTTACCTTGCGTGGCGGATGGAATCTGCCGGAAACAACAAATTTTGATAGCTGGGGATTAAGCTCCGGATTTTCTATTCATTTGCCATTTGATGTATTTTCTCCTTCTATTGATTATGCTTTTGTGATAGAGCCCTATCGAATTTCAAACATGCATGTTTTCTCACTTCGACTGAACCTATGAAATCAACTTTTTTGACCGTATTGCTATTTTTAATGGCAGGACAAGTATCACTTTTTGCTCAGAATTCAGGTTTTGAGCTGTTAAACATTTCTCCTACTCCGTATGCACTTTCCAAAGCAGAAGCCACTGTTTCTGTAACAGATGGAGCCGCCTCCATTTATTCGAATCCTGCACTGCTTTCTATGAATGAATTTTCATCCATAGATCTCGGATATTCTGCATGGATTGCAGGCGTCAATAACATTTTTGGAGGGGTTAATTTCAAAAATGGAAAAAGAGCCATTGCATTTTCCTTTTACACTTCCGGAGCTAATGATTATGAGCAAAGAAACAATCCCGGCCCTTCAAACGGTACTTTTTCCATAGGTTATATCTCTATTGCAGCAGCCTATGCTTATGATTTTAATTATTTCTCTTTGGGTGGCTCTTTTCAATTCCTGAACGAACAAAACTACACCTACAGAGCCAATGGCTATGCATTCAACCTGGGTATTGCCAGTCAATTTCTGGATGACAGGATCAGAGCCGGAGCTTCCGTCTCCAATCTTGGCGAGATGCAAGTGTTGGTCACGGAGGCGACAACCCTCCCCACAAATTTTCGGATAGGTACATCTGCAGATGTGATCCGGTTTCTTCCCCCTAAAAATGATGATCTTCCCATCCTTGTAAAAGTATTCGCCGATTACGTGTATCCCCTTCAGGATACGCAGGGAAAAGACTTTGCTGATTATTCGGCTGGCGATCCATACTTCAACCTCGGCCTGGCTTTCAACATTGCCGAAATTATTGAAGTCAGCGGTGGATTTAAGCCCGATGATGAAGTGCGTCCCGTTTCTTTTGGGGTAGAATTACAATTGAGTGAGCTTGCTTTTAATTATGCACTTATCCCTTTTAATACAGGCTACGGAACTGTACATTCCATCGGATTACAGTATAAATTTTAATCAGACTGTTTGGGACATTTATGCAGGCAACTTCTCTTAAGGAGATTTATGCATCAATTAATTCGGAGGCAAAAACTATATTTGTAGTCCCCCTGATCCGGTTCAACGTAAAAAAATCGGATTATCTTTACCTGCTTTATAAAGATCTGATTGAGGATTCTGAGTTTGATATTAAGTCGATCAGCGTCTTCAACCACTTTAAGATCGTTGTCGGCCTTTTATTAAATAAAAGAGAAGCAGTTCTTCATTATCATTGGCTGGAATTTCAGGATTTGAGATCGTTGGCCGGAATGCCCTGGAAGATCTTATGCATTTACTTGTTCCACAAACTTGGTGGAAATATAGTATGGACGCTTCACAATGAATTTCCTCATGACCGCCGTTTTCTGAAACTGCATACTTTTCTGCATAAAAAAATGGCGCAATGGGCTGATATTCTTCACGTGCATTGTAAAACTGCCGTTGAAATAATGAGTAGCCGCCTGAATACCTCAACTCAAAAATTTCGCCTTATTCCCCACCCGGATTTTCCTGCTTTTCCAATCCCAAAAAACAAGGCGATACAACACCTCAACGAAACCTACAACTGTGCTCTGGAAGAGCACTCGCCAATTTTATTGATGTTTGGTAACATAAGTGGCTACAAACAATTAGAACGGGTAGCTGATATTGTTATTGAAGAGAAATTAGACTGTACACTCATGATCGTGGGACCGGTTAAAAAAGGAAATCAAAACCTTTTCGAAGAACTTTCCGAAAAAGCAGGAGCACATAAAAATATCTTATTGATCGCAAAGTTTATACCGGAGGAACATCTCCCCTGGTTTTATTCCGCTGCCGATCTTTGCGTATTTTATTACCGTGAAATTCTTTCTTCTGGGGGATATCATATGGCAAAATCGTACGGTAAAAAAGTTATGGCCCCGGACAAAGGATGCTTGTCTGAAGAACATAACCGGCCAAATGTGGACCTATTTTCAAACGAAAACGAGCTGAAAGACTTGTTATCTTCATTCCTTAGATCTTTCGAAAATGGCCGCTAAACTTAAAGAAAAAGCATTTTGGATCGCCGTAGGTGATATAGCAGGCAGAGGACTATCATTCGTTACCTCCATTTATCTCGCCCGTACCCTGGGATCGGAATTCTACGGATTGATCACAGTCGCTATTTCCATCCTGGGTTACGCTACCTGGATTTCAGACCTTGGATTGAATAACATCGGAACCAGAGAGACAGCTAAAGAACCCTCAAAACGAATTTTCCGGGTACTTGAGATCTTCAGGACCAAACTCTTTTTGGGAACCCTTGTCTTGATCGGCTCTACTTTGGTCGTTTCCATGATTGATATGGGAGAAATTGAAAAGCAGGTCGTTTTGGGATATTTGTATTCCATCATACCTTATATGGCACTTTTGGATTGGTTCTATTCCGGTAAACAGCAGTTTGGCAAGATCGCTCTATCAAAAGTTTTAAACGGATTATTTTACTTTCTGTTGGTATTCTTCCTGGTTGATAACATGGAAGATGTCACCTTGGTGCCCGTTTTATACACTGTGGGTGTTTCTGTAGCGGCTTTAACTCTTGGAACCTTTGCGATTCAAGAAAAACCATTTGCGTTGCCATCTAGGGGACTTCAGATCTATCCGGATCTGTTAAAATCCAGTTCCATTTTGGGGATGGGGCAGTTTTTTGCACAGATCGTACATCTGCTTCCCCCCATTCTTATAGGGGCTGTTTTATCTTTAAAAGATGCCGGTTTATACGGAGCTGCATTTCGAATTGTGATTGTTGCCATGATGATAGACCGTGTTTTCGTGAACCTCTTATTGCCAAATCTGGCTTCCATTTGGAGCATTGACCGAAATACGGCCATGCAAAAGATCGCTATCGTATTTCGGTTTACAGCAGCCGGAGGTGCTTTTATTGCCTTGCTAACTGCAGTTGGTGCGGAAGAGATCATCGGTTTATTATATGGGAATGAATACCAAAACAGCGTTCCCTTGCTACAGTTACTTTCAGTTATGATAGCTGTTACTTTTATTAACAGCCTTTTTTCATTTGGCTTGATCGCTACCAATAAAGACAGGGAATACTTTTTAGCAACTTGTTTTGGAGGGACAATTTCAGCCATCGTTATTTTTAGTTTTGCGGCTTTAGGAAATGTATTGATGGCAGCAGCGGCTGTATCTGTTTCTGAGGTCATCATCACTTCATTTACTTTTTTCTGGTTTCGAAAAGCTGTACCCCTCAATTTTCTACGCCCGATTTTGATCAGTTATTCAACTGCTTTGGCCTTGTTCTTTTTATGCGCCTGGCTCCCCTTCAACGGTTTTTTAAATATGATCCTGGCCGGATCAATTTTTACTGCCATAATTTGGTGGACGAATATCATTGACAAGGAACATTATGCCTGGGCAAAACAAAAATTAGTTGAATGAAGCACCGCATTTGCATAGGTCTTCAAGAGTTAACCCAACCCTGGTCGATTATACTGGACCAAATTGGAGTATGCTATGAAGAAGTTGATTACAGTCGTGACCTGATAGAAAACTATAGTGTTATCATACTGAACAAACGGCCTGATTCTGACTCCATATCCGCTCTTCACTCGTATTTACAAGATGGAGGGGCTTTAATTGAAACAAAAGGTATTCATCCCTTTTTGAACAGGCGGCTTTTTTCCCGGAAAGAAACCACTTATTTAATAAATAAAAGCTCAAATCCTGATTTCAGGCACATCTCCGGATTAGATATTTATGAAGAAATTGAGGTCCACGATGATTCAGATTTATTTGGTGGAATGATTCACTTCCAGGTTTGGAAGCGTGGCATAATTAGTTTTTTCGGAGCCGATATTTCACAACTTATAGCTCGTTCAGGCTATCGAAGGAAACGTTTCTACAGTGATGCAGGCCTCCATCCTGATGAGATCGTAAGTAAAGTATCAAAGCAAGAACTTATACAAGCTTTTACCGTTTTATTAAAACAACTTCATTTCCGGCGATCATTGCCATTCATTCAAAAGTGGTCTTCTCCCACTATAAAACCCGTTTTTGGGTTCCGCATTGATACAGATTACGGGGACCAAGCATCCATAAAGGCCCTGTATAGGACACTTCACAAAAATGAAATCAAAGGAACCTGGTTTTTGCATGTGAAAGCTCATGAAGACTGGCTTTCAGAATTCACCGGAATGAAAGAACAGGAATTGGCGCTTCATGGATATGAGCATGGAGTTTCGGGAAGTTTATCCAAGACAAAGCAGAATATTCGTACGGGTTTAAAGGTGTTATCTGATCACACCATTTCTCCAAAAGGTTTTTGTGCTCCCTATGGAATTTGGAATAAGGCGCTCGCTTATGCTTTGAAGGAATTTGATTTCCAGTATTCCTCCGAATTTTCATGGCTTTATGATGGCCTTCCACTGCAGATGATTGAAGGGCTTCCTCTTCAAATCCCCATCCATCCTATCTGTACGGGTAGTTTAAGCCGAAAAAGATACGATGAGGCCTCTATGGCTGCATATTTTGCTCAAACTTTGAAACATAAACTGGGAAGGTATGAACCGGTTTTCTTTTATCACCACCCGCTGCAACCGGGGCTTAAGGTTTGGGAGCATATTTTTGAAAAGGTGAATGAGGAAGGGCTTCACAAAATGACTTTCAATGAATTTGCTGAATTCTGGATGGATCGCAAGCACCAAAAATTTGAGGCTTTTGTAAACCGAGGGAATGTCTATATAGAAGCCGAACCTTCTTCCGTTAAATACCAGGTATCAAATTCCTCTCAAGGTTTTATGCTGGTTGAGGGTGGAACAAAGGTCGATCTTCAAAAAAACCACGAATTTCAATATTCCAACTCCTATCTTCCTGATAGAAAAACGGTAGAATGGCTTCATAAAATGGATTTCAAGTTTATTAAAACATCACTTATGGATTGGAAAAACAGGAACCGGCTATGAAGGTTGGCTATGTGGTACCGATGAGTGTAGCCACCGTTAACGGGGGTGTCAGAACTCAGGCGTCTTTCACAATTCAACACATCAAAGAATTTGGGGTTGAACCGGTTTTGCTTTCTCCCTGGGAAGAAATTAAGCCTGTTTCACTGGATCTTGTTCACGTTTTTGGTGCATCAGTTGAGAATTCAGAGATCATCCCAAAGATTCAGGACCTGAATATTCCTGTTGTTCTCTCTCCGGTATTCTATTCCAACCGCAAAGCTTCTACGATTCGAAATTTCATTCACTTGGAAAAATTCCTATTCAGGTTTGGAAGCGGTATTCGTTCCGATTTCAGTATCAAAGCATCGTTGTGCAACCGGGTAAATCTGCTATTGCCCAATACTTCCGAAGAAGCCAACCTGATCATGGAAGGATTTGAAGTTCCAAAACCGAAAATAGAGATCGTTCCAAATGGCGTAGAAAAACGTTTTAGTGAAGCAACAAAGGATGCTTTCGTAAAAGAATACGGGATCGAAGATTTTGTGCTATTTACCGGACAAGCATCAGCTCCACGAAAAAATGTGATACAGCTTTTGAGGGTAGCTCCCGATTTGGATGTTCCTGTAGTAATTATCGGAAGCTTTGGTAAAGATGCTTATAGTAAAGAATGTCTTTCGCTGGCTAAAAAAGCAACAAACGTCACATTGATTCCCACTTTAGACCACCATGCCGAAATGCTGGCCTCCGCCTATGCCGCAAGCAAAGTATTCGTACTTCCCTCCCAATACGAAACTCCCGGGATCGCAGCTCTTGAAGCAGCTTTAACCGGTTCCCAAATTGTGATCACAGAGCGTGGCGGAACAAAAGATTATTTTGATGATTATGCCGAATACATCAACCCGGAATCATCAGAATCTCTTTTAAAAGGTATTCAAAATGCACTCTCAAAGCCTGCTTCTGACTTGAAAGAAATGATTTTATATAAATTCACCTGGGATAAAGTTGCCCAAAAAACCGCAACGCAGTACCAACGATTATTAAAGTAAGATGAAGCACGTTCTCATTGCATTCGGAACACGGCCGGAAGTCATCAAATTGGCACCGGTTATTAAAGCACTGAAAGAAAACTGCACCCTAACTTTGCTTCACTCGGGACAGCACAAGGAGCTTACAGAACCAATGTTTAAACTGTTTGGATTTGATCCGGATGTAAACCTTGGCATCATGCAGCCGGGACAGGATCTTTTTGACCTCACCCAGAACTTACTTCCTAAACTTCGGGATGAATTACAGAAAAGTAAGCCGGATTTCGTGATGGTTCAGGGAGATACTTCCACTTCTTACCTCACTGCTTTGGCTGCTTTTTATCAAAAAATCCCGGTGCTCCATGTAGAAGCAGGACTTCGCAGCCACGATCCTTACTACCCATTTCCGGAAGAGATGAACCGTACGCAAATCACACATTTGGCCGCACATCATTTTGCACCAACGGAGTTGAATAAGAAAAATCTATTGCGGGAAGGAATTTCAGAATCAATTATCACCGTAACCGGAAATACGGTAATAGATGCACTTCATTACATTCAAGATTCTGATCAATATGGAAATTCGCAACCTGAGATTTTACAACAAATTGGGAAAGAAGACCCTTTGGTTGTGCTAACGGCTCATCGAAGAGAAAATCATGGAAAGCCGCTCGAACAAATATTTACGGCCGTATTAAAAATTTTAGATGCCCACAAAGATCTGAAGGTGATTTTTCCCGCTCATCCGAATCCAGCTGTGCAAAAAGCTATCGATAGTACAGGTATATCTAATGATCGCTTCATTCAAACCACGCCTTTCGATTATCTTTCCTTTCTACACATTTTAGATCGGGCAAATTTGATCTTAACGGATTCAGGCGGTATCCAGGAAGAAGCCTCCGCTCTTGGAAAGTCGGTATTGGTTTTACGGAATGAAACTGAAAGACAAGAACTGATAAAGTCGGGCTTGGGAGAATTAGTGGGAACCGATTCCTCAAAAATTATCAAACGAACTATGTGGCATCTTGAGCATAAGGAGCAATTCAATCCATCTGCTACATCAATTTTTGGAAATGGTAAGGCAGCATTGAAAATCCGGGATGTTATCCTGAATCAGCTGTAATCCTGGAACTCGTCTACCCCTTCCGGGCCGTAATCGTCGGTATAAAACTGGATGGCACCCACTGTAATTCCCTTCAACACAAAGATGGTGAAAACCAGCATGAGGCCATATTCTCTGAACATGAGAATCAGTATCAGGTATATCAGGAATAATATGAATTTGCCTTTTTTCTTTCGGATAGTATCCCGGTCAAAACGGGGAATTTTATCGAATGGTAAGGTGCTGACCATCAGGAATGAGATGATTACAATGATGGGAATCAAAGCAGAATTCACTCCATTTTCTAGAAAAGAAAAGAATTCTAAGGAATTCCGGAAGGTCAGAAAAAAGGCCCCTAAAATGATGGCTTGAGCCGGAATGGGTAATCCGATAAAATGATCTTTGGTTGGTTGTAATCTGGCATTCACGTTAAATCGTGCAAGCCGAACAGCTCCACACAACGGTGGTAAAGCACTGACGATGATACCTACAAAACCAAGCTCATAAAGTGACCAGGAATAGATCAGGAATCCCGGAGCAACCCCGAATGAAACCATATCGCTGATGGAATCAAGCTCAATACCAAAATCGCTGGTGGCATTGGCAAGGCGGGCCATCAAGCCGTCAAAAACATCAAACAAACCGGCTAATGCGATCAACCAGGCTGCGCGGACAAAGTCGCCCTGAGAAACTGAAATAATGGCCAGGAAACCGCTAAAAAGATTCATCAGCGTAAAAAAACTGGGAACAGCAATTTTCTTATTTACGGGCGGCTTGTTATTCTTACGGCGTTTTCGGCGTTCTTTAAAGGAATGATATTTTTTTTGGATCGGATATTTCATGATTTAATAACCCCGAGAATTGATTCACCCGCTCGTGTGGTATCTCCCGGCTTTACTTTTACTTCTACATTTCCTGGAACAACCACATCCATTCGTGATCCAAATTTCATGATTCCAAAACGTTCACCTGCTTTTAGCTGATCGCCTTCTGATATATTATAGACAATTCTACGAGCTAAAAATCCGGTGATCTGACGAAAGAAAATCTTGGTTTTGGATGGATGGAGGACTCCGAAATCGGCTCTTTCATTGAGTTCTGAGGCGTGTTCTGTCCAGGCCATTAAATACTCTCCGGGATGATATTTCACATATTCCAGCAAACCGGAAACCGGGTTTCGGTTGACATGTACATTCAATGGAGAAAGAAAAATACTGATTTGGGTTGCTTTGTCCTTTAGGTAAACATCTTCTTCCACTTCTTTCACAAATACGACTTTTCCATCCGCTGGAGAAATGATGAGGTTTTGTCCTTCCGGAGATTCCCGGTCTGGATCACGAAAAAAGAAAATGGTAAGAAGTGTCAATCCGCCAAAGATGATATAAATTATAATGGCCACCCATTCCGGTAAAAAATATCCCGCAAAAACAGAGATTAGGATGGAAACTAAACCAACAACAAATATGGTGGCAAAGCCTTCTCGAGAAATCATGTTATAATCCGAAATATCTAAATGCGTCGTTAAACATTACAAAAATAAAGAGGCCGATCATAAGGAAGAAACCGATCTGTTGGGCGACCATTCGAACCTTTTCTGAAGGTTCACGCCGTGTTATTCCTTCATATAGCAGAAAGACAAGGTGTCCGCCATCTAAAGCAGGGATTGGTAGAATATTGATGATAGCCAGGGTAATACTTAGCAGTGCCGTAATATTCCAGAAACCGATCCAGCCAGCCTGATCGGTGGCCTCGCGAGTGATACTTGCAATGGCGATCGGGCCACCTAAATTTTGAGTTACAGAAATATCGCCGGTGATCATACGGGCAAAACCCTGAAGAATACCTACCGTCTGTTCGATCGTTTGATTATATCCTTCCCCAATGGATTCAAAAAAGCCGTAATCAATGGTTTCAATTCCCAAAGTCTGGAGGCTTGGAGATGCAATTCCAATGGTTTTTGTTTCGGGATCTGGCGTAATGGATGCATAGAAAAGCGAATCTCCCCGCATTACCCCAAAATTGATGGCACTATCTGCATTTTGGATGATCTCTACTAACTGTATCCAGTATAAAACGGAATCGCCGTTTGCAGAGACGATCTGATCACCTGCCTGAAGGCCTGCTTCAGCTGCAGGTCGACCCGCGGGTACGGAAGATATTTTACTTGGATACATGTATGCCACATCTAAAAAGCCACGAGTTTGAAGACTATCCAAATAATTTGAGGCTACAGGAACATTCATTTCCTGTCCATTTCGAATAACGGTATAACTCAGGTTATCAGCGGTGAGTTCGGAAGCGGAAACCAATTCGTTAAAGTAGGTTACTTGTTGTCCATTCACCCCAACAATCTTATCACCGGTTTCAAAACCAATCTCATGAAGGATAGACGTTTCTGGCACATATATGCCAGCCGTTTCTTGAATCGGTAACACTGATTTGCCATTCGTATAGGTCATCCCAAAATAGATCACAAACGCGAGGATCATATTGAAAATGACTCCTGCCGTGATGGTGATAATTCGCTGCCAAACAGGTTTACTTCGGTATTCCCACTCTTCCGGCTCCTTATCGAGATGCTCGGTATCCATGCTTTCATCGATCATCCCGGATATTTTCACATAGCCACCAAGAGGCGTTGCTCCGATGCAATAATCAGTATCTCCTTTCTGAAAACCCCATATCCGAGGTGGAAATCCGATCGAAAATCGCTCTACTCGCATTCCGAAGAACTTGGCCGCTAAAAAGTGGCCGAGCTCGTGTACAAAAACGAGAATCATAAGTGCTCCGCCAAAAATGAGCAGAGTATTCAATAAGCTTAAAAACCAGTCCATATATTATTTTAATGATTGTGCGAACGTGCGCGTCTCTTTGTCTATTTCTTTTAAAGTCTCGGGGTCCAAACTATCATTCCATTGAATGTTAGCCAAACTTTTTTCTACGATTTCAGGGATTTGAATATAACCAATTTCTTCCTTCAAAAATCGCTCTACGGCTACTTCGTTTGCAGCGTTTAAAACTACTGAAGCATATCCCCCTGCCTCTATGCTTTCCATTGCCAGTTTTACGCAGGGAAATTTCTCATAATCTACCGGCTCAAAGGTCAATTTTTGTGCTTTCTGCCAGTTCATGCGGGGCGTTTCCAGGGGAAAACGCTCGGGATGACTAAGAGCATAAATAATCGGAACTTTCATATCAGGAAGTCCCAACTGTGCTTTGCTTGAACCGTCAATAAACGTGATCATCGAATGAATAATGCTTTGCGGATGAATCACAGGCTCAATTTTCTCGACCGGTATATCAAACAGCCAATGTGCTTCGATGATTTCCAGCCCTTTGTTCATCATCGTAGAAGAATCAACGGTAATCTTGGCGCCCATGCTCCAGTTGGGATGCTTCAAAGCTTGCTGCACCGTTACATTCTGCATTTGCTGTTTTGTGAACTCCCGAAACGGCCCACCACTGGCGGTAATGATGATCTTCTCTATCTCATCATAATTTTCACCAACTAAACATTGTAACATTGCACTGTGCTCAGAATCAACGGGAATAAGTTCCGCTGATGATTTTTTAAGGGCTTCTGTGATGATCTCACCCCCAACAACCAGCGACTCTTTATTTGCCAGGGCTACTTTTTTCCCGGCTTTGATGGCTGCTAGTGTTGAGTCAAATCCCGCAAAACCAACCAGCGCATTTAGAACAGTGTCAACATCATCGGATGAGGCGAGTTCAGGTAAATAATCTGCTCCGGTTACAATTTCAGTATTACCCGCCACGGCTTTTAAATCATCGAGATGATCTTCGGTTGCAATGAGAGCTTTTTGAGGGGTGAATTCCTGAATTTGCTCGGCGAGTAATTTCCAGTTTGAGTTTCCCGTCAAATAAACGACATCAAACTTATCAGGATGTTGCCTGATGATCTCAAGTGATTGCGTACCAATGGATCCTGTTGATCCAAGAATAGCCAGTCTTTGTTTTTTCAAAATCTATGTTGCTTTAAATTCAGTTCAAAATAAGCATTGAAGTTCAGAAACCCATCTCTTTTGCCACTTCATACATCTGGGCGTGGGCAATTACTGTTTCTTCCACGCTGGGAGCATATCCGCCTGACAATAATAAAGTCAAAGGAAGATCACGCCTGGTAACGGTTTCGATTACAATTCGATCTCTTTCCCGAAGTCCTTTTAGGGTTAAGGCAAGCCTTCCAAAATGATCGGTTTCCAACGGATCTATTCCTCCCAAATAGAACACCAGATCAGGAGTAAATTGGTCAAATATATGATCTAAGGCATCAATAAGAGTTTGATGATATTCTGAATCGCCGGTTTTATCAGGAAGTCCAATATCCAAATCCGAAGGAGGTTTCTTGAATGGATAATTCTTTTCCCCGTGAATGGAAAATGTGAACACATCCGGGTCATTCCGAAAAATATAAGCTGTTCCGTTTCCCTGATGTACATCGCAATCGATCACTAAAACCTTGTTCACCCACATCGACTGCTTCAAAACTTTGATAGCCACAGCCACGTCATTATACACGCAAAACCCTTCACCGTGATCCGGCATAGAGTGGTGTGTACCTCCAGCTAAATTCCCGGCCAAACCCTCCTGCAGTGCCATCAATGCTGCATTTATCGTTCCTTGTACCGCCAATCTTGAGCGTATAGCCAACGATTTGCTCCACGGCAACCCCATTCTTCGTATTTCCTTTCGGTCGAGCGCTCCCGTCCATACCGCATTCGCATAACGGCTCGTGTGCGCTGTGATTAGATTGGAAATATCCACCATGGAAGGTTCTACGACTTCTGACTCACTCACGATACCATTTTGAGTTAGATATGCGTGTAATCCGCTGAACTTCTTCATTGGGAAGACGTGACTATCGGGGATATCTGCTACGTAGCCGGGACTGTAACTTACTCTCAAGAATCAGAAGCTTGGTTTAGTTTTATGATGGCCATCATACGTCCGCTTTTTTCCTTTTGTCTGCGGTAGGAATAAAATTGCGAATCTGAGATGGTACACTGTGTATCCAATTCAATTTTAGATTCCATCATTCCCTCCTCCAGCAACTGCCATCGTAAAAATTCCTTCAGGTCAACGTGCGACTTTTCGTAATTCGTTCGGTCCACGAATTCATCCGGAAATTGCTCAGCGACTTCCTCCCCCACTTCAAAATTTTTCAGGGAGATACACGGACTTACAAATACCTTAATTTGTTCAACTTCCGCTCCCAACTCCTTCATTTTATTGATGGTTTTTGGGACGATATTTCCGGCTGCACCTCGCCATCCCGCATGAGCAGCGCCAATCACATGATTAACCGGATCTGCAAATAATAAAGCTGCACAATCGGCAACCTGAATGGCCAAAGCGAGGTTTGGCTTGGTGGTCACAAAAGCATCCGTATTGGGATAAGTGCCGCCATGATTTACTTCTTCAACATGTGTTTTGTGAACCTGAACAGCGTATGCAATCTGATGAGCATCCAAGCCAATTTTAGCCAATAACTGCTCCCGATTGTTGAGAATTACGTCTTCTTCCTCCTCTGTATTCAACCCCAAGTTTAAGCCAGGAATAGTTCTTTCGGGGTGAACCGATTCCCGATTCCGCAGACTGAACCAGCTTGAAACATGCTCGTCATTAAGCAATTTAGGCCTTATAAAATCAATTTGGGAAGACATCATCGAGTTTCATTTTTATGAGTCCTAAAGGAAATTCTTGTCCCGTCCAAAGCTTGAAGGATTTGGCTCCCTGGTGAATTAACATATCCAATCCTCCAACGGGAATGCCATCCACAGATTTTGCCTGTTTCAGAAATTTTGTTTCCCTGGGATTGTAAACTGCATCGTAGCAGATTTTACCGCTCAGAATTTCTACCAAATCATCATCCACCGGAGAGGCCTCCGTGTTTGGCGTCATGCCAAGTGGCGTAGCATTTATAATGATAGCCGCCTCTTCACCGTATGCGCTCCAGTTTTCGTAATTACACATGATGATATCCGAAACTACATCATACTGTCCGGGCCGACGTGAAACCATCACAATTTCTTCAATCCCCATTTCGCGAAGTGCATAACAAATGGCTTTGGTAGCACCACCTGTTCCAAAAATAATGGCTCGTTCTCCGGCCAGTTCATCTTCATATTCTTCAATAGGAACCCGAAAACCATATTCATCTGTGTTTTCGCCAATGATCTTGCCATCCCTTTTTACGATCGTATTGATGGCTTCAATTTGAGCAGCTTCCATACCAAGTGTGTCCATTGCATCAAATAATGTCTCCTTATATGGAATCGTTATGTTTGCTCCCAAAAATTCAAGGCGATTAAAGTGCGCGATCAAAGTTGACATCTCGCTTTGACGAACCGCCACGGCATGATATTCAGCTTTAAGTCCATGATGCTGAAGTGCTGTGTTGTGCATCAGCGGAGAAACGCTGTGGCTTATGGGGCTGCCAATCAATAAATAATGTGGCTTTTGGCTCGATGCAGATTGTAGAAATTTACTAAAGTCCATAGGTGGAATATCTTGACAAAAAAAATGCGCATCGGTGAGGATGCGCATCAAGTAATGTATAAAATATAGTTGAAATACCTTATGCGGTCACTTCTTCTTCAGTTTCTTCCTTGTCATTATCTTTTGGTTCTAATGACATTTCTTTGAAGGTTCCGCCTTCAGCTAATTCCTTGAATTTGGCAAGGTCTTTAGCAAGCTGAGCAGGAGAATCTTCAATGAAAGAAGCTAATTCGTCTTCAGGATCGCCAAAGAATGTTCGGTAATCCAAAGAAAACTCAACACGTGTGCGTTCGCCATTATCTAATGGAGTAAAACGGATCGTGCCGGTTTGGTTTAAGTTACCATTGATGGTAATCCAGGCAAAACGAGTGTTTCTCAGATTATCAATGATGTTAGTTGTCCATTTGTACTCTTCGCCACCGATTTCAGTGTGATATTCGAACGTTTGAGAATTAATGCGTTCTACTCTGTCGATGCGCTCCAAGAACTTAGGGAATTCAACCGGATTACTTAGAAGTTCGTAAACTTTGGCAAGAGGTAAATCAATTTCGATTCTTTCGTGCGCCATAATTAATTACTTGGTAGTTATGATCGTTAGAATTGTATTCTTTTGATGAACTGGTTGTCATGGAAATAGGCAGGACTCATCCAGATTGTTCCAAATTTACGGATAATATGATTAAGCCTCAATGTTCTTCCCCTATAAAAATCGGATTTCATAAAGTTTTTTAGAATCTTATCTATAAATTGTAATCCTGTGAACACTCAAATCTTCCCGGAAAGATTCATTTTAGCTTTGAAAGTGTTGCTTTCAAAATCTGTGCGTGAATAGCTTCAATATCCTGTTCAGCATCAATCGTTTTGAAGCGGGGTTCAGACTTGGACAGACTCTCAAAACCATCATATACGCGTTTAAAGAATGAATCACCGGACTGTTCCATACGATCTTTCTCAAAATTCTTGGTTCTTTCAGCAGCCGTTTCGGGAGTGAGTCGTAAATAAAATGTAATATCAGGCTTGAGTCCGTGCGTAGCTGTTGCGTTGATCTGGTCTATTTGATCGATGGGAATACTTCTTCTACCATAGCCCTGATAAGCCGTCGTAGAATCATAAAAACGATCGAGAATTACTACTACATTTTCTTTAAGTAAAGGAAGTACTTTTTCTGCTACGAGTTGTGATCTTGCTGAAGAAAACAGCAATAGCTCCGTAATTGGGTCAATGTCGATCTCTGGATTGAGCAACATGCCGCGAATCATTTCCGACACATCCGTCCCTCCCGGTTCACGAAATACCTCTACCCTGTGCCCCTTTTTGTTAAGTTCTTCTTTTAACAGGGAAATCTGTGTGGACTTCCCACTACCGTCTATTCCTTCAAATGTTATTAGCATGGGGCAAAGTTACGGAGAAATGAGGTTTAGATAAATTATTACTGGAAGTCATTTTTATTCCTGGTTCCGTTGCTCTGCTGCGGAACCTATAGGAGAAGCATTGCGGAGCAGAGCGCCGCAACGAGAAGACCATTCCCTTGGTGGTTAAAAATTATTCTTCCTGCACCTTAAACATTAAAGCCACCATTTCTTATCTTCGGCTTGAAATAGAAAAAAGATCATCAAACGCACTCAATGCCCGATAAAAAACGAATTCTTGTTACTTCGGCCCTGCCTTATGCCAACGGACCCATTCACCTTGGCCACCTTGCCGGAGCTTATCTCACTCCCGATTTTTATGTTCGCTATAAAAGAAGAACCGATGCCGATGTCGCGTTTATCTGCGGCTCGGATGAACATGGAGTTCCCATAACCATTGCAGCAGAAAAAGAAGGCGTTACCCCTCAGGATATTGTGGATCGCTACCACGGAATGAATAAAAAGGTATTTGAGGATTTTGGAATCTCCTTTGATTATTACGGTCGCACCAGTTCCAAAGTGCATCATCAGACTTCCCAGGAATTCTTCACTACTCTTTATGAAAAAGGCTTCTTCAAAAAGAAGACCGAAGAGCAGTTGTATGATCCAAAGTCAGAAATGTTTTTACCTGACCGATATGTAAAAGGAACCTGTCCGAATTGTGGGTATGAAGAAGCCTATGGCGATCAGTGTGAGAAATGCGGAACCTCCCTCTCTCCAACTGAATTGATCAACCCTGTGAGTGCACTTTCCGGAGAGAGGCCCGAGCTAAAGAAAACCGAACATTGGTACATGCCGCTTGGCGATGTTCAGCCCAAGCTCGAGAAATGGCTGGAAACCCGGGAAAACTGGAAACCCAATGTCATGGGTCAGGTCAAAAGCTGGCTTAACGACGGACTTGCAGATCGGGCCGCCACTCGTGATTTAAGCTGGGGCGTTCCTGTTCCACTTGAAGAAGCCAAAGGAAAAGTACTTTACGTTTGGTTTGATGCGCCTATCGGTTATGTTTCGGCCACTAAAGAATGGGCACAGGAACAAGGAAATCCGGAGTTGTGGAAAGATTATTGGCAAAATGAAGACACCGAACTGTATCACTTTATCGGCAAAGACAACATCGTTTTTCACTGTATCATGTTTCCGGTGGTACTGATGGAACACGGTGATTATGTACTTCCTAAAAACGTACCTGCCAATGAGTTTTTGAATCTAGAGGGTAAGAAATTATCCACTTCCCGAGGCTGGGCGGTTTGGCTATATGAATATTTAGAAGATTTTGAGCCGGATCTGCTTCGATACGCATTGGGAACCACGCTTCCCGAATCCAAAGATTCTGATTTTTCCTGGAAAGATTTCCAGATGCACATCAACACCGAATTAGCGGATGTGCTGGGGAATTTCACGAACCGCTCGTTGTCCTTTACCGTAAATTATGCGGATGGCAAAGTTCCCGAACTGATCGAGCCTTCGGATGTGGACCAAGAAGCTCTTCAGGCCATAGAAGATCAGAAAGATAAGATCACCCAAGCGTACGAGAATTTCCGGTTTAAGGAAGCCATCGCTGAAACGATGAATCTGGCTCGCATCGGGAACCGGTATTTCACCGAAACCGAGCCCTGGAAAACACGCAAGACCGAACCAATAAAAGCAGGGAACACATTGCATGTAAGCTTACAGATCAGTGCTGCGTTATCTTGTTTGTTTGATCCGATTCTTCCGGCAAAAATGAAAGAATTGAGGGCGCAGCTTGGTCTTTCCGATGATTTCAGTTGGGATGACATCACCCCAAATATGCTGGAAGTTGGCCAAACTGTATCGCAGGGTGATATCTTATTTGAAAAAATTGAGGACGAAACTATCGAAGAACAAATTCAAAAACTACATGATAAAGCAGCAGCTGCAGATCCTGCCCCTGATGTTCCAGAACTGAAGGATAACATTGACTTTGGAGATTTCATGAAGCTGGATCTGCGTGCCGGTGAAATCCTTAAAGCAGAAAAGATCGAAAAAGCCGATAAACTCCTTAAACTCACCGTTGATATCGGGCTGGAAAAACGCACCATTGTTTCTGGAATTTCCAAGCATTTCAAACCTGAAGATCTTCCCGGACAAAAAGTGAGTGTGGTTGCCAATCTTGCTCCTAAAAAACTAATGGGCGTTGAAAGTCAGGGCATGATCCTAATGGCTGAAACCCCGAATGGAGAATTGAAATTTGTTGAGACAGACGCTGAACCCGGAAGTCCTATCACATAAATGGACTTGGGATCTTTTATTTAAGATCGAAACGTTCATTTTTTCAATCTGATATTCAGTACGATAGTAATTTAAGTTAGGTCAAATTATTTGAGCACACCTTCCAAAGATATTGATACTTGTACCATCAAAGGATTGGATTCCTATCCGATGGGTTGCACTTTTTCTAATTCTGAAACGGTTTTCAGGCTATTTTCTCCAAAAGCGGAATCAGTTACAGTGGTCATCTATGAACGCTATGAAGATGAAGACGGACTTGAATTCCCCTTAGAGAAGAATTCCAAAGGAGTTTGGGAGACTCTTATACAAAGCTCTTTTGAAGGAAAATGGTATGCTTATCTGATCGACGGTCCCGAGGATGATCCTTATTTTAAAAATACCTCCTATCCTATTGCTGATCCCCTAAGCAAGCAAGTGACTACGAAAAACCATTATCTGCAATTTGCAAAAACAAAGATCGCAAACAAATCAGGCTTCAAATGGGAAGATGAGGACTTCAGTCCTCCCATGGACACCCGGGATCTTGTTATCTACGAGACTCATATAAAAGATATGGTGGCTCACCCGTCTGCCAAAACCTATGTTCATGGTATTTATAATGATTTCAGAGAAGCAGAGGTTGGAGGTATCTCCCATTTAAAACGATTAGGAATTAATGCAGTTGAATTTCTACCATTGCAGAAATTTGCCTATTTCGAACCTCCCTTCGAAAAAGCAACTCCTGAAGGTGTCAAGAATACCTGGAATCCATATGCGCGTAACTATTGGGGATATATGACCTCCTTTCATTTTGCTCCGGAGACCTTATATAGCTCTGAGGCTTCACTGGAGGCCAATGCGGTCATCGGTTCAACCCAAAATGCGGAGTTGGAGCTTAAGCAACTGGTGAATGAGTTGCATAAACAAGGAATTGCTGTAATCATGGATGTGGTATATAATCATGCTTCCCATTATGATCTAAATCCACTTAAATACACAGCTAAGGATCACTATTTCAGGTTAGATAACAAGGGTAATTTCCTAAATGACAGTTGGACGGGTAATGATATTAATACACAAGCCGAGTATGCACGCAGCCTAATTATCGAATCCGTAAAGTATTGGATGGAAGAATTCCATATCGATGGGTTTCGGTTTGATCTTGCAGGTTTGATAGATTGGGAAACGGTAGATCTTATCAAGCAAGAAGTACAAGATATAAATCCCAACGTGATCCTGATCGCTGAGCCCTGGGGGCAACATTATGTGCCTGACAGATATTCCGATCACGGGTGGGCAGCCTGGAACGACCGTATCCGAAATACCTTCAAAGGGTATCATCCTAAAGAAAATAAAGGACTTATTTTCGGGGTTTGGGACTCCAATAAAACCAGATATGGAATTGAGAATCTTATTCGTGGTACATTGAAATCCGGCGAACAAGGTTTATTCAATCATTCCGGGCACTCGGTAAATTATCTCGAAAGCCACGACGGGTACACGCTTGGAGATTACATAAGAATTGTCCTCCAGCCTGAAAAAGCGGACAAGGTTTTTGAAGACCCCTTTCAGGCTACATCATTAAATAAGAAAGAGCTGCAAATTTCGATGTTTGCTGCATTATGTCTGTTCATATCTCAGGGCATGATAATGGTGCACGCCGGACAGGAATGGGCACGCTCAAAAATCATAAGTGATCCGCTCAATATTGATCCAAAAAAAGGCCGGATCGATCATGATAGTTACAATAAAGATGATGAAACTAATTGGCTGAATTTCAACGAAATACAACTTAATAATAATTTATTTGAATACTATAAAGGTTTGATAGACTTAAGGTTACAATCTCCTGCTATTAGAAAAGCAGAGCCTGAAGAGATTAATTTTAAAGTCTATGATGACCCCCTGCATATTACTTTTTCAATTGATGGAAAAAGTTCGGGAGATATGTACGATTACTTTGTATCATTGAACGCCAATACGGAGAAGGGCCATGAAATAACTCTTCCCGGTAAGTATTGGGAACTTGTAGTAGACCATAAAATGGCAGGCTCTGATACCATCAAAAGCGTACAAAATAAATATACGGTTGCCCCAAGCTCAGGGGTAGTTTTAAGAAAGTTGCGTGTGAGCAATGCTTAAAATATTTTAAGTCTCTAATTAAATCATATCCTAAGGAGGAAAACACTTGGCTGTAACTACAACTGATCGCGGTTCATGGAACTCAAAACTTGGATTTATCCTTGCAGCGGCAGGTTCTGCTGTAGGTCTTGGTAACATCTGGGCATTCCCTACAAAAGTAGCCACTGAAGGCGGTGCGGCATATCTTCTCATTTACCTCTTATGTACATTTGCTATCGGATTTCCGGTAATGGCAGCAGAGATAACTATAGGCCGACGTTCCGGAAAAAACCCGGTGGGTGCTTTCCGAGCTATCAGCGATAATAAATTTTTCCCTTTAGTAGGATTATGGGGCGTTGTTTGCGGTGTTATGATCCTCTCCTTTTACACGGTGATCGCTGGATGGGCATTTGGTTTTGCTTTCGAAGAGATCTTCTACTTTTTTGGCTGGTCGGCAGCAGCAGATTGGCTAACCGATACCGGCAATGGGCTCAAGAATGCGATTATCGCGGCTGTTTTTATGTTCGGTACCATTAAGATTATAACAGGTGGTGTAAGTGACGGAATTGAACGGGCAACTAAAGCTATGATGCCTTTATTGATCGGAATCATCGTGATCATGATCGTTTATGTGCTAATGCAACCGGGAAGTTCAGAGGGAGTACGCGCGTATCTGTTACCTGATTTCAGTAAGATCAATGCCGGACTTATTTTTTCTGCAATGGGTCAGGCCTTCTTTTCCCTTTCACTGGGAATGGGTGCTTTGATTACCTATGGTTCCTACCTCAATAAAAAAGAGAATATCCCTCAAGCTGCTGCTTTTGTTACTTTAGCTGACGTAGGAATTGCATTTCTTGCCGGTTTATTGATTGTTCCAGCTATGTATTTGGCTCAAAGCCAGGGAATAAATATTTCTGCGGGTGGTTCACTTGCTTCGAGCACAGATCTGGTTTTTCAGATCCTCCCCGCCCTGTTCCATACCATTGGCGGTGGCGTAGGAATGCTGCTCGGTGTAACCTTCTTCCTCTTGTTAAGTATTGCAGCACTTACATCAACGATTTCCCTTCTTGAAGTTCCAGTTTCATATGTGATCGACGAATTTGGAGTTAAACGTAAAAAAGCCGCTTGGTCGGTTGGCGGCGGTATCTTCGTGATCTCTGCACTCGTTGCCTTCTTCCCTGTAATGATTGGATGGTTTGATTACTTATTCAGCAGTATCGGATTGCCTTTAGGTGGATTTCTGATCTGTCTTTTTGTGGGATATTTCTGGAAAACGGAGAATGCTATCAATGAGATGGAATATGGTTTTGCCGGCATCAAACAAACACTTTTTGTAAAAGTTTGGCCTGTTTTCATCAAGTATATTTGTCCTGCAGCCATCCTTTATAACCTGATCACGAATTTCATCTAAACCGGTTTGTTATCCAAACCGGCAGGTGGTATTTTTGGGCGAATTTAATCTGAGGAAACAAAACTAAATGTCTAAAGTATCTACATCGGATTTCAGGAACGGTATGGTTCTTGATATGGACGGAGAACTTTACTCCATAACCGAATTTCAACACGTAAAACCGGGCAAGGGACCTGCTTTTGTCCGCACCAAATTAAAAGGAATTGTTAACGGCAAAAATATAGATAAAACCTGGCGATCAGGTGAAAATGCCGAAGCAGTTCGGGTTGAAACACGCGAATACCAATATCTTTATAACGACGGAGAGATCTACTATCTCATGCATACCGATACTTATGAGCAAGTGCCCGTCAATGCCTCTCAAGTTGAACGAAAAGGTTACTTTGTGGACGGACAGAATTGCACCGTTGTCATCAACGCTGATGAAGAGAGTGTACTTTATGTAGAGCCAAAAGATCACATTGATGTTGTTGTTGAAAAAACCGATCCGGGAGTTCGTGGAGATACTGCCCAGGGTGGCAGTAAACCGGCAACTCTTGAATCCGGGGCAACAGTGAATGTGCCACTTTTTATCAACGAAGGAGAAAAGATTCGTGTTGATACCCGAACCGGAGAATATATAGAACGAGCAAAATAACACTTACCATGGATTTAAAACTGATCAAAAACATTTTAGAGATGATCGCGGAAAGCGATGTAAACGAAGTATCACTGGAAGAAGGTGACTTCAAAATTAAGGTTAAAAAGCAAGGTGAGGTGCAACAGGTTGCATATACTCAACCCGCTGCTGCAGCCCCACAGGCTCCGGCTCAACCCGCCTCTTCTGCACAGCCTCAACATCAAAATGCCTCCGAAGGTGAACAATCCGGTGGCGATGATCAACCCGAGGGAGATGTTTTAAAATCTCCTATTGTTGGTACTTTTTATGAAGCTCCATCCCCTGATTCTGATGCTTTTGTAAAAGTTGGCGACACCGTTTCAAAAGGAGATACTCTTTGTATTGTTGAAGCCATGAAGATCATGAATGAGATTGAAGCTGAATTCGGAGGAACCATTCAGAAAATATTAGTAAGTGATGGAACTCCCGTAGAATTTGACCAACCGCTATTCATCATCAAAAAAGATTAAAACGGCTTCATGTTTAATAAAATTCTGATTGCCAACCGAGGAGAAATTGCACTGCGAATTATCCGCACGTGCCAGGAAATGGGCATCAAAACAGTGGCTGTTTACTCAACCGCTGATGCTGACAGCTTGCACGTTAAGTTTGCGGATGAAGCTGTTTGTATTGGTCCGCCGGCAGGTAAAGACAGTTATTTAAAAATCCCAAGTATTCTGGCAGCGGCAGAGATCACAAATGCGGAGGCTATCCACCCCGGCTATGGTTTCCTTTCTGAGAATGCTGAGTTTTCTCGAATCTGCCGGGAACATGACCTCAAGTTCATTGGCCCTTCACCGGAAGCTATTAGCAAAATGGGCGATAAAGCTGTAGCTAAAGCTACTATGATTGCAAATAATGTTCCGGTTGTACCCGGAAGTGACGGAGTCGTTGAATCTTACGAGGACGCAAAAAAAGTATGTGACGAGATCGGTTTTCCTGTAATTATTAAAGCATCTGCCGGTGGTGGCGGCCGTGGAATGCGTCTTGTTATGGAAGCCGAAGATCTTGAAAAGAACTATAAAATGTGTCGCCAGGAAGCAGAGACTGCTTTTAATAATCCTGCCGTATACATTGAACGGTTCGTAACCAATCCCCACCACGTTGAGATACAGGTCCTGTCTGATCAGCATGGAAACCATATCCATTTGGGTGAACGGGATTGTTCGTTGCAGCGTCGTCATCAGAAAGTATTGGAAGAATCCCCTTCTCCCCTTATGACTGAAGAACTACGGGAAAGAATGGGAACAGCAGCAACAAATGCTGCCAAGGCAGTCGACTATGAAGGTGCCGGAACCGTAGAGTTTCTTGTAGATGATGACCATAACTTCTACTTCATGGAGATGAATACCCGAATTCAGGTAGAACATCCGGTGACAGAAGAAGTAACCGGAATTGATCTTATTGAGCAACAGATCAAAGTAGCAGCCGGGCAAGAAATTGAACCCTTTGAGTTGGAATTCAATAATCACGCTATCGAATGTCGTATCAACGCCGAAGACCCGGAGTATAACTTTCGGCCATCTGCCGGAGAGATTACCGTGTTTCACCCACCCGGAGGCCATGGCGTAAGATTAGACACCCATGCTTACTCCGGCTACCGTATTCCTCCACACTATGATTCTATGATCGCTAAGCTCATTGTTAGTGCCCCGACAAGATTGGATGCCATCAAAAAGATGAAACGTGCACTGGGTGAGTTTGTGGTAGAAGGTATTAAAACCACTATACCCTATCACATCCAGCTTATGGATGACGAGAACTTCATCAAAGGTACTTTTGATACCAAATATTTGGAAAGAGAATTTAAATTTAAACCGGAGAAAGATTAATGAGTATCCCAGCAGATCTAAAATATACCCGTGAACACGAATGGGTGAAAGACAATGGCGACGGAACGGTAACTGTTGGTATCACCGACTTTGCGCAAGGTGAACTTGGTGATATTGTTTTTGTAGAACTGGAACCGGAAGGAACTGAGGTTGATCAGGATGACACTTTCGGAACCGTTGAGGCTGTAAAAACCGTTTCTGACCTTTATGCTCCTGTTGACGGTGAGATCCTTGAGATCAATGATCAGCTCGAAGACGAGCCAGAGCTGGTTAACGACGATCCTTACGGAGACGGTTGGATGGTTAAATTCAAAATCTCCGATGAGTCTCAGTTAGATGACTTGCTTTCAGCTGAAGAATACGAAGACGTTATCGCCTGATCACTTTCAGGCTTGATCAAACCTGTCAGGTTTTAGAATGTATCGGATTCTTCGGTGCATCTCATTTAAACCCTGACAGGTTTTTTAATTTGTATTTACCCTTTAACAATTACATATCTCATACAAATGCACAGCCGACATTCGGAATGGATCCTCATCCTCGATTACGGATCTCAATTTACTCAGCTCATCGCCCGCCGCCTTCGGGAACTTCATATTTATTGTGAGATCCACCCGTTTAATGTAGATCTCACTGAAGTGTCGCAACCCACTCCCGGTGGCGTCATTTTATCAGGCGGCCCAATGAGTGTAAATGACGACGAAGCTCCGCATCTTCAGAAAGAGATTTTTGACTGGGATGTTCCGGTTTTGGGTGTCTGCTACGGACTACAACTGCTTGCGCACACGGAAATTCCCGGAAGCGTGGAGAAAGCTGAAAAAAGAGAATACGGTCGCGCTAACTTATTGATCGATAACAGCGAAGATCTGCTGAAAGACATTCCGAATAAAAGTGTGGTTTGGATGAGTCATGGAGATCATATCCATGAATTACCGGAATCGTATGAGATCATAGGCCACACAGCGAACGCTAAAGTGGCTGCCGTTCGCCACAAAGAAAATCATATATATGGCGTCCAGTTTCATCCTGAAGTAGCCCATACCGACCACGGAAAACAACTGCTTCAAAACTTTGCTTACGATATATGCGGTTTAAAGGGAGACTGGACCTCTAAATCATTTATTGATGAGCAAGTGCGAGCTATCCGTGAAAAAGTCGGTACCGATAAAGTGCTTTGCGCTCTTTCAGGAGGTGTTGATTCAACCGTAGTGGCCACATTGCTACATAAAGCTCTGGGAGATCAATTGCAGTGTATGTTCGTGGATAACGGACTACTCCGCAGAAATGAGTTTGAAAATGTAATGCATCTTTATACCCGCGACCTCCACCTTCCTGTTCGAGGTGTAGATGCATCAGATCTGTTCCTTGAACGCTTGCATGGTATCTCTGATCCCGAAGAAAAACGGAAGATCATCGGCAATACGTTCATTGATGTATTTGAGAAAGAAATTGATCACGACTCTGACTTTAAATATCTGGCTCAAGGTACCCTTTATCCAGATGTGATCGAGAGCGTTTCTTTCAAAGGTCCGTCTGCAACTATTAAGTCTCATCACAATGTGGGAGGACTTCCTGAAAAAATGAAGCTGGATCTTATTGAGCCGGTACGGGAATTATTTAAGGATGAAGTCCGCGAAGTAGGTAAAGAATTGGGAATTCCTGAACATTTCATTGGCAGACATCCTTTTCCTGGCCCGGGGCTAGGTATAAGGGTATTGGGAGATCTGAGCAAGGAACGACTTGACTTGCTTCGCGAAGCTGACCACATCTTCATTGAAGAACTTGAAAAGCAGAATCTCTACGATGAAGTTTGGCAGGCTCTTGCAGTTCTGCTGCCCGTTCAAAGTGTAGGTGTAATGGGCGATGAGCGAACCTATGAATTTACGGTAGCCCTACGTGCTGTAACCAGTGTGGATGGAATGACGGCTGACTGGGCTCACCTTCCCTATGAATTTTTAGCTCATGTCTCCAACCGCATAATTAATGAGATCAAAGGGATCAACAGAGTGGTTTATGATGTCAGCTCAAAGCCTCCGGCCACTATCGAGTGGGAATGATCAGGCACGGTTAGTTTTTGCATTAAGGTGCCATATAGGAACATCCAAAAATGTTGAAAGCGTTTGGATATCTTCATAAATGGATTGATGATCCCCGTGGTCAATAACATTCATTCTCTTGCCATCCTTAGTTACAATATTGATCTCGTAGCTGAAATAAGAGCTTTTATCCCCTTTTACCCTTTCCGTAACTAACTGCAGTGCATGAATATCGGAAATTCGCAAAGCCTCTTTTGGATTATCACGCCCGTACAATTCAGGTTCCTTCTTTCCCTTCCCAAAAAAGCCAATATGTTTATCAAAAGTAACCGGATTTGTAAATCGCTTCAGCATGAATATTCCCACACCTAAAAATAAGACACCAAAGCCACCTATAATAAGATTTTCAGTATGAGAAATACTATAACCCTGAATAAAGTTCTCATATAAGATCCAGCCGGGAATTCCTGCTCCAAATACTGCAAACACAGCTCCAAAAAGAAGGGCTCCTTTACTCGCTTTGTAACTCATACGGTAGATATCTTTTACCAAAGTATGAGTTTTGAAATTTGTGCCTCCGCCTTTTAGAGGTGACCAATCTATACGCTTTGCAATAGGATCATCAAATTCCTCAAGTCGACTTTGAAGAGTTTGATGATGATTGTGAGCTATTTTTCTGAAAAATTTCTTGAACATGTTGTTGCCCGTTGTGTAATAACCGATTGCAATTAAGTGATCCCTTAATTATTAAGCAAGGCGCATTTATCTATTGCATAGATGTCCGAATATGTTATTTTCTTGGCTTATAAAATAAACGGGAACAAATGTAATCATAGTGAAAAAAGAAGAAAAGACCCCCAAAAAACCTGAAAAAAAGAAAAATTCGTTCTTTGACACCTTTTTGAATTTCATTGAGAAATCAGGAAATAAATTACCTGATCCTGCAATGTTATTCTTCCTACTGTTAGTCTTGGTTTGGATCTTGTCTGCCATACTTTCTCCAATTGATTTTGGGGAAGTCCACCCATTAACCGGTGAGGAATTATCCGTAAATAACCTCCTTACCGGAGCTCAAATGGCTTCCTTTTTAGCAAATATGATCAACACCTTTGTTCTTTTTGCTCCCCTGGGTATTGTATTGGTAGCTATGCTTGGAGTAGGAGTTGCCGAGCACTCCGGTTGGATAGATGCAGGGCTTAAGAAACTGCTTAATTTCACCCCAAAAGCATTTTTAACCCCTATGCTTATACTTATAGCGATCGTCTCCCATACTGCCGCCGATGCCGGCTATGTATTGGTGATTCCCTTGGGAGGTGTAATTTTTTATGCAGCGGGCAGACATCCCCTTGCGGGTATCGCTGCTGCTTTTGCAGGAGTAAGCGGGGGCTTTTCTGCCAACTTTGTCCCGGCTGCCATAGATCCGCTTATCATGAGCTTTACCCTGGAAGCCGCCAGAATTTTAGACCCTGATATCGCTCTCAACCCACTTAACAATTATTACTTCACTGCTGCTTCGAGCGTTATCATAACACTCGTTGGCTGGTATATTACGGACAAGATCGTTGAACCCCGGCTTTCTAATGTTGAAGTAGATGGCGATGAAGATGAAATGCCGCAAATGGAAAAAGTATCAGGCAAAGAGAGCCGTGCGTTCTGGTTGGGTTTTGGAGCGATGGTTCTCGGGCTTATCGGACTTTTTCTATGGGCATGGCCGGAAAACTCTGCACTTCGGGATCCAAATTGGAATAACCCGGATGTGAGTTCTTTGTTCTCTTTTCAGGCCCCGCTTATGCGAGCCATAGTTCCCCTTATTTTTATTCTACTCCTCATTCCCGGAGTTGTTTACGGTTGGGCCTCAGGAAAATATGAAAGCTCAAAGGATATGATCGACAACATGAAAAAATCTATGGAGAGTATGGGATACTATATTGTTATGGCCTTTTTCTGCGCTCTGTTCATTGATGCCTTTGGGAATTCAAATATTGGTTTATTGGTAGCTCTCAAAGGGGCTAATTTTCTTCAGTCTTTAGCCATGCCGGGAGAAATCACTATTGTAGGAATTATTATTTTAAGCGCCATTGTAAACCTATTGGTAGGCTCTGCCTCAGCTAAATGGGCGTTGATCGCCCCAATTTTTGTTCCCATGCTCATGCAGCTTGGTATCTCCCCTGACCTCACACAGGCTGCTTACCGTGTAGGCGATTCGGTATCAAACATCATTACTCCCTTGTTGCCTTATTTCCCGCTTGTAGTAGTGTTCTGTCAGCGATATGTTAAGAAAACCGGCATTGGAACCTTGATCTCTATGATGCTTCCATATTCTGTCATTTTCATGGTAGTTTGGACCATATTCCTTCTACTATATTGGTGGATCGGTATTCCGCTTAGCTTTGAATCAAACTATGTATACCCTGCACCTTAATTCTAAAGGGATCAGAAATATTAGGAAACCTCTGATCCCTTTTTTGATATAATTCAGTAATGAGGAAGCATTCCATTGCAGAACTTTTTAGTTTCACCCCTGCATTATTTTCAAGGTTTTATCCAAACAAATTCATGAAAAAACTAATCGTACTTTCAATTGTACTTTGCACCGCAAATTTAACACTCGTATTCGGCCAGTCGCTGGAGACCGGAATCAGGTTTTATGAGGAAGGTAATTACGAGAGGGCGCTTCGGGTCTTCGAAGAAATAGATGATCCAGAAGCCATTTTATTTGCAGGGAAAAGCCATTATGCACTCAATAACTTCCTGAAGGCTAAACAATATCTTAGTAGGATTAGGGAATCATCCGACAAACTGATCCTGGATGAAGCAAACTACACTGCCGCTTTAGCTGATTTTCAATTAAAGAACTTTTCAGCAGCCCTTGATGCGTTATATCAGTTAAATGAGTCTTCTCCTTCCGCCACCGTTTCAAGAGAAGCCTATAGCTTCTATAATTCCTTGATTGATTACCTGACACTTGAACAGCGTCACAATGCTTTCAATGCCACTAAATATAATGAGGTACGATTCGACCTTATAGAAGCAGCTATGGGGAAAATAGATTGGGCTTCAGCGAATGTACTGTTCAATAAATATAAAAATTCGGTCGTAGATGTCGATACTTCCGCTTACCGTTCACTTAGTACATTGCTGAAAGATTCAGTAGCCTACGCTCAACGCTACATGCCCGGTCGTTATGCTAAAGCTCCCAAGGGAATTGCTTATAATATTGGAGTAGCCCTCCCTTCCTTTGAGGTGGATGCTCCACAATATGAAATATCACAGCATCTGTATTTTGGTATTCAGCTTGCAGTCGAAAACTTCAACAGTGAAAATACCGATTACAAAGCTTTCATCTCTTACCGGGATACAAAAATGGATCCCTCTAAGGCCGCCGAAATCATGAACGACTTGGTTTGGAATCATGGTGCAGATGTTGTTATTGGCCCCCTTTTCTCGGAAATGGCTCAGGAAATGTCCACTTTGGCTGAAAGGTATGAAATACCCATGCTCACTCCCTTGGCTAATTCTGACCAAATTAATCTGGATCTGAATTACACCTTCCAGCTTAACCCCACTTTCGCCGTTCAGGGTCGAAAAATAGCTCGTTATGCTATCCAAAATCTGGGCTTTGATACCTTGGCTGTGATCGCAGAAAAAGGTTCTCTTGGAGAACCTTCAGCTCATGCCTTTTTGGATGAAGCCCGAAAACTGGACGCACAAGTGGTTCGGTACTATGTTGAAGAATTAGCCTCGCAGGGATACGACATCACGGAATACGTACAATACTTTGATCCGGAAGTAGATACTGTTTTCAATTACAATATTGATGCAGTCTATGCCCCCTTTACCGGAAATATTGCCGAAACCTTGATCAACAATTTACTTACCAGTCTCGAAGCTATGGAGAGTAATATGACGGTATTAGGATCGGAAGAGTGGGAAACTGAGGATCTGAATTCCAGAAGATTACCGGAAAGCAATATCTACTTTACAAAAACTTTTGAAAGAAACACCGGTAACACATCCATTTCTGATTTTGAAAGTGCTTTTCGCTTACGGTTTGATGTTACTCCAAATCGTTTTGCCTATATAGGATACGATGCAGCTAATGTAGTATTAGAAACACTTAAAAAGATTCAAAATCCCGCATACTTAAAGGAAGGTTTCAAACAATTGAAGGACTACAAAGGGTTGATCATGAATGTTAATTTTGATGGTACTCACATCAACCAAAATGTGAAGGTAAAACAGCTAAAAAAGCTAAAAAGGGTTGAATAAGCGCGTAAAGTATTTCAACTGGCTGCTTGCTCGGCTTCCTGAGCTTCCCTTTGTCGTTTTATTCGGTATTGTTCCCTCAACCAGATACGCCATTTTTCACTTTCCGCCTGATGCTCCTGGAATGTTCTGGTGAAGGTGTGGCCCCCTTCGGGATTGGCTACCATATACAGATAATTATGATCCTCCGGAAACAAAGTGGCCTCGATCGTAGAATAGCTTGGATTAGTGATAGGTCCCGGAGGCAATCCCCTCTTTAAATAAGTGTTGTAAGGATGGTCAATCTGATAATCCTCAAAAAGTAATCGTCGTCGTTCTCCTAAAGCAAAATTAATGGTAGGATCGGCCTGAAGACGCATTCCTCGATTTAAACGATTCCAATACAAGCCACTGATCATAGCTTTTTCTTCTTCAAGCTTCGCCTCCCATTCTACAATTGAAGCAAGCGTAAGTATCTCATCCATTGAATACCCCATTGATTCTGCACGAGAATGAAAGGATTCAGGGATAGCCCGGTCAAACTCTCTGAGCACCTTTGTGATAAAATCTTTTGGAGAATTAGTCCAATACGCCAGATAGGTCTCAGGCAACATTCTGGCAAAAAGCTGCCCTTCCTTCAAACCTTGCTCAGCCCTAAAGACACTATCTTGCAACATGGAAAGGAAATCTTCGGTATCGAAATGTAGCTTATCAGATACCGTCTCAGCGACTCGTTCAGGGGTTGAACCAGGCAAAATAACAATGCTGGCAGGATCCTGAATTCCCCTTGCCATTTTTGACAGCATTCCATTGTAAGAATAGTCCCCTTCAAATACATATCGGCCTCTTAAAAAAGTTCGCCAACCTAAAATTTTCGCGGCCCAACGGAACTCCTCTTTATCAACATCTATACCACCATTGTTGAGCAATAAAATCAATTCTTCCAGATCGGTTTGATCCGTCAAAACCATTTCAGTTTGCTCTTGAAATATCAAGGAAGAGTCAGAGGTCAGCCTCGACAGCCGGGAACTCATTACAAGGAACAGGATCACTACAAAAACCAAGATCGTAGAAACCAGCTCCGATTTAGTAAGGGCAATTTTTTGCTGTAGATTCATACTTGAAGATACAAATACGTTTAAAAATAGAATAATGCTATTGCCCTGTTTTTTTGAAGTTCAATGTAACAATACGTAATGAAGGCCGTAATCGTCCATTGAAGAGCAACAAAGAGCTTTGGATGCTGCAAAGCACCAAATGCCCTAAAGAAAAAAACCCGGATCCTGATCGGTCCGGGTTTCTTTTTGATGAATAGTTTTAAAAGCTCGGATTTAATCTAATCCAAAAAGTGGTCATCCCTCCCGATCCATAAATAGGTTGTGCTACCTCAAATCGAACGGCTCCAAGGCCTAATCCTACTCCGACATTATGGGAAAACTCAGAAAACGAGATATCAAAATCTGAGATGGGGTTACCGGAAGAGGTCAATGCATGGTTAAATGAAGATGTTCCGGAATCAAGGAACAGCGTGAGGTAGGTAGATTTCAGATCAGGCCAGCCATTTTGGTAATGAGAACTTTTGCCGAACTGCATTTCAAAGTTACTCATGAGCATTTGGTTTCCTTGCATGGACTTGTATCCAAAAGCCCGCATACTGCCTATACCGCCCAGTGCAAATTCTTTAAACATAGGAGCTTGACCTGTGATAACACCTGCCATAAACCTCCACTTAACAACGGTACTATTATCCAAACGTAATGAGGATTTAGATTCCAGTTGCCACTTGTTATATGAGAAATCGTTCTCAAATCCCCCAATACCTGCCAATTCAGCTTTGGCAGATATCGTAGTGCTTATAAACGATTTGGTTAGCATGAATGGATTTATTGTTGCACCAACAGTCACACTCTGCTGATCAATTTGATCAAAGTTAGGATCGATAGCAGGATTTAGTCTTACTGTTGAATATCTGGAGATCAACGCAAAATCGGTATTCAGTTCTAAAGAACTGTATTGATCAGAATTAAAAGAAGTACCTATCTCCAACATCTGAAAAGGCCGAATGAGTGCATAAAAACCATAACCATCTGCTTTGTAGTAATCATGGTAATCAAATCCCGCCGCAAAGGAACTAATGCTGTTTTCATATAATCCCGTTCTCCAATAATCTTCTGTTGTGGTAGTACTGTGCATTTGCCCGCCTATAAGCAACCATTTATGGCGGTTTCCTATACTCTTTTCTGCTCCGATTGAGTATTGAAAATTCTGCTGAGCCACTGAATAGCCGGCCATGCCATGAATATCAATGCTTTCAATTCCTAAAAAATCGGAACGACTCCATCCCATTTTATCCTCCTGATATCCGAGAAAAAGTCCGTCAACTCGGTTATGACGAAGCATGGAAGTTACCGGAAAAGCCCCATAAACAGGATTTTTTGTTCCAAAAGTGCTTTTAGAGTAAAAGGACTGATCTACTCCTTCGTATAAGTTTACATTCAGAGAAATACGCGAATTCTGATGCTGTGCTGCAACGCTAAGCGATAGGCTTAGTACAAGTACGGAAGTGCTAATTATTGCTCTCATAAGTTCTCTATTTTATTATTTATTATGTACCACTTCCAAGAATGTAATTCAATTATATTAAAAATAGAAATTTCACCCTATCTACGGAACACATCGATCATAAACCGGATGTGTTCATTCAATTCTTTTCCTATCAATTCTGCGCCTTTCTTAATGTCTTCTCTTGGAACATTGGCGGCAAATTTAGCATCCTTTAGCTTTTTAGTAACCGATTTCACCTTCATGTCCTCAAACCCGTTTGGACGCATTAACGACACCGCATTCATAAAACCCGAGAGCTCGTCACAAGCAAAAAGATATCGCTCTATTTCAGTTTCAGGATGTTTTCCAGTCCTCTCCGGAGCATGAGCTTTTATCGCTTCCAATATCTTCTCCGGATAGCCTTGCTCAGGCAGTATTTCATTCACCGCTTTATTTGGATGTTCTTCTGGAAACATTTCCCAATCCAGGTCATGTAACAAACCGGCAATCCACCACTCTTCAATTTCCGTATTAGTCTTTTGAAGATGACGAGCATATTCCTCCATAGCGGTTGCTACCATATGGCTGTGATTGAGTAAACTTTCATTTTTGATGTATGTATTTAACAAGTGAATTGATTTTTCTCTTTCAGAAGAATTCATAGATAAAAATTAAAGTTTGCATATGTGAAACATTTTCATTTAACATTGAAGTAATGTATTAGTACAACTAAAGTATTTTTTAACCGAAGCTAAACTATGAAATATCAGCCTCACATATTTATTCCAATTATTATTCTTGCTTTACAAGGTTGTATCAATAATGTAGAAGATATTTCTGAAACTTCAGATTACAATCCTTCAGAAATAAGTTACTCAGCAGACATACAACCGATCTTCAATGAAAGCTGCGGAGGCAGCGGATGTCATGTTGGAAGTGCTGTCAATGGGGTAAATCTATCTTCCTACAATTCTGTAATAAATAGTGTCGGTTCATCTTATGGAGAAAATATCGTCACACCCGGAAACCCTGAGATCAGCCCATTGGTAGATAAAATTGAACCGAACCCAAGATTTGGCAGCAGGATGCCGCTTGGTGGTCCATATTTGACCAATGATGAGGTTGGTAAAATAAAGGCATGGATAGAAGGCGGAGCGGAGGATAATTAAATGCGGATCTTATCTATAATATTGTTTAGCCTTGCAGCTTCAGTAAATGCTTACTCCCAGGCTTACTACACAGAAAGTGGAACTGCTATTTTTCATTCTGAAGTACCTTTGCACACTTTCTCGGGCACCTCAAACTATTTGACGGGTAAAATTGACCTGGATACCAAGATTGTTGACTTCTACCTTGATCTCACCACTTTAGATACGGGTATTGCTAAAAGAGATCGCGACATGAGAGAAACGCTTGAAACCGATCAATTTCCTTTCGCTGAGTTTTATGGGAAGATGATCTCCCCTTTTGACCCGAATTTACAAACCCCACAGGATGTAACTGTTCAAGGTGCATTTAAAATTCATGGTGTATCCAAAGACACTACGTATAAAGGTACGTTAACCATGACCGATGACGGTTTATTATTGGAAGCTTCCTGGGTTCTTTTACTAAAAGACTACGATATCGTACCTCCAAGCCTTTTATTTGTAAAAGTTGATCAGGAGCAAAAGATTGAGATCAATGCAATGCTAAAACCTTTAGAAGACAATTAATGATGAAAAATCTCACTTCCTTAATACTGATATTCATCTTGACCTCAGCCACGGTATTCGGACAAATGGAGCGTAGAAAAGCAGCTAAAGATGGTCCTGTTGAAGATATATTTCTCGCAGGCAGTATTGCAGGGTTAAGCACTGCTAATGCTCTGCCCAAGGGAAATATGAACACAATGGTCATGCATAATTTTGGGTTACTTTCAGGAGGAATTGATCAATTCTTTGGACTCGATGCAGGAGCAGCGGTTCGGCTTGGGATAGACTATGGCATCACAGACCGATTGGACATCGGCATTGGCCGTACAAGCCTGGAAAATGTGGTTGACATTCGAGCTAAATATGTATTACTGCAGCAATTAAAATCGAATAAAATTCCTATTCAAATAACTTTTAAAGGAGATATTGGGATCTCAACCCAACGTGAAAGAAGATTCAGCTATAGCTTCACTGAACGGCTTAACTACTTCGGTACTATAATGATCGCAAAAAAATTTACTGACCGGATTAGTCTTCAATTAGCACCGGTGGTTTCTCATCACAACACGGTGGTAAAAGAACAACAAGACCAAAAACTTTACCATACTCTCTTTGGAATAGGAATAGCTGGAAGGTATAAATTGAATGAGCGCAATGCATTAGCTTTTGAGTTTCTTCCCGTTTTTGGAAACAGAAATACCGGCACTAAAAACCACGCTGCCATTTCTTATGAGATTGACACCGGAGGTCACGTATTTCAGCTGTTTTTCATGTCTGGAAGATGGTTTACTGAACAGCATTTAATGGCACGAACAGACCGGGATTTTCTGGATCTTGATTTACGATTCGGATTCAACATCAACCGATTTTTTGGACTCTAACTAAACTCCCATATTATGAAAACACTTACCCCTCTTACCGTTCTTCTGTATTTTTCCTTTTTTGGAGCTGACACATTTGCCCAGGTAGACTACGAAAAAGACATCCAGCCAATATTTGACGCAAGTTGTGTTTCGTGTCATGGTTCCACAAGCGGAGTGAATTTGGCTAATTATGATGCCGTCATGAACAGCGTTGGTGATCAATATGGAACAGAAATCGTAGTTCCCGGGAACCCAAACCAAAGTCCTTTGGTAGATAAAATAGAGCCTTCCCCTGAAATAGGATCAAGAATGCCTCAAGGCGGACCTTTTTTATCCAACGATGAGATTGACCTAATTAGAAACTGGATTGCAGAAGGAGCCAACGAGGTCGCAGTATCCAATGAAATGATTTCAGAAGTACCCGAAGGATTTGAAATGATTGACAATTACCCAAACCCATTCAACCCTCAAACCATTATATCTTTTACATCGCCTGTTACATCTGCTTACAATCTGAATGTATATAACGCAACGGGCGTGTTAATCAGAGAATTTTCGGGAGTAACCAATAATCCCAAAACACAAGTACAGGTAAACATGAACGACCTCCCATCTGGTATTTATATTTACCGTGTGAAGATCACCTCAGGAAACCGATCCTTTTTCCTTGAATCACAAAAAATGACGCTTACAAAGTAATCGTTATTTAATGTATGAAAGTACTTCTTTAGCAACCTGACGGTTATACTGAAAAGCAAGATCTTTATAATTGACAAGATCTACCACGGTTCCAATTACACATAAACCACCGGTAAATAAATAGAGAATACCCATCCCAAGCTGATTAATTATAAGTCGGTGGATTCCGGCAAATCCCAAAAATCCCAAAAGACAAGTGATCAATATCAGCTGAGGGTCTTTTCGCCTTGCTCTGTAAACGTTGGTAAATTTCCCTGCTTCTTCTTCATTTAATCCTTCAAGAAGTTTATTGATATAAATCATTTCATCGCCTTCAATTTCAGGGAGGTGATCAATTACGTTAGCCATTGTTCTCTGTTTCTTTTGTTAAGGTTGATGAGTAATAAAGGGTACGCCAAATAGAAAGAATTCGACCTGACAGTATAAGGATTGCAGCGGGACCGGCAATATGAGCTTGAATAGCAGCATCAAAATTCCCTCTGAAACTGTAAGCGATCGAATGTCCCAAGCCTTCACCGGGACAAAAATCGAATCCGAGAAGATCAAATACACAAAATGAAGTGCCGGAGCTTTCCGGATTCATAAAAGCAAGCAGAACTAAACCTGTTAGAAAAACCATCCACTCTATATGTTTTCGAAATGCTTTCATGAAAAAGGCTACGTTCAAACTGAATTAAAGTTACCGTTTTAACTTGTTGATTGATCTTGGAAAGTAGTGCGAAATGGTAAAGAAAATGCGGTTTGATCGGTAAATACTGCTTGTAGAGAATTCTGAACCAATACTAATTTCCCAAAAATTCTGAAATTTATGTTCAAGCTGAATACGGCCTGATGCAAAAAATCCTTCCCTGCTTTCATGTTTTCCCATAATCTCGCCGGTTAGCTGAGTGCGATATTCAAAACTATCGGGGTTTCTAAACTGAAGGTCAACACCCAATCCCTGCGAAAAATAATTATCTGGCGTATAATAAGGTATTCCGCTGATGTAACTAACGGTGGCATCAGCATAGCCTATTTCTACAACAGGGCGTAGTCTCCATTTTGCCTCCATAAGGTCGAGATATAAACGTGTCTGACCTCCATAGCTGAAAACATCGTTGGTATAATATTTTCCGCTGCCGGATAATGAAGTCATCAGTGCTCCTCTGAACCAAAAATCCTGCCGGTAAAACTGAAGTTGTGCTTGATAGTAATCATTCTGTAGTGAAGTGGATGTCAGTTCTGAACCACCAGTTAATTGCAAAGAAGTGTATGCTGAATCTTTACTGACTCCCAGTGATATCAATGCTTGCGGGATGAAGTCACTTTCTCCAAATAATACAGTTGGGGCAACCCGGAATTCTATTTGTTGGTTATTCGAACGGGATGCAAATTCATAACCCAATCCCTGATATTGTAGAATTTCATTTGTTTGAGGATTGTCATCTGCAAAAATGAGGTATTCTGTTTTAAGTAAATGAGTGTTTTTTGTTCGATTTCCAAATTGAGCAGAAATCCCACCCCGCGCAAAAGTATTGTTAAAGTTATCGTCCCGGTATTCGCCAAACACCTGTCCCCTGATTCCCTCATTTAGCCTGTATTGCCGCTGAAGACCTTCCCTTTGATCATCATCAAAGAAAAGAGGATATCGCTCATAGAAATCTTTTTTCTTTTCATATCCCATATATCCTATTTCATTGCGTAAAAGTGTGTCGGCAGTAAAACCTTGTTCTTGCTCCCTTTCGAAAAGTGGATATAGAACTTGATAAGATTCTTTAGTGAATCCCTCATAAAAGAGATTGGTCCCCACAAAAGATCTAAGCTCAGAGTCATCCGGATTCCTTTCCAATAACTCCAAAGCTTTCGCTTTGTACAGTTGGTCAAGATCAAGTTGGGATAGCCAATAGAGTTTTATTCTTTCGTCAAAATCCGGAGCGTTATTTGCCCAAAAAAGAGCTTTTTCGTAATCATTGGCAGTAAACCCGTACATCAAAGCCAAGTTAGAGGCAAAGGGAGTTAACTGACTGTATGCTGAAGGAGGAAATTCTTCGATAAGTGCCAGAGTGCTATCCTGAGACTCGTAATAGATCGACCGTTGGAGAGTGAAGGCATACAGGGAGTCGGTATCGGGTTTTATCTCAAGCAATTCAAGAAGATTTCGTTTCATTTCTGGCCAGTTCTCCTGAGATTCTATCGATTTGGTATAATTAAGCTTAAGTTGATAGTCATCCGGAGACAAGCGCAGCTCTCTTTGCCGCCATCTTTGCTCGAATTTTTCGCCATATAAACCAAGTTTTTCAACGGCCGTATTTTTGAGATCAATTACTTTTTTATTCTGATAGGTACTCCAAAGCTGTTCCAAAAAGTTCTCTGCCCGGCCCTGAAGCCCTTCCCAACCATAGTATGTAAGCAAGCGTGTAATATCTTCTTCTATCCATACTTGAGAATCGAGCAGCCTGTCTTCCAGAATACTGATGGCTTGCTGAACCTGGCCAAACTCAATGCTTAAATTTATGACCTGCTCTTGAATATTTCTGTTATCAGGATTTTTTCTGAGTGCCCTTAGTGCATCTTCCAGCCGGGTATCCCTCCATTTTTCTTCTGATTCCTCAAGCACTGTTGCGGCCTGTCTGAATTGCTGATATTCAGTTTGTACCTGTTTTGTTAAAGAGGCTATAAACTGAGGATCATAACTGAGTGAAATATCTGGATTAGGAAGTGTAAAAGATGTTTTATCTGTTTTGAATTGAAACAAAAACCCATCCCAAAATCCAGTACTGACAGCCAAAACGCTATCGGAGGCAAGGGCTTGTTCAACTTTCGTCACACGATCTTCAGGAACATACATAAACCAACTACGGGTACTGTCAGCTACTTTGGGTTCATAATTGTCCCTAAATGTTGCCCTTACTTTCATTGAGTTTCCTTCAAGGGTGTACCCGGAAAGGCTCCTCCTCCAATCCTCAGTATATTTTGCACCTTCTGTTGCAGAAAGAAAATCATTTAGGGGGTAGTAGCGAAGTGTGTATTTGATCCTTCTGCTTAAAAGATCATATAGTCCATAACTGTGTTCTTCACTCGATTTCCATCCCAGCCCCAATGGATTTCGGCTTGAGTACTCGTCCTCGGAGCGCTGAATAACCTGAAATACATCATCCGGGTGAACAAAATGTGTCCAGATACCTGTCAAAAGCTGTAAACCCTGTTGGTTGAATAAGGTATTTGTACTCATCGTAAACCCACTGCTGATCCTTGGGTAATTAAAAATATGAGCCGGCACATACGGATCAGGGTCAAACTCCCGACCTCCTCCATCTTCTATTTCTCCGAAATAGAGAGAACTCATATAATTGATGCTTGGCATTCCACGAATAATGGCTTCAAGTCCCAATGAGTCGATCTCATTTGTTGGGGGAACGTAGTTGGTCGGTAATGTTCCGAGATCATCTACCTGCCAGCGTTTCCTTGCTGCCTGAAGAGCTGAGATCATAAAATTGATATTATCCCAGTCATTATCCCACAGCGAAAAATGATTATAACCGTGAAAGGCCAATTCGTGACGGGTATCCCTGATATCTTTTGCCAAAAAGATACTCCCCTGAATAATGTTTTGATTGAAGACTATAGAACCCTGCCGCCACTCCTGAAAATCAAAAGGAGGCACTACATTGGCATTATAATTAAAAGCTACCATGGCAGAATAGTCTATCCCAAAAGAGTCTGCTAAAGCTTTCATATCAGGCCACCAAATCTTACTTACAAATTCAGCATGGGTAACGTCATATTCCTTATCAATTGGAGGTAATTTTTCGTTGTAGAGAGGAGCCGGGAAATCATCCAAAAAAATTGTACTCACATTGGCAACCTGATACGGAATGCCAGGAAGCGTTCGTAGAATAGTTGAAAAAAGGATTCCCCTATAGACTTTACCATTCATAATAAAACTGTTAATCGTCAAAACTTCCCCAAGCCCTATTTTATTGGAAACTATGAACGGTTGGCCGGTATTAGTCGCGGTTCCGGCCAGCACCATTGTTTCATTTGAAAAGTCTCCGGCAATCAAACCATAATGTGTTTGTAGGCCGGGCTGCTCAAACGTTTGTCCTTTCATACCGGGAAACGCTTCTTCATAAAGATGAAAACCTGAATTAACCGAGTCTAATACAAAATCGGCATTCGGTTTCAGTCCTTGTAAAAAGCTATACTTTTGATCCAAAACCGGATTGGTAAATACCAATGAGCCTCCCTTTGCCACAAACTTTAATATGTTTTGCACCTCTTGCTCATCAAAATTCTCAACACTTGGAGTTGTAATAACCAATGTCCTGATACTCGACGGAATATTGAACGTTCTTGAAATGATCCCAAGATCAGTTGTAAGAAAAGGTATCTTGGCGTAATCCAGCGCTTTTGTTACCTGGTCAGAAGTTCCTTTACTTAATTCCTCATTCTGATTTTTCAGGATCAAAACCATAGGTTCTGATTGAAGTTCAAGCATTTTGGATTGACTCTCATCCCTGTTTTTACACGATAAAAAACTCATCGTTATGATCAACAAAAGCAAAGTGATCAATAAGCCAGAGCTGAATGTAAAATCTCTATTTTTTAAGCAGGCGTGCAGCACGTCCCTGATCCTCCGGATATATATTTTTTAATACTCCGTCTATAGTAGACTCTTCCTCCCGATTCACAATCTCGTAGACAATAGCCTGATCGGTCTCGTGGTATACTTGAAGTTTTCTCCCTTCCAGTTCTCTGAATGATTCGAGCCATTGTTCAATATCTCTCATCGTACTTTGAGCATCGTATAAAATACCTTGTTGGATTGATCCATAAGGCGGTTTCTCCACAAATATAAAAATGCTGGCCGGTGGAACTTCCTGTACTTCTGTTCGCTGTTCTGCCGGTACAGTTAAATATTGCTGATACAAGGAATCAATAGCTCCATAATTATTTAGAAAATATTGATAATTCATAAAATAGTGGCGGTTTAAGGAAAGTTCTCTATCCAATTCAGGTCCTACCGTTGCATACGTATAGGGCACTCTTTCATTGATGATTTCATAATAGGCTTCAAAAAAACCGTTGGGCAGTGTTTGAGGGAACATTCTGTTACGATCAAATCCTCCTTGAAATATCAAAAGGCCGGCAGCGGCTGCAACCATTATCACCGGCGAGAGGTAAGGAACAATTTTTTTGAATGAGGAATGAAGCCACTCAAGAAACAAAAATAATGAGTATAAACTGATTCCAGCCACTATACTGATAAATATCCCATACACCATATTTAACTGATCCGGATCAACCCAAATGTATTGATACCCAAAATAAGGCGTGTACACATACGAGAGCACGGTAAAGAATGAAATAAAGACGATCAGATCACTCACTCTTTTTTGTTTTTGAATGATGTGCCGTAAAGCAAACACTAATAAAAGTACAATCCCCCAAATCAAATAATATATACTTAGGTCTTGCAGCGGGATAATCAGGTTTGGTGTAAAACTAAAAACCTGGGTATTGAATAGTTGATCCTGAAAAAAGGTTTTAGCCGATATACTATTTATCCAGCAATACAGGATGAACGGGCTGAGAGTCAGCATTACGGTTCCCATCAGGTAAGCCATAATACGCCCAAAATTTTTCCAGAAGTTTCTGCCGGGTATTGATATGAAACCGATTATTAGAAAGGGAACAAGAACCATCAGTAAAACGAAAATATCTGTCAAACCCGTTGTAATGATCCCCATAAAGATAAAGAACCAAGGTGTGCTTCCACCTGATCTGATATTCCTCAAGAACATAAGCATAGTTGGAAGTGCAAAACTAAGGGCAACGGCAAGGGAAGACGAGCCGGATTCCAGCTCCATGGAAATCGGTAAAAATAGTGAAGGAAACACAGCGTAAAGCATTGTGCCAAACAGCGCTGCAGCAGGATATTTTTGGCCAGTGATATCCCGAATCATCCAATAAATAATGACCGCCAAAAAGAAACTGATCAGTCCGCCGGCTAAGTGCAGGATCATCTCAGGACTTACTTGCGTAATGGTGCTGAAGAAATTAATAAGTGAATGCATTCCCTTTGGGGCCGGAAATCCCTGAAAATATTGTTGCAAACTCAGATTCTTCACTGCATCCAATTCAAAATACCAGATACGGCTAAAGGGAGCAGAATTTTGAATTGCAGGAATGATCCGTAAACCGGCCCCTGCTAAAGCAATCAGGATAGCAGCAATGGAATATGGATTGGATACACTAAACGTAAAACTACTTTTAATTTTATCACGGATATCAGAAAGCCCAAGCTCTTTAAGTTGCTCGATCAGCCGGATATGACCGGCTACCAATGCATGCTCAGCGGCAGTGAAAATATCAGGTATATTTTCCCCCTCCCAGGTTCTTTTGAAGAATTTCACCAACAGAGGCAGCATTAACAGGAAAAAAAGGATACTGATGAAATCATATATGTTCAGGGAAACCAGCAAAAAACTTCCCACCACTAACAGGCCTCCAAGACTAATCCAAGAGAAGACCAACCGGTCAATGCCTCTTTTTTTACTGATAAACCTGAAGAAAAGCGGTGTGATCACCCCAAATACAAACAAAAATCCAATCAGGAGCCTTAACAGAGAAAATATGGCTTGTAACTCGTAATTCATCATCTCCCGTGTGTTAACCTATTGGCTACAGAATCCACCTTTTCAGGGAGCTTTGAGAGAGCGATGTTACTTATAAAATAAGGCCGCCCAAGGGTATCTAACCTCGATCGTATTTGTTGCACTTGGATAGGATTCCCGGCATAGTCCAGAATCAAAAAAGGAATTTCCGTATTCCGGATGTATTCATTCAAATACCCCAGTCTTTGGTTGAAAACACTATCCGTACGAATTAAATACTCACGGTTCTCAAAATCATAATCCGAGGCCAGTGATTCCGTAAGGAAAGCATCGATATAAGGGCCCGTTCTGTCCAAAAGAAACAATCCTGCATTCTGAATGATGAATAGGTTAGGATATTTAAGGCGAAGCGAACGGATCAGCTCTGCCATGTATGGCTGCAGATCTGCCCTTTCAGTTTCTGGAGAAACGGCATCAATGGTATCCAAAAACAGCCCATCCATACCTTTATCAACAACGGCCGGTATAACCTGATCGAGTAATAAAGAACGTACAGCCGGGTTTTTTAAATCCAGATAAGAACTTTGCCAAATTTTATTCTCACCCCGAAAACCGAGCTCTTCCATTTTGTTGAAATACCAGCGGTTTGGATCAACTTCCCCTAAAGTAACATATCCAAAGATCCGGGTGCCTGTTTCTTTTAAGGATTTGATCTCTTGGCTGTTATAGAAATCCGGTTCAACAATAACCATTTTATAGGGGGAAACTTCTTTGGGAGAAAGCTTAGAGTAACAAACACCAAAGGGAGTTAGTGAGGTCAGCTCAGGCTTTTCGGGCTTAATTTGAGAACAACCGAAGATCAGATTCATGACAAAAAGAAGTAAAAAAAAATACCTCATTGATTCTCTTGTGTTCCTAAAGCAATGCAAGCTTCCCATCCTAACGATTGAATAAGCTGTATGGCAGTTGGAATAAGCACCATATCAAATTCTACATCTGCTCGTTTCATAAGGCCATTTGATAGTTGTTTAATCCATTCTTCTCCCGTTTTAGATTCATCCCCTTCATTTGATTCTATGAAATCAACCACATACTCAAACATGCCTACGATCTTTCCGGTCCATGGAATCTCTTCAGAGCTCAATCCCATGGGGGATCCGCTTCCATTCACCCACTCATGATGAGTTCTGATGCCTTCTATCACATCATCATGAACCGAAAGGTGTTCGATCAAGTCGGCCCCAATAATTGGATGATCAATCTCAGTTCCGATCGTTTTTCCGGGATCAACACTAAGAGCTCCAACATATCCGATATCATGCAGTTTAGCTGTTTGTTTAATGATCTCCATCTCATCATCTTCAAGCCCAAAGAACATTCCAAACCTCTGAACAAAAGAGATCATCCGCGGAGTATGAAACCGGGTTTTTTCCCTTCGCTTTTCAAGTAAACGGATCATTTGGTAATAGGAGTTCAACAAGTCGTCCGAAAAAGATTGGTTTTGCTGCTGATATTTCAATAAACGACTAAAAACCCGTGCCCAACTTTTCAACTCAATGGTTTTATTTGTTTGGCCGTCAGCAGGTTTTTCTAAAAGCAGGACTCCCCGATGACCATTTTCTTCAAAAGGAACCATTTCAAATTTATTAGGAAAACGTTCAGATAGAGACCTCCCTTTTTCGGATAATATCACCTCATTTTCCGAAGTTTTGATGAAAAGCTCTGCACCGGTTTGGTTAAACACTTTTGTTATTTCCTCATCCACCCCAAAGGATGCAATAACAGAATGAGCTTTATCGGTAAGCTCAACAACTGCCCCAAATGTTACTTTTTGGTAATGCACCATGTACCGAAGCATAACTTGAGCCAATCCGGGCGTATTCAATCGTCCGCTGCCAAGATCTGAGATGACAGGTTTTACCTTTTCCCTGTAATCTTTTTGGGGATTACTTTCGAGTTCCTCGAGCTGTATGAGCCATGTGGACAGTATTCTCCCTACAATTGATAATTTAGGGGTGATCTGATCGGGGCTTTTGGTATAAGGACCGGCACAATAAATTCCCCAGAACTCCCCATCTTTATTGAATAATGGAATGTGCTCACATTGGCCGATAGCATGAGAAGTGATGCCTTGTTCCAGAAACACATCATCCATGCCCATTTTCTTTTCCAGGTTTTGAAGCTGATGCTCAAAATTCTTTACATATTCTTTTTCTTGAGGATTTTCTTCATGCGGTTCCCTATCGTTCTCCTTCTTTTGCAGGATGTTCTTTGTGATCACGTGCCTGCGATCCAAGATCAGCTTTTCATCCTTTAATTTGTATACAAAGTGCACCGGAGCTTTATACAAGTGATCCATCCAGTTCACTATTTCACTAAAAGCGGGCACCTCTTTTCTTGAAAAATGTTCGGCTGAAAGTTCCCAAAATTCAAGCTGTTCTTCGGTACCAAAGGCCTCCATCGAAAAGGCTTTGCTTAGCCGGTTTCCGACTGTATTTATATAGCTTTTTACGTCTTTGATCATAATGAACCCCTAAAATGCAGAGTAATAAAAGTAATCCAAATGTTTAAAAAATCTTTTTGCCAAGATACCTGTCGTAATTGCAAAGACAGCTGATCCGGCTATTAGTCCGATCACCGCATATTCCAGTCCGAATATTCGGCTGCATAAAAACCCGGTTATAAAATTTACGAATAAAGCCCCGGCCATAGCATATATCACCAGTTCAGGGCGATTGAGAGTAAAAAAGAATAAGCTGTTCAATAAACCATAAACTAAAAAGACATAGCCAATACTCGCCATCCAAAACACTTTAAAGGTCATGGGATTAGCAAAAAAATCTGAAATTTCCGGGACTTGATCTTCAAATGCCCTTAGGCTCAGAACTCCAAAATATGTCACTAAAATTGATACCCCGCTAATAAACAAAAGTAATAAAACCTGTTTCACATAAAATCTTCTAAAAAAAGAATTAAAGGATTTAATCTTTGAAATGAAGGCTGATTTTTGGACCGGTATCAAATTCAACGAAAAAGAATGGATACTGTATTCAAGCATCGCAATTGTGATTACAAGGGTTAAAAGCGCCCAGTCCATTCCCAGCTCATATGGCGTATTGAACCAAATAATATATTCCGGAGGCGGTGGCCCCGCTGACCAGGCCAGCAATCGGTCCATAAATAAAAAAGTGAAGTAGCAGAATCCATAGATGAAATAGCGATAGGTGTTGTAGTAATTCACCTCTGCTTCCGGCAGCGATTGTTTGAACAATTCCTGCCGCAAAGCATGGATCTTTATCCGGTAATAAACAACTGCATAAAGTGTCATAATGACTGTTCCGGTAATAATTCCAAGCCATTGAGATACATAGATTCCAAATTCGGCAAAATCCATCCCAAAAATAACAACGGCGGTACCTGTCAAAATACCCACCAATATCATGGTTCGTTGTTCAGTGGCAAATAGTATGGCCGCTGAAAGTAATAAGAATGAAATGAGAACCATGTAAACCATGGAAAGTATCATTAGCTGCTGTGGGTAGAAAGGCAGAATCAGGTTCAGCGTAAAGATCGCCAATGCAGCAAGCAAGACTACCGGAACCGCGAGCTTCATTACAGACGAGGTAGCTTTTGAGGCAAGATAATAGTTCCCTTCTCCCTTATACCTGGAAACCAGTCTGCCCAAAGTTTGGATAAAGCCACCGGTAACAATGAACGAAATAATAGTGCCCAAGGCTACAACGGTTGCTTGCGCTTCGTTGAAGTCAAACCAGGCCCAAAGTGCATACTCAAAAATGATGATGGCTATGATCTGTGACAACATGGGCAACGAGAACACCATGCCTTGCGAGTAGTATTTCAAAAAGAGTTTTAATGACCGAAAGAATCCTCCAAACTCAAAGTCTTCCTCCTCTCGCAGCTTTTCGGCAGGTTTTTGGTTGATTCGATCCTTAATGCGATTAAAAACCTCATCGGCAAGATCAAATACAGTATCATACCCGAAATCAGATCGGGCATCTACGTCCCTGATACCTAAAGATTCTATGGTTGCAGCCACCGCCCATTTGCTAAGGGGATTGCCAACCATCTCATGAACCTGATCCGTAATTTCTTTCACCGCCTCTGCGTATGAGATGGAATCAGTTTGAATATTTGGATCCTCAAACATAGGCAGGCTCCATACTTTCAAGATGTTCCAACAGGTTTTTAACAGACTCTACCTGTACCTTTTCACGCAATGGAGTTCTTTTTTTGCTACACAGATCAAGATAGGATTCATAATAAGCATCCACAGAAATCTCTGTCTTAAACGTCAGAAGCACTCTTTCTCTTGCTTTCCTTCCGTATTCCAGACGCAGGTCATCATCTTTCAACAGCTTGATCACTCCATTTGCTATATCCTGAGGTGAACGAGGCTTGCACAATATTCCGCAACCTTCAAGTGCATCCCGAATTCCTCCCACATCGGTAGCTACAACAGGCCGGCCGCAGCTCATGGATTCAATGACCGTATAAGGAAATCCCTCTGAAATGGACGTTAGAATAGATATATCGCCTTCATTGAATATCATGCTGGGTTGATCATGAAATCCACCGAATTCAAAAGTATCCTCAAGATTCAATTCTTCAACCAGCTTCCGGCATTTTTGCACATATGGTTTGTCAACTTCAAGGCTTCCATAAATCTTGAATTTTACACCGGGGATCTCTTTTCTAACTAGGTCAGCAGACCTTATCATTGTTTCAATATCCTTAAGCGGAAATACCTGAGCCACTGCAATAACGGTTGGGGTATCACGTGTTTGACGAGGCTTGGGAGTCGGCTTGAACACATCCGTATTTACCCCATTATAGATGGGTTTGATGTTCTCCTCGTTAGCTTCAAATCTTTTTTCCCATGCTTTATTAGCTGTTGTAACCGGAGATATTTGGTCTGCAGTAAAATATACCGAGCGACTAACCAGGGTTGACAGATCCACCAATAGTCGCTTTGAAAAGAATGGCATATCTGCCTGTCCCACATTAATTAAGCGCTCTCGCATATAAACCCCATGATCGGTTACTATTCCGGGAGTTCCATACTCGTATTTAGCGGCGATGGAACTGAGTGCAGGAAAACCGGCAAGCGTTGCATGGCATACATCAATATCCTCTGAGACATCAACAGCAATGGGCATCAAAAAATGATACAGCCATCTCATTCCAAAAGTGAGATCAAATACTCTGGGTTCTTCGCTTTCATGAAGATCGGCATCCTCAAAGTAGTTCAGGATTGCACTTTTAAACTCAACCCATAACAGTGGTTGGCGCAGCGTTTGTTTGTAATCAAAATGCTGAAAGTATTTCCAAAGGCCGTAAAGCACATCACTTATTCGCTGAACATCGGAATACGGATTTAATAAACAATCGATAAAATCTTCAAAAATTGGCTTGAATAAAGTCTGGGTTATCTGCTTTGTTGCTTTAGATTTCCTTTGAATTTGAAGGGAAAACGGACGGTCGTTATCATAATAATCCGAAGGTTCGTCCACGCCCCATAAAGGGACATGAATGATTTTTTTGATGTTTTCCGGCAAGCGGTAACGGCTTTCAACATAAGGGTTTCCGGTGATGGCTAATACGTGAAAATCCACCTTCTCCTTCAGTTCCGTACATAATATATGCGCCCAGGTAGAAACACCTCCTCCGCTGTAAGGATAAGATCCTTCGGTTTCGAATAATATGAGGGGTTTATCGGTGCTCAATTTCGAACAGTGTTTTTATGTGCTGCCAAAGAAGACATCAGTTCCTGATATTCATCAAAGAGCTTGGACCAGGTATGATTATCTCGGACCAAATTAAATTTAGACTCTATCGCTTTTTTGAATTCATTTGTTGAGTTCCAAAGCCTTGTTATCTCATCGACGTGATACGAGATGGTTGTTTTTTCAGAAAAACTAAGGCCAAACTTTTGATCAAAATCCCCTACCTGGTATCCTGCCGGCAACGCTTTTGAAGCTAAAGCCTCAAGCATTACCAAAGGCTGAGATTCATTGTGGCTTGTGATCAGTAGAAAATCAAACTCGGGGAAATAAGAGCGAGCAGACTTATTCCAGACTAAAGTAACTTCAGGAAATGCTTTTGCAGTTTCTATCACCCGATGCTTAAGATCCTTCTCATTGGCATCACTAAGCAACATGGTAAAAATCGGATCGATGTCTAATTCCCGAAAAGCACTTACATAATCAAAAAAAGAAAGTGGGTTTTTCATTTCAGCACAACGTCCTACCCACCCAATATGGGGAACTTTCCTCCTTGACTTCTCACTCACCAAGAAAGAAACAGGAATGCCGTTGGGGATATACGCTACATTTTTAGCCCCAAGTTTTAGTTGCTCTGAAATATTCACTTTCGATACCGAAATAACTTGATCGGCATGCTGATAAGTAAATCTGGCAAGCTCTTTGAACCAGCCTACAGTTTCTTGCTTTTTGATCTCATTTGTGGGAATCTTATATCCACATTCCAAAGCCGATGCTCCCATTTGAACTTCCTTCCAATAAATGGCATGCTCTGTAAGCAACATTGGAATCTCTAACACTTCGGATAACTTTGCACCAAGCCAGCCGGCAAAACCGGTATTAGCCACATGAATCAAATCATAAGAGGCTGAATCTATACTCATCGTTTGGATGAATTCTTCATACCAGCTATCCAATCCGTTAAAAGAAGCCTCCGAAAATTCAGGTGGAGAAATCCTTAAAAATTCTTGAATATTGGGAGTAACAGGATACAGTGCTTCATTAGGATCCAGTCCTTGAAATTCATCAGTAGCAATCTGGATAAGAGTGAATGTAGTATCCGAAAGATGACTCAAATATTGATAAACCCATTCACTGACACCTCCTCTATACCACGGATACGTTCCTTCTATGATGAGCATCACATGCATATAAAATAGATCAGGCGTTCGATTTTTTAAAAAGACGATACAAAATTGAACCGGATTGTTTGATCAACCTGGAGATCAGCTCAAATTCTTCTGATGAAAACAATACCGATCTTTTTATGATGAGCAAACCAAACATAGGTGCGTTTTCCGGGACCTCCATGTTGTTCATCAAAAGCTCTCTCTCACTGATAGCAAAGAGCGGGACACCTATTTCTGCTGCGAGACCGTGTTCTTTAGAATAATCAACAAAAAACCCCAACTCCTTGTTAAACACATGGTTGCTCAGGTACGACTCTTTATGTTCCTGTAGATGATCAAAGCTATCTTCAGCTGTTAAATTTTGGAATACTGAAGTATCAATATCACGCTTTGAAGTAGAATGCAGTAAATTCGTTTTACCATCCTGAATCATCCAAAAACCGGCAAACTGAGGATTAACCAATTCTCTTACGCCATTGCATAGCGTTTCAATAGTATCATGGAATGTGCCCGAAATAGCCGTTTCCATTAACTGCATGACAAGCTGATCTTTTTTCTTTGACTGACTTTCGTCCAGGTTCTCAACCCTAACATCGGTCACAAGCTTCATCCGGATGATCTCCCGGACTTTCTCTTTGTCGTTATTAAGAAGCTCTTTTTTAATAAAATCAGCCGCTCCAAGGTCAAGAGCTTTCTGCTCCTTCTCTACGGTTGGTAAGTTAGTCATGATGAGTACAGGGATCTTTTTCTTTTCCTCATCAAGTCGTATAGATTCCAAAAATTCAAGCCCTGATATACCAGGCATATGTATATCCGAAAGTATCAGATTTACATTTTGCTCAGAAAGAATATCAATGGCTTGTTGAACATCCTGTGCAGATATTACAGTAAATTCATCTTTCACAAGATTCTTGATCATCAGATGAATAGGTTCATCATCGTCGATAACTAAAATTTTATACTTCATTTTCTAAATTAGTGATCTTTTCTTTTTTGAGGCAGACGCAGAACGAAAGTAGTTCCCTCATCAAGCTGCGATTGAACTGAAATTTTTCCGCCGTGTAACTCAACATAAAGCAGGACAATATCTAATCCAAGACCGGTTCCCAATTCTCCGCTTGTGCCTGTCGTTGAATAATCTTTATTGGTAAAAATATCCGGCAGCATTTTCTCAGGTATTCCGATTCCTGTGTCCCTGACTTCGATGAAAACATCCTGCTCTTTTAAGCTAACGTGTACTGCAACTTTTCCACCCGATGGAGTAAACTTGAGAGCATTTGAAACCAGGTTATTCACCGCTATTTCCACTTTATTTTGATCAACCTCAGCTATTATGTTTTTGGGCTGAATGGTGAAATCAAGGCCAATATTTTTCACGAGAGACTTAGCTTTGTTCATAGAGATCACACGTTCGATGATCTCAAAGACAGCCACTTCCTCATAGTTCAGTTCTTCGGATCGTACCTTACGCGATTCACGATCAAGAACCTCCCGCACCAGGTTCAATAAATTGGTTCCACTTTCTTCAATGACAGAAAGCATTTGTTTCTTTTCATCTTCGGACACCTGATCAGAGTCTTTCATTAACTTCACTAATCCAATGATACCGGTAAGTGGATTTTTGATATCATGGCTCACCGTCCTAACCAGTTCATCTTTCTTTTGGTTCAAGCGGCTGAGTTCAACTTCTCTTTCCCTTAAGATTTTTATACGTTCATTGAGCTGCTGTTGAAGAAACCGAATCTGTAAATGCGTCTTAATTCTCGCTAAGGCTTCTTCTTTTTGAAAGGGTTTGGTGATATAATCTACGCCGCCGGCTTTAAATGCCTGAACTTTATCGTCAGTTTCGGTGAGTGAGCTCAGAAAAATGACGGGAATATCACTTAGTTCGGGTGAGTTTTTGATCTGTTGAATAACACCATAGCCGTCAATATCAGGCATCATGATATCCAACAATATAAGGTCGGGTTTATACTCTTTGGCCATATCGAGAGCTTCTTGTCCGTCTCTTGCCTCAATATGTCGAAAACCTTCTTTGCCTAAAACACGAGAGAGTAAATGCAGATTTGCCTCAGTGTCATCAACAATTAAAATTAAGCTGTCTTTTAACTCCAATGAAATTTCATATTTGATTAGTTAAAGCCGATGAATGTATTTAAGCGACTAATCTAAACAAATTTAATTGAAATTAATTAATTAACAGATTGAATTGACTGATTTTTATTACCAATCTCAGTAGCTGAAATCATCCATCATTTCGATAGGCTCTTTGGGCATAGCCATCGAAAGACCAAGATAGATCAAAAGGCTGGCGCCCCATCCCATAAAGAAAGCCGCTACAAATATGAACCGTACAACGGTAGAGCTTATTCCGAAGTAATTGGCTAAGCCGCCGCAAACTCCGGATATCTTCTTGTCTGTTCGAGATTTCATTAATTTTTTGGAAGTGCGATAACCGTATGAATCAATAGATGAGGAGGTCTTATAACCGGATGACCCAGATCCTGACTTAGAGTCCAGTGCGTTGTTTAATTTTCCGGAGGTGGCAGAAAATTCTTCTGATCCCGGAATGTCGGAGTAGCCGGATTGAGATGCTTCTTTTTTCTTGCGTGCCTTTTTAGCTTTTCGTTCTTTTTTACGATCACCAACAAGATATCCAAAACCAATCAATGTAATGAGAGCACCCCCAATAATAGGTAATCCACCTATGGCTCCATTTACAAAATTACCAAATTCACCTATATCCAATCCAACCCATTGTACCAGAAATGAGAGTGCCATGAAGATCATTACCATTCCAGATACAGTTGCTATGTTCCATATGCTTTTACCCGTTTCTTTCTCTTCTTCCTGAAGAAACTCCTGCATGGTAGAATTCAGTTCAAATTCATTGAATTCCAGCGTAGCCGTGCCGGTTTGTGATTTCGTTTGTGCCGATGATTTAGTTCGTTCTGCCATAATTTCCTCCGCAATGCCCTACGCAGTTCTTTTTTGAATGTTACAGGAAAATGAGTTCATCTTCAGTAATTATTACATCTAATTTTACATCAAAATCTTCAACAGGTATTTCGTCATAAACAAAATCTGAAAATACCAACCCAGCTTTTAATGCTTTGCTTTGCTCAAGAAACCGATCGTAAAAACCTTTCCCATATCCCAACCTGTTTCCCTTCCGGTCTGCTGCCGCCATGGGAATCACGATCAAATCCAAAGCCTCCACAGCAACGATATCCTGTTTTTTGCCAGGCTCCCGCACACCCCATTTATTGGTGATCAATTCCCCAAAAGAATGAAGTTCTATATGTGTAAGTGAATGATCCGAGAAATTTGTGATGGGGACAACCACTTTCTTATCACTCTCAAACAACTCTTCGATCAGTTCATCGGTACTTACCTCTTTGCGCTGATTCATAGAAATGTAAGTATGCACTACTTTCGAGGAATCATAGAATTTGGAATCCGTGAGAGCCTCTGTGATCCGTAAAGATTTTGACAGCCACTCTTTCTGCGGCATTTTTCCTCTTTTGGTGAGTACCTCGTCCCTTAACTCTTGCTTTTGTTCTTTGAGCGAACTCATAATTCGATGAAATGATGACGGGTCAAATCTAACCCCTTATCCTGAATTTCGGCTAATAAATTACTCCAGATATCAAGCCCGTATTTGTTCATAAAATAAATTGGCGAAACCGAACGCTCCTGAAGCCCGCCATCAGGAAAAAGATTGATCTTGATCTTTTCAATACGTTTTAGCTGAGTTTCTTCTTGCTGTTTAACCGACCGGTATACTTTCCCTTTTAAACGATCCAGGTCATTTGAAAAACCGGCAACTGTTTTTCCAACGGTGCCTTCCAATGTCGGGTCTATATCGTTAATGATTTGTTGCGGCTGTTGAGCCACCTCATCTAACTTTTCCTTCCATTCAGAGAATACAGCTTCGATATCTATGGTCTCTGCTTGTTCAACATATTGAGACTCTAAATCTTCAATACGCTTGTCATATTCACAAAATTTAAAGGGGAGCTTTTCCACAATGCGAGATATACCGGATTCAACCAAAGTAGCTGTGAACCGCGGGAAGATCGGAGGCATTTCAAGGCTAAACTCTGAATACAAGTTTTTCATTTGCCCGTAATAAGCAATTTCTCCGGGTCCTGCTACATATCCCAATGTTGGCAGCAGCTTATCCTGAATGATGGGACGAAGGAATACATTTGGAGAAAATTTAGATGGATATTCATTTATTTCGGCAAGCAGTTCTTCCTCTTTCCACTGGGTTTCGCCTGCTTTCCATCCATACTCCGTTTTATGGATCTTGGTTCTGCCCTCTTCTTCAGACAGATAAAATAAATTGGAATCTCCATTCATTACCTGACGGTGAAACACATTTTCTATTTCTGAACTCTTTGATTCTATAGCATCAAAAACAGCTTTTGATTCAGCAATGGAATGGTGAAAATCAGTTTTCAACAAAGCTTTTATCTGTGGGAAATTACTTCCTGCGATCAGTACCCCCTCTTTAGCAAACCAATCGTTCATCAATCCGGCAAATGCCTGCACGTGCGTTTTACCTTTTTGATAATGTTCATCCAGCTGTTCCCACAATTTCCCGGAAAAATCTGTATCAAAAAGTTCTTCCTTTACACTCGATCTAAACGTACTTATGTATTCAGAAATGATTTCCTGTGAAACAGGCAGGTTATGACTTTCTCCTTCATATCTGAGCTTATGAAAATCGTTGCGCCCGAATATTCCGGTCCAGGCTATTTCCTCGAAATCATGATCTTCGTCAGCAAGCCAAAAAACAGGTACTACAGGGCGGCCCAATATCTTTTCATATTTTCGCGCTAAAAGCACAGCGGTCATAGTTTTGTAAACCGTATAAATCGGCCCGCCATACATCCCTAATTGCTGCCCGGTCACTACGACCAAGGATCCATCTTCCCCCAATTTGTTCAAGGCTTCTGATTGATCGGATAATATCCCAAGTTCCTCGTGATAAGCCTTTAGTGCCGGAATAAGATCTTTAAGGTAAGCCGATGATCTTAATCCCTTTGCTCTATCTTTAACCTGATGCTCATCAAGAGGGTCATATTGATAGAAATTATCAAGCTTTTTAAAATTATTTATGTATGTGTTGAACAGGTTTGAGTAAGAAAGTTCAGTAAATGAACAACCAGATATATCCAAAATTTATCCTTTCATTTTTGAAATGCGGTCTCTGATTTTTGCCGCCTTCTCATAGTTTTCAGTTTCTATCGCTGTTTTAAGCTCTTCTTCTAATTTTTCGAGTTGACTAAGTTCTTTTTGTCCAGCGGCCCCCTCTTCCGACTTCAGGGCTTGTTCCAGCGTTTGGTGTTCAGGCTCTGTGCTAATACCTGCTTCTTGAAGAACTTTTTCATTCACAAAAATAGGAGCTTTGAATCGGACTGCAAGTGCAATAGCATCGCTTGGCCGTGCATCTAACTCGATCAATTGGTTCTCACGTTCATAAATGATCTGCGCATAAAAAGTACCTTCTGACAAATCATTGATATACACTTGCTTCACTTCAGTATCGAAACTCAGAACAAAATTCTTAAGCAAGTCGTGCGTCATTGGCCTCGGTGGTTTTATGTTTTCAAGCTCAAGTGCGATAGCTTGCGCTTCAAAAGAACCAATGATAATTGGCAATCGTTGGTTCCCTTCAGCTTCGGTTAATATTAGTGCGTATGCCCCACCACTGCTGGGACTTGTTGAAAGTCCCAAAATTTCCATTCTGATCTTACTCAAATCTTCACCTGCCATGAACTTATATATGTTTGTTTAAAAGGTAATGATTTTTAGTTAAGTGTTAAACCAAGCTCTTTATAAATCCAACTTTTAACGGTTCAAAAAAGTTTATTGAAATTTCTTGGTTTTTTCTTCCATAAAAATTCAAATAAAGCCTATATTCTCGCCCACTTTCGTTGACATTGCATAACATTGAGGCTAACTTTTCAGCCTATTAACCGAGAACATTACAGAATATGCTCGAAAATTATTTTCCGATTTTAATTCTTGCCATTGTGGCCGTTGTTTTGGCTTTTGTGTTGTTATCCCTTTCCAAAATTCTCGGTCCTTTTCGCCCGAACCAAACCAAACTAAAGCCCTATGAAAGTGGCATGGATCCGGTTGGTGAAGCACGCGATCGTTATTCCATTAGCTTTTATCTTGTTGCTATGGAGTTTATCGTGTTTGATCTGGAAGTTGTCTTCATCTATCCATGGGCAGTACGTTACTTAGAACTTGGTTTTGGAACGTTCATGGCCATGATGGTATTTATCGTAGTATTATTTGTAGGTCTCTTCTATACCTTGAAGAAAGGCACTTTGGATTGGGACTTAAATCACTTTAAAGCATAATTATTTACCATGGGAATTGAATCAGCACTTGGTGAAGGTTTTTTCACAACAAAAATTGATGCTCTGACTAACTGGGCCCGGGCTAATGCAGCCTGGCCTATGCCGATGGGTTTAGCCTGTTGCGCTATCGAAATGATGGCCTTCGCCGGCCCCCGTTACGATGCCTCACGGTTTGGATCTGAGGTAATGCGGTTCTCTCCTCGTCAAAGTGACGTTATGATCGTGGCCGGTTGGTCTACCTATAAAATGTCACATGCCATACGAAGGATCTGGGATCAAATGCCTGACCCAAAGTGGTGTATCGCCATGGGAGCTTGTGCTTCTACCGGTGGTATGCATCGTTGCTATGGAGTGGTACAAGGAGTAGATAATTACTTGCCGGTTGATGCCTATATTTCCGGGTGCCCGCCACGGCCCGATGCCCTGCTTCATGCCCTCATGAAGATCCAAGATAAAATTAAAACCGAGCATTCTGTTTTACTGGATACCTAAGATATGAGTTTAGAACTAACTGAAACGGTACAAGGTGTTGTTAACGGACTCTCTTCTGATTTTTCAGAAGACTTGATCGAGGTTTATAATTCCTGCGATCATACCTACATCCGGGTCGAGGCTGAGAACATCAAAGAAATCCTTAATTACCTTAAGAGTAAACATCACTTCATCTTTTTGTGTGATATCATCGGAACGGATCGATATACCTCAGATGAACGCTTCGAAGTGATTTACAACATTATGAATCTCCGCACCCAAGACCGAATCTTTGTTAAGATCCGTGTTGAGGAAGAAGACCCCGCCGTTGACTCTGTAACTTCTGTCTGGAAGGCTGCCGGATGGATGGAGCGGGAAGTCTATGATATGTATGGTGTACGGTTTGAAGGCCATCCGGATCTTCGAAGAATCTACATGCCGGAAGATTATGAATATTATCCCTTAAGAAAAGAATTCCCTCTGCTGGGGATTCCGGGATCCATTGAACTGCCTAACACAACCCCAGATACGGAGTAAGGCATTATGAACGAAATTAACAGTAAAGTAAAACCACAGTTTTTCGAAAAGCATCAGCGGGGTATATATAAAAGCCTCGAGGATAAGCATACAACTATTGAAGAAATCGATGCTGAAGATCCGCTGAATGCTAAAATGATCCTGAATATGGGTCCACAGCACCCTGCCACCCACGGGGTTCTTCGTCTCGTGCTTCAGTTGCGGGGTGAGCTTATCGAAAAAACGAAATTAGATATTGGATATCTGCACCGTGGTGTAGAAAAAATAGCAGAAAATAAAACCTACCAGGAATTCATGCCCTACACCGACCGCATGGATTACCTTTCTCCCTACAGTAATAATGTTGCTTTATGTATGGCTGTAGAGAAACTCGCCGAAGTAGAAGTGCCGGAACGAGCTCAGTACATCCGAATGATCTGTATGGAGCTCGCTCGGATTTCATCTCACCTTCTGTGGCTTGGAACCATGGTTATGGATGCGGGAGCTATCTCATTCTTTATATGGACTTTTCGCGAGCGTGAAAAGATCTACGATATTTTTGATGAAGTAGCCGGCCACCGATTTACAGTTTCACATTCAAGAATTGGCGGGGTTGCTAACGATTTCACTGACCGTGCGGTAGGCAGGATCAAAGAGTTTGTAACTAAATTTGAGCAAGAACTAAAAGACTGGCATGGCTTGCTCGACCGCAACCGGATTTTCATCGATCGTAATGCCAACGTTGGTATTCTTAAAACTGAAAATGCATTAGATATTGGTGCAACCGGGCCTGTTCTCAGAGCTTCAGGCTATCAGGTTGACCAGCGAATTATTAAGCCATATTTGCAATATGATAAAGTAGATTTCGAAGTACCAACCCGCATGGAGGGCGATAATCTGGCCCGTTATTTCGTGCGTATGGAAGAAATGGCTGAAAGTTTAAAGATCATTAACCAGTGTTTTGATAAGATGCCTAAAGGCCCAATTCGGGCAAATAATGCAAAGCACGCCTACCCTTCCAAAGATGAAGTATATTATTCAATGGAAGGCATGATCCACGATTTCATGATGACCGACACCGGAATTTGTCCACCGGCAGGAAAGGAAGTTTATCATGCTGTGGAATCACCCAAAGGCGAATTAGGATATTTCATACAAAGTGACGGTACCGGACATCCATGGAGATTAAAAGTAAATGCTCCATCCTTCCGTAATCTTCAGGTATTGGAAAATATTTTGGATGGTGAAATGGTAGCCGACACGGTAGTTATAATTGGAGGAGTTGATCCAGTAATGGGAGAAGCAGATAAATAAATGGAAGAAACCTACGAATTCACAAAAGAAGACTTAGACGAAATTGAAGCCATAAAGGCTAAATTTCCGGAAGTAATGCCGGCTACCCTACCTACACTTTGGGTAGCTCAACGCAGGTTTGGTCATGTTGAGCCGCCCGTTCAACGGTTGGTTGCTGAGACCTTAGGATTACCGGAATCACATGTTCACGGTGTGGCAACATTCTATACGCAATACTATAAAGAGCGTAAAGGCAAATACGTGCTTGATGTTTGCACCACAACCAGTTGCCAGCTTTGCGGCGGATATAAGATGCTTCATTATCTGGAAGATAAATTGGGTATCAAGGCTGGAGAAACAACCGAAGACGGTTTGTTCAGTATTCAGTCAGTAGAGTGTCTCGGAGCTTGTGGTTATGCACCGATGATGCAGATCACCAACGATGTGTACGTCAATAACCTCACGGAAGAGAAACTTGACAAAGTAATTGATAGCCTGAAAGATGGTAAAATGCCTGAATTTGAATCAGTAGGAATGCCCCTCCTCGAAAATATCAACAACAAGTAATTATGGCTTCTGATTGGAAATCTTTTGAACCGGTACTTATCCCAGACATTCCCAATCTTGATAAAATTGACAATTACATCAAGAATGGCGGATACAAAGCCCTTGAAAAAGTTGTAAAAGAAAATGGCTGGACCCCTGAAAAAGTTGTTAACGAGGTTAAGGAAGCCAACATCAGAGGTCGTGGTGGAGCCGGTTTCAATGCCGGCCTGAAGTGGTCTTTTATGCCCAAACCAGATGGCGGGCCTCGTTATCTTGCTTGCAATGGCGATGAGTCTGAGCCCGGGACATTCAAAGATCGCAAAATTTTTGAGTATAACCCCCACCTTTTTATTGAAGGTGCTTTGATTGCGGCCTATGCCATGCAGATCACCACTATCTATGTATATATCCGTGGGGAATATTATTCCTGGATCAAAATGATGGAAAAAGCCCTTCAGGATGCCCGCGACAAAGGATTCATCGGTAAGAATTTATTCGGAACCGATTTCAGTGTAGAATTTGAAGTTACCGGAGGAGCAGGTGCTTATATCTGTGGAGAAGAGACCTCAATGCTTGAGTCCCTGGAAGGTAAACGTGGCTATCCACGTGTTAAGCCTCCATTTCCTGCTCAAAAAGGACTTTGGGGACGCCCTACCACCATCAACAATATTGAGACACTTGCCAATGTTCCCGGAGTGATCAATAATGGTGCAAATTGGTTTAAAAATATTGGTGCAGAAAACCATCCTGGTCCGGTTCTTTATGGAATTTCAGGCCATGTAAATCGCCCCGGAGTTTATGAACTTCCTTCTGGTGTGCCTGTTATGGATTTGATCAATGAAGTAGCACAGGGTGTTCGCGGTGGAAAAAAATTGAAAGCACTTATCCCCGGCGGCTCTTCTACTCCGGTATTAAGGGCAGACCAGTTAGATGGAGTTTCCATGGATGCTGATTCGCTTCGTGAAGCAGGCTCCATGATGGGAACTGCAGGAATGATGGTCATGGATGAAGACACTGACATGGTAGATGTGCTATGGAGAATCTCGCATTTTTATCATCATGAATCTTGCGGTCAATGTACACCGTGCCGTGAAGGTACCGGTTGGCTTGAAAAGATTTTATTGAAGATCAAAAACGGTGAAGGAGAGATAAGAGATCTTGATCTGCTGCTCGACCTTACCACACAAATGGAAGGCCGAACCATCTGTGCCTTAGCGGATGCAGCTGCGTGGCCGGTTCGACATACCATTAACCGTTTCAGAGACGAATTTGAAGCACGCTGTAAAAAATCAGTTCACGCCGTTGCGTGATTAAATTGATTATCGACGATTTATTATTGATGATTTGATCATCTAAAAATTTAAGTGAGCGCTGGTTGATGATATCTAACAAATCATCAATCATCATTCATAAATCAACAATCCGATATGCCAGAAATATTTATAGACGGAAAACGATACGAATTTGAAGAAGGCGAAGATAGAGGCCTGCTTCAGTTCATTTTAGACAATGGAAAAGAAGTTCCTTTCTTTTGCTACCACCCTTCTATGAGCGCTCCGGCGAATTGCCGTCAGTGTTATGTAAAGGTTGGAACGCCGGTCAAGAACAGAGAAACCGGAGAGTATGAACTGGATGAAAACGGAGAACGTGAAATTCGCTGGTTCCCTAAAATGCAAACTTCCTGTACCACACAAATGCAGGATGGAATGGTGGTTCATACTCAGGAAACAAGTGAAGAAGTAGCACGGGCTCAAAAAGATACAATGGAGCTTATCCTCATCAATCACCCCTTGGATTGTCCCATTTGTGATCAGGCCGGTGAATGTCCGCTTCAAATACAGACCTATAAATATGGTCCGGAGGGCAGTCGTTTTGAAGTTAAGAAGCAACATAAGCCTAAACGAATTCAGCTTGGCCCAAGAGTTACTCTTGATGCAGAAAGATGTATAAATTGTACGCGATGTGTCCGCTTTACTGATGAGATCAGTGAATCCCACCAATTGACGATTGTTGCCCGTGGGGATAAAAATTATCCAATGGCTGCTCCCGGACGTGAGTTTGATGATCCATACTCAATGAATACGGTCGATATTTGTCCTGTTGGCGCCCTTACTTCTACCGATTTCCGATTCAAAGCCCGCGTGTGGGAGATGAATCAAACCCCAAGCATCGATATTACCAATGGGAAAGGTACAAATATCGATCTTTGGACCCGAGATAATTTGGTTATGCGAATTACTCCGAGATTCAATGGAGAAGTCAATGATCACTGGATGCCTGATGCCGGTCGTGATGCTTATCAACGGTTTAATGAAAATAGACTCTCCCGCCCTGCAATTAAGCTGGATGGTGACAATCAATCCAAAACATCCTGGAATAATGCGATTGAAACATTTGCAGAAACTCTTGAGTCTCATGGACCGGAAGATGTTTTAGTGGTAGGAAGCCCGCATGCTTCGGTTGAAGAAAATTACGCCTTAATGAAAGTATTCAACCTGTGGGGCGTCAATAACTTCAAATTTGCACCTCATATCGAAGAAGGTACCGGCGATGGATTCCTGATCACAGACGATCAGGCTCCAAATACTTCCGGAGTGAAGCTTTTGGGTTATGAAGAAAGCAATGATTTGGCTTCTGAAGTTAAAAATACCAAAATCGTCATCATGCTTTCAGATGAACTGATCGATCGCGGTGTACTTTCAAAAGATGACTTGAAAGGGAAATTTAGCATTCTCCTTTCTACCAATGAATGCGACACTGCAAAAACAGCTGATCTTGTAATCCCGGTTACTTGTATCGCAGAACATGCTGCAAGTTATGTTAACGTTGAAGGACGAATTCAGCGCTCTTTCCCGGCTAAAGAAACCAAATACACAAATCGAAGTCTTGACCTGGAAATGAATCAGGGGCGCTTAGACCGTTTTGGAACCAACTTTGATAATTGGGTTACTGAGGAAAACAAAGTAGACTGTGCTCCTGCCTGGGAAATCATGAATCAATTGGCTAATCGTATGGGACTCGATGTTTCATTCGGTAGAGGCCGCGAGATTATGGAAGAAATTGCCGGTTCAAACCCTGCATTTGAAAACGTAAGTTACGAGCGTATGGATAACGAAATGGGCATCAATCTTAACCCTTCAAACAAACAAGAGGCTACTGCATAAATGGAAACAGCTGGAATTGATTTATTCGGACTTTTTATTCCTACCTGGGTAGCCGTTCTTGCGTTAGGAGCTTTCACCTATCTTAACTCTGCAGCCTTGTTAGTTTATGCGGAGCGACGAATTGCAGGGTTGATTCAAAATCGCGTAGGCCCAAACCGGGTAGGTCCTGCTGGACTTTTACAGCCCGTAGCCGATGTGGTAAAACTTTTGCTTAAGGAGGACGTAACTCCTACCCAAGGTTTCAAAACATTGCACACTATAGCTCCCATGATCCCGGTAATTACCGCGCTCATGACCGTTGCCTTGATTCCTTTTGGAGACGGTTTATATGTAACGGACATCAACGGAGGCGTGCTCTACATTCTTGCAATTGCATCGTTAGGTGTTTATGGTGTAACCCTTGCCGGCTGGTCTTCAAACAGTAAATATTCCCTTCTTGGAGGACTCCGAGCTGCTGCACAGATGATCAGCTATGAACTTCCCATGGGAATGGCCGTAGCTTCTGTAGTTTTAGTGGCTGGCTCATTAAGTCTTGTTGAAATAGCAGCTTCACAGGAATATTTATGGAATGTATTTATCAATCCAATCGGAGCTGTGATCTTTATTATTGCGGCCTTTGCAGAAGCCAACAGAACTCCTTTCGACCTTGTTGAGGCGGAACAGGAATTGGTTGGTGGATTTCATACAGAGTATTCCGGAATGAAATTCGGAATGTTCTTCCTGGCTGAATACATGCACGTATTCATCGGAAGTGTGCTCATTACTACCTTCTTCTTTGGAAGCTACCACCTTCCATTTGCCGGATACTGGCTGCCTGAATTGAGTCCTTTGGTAAAAGGCATTCTGGATGTATCCGTGTTTATGGGTAAAGTAATCTTCTGGTGCTTCGTGTTCATCTGGGTACGCTGGACAATCCCACGATTTAAGTACAATCAAGTTATGAAGCTTGGATGGGGACGACTACTTCCATTGAGCATTCTGAACTTTGCGCTTATTGCTTTGGGTATGTATGCTTATACTCATTGGTTCTAAGCCCAACTCACCTTTTCAATTTTTAAAGCTGATCTCTAATTGAGTTCGGCTTTTTTATTTTTCGAAAAATCGCATCTTTTGCCTAATCCTTTTATGCGATACTCTCGTATCAGCTCCTTCAATATTATCTGCTAACCCATAATTCATCACACGGAGCTAATATGAAAACCCTAAGATCTTTGATCATTCTCATCAGTTTATTTTCGCTTACTTCCTGCACTATTTATGATAACGATGTGGAAGGCACCGGCGACACCGTATATACCAGCACAATTACTATCCGAAGTAATGATTTTGAACCGGAGGATGACTTTATTTCTGTTGCTGAATATGGATGGGACAACCTGGACGAGGAAATGGTAGACTTTGGTTTGGTATTAGGCTATATCCGGTTCGAAGGAACTACCGCCTGGCAAGCCCTTCCCTTCTCCGTTCCTTTCGAAAATGACTTGGTCAACCTTCGTTATTATTTTGATGTAGACAATTTCAGCTTAGTTTTAGAAGGAGAAGTCGGTGGAAATAATGCGGCAAATGCCGATCTTTTTAATCGTGATCAGTTAAGAGTAGTAGCTATTCCCCCATCTATCATAGTAAAAGCCAAAGGGCTTGATTATCGGAACTATAATCAGGTTGCAGAGTTTTATAACATAAAGTAAACCTTAATAAATACGACTTAATTATGAATTTCTCGAAAATCATTGGATTTACGTCACTATTTGCACTGATCACTCTATCAGTACAAGCACAAACAACAACTCCGGAAACAGGAAGTTTTGGTTTGCGAGCTAGTTTATTTGGGCAAAATGCGATCGAAGTTCCCTATCAGTTTAACGAATCCCTATCCATTGCTCCTTATTTTGGGTTGAGTGCTACTGAAAATTCGACCACAAACGTGAGCTTTGGATTGAGCCCCAGATATTACTTTGGTGGCAATGAAGACCTTTCAACTTACGCAACCGGTCAGTTAGGCTTCCAGAATACTTCTTTCAGCAATTCAAATAACTCAAACTTTGGAGTAAATGTGGGGATTGGCTACGGAGCTGAATATTTTTTCGGTCCTTCGTTCAGCATTAGTGGAGATGCCAACCTCAATGCTTCTTTCGGGGATGTAGCTGACAACCTGAGTACCTTGGCAAGAGTCTCGGTTTCCTATTATTTCTAAAACCCGATCAGTACATATCACCTAAGTATAAGAGCTGCTAATTTTTTAGCGGCTCTTTTTATATTCGACATATTAGCATTAATTTATTTTAATATTTGAAAATTTGATTTCCCATCCGTAATTAGGCGAAATCATAAGTGCTTAGTTGGCATATCGGTGATACAGATGAAAAAGCTAAAAATCAGCAACATATTTAAACTTTCTCCCACTCCTACATCAGTTATACAGGCCAATGATCCTGAGTTTACTTTTGTAATGGTCAATGACGCGTACTGCAAAATGACCATGCGGACAGAAAATGAACTCATAGGTAACTCTTTGTTTGATGCTTTTCCCGAAAACCCTAATGAAAGCAAACCAACCGGACCGGATAAGCTTATATCCTCATTTCGGAAAGTGATAAAAACAAAAAAAGAAGACGAATTAAAAAATATCCGTTACGATATTGTACTTGATGGCGGAGAGTATAAAGAAGTGTTTTGGAAGGTTATTAATACACCCATTTTTGACGAAGATGGGAAAGTCGCTTTCATCTTGAATTCAGCAACCCAAATCACAGAACAAGTACTGAGTCAACGCATCAATAAAATGATGCTCGATAACAGTGAAGACAGTTTTATTCTGATTGATAAAAATCTGATCATCAAGAATTTCAACAAAAGCTTTGCCGATAATTACGAAGAAATCTTTGGAAAGAAAGTAATAAAAGGACACTCCATCCTCGATTTCGCACAGCCCGAGCGACGAGAGATCGTGAAACAGGTCTACAAAAGGGTATTTAAAGGTGAAACCATAAAAGATCTGCTACCCTTTAGAACAAAAGAAGGAAATACCCGCATTTTTGAAATTAAATATAAACCGGCTTACGACAACAATAATGAATTGGTCGGTTCATTTATTTCTTTACTTGAACGAACTGCAGAGCAAAAAGCCAAACTTGAATTAGAACAAAATGAAGCTCATTTCCGTGCTTTAGTTGAAAATGGAAATGATATACTTTTTATTCTCGACGAAAACGGACAACCCACCTATGCCTCTCCTTCTGTAAAGAAAATTCTTGGATATGATCCCGAGGAAGTAGTTGACCTGAATTTTTTGGAAAAAGCTCATCCTGACGATGTGCCCATGATCAAGTCAGAATTGGCAAGATGCCTTGATAAACCCGGTGAACCTTTAAGAGTCCCCCCTGCCCGCATTAAGGATGTTGATGGGAAATGGCATTGGTTTGAAGGAACCATTACCAATATGCTACATGATCCTGCTATTGGCGGCATTGTTGATAACTTTCGTGAAATTACCGAGAGAAGAAATGCTGAAATAATTCGTGATAAAACACTCAATCAACTTGCCGAACGCGTCAAAGAGCAACGATGCCTCTATGAAATATCTAAACTTGAAGAACAAGAGCTGAGTGTAAAAGAATTGCTTGAAAAAGCCATTCTTTTAATTCCACAAGGTTGGCAATTTCCGGAATACACCCAGGTAAAGATCCAATGGAGGGATTTAAATCTAAGAACTCCCGGTTACTCTGAATCCAAATGGAAATTGCACCGAAAAAAGAGACTTCAAGGACATGATCTTGAAATACATATTGTGTTCACGGGTAATGAAGACCTTTTTGATGAAACACCTTTCCTAAACGAAGAAAAAGATCTGTTACATGCTATAGCCGATCAACTTTCTCTTAAAATTGAACAGATTCATCAAAGAAAGGAAATTGAACAGCATCAAAAGCATATCCAAAATATTATGGATCAGTCTTTGGATATGATATGTACTGTTCGGGATTTCAAGTTTGTATCAGTTAGTGCAGCCTCTGAAAAAATACTGGGATACAAACCTCAAGAGATGGTCGGACGACCTCTTTCCGATTTCATCGCTGAAGATGATCTTGAAGAAACCTTAGAGGTCTCAGAATACATTCTTGAAGAACATGAAGTAACTGATTTTGAGAACCGATACTACCACAAAGATGGCCATAAGGTTACTCTTTTTTGGTCTGCTCGGTACAACAAAAAGGATGACCTCACTTTCAGTATAGCCAGAGATGCTACTGAACTCAAAGCTGCACAAAAAGCCCGTGAACTTGAGCGAATCAACAAAGAAGCCCTGATAAACAACACGAACGACCTCATCTGGAGTGTGGATAGTAAACTAAACCTTATTACAGGTAACAAGGCATTTAAAAAATCTATTAAAATTCAGTTCGGCGAAGATGTTACGCGTGGTTTGTCCATACTTAATGCCCTCTCAGGTGATAAAGAAAACCAAAAAAAATGGGAAGCACTTTATAACCGGGCTTTAACAGGAGAATCGTTTCGGATTGAGAATAAAGAGGAAGGCTCAAAGGAGGATAACCCAACTTGGTTTGAAATTTCATTCAATCCGATCGTTGAGAATAATAATATTGAAGGAGTGGCATGTTTTGCTCATAACATTACAGAAACAAAAATAGCACAACTTGAAAAGCAACGAGCTGAACAAAAATACCGGAATGTTGTTGAGCACAGCACCAATATGTTCTACCAACATGATACAGAAGGAGTACTAACTTATGTAAGCCCGCAATCCAAAGACTTTTTGGGATATCCCCCGGAAGAAGCCATGCGTAAATGGACAGAATTTATTACCGATCATCCATTGAATGAAAAAGGAGAAGCATTAACGTTAAAAGCCATCGAAACAGGTGAGATACAGCCACCTTACGAATTACAATTAAAAACAGGCGACGGCAGGATCATTTGGGTTGAGGTTCATGAAGCTCCGCTTACCGAAGGGAAGAAAGTTACCGGAATAGTGGGTTCATTAACCGATATTACCGCCCGCAAGAACTACGAACAGGAGTTACAGCAAAGTTTAGAACGCTACGATTATGCCAGTAAAGCCACCAAAGATGCCATTTATGACTGGGATATTGCTAATGATCATCATCATTGGGGGGATGGTTTTGAATCTCTGTTTGGCCACAATAAAGATATGGATCAATTTTCCGTTGATGACTGGTTGGCCCAGGTTCACCCGGATGATGTAGAAGAGATACGAAAGGATCTTGAATTTTCCCTGGAAGACGAGTCTTTCAATCAATGGCAATTTGAATACAGATTTAGGAAAGCTAATGGTGACTATGCTTATGTAGTGGATAACGGTTACATCATTCGGGATATGGATGGAAAAGCCATCAGGATGATTGGTGCAGTCAGAGATATAACTGAAGAAAAGAAAACCGAGATCCAAACCAAGCTGCAGCATCAGGTTGCTCAATTTTTTAAAAATGAAGACCGGTTGCCTTTCATTCTAAGTAACGTGCTGGAATATCTCGCGGAGTTTCAAAAATTCAACCTTGCTGAAATTTGGTTAGTAGACACTTCAAAATCTCATCTTACCCTTATATCCACCTTTGCAAGGGATAAACAGGGAAAAACATTTTATGAGGAAAGTAAAAGACAAAGAAAATTTGGCTATGGCGAGGGCTTACCGGGAACATCCTGGAAAAAAAACTCCATCCAAACATGGAAAAATATTTCAGCCAAAAATGATTTCGTAAGATCTAAGGCAGCTCAAAGATCAGGTTTGAAGTCAGCCTCTGCCCTCCCATTATACAGTAATGAGGAAGTAGTTGGAGTATTAGTATTAGGAAGCAGTGAAACCCAGAAGCTGATCCGGAATAAAATATATCCTTATGAATCCTTGCAAAGCTTTTTGGGTGCTGAAATTCGGCGAAAGCAGCAAGAAGAGTTGATACAGCAAACAAATAAAAAACTTAAAAATGCCCAAAGTATAGCCAAACTGGGCTACTGGGAGTTGGATCTTGAATCAGATCAGCTGTTTTGGTCGGAAGAGGTCTTCCAAATTTGGGGTAACAAAAATTATGAACCTTATAATTTTGAGGAATTTAGAAAAACAATTCATCCTGAAGACCTCAAGAAATTTGATGAACAGCAACAAAAGGCACTGGCAGGAGAGCAAAGTTTAAATATTGAACACCGAATTATTCTACCGGACGGACAAATAAAATGGGTACATGAATTGGGTAATTTAATGTTAGATGAGCAAGCGAATCCTATAAGTTTTCAAGGAACCGTTCAGGATATAACAGACCAAAAACAATCTGAATTAGCTCTTGAGAAAGCCTACAAGGAAAAAGAAAATATTCTGGAAAGTATTGGGGACGGTTTTTTCACTTTAGACAAAAACTGGAACGTGACCTATTGGAACCGGGCTGCAGAAATACTTTTGCAAACTCCAAAACACAAAATACTGAATCAAAATCTCTGGGATATTTTTGAAGATGCTGTAGACCTCCCCTCCTACACGAATTATCACAGAGTGATGCACCAACGTAAGCAGGTTTCATTTGAAGATTACTATGAGAATATTGACAAATGGTTCGATGTAAACGCTTATCCTTCCGCCGGGGGCATTTCGGTTTTCTTTAAGGATATTTCAGAACGAAAAAAAGCCCGTGAACAGCTTGAAAAACTAAACCGTGAATTAGAAATAAGAGCTGATGAGTTGGCAGCGACCAACACTGAACTCGAACAATTTGCCTATGTAGCTTCCCATGATCTGCAGGAGCCGCTCCGAATGGTTACCAGTTTCCTTACCCAGCTCGATAAAAAATACGCTGATCAACTGGATGAAAAGGCTAATCAATACATCGACTTTGCAGTAGATGGAGCTCAGCGTATGCGCCAGATCATTTTGGATCTGTTGAATTACTCTCGCCTGAATCAAGAGAAAAGTAAACGCGGAGAAGTTGACCTGGATTCTGTTATTGAAGATGTCAAAGTATTGGAGCGTAGTCATATTGAAGAAATGAATGCACAAATCAAGGCCGATCCATTACCCGTGATATATGCCAACCCGGGCCCCATAAAACAAGTCTTCCAAAACCTGATCAACAATGCTCTCAAATATCAGCCATCAGGAAATGCCCCTGTTATAGAAATTTCCTGTTCTGAAACAGATACTCACTGGAAGTTTACCGTCAAAGATAATGGAATAGGCATCAGAGAAGAATTTCAAAGTACCATTTTCCAGATCTTTCAGCGCCTGCACACAAACGACCAGTATTCAGGTACCGGGATCGGATTGGCCATCACTAAAAAAATTATTGAGCGCCATGGAGGTGAAATATGGCTGGAATCTGAAGAAGGAAGAGGCAGCACCTTTTACTTTACGATTCAAAAATATGAGAATGATTAGAAAAATAGGAACTTATAAACAACGTGCTTATGGTCTTTTAGCCATTACTCTGTTTATTTTATTGGCTTGTTTTAGCTATTCCTACTTTATCCGGGCTGAAATTGGTTATCTGCAAGATAAGATCCTACGCAATGAATCCATACTAAAGACCATTTTTGAAGCAAATATGGAATTACTGCAAGCTGAATCTGCTGAGCGGGGATACATTATGACCCAAGACTCCTTATTCCTTGATAATTATGAGGATGCACAATTCTCATTCCATAGTAATTTAACTCAATTAGGAAAACTAACCGCTGCTCTTGAAATCCGAAAAGATCTTTACCGGGAATTGGATTCACTAGGACAAGCCAGGATACACTACCTAAATAAGTTGATCCGAACTAATGATGAACAGGGAGAAACAGCTGCAAAAGAGCTCATTCAAGCCGGACTTGGAAAGCACTTAATGGACTTATACAGTCAAAAAAGTACTGAAATGGCAGGCTTGACGATCAAAAAGAATAATAAGAATAAGGCAGAACTTGCTCGGATGTTATTTAAGGACTTGGAAATAACCATTGCCGTGGGCCTAATTGCTATTCTTTTAATTTTGTCGCTGTTTGTATACTTCTTTCGTTCACAAAGGAAAATTGCAGAGTATAATGAACAGTTAGAAGAACGAAATAAAGAGTTACAACAATTTAGTTACATCGCTTCTCATGACCTGAAAGAACCGTTAAGAATGGTTAAGAACTTTCTGGGCCTCCTTGAGAAAAAATATAAAGGACGTCTGGATAATAAAGCTGACACCTATATTCACTATGCCGTTGATGGGGCAAAGCGTATGCAGCTTCTGATTGATGATTTGTTAGAATATTCCCGGGTTGGACGGTCCGAATCACAAAAAGAAAAGGTTGATTTTGGCACCATTTTAAATGAAGTTCAAAAAAATTTAAGTGCATTAATTGCACAACATGAGGCGGTAATACATATAGATTCCAAACTTCCGGAAGTTTCTGTTTTTAGACTTGAAATAATAAGGGCTTTTCAAAATTTGATCAGTAATGCCATTAAATTTCATAAACCCGGCATACCTCCGGAAATACACATTTCCTGTGTCAGAAAAAAATCCGGATGGTTGTTTTCAGTGAAAGACAATGGGATGGGAATCCCTGAACAAAAGCGTAAAGAAGTTTTTAACGTATTCAGTCGATTACACTCCAATGAAAACTATCCTGGAACTGGAATTGGTCTTGCCATCTCAAAAAAGATCATAGAAAGACATGGTGGAAAAATCTGGGTTGAATCCCAGAACGACCATGGAAGTATATTTTATTTTACTATAGAAAAATCAGCATAAGTGAGTCAGAATATTAATTATTAAGGACGATGATACCTAAAGAAATACACATTCTGTTAGTAGAAGACAATGAAGGGGATATTGTCTTAACAAAAGAAGCCCTTGATGAAGGCAAAATCAAGAATTCTATTTCCGTCGTTCGCGATGGTTGGGAAGCCATTCAATATCTTGAAAAAAACGAAGGGTATGAAAAAGCCCTTGAACCGGACCTGGTTTTATTGGATATCAACCTCCCAAAAATAAATGGTCATAAGGTGCTTAGGCATATCAAAAATCATGACGAACTGAAGCACATCCCGGTTATTATGCTAACTACCTCCTCTGATGATGTCGATATCTTTAAATCCTATCAAAACCATTCCAACTGTTATATCACCAAGCCCGTAGATATCAATCGTTTTATTGAAGTGATAAGCACTATTGAAAATTTTTGGATATCCATAGTTCAGCTACCCCCAAAAACCAGATAATAGAACCTCTATGACGGTATTAGATCGTAATTTAAATCTGTTGGTTGTTGAAGATAATCCCGGAGATTTTGTACTCCTGCAGGAGTATTTGGCAGAAATAGTGGAAACCATAGGCATAAAGCATGCTAAATCATACTCTGAGGCAGAAGCAGAACTAACAACCTCAACGTTCGATGCCATTTTACTGGATCTTTCTTTGCCTGATGTTAGCGGGGAATCTTTGGTTGAAAAAATAGTAGACCTCTCGGGTAATATTCCGGTTATTGTATTCACCGGATATGAGAATCAGGAGTTTGCCCTAAAAACTTTGGGCATGGGAGTGGCCGATTATGTCCTAAAAGATGAGATCACCCCTTTTATGCTGGGCAAAGTGATTGCATATGGAATTGAACGTAATCGGGTGAGACAATCTCTTCAAAAATCAGAAAAAAAATACCGTGATATCTTCGATCTCTCCCCTCAGCCCATGTTTCTAATTGATGTAGAAAACCGAACTATTCAAGATGTGAATGTCGCAGCGGTAAATAATTATGGATATTCCAAAGATGAATTTATTGGACTGCATCTAAAAGACATTAGACCGATAGAGGAACACGTTAATTTTGAGAATGAAATAACGAAAATTGAAAAAAAAGAATCCAAGTTCCATCATACCACTGTTAAGCACCAAAGAAAGAATGGGGAAGTTTTTGATGTAGAACTAAGCACAAGCGAAGTAGTAATAGATGACAAACGCTTGCGTATGGCAATGGCAGAGGATGTCACTGAAAAATTAAAAGCAGAAAAAAATGTCTCTCAAAAAAGTAGTTTACTTGCAGCCAATGCTAAAGTGACAGGTACACTCATAAAGAATGAGGATTGGATAGAAGCATTGGCGGAAACGTTTGATGCGGTGGGAAAAGCGGTTGAAGTGGATCGCGTATATTACTTTGAAACACATACACATCCCAACACAAATGAATTACTGATAAGCCAGCGCATTGAATGGTCAAGAGAGGATGTAGAACCCCAATTAGATAACCCCGAACTTCAGGACATAAAAATAAATGACTACAATGATCACTTTCCCAAGCTTCAGAAAAACAAAGTATACCAGGCGTTAGTAAAGGATATTTCTGATCACAGGCTTAAGTCTATTCTCGAAGGACAAGATATTATCTCTATTCTGCATATCCCGATCTTTGTAGATGGGCATTTTCAGGGATTTATAGGGTTTGATGACTGTCAAAAAGAAAGAATATGGGATGAAGAAGAAATACAATACCTGCAAACGCTGGCTTCAAATATATCAAGTGCCATAAAACTTCGCCAAACAACCGAAGAGCTTAAAGTGAGCGAATACAAGTTTAAAAGCATGGTGGAAGAAGGCGGCGACCTCATTGAAATTCTTGATGAAAAGGGAAATTTCAAATTCGTCAGTCCCAACCTAAAGAATATCCTGGGGTGGAAAGCCGAAGAAATGATCGGAAAAAATGCTTTCGACTTTGTACACCCGGATGATAAAAAACAGGGGCTTCAAGATTTTTTAGCCATGAAAGAAGGCCGGGATGTTGACATCCGCCCTTTCAGGTTTCGGGATAAGAATGGAAAATATAACTGGCTTAAAACAGCCGGAACAAATTTACTGAACGATCCGCATATCAACGGAATATTATTTTCTTCTACCGACATAACCGAACAGCGATATTATAATGAAGTCCAAAAACTGGAACGGGATGTACTCGAGAAAAATGCGCTTAACAAAAATGATATTGCTGAGATAACCAGAGAATTTTTATCCGGAATCGAGAAATTGCATTCAGGAATAAAAACTTCCGTTTGTTTAGTTGAAAAAAATAAGATCAGAAACTTGTGCAGTCCCAGCTTCCCTCCTTCTTTTGCGGAAGAAGTTGACGGTGTTGAAGTTGATGAAAAAGCGGGCTCTTGTGGCGCGGCTGTTTACCATAAAAAACAGATCATTATACCGAACGTGTATAAAAGCTCTTATTGGAAAGATTATCTTCATTTAGCAGAAAAATATGGTTTTGAAGCTTCATGGTCTCAGCCCATATTTGATAGTAAAGGAGAAGTTCGGGCTTCATTTTCCGTCTATTACGATAAGCCTTCCGAGCCTACCAAATATGAACATAACACGGTAGAAAGAGCGGCACATATACTCAGAATTTTATTTGACAGTGAAGATAAGGAACAGGCCGAACAGCAATTGGCTCTTAGCGAAAAACGCTTCAAAGCATTAGTGCAGGAGGGTTCCGACCTGATCAGTATTTTAGATGAAGACCTGCAGTTCAAATATATAAGTCCTTCTGTAGGGGGAAGTTATGATTCATACCTCGGAAAAAAGGCACTAGATTTTGTACATCCTGAAGATTTTGAGCGTGTAAAACAAAAAATTCACCAACTACCCAATGAGAAGCGTATAAGCGTGTCTGCCTATCGCCTACGTGATCATAAAGGAATTTACCATTGGGTTGAAACTATCTTTACCAACCTTTTGGAAGACCCTGCCGTAGAAGGCTATGTTGCAAATTCCAGAAATGTAACTAAGCAAATTGAAAGAGAAGAAAAGCTTAAAGAACTTTCTTTGGTAGCTGCTAAAACCACTGATGCGGTAATTATCAGTGATAATAAAAAGTTAATTACCTGGGTAAATAAAGGCTTTGAACAACTTACGGGTTATCAATTGGATGAGGTAAAAGGCAGAAAACCCGGCGATTTTTTACAAGGAGCTGACACTAATACCGAAACTGTACAAGAAATTTCTGAGGCACTTAATCAGCAAAGATCCATAGAAACCACCATCCTTAATTATGATAAAAAAGGAAAACCCTATTGGTTGAATATGAGTATCGATCCCATTTTTGATGACAAGGGAAACTGCACTCATTTCATAGCCATTGAACGGGATGTGACGGAAAAAATAAGGCGCGAGAAAGAACTTCAGGAAAGCCTTGAACGCTATGATATTGTAAATAAAGCTACCAGCGACACCATTTGGGATTTAGATATTGAATCTAACATAATGTTATATAACAGCAATATTTACAATATGTTTGGATACAATAAACAAGAAGTAAAAAATGCGGGAAGTTGGTGGAAAGACAAAATTCACCCTGAAGATTTACATATCGTTAACAACGCTCTGGAAAAAGTGCTCAATAATGGAACTGAGCGTTTTCAAATGGAATACCGATTCATGGCAGCAGACGGTACCTATAAATACATTCTTGACCGGGCTTTTGTCATCAAAGATGATCAAGGTAACCCCCATCGCATGATCGGTGCTATGCAGGATGTTACAAAAGAACGGGAGGAGCAGGAGCAATTAAAATTACTCGAATCGGTAGTTACAAATACTTCTGAGTCTGTAATTATCTTAAATGCAGAAAAAGGAAAACATGGAAGAGAAATTATATTTACCAACCATGCATTTACAGAACTTACCGGATATACCGCTGAAGAAGTGATCGGAGAAACACTCCATTTCCTGAACGGACCTGAAACCGATCCCCAGGTTAGAGCAAAACTCCGTACGGCAATGGATAATCGTAAAGATGTAGAAGTTGAATTCATCAATTATAAAAAGAATGGTGAGAAGTTCTGGATCAATACTTCTATGGTGCCGGTTCAAAACAGCGATGGAGAATATACCCATTGGGTTGCCATTGGCAGGGATATCACAGAGCAGAAAAAAACCGAAAAGGAAATCAAAGCTTCTCTTGCCGAAAAAGAAACTTTATTAGCCGAAATTCATCATCGCGTAAAGAATAACCTGGCTGTAGTTTCGGGAATGATGCAGCTGCAAGCTTTTGAGTCAGATAATAAGGAACTTCAAAATAAGCTTTACGATAGTGTTGTTCGTATTAAAACCATGGCTACCGTTCATGAGTTGCTGTATCAATCCAACAGCTTTTCACAGATCGAGTTCTCTGATACCCTGAAAAACCTGGCTAAGAACATATCAGGTACCTTGCAGCATGGCGATTACGTGGAACTGAATATCAACTGTGATCCAATAAAACTGAATATCAATCAAGCTATTCCTGCTTCACTTATTGTAAATGAAGTAATTACCAATGCGTATAAACATGCTTTTGGGCCAAAAGATAGAGGGATCATCAAATTCAATCTAACCGAATCAGACGGTGTTATAAATATTGAAATAAGTGATAATGGCCAGGGTTTTGGAAAAGAGAATATCTTAGAATCGGGCTCTTTAGGTATTCACTTAATCAATGTTTTGTGTGAACAACTCCAGGGACAAATACGGTATGAAAATCAATCGGAAGGAACTTTATTTAATCTGCAATTTGAACGAAAAGAAACTAAAAAGGGAATTGGAAACGCGGGACTAAACTTTTAGCAGCTGAATTTATAACTAAAAGCCATAGTTAGATTACCGTGAGTTTTTCTAAGAATTAGGCTTCACAAAATTAGAATAGATTTTTAGATCATACCTGCAAAGGAGCACATTTGCTGATAAATGACCACTTCACTTATTCCATGATTATCTGATATCAAACTCAGGTTAAATAAAAAAGGTGAATCCCGGACAGGACTCACCTTTTATAAAAATAGAATTACTTATCCGGATTTCAGTCGATGAGCTGGGGCAGTTCTCCCACCCTAAGCAGTTCTGATAGTTTTTGGCCAACATAGGTATTATCTCTCCACCCCATGAATTCGGTAGCATGGGGACCGTACGCCATCAGGGGCACAGGAATTCCTGTATGATATCCTGTAGTCCAGTAGATCTCCAGAGAATCACCTTCCGCTATTTGACGCTGCATGGTCATACCTCCTGTTTCGTGATCGGCAGTTAACACTACAAGGGTTTCACCATCTTTTTGGGCAAAATCAAGAGCTACCTTAACGGCTTCATCAAAATCCCGAACTTCGTTAATCAAATAATCTACGTTATTACCATGACCGGCCCAATCAATTTGGCTTCCCTCAACCATTAAGAAAAAGCCGTCTTCATCCGTACTTAGTATATCCAAAGCTTTGGATATCATAGCAGCCGAAGAAGGCTCTCCTTCTGCTCTTTCCATGCCATCTTCGGCAAATAGACCTAATAATTTATCTGACCCAGAGGCGGTTAAATCTTCCTTATTCCTTAAAATCTGATATCCTGCACTCTCAAATTCAGCCAACAGGTCAAGTGAATCAGAACGATAGTCTTTACCGAAGTATTCCAATCCCCCGCCAAGAAATACCTCAACTCCTGAGTCAAGAAAATCATAAGCTATTTCTTCTTCCATGCTGCGCTGAGGAACATGAGCTGCAAAACTGGCCGGTGTAGCATGTGTAATGGAGGATGTTGAAACCAATCCGGTACTTAATCCCATTTCTTCTGCCAATTCAAGAATAGTTTTACAAGCTGTTTGATCAGGATTTACCCCAATAGCTCCATTGTATGTTTTCAAACCGCAGGAATAAGCAGTGGCACCGGCCGCTGAATCAGTGATCAGGTTATCAGAAGAATGGGTGTTAACAAAACCGGTAACCGGCATAGTTTGAATATGAAGCATTCCATCTGGACCTACGAGGGCAAGCTGTCCGGATGCTATTTGAGCGAGCCCTGTACCATCCCCAATCAACAAAATAATGTTCTTTACCTCAGAGTCATCCACCAACGGTAAATGCTGAAGAGTTTCCTGAGCATCGTCGGCAACCTTGAAAGACTCAATGATCTTAGCTTCCTCCTCCGAGTTTTGACATGCGGATGCAAATAATGTAACAGTTATCAGTAGAAGCAGTTTTTTCATGGCAGTAATTTTCTTGAAAATCTAATGGTTCTGTCTTTGCTGTGGTTTAACTGAATGTAAAAGTTTTATTATGAGAATAATGCCTTAATAAGTCCCCATAACCCTTTTGCCGGTTTAGGAGCATTCTGATTTCTCTTGGTAGCTTTGGTAATACGTTCAGCCGGTATTACCGGTTCTTTTGGCTTCTGCTGTTTTTCACTCTCCTTTTGAGGGGATGATTTTTTAGAAGGCTTCGAACTTTGTTTTTTAGAAACAGGTTGATCACCTTTCAATACCACTTCCACACTGTCCAGGTTCTGAACTTTTTTGTTGGCTTCAGCGATCTCCTTCTTTGTCAGCTTCTTGTCCTTTCCAGACTTCTGAGAAGAACTATCTTTTTTAGTGTCTTGCTTTGGCTTATCCTTCTTTTGTTTAGCAGTATCCGAAGACTTTGAGCTTGTTGAATCCGGAGCTTTTCTTCGGTCAGATTTTTCAGCTTTATTATTTTCGGTTTTAAGGATCTCAAGCTGATCTCCTACCTTTTCTTGAATGGCACTAAATGGTCGGCGATCTTTTTTATTCACGAATGTGATCGCTGTCCCGGTCTTATCGTATCGTCCCGTACGACCAATACGGTGCACATAATCTTCGACAGCCCGCGGGACATCGTAATTGATGATCAGAGATATGTTGTCAATATCGATTCCACGTGCGAGCACATCGGTAGCTACAATAACGGGAACCTGACCACTCTTAAAGGCATGCAAGGCTTTGTTTCGCTCATCCTGATCCCGATCACCGTGTATGCTTCCCGCTTTGATTCCTTTCTTTTGAAGTAAACGCTCCAGTTCGTCAACACCTCGCTTGGTAGCACAAAAAATAATACAAGATTCCCATTCCAGATCATCCAGGATATCTTGCACAAGCTTGAGTTTACCTTTTTGATCCACGAAATAGGCTTTCTGAGTGATACTGCCGGAAGGCTTTTCAATCGCGATCTCCACCTTTTCGGGATCTTTCATGAACCGGTTGGCCAGCTCTTTGATCTCCTGGGGCATTGTTGCTGAAAATAAAAGTGTTTGCCTTTCTTTAGGCAACCTTTCAATGATCTTGGTAACATCCGGAAGAAAACCCATGTCCAACATTCTGTCGGCTTCATCAAGTACCAAGAATTTTACATGACTAAAATCAATATCCAATACTTTAGTCTGATCTATGATGCGTCCGGGAGTGGCTACAATAATATCAACACCCGAACGGATAGCTTTAGCCTGCTGCGCAAAATCTTCCCCACCAATTATGGTTGCAGATGAAATACCGGTATGATATCCCAAAGCAAAAATTTGCTCGTCTATTTGTTGAGCCAACTCCCTTGTAGGAGATAAAATAAGAGCCTGAGTATGTTCGGAGGGACTTTCTAAGATCTGTTGCAATATGGGTATTACAAACGCACCCGTTTTTCCCGTTCCTGTTTGTGCAGCTCCAATCAGGTCCTTCTTCTGTAAAATTATTGGAATGGATTGTTCCTGGATAGGTGTCGGCTGCGTGTAATTTATATCTCTCAAGCCTGCTTTAAGCTCGTCAATTAAGTCAAAGTCGTTAAATGTCAATGTATTCGTCTGTTATGAAATTTCTTATGATGCTTAAATATACACAGATAGTTGATTATTTATTCCACTTTGGCATGATTTACCCTATTTTAACAGCCGAAAATTACACTCATTTAATAAAATACAATCATCAACTTAAAATTATGAAATTGAATAGATTAACGATTCTTGCAATTTTTGCTGCAGGATTCATGTTCACAGCTTGTAATCAACAAGGTGAAGTAGGAACATCCAAAGCCAGTTTAGATACCAAGCTCGACAGTGTAAGCTATGCCCTTGGGTTTCAGAACGGTACATTTCTTTCTCGGGAGGGTATCACTGAGATTAACATGAACGATTATAATGCCGGGATCCAAGCCGGGTTGTCCTCAGACAAAGGAGCTTTAACTCAATCACAAGTTATGGCTGTTACCAATTCCTATCTTCAGGAATTACAGGAAAAAAGAAGTCAGGAAAATATGGAAGAAGGAAAGGCTTTTCTTGAAGAAAACCTGACGAAGGAAGGAGTTCAGGAAACCGAATCCGGATTGCAATATAAAGTACTGGAAGAAGGTGACGGAGCTTCCCCTTCCGCCTCTGACGTAGTACGCGTTCATTACACTGGACGTTTAATTGATGGAACAATATTTGACACAAGTATAAAAGAAGTGGCTCAGGAGAATGGGTTATACAGTCAACAGAGAGAACCTTATGACGGCGCTCAATTTCCTTTAAACAGGGTTATTCCCGGTTGGACAGAAGGTGTTCAATTAATGAAGGAAGGCGCTAAATACGAATTCTATATTCCTTCTGATCTGGCTTACGGGACACGAGCTCCTCAAGGCAGTCCTATTGGGCCTAATGAAACCTTGATCTTTGAAGTTGAATTACTTGAAGTGCAACCGGCACAAAACTAATTCCGGTTTTAAACATTAAAAAAACCCCTTCACATTAATTGTGAAGGGGTTTTTTGCTTTTTAGGAAATTTACATTATCAGTTACAGAGGTTTATCAAGAACATGATACGAGCCAGAAGTTCTACTTCAGATTCCTCTTTTGAACTTTCACTTTGCACTTCTCCCTCAATGTTTGAATAAAAAGTGGCATACACTTCATTTACAATGTTTGCACTAAGTACTCCACTCAACGATGAAGTGAATACGGATTTAAATCCACTTGAAGCATTGATCTCACTATCTACTGCTACCACTACAGAAGCTTCAAATTTGCTGTCATTTTCAATCGCAGCTTGAACCTCATCATGGTACGACTCAAAAGCGGCTTTTACATCTGCAGCAACTCCAGCAGAAGATCTAAGTTCAGCTTTCAGATCCACCCCGGCCTGCACTATGGCTTCTTTGGTAGTTTCTGACATTTCAGCTGCTTGTGCTTCTGCCTGAACAGCATTATCTATGGCAACTGCAACAATCAGGGAGCTGTTTTTACGGATATTGTTTTTTACTTCATCTGAAACGGAAGATGTGCCCTTAACAGCTATTCGGCTCCACATCTCTATAGATGTAGCTGCTTCTGAGATCGTTAAACCGGCATTGGTATGAGCTTCAACTACTGCCTCAGCAAACATCTCTAAGGCAGCTTCTTGCTGTTCTTCAGAAGTAGCGGACTCCAGCTCAGATTCAAAACGTAATTGAGCTTCGGCCATGGCTTCAAAAGTAGATTTGAGAGCCGTTTCAGCATCATTCTGCAGTGCATCGGCATAATATTCAGCCCGTGCCTGAGCAGCGGTCTTCAAGCCAAATGCAATTCTTGAGGCTGCAGAACTTCCGGAACGAATTTCAGCGGCAGCTTCGCTGCCAATGGCGGTCTCTATATCTGCTTTACTTACCAGATCAGCACTCCCAGATGCCACTAACTCGGTAAATACAGCGGTTTCTGCACTTGACTCCGCATTTAGTGGCTTAAGCGTATAAGAAGACCCATTTTCAACATTTGAAGTTAAGAAACCGGCCCATTGCTGTCCCTCCTTCTCAGCAACCACCACTATGTGTTGATAAGATTCTGCATCAACATTTAAAGTAAAGTTACCGGAAGCATCCGTTTCGGTTTTGGTTCCTTCTATGGTTTCGAACGAACCTTCAGAGGTAACGCGGGCTGCGGTAACCACAGCTCCTTCAACATTATTGGTTTGAATTTTCTGTTGAGAGGTTTCTCCACTTAAAGAGCCATTGACCGTAGCAGTATCCTTATTACTGTTTGTTGAACAGCCCATTACAATCAGAAATGAACAAATAATCAGGTAAACTGAAAAATTATTTCGTTTAATTATCTTCATGATTCTTTGATTTTATGAATGTTCATTCACTTATAAAGTGCTGCAGGCCAGTATGTTCCAAATTTATAACATTTATTGATCACACTAGAGAAAAGCGAAGGCTCGTGCAGAAAGCATAACTATTAGGAAGCTATAACATGCATTAAGAACATTTATAAACAAATGATCTTATTTAATGGGATATTTGAAAAAGAAAAAGGGGAGTTGGCTATCAACCATCTCCCCCTGATACGTTGGCTTTTTGGGGTACAAATCTTTCAGCTACTATGCTTAACGTATAGTAGCTTTTTAATTTGAATATGTTCCAATATACACGAAAAAGTTAATAAAGCTTCTTTTCAAAACCCCCAGATTTTTTGTTTAACGCCACTTTTTCTGTGAACGGAATGTTCTACTGTTTTTTTTAGAATCTCTTTATTTGCAACCACAAGAGTATTTCGGCGTGCTCTTGTTACAGATGTATATAAAATTTCTTTAGAAAGTATTGAATTCATTTCATTTGGAAGCAAAATGGCCACATCCTCAAACTCTGAACCCTGGCTTTTATGCACGGTTATGGCAAATGCCGGTTCATAATGCTGAATACGTGCAGGCGAAATTTCCGGATTTTGTACTCCCTCAAAGCGGATCGTAGAATTTTTACTATCAAAAAGCCCGATCTCTCCATTTTTAATTCTTGTGGCCGGATCGTTCTTTGTAGCCATTATCGGCCTGCCATGATACCATTCTTCATTTTGTAAAAACCCGGCTTCTCTTTTGATCTCAGACTCAATCCGGTTATTGATGCTCTCAACTCCAACGGATGATCTGCGAATAGCACATAGTATTTTCTTTTCATTAGCGGTTGTTTGCATTCTTTGGGGTGTTTCATCTGCATATTTTCGGTAATGATGTACACCAAATGCCTTAGTTATGTACGAAATATTCTCCGGGGTTCCGGGAAGCCACTTTATATCCGGATATTTATTCTCTTCAAGAAGGGAAATAACTTGTTTGGAATCTCCTTTATTTATCGATTCAGCCAGTTTTTGGATTCCACTGCCTTCCTCGAATCTGTAGCTTTTAGTGAGAAATACTATACAGTCATTAATGGATGGAGCAGTCTCTTCTATTTCAACAGATCCGCCGGTTACTTTAGCCACAGCCTTCGCTGTTTCTTTCGAAAAAGAATTTCGTCCCTGGCACAGGTCGCCTAAAATTGAACCGGCCTCAACGGATGCTAACTGATCTTTATCCCCTAACACAATCAACTTTGTTCCTGAAGCAATGGCTTTTGTTAGTCTTCCCCAAAGATTGATATCCAACATGGAAGCTTCGTCAATGATCACAAGATCGTATGGCAAAGGATTGTTTTCATCGTATTTAAATGAGCTTCCCCTAAAGTCAGATCCAAGCAGCTTATGTACCGTCAAAGCTGTTTCAGGAATGGTTACCTTTGCTGATAAATTTTTGGGAAGTCGCTTTCTGCCCTCCTCTATCGACTCCATAAGTCTGCGTGCTGCTTTGCCGGTGGGTGCTGCCAGTGCTATATGAAATACTTCATCTTTATGAAGCTGTGCATGGGCTGCAATGATTGAGAGCACGGTATGCGTTTTTCCAGTGCCGGGACCTCCCGTTATAACCACCAAATCTTTCAGGAAGCTCAGTATTAAAGCCACTTCTTGCCAGTTTATTTCAAAAAGGTCTTTTCCCGGAGGTAAAATTTTCTTCAGAAGATTTTCCGCTTCATCAGTAAGAGCATGATGTACTTTTGCTTTTTCTCGTATCCAATGGCAAAATTCTTCTTCATACTTCCAAAAGCGATGGAGGTACAATCTTCTCTCTTCCAGCACCAAAGGCTGTAGCTCATGTCCGTTACTTACCAAAGAGCATGTGCTAAGTGCTTTTAACCAGTCAGATCTTAGCTCAGCTGTCAGTTCTATCCCTGTTTCCGGCTCATCAAATAAAAAGGTTCTTTCGTTAGAGCCACTCAGGTCTAAGCACAAATTACCATTTCGTTGAGCATAAATACATGCGGCCGCAGCTAACAGAACCTCATCACCAAGTTCTTCATCCAGTTCCATTAGAAACCGAACAAACTCCCTTTCAAGATCAGTTATGTAGCCTTCATTCCTCCAATTTGTTAATAATGCCCAGGCTGTTTTCATGCTGAACCCCTCTCAAAATATGAATCCAGCCGAGTGATAACTTTTTGCTCAGGCTTGTGAAAATATACGCCACTTCCTGGATGATCAGCATCTACCCCACGCAAATACAGATATAGTACTCCTCCAAAATTTGAATGGTAGTTATATTCCTTCAGACGAGATCTTAAATAACGGTGTAAAGCAAGCGTATAGATATGATACTGCAGATCGTAACCGGCATCTTGCATGGCTTGATCTAAGTTATCCTCCCGATAATCATCAAAAGAATGACCGAGGTAATTTGATTTATAATCCAGAATAAAAAACTTTTCCCCTTTCTTAAAAACCAGATCAATAAACCCTTTCATAAACCCAAACACTTTTTCATCCCCTACATCTGACTTCTTTTGATCCGGCCTTATCAGTTCCCATAAATGTGCCGTATTTATATCTTTTACCGGGAAGAAGAATTCCATTTCTTTCAGAACTTCCTGTCTCTTAAGCGTGGATAAGCTCTCTTTTACTCCTTTCAAATTATGATTCAGCACAGTTTTTACCCAGTTTGTAACCACCTTCTCCCAACGGTCTGCAATACCAAAATACTCCAGGTTATTGGAAACAACCTCTTGCAATTGCTCTGTTTGATTGAACTCTATGTCTTCAAATATTTTGTGAAGGCACGTTCCGGCATTAGCCCCTTTTGGAAACCCAAAAATATCTTCATTTATGATTTCCGGCTCAGGCTTATAGAGCTCCATTTCCTCGTATTCACTTTCAAGCCCGGATGACTCTTTTTGTCCTGCTAATGACGAATAACTGAGCATTTTAGGGAAATGAAAAACATCTGTCCGATCAAATTTTGCGGCGTGTAACCTTTCAGAACGATCATTTCCTTCGTCTATCTTCACACCTGTAGCCTTTGCCGGTTGCCGAACTTCAATATTTGATGCTTCTTTCAATTGCCCTGAAATAGTCTCAAAATCCTTAAAATTCCCCTTTCCATCCTGACCGTTTAGGATATACGCTATTGGTGAATCCGCAAGGTTTTTATAATCCGGCAACAAAACAAAACAAGCTGAACTTGCACGCGTCAATGCAACATAAGCCAGCCTGACATCTTCCGCTCTGTTTTGATGCTCCGTGATCGAACGATAACGCTCCTTTTCAGGATGATCCACCTTGCGACTGATGTCGATATGAATGGAATCATTATCATGAAATTTAAGCACTGAATTTTTATCCGTTGAGGCTCTTGAATTCCATAAAGACGGACAAATAACGATCGGGTATTCCAAACCTTTTGAAGCATGCATGGTTGATATCTGAATCAAATCCTTGTCGCTTTCGAGCCTCAACTCCTCATCTTCAGAAGTTGCTTTTTGAGTGTCCTCGTTAACTTTTCCATAAAACCATTTCAACAGGGACTTGGGATCCAGTTTTTGCATTCGCGCTGCTTTCGACAAAAGCTCAATGATGTGATACAAATTTGAAATACGTCGCTCGGCAGCAGAAGCATTTGCCACTCTTTCAACGATTTCAAAACCATACAAAAGCTCATCTAAAGCGACCTCAATACCCGATTGCTCCCAAGATTCTTTGATCTCATTAAATTCAGCCATCAATGTTGACCATTCTCGCTCATTCTCATCCAAATGCAACAGATCTAAAGCTGTATACCCCATCAACGAAGTAGCCAAAGCGGCACGAATACCACCCTCATAACTCATTCTTTGAACGGCACTTAAGATCCTAAGCAGTTCCTCAGCTTCCATAGTCTTAAAAACACTACTTCTTGAGCGCAATACTGCACTGATACCCCGTTCCCTCAATGCCGATTGGATGGTTTCTCCTTCCTTTCCTTCCCGGACTAAAATTGCAATGTCTTTTTGCTGAACCTTTTGTTTACCCAATTGATAATTGCCGGATAATAACTCGGTGATTTCATCACAAACTACGGATACAATATCTGAGCCAAGATCATCTTTATTGGAATAATACTCTTCATTTAATGCTATGAATTGCAGAGGATTAGGCACATCACCATTTGAATTTGTAAGGTATGTTTCTTCTTCTTTTTCCTCTGGATAAGAAGCTGCTAAAAATGACAATTTTTCCCGGTCAAGCAGAAAAGGATCTTCGGCTTGTGAGAACAGATCATTCACCCCTTCTATCATCCGGCTGTTGGATCTGTAATTATGCAGAAGATGATATGATTGCCCCTGATGCGTATCCGACTTTGCCGACAAGTAGGTAAAGATATCAGCGCCTCTGAAGCCATATATCGCTTGTTTTGGATCACCGATCATGAATAAGCCGGTTTCCTCCCTACCGTGATATATTTTTTTTAAAATATGGTATTGAACCGGATCCGTATCCTGAAATTCATCCACCAAAGCCAGTGGGTATTTTCTGCTTAATTTCTTGGACAAAATACCGGATTGGTCATTCGATAAACCCAACTCTGTTCTTTCGAGCAGGTCATTATAAGTAAGAACGTTAGAAGTTCTTTTTCTCTGCTCAAAAGCTTCTTTGATCTGCTTAGTTGAATCTAAAATAAAGGTGGGTTTAATAAGCGAAAATTGCTCTCTTAGCGCTATGTACTCGTCCATTTCCTTAAAGAAATTCAGATCAGGTACCTGGAAAGCCTTTTTACTCCCTTTGTCCTTCATATAAGATCCAAAACGTGCCAGCCGATCCGTAACCGCTATTTTTGGTTGATCTGAAGACAGAAGATCCATTAAACTTTGCCAATCCTCTTTCCAGCTGTTAGACCCTTTTTTGAAAGCCTGCCCGCTTAGTTTACCATTCAGATACATATCCGATATTTGATCTCCCTCTTTTTGCCAAGCCTGCTTTAATTGCTCAAATTGATCTTTCAGCTTTGCCAGCAGCGCTTCAAAGTCATCCTTTTTTGAGATCTGTGGGACGATCCTGGAGTTTGGGTGCGTAAAGGTCTCTTCGATAATATTTCGAAGTTCATCAGGCCCAAAACCGGTATCGCCTAAGTAATCAAGAATGAACCAATTCAACTCATTCTCATCGGTTGAATACATAAATTCCCGCCAAAAGTCATCCACGCAGTCCTGCAACAATTCAGATGCATCGGGAAGCAGTTCAAACTGAGGCGGCACATCAAACATGAGGCTGTATTCGTTTAAAACACGGTTACAAAAACCATGGATGGTAAATACGGCAGACTCATCAAAATTCTTAAGTGCAGTATCAAGCTTTTGTTTTGCACCGGTGTATTCCTGTTTGATCAAATCCGTAAGAAAGTCATCCTCTTTCGCTTCTCCATTCTCCAGGGCATCCAAAGCTTCTTTAATTCGGGATCTGATCCTGGATTTCAGTTCGGCCGTAGCCGCTTCAGTAAAGGTCATTACCAATATTTGAGAAGGCTCTAATTCCAACTCAAGAATAGCCCGGATATACAAAGAAGTGATGTTGTAGGTCTTTCCTGTTCCGGCACTCGCTTCTACCAAACTTATGCCTTTCAGAGGAGCCTCAAATATGTCCAGAGTTTTAGTTTTCACTCCTTCCCTCCTCAAGTACTTCTATGAATGGTTCCCAAAACATCAATGCGTTTTCTCTGAAATATGATTCAGTTAAAACATCTAACCTTTTATACAGCAACTGATTGTAATAATCAGAAGATTCAACAAAAGATCGATTATATCCCGGTTCCCATTCGCTTCTGCTTTTTAAAACCGCCGCCTCAGCATCCCCTTCCTTCAGATAGGTTTCTGCATATTTCTTTGAAGTAGAGGGAAAGAAAGCCGCTTTTTCGATAATGGGTTTTTCACTTAAAAACCATTGCATATAGGTTTTCAACACACCCTTCATTTTTGGTGAAGTTGGGATCTCAAAAATCTCGATCTCCGATTTTTCCCTGGAAACAAATATACTTTTCGAAATGGGCAGCCCGGCTTCAACCAATATTAAATGCTTCAGCCATAATTCAATTTCATTAACGGGTTTTCGCTTTCCAATTCTCGATGTAACCAGGCATTTCCCATGCACTCCCGGTAATGTTCCATACAGCTCAACGTCGTCAATCATCAAGCTGATATTCGCTTCCACTTCATCTGCTTCTGTTAGCCGGCCCACCTCTTGTTTCAATTCTTTGACAATTTGATAATGCTCCTCAAATATCTTTTCACCTTTTAATTTATCTGGTACCAATGCGGAAGATCTTGCGTAATCAAGCATCTGCTCCCCGGAGACTTCCTCATCCATATGCTGAAGCAAAAAGGCACTTAATTTGTATGATTTAAGGCCATCCACCTCGAAAGGTTCACGATCTTCTACTTCCGACAAATATAAACGATCTGATATCTGTAAATAATTTTGCACCATATATTTAGAAGGTTCACTAAAAAACTTTATAAAGTCATAAACCGATACTCTGTCAATATCTTTCAGATCCGGTTGTAGAAAAGTTTTACTTAGAAACTCCCTGGCGGTTTGATCCGATTTATATAAATTTTTTGCTATCTGAAGATTTACATTAGAGAATGATTCAGGCAGGAGATCCTCCTTAAAATAAATTTCACTAAAAGCGTGCAGACTGTGTTTATAAAACTGAATGGCTGATTCGGGCAAAGCTTCCCTTAATTCCTGAACAAGAGATGAAGGCAGTCGCTCAGAATCATTCTTTTGATCTTGTCCCCGGTAGCTTATCACTAACTGATCTTTTGCTGCAAATAAGGTTTCCAGGAACAGATAGCGATCGTCATCTTTCTGAATTCGGTCGCCGGGTTGAGGATCGGCATAGATAAGATCGAAATCAGGACGTACGGCCTTCCTTGGAAAAACGCTTTCATTCATCCCCAAAAAGGCGATACACCGGAAAGGCACCGACCGGTATGGCACATAAGAGCTTATGGTAATGCCCTGCCCAAACCGGCCGGAAGCAGATTGGGCATTTTCGAACTGAGTTTTGACCCAGCCGCTGATAATTTCGTAAGAAACCTCATTGACTCCGATACTGTAGCCAACCTGTTCTTTTAGCCTGCTCAATTTTTGAAAAATGGAAGCCGTGTGGTTCTGATCGTATTCATCCTGAATAAAAACCTTCACAAGATCTTCGCAAAACTTGATCCATTGCTGTGGAGATTTGGATTCCTGAACTTTTTCTGAAGCAGATAAAAGTCCATTTAAGAACAATGAAAAGCGTGCAGAAAGCTGCATATCGTCCGATGAATAAATTCCTTCAAAAGGAATCAAACGGTTGTATAGGGAGAGAGGATCGGGCTTCATGGCTAAGCCTGCAATCAGTTGATTTATGCCCTTCCTCCAGCTGTGCAAGGTGTTAAAGGAATCTCCCTTTCCTCTATAGATATGGTTTTTTGAGATCCACTCTTCCAATAAATCTACTTCATCATCCGAGAAAGAGAATGTATTCCTAACCGGCCTGAGACTAAGCAGCTCGATGACCTTGCCGGGTTTAAATGAACTCTTCAAGAGATCCAATAATTCAACCAGGGTGTGCTCCTCCACCCGATCATTGTTATAGATCCTTGAAATTGGCAGAGCAGGCTCTGTAGAAGTAAATATCGATCTGATCAAAGAAAAATACTCCTCAGGATCGGGAACCAATACAAGAATTTCGTGAGGCGACACTTCCGGGTGATCCTTCAAATAGTGCAGAATAGAATCTTTCAGCACCTCCACTTCACGGCGAGCACTGTGGCACGAATTGATACTGATCTGAGGCAAATCCGTTTTGGCTTCCTTGATTTCATTTATACTCACCTCGGTACCTGCTTTCTCGCAAAGTGAGAGTAAAAGCTTTTGCTGCTCATTAAAAGCAGAGCTCCAATCCTCAATGAGTTCATTCATCTCACCCGTTACTTCCTCAGTATCTATTTTACGGGCGAAATAAGTCACTTCCTTTTTACTGCCTATTGCTTCTAAAATATTCAGAAAGGGTTCACTTACGTGAGACAATCCAAATACATGCACCCTATCGGGAAGGCTTTGCAATATGCTCTGATCTTCATCTTTTATCCATTTCAGAAGTTGTCCATAAGCTTCTGAGCGAGTTGGTATGGTTCCGGTATCATTATCAGCCCTCCAATATTCATTTAATTTACGCCAAAGTATCGACTGCCAACCTTCATCTGCACTTTTGGTGACCATTTTACGGTCTATCCAGCTATTCATCATCTGGGGCCGATAAACCTGGTACTGATCAAATATATCCGCAATTTGTGAACTCAGATGAAATAAATAAGAATCCGTTTGTTCCTCTTTTTTTGAAAAAGGCATATGATCCAAAAGCTGCGGTTCATTTTTTAAAATATCATACAAGCACCACTGCATGGCATTTAGATCGGATGGCAGGTTTTTGGGAATATCATCTCTGACCAAGCGGAACAATATCCACAAAAATTCAGAGGGGAAGATGAATTTAAGATTACCGGAAATGCCTTTTTCCTGAGCCCATTGTAAGGACAGCCACTCTTTGATCTCATTATTTTGAACGATCACCCAAATCGGTTCGAAAACACTTTCCTCATCAGTATCAAAATCCTGAGAGATAAAAGCATTGGCTAAAGTCTGTAGAGAATGAGATTGAAATATTTGAATCATAATGTGCTTTTAGCTGGAGCACAGTATAAGAAAAGCTGAGACGATGTGATATCCTTAGCCGGAGGTTTCCTGAAGATGACGTTTCAGGATGTCATTCACGATCGAAGAATAGGATGTGTCTTGTTCGTCCGCCATAGCTTTAATTTTATTGACCAACGGACTTTCAAGATAATAACTTGCCGTTTCTTTGTGTACCCGCCCCTCTTCTTTCTCTTCCTTCTCTTTCTCATTAGAAGGAGCAATGAAATCAAAAGAAGCATGGCTCCGCGTGCTGTATGCAAGCGGATTATGTCCAAGACTCTTTTTCTTACCCATTATGTTAGTGGCCGTTTTTTATTTCTTTGGCTAACGCGAAGTAATCTTCTGCTCCGGCACTGTTTCCATCATACTCAAAAATTGTTTTATGGTGACTGGGTGCCTCAGCAAGTGCAACGTTATCCCGAATTATTGTTTTGAAAACCTTAGGACCAAAATAATCTTTAATGTGCCCAACAACTTCCTTATTCAGGTTTTTGCGGCTGTCATACAACGTACAAATAATTCCTCCCACTTTAAGCTGATTATTAAGCCTTTGCTGTACTACTTTAACCAGATCTAATAACTTTGAAAGTCCATGAAGAGCCAAATATTCTGACTGCAAAACAATAAAGATATCCTTCACCGCCGTAAAAGCATTTAAGGTTAAAAGTCCCAGGTTTGGTGGGCAATCGATCAAAACATAATCATAATCCCGCTTTTCAAGATCTTTGATCACATTCTTTAGCAGACTCTCCCGTGCAGGCTCGCTCGCTAACTCAAGCTCAGCTCCGGATAATTCCAGCGAAGAAGGAATAAAGTCAAAACCATTGTGCGAGATGATGATGTCATCCAATTTGGCGGAACCCCTGAGCGCGTGATAGATCGTTTTTTCCAATCTGTGCGAGTGCGTGCGAAGCGAATAGGTAAGATTAGCCTGAGGATCGAGGTCGATCAATAATACCTTTTTACCAAGCTTTGCCAGCCCTGCCCCAAGGTTAATAGTGGTTGTAGTTTTGCCAACTCCGCCTTTTTGATTTGTAAGTGCAATTGTTTTCATAATATATCTAAGCTCTGAATATTCCTTTTTTTACTTAGAAAGAGTGAAAGTGAACCTTTTTGTTACAATAATATTAGTTCTGAAATTTATCTAATAGAAGTTTCTAATTACAAGAAAAAGATGCTACTCCATTTGCGGGATATCTGTTATCTTCTTCAGGAATCAAATGGTTAAAGTAAAATATGAGATTTTTTAGCAGAAAGCTTATCAAACCCCAGGATCTGAATGCCCATGGTACCCTTTTTGGAGGTTCGGTGCTAAGCTGGGTAGATGAAGAAGCTGCTATTTACGTGCTTTGTCAGCTTGGAAAAGGCAACATAGTGACCAAGTACATGTCGGAAATCAACTTTGTGAACTCTGCTAAACTCGGTGAAGTTATTGAAATTGGCATGGAAACGGTAAAGTTTGGCACTACCTCCATCACGGTAAAATGTGTAGTACGAAATAAGTTTTCCAAGGAAACCATTATCAGTATAGATAAAATTGTATTTGTGCATCTTGATGAATTTGGGAAACCTACCCCCCATCACATAACAGAACCAGCCAACGAATAAGTGAAGTTTGAGTAACAAAAAACTAATTGATTTTTCGGGCGTCGAGGAGATGCTGTACGGCGAAGAGAAATTCATTAAAGAATTTTCAGAGGCCGCTATTACCTCATTCTCTGAATTCAGGGAGCATTATTATAAATTTTTGTTGAACCGGGACGAAACCAATTTCCGGAAGGCCGGTCACAAGATAAAGCCCGTTGCCCAAATGCTTGGCCTGGACCTTATCGTTGAGGAATATGAATATGCCAAAACACTGATCTGGGATGATAAACCGGATGAAGATCTCAAAAAGTCTGCAGATAAAATGCAGGACATCTGTTCTACAGTAATCAAAGAATTAGAAGCTGAAATTTAATCCCCCCATTTAATATGAATGTACTTGTAACTGGCGGTGCCGGCTACATTGGAAGCCACACGGTGTTAGAACTGCTAAACGAGAATCATAACGTGATTGTGGTCGACAACCTGAGTAACAGCAGCAAAGAAGCACTACGAAGGGTTGAAAAAATTACCGGAAAACCTCCTGTTTTTTATGAAGAAGATTTACTCAACAAACAGGCCATCAACCAAATTTTTGAGGCTCATAAAATTGATTCGGTTATTCATTTTGCCGGGTATAAAGCTGTTGGGGAATCGGTAGAACAACCCTTAAAATATTATGAGAATAACATCACAAGTACCCTTATTCTTTGTGAGCTGATGAAAAAACACGGCGTTAAAGACATCGTTTTTTCATCATCGGCAACCGTATATGGAGATCCACATGAAGTTCCCATTACGGAAGATTTCCCGCTTTCTGCAACCAATCCTTACGGCAGAACAAAGCTATTTATTGAATACATTCTCAAAGACCTTCACGTAGCAGATAACTCATGGAATATTGCTTTACTCAGATATTTTAATCCTGTTGGAGCGCATAAAAGTGGATTAATCGGTGAAGATCCAAACGACATTCCCAACAACCTTATGCCATACATTTCGCAGGTTGCCGTGGGAAAATTGAAGCAGCTTTCTGTTTTTGGGGATGATTATCCCACTCCCGATGGCACCGGAGTTCGCGATTATATCCATGTCGTAGATCTGGCCATTGGACATCTTAAAGCGCTCGAGAAATTAGCATCCAATCCCGGTCTGGTGGTTTACAATTTAGGAACCGGCAAAGGCTCCAGTGTTTTGGATATGGTGAAGGCTTTCGAAAAAGCGTCCGGTAAAGAAGTACCTTACAAAATTGCGCCACGCCGCCCCGGAGATATTGCTGCCTGCTATGCCGACCCTTCCAAGGCTGAAAATGAGCTCGGTTGGACTGCCAAACGCGGCATCGAAGAAATGTGCGAAGACACCTGGCGCTGGCAGTCTCACAATCCAAATGGCTATAAATAAGTTTTCGAATAAACCTAAAATCAACTTTGTAGAAGTGGGTATTAAAACCTTATATTTGTTGCCCGTTTCAAATAAGCCAAAGTGGCGGAATTGGTAGACGCGCGCGACTCAAAATCGCGTTCCTTCGGGAGTGAGGGTTCGAGTCCCTCCTTTGGTACTGATTAATGAAAAACACGTTGTACACCATATTAAGCCCGTTTTATTGTAAAATAAAACGGGCTTTTGTACTTTTACTTACTGCTGTAAGGGACCAAAAAAAGAGTGTTTTTATGAATCAATTCCGATTTAAGGGGTACACATGGGGGTACAATAATGGCATCACTTAAGAAAAGAGGCCGCAGGTATTATATTCGCTTTTCAAAGACGGTAAATGGAAAACGAATCCGAAAAACATACAGTTTGGGCACTAATTACAAAAGTATAGCCCAAAAGAAGTTAGAAGAGCTTGAAAAACTCAAGCAACAACATGCGATAAACCCGTTCCATCCGGATTTTGACATTGATGAAGCCCTGGGAAATAATAAAGAAGACTTCCCCTATACCCTTCAGGAAGCGAAAGAAAAATTCTTAGCTACCAAACAACATTTAAAGGCTGCCAGCATTGACTTCTATACCCGAAATATAGATCACTTTTTCAGTCACCAGGATATAGCTAATCTTCACCCTGGCAGATTAAGTTCTGAAAAGGTAGAAAACTTTCTTTTCAGAGGTGGGATATCTGCTGATTCTATTCATGCCAATGCTCGGGGACTCAAAAGCTTTTTCAATTATATGATGGATAAAAGATGGATTGACAGAAACCCTCTGGACAAAATTAATCTTCCTGAGAAAAAGGTGAGCTATCACAAAAAGATGTTAACGATAGAAGAGTTTCATAAACTTTTTAAGACATTTGATGAACATCAGGCAAAGATCTCTAAAGAAAAGTGGTATAGAACACATCATAGGCAGGACTGGTTTAAACCGTTGATAGCAACTTACTTTTATACAGGTATGAGGCTTCATGAAGCTGCATACTCTCCAAAATTGGATTACTCCGGACTAAAAGGATTAAACATTATGAAAGATTGTTCTGTTTTTTACCTAGGTCCGACCAAAAGAGAAAAAGAGCGTTATATCCCAATCTCTAAAAAGCTGCGACCATTCCTATTAGACTACTTCCAGATCCGGGGCTGGCCCACTCAGAATGAGTATGTATTTATACATGAAGGCGGACGTTATGATGGAATGCCTGTTCGTGGCAAGGCTGCACGAGAGGCTTTTAATGAATATTGTGACAAGGCAAATATTGATAAAACTAAAACCATGCATGGAATGAGGCATTCGCGTATTACTCAGTGGATTCGAGATGGATTTTCTGTTGCGGAAGCTGCTCAAATGGCGGGAAATTCTATTGAGGTAACAGCAAATGTTTATACTCACCTTGCCTACGAGCCTTTAATAGAAAAAATGAAACGATTGGAGGCTGACGATTAAATTGAATTTTACCCATATTTATAATTCTACCATTCGACTAAACCATCCAAGAAATCAGGCATAAAAGAGCCACAAAATGGCTGGAAGATGGTTTTACCTTAAAGGAGGTGAAAGATATGCTTGGCCACAAATCTATTAGTATGACGGATGAATTGTATACTCATCTTACACCAAGCAAATTAAGAGATAAATTAGCACAAGTTGAAAAAACCAATCTAAATCTGTTAAGCGCATGCACCATCATAGTCCTAAAAAAATATAAGACTCTTATTAAAGGTAGAAATTACTTCACCTTATTTTTTCGTCATTATAAAGTACCATCACGCCGTCTATATCATACTTTTTCATTGAAGCTTCTCTCATATCTTCATGTGCAATTTTAGGGTCATCATTTATTTTTGATAAGATTCGATATTGCTCAATTCCAATAGTATTAGTTTCTAACTTATAAAAAAGCTGATTACCATCAATTTTACCGGTCTTCGTGGGCACGCCCTGAATCAGCAGTTGAATGGGCAACAAATATTCACCAATTGTAAGAGAAAGAGGATATAGTATTATTGTCTTAGAATATTTTGACAACTCATTATCAGTAGAAAATTCAAATCGTATTTTAGTTAAATTTGGTGATAGAAGATTATTTAAAAAACTAAGTCTGTTAACCTGAGATCTAAGTTCATTAGGATTTATACTTATATCTGTTTTTAAATTTAAATAATTTAATATCGTATTTGCTGATTTAATAGACTTAAAGTACTCTAAAGGCAACTTTTCTTTATAATTTTTAAATGTAATTTTTCCACCAATAAAAGGATCTCCATTGTTGGATATATGAAAAATCACTTTTTCTGTACTATTTAATTCATCAAAAAACAGCATAAGATTTGTTATGTCAACCAATTCAGAAAGCTTTGCTTCAATTCTGAAATCTGGGACATCAAAAAGAAAATCAATCCTCCCTCCTTTCGGATAAATTGAAAACTTAATAAATGGTGCCTTATATAAAACCTTCCATTTTTTTTCATTCTTAACGATTTGACCTATACCTGTTGGGATATAGTACTCGGTACTAATTTCAACAGATGATCTATGATCCTCGGTTAAAAACTTTATTGTAGCTGGTCCCACAGGTTCAATATTTGTAAGGCTGAAATGACCTCCTTCTTGCTTATTAACCACAATTTCATGCCCGAACCTTTTATCGGTTACCTCCCAGTCATACACTTCAACTTTATCAACCTCACCTAAGTATAAATCAACCATAAAAGCTTCAATATCATCATTATATTTATCAGGTAACTTACCCTGGAAATGGATTTGACCTGTTTCTCCTTCGTAACCGACTTTCTCTCTTAGCAAATATTTTTTTTCGGAATAGCTTTTTTTAGTATTAGTCAAGTTATTCAGAATTATTCGTTTTAACGCTAAACCATTAAGAGAGGTTAATTCTTCAGCAATTTCCCAAGGGAGTGCTAACCTATAATTATTTAATCTATTCCATTTATCTTTTGGAATAATTCTAATTTTCTCTTGGACTTTAGCGATTATTTCTTTCCAAACATGAAAAAGATGCGCTTTTACTGGTTCTCCATCTTCATCTACCTGAATTAATAAATAGAAAGCAGGAATTGGGGCATCGACCAATTTCTTTAGGTTTGACAGCTTTATATTACGATTCCCTCTCTCCTTGGTAGTCGTTTTTACTTGGATTAAAGTACGATCATGGCTGTCATCTTTATCAAGTGATTTAATATCATTATTATATGTAAGGGGTAATGCAACTAAAAAATCCCAACCATCTTTATCGACAGTAACTCTATTTGGAATTAAATCTACCTGATGGCACCATTTTGCCAAAATAGATTCTCCTAAATTACCTGTATCCATATCTTTCTATTTATATTTCCAAAACTACATCAATCTCTTGCATCAACCGGTCAGTCTCCATTAGGGCCGCAATTATTTTTTGGTAGTAGCGAATTTCATCTATAGATAATTCTCGGTCCCGCCGGTCTTTGAGCCATTTTTCGGCAGGTTGGTAGCCGCCGATGTAGAACTCCCAGGCTTTTTTTGGCACGTTGCCGAAATACTGTTCTTCGTTAATCCAAACTTTGCCGGTTGTTTCATCATCGTCTTCCGGAATAAACCCGGGCTCGGTCTTCGTTAGTCGGTTGGAAATGACATTGCTGCCTGCAATAGGATAAGTGGTTATAAACTCATCCACCACCGGATGCTCCAGCAGGTGTATTTGGCGCAGCTCGCCGCCCAATTCTACCAGCTGCCAGAAGAGTTCGGGATCGTCTGGGTAAGGCACTATTGGAAAATCAATCTTTAGAAACTCTTTGTACTTCTCCCGGTAGCTTGGGGAGTGAAGGACGGCATAGATATAATCGAGCAGATCAATGGGGGCAAAGGTACCTTCGGTTTCTTCTTTTTCCGGAGTGAATTTGAGTCCCAGCTTTTTCGAAATTTCCTGAACGATCTTCTTATCTAAATTCGGCGTGCGCTCGGGCTTGCCATCGAGGGTTTGTTGGGTGGATTCTTCTGGGTAAAGATATAATGGGCATAGATAGTCATTACCATTATTTCCCAAATAATGACTTCCTTTAACATTAATATTTTTAGTTACTGTCACATGAGTAAAATCAGCGTTTACATGTTGTTTATTTACAACTAAACCAATGTTCTCATTTCCAATAAAATGACTCATTGTATCATGTCTGGGGTAGGACAAGATCCCTTTTGAGTCTTTTGAATAAAATACATAACGGTAATCGAATGGCTTATAATAAAGTTTCTCAATAGTATAGTTACCAGAATCTATTACAAATTTAGCGTTTTCGTATTTCCAGTCGCGACTATCCTTAAGATTATCATACTTTGCTCTAAATTCTGTTTCCCTGAGAATTAAAAAATCATTTTTCACATGATTCAGGGTTTCCTTTTTAAAAGAAATGAGGAGTGAGTCTCTGGCGGTAACTAAACCACTTGAATAATTCAAAAATAAACCTTCTAAAGTAAAACCAGCCTGATATACCTCTAGACCGTCATAGTTTTTATTTGTGAAAAAATAATTTGGGGCTCTTAAGTCACTCAAACTCCACTCTATAGTGTTTAACTGACTATTTGATAGAATGTCATATTTCTTCTTTCTATTACCTATTAAATCATAGTAATAGACCTTTCCAGGCTTATCTTTATTAGATCCAGAATTAATGAAAATATTAATGCTTACTCCCTGCATTATATCGAAAACATTCTCATCTTTTTGATTACTTGATTCGATACTTCTTTTAGAATTACCATGCAGGTTTAATACATATATTTTATCAAAGCTTTCTAATAAGCTTTCTCTCATACGTCGAAAAACTTTTCCGTCTAAGAAACTATTATTTGTAATAAAGGCCAGCACACCATATTTATTTTTATCAATGAAATATTGACCGTACCTAATAAATTTTATGTAGTCATCCGATAAAGAATTATAGCTTTTCTCTTTTAGTTCTTTTTTATAATCATCAATCAGGTTAATTATCCATTCGGACTTATTAGAGCTACTCACTGAATAAGGCGGGTTACCCAATACAACCATCACTGGAGTATCACGCTTAATGTGATTGGCTTCATTAGCCTCTTCACTAAGCCAACCAGCAAAGAGGGTTCCGGTATCAGGATGGTGTTCCTCCAGAGAATTGGTGAGATATACCCGAAATCGTTCGCTTCCGCTTGGTTCTACACCGGTTTCGCGAAGTAATAAATCCAGTTTGAGATGAGCCATTGCGTAACTGGCCATTAAGATCTCAAATCCATTCAGACGGGGGATCAAGTGTTCTTCCACATAGGTAGCCCAGATGCCTTGCTGTCCTTCAAACTTGGAATGAATCTGCTTAATCACTTCGGCCAAAAAAGTTCCCGTTCCTGCTGCGGGGTCTAAAATCTGTACTTTATGAACTTCGCGTTCTTCTTCTACCATTCCGCCTTTATGGCGCTTATCATGGGTAGGCACTTTTACCTTCACTTTGGTTTTGGAAGTATCTGCTAAGCCGTCCTTCAAACCAAACTCATCTTTCAGGATATCATCTACGGCACGGACAATAAAATTCACCACTGGCTCGGGGGTGTACCAAACGCCCCGGCTTTTGCGCAGCTTGGGATCGTATTCCGCCAAAAAGGTTTCGTAAAAATGGATGATCGGATCTTGCTGCTGCGTGGATTTCCCGAAGTTTTTGAGGAGTCCGTTCACATCGGTGGCGCGGAAAATATCGGCGAGTCCATCCACCACCCACACAATGCGGTCATCCAAATCGTAACCCGCAATATACTGGAACAGTTTTCTGAGGAATGGATTGGTTTTAGGAATAAGCGAAGCGGCTTCATGGCGATCAAACGTGTCGAGCGTGGGATCATGCAGCCGGGCCGCAAACATGCCATAGGCGATGGTTTGTGCATAGATGTCCGCAAACTCTTTCGCTTTAATATCATGAATCAGCACATTTTGAAAAGCGGCCAGTTGTTCTCGCAGGGTATTATTGGCCGATTCGTTGACTTTTTTCTTCTGCTTTTCCTCATCGGCATCTAACGCTTTCTCAATCACGTCCGCTAAAATCCGAGCTTTACCGGCCATCATCTTACTCAGCTTATTGGCACTGCGGATGGTTTGTCCAACATGTGTTCCAAAATCCTTAATTATATTCTCGAACTCACCATAATTTTCAGACTTTCCAACGATTTTTCCATCCTTGATCTCAGCAATAGAGACAGAAGTCAGAAATTCTCCATCTCGATATACACGGAAATCGAGGTAATCAGTAAAGATCAGATTCGGAAGACCAGTCTTGTAACGTTCAAACTGCTCCTTGTTTTTCTTCTTACCCTCAAGATCCGGATCACCTATGTCTTTAGCTTCGATATATCCAACTGGGATTTTGCCTTTGGTGAGGATATAATCCGGGGCTCCAACATCGGTTCTGGAAGGTTCATTGGTGATAAGCAGATCCGGCAGAACATCTCCAAGCAGAGTCTGTAAATCACCCCGATAGCTATGTTCCCGCGAAATGCCTGATTTGTATCGTAAATTTAGCTGATCAACGTATTCCTGAATGGTCATAGATAAACAATTTGGTTGGCGCTTATCCTAACAAAATCAGGACTTAAAGACAATCCCAAATATTGTTCCTTACCACTTCCCCACCGGGCAGTTGCTTGAAGGGCTTTTTGTTTTAGCTGCTAAGGTGCACCCGCATTTTGTGCAGTGTTCGTCTCTCCGGAAACCGGAATAGTTTCCATTCTTTGAATTAAATGGGCAGGCCCGGCAAATTTTAATTCGCCGGGCTGCCATCTCTTCATTTTGCCGGGATGCTCCAAAAATTACCCTGGACCATCCGCCAAAAAGTCCTCCCATTACCCTTTTACTCCCCCTATAATGCTTGGTTCGTCTCCTGGAGTGATACTTCCTCCGGCATCAAAGGTGGATTCGAGTTGCATGGGTTCATCACCTTCATTGATCGGGTGACATCCTGTCCAGTGATGGCAAGCTACACCGCCGGCAAGTTCGTAACAAAACAACCATTCACTACATCCAAAACTTGGCCAATCCATACTATTCCTCTTTTAAGTTTAGTTGATATTATTGCTAAGCTGATCCGGCTCCGTTATAAGCTGAGGGTCTTCCTGCAATGAAAACTGCCTGAGCATTTCATTGGCAGGGTTAAATCCATACTCTTGTTCAAAATCCGTAACACTCAGTGTTTCAGATCCTTGCTCACCGCTGCTTTCATCTACATAATCAACAGCGACCGTTCCTTCATTGGGTTTGTAGATTGTTCTAAGTGCTTTCTTTGACATTGTAGCCTCTTAATTGATGATAACTGCTGCCCCGGCCACACCGGTTGCTAACCCAATCCAAAACCAGGGCAATCGTTTACGTTGGGGTTTCAGTTCAGTAAAACTTTTGTATTCCAGGCTTTCAAAATCCGGACTGGAAACGAAGGTTAGAACTCGGGATTGATCCCGGCTAACCGTGGACACCACATCCAAACGGATATCCCGAAGCTGCTCTAAGTAAAGTCGTTGCCGGAATTGTCGCTGCTTAAATTCTACGGTTCCGGTTACCAGGAATAATCCGCCACCAAATTGACGTTGAGAGATGAACGTGGTATCAGCCAGGGTTTTCATATCGAGCAGATCAAGCCGGGCTTTTCTTAGAAATGCTGTATTCGCATCTCTTAGTGTATCTTTTTCACTTATAAATGAATTTTTGGGAATATCCTGCCACTCCTCTTTATGGGTTTCCAGGGAATCTACTTTCAGTCGGAGCTTTCCGGTTAACCGTGCGTAACTGGCTATGGCATCCCCATATTCCAGGATCTCATTGGCCAGGGCTTTGTTTTGTTTCTTAAGGCTATCAATAATACTTCCCCTATCCAGATAAGCAGATCTCTGTACCCAGGCCGTGGAATCTATTTGCTGCGTACCGCCCGGAACTTCCACCACCCTCGGGTTTTGCCATTGATATACGTTCAATGCGATCAGTCCTATGATCACAAGCAGAATAGCCGCGGTATGTTTTAGATCAATGCTCATTTTCTGAATCATTTGGATCCGGATCAGGAAGATCCAGACCAATGGTTTTTTCAAACAGTTCTTTGAAATGACTGATGATTTGAACGGATTTTTTGTCGCCAAACAGATTCCGGATCGTAGATATAAACTCAGTGGAAATGATATACCCAAACCCAAAAACAATGAATTTTTGAACGGCGAACAGGTTGGCCAATACTACCATGCCAATCAAGAAAGCTATGTGAATGCCAATTTTCACGTATTGGCTATTCAGTTTATCGACACTGAATGAACTTCCTTTCTTTTTGGCTGCATACAGGCCGCTGACAAAATCCAGTATCCAAAAAATCGGGAGAGCCACTACAAATTCAATCGGAACTGTAAACAAGGCAATGACGGCAGCTATCACCGCTTTAAGCAGCGGATTTTCTAAAAAAGACTGCATGATCATTTTATAAAAATCGGGGTGTAACATATTTACAGTTTCTGCTTTCATGATTGTATGTGAGATTAGTTCCTGGCATCCCCTATTACCAGTATATGATCTAAGCCGGTTGGCCGGTGATCTGAATGCGTCCACCCTGGAGCATATTTCTTGTTTTCCAGTGTGGTTAATCCTTTGGCCATAAACTCACGTTCATGTTTTAAAATGATCGAATGAATTCTGGCCGGATTGATTTCAATGCCTGATTCTTTGCGGTGTATCTCGCAGTCAAAGGCCGTGCAAAGGCCGCCCCGGTGAAAGCTTAACGGTGAACCGGTTTCGGTATCCGGATAGCGCCAACCTCGCTCCTGGAATGAACCACCCCAAAGCCAATTATTAATGGTTACCGTTACTTCCTCTTCAAAGTAGTTGGAGAAAAAATCTTTGTAGAATTGAGCCAAATGAATAACCGTCGGGCTAACGTACCAGGCTGCTGCTTTTCCTTTATCTTTCCAGAGTGATTCCGGTACAAATTCCCTGATATCGAAATCCTTAGCTACCTTCATTTCCGGCTCCTCCAAACGGTTGCGGCAATACCGGCTACCAGGGCCAAACCTCCTGCAATTAGCAATCTGTCGTTAAAACTGTTAGCAGCTAAAGTTGGGACTTTACTTTTGTTTGTTACCGGCACCTCCCCTGAATACTCAGTGATCGCTTTCCAGGTTTTCGGGCCAACAATGCCATCGCGTGTAAGGCCCATTTTAGCCTGAAAGTCAATCACTTTAGTTCGGGTTTCCGGACCGAATACACCATCCACTTTAGCCCCAACAATGTTTTGAACCTGCCTTACATCATCACCACTCATCATCGGATTTGTAAGCTTCAAAACCCTCATTTTCTTCCTCTCTTCAATAGTATTCCTGTAAGCAGTAAGCCTCCCCCTATGGCGTAGTACTTTTTTGGGATGGATTTGAGCATCCCAATGACCTGATTGGCTGATCCCGGAATAACTAATGCTGCTGAACTTTCCTGTTGATTGGTTTCAGAATCTGTCTTAACCGGCTCTTTAATGATCTTTGGTTCCGGAACCTGAACCGCTGGCCCCTGCTTGAACGTTTTTTTAATCCGGCGATTCGCTTTCTCTCGTGCTTCATTTTTCAAGCGTTCAATTTCTCTGTTTCGTTGGAGAACAGTATCTGAATTAGCCCTTCCAATGTTTCGGGGGTTTTCACTCTCCAAGTTTGTATCCGGTTCATTTATTTCCGGGGTTAATTGCATGTCCGGTACTTCAAAAACACTTCCAAGATCTTGTGTTCCTGTATTTTGTTGTCCTAATAAAGCTCCCATGTCAGGTACCTTTTTTCTGTTTTTTTCGGGTTTTTAATTGTTCCACCAACAAACCTCCCCCTCCGCTTAGTAATAAAAGGGCTGGAATGCTTTGCATGAATCCGGCCTTCGTGATAGGAAATTCAAAACCGGTTTCTTTTTGAATCATTTTTTGACGTCTCAAAACATCGGCTGCATAGTTATTTCCGGTTGTAGCAACATCGGGATCAAGTCCTTGCGCCAAGACGTTTTTAACCCCGTTTATCCCGGCATTATAAGCGGCAATCGCTGCTTTTTTTGAAGGCAATGCCTTTCTTAGATCGGAAAGAAAACGTGCTGCATATTCAATATTGGCAGGGTGATCATCTGCAGGAATCATTTGGGCAATAGCATGGTATCGATCATCAATTTGCATGATCCCTTTGCCATGGCCGTCCCTCCCCGTCCAGTTGTTGGCCAACACATAAGTATCGGTACCCATACCGGTTTCGCGGGAAGCAATTGCCAAAAGCAGGCTCAAAGAAAGCCCATACTTGTTGGCTACGCCCTTGAAAACAGGCATAAGGCCAAGCCGATTTACATTACGCAGCTGCGCTGATATGTTCACCTGGGAAATCATTAAGCAATGAATTCCAGGGTATAACGAACAATCCGGAATTCTCCGGGTTGAATAGTGAATTGATCAGCCGGTGCCAAGGCGGTTCGGGCATACATATAAACTCCGTTGAACTGCGCTTCACCAGAATTATTCCCAAATAAGCCAACTTCTTTTATTGTAATAGGAGCAGCACTTCTGTTTTCAAATATTCGATTAACTTCAAAAGTGGCTTTGTTATTAGCCTCATCAATAATTACATCTTCAACATTCGAGCCGTAATAATATAAACCGTCTTTGCTATGGTCGATTTGAGCGATTAATTCAGTATTGGTAGTAGACACATATGTATTATCTGTTCCCAGCCTGATACCTAATTCCCAACCTTTACGATTTGATCGTTCATTACTCGATAATTCTGCAGAAGGCCCAGCTACATTCAGAAAGTTCATGTAACCATCTTGAGGTGAATTTGAAGCCATGATTCGCATTCTATTCAAGAAACGCTCTGTAAAACCACCATTGGTGCCGTCTAAATCTGTGTCTTGAGTATCTGGCTGTAACTCTGTTATCACTTCGTATTCTACAGAAAGAGTTTTACCTACCGGGAGACTTAATGGTACATCAAGAACATCTCTGGCAATCAAAGATTGGTAGCCTTCATTAGTCACATTGCGAACACATCTTGTTAAGCCAATTTCAGCTACATCAATTGAAGCACCGGAGTTATTGGTGTAGGAAGTTAGAATGCTAAACTTACTGCTTGGTTTATCAGTTGTTTGGGCTGTTATTGACCTGCCTGATGGAGTTAATTCTCCTTCATTATTACCTGGAGCACACCTGTTATGTAAACCAAAATCATTTATACTCACGGGATCATTGTCTGTACCAACAACTAATTCCCAATAACCAAATTCAGCTTGATTCACTGGGGCTGAATGGTTTCCCCCTCTATTGAAACTCCAGTTTCTTTTTCCTATCGCATTGAAAGCGCCACCCCCACTATATGCTCCGTTACCTACCACAGGAGTAACACCGTCTAATTCATACAGATCAAAATCTCCATTCGCACCAACATTTTGGGCAACACGTAATCCATTTGCAGCCGTATTGCCCCGAACACCATATACCCAAACCAAGTCACCATTCTGAGTATTGTTTAGCGCTTGTGAAAATACGAGAACCCCTATCCTTATTGGAGAAGCATTACTGGCTGCATCAATTATTTTGTAATTATTATTTAGATTATACCCTATTAACGCAACTTGTCGTTCTGCCTCTCCACCATGCATTAATGCATGTAAATCATAAGCAAATTGAGAAACAAAGCTATGGCCGGGGAATTCGCTAACGGTTTCACCGTCAATTTTCATACGAACCCACAGATCAAGACCTCCTTTGTGTGAACCTACTCTTAAGGGAATGTTGGTTGATTTCATGCCTTTGAGTTGGGAATTGGAAACATTCGTTTTCATAGTTCTCTTTTAAATTGGTGTGTTAAAAATCATCAGTTAATCACGACCGCCGATATGATATTCGCACCGGCAGTAGATTTCGCATTTGCAATTTGGGTATCCTCTACGGTTAGTAGTTCTTCTCCACTAAAGGCAGCTACAGAGTCAGCGACAGCTATTTCGGGATAGTCTGTATTTCCTTTGGTTGTAAACCCACCGGTTTCTGGAACCTGGAACAGAATCGGGGTAATCTTTTCGCTTTCTACTTGCTGAGCTCCAACCCGTGCACCGGAAAGCGATAGATTACTGGTTACATATACTCCATAGATCGGAGAAACCAATTCTTTACCTGCCCGATTTTTACTGCGAACCCGGAAATAATGAATAGTGTCAATAAAAGTATTCGGAAAGGCGATTTCGTGCATAATGGAATACACGGTATTTCCTTCCCCGTCAATCTTAATCGGAGTTTGATTAGGAACGGATTTATCTGAAACCCCATAGTCCATTTGTTGGCTGGCCGGTTGGCCGGTACTCCAACTCACGATCAATGTTCCTTCCTTTACCATCCCTGAAACAATGTATAAGGCAAAAGGTAAATTAGATCCTCCCGATGGTGGATAGAACCGGCTCATTCAGCCTCCTCTATACTTAATTCGGTGACCATTGCCCGACTATCTGCTGGGGCACCGTTGCCCCAAACTCCCCAAACTTCACCTTTATAGGTTTCAAGCAGGGATTTTTGGTCCAGGATCAAATGATCGTCCGGCTCAATAATGAAGCTGTAATAATCCTCACTTACTTCCACTTCGTTACCAGCTAAGGCAATGAACAGTTGTGATCCGGATCGGTTCTGGATCACAAGCCCTACCCTGCCCCGGTTTGCATCGGAAAATCGTTGTGGTTGATTATTGCCAATGGTAACCGGCAGAATGAGTGTCGTTACTTCTCCACCTCCTATACTCCTGGAAGCCAAGGTTTGTAAGCCGTCCAGCTTTTCAGAAATTTCACATAGTATTCTCGTTGCATCATCCATAGCGCCCCCTTATACCCGGTAACATTCAGCAATAAAGGATACCGTATGGGCTCCCGCTCCAGTGTTGGTTACAAACAGATCGAACGGGGTATGCGCCTGAAGCGTAGCCGGTAGAATAATGTCCTTGTCCTCGAACTCGTCATTGATCTGACTGAGAAAGACTTCCGGTTTAATCCGAGTTCGATCCTGCCGGATGCTTAGCTGTATTTCATCTTCGGTGCCGGTTGTACTTACCGCCATCCGGTACAGGCGCAATTTGTGAGATGGCAGGTTCACAGAAAACCGCTGCTGTCCCACACCGGATGCAATGGTTTTGGTGATATAGACAAATTCAGGTTGTGGAAATTCAATGCCATTGGCCTCGTAAGAGTCCATCTTATGCATCAAATGTTCATCATCGTAGCCGATCAGCTGAACATTGACCGTGTGCGCCGTATTGTCCGTATTGGTAAGCGTTACAAAAAGTTCAGTAGCCTTTTCCACAATCAAAGCCCCTCGAAGTGATCGGGCCAGGAACAATTTTCTCAATGCAGAAAGACTGGTTTCATCAATTTTCTTATCTCTGCCATTGTTAAATGCGAGTGTGGCCATCACATAATCAAGACCGGTACCACCAATGGCCAGGCGGTTCACTCCATAGCGTTTGGCATTAAGGCCCTGAAACCGGACGGTTTTCGTTTCCCCCGCAGCTAATTCTACTTTTTTTGCAGGCGTGTAATATTTGGCTTTTGATAAAAGCTCTTCAAGTTGGGTATTCATATTCGTTTCGTTCGATTTACCTGTTGATAGATTGGGCTTAAATACCCGGCAGTTTTTGGCTGCCGGGTTTTAAGTTCACTTGCCTGGGAGATTACCCGGCAGCCGCTTGCAACCGGCGGTCGTATTCCGCCAATTGTTTTGCGTTCATTTGCGCCAGGTACAGTTCGGCTTCAACGCCAAATCGTCCCTGCGTCCAGTCTGCCTGAGCGGGGAAGTCTCCGTTCTTGAAGAGCACTTCAAACGTGAAGCTTTCATTCGGCTCGAAATAGAACAGGTTATCAATGTTACGCGGGCCGGTAGCCTGCAGCGTAGCAATGATCTTGGTTTCAGTGGCGGGCGCGGCACTGTCATACGACTGTGCGGTTACAATCGAACTTTGGGAGAAGTTCATGTAATCCTTGATCGGGTGAAGGATACGCTCTTCCCGGCCACCATTGGTGTCGAGTTTCACAACCGCATCTTTGAGCAGGTTCACCACCTTCACGGGGTCAATGTTGGCCGCACTTTCAAGATGCTGGATGGTACAGTTCAAAGACAGGCCCAAAACAACGTGATTCTTGGCTCCCGGAAGCGGGTTATTCACGTAGTTGTTATCGGGATCGTTGGGTTGAGGCGAAGGAGTAAAAAGGCTCAACTTCGGGGTATTTCCGTCAATTTCACGACGGTCGTAACGGCGTAGTACTTCAACGCCCTGGGGTAATTGTACTTTTGCTTTAAAAGACATGGGAGTTCCTATTAGTCTTTATGGTTTCAGTTAGCCCCCAACAGGCCTGATTCCATATTTTGGCTGTTCCCCAACAACCAATCCTTCAAAGCAATTTTTAGAAGGTTAAACGGCCCAGGATTCGCCTGACTCGAACGAACCTTCAAACTCTCCCAACATATTGTCATGTTCGGGAATTACCTGAAAAGCCGTAGTGCTTTCAGGAAGCATTTTGGTTTCTTCGGCTCCCGGCATATTGATCTGTGCGATCGGGTTTCCGTTCTGATCATAGACGTAGCCATCGGCTTTTACGATCATATCGCTATCGGACAGATCCCCTTCCTTGGGCATAAACCGATCCGTAGCTGTATTCACACTGGCCAATACCATACCGCCGGCAATACCCTGGGCAATGGCATTGTTTTTACCGGCAACCATGCTGGTAATAATTCCACCGACTGCCGGGCCTGCAATAATGACCGCGTCTTTGGCCACTTTGGGCAACTGTGTTTTACTCACTCCAATCGAAATGATCTTGGTAACACCGGTAGCAGCTAAGGCAGCCAAACCGAATTTCATGAACAGGTTTTTACCTGTATCAACAAAGTCTCCTGCCGGGTTTGATCTCTTTTTGGAAGTAAACCGGCCGTTCTTTTTACGTTTTTGTTTCGCCATTTTTTTAGTGGTTTTTGAGTTTTTCTTCTTACTTGATTTCGCTGGATTTTGGATCACCAACTCAGCGGGATTTTTCGCATAAACAGTTGCCATATCAGCGAATTTTTTGGGGTTTAGGGTAATAGCCCGTAGGGCCGGGCCGGTTCGTTCGTACGTTCATCATCAGTTCAACAGCCCCCTTGCATCCCATTCAATATTCCCTATGATCAATACATCCCCTTTCACAACAGCCGGCCTTTTCCCCGCATCAAATTCGTGTACGTAGTGATTGACCTTCCCTTTCCGGTCGCCTTCCTGAATTACTTTATCACTGGCGTACCAAATTTTTGCGGCCGTACCAACCGGAACGGATTTATCCTCCGGAAAGTCAATCTTGTAATCGACATCACTGGCCGCATAGTTATTGAACTCTTCAAAAGCCTGAACCGCTTTCCGGTCATTCACCATGTTTTTCACTTTTTTGACGCGGCTCTTAGGCATGATATAAAGCTTGTTGCCGGCCAGGAATGTTGGGAATTTACCTTCCAGTTCCTTCATCCCATTTGCAGAAGAAATGGTTACTTTTTCCGTGATTCCCATAAAGGCCAACGGATCTGGATTTTCTCTGAAAAGAGAAAGCGTGGGTGTAACATCCCTGTTGCGCAGGAACCGTTTGTCCGATTTACGGAATTTTTCCCGCTTCCCGGTGTTCACATTTTTGAAGTAGTACGTGCCCTTCCGCTTGCTGGTCATTTCGTACTTCTCGTTGTCATAATAGTCTCGAACGATATCACCCTTCTTGAAATCAGCAGGAGTGTAAAGCTTGATCAACTCTTCCGGCGGATTGGTACGTACCCGGTCTTGCTTATCCAGGTATTTGTTCACCTTGTCTTTGATTTTGCTGTCAAAGGTCAGGTAATACCCCGGCCCACTTTGCTGAATTCCGACACCCAGTTCCTTAAGCTTTTCTTTGTCGGTTTTGCTTAAACCGGTTGCAGTAATCCTGATAAATGGCGGGTTAATTCGCACTTGATCGACAAAGGCATCTTTGAACGCCTGCTCCGGAGAAACTTTTTCAATCGGGTTAAGCAAGTCATTCCGGCCAATGCTTTTGAAGTAGTACACCTGAAAAGCTCGCTTGATTGCAATTTGGGTACTCTGTGGAAGTAAGAATTCCGCAAGCTGTACTTCCTTCTCGCTGAAACGATCACGGTTAATTCCGGTGAAGGCATCCCCCTGGGCCAGAAAATCCGGGATCGTATCAATGGCATCACTGTTTTGAATAGCCTGAACAATCTCAATGGACTTTTGCAGTACCGGGGCAATATCCCGATCGGTTCCAATAAACGGAATGATAAAACCGTAAGAGCGTTCAATCCCGGCTTTGGTGTTATGAAGCAGCTTCGCGAAATGCTTTAAGGCATCTTTATTCTTATCACTGTCAAAAACCAATCCGGCGAACAGTTGTTTCAGAAAGTCTTTTCCATCACCCGTTAGCGCATTGTTTTCTACAAGGCCCGTTCTGTCCAGGTCTTTGAGTTGATCCAGAATCATTAAGCCTTTATCGTCCAGGATCTCACCTAACGTTTCACCGCGACTTGAATTGATGATACGGCCTATGATTTGGCGCTTTTGCTCGTCCAGTTGACGAATGTAGGCTTTGGCTTGATCCAAGCGGTTCATTTTTGCCTGGCTGGTATCAACAATGTTTCCAAGCTTGATGGCTTCATCTTCTGATACAAAGACTTTTCGGATTAGCACCGGCTGACTAAATCTATCTACATACTCACGGGATAAACCAAAGTTTTCAGCATTTTTCAGCAGATAGTTTCGGTACTTATTGGCCTGTTTTTCAAATTCATCATAGGCGATTTTCAATGCAATGGATCGTCCGTTGCCCTGGATCACTTGTCCATCGGAAAGGGTTACCGGGGCACCGTCAAACGCTTTGTTTCCAACAGTGATCAGATCCGGATTGAGCTTCTGAGCCATCAACTTAGACTGATTACACAAGTCCGCACCGGAACGATCTCTCGGTTGGGCTTTACTGATCAGATGCTTGCTGTTTTGGCTGCAGTCTTTATTGTGGCTTGGGATCAGATCCCTGGCCTCAATGATATCGTACTGCCCTTTAACCGGCTTATCCGTTTTGAAATAGATATCGACTTGGTAGCCGCCTTTTGTTAACTGATCTGCAGCTTCACCGGCTTTGCGATCTCCAATTACTTCATTGATCGTTTTGGTATCCCAATACAGATCCAGTTCCGGGCTTTTTCCGGGTTTGTAGTCTTCCTGGCCGAAAAGTTCGTCCAAACTCATGTAGCCCAATTCGGCATTGGGCCAATCCTGATCCAATACCGTAAATCCGAACGCTTCTTTAGTTTCTTTATCCAGTTCGGTTATATACCAATCACTTGCCCCGTTGAAGGCATGCAGATAAATGGTTGCGTCCTTTCCTTTGCCGTCTTGTGCGTACAATTCTGGAACTTCCTGGTATTGCTTGGACACTTTTTCCAGCGCACTTTTCAACGCCTTAAAACCCTGATCACTTAGGGCTTTTTTCTGATAGAATGGAAGCAGCTCGTTATAAACTTCTCTTTCGGCTTGTGTGAGAGAATTATCTTTCTGGCTTTGCCCCTCAGATTTTGAATTACCATCCTGATTATGCAAAGCGGGCAACATAGCCTCAGCTGCAATCCGTGCATTCTCGGTAAGCTTTCTTTGCCAAGCTTTCTTAGAAGGAGCCCAACGGAAATTGTTTGCTTTTAGCAGATCGCGTATTTCTTCACTTGGTTTGCTGTCAAATAGTATCTGTACTCGGTTTTCTTCACTGTTGGCAAGAACCGTAATTCCATTATTATCTGAAATGACTTCAATATCTGTTTCAGATTTAGACTCGGTTTCTGCCTCGGTTTCAGCTTTTTCAATGTTCAGATCCTTTCGGTAAGCCGGTACACCGTTCTCATCCCGATCCAAAATATAATCGGTTGCGGCCTGGGCGCGACTGGTAGCACGGAAAAAGAATCGATCATCATCTTCCATGTATTCGGCCAAGGCGTTTTTATATCCTTTCAGATAGGCGGCGGTCATTTCCCTGGTATGGAATAGAATTCCCGCTTCCGCACATAGGAAAGCTGCACTCATTTCAGCTACAAGCTCTTCAAACTTGTACGCTTTTTTGTCCTCATCACTGCCATCACGAACGCGGGTATCATTGCCACGATCCAAGCGGCTGGAATGGCCGGTTGAATGGGAAAGCTCATGGAAAAAGACGGAATAATATTTTTGTCCATCCTTGAACTGCTTGAACTCCGTCATTTTGATTTTATCCTGCTTTGGATAGTACGCCGGTTGATCTCCACCGAATTCAATTTCCGGCGGGTTCGGGTAGTTTTCTACAATTAATTCACCGGTTTTTATACGCTCTGATTCCGGTAACTCTTTTGGAGCTGGCAGCTCGCCAAAATCAATGCCTTCAATATCGGAACCGTTGAAAATATTGTAATACCTCAGCAGCGGGTACGTGTGTTTTTCAGCAAACTCTTTGGGTGTGCTACCGGAAATTTCATCAATGGAAATTTGATTCCAGTTTTGTTCGGCCCATTTGATAAACTTGTTTTCGTCGGTTGTGCTGTAATCCAGTTCGGGATCTTCCTGATCGTAGGCATACAGGACATTGAAATAAAAAGCGTACTGACCAACGGCACCTTCTTTGATCCGGCCTCCAAGGGTATCAATTTGCTTCGTTGTTAAATAGTAAGGATGATCAAAGCCGCCTAATACACGGACCTTTTTACCTTCATCGTTTTTCACAATGCGGGTGAACATCAACAGCAGACGGTTTATGCCCCGGTAGGCTTTTTTACTAATAAAATTGGTAGGCAACGAATGCGGGAAATTGCGTTTGCTGTTCCAGGGTTTTTGCCACGGCAATTCTTTACCGCTTTCCATGAGCTCCAAGATCTGCTCGGTAATGGTTTCGTAAAGTTCGTCCGGGGAAGGGGCTTTATTTTCACGTAGATCTTCCTGGAATTCGGACTCTATGAAATCAATGCCATAAAATTCAGAATCTAATGGATTAGGCCGATATCCATTTTCTCTGTGAAGCCGAACCATATCTATATTGAAGTTCGGCAAGTTTTTCTTACCCCATTCTACAGCTTTTTCATAACTATCTTTGCCGCTGAATGTTTTTATACTTGGCCTGAATTTATTTTTAGAATCCAGATATTCAATATACCAAGATTCATCTGAATCATGGTTCAGTGGATTTTCCCGTTCATCTACTTCAAAGCGTACTTCAAATTCCTGGGGAGTTTCGGCAAAGCGGTTTTTCTCGGTTTTGGCTATTCCATCCTGAACTTTCAGCACGGTATCGGGCATGTGGATCAAATAGGTATTACCCTTAAAATCTCCGGCTTTTGTTGCGTGAAGGATATACAGGAATGCAACTTCGCTGTCTTTACAGAAATCATGAATGTTCTCCATATCAGCAACCTTGATATGGCTCATACTTGCCGAGTCGAAAATGCAGAATTTGGCTCCACTGTATTTGATGGCAGACTTCAAATCTTCCATCCCTTCAAAATCCATCACAAACAAATCTTTGTGATCGGCTTTGAGGCGCTTGATCTTATTCTGCATACTTGGTCCGGCCCCTTCCTCACTGGAACAGTAGATTCCTTTACCCAGGCTTTCTACCAAAATTTTTGCCAGATCCACGGCAACGGTACTCTTTCCGGAACCGGCCGGCCCCCAAATGGCCAGGGAAAAGTTCTTAGGCAGTTTACCTAATACCGTTGAATACGGCTCCGGTAAATCAATCCCGGTGAATTTTTTCTTAGCAAGATCTGCAGCGCTTATCATTTACTTACTTTTTTTGAGTGCAAAGATGAAGGCTCCCGTAACAAATCCGATGGCAAAGCCGGGCAGATTATTCTTGGCTCGTTCCCTTAGCGAAAGTTTCACCTGCTCTTTAAAATCAGGCCCGACCATTCTTACCGTTTTCTCCACATCTACATGAGAGAAATATTGATCCAGAGCCTCTTTGTTTTGGTTATAGGCCGACCGCAGCCCATCATTATCCTTGGCCAGATCTGCCAGGGCCAAAGCTTCGGTCACCCAACTGCCACGATGGTTCTTTGTGATCTTCTCAGCTTGACGGGCAATGAAATCAATGACTTCATTTTCACCGTCATGCAGGGTTTCCGATATGATATAAGCGTCCTGAATGTTTGAATTTTTAAAGCTCATTTTTTCGCGGCAATGTTTTTTATTCCGTTTTTAATCACTGGGAAGAATGGAGCAGCAAAATAAACTCCCACTCCTATGGCGCTGATAGTAATTACTCTTTTAAGAGTCGTATTTATACCAAACAGAGCACTGGTTTTGGTGTACTCAAAATTGTACCACGGCTCGGTTGGCTTCGCATACAGGCCGGTGGCCAATCCCTCTTTTTCATCTACATCCAATGTTAAGACCCCGCTCCGCATGATTGGGTTTGTATCCCAGGTCTTGTTTAGGCTGGAGATATCTTTTCGGAAATCGTTATTCCATACCACATCAAACATAACCGGGTGGTTCTTGTCCGGAACAAACTTTTCAGAGAAAATTAATTTTCCGGTTCCTGTGCAGGAGAAAAGCGATGGATCTATGTTGGCTGAACCTAAGATCGTTCGGTACTGAGGATCATAGGCAATGACCGTCATTTCCGTACAACCCACTCCCAGGACAGAATTGTTAAAGGTTTTCTCCATCGTAACCTCAACATCAATGGCAAAGGGGATCCCCTTTTTAGGAACTCCATTAGCCGGATACCTTTTAACGATTCGCAACGAACCGTTTTCATTCTGAATCAGGCTTGGATTAGGAGCGTCGCTTAAGGTCTGAACTTGGTATGTAGGCAGAGTATTTGTCATACTTATTTAGCTAACCAAAGCAAGGCAAGGCCACCGGCCAAAAACCAGGGTAGGTAGTCCTTTTTGCTTGACTGAGATTCATTCTTTTCTGCTTGCTCCTTCCGGATCTGCTCACAAACGGAATCATCCAAAAGATGCATGTTGACGGTTTTCATCGGTTCAGTCCTTTAGGAAATACCAGGCCGTTCCTCCTGCCAATGCAAGGGCCAGGCCGCCACCGATCCACATGGGATTTGACAGACCGGCAGCAAAACCGGCTTTAGCAGGCTTTGCGACCACGGGAGGTTGTGAGGGGTTCTGCGTTGGTGTGGTAGGAATCGAATTGGTGATCTGAGAAGAACCGTTCGATTGCATTTCAAGCTGCTTTTCCCGGATGCGCTGATTCACATACGCTACCCAGCGGCGTTTACCGTCATTCTCGACCTTACAGTTCTTTCCACCGATATACTCATAGGCCAATCCTTCCGGAGTTGAACCATGATCCGAACTTTCCATCTCGTCCAGTTTGGCTGAAAGTTCATACAGTTCTGAAGTAGAAAAAACCGTTCTGAATATATCAGCAACCTCCTGTTGGCGTTGCTGACACGATTGGCTTTGTTTCTTACCGCCAAAGAGCTTTTGCCCGAGCTTCACAATCGGGGTTGCTGCAGTTATGATGGTAACCGGATCTACGCCAAGTCCATCATTAAAGCCGCATTCTGAACAACCTAATTCGTTTTTCTCGTTCGACTGGATTCCTAAGTACGTTCCCATGAGTCTATTTTTTTAAAGAGTTTATTTTTCGATGGCGATATGCCATCCAGCTGAACCCAACAACCACACTCAACCCCAAGGCATACATCAAGCTTTTGTTATCCTGAACAGGTACTCCGGATAAATCCACTGTTTTTTGGCCAAAAATCTGATAATCACTCAATTCGTCCCCTGCTTTACTATGCAGCGTTGGATCAAATCCTTTCCATTTCCCTTTATCCTGAAACTGCAAATACACATGGGAGAAGGATTCCGGCCTAAGAGGATTGGCCTTAACTACTTTAAACCGAACCGGTACTCCAATAGAGGAAAGTAATGCTCCCGCTAAGATCGACTGATCATCACAATCACCGAATTTCAGTTCCAGTGTCTTTTTGGCGGTTTGCAGCCATTCTATTCCGTCCGGATCTCGCACGTATGCAATATTCTTTTTCATCCAGGAATAAACGGCCTCGGCAATTGCAGTAAAATCCCGCCGGTTGGGTAGCCCGGTTCGGGGATCGGTTTTGATACGCCCGGTAATTTCGACGGCTTTCTTGCGTACGGTTGGATCTCCTTTCCCCTGGGTAACCAATTCCCGCATTTTGTCGATTACTCCGTCAAGGCCGGGATAATTCGTCCGAATAAAAAAGGGAGAGCGTTCCCCGTTAGAGGAAGCTCCCGCCTTTTCTTTGCCGTAGGGATACGGGCTGTTGGGGATTCGTGATATGGTTAATTGAGGAAGATCCACCGACTATTTAATCTGCTTTTTGAAGGCTTTCAGCACTTCGGTTAGAAACTGTTTTTGCTCCGGAGTGACCTCGATCTTGAAATGATCGATCAGGAAGTTGGTGGCTGCATCGGCAGGGAAATATTTGAGTTTGTCGGCTGCACCATCCAGTTGAGCCAGTACCGGCATGATGGTTTCGGCTGCTTTCTGGGCCGAAACAGAATTATTCAAGGCTACATCAATCAAGGACCGGGAGATTTGGATCCAAAGTCCGGGTTGAGCCTGCAATCCATTACTTTGAAGACCTCGCAATCCTTCATTAATAACTTGCTTCACTTTGTCGGGACCGGGCTGATCGTTCACCATGGCCGAAGCAATGGTTTGGATTACGGTACTTGAAAATTGGTTCACCAAATATTGCATGCGTTCTTGTTCAGTTTGGTTCTGGGCTTCGGGTTGAGCTTCGTTTTCAGCGGTCTTTTCCGGTTCACTGGAAGTGTCATTCAGTCCCGCTTCATGTTGGTTGAATTGGGGATTGGCCCTGGGAGCTGAAAGCGTAGGCGCTGCACCGGTTGCCTGGGCAGCCTGTGTAAACTTGGCCGCAAAGGGAGCAATGATCTGCATGAGTTCCGGGCTTTTGACCGCGTCTTTCAGGATCTCTTTAAAATCAAAGCCGGTATCTACATCGGCGTATTTCAATTCCTGCTGCAGCTCAAAGTTTTCAAACTTCAGATCCTGGATCTCTTCTTTCAGGTCTTCAATTTTGTTTTGCAGCCGTTCGGTTTCCTCCCGGACTGTAGCCGTAGATTTCCGTTCGGCCTCAACCGCTTCCAATGTTAACCGGCGAACTTTGCCTGTTAGATCATCCAATTCTCCGTCTTTGGATTTCAGACGGCGTTCCATGCTTTCAATGATCTCCTGAAACTCCTCCCGTGTTTCTTCCCGTACTTCCCTGCGAATACTATCCATGAAATTCCGATCCTCCGGCGATTGTACGAGTTGACTCGCTTCCTGCCGGGTTTCCGGAATAAAGAAATGAATCTGTTCTTCGGTACCGCTTTCCAGTTTTAAGCGTACCTGGTATTTGCCCCCGCCAAAACGTTGTTCAATTTGCTCAATAGTTTGCGGGCTTTTACGGCTGATCACTTCTTTACGTCGGAAAAGGCCGTTCTCTTCTTTCAGCAGGGTTCCAAAAAACGGGTAATTCTCTTGAATGCGTTGGGCCGTTACTGCGATCTCTTCCGTTTCTTCAGGCTCCATATAGGCATCCAATGGCGGGCGACCTCTTCCCTGCACCTTTTTCATAACCCGATGCTCACCGTTAAGAGGCGGGTTTTCGATATCGTTAAGAAGGGCTGTTGCTGAATGATCCATTTAAACCGGTAAAAAGTTAGTGGCACGGGCAGGATTTGAACCTGCGTCCGCCAATTGGCGGATATGAGCCCAGCGAGCTACCGGACTGCTCCACCGTGCATCTACAGGTTAAAGAGACATTCAAACGGGAACAATAGCTGCAAAAAAATGGAGTAAAATGGCTTAAAACACAGGGATAAAAAGGGCATTGGAAGCTTACGTAAGGATATAAAGCCCATTGGAAGCATTTGGAAAAGTGTTCCTGAAATATGGAGTAATATGGAGTTTAATGGAGAAGAAAAAAGAGCCAAAAAACACTATCCAAAAAGAAGAAAAATCCAAGATTTCACTGAAAATTTGGATTTTTGTGCGCGAAAAGGTTTTATTCTTAATCGTAATGATATTTCGGGGTTGCGAACAATGTATAGTAAATGATTGGTACGGTTGGTTCGCTTTCCCTTCTATTTAGAATGTTATCCGTCTGATATGAGGAATAACATCTCAAAAGCAGCGAATATGTGTATTGAAGAAAGGTTCCGGATTTTATTCGTCTCCTGCTAACAATATGCTTGTTCGTATAATATTATGTTATGTTCATTTTTAATCCTCAAATATTACTCCTCTTATGAAAAAAAAATATTTACTTATTTTCGGTTTAATATATCCTTCTTTACTTCTATCGCAACCAATTCAACACCAAAAAGATGGAGAAAAATTTAGAGTTGGATTATATGCGCTTCAGGATGGAAATAATTCCTCTATTTCAGGAATCATTAATCAAGTAATGGATGCACATGAAGGAGTTACCTCAAACCAATATGAAGCTGCCAATATTGTCATTCCATATCGTACTTGGATTAGAGGAACTTACCCAAACTTTGATCTTAATGAATGGTTTGGTGACTATATGGAAGAAATATATGAAGAAACTCAACATGATGGATTAGCATTTCTACAAACAATTTCGGTACCTCTTTATACTCAATTTGTTGATCCTCCATTTGATACAAGTGCAACCTCAATAGCTCAAATTGGAAATGATAAAGGTACTAATCGAACATTAAATACGGCATTGTTTGATAATTTTATAAATGAGATACTTCAAAGAGAATTTGATATTGTTCACACCGCCGTCAATGGTGACGAAAATCTTATTCGTTCAATATTAGGAAATAAAGATGATAGACCATTGGGAGGTTGGTATTTAGATGACGAGCCTCTTGTAAGAAATCATGATACTCAGGTTATTAATCAAATGGGAAGTCGTATAAGAACTTTGGAGAATAATTTCAGAAATAATAATGCTGTATTAAGTCAACTAAATACAAACCAATATCAGCAAAAAAGATATATTGCATTCGATGCTAATGATTTACATGATCATTATTCATCAACAAGAAAACTTGATGGTGACATTTATAATGAAAACGGTACTACCAATAGCATTTCAAGTTCAAATAAATACTCAATTTTTGGATCGAATGTTGATGTATTGATGCCTGACTTTTACAATCATAATCATCAATTCTGGCATATAATTATTCAGCAGATAAGAAGAGAATATGAATTAAACTCATTACCAATCCCAGAGATTATTCCTATAATACAAGGTTTTAAAAATGATTATTCCTCGTGGTTTTCAGAAGTGGAGTACACACGGTTAAGAGATGAATTGATAAAAGACGATGTTGATGGGATATTTTTATACGTTTGGCCTAATAAAGAAAATAATAATTATTTTGGAACCCGTGGTTTATGGGATGATGGTTTTTCTAATATTGGGAGGGTCTTAGAAGGAATAGAATCCTTTAATACTAGTATAGCAAAAGATGATCTTGCTTTACTCTATAATCAAAATTCAAATGCCCAGCGCACCCTTGTGCTTTTGTCCGACGGAGACAGTTTCCGGGATAAAAATTG
>NZ_AQXG01000002.1 GCF_000375425.1 Gracilimonas tropica DSM 19535 | reverse complement strand
CTCATTCGGTAAGCCCGCGTAGCATAAGAGGGCGAGATCAACCCGGTTGACCCCAGCCCGACGCAATTTGATTGGGACTCCGAATGGGTAATCGATGTAAGATCAGGGATGGTAACCTTAATCGGTTACAGCTATTGTGAAATACAATAGATAAGCCCGTAATGGTGTTGGATGGCCGGTTTATTCCCGCCGACCATCGATGAGATTGAAAGAAGTCGGTTTGATTGCCCGGTTAAAGTACCAACAATGAATAATAACCTGTTGTTTTTAAATAAATGCACTACAGCATATGGAAAAAAACTATCTACTTGACAAAGTCCTTTTTAATGGTGTTATGCCGCAATTTATTTAGAATTAAAGATTTCATTTTTAGAAAGTGGTGTTTCATATTCCCAAGAGTTTAAATGTATTTCAAATTTTTCTGCTAATTTTAAGGAATCTAAACTAGCTTTGGTTGTTAGAGAACCATTTTTTGTAAATAAAGCTGCATTTGGAAAAGCGTGTTTGTAAGAACCTCCATGTGGAAAATCATTCATATAGTAAAAACATGAACCTGTTGGATAGTAAATAATACTATCGGCACTAATTTGCTTTAGCACTAAATCAGTTTTGCCACTCTTTAGGGAAAAATCCCAATCTCTGAAACAACCAGCTTCATTACATTCAATACCTTTGTATTCACAAATCACAGTATCCTTTGTTGATAGTTTTTCACCGGAAATAGAATAGGTTAGTTCTACGGGAAATTCGCCAAATTTTGTAACTGGTGTTTTGACGGGATCACCAAGCAGAAAACTAAACACTGTTCCAGAATCAAGTCTGAAAATTAGTAGTATGAATAGGAGAACTACACCAACAATAAGAAGAGCTTTTAAAGATTTCATTTTGGTTTAGCTTGTGGCATAACGACCCGGCGTTTAAACGGCGCGGGGATTATGATTTCTTTTTGAAGTAGCAAAATTAATTCCTGGCAATCAAGTCTCCATCGCACCCTGTCCGCGTCCGATTTGAAACGCTTGTTAGGTTACATGCTATTCTTTGATTTTTGGTTCCGCTTTTGATGTAAATACGGTTTTAAATAGAAGATAAATGATTCCAATCGTTGCAGTACTCACAACAACAAAACCGAAAATATGTCCGAACTTGTACGCAAAAGGTTTACTCGTAGAAAAAGCATTTGGTAGTGTGTACATGATGCTGTCATGAATCTTTATCCCCAAAAACAAAAGTGCTACAAGTAAAGAATAAATTGAGAAGTATTTCTTCATGTCTGCAAGTGTAAATGTAACCTAACATAATATTATGTGAACGAAGGTATTGTTAGGGCGAACGAGACGAAACCGCCTTTACACGCTTTCCTGCACCTTCTTGTTCGTATAATGTGATTTTTGGGTTGTTATCCGAACCGCCGTTCGCCTAAGGTGTTCGCATAATATCCTCTTGTAAATCTCTAAGATAACACCTCTGCTTACTTTTTCAACAGTAAGCAAGGTGTCTAATCTTATCTTACCGAAGCAAATTTTACCTACTCATCCTCCCGTGAAGGCGGCCTCCGGTTATCATTCGAAATAGTATCAATGAGTTTGTTATAGGGATCGATGCCCACCGAAGTCGGCTCTTCATCAACGGTAATGGTAAACTCATTCAGGATATCCGTGAATTTTCGTTTTTCGAGGTAGAGCACGGTTTCATTGCCTAAGGAATCAGTACCGAATACGCCTACTTCGATCCAGTCCTGTAGGGGGAGGGATTCTACCGGTCGGCGGCGGCCTTCAATCTCTACCGAAAGACTGTCGCCTGCTTCGTTCTTATAAATGCGCTCGCCCGTTTCTCCGGTTCGGTATTTGGAAGCCTGAAGGGTGAGATTCACTTCGTAAGTGCTGCTGTCCAGTTCGGTGTAGCTCGCTTCCTCAACGCGGTTGTCGTACAGTGTGATAGTCTCAAACATATCAGTGATGAGATATTGCAACGAATCCGGTGTGGCAGCTTTCAGGTATTCCAGTAATTCCAGGGAAGTGGTGTAAGGCGGTTCCTGGAATGCAACATCGTCAATGTAATCGCTTAGGGCGGCGTTGAGTTTGTCGTCCCCGATGTAATCGCCCAGCGCATAAAATACCAGCGAGCCCTTGTTATAATGGATGTACTGCTGATTTTCGTTGTAGATCAGCGGCTGCTCGCGCTGTGACTCAAACGTTCGGCCGGTGAGGTAGCTATCCAGTGCATCTTTCAGGAAATACCGCATTTGGTGTACACCGTATTCCTTCTCCAGCACTTTCAGCGCGCTGTATTCCGAGAGACTTTCAGACAGCATAGTAGCACCTTGTACATTCGCACCAATCACCTGATGTGCCCACCATTGATGCGCCACCTCGTGCGCGGTAATACTGAACGGATAATTCACGGCATCTTCGGCTGTGGTATCCACATCGGCGATGAAACCCACGGCCTCAGAATAGGGAACCGTGTTGGCAAATGACTGCGCAAAACTTCCCCCGGTTCGCGGAAACTCAATAATGCGCAACTGCCGGAATTGGTACGGACTGAAGTTATCAGTGTAATAATCGAGCGATTTTTTTACGCCTTCCATCATGTATTCCAGATTATAGGTGTGGTCGGGGTGATGGTAGATCTCGATGTTGACATCATTCCAGGTGTCTTGCGCCACCTCAAATTCCGCAGAAATGAAGGAATAGAAATTCACGATGGTGCTGTCCATTTTGTAATGGAAATAGCGGCGGCCGTTCTCTTCCCATTCATCCTGAAGATAGCCGGGAGCGATGGCAATTTGTTCCGGTGACGTTGAGATGGTGGTCTCAAAATCGATCCAGTCGGCATCGCTGGAGATGTAATTATTCATTCGGGCAGCGCTGTCCGTGATGGCCGGCATTCGTGGTTTTTCAGGAAGATCATAGCGCTCACGGGCTTCACGACTGCTCAATTCCGCAGATTCCTGATAACCGATCCTCGGGAAAAGGGAATTGTTGATGAAAGTTCCGTTGTACCGCACAGGCGACTCATTTTCCAGGATCTCGTTCTCTTCATTTGAAAGGGCAAAGGTGAACAGCACCGAGTCACCGGGCATCAGCGGTTCAGCAAGACGATAGATATCGTAATTCATGGAGTCATCTTCCAGCACCAGCTCGAAATCGCGATCAAACTCAAATACACTGATGTAGCTGTTGTGGTCGATGTGGACGGAGTCGATGGGGAAGGTGGTTTTATTTTTCAGGATGTAGGTTCCGGCCACTTCAAAATCGCGGGTCTCCGGATACAGATCCAGGTTGATGGTACTCGACACAATTCTCGGCTGAGGGACATCCCGGAACTTGCCGTAATTCTTTTCAAAATCCGCCGTACGTTTTTCCCATTCCTGGGATGAAATGTATTCGTGCTTGATGTTATTCACGTAATAGATCCATGTTCCCACGCTAAAAAAACCGACCAGTGAGATCGTAAAAACGAGTTTCAAATTTGTGGTGAAGGCTTCTTTGGCATTTTGAATGCGTTCCTTGAAATTCCCTGGCAATCCCCTTCGGAAAAACAGGATCGCAAGCACATACAGTGCGATGGACAGCAGCAGCCAGTAGCCTTTATACACAAAGTACGGAGCCAGCGATCGGCCGTATCCGTTCATATCAGAATAAGCCGTACCGGGCGCCTGATTGAATTTAAAGACCGTTTGCTCGATCCCAATTTCACCCAAAAAGGTGATACCAATGGAGATCACCAGCAGCAGAATAAAGCCAATGTAGTAATTCTTGAACAGGCTGTGAATGAAAATGGCAAAAAGTCCCCAGATCACCACGTGGATCAGCGAAATGGCATACAGATCAAAGAGATACTGACCGATCTCGTAGTTAAAATATCCATTGAAGGTTTGTACTCCGATTCCGGCGATCATGATGATGGAAAGCAACGCCATCTGCATGAGTACGAGCGCCAGGAATTTGGAGAATAAGATCGTCCAGTTGGCGGTAGGTGTTACGTGAATGAGCTGATCCATATTGTCACCGCGACTGCGATGGATGAGCATTCCTGCATATAAAAAGGTCAGAATGTTGATAAACAGGCTGAAGAAGGTTCCGGGGAGTTGCAGCATTTGCCAGGTGACCGGCAGGGTGTCGGTACCAAAAATTTCACCCCCGAGAAGAATCACACTCAGCGAGATCAGCAATCCGATCAGCGCAATAATGATAAACGCCCAACCGCTTACAATATATTTGAAGTCAACCTTGGCGAGTTCCCATGATAATTTCAGGTTTTCGATGAATGAGAAATTCATGTCAACTTTGGGCATGTTCACCGTCAAAATGCTGCCGAAATTTTTCTTCGTTACGGCTTCTCCCTTTTTCTTTTTGAAGAAGTTGAAGCTGAACGCCTGCTGACTAAAACTGAATCCCCAGTAAACCAATCCGAAAATAAGGATTCCAAGTCCGCCCCAAATGAGTCGGTTGTAGAGGATCACTTCTCCCCAGGGCAGCGGGTTTTCATTCTGTTCAAAAATGGTCCAGTATTCAGTGTAGTAGGCATTGGCTTGAGCTCCGTATGGGTCGAGCAGGGCGGCCAGGTATTTGTTATCCAGGTCGGCTGTGAGATTCTGGGCAAAGATCTGGATCAGGAAAAAGGCCAGGATCACAATAAAAGCCACGTTGATATTTCGGGTGAAGGCCACGATCGCAAACACCATCGCCCCGAAAAAGATCATGTTGGGAATCAGGTAGTAGAGAAAGGGCTGAACGTAGCTCATTATTTCAAAGGGACCGAGGAGCTCCGGATTGGTGCCCGGGGTAATGGTTCCAAGGATAATCCCGAGAGCAGCTGCCATCATCACCAGGGTAGAAACCGTGAGTCCGGCCATGAATTTCCCCAGCAAATATTCCCACTTTTTGAACGGGTAAGAATACAGCACCGAATGCATGTGGTGTTTGTAATCGCGGTAAATGGTTCCGCCGATAAGGGCAGGGAGAAAGAAATACAGAATGATTGCCATTTCATTCAACAACCCGTTGATGGCAACCGGGGAATTCATGATGGTGATGGAATTCATACTTACGGTCAGGCTTTCGAAAATGCCTGCGGCGCTGATCATAACAAAATAGGAGAGCGCAAACATGATACCGGCGTATACATAAAAGGAAGTTTGTCGCAGCCAGTACCGGATCTCAAAAGAAAAAATGGAATAAAACATAGTGGACAGAATTTGGGATTAAGCGGCTACAACTTCTTTCTCTTCGCGGAGGGTCACGAAATATACATCCGCCAGATCGGGCGCTTTGGCCTCGAAGGTTTCATCAGGCTGCTCGGTTCCGTGAACGCGAATATTCAGCGTGTTATCCTGATTGAAGTTGGAAGATATGACGTTGAATTTATCTTCGTATGCTTCCAGTTCATCCCGCTCAATGACCTTCGTCCAGATCTGTCCGTCTAGCGATTTCACGGCTTGTTTCGGGGTGTGATGACTCAGAATACGTCCACCATTCATGATGGCCATATCGGTACAAAGTTCTTTCACATCATCCACAATGTGGGTAGAAAAGATGACGATATGGTTGGTACCGATCTCCCGAAGTACATTCAGGAAGCGATGGCGTTCGGAAGGATCAAGTCCGGCGGTAGGCTCATCTACGATGATGAGTTTTGGGTCGTTCAACAGCAACTGGGCAATGCCAAATCGCTGCTTCATTCCGCCTGAATAACCGGCTACGCTTTTGTTTTTCACCTCAAACAAATTGGTGACTTCCAAAGCGGTATTCACTATTTCAGTGCGCTGAGATCCGTCGGTGATTCCTTTCAACCGGGCAAAATAATGCAGCAAATCCTCGGCCGACATCTTTGGATACACCCCAAATTCCTGTGGCAGATATCCGAGCACTTTTCGAAGGCTTTGTTTGTCCTCAAGAATGTTGATGTCGTTGAGAAAAGCAGAACCCGAATCAGGTGCTTGTAATGTGGCGATGGTGCGCATCAGCGTGGATTTTCCGGCGCCATTAGGACCCAAAAGCCCAAACATGCCCGATTCGATCTCGATGGATACGTCATCAAGGGCTTTCACCCCGTTCTTGTATGTCTTTGAAATATTGGAAAGCGTAAGTTTCATAACCCGGTTTATTAAGTGTTGATTTCCGAGCATGAGTATAACCAAATCACAGTTTTAAACGAAAGGGAAATCAAGATGAAGGAGTGGACATTTGAAATAGAACGACGTATTTACCTTCCCGGACTTGAATGCGGGATTCCTCTAAACCGATTTGCAATACGCGCTCATATATTTTTTGAACATCATTCAGGTCAGCAACTTCACCTTCCTTTTGATCCAGAACTCCATCAGCATCTAAATCCCAATAAATGAGGTACGTACTTTCCAATAAATTCGAGACAATAAACCGGTTGTAAAGTTGATCTGTGTAGTTTCCAAGCGTTTCAATTGTGAATAAGGTATCTGAATTCGCTACTTCATAGATCCGATGTCCTTCTCTGCTTTTAAATTTACCAGCTTCAATGGCTTTCTGAATCCCAAAATGGTAGATCATATTTACCTGATCCAACGAAAGATCACCGTACTGAATGATCTCAATACTTCCATCCTGATCTTGATCTAAGCACCGCAATACGGTACTGTTGTTGTCAAACCCCAGCAAGTAATTCATACCCTCTCCATCTTGTGCGTTAATGCTGATGATCTGGTAATTTTGATCGTCATAATTGAAATCAAAGGTAGTTTTAACGGGCAATTCCTTTGTAGCAGAGCAGCTGATCAGAACTGATCCTAAGAATGAAAAGAAGAGATATTTGGAAAAATGAATCATACCCTTGCCTGCAATTAGGGTGCATTTGAATAGTAACTAAATGGGGAATGGATTCAAAGGGGTAAGAATGAGTGCAGAAACTTTAACTGAGAAGACAAATGCGAGTTGATCGACATAGATTATCAATCTTTGTTTCAAAGTAGGTCAGATTTAAAAAATGAAATTCGAAGTTTTCTTTACAAAAAGCATGTAGTTTTCATAAAAGAGGAAGGTGAAGCACTATTGGTTCTAAGAGTTAAGAGTTCTTCACCAAAGCATGGACATTCGGAATAAGAAGATCTGATTCTACCCCCAGCTTACCATGAAATCCATCTTTCCGTTTCCCTTGGATAGAGCGCTATGTTTTATCGGTGAGAAACGGGGTGATGGAGAGGCTATGTCCATTACCCGGCTCTTCTTTCTAAAAGATGGACCGTAAGTCGGGCAGCTTGCCCGACCTGCTTAACCCGGAAAAAAAGCCTACTCCACCCAATCCGCCACAAAAACGTTGGTTGACCGGTCACCGCCATTATTTCGGTTTGAGGAGAAGACGATCTTTTTGCCATCGGGAGAGAACATCGGGAAAGAATCAAAAGCCTCATCAAAAGTGACCTGCTCCAATCCGGTTCCATCCACATTGATCATAAAGATGTTAAAGGGAAATCCACGTTGGGATTGGTGGTTGGATGAAAACACGATCTTCTCTCCGGAAGGATGGAAATAAGGTGCCCAGTTGGCATTTCCAAGATCGGTGATCTGCCGGAGTCCGGTTCCGTCTACGTTCACGATGAAGAGTTCCATGTTGGTCGGTTCAACTAATCCCTGAGAAAGCAGGTTTTTGTATTTGGCAATTTCTTCTTTGGTCTCCGGTCGTGATGCCCGGAAGATCAGCTGGGTTCCATCGGGAGAGAAAAAGGCTCCGCCATCGTATCCTAATTCATCCGTTACCTGAATTACGTTAAAGCCGTCCGTATCCATGATGTAGAGTTCGAGATCTCCGCTGCGGTCGGAAGTGAATACAATTTTATCGCCCTTTGGTGAAACGGTGGGTTCTGCATCGTAACCGGGTTCGTCGGTTAACTTGGCGATGATGTTACCATCCATGTCGGCTTTGTAGATATCATAAGAATCGTAGATCGGCCACACATAGGCTCCGGCTGCCCCACGTTCGGGAGCGGTTGGGCATTCCAGTCCATTTTCATGGGTAGAGGAGTAGACGAAAGTGGAATCGCCCGGAAGAAAATAGGCGCAGGTTGTTCGTCCGTTTCCGGTGCTGATCATAGGAGGCTTAAATCCAGGTTTCTTTTCCGAAATATCCATGGTAAAAATTTGATCACACTTTACGCCCCACTCAGGATTGTTGGATTGAAAGATGAGTTCTTCCCCATCGTAACTCCAATATGCTTCTGCATTATCCCCGCCAAAAGTAAGCTGACGAACATTTTGAAGGTGCACTTCCTGCTCGTATTTCAAGGTATCGGTTTCGGGATTGTAAGTATTTTGGTCAGTATTGGAATTGCAGGAAATGGCAATAAAAAAGATCAGAGGGATAGCAAGATATTTCATGAATAGGGTAGATGAATGAATTTTGAGAACCAAAAGATACGGAAATTTTTTTGTAAGGAATGGGGATGAATTTGCTTTTACTAATGAAGACGAACCAAACTAAGGGTATGAAGAAATCAAGTAAATTATTACGGTTGGAAGGATGGGATTACAGAACTCCGTGGTATTATTTTATCACTATCTGCACCAAAGATCGTGAGCATTATTTTGGGGAAATCCGGAATGGAAAGATTGGACTTACCGGGCAGGGCTGTGCAGCCTGGTATTTTTGGAATCAGATTCCTAATCATTTCCCCACTGAATAAAAGGGAATTTGGAAAACCAAAACCAGGATCTGTATCTGTGATTTTAAATCAATACAAGGGTTCAGTCACCCGATGGTGCAATCAAAAAAATTATGAATTAGCATGGCAATCCCGGTTTTATGATCACATAATCAGGAATTACAGGGCACTAAATGCTATCCGGGTTTACATCAAATTAAATCCTGACAATTGGTAACCAAATTCACAAATTAGCTCAATTGCCAATCTTGAATTGCAGGGTTAAATAATAGGTTCTTGGCGGAGAAGGAATAATTCCCGGGCCGGGATAGCCGGTTGCTCTACGTGTGAAATACCAGTCATTGAGCAGATTGTTGATGCCCGTTTCAAGCTTCAAATTCTTCCAGGAATAGGAAGCCGAGAGGTCCAGAATATCATAGGCTGGAATTTCTCCGCGGATGCCGCTTTGGTTATCGAAAGTATTTTGAGGGGCATTGGAGGCGTCGGTAAACTGAGAGGAAACATACGTGTACTGAAGACTCCCTAATAGGTTTTTGTACCCAAAATTCACACCTGTTTTCATATTAATCAAAGGAACAAATTCGACTTCATTTCCCTGCACTCCGGCAATATCAGAATCCAGATATTCGGATTGGGTGAGGGCGGTATTTGCGAATACATTCAATTTCAGGTCCCGAGAATCATTCCCCGTGATTGACAGCAGATTGAACTCGACCAAGCTTTCAATTCCATACATAAAAGCCTGCCCGATGTTGCCCCGAAATCGCACAACGCGTCCGGTTTCTTCCTGATCACCTTCGGCATTGATGCGAGTTTCTGCCCGAAGGACTTCCCCAATTCGATTGTTATACAAGAGAGCAAATCCGCCGACGTCATAAGAAACGGATTCACCAATTCGTCCTCGGACGCCAAAGTCAGTGGTAAAGCCGCTTTCATCGGTGATGTTTGGGTCGACCTTAAAAGTGGGATTTACAATTCGTATGTCATTGAACGTTACGGACCGATAATTCTGGGAGAAGTTTCCATAGAATTCTGTTTTGGTGTTTGGAAGATAACTGAGTCCGGCACCCAGCAAAATAAAACTCCGCTCAAATTCCCGGTTGTCTTCGAAGGTCTCGTTTTGAATAGGATTTCCGGCGAGATCAAAATTCACGCGTTTGAAGGTTCCCTCACTTTGCGTGTTGATGTACTCAAACCGAAAACCCGGCGTGATGGAGAAATTATCCTTCAGGTAAAAAATATTCTCCCCGAAAAGCGCCACGTTTCGATTGGGAAAAATGAAATCGGATTGATTAGGGTAATTTGGAAATTGTTGGTCGGCTAAAGTGAAATCAGCTTCTGAAGATGCCGATCCCGGTCCCTGAACCGACTCATTCCTGGATTGATAATATTTGGAACCGATCAGGAAAACAGAATTCATGTCTCCGATCTGATATCGGTTTAGAAATCGAACTTCGGTTCCCCAGTTGTTGAAATCTCCCAGGATAAGATCACGCGGAGCATTCAGGTCGTCTTTCTGTGAAACGCGGTTGGTCCGGAATCCGACAGATTTTCGAGAAGCGTCGAGTCCATATGCCAACACGCTGAGCCGAGTTTTATAAGAAAAGCGGTGCTCCAGCTTCACGGAAGCCAGTTTCCAGTCCACTTCAAACCAGTTTCGGGTTCGATTGCTGACGGTGGGATCTCGGTAGAATTGAGCGTCTGTAAGTCCGCCGGGCTGCTGGGCGAGATAGTATAAATAGGTGAAATCTGCACTTAAGGTGGTATTTTCGCCCAGATCATAATCCGCAAAAAAGTAGGCGTTTTGGGATTCAAAATTGGAATTGGGGCGGAATCCATCGCCGTTTTTGTAGTTGAAATATCCATAATAGCCGGCTTTTCCCGTGGAACCGCTCAGGCTGTTGAAGGAAGTAAGCAGGGCATTTGAGCCAACCGATTGTCGGGAGACCCATTCAATATTTCGATCCTGAACCGGTTTCTTCATTTTGAAGTTAACAAGTCCGCCAAACTGAGTTCCATATTGTAGAGAAGCTGCTCCGCGAATCACCTGAATTCGTTCAATTCCCTCGGCCGGAGGCGTGTAATAGCTTTCGGGATAGCCTAGCACATCTGCGCTGATGTCGTAATTATTCTGGCGAATGTTGAAGTTGGAAGAGCGATTGGGATCAAGTCCGCGCCCACCGATATTGAGCTGCAAGCCGGCATCATTGGATTCGAAAATGTTCAGTCCTGAAATCTGACTGTAGATCTGCCGGGCATTATTGGCGGACGTATTCACCACCATATTATCCAGATTGATGACCTCGTTTTTCTTTCCTGCAAAGATCGAGGTTCCCTCCACTTCCCGAAGCCGCTGCATGGCAAAAACTTCCTCCCGCCGTTCCGTAATCGCTACTTCTGACATTTCCCTGGAAAGTCTTTCAAGCTCGATATAGATCGTGGAATTCTTGGTGTCAAGGACAATAGGGCGCTGCACCACTTCATATCCCAGCTTGTAGAAATACAGGAAATAGGTGCCGTAAGGAAGATCATTGATCTCAAAATAGCCGTCTTCATCGGTTCGAAATGACTTGCCGGCATTGTTGTCGTAAATCTCTACCATTTCGACCGGCTCTTTGGTTTCGGCTTCAATTACATAGCCGGAAATTTGATGTTGGGCCTGAACTGACATCGAACACCATCCAAAAAGAAGAAGTAAAAAACTAAAGGCCTTTAATTTCATCATTAAAAGGGAGTAACCAGGTTCGGTGTTTGAGTGAAGGTTTGATTTCGGTGAGATCGACTTCCGGATTCACATACGGCTGACTTCGCCGTCCATTTAGCGCGACATAACTTTCCACATAGATCTCGGGATCTTTGATGCCTTGCGTCTGATAATGGTCTTCGAGGTAGTGGGCATATTCCAGTATGAAATCGGGTTGAAAGGACATCTGTTTTTCCTGGAATTCAGTAAGGAACTGATCGTTATCGACATAAAAACGCTGGCCGTTTTCCGGGTTCACGACTTTGAAATTGGCATAACCGGCTTTCTCCATGAGCATCACCCGCCAGGAAAACCGGTAGCCCTCTTCGGTCCAGAATAATTCTCCAGGATAGAGTAAATATCTAAAAGGAATGAGTAGCTGCAGAATGAAAAAGACCGCGACGATTCCAACAGAAGCCTTTCTTAGCCAATTTTTTGGGAATTGATAGATCTTTCCGTTATCAAAAACTGATTTCGAGATATTCAGCCATTCCGAAATTTTAGCAAGTATTTTATTATGCAATCCGGCATCAAAAAAGATCAGCACACTACCGATCATGATGTACGGAAACATGCCGATGGGGAACAGCACGCGGGTCAAAACATGAAAAATGACGACCATCATAAAAGCGAAAATGCGGGTTCGTTTGTAAAGCAGCAGGAACGGAATGGACAGGTCGTAAAGAGTACCACCCCAGGCAAAAGCGTAATGTGCCCAGGTTTGCTGCAGCAGATCTCCCAATAACGGAATGGAGTATTTCGACGGCAGCCAGATCTGAAGGGGCATGGCTTCGAAGAGCCAGTCGGAGTTTAGTTTTGCAAGTCCGGCGTAAAAATAGACGATACCCAAAAGAAGTTTGATGGAGTCGATGGTCCAGGCCGGAATTTCCTGAGAGCGCAGGTGTTTATTCCGCCGGGCATCTATCGAATAGTAGGCGTGAGCCGGGAGAAAGATCATCAGAAAGCTCAGGATGCTGATGAAGTAATAGTGGTTCAGATAGGTGGTTTTGTCCATCAGCTCGATATAGGTAAAGCTGAGGAAAAAGACGATGATGGAAATGCGATATTTAAATCCGAGGGCTACAAAAAGGGATGTGATCCCGCAGATGATAAACAGAAGGTAGGTCCATTCACCCAAAGGCCCAACCCATTCAAATCCCAAATAGGAAAAATGAAAATCCGGTTCAATATAAAGCTTGGAGATCCATCCATTGGCCGCAAAACGAACGATGCTCCACAGCATCAGGATTCCGAATAAGATCCGGAAAACGGCGAGTGGAGCAGCATTCTTTGTGCGGGAAAAATATGTTTGAATGGAGTTATATATCACGCTTTAGTCACCGTCGGCATCCACATAATCCACATTGATACTCAGCGCCTGCAGCATATCTACTTTCATATTTACGACATTTCGCTGGAGCTCATCATAGGTGGAAAGCATCAGAGAATTATCGGTTTCAACTTGAGCGGCGAAGTCGGGATCTAAATTTTCGGCGCGTGATTGTGCGGTCTGAAATTGATCATTGATCAGCATGGTGAGATCGGCTCCGTCCTTCATCGTATTCAGGTAATCGAGATAATCATCCAGGCTTTGGCCATTCACTTCCGCATCAAAATGGGTTCCGTTAAAGAAATTGATGCTGGCGGTGAGAGCCTCGTTAAACAGGGCTTTGGAAAGTCCCTCGCTGTAGTACGCTTCCACATGACTGCTCAGGGGTGAACCGGAAAAGACACCGGCCGGAATGCCGACCTTGCCGGCACGCAGGTGTTTCTCGTAGTAATAGATGTAGTCGTTCACCATCATATCGAGGGAAGAATTGGCGCCATTTCCGGAATTGCTGACAAATTCATCACGATAACCGTTTGTCCAGTTTTCCAGCACTTGATTCGCAAGATTATCGGCGCGTTCGGTAAGGTCGGTAAGATAAACACGATAATTTTCGGCGTTGGAATCGGTAGTATAAGAAGCGAGAATTTCAGCATCGTTTTCTCCCAAACCGTTAAGTAGATAATCTAACGCAGGAAAGCCCTGGCTACTATTTTGAGAAGGCAATTCGAGGTTGTAACCTCCTTCGGTAATGTTTTCGTTGATATTTGAGGTATCCGATGGGTAAATATTCAGGTTATCACGAAATCGAAGCTGCATGGCTTCTCCCATTTCAAACATTGAAACATGCTGGAAAGCCAGGTAAGCATTTTCCCATGAAGTGCGAAGTTTGACGAGATTTTGTTCGGTTGGGTTCGAAGCGAATTCTTGGGCTGAGGTATGAAGCTGATCTGTGGTCTCGGAAAAATGGGTGAAGGCCGGGACGATAATATTATCAGCCCAGTTCACCAATATTGCTTCGCGGTCAAAATCATCCGGATCAGGTCCCGATGGACCGTTACCGGTACAACCCCAAACGATCAGAACGGTGAACAGTAAAGCTGTTAATTTTTTCATAATGAATAAGATTTAAAACAAAAAAGCCGGCAACAAATCAAGCTGCCAGCCTTTGGATGAAAATTCTGTTAGTTGGCGGCTTGTGAAACGGTGAATTCAAATTGTGCTGCAATCGTTTCAGATATTTCGTCCAATGTACTTGGTTCTACATCCCAGAGACCCTGACCGGCTTCCAGCTGCGCCAGCATTTCATCAATCTCTTGCATGCCAAGATAAGGACTGTCAGAATTTGGAACTCTGCTGAATTTAAGGCTGTAAAGAAAGCCATAGGCCTCAGATAGATCATGAAAAGCTGCTCCATAATCAGGGGTAGCCTGGTCGAGTGCATTTTTTCCGGATTGCAAATAATAAACAGCTCTCACAGCTATAACGGTCGAAATATTCTCGCGGATGATCTGAGCCTGTTCATCACGGATATCATAAGCACCGGCTTCGATTGCGGCACGGCCAAGAATAAAGGCGTCAAACGTTTCCTGTCCAATTCCGGCAAAATCTTCGTCTGCATCAACGCGCCCCAAATAAGTATTCAGGAATCCATTTCCTTCGCCAATAGCAGGATTGGCCGGATTGTCAGCATTACCGAACAGGTAGCCATAGGCTTCATCCCATTTGTGCTCCATATCGGTATAGTTTGCACCATCAGCTAATGTGCCATTGCTGTTATCTTCTCGATTGGTTCCAGCATCCAAAACAGCCGTGCTGAGGTAATTATTCAACATTTGGTCGGCCATCAGAGCCCCGATAAGACTTTTCCCTACCAATTGGTTGTATTCAAATCCTTTGCCGTTTACATATCGGGCGGAAGAACCATCCGCGATCTGGCCCGGTTGACCCGGAGCGGCTTGGGTGTTCTCATTTGGAAATACGTCCTGAACCTGAGCGCTTAACCAGCCTTCAAATTCATTTTTGATCTCTGCACTGAGCTGAGTGTTAGATGAAAAATAATCGGTTGATGCCGCCACTTTGCCTTTGATGTTTTTAGTGGCTTCATTCAGATCTTCGTTTTGAAATGGATCAGCATCTCCGCCTTCAGCAGTTTCGTTGCGATACATTTCCAATAACAACTCTTCGGTAGTATTGTCAAAATCCATCATGGCGGAAGTCAGTTCGCTGGCCATCTGGATTCGGGTAGTTTGGCCGGTGAAGGAGACACTGGATTCTCCATTTCGGGTAAACTCATAGGTAGAAGGAGCTTCAATTTTGGCAGTTTCGTTGTTGTCGCAGGAAATGAATGCGAGGGTTAAGAGCGGCAGTAATAATATTTTTGTAAGCCTCATGATATAGGAAAAGGAATGATTTATGATTGGTATTTTTATTTAGAACGATTCTAAGTTAAGAACCTTTTCAAACGGAATCAAAGCTTATGTGGAATAAATCTAAATAAAAATAAAACCCATGGTCGCCCGGATGCAGGTATATAAACTTAGAAAATGGAACAAAGGGAAGGGGAATCCATTTAACTGCATGAACTGATAATAAACCTTAGAAATTATGCTAAAACACGCATTTGTTATTGGAATTTCATCACTGCTTATTCTTGGAGCTTGCTCTGAGAAAACGGAAAACAGTGCACAAAAAGCAAATGAACAAGTTGAGAATACGATAGAGTCGGCCCAAAATGATATTCGCCAAACCAAGGATGAATTTGTGGCGGAAGCAGAAAGAACGCTTGAAGATATGAATGAAAAAATTTCAGAAGCTGAAGAGCAACTTCAAGACAAATCTGAAGAAGTCCGGGAAGAAGCCGAAGAGAAAATTGAAGAACTGAAAGGAGAGCGTGATTCCTTCAAAGAAGATCTTGCCGAGTTGAAAGAATCCGGACAGGATAAGTGGCAGGAGATGCGGGATGAAATGAAAGATGGACTTCAATCTCTCAAAGAAAAATACAACAAAGTGCTTGAGGATATCAAAATGAGCTGATGGTTATGAAGTCTGCCGGGGAGATATAATATCCATGGCCTGGCTAAGCAGATGCTTGCTGAAATTGATGAATCGTTCTTGATGCCCCATGGCCAAAATTCTAAGAACCAATCGAAGTTCGGCTAATAGTTTGGGAGGGTCGCTGACAAGGCTGTCTTCACGAACCACTTCATCCCAGTTAATGGAATGCTTAAACTTAACACCGGCCCGGGCCATAGTTTTCAAATACACATTGGCCATCAATCCGTAGCCAATGGTGGTTGGGTGTAGGCCATCGAGGCTGAAAATGCCACCTTTATACAGTTTGCCTTCATTATTAAGCCGGATAAAATCGGTTGAGAGGTGTACATCTCCATGTTCATCAACAAGGTGAGCCGTACTATCCTGAGCTTTTAAGGCATCAGCAAGGCCTTTTGGAAAATCTCTGACCAATTCCCCGCCAAGTCGGCGCCGAGCCATTCCTGCAACATTCTTGGCCATTGGAACCACGTGCCAACCATATTCTCCGGCTACTTTTTTTATGATGGCATTGTACTCATCCATGGTCAGGTCGAGCTGAATAGCCTCATCTTTTGTAAGATGAGGATGTTTGTCGGGATGGAAGTCTTCATCCCAGATCCAAAAGCGCGTGTAGTAGTCAAAATAACCAAGACGTTTACTGGAAAGGTCATTATTTACGCCTCGCATCACAGGGGGAATGGTTACGTACGGCAGTGTTGGAACAAAAACCCGTTCTGCATTCAGCTTAGAGACTTTCTCCGCCAGCTTCCGATACTGCTTCTCAAAATGTTCGGGACGATATACAGTGTACTTTCTCTCGCCGGGAAAACCTTCAATATCCTGGTCTTCCGTCCAAATAAGTTTAAGGTCGGTTACTGCAGCAATCATATTATTATGCCCGAGACAAACGATCAGGTTCTCAATTCCCCCGTCATCAGCAAGAATTTGGGCATTATCGATTTGACTGCGTTCTTCAAAATCAGTTTTGAGGGATGGATTTAAAACAAGACGTGCTGTGGTGAATTTGGCGTGGTCAGGGAGGAAGTCGAACACGGTAAAACGCTCGGGATTGTTGGCAATATACTCCCGGCTGTTCCTTTCATTGACGATCCAGGAATCGCTGATATTGAATCCCCAGATGGACTGATTATGGTACGGCTGAGAGCGTTCTACAGAGAGGTCTTTGAGCCCTCCTTCCCAATATTTTTTGATCCGTTTTAAAGTCTGGATCATGTGTTTTGCAGCCGGCAGATATTCATTCCATGTAATTTCATCTCCGATTTCTTGTGAAAGTCCACGCACTAAAACTTCGATATTCAGAGGAATTCCGGCCTGAGCGGTAAAATTAGGCTGATCGAAAGGAGGGTTTGATTTAAAGCAGCGGTGGATAAAAGAAGGAAAGTTGATATCGGTGCGATAAATGCCTCCATTGTTAAAACCTTGCGAAAGGCTGTCGCCAATAACTACTAACTTATGTTTTGCTTCTTTTTTCTTCCAGAACATGATTGGTTGCCTCTAAATCTCGAAAGCATAAAAAGATAACTAAGTGCGGGATGATTCAAAATGGCATTGTGTAATTCCTGTAATCTATTTGACCACTGTCCTCTCTCTTCCCGATTCTGGGGACAGCGGAGCTGAAATCGATCTCTCTTACCTCTTCGGCAAGCAGGCTCCAAAGAGATATATGTTCTTGCTGTGGCATAGAATCCGAACCTATGATAATATAGTCTTCAGCAGTAAGAACTTGTGTCCCTCCGGAGGGACCGTTAAATCAATTCATTGATTTAACAGGGAGGACAGTCAGCAAACAAATTCATCCATCAATACATAAAAAAATATTTATTTTACAAAACATCAGTTTTAAATAAGTAAACCGAAAATGATTTTTATTCGCCTATTATTTTTTTTCGCATTTATAATGGCAGTTTCAACGTCATCTTTAGCTCAAATAGATAAATACAGGAATCAATTTGTTTGGAGCCTTGATAGTGCAGTTGTTTATGCAAAACCTGATATGGAGTCGAAGATAAAGTTTAAGGTGCGCTATGGAAATCAAGTTAGGCAACTTGAAGTTTTGGATTCACTGACTACAGCGCCAGCTTTTGAAATTGATGATAGTTTTCAAGGGGCAACTCCTTCTGCACGATGGATAAAAGTAGAATATAAATCAGAAAAAGGCTATGTAAAAAGTGACCAACTTGGAGTATTACCACCTTTTTATAGAACAGATTATGGAGTGGAATCTACGGAAGAATATTTTAAACGAATTTTTAGGAAAATTGATGAAGTTGAAAAGAAAGTACCAGTAAATATTAATGGGAAAATTTTTGAAGCCTCTGTTGATTCAATTCAATTTGGAAATGGTATATACAAAACAGAGCGCTGGTTTGATGGTTGTGTTGATTATGAATATAAAGTCGTTGGCTTAGATTTTTATCAGGCATTGAATATTGCTTACATGACTTCTTATACTGAATCTATGGTAAATACTGGCCCTCCAGGAAAACCAGATATTAAGAGGCATGGATATGGAATACGATTAATGAGTAAAGAAGGGAATATCTATTATTTTGACGGAGCTTTCTCAGCCCAAGAAGTATATTTAAAACAAATAGATGAGACAGAATATATTTTTGGCCATTATTACTGTGTTTAAATCATATTAAGATTCATAAAGATGGAAAATTATAAAAACCGGTTAGAACAATTCAGAGCAGAGCGAGAGATCCAAAACGAAAAAGTAATGGACCTGGATCATTTGGGGATCAAGCGCTTTTTCAATATGGATACCAATACGTATCGGGACGGGGCGCTTCCCAAGCAAACGAAAGAGCTACTGGGATTGGTAGCTTCGGCCGTACTTCGCTGCAACGACTGCATTGACTATCACCTGGAGCAGTGCGCTAAAACCGGCTCCACCAAAGCCGAGATCGTGGATGCGCTGAATGTGGCTCTGATCGTGGGTGGGAGTATTGTGATTCCTCATTTACGTCACGCTACCGAAACGCTGGAGTTTTTGGAGGAAGAGGGGAGTTTAGAAGCAGATTAATCCTTTTGGTAGGAAAGTGGGTCTTCATGCACAAAATGAAATCCAGTATTTAAGATCTTCTTTGAAGAAACCTCTTTCCCATCTTCGCCGCCGGATTCAAATTCCGGTTTTTCCATTCTGAGTCGGGCCGCGATGGTCGTGTAAATTTCTTTCTTTTTGGGGTGAACCGGAGCACAGACGTTAAAGATATCTCCGCGAATTTCCTTTTCAATTACAAACTCAGTGGCTGCGATCACATCCTCACGGTGGACTAAATTCACCGGGGCATTTCCGTCTTTGATCCCAGTTCTACCGGCCAGATATTTTACGGGATGACGATCTTCCCCATACAATCCCGAGAGCCGAAGAATAACAGAATCCCGTAAAACAGCTCGCAACTCCCCTTCTGCGGCTACGATCGCATTCTCATTTTTGGTGTCAGGCTGAACCGATTCTTCGGTCACAACGCCGGTTGCATTTCCATAGGCACTGCTGGAACTATACATGATCACTTGTACGTTTGCATCTTTCCAAAGCTGAGCAAGCTGACGGATTGCAAAAGGATATTCGCTTCGATCACCGCCACGACCCGGTGAGATGGAGATGACGACCGTATTCACTTCCGGAAGTGTGAGGGACGAAAGATCGGCAACAGGAAGTTCAAGCTTAACCGGTTTGATGTTGTGGTTCTCAAGATCCGAAAAATTGGATTCAGATCTCGTTGTACCGTAAACATTGTAGCCTTTTTGGCTGAGGTCTTGTCCTAATTTCTTGCCAACCCATCCGCAGCCAACAATCAGTATCGACCCTTTTTTATTTGAATTCATTGTATCTTCACATTAATCGAAGTTATTGCAAAACTGTAGAGTAAACATAGACTAAAATCAGGCATGGAACAATCAAAAACAGGCATTTTATTGGTAAACCTTGGATCTCCCGACAGCTATGAGCCGGCTGATCTGAAAGTATATTTGAGAGAATTTTTAACGGACAAGCGTGTCATTGATTTTCCAACACCACTTCGTAAGGCGCTTGTAGAAGGAATCATTCTTCCCATTCGTCCCAAAGAGTCAGCCGAAGCCTACGAGTTGATTTGGTGGGATGAAGGATCTCCTTTGATTGTAATTACCCAGCGAGTGATTGATAAACTTCAAAAGAAATTAGGAGATCATGTGCCTATTGAAATGGGCATGCGTTATGGAAATCCTTCCATTGAAGCTGGTTTTGATGCACTCATGGAGAAAAACCCTGATCTGGAACGCGTATTCTTAATTCCATTGTATCCACAGTACGCGATGTCGACTACGGAAACCGTGATCGAGAAAGCCAAAGAAGTGTGGCGCGGAAAATATCCAAGTCTGGATGTACAATTCAAAGATGCATTTTATGATGATCCGCTTTACATCAAGGCGTTGGGGGAAAGTATGCGTTCTACTTTAGAAGAGCATGATGATATCGACCATTTGCTGTTCTCATACCATGGCGTGCCTGAGCGACACATCAAAAAGCGGGATATCACCGGCGATCATTGCCTGAAGTGTGAAGATTGCTGTAACGTGAATTCCCCGGCGCATACATTCTGCTATCGCCACCAGGATATCAAGACCACTCAAAATGTGGCGGAATATCTGGATCTGGATAACAAAGATTTCAACTATAGCGTGGCTTTTCAATCCAAATTGGGTATCGATCCCTGGCTGACTCCGGCCACCGATGCAGAGCTCGTACGCCTGGCTGAAGAAGGCGTGAAAAAAGTAGCGGTGGCTTGTCCGGCTTTTATCTCTGATTGTATAGAGACGCTGGAAGAGATCGGAATACGAGGAAAGGAAGATTTTGTGGAAGCCGGTGGCGAAGACCTGATTCTCATTCCTTGCGTCAACGACCATGATCTATGGATCGATGCCCTCGAGCACTGGTGCGCAGATATGCTGAAGCCGGAAGAAGCTGTTGCGTAAGTTCAATCAATAAAACTCAGTGTTGCTCAGTGAACTCTGTGGTAAAAGTTAGGGATTAAAGTGATGAAGGAAATATTGATTCTGGGTGGAGGAATTTCTGGATTGGCTACCGCCTGGAATCTCCATAAAGCCGGAATTCCCTTTAAGCTCATTGAAAAGCAATCTATGGTTGGGGGGGTGATATCCTCTGAAATTAGAGAAGAAAGCGTACTCGATTTTGGACCCAATTCTCTGCGCGACCGGGATGGTTCTATACGACAGTTGGCCAAAGAAGTCGGATTGGAAGATGAGATCGTGCAGATCTCTGAAGCGTTCAAAACACGCTACATTGTTCGCGACCGACAGCTTCAGGCGCTCACACCATCTCCTAAAACGCTATTTACAACTAAAGTAATTTCAGCAAAAGGAAAGCTGCGAGCGTTAGCCGAACCCTTCATCACCAAAGGAACATTCAATGATGAAAGCGTGGGTGCTTTTCTGGAACGGAGAATTGGAAAAGAAGCGGTTGAATATTTAGTAGACCCGGTTTTTTCGGGAATTTATGCCGGAGATATTTACCAAATCAGCAAAAAAGAAATTCTCCCAAAACTGGTCGAAAATGAGCAGCAATTTGGTTCTATCATGATGGGCGCACTTCGGTCTAAGAAAGAAGAATCCGAGATAAAACCGATGGTGCTGACCTTCAAAAAAGGCATTCAGCAGCTGACCAACGCCATAGCTGAAAAAATCTCTGACTACATTTTAAATGAGGAAGTGATTGGAGTTAAAAGATCCGGGAATATATTTGAAATACGAACTTCAGAGGGAGTCCACCGGGCTGAAAAGGTGATTTCATGTCTCCCTGCTTACAGTTTAGCCTCGGTGCTGGATGGATTTGTCCCCACACTTTCCAAAACTCTTCGAAGAATCGAGTATGCCCCGATGCTTTCTACACAGGTTATGTTCAAATCGGAGGATATCAGGTTACCCCGATCCGGATTTGGGTTTCTCATCCCAAGGAAAGAGAATATTCGTTTGCTGGGAGCTATCTGGAAATCCAGCATCTTTCCGGAACTTAGCAAGGATAGATATTTCCACTGTACGCTAATGACCGGTGGCGCTCACGATCGCGATATTTTATCCGATGATATTCAAAAGGTTGAGGAGCAGATCATGGCTGAATTTTCTGAGCTGATGGAAACTTCAGCGGAACCGGAATTTGTGAAATCCCGATTATGGAAGAAAGCCATTCCGCAATTTCATGTAGGGTATGAAACGGTTCACCAAAAAATGAAAGAAGCCGAGAAAGAATATCAGGGCTTATATATTGGAGGTAATTTTCGCTGGGGCGTTTCGGTGCCTGATTGTGTGAAAAGCGCGAAGAAAGTTGTTCAGGAAATACAAAACTAATTTTCTACGGGGATAATTTTGATGGTCATCGGTAAATGATCGGCTGCCTGATTCATAGAATCAGGTGAGAAATAATAATTTACTTTCACTGAGCCGTTTACCACTTCCTTTATCATATTGGTATTAGGAAGAATGTGATCAATCCTCCAAAAAGCAGAATCTGCAGGATGAGAAAAGATCTCAGTTTCAGCAAGTGGATCAATAAATTCTATGTCAGTTCCTTCACCAAGAAAAAGCTCCATTTCGGGACTTTCGGGCGTGCCGTTGAAGTCGCCTACGGCTAAAATATTAGCATCCGGGTTTTGTTTAAGAAGTTGATCGTAATGATAGCGAAGCAAATTCATTTGTCCCATTCGCCAGCTCTCATTGCGCTCTCCACGACCGGCTTTCAGGTGGACCCCGGTTAGGAAAAAGTGGTACTCCGGATTCACCAAAATCTCTGCAGTCCACATTCGGTTATTAATGAATGTTTGGGATTCAGGATTTCCCGCCTCATCCAATTGTCCCGGGATGGGAGTATTAGATGTAGCATAGCTGTGAAAAAGCCCAAGCGGAACGCGACTCATCATCACTACATTCATATACCAGTCGCTGCTTTCATGCCCGGAAAAAATTTGATAACCAAGTTCCGGAAAATACTCTTCTGCGAATTGCTGCGCATAGCTATCACTTTCAAACTCCTGAAGAACAACAACATCCGCATTCGCTCGCTTTATGACATCAGACACCAGTTCTCTTCTTTCATCCATGTTTTGAGGTGGATTATTTTCTCGGTCATTGTCGATATATGGATTGTCGAATTCATCTACGAAGTGCTCAACATTCCAGGAAAGTATAGTCAGGGTGTCAAACTTTGTATAGGTATACCAATTTGGTTGAGCAAATACATCAGAGTATGTTGCAGATGGATTTGATTGATCAGCAAGTTCAGTGGAAGAGGAACATCCTCCAAAAACTAAAAGAGACAGGAGAGAAAGTGAAAAAGTGAATTTCATGGTCAAATCTGGTTTTTTATCAAGTTACATTCAGAAAAATTAACAAACCGTTAAGCCCGGTTTATAGTGCTATCCATCATTTAATTTTGCTTTCCCGCCTTCAAAACCGATATTCGGGCACACTTTCATTAAATGAACCGAATGAGTAAAGAATCTTCAAGGGGCAATGGTTTATTCGCCTGGGCCATGTACGACTGGGCCAACTCTGCCTATTTTGTGATGATCCAAACCTTTGTGTTTGCCGCCTATTTTGCCCAATCTATCGCCGAAAATGAAACTACAGGCACGGCTCTCTGGGGAAACATGATCGGACTGGCAGGATTTATTTTGGCGATATCAGCTCCTTTTTTGGGCTCTATCGCAGATGAAGGGGGACGAAGAAAACCCTGGATCGGTTTTTTTACCATTATGTGTGTGTTTGGATGCAGCATGCTTTGGTTTGCCGAGCCGAGTACTGATTTCATTTGGTTTGCTTTGATTATGGCGTTCATAGCTACCCTTGGAGCTGAGCTCTCCTTTATTTTCTACAATGCGATGCTACCTGATCTTACAACTAGCCTGACGATAGGAAAATGGTCGGGCTGGGGCTGGGCAATGGGATACGCCGGGGGCCTCTTTTGCCTGATCATCGGTTATTTTGGCTTTGTTGAATATGGTGCCGAATGGTTTGGATTGAATGAGGAATCGTTACAAAACGTAAGGATCACTTTTCTTTTTACCGGGATTTGGTATGCTTTGTTCAGCCTTCCCTTGTTTTTAAAAACACCGGATGTGCCTTCTAAAAATAAGAAAATAGCCGAAGCGGTATCTGATGGTTTGAGAGAGTTAAAAAATGGGATCAGGCTTCTCAAAAAAGAACCAAATATCTGGAAGTTTCTGCTTGCCAGGATCTTTTATAATGATGGACTTGCTACCATTTTTGCCATGGGAGGTGTTTATGCAGCCGGAACGTTTGGATTTGATACAGGGCAGATCTTTATGTTTGGAATCGCGCTCAATATCACTGCAGGTATTGGTGCTTTTGGTTTTTCATGGGTGGATGATATCAGTGGGAGTAAAAAGACGATCATATGGTCGTTGACCGGTTTGGTCATCCCCGTTTTTGCAGTCCTCTTTGTGGAGTCTGAAACCTGGTTTTGGGTGTGGGGATTGCTGCTTGGAATCTTCGTGGGGCCGGTGCAAGCATCCAGCCGAACCTTTATGGGTAGAATATCCCCTCAAAACAAGCGAAATCAAATGTTTGGGTTGTTTGCATTATCCGGGAAACTTACCACTTTTGCCGGCCCATTGATGGTAGGATGGATCACCCTTCTAATGGACAGTCAGAGGTGGGGGATGGCATCCATTTTGTTACTGTTGATCGTTGGGCTTGGGCTGATGTTCAGCGTAGACGAAATACAGGGAACTTCGAAGGAAAAAGTGCCTTTAACACAGTGACAAAGAAAACCATACATTTAATTACTTATTTATTAAATTAACGCAGATTTTAATACTGTTTAGTAAATACAGTTCTCATTTAAAAGCGGGTGTTGAATTTAGTAGATGCCCTTAATCAAAACTAAATTTAGGAGTACAACATATGAGTAGAATGGACGATATCAACAACGTAGTAGAAGAATTACAAGTTGACATGCAGAAGTTTTATGAGAAAGGTAATAAAGCTGCCGGTACACGTGCCCGCAAGCATCTCATGACCCTGAAAAATCTTGCACACGAAATTCGTCAGGAAATTCAGGCCAAGAAGAACGCTATGTAATTTCCGCTTCTACAACGGATTTTAAAAAAGCCACCTTTGTGTGGCTTTTTTTATTTTTGAGTGTTTCCATTTTTAACGAATATTGAAATATGATCTCAGAACCGGCTAACAGAATTCACAATAATGCCATCAAAGCCTGGACCGTCAATGCATTACTTTACGGGATAGCTTGGTTTTTGCCTTCCGGTTTTTTTCTGGCGATCTCGATTGGACAAAACGCAGGTTCTGCACTCGCATGGTATCAGGGAGTAGATTGGATCTTGTTCTCCGTCCTTTTCCTTGCCGGTTTGTTTTTCTATCTGACCATAGCAATCGTGTTTCCAAAATTGAGGTGGAAGCGCTGGAAGTATGATATCTCCGAAAAGGAGATCGATATGTTGCGGGGCATATTCATCAAAAAAAGGACGCTGGTGCCCATCAACCGCGTTCAGCATGTAGATACCCGCCAAGGCCCGGTGTACAGGAAATTTGGGTTGTCCTCGGTGACGATTTCAACAGCTGCTACCACGCATGAAATTCCTGCCCTGGATGATGAAACCGCGGATAAAGTAAGAGATACGATCTCAAATCTGGTAAGAAAGGTAAAAGGGGATGTCTGAATTTAAGCGCCAACATCCGATCGCAGCGGTAAGCAAAGTTATTGACCTTATCCGGCAGAATTTCATAACCATTCTGATCCTGATATTTATCGGAACCTCGAATACTGAAGGCTATTTCCTTTATTTTCTTGGAGGGGGTTTTGCGGTAGCTCTTATCGGGGGGCTTTTTGGATGGTGGGTATTTCGTTACCGTGTTCATCAGGATGAGTTGCAGATCGAGAAAGGGGTGTTCGTAAAGAACAAGATATATATGTCCAAAGATCGCATTCAGGTGATTGACATTACCGAAGGGTTGCTGCAACGTATGTTTGGTTTGGTACAGCTGGAGGTTAAAACGGCAGGGGGAGGTACAGAATCGGCAACCATTAGTGCTATAACGAGGGAAGAAGCTGAAAATCTGCGTACTGAATTACGTAAGAAACATACGGGGGATCAAGACCATCCGGATCAAAATGGCGATCAACCGAACAGACAGGCCGGGGATAAAGAGGAAGAAATTTTAGCAAGTTGGAAACTATCCAAGAGAGACCTTGTGGCTGCAGCTTTTACGTCAGGTAACTTTGGATTGATTGCTTCTATTTTAGGGGCTATATCCGGGCAGTTAGATGAATTCATAAATGAGGAAAGCATAGAGTACATGTATGAAATGCTTCCGGGATACAGCAATGTAACAATGATCGTAGCAGTGGTTCTGGGAATTATCCTTATATCGTGGACCCTTTCCTTTTTGGGGGTCATCTTCAATTATTCTGATTTTAAATTAGAGAAGACTACCAAAGAACTCATCATTTCAACAGGCCTGATAGAAAGGAAACACATTACGGTTCCTTTTGACCGGATACAGGCGGTTCGATTTGTGGAAGGTATTTTTCGACAACCACTGGGGTATGGAATGATGTATCTTGAAAGTGCCGGATTTGATCAAAGCCAGAAGGGTAGATCTATTGTGATAGCCCCCTATATTTCCAAACATGATGTAACTGCTTTCTTAAAGGATTACATCGATATTGACCATGATCCTGAAGAAAAGATAAAGCCCCCTGCAAAAGCCCTGTTCCGGTATATCAGGCGGCCCAATTACTTATTATTGATAGCAATCCCGGTTTTATGGTTTTTGCTGGATTATGGCTGGTTAGCAGTTGTACTGATTCCGATGATGGGCTATCTGGGCTGGAAGAGATATAAGGATGCATTTATTTCGTTCGATCAAGAACTTCTGGAATTGCGTTACCGGGTAGTTTCAAGAACCACCGCTTTTATAAAAAGGAAACGCATTCAGCATATCAAGTTGACGCAAAATCCATTTCAGGTACGAAAAGAACTGTTAAACCTGCATGCTATGGTCGCTTCAGGTGCCGGAGGGTTAAACCTGGAAGTTGCTGACCTGGATGAGCACGATTGTTACAGGGTTTTCAATTGGATCACTTCCGGTGAGGTCACTAAACCTTTAAACGATGGGAGAACCAAAGAGAAAATAGAAGAGGCTTAGCTTAGGCTTTGCTTCGAATGGTTAGCTGTGGTCATCTGCCAAAGAAAAGCGGATGGTGAATCGGGTCCAAATATCATCCTGTTCCATTTCAATAGTGCCGTTTATTCTTTTAACAAGCAAATCAATGAGGGTCATTCCAAGAGAATCGTGTTGGGAGAAATCAAGGTTTTCATCCATTTTATTCCCATCACTTTTAATTTCCATTTGTATCTGATTGTTAACTTCACTGGCAGAAATGATCAGCCTGCCTGTTTCTTTACCTTTGAAAGAATGTTTGAAGGCATTATTGATGAGCTCGTTGAGCATTAAACCAATAGGTATCGCTTCGTTGATAGAAACAGAGACCGGAATGATGTCGTGTTGGATATCTATGGACTGTTTGTCTGAAGTGTAGGTGTTTTCAATTTCTTCTACCAGTTCCGATATATAGATATCCAGGGAGGTGTCTGCCAGGTTCTTGGATTTGTAAAGTTTCTCATGAACTTTAGCAATGGATTTGATCCGCAGCTGGCTTTCACTAAGCATTTCTTTTACCTCGTCAGCAACCCCATCTTTTTGAAGTTCCAGTAAACTGGAGATGATGGAAAGGTTGTTTTTTACTCGGTGATGGATCTCTTTGAGTAAAACTTCTTTTTCCTGAAGGGACTTACGGATCTTTTCCTCTTGTTCTTTTCGGTAAGAGATGTCTCTTACGGTTCCCACAATAGCTTCCGGTTCTCCATTTCCGTTTCTAACCATGGTGCGGGTATTACTCACCCACTTCCAATTGCCGTCACTGTCTTTTAGCCGATATTCAAGGGTTGACAGAAACTCACGGTCTTCAACCGATTCGTAGCGATCCACCACTTTCTGGATTCTCTCCTTATCCTCAGGGTGCATTTTGCTCATAATGAATTTTATCCCGCCTTCAGAGAATTCATTGGTGTCATATCCTAACATGGTTTCCAGGGCAGGACTTACATACTCATATTTTTGGGAATTAACATTCATCTTGAAAAGCACATCCCGCGAATTATCGAGGACGTTGCGGAACTTTTCTTCGGTTTCCTGAAGTGTTGCGGTCCAAATATTTGTGCTGTTATAGAAGCGGGTGGTAAGCCATACACCAATAGTTATGATGAACAATCCAAGTACAATTGTAGTCCATTTCACGACTTGATTTACTGATCGAGCCATACTGTCCATAGAATCTGAGAATCGAAGTTCCAAGTCAGTAAGTTCGTGATCGAGCCGGATCAATTCATCCAGCCATACTTCCTTTTGCTGCTGAGAAATGTCACCTTTTTGAATTTCCCGGTGGATGGTCTCACCGAAAGAGATCAGTTCATCGATCTTATCATCGCCGGTTTCCCATACTTCTATAGCTTGCTTTACAGGCCCGAAATTTTGAAAAAGGTTGAATATCCGGATCATGTGAGGGATGTCGTCCGGATGATTTAGTCCTTGCCGGTACGCTTCAAAGGCCACATCATAATCGTAATCCTGCTTTTTAAGCTCTTCTCTTCCCATACGATCCCCCATAATGACCCGAAAAACCCGTTTAAAATTATTAAAATCCTCCTCTTCTTCGGTAGAAATATAGTGACTTAAGTGTATAACGGATTCTTTCTGAGCTTTTGTCCAGTGGCCTTCACCCCCAACATATCCTCTTAGTCCGGAAGCAAAGCTAACGGCAAGAGTTACGGAAATAATGAGCAGTACAGCGCAAATAAAAGCAAAAATAAAAAGCGTTAGGATCTTGCGATCGACATCTACTCCATGCTGCTCAATTGAATTTTTCATAGATGATCTTTTGATAAGCGGGTCGCTTTCTAATTCAGGTATACCTCTTTATCACTAATTATTAAATTAGTAAAAATTTGTAATCATCGCATAAGCTTTTTGTATTTAATGCGATGGGGTTGGTCATCTGAAATTCCGAGACGTTCTTTTTTGTTTTCCTCATATTCCTGGAAGTTGCCCTCAAACCAGTAAACCTGGCTATTTCCTTCAAAGGCTAAAATATGGGTGGCAATACGGTCGAGGAACCAGCGATCGTGGGAGATAACAACGGCACAACCGGCAAAGTTGAGAAGCGCCTCTTCAAGTGCACGTAAAGTATTTACGTCAAGGTCGTTTGTAGGTTCATCTAAAAGTAATACATTGGCACCTTCCTTCAGCATTTTAGCTAAATGAACCCGGTTGCGTTCACCACCTGAGAGTTCAGTCACTTTCTTTTGCTGATCACTTCCGCTGAAGTTAAAACGGGCCACATAAGCGCGTGAGTTCACTTCACGATTGCCAAGCTTAACGATATCATGGCCGCCCGAAATCTCTTCCCAAATAGTTTTATCAGGATCCAGCGGTCGTTTCTGATCTATGTATCCAAGTTTTACGGTGTCTCCAAGGGAAAAAGTTCCTTTATCGGGTTGTTCCTCACCGGTAATCATCTTGAATAGAGTGGTTTTACCAGCTCCGTTAGGACCAATGATCCCCACAATTCCGCCGGGAGGCAGTTGGAAATTCATATCTTCGATCAGCAAACGATCTTCAAATCCTTTAGATACGTGATCGGCTACGATCACCTTGTCTCCCAAACGGGGCCCGGCAGGAATAAAGATCTCCATATCGTCTCTTCTTTTTTCGTGCTCCTCGGAAAGCATTTCTTCGTATTTATTGATCCGGGCTTTACTTTTTGCACGCCTGCCTTTAGGATTTTGGCGAATCCATTCAAGTTCCTGCTTCAAAGTTTTCTGTCGCTTGGATTCTTCTTTCTCTTCTTGAGCAAGTCGTTTCGATTTTTGATCCAGCCACGCACTATAGTTGCCTTCAAAAGGAATTCCTTCGCCTCGATCTAATTCCAGGATCCACCCGGCTACGTTATCCAGAAAGTACCGATCATGAGTTACAGCAATTACGGTCCCTTCATATCGTGCTAGGTGCTGTTCAAGCCAAAGCACCGATTCGGCATCGAGGTGGTTAGTAGGCTCATCCAGTAATAGTACGTCCGGTTTTTTGAGCAAAAGCCGGCATAGTGCAACCCGTCGGGCTTCTCCTCCTGAAAGTACATTTACAGGAGTATCACCGGGAGGGCAACGGAGAGCATCCATGGCTTGTTCCAGCTTACTGTCAATATCCCATGCATCGATCCGGTCGATCTTTTCCTGCAGCTTCGATTGTTTTTCAATGAGTTTATCAAAGTCAGCATCAGGATCGCTAAATGCAGCATTTACTGCTTCATATTCTTTGATCAGATCCATAGTCTCCTGAACACCTTCCTCTACGATCTCCTTCACGGTTTTAGAAGAATCAAGTTGAGGTTCCTGAGACAAGTATCCAAAGCTGATCCCTTTTTGTACACTAATATCGCCCTGGTAGTTTTGGTCTTCTCCGGCAATGATCTTAAGCAGGGTAGATTTTCCGGCACCATTCAACCCAAGCACCCCGATCTTGGCTCCATAGAAAAAGGACAGGTAGATATCTTTTAATACAGTTTTGTTGGGTTTATAGGTTTTGGAAACCCCAACCATGGAAAAAATAATTTTATTGTCGCTCACTGTAATTTGATTTTATTTAAAAATGAGATCAGTCAATAAAGTTACGAAATGGAAGCTGATATACAGAAAAGATTTTACGGAAATAAAAAAGGCATAAGTCTGAACACCCTATGCCTTTTTGTGATACCGTGATTTTGGAGAATTAGCCTAAAGCTACATCCAGAACCATCATAACTACAAATCCACCCATAACTCCCAGTGTAGCCAAGTCGGTATTTCCATGTTGTTGGCTTTCCGGAATTAGTTCTTCAACCACAACATAGATCATTGCACCAGCTGCAAAGGCAAGTGCATATGGTAAAATGGGAGTGATGTAAATAACGGCTGCAGCTCCAACAACAGCAGAAACCGGTTCCACAATTGCAGAAAGCTGTCCATAATTAAAGCTTTTTAGTCGGCTTACGCCATCTCGCCGCAAAGGCATGGAAATAGCAACTCCTTCCGGAAAGTTTTGAATCCCGATACCGATTGCCAAAGCAATAGCACCAACTACAGTAGCTCCGCCGGCAATGTCGGTTCCCAGGCTGGCAGCACCAAAAAGCACGCCTATGGCCAACCCTTCCGGAATGTTATGCAAGGTTATAGCTAAAACAAGCAGTGTTGCTCGTTTCCATTTTGTTTCCATTCCTTCTGCTTCATCTCTTGGCAAGCCAATATGTAAGTGGGGCAGGTAGGCGTCGCAGATCCTGAGGAATAAACCTCCGAGGAGGAACCCAATAGCAGCTGGTATCCATCCGATCATATCTTGTGCTTCAGCCAATTCTATTCCCGGAATGATCAAGGACCAGACACTGGCTGCTATCATGACACCTGCTGCAAAGCCCATCATGCCATCAAGCAGTTTGTAGTTGATCTGTTTGGTAAAGAAAACCAATGCAGCACCGGCTGCGGTCACTCCCCATGTAAATAAGCCTCCAAGCAGCGATTGCATTATGGGGCTAAGTTCAAAAAACCAATTAGGTATTAAATCCATTTTTCTTTTTAAGATAAGAAAGTTTATTAAAACTTATAAATAAATTAGTCAAAGCTAAAAATAATTTATCCATACTCAGAACTTCAAAATCCTTGGACTGATTAATCAAGTTTGAGGCTATGAAATGCTGATTATTAATATGTAAATAAGGGAATTTAAAATAGACCTGATTTTGCATACCTTAACGGGCTATTAGGTTAATCAGATATGGAAAATCAATCCAACGCTTTTAAGGAAAAAATTACGGAAGGCTTAGTCCGAATATTTTTAAATATTGGATCGATCACCTGCGAGTCAGAAAATGATGCTCCTGATTTTGTAGATCCTATTGCGGATAGGCCCAGGCTCAAAATCCTTCCGGAATCCAATCTTTCACATCTTACCAATGTTTTTAATAAAACATACCCGGTAGAGTTAGACCGCCGCAAATCCGATGAAGAACAATTGGTTTGGAAGATGAAAGAAGAGGGGGTTTGGTTTGATATTGAAATGGATAAGGTGAAAGAGGTGTGGCTTTCGGAATTTGATTTCTATCTGGAAAGTGAGAAACCGAGATATCTGACCTATTATGTCAGGGATGTGGAACATAAAGTGCAATGGCTGCAAGTGTCTCAAAATGGAAGCGGCATCTCATCACTGAGTGAGTTTAAAAAACAATTTAAGCCTCCCAAGATAACCGGAAAGCAAAAATTTGACGGCATTGAGGTACTCAAATGCGCAGATATGCTGGGAAGAGCTATCCAAAAAATAGATTTACCGTATAAATCCGCAATGGTGAAGTTTAATACTGAAAAGGGAAGGCTTGAGCCTTTGATCATAGGGATTGCGGAAAAGTTAGGCTACACTGTGGAACCTCTTGAAAAAGAAGTAATACTTCGGGAAGAGGAAAATGGAAAAAACGTCAGCCACCTCATCTCAATGAAATAAAAAAGCCGAAATCTTTGACTTCGGCTTTATAAATATTAAAGATTGAATGAATCAATTTTCCATTTTCCAAAAGATAATTCCACCGGCTTGTTTTGACGTTTCGATCACTTCAACCCGTTTCAGTGTTTCCAGGTTTATGACATCTACGGAGCCGGGTTCGCCTCCAATCCCTTCCATGGAAATAAAAGCGAATTTGTCATCGGGAGAAATACTGACGCCATGACTTACTTTCCGGCTGTTGGGGATTTTAGCCAATTCTTTTCCGGCTTCAAGATCCCAAACACCCGTTGCCCCTTCTCCTTTGTAGGAAGCCACCAGTAATTTTCCGTCATGCGATATTTCCAGGTTATAGGGAGCTTTGCCTGTTTTCCAGCGGTTAGTGATTTTCCAGTTGTTTGTGTTGATCTCGATGAGCTCATCGGAGCCGTTGCCTGCCACATAAACCAAAGGTTTTGAAGGATGAGGATCGGCCCAGGTTGGTTTCACAATGGGACTGTGCTTCATATTTTGATGATTCATTTCAGAATGATCCATCTCCGGTTTCCTGTCGTTCATTTTGGAAAGGTTGAGCCGTTTTGCAACCTCCAGGTTTTCCGTATCAATGACTACCAATTCGTCCGTCATCATGGAAACATGATATTGCCATCTGCCGTCATCACTGATGCGTGATCCATGCGGCATGATGCCGGTCTCAACATCCTGAAGGCGCATCATGGTATTCGGTTCAACCACAGAAACCGTGCTTGGCTCCATGTCTCCATGAAGGTTGAAGTTGACCACATACAAAAGTCCGGTACTTTTGGAGATATCCATAGTGGCGGGAAACATCCCCAGTTCGACCTTGTCCACGAATTCGTTGGTGCCGGTTTCGTATTTCCAGAGGGAACCATAGGGGTAGCCATGAGCAATACTCACAAACCAGTATTTGCCATCGGGAGAAACCGTTAAGCCGTGCGGCCCTTCATTTTCTTGCGGCCAGGTTCCCACTTCAATGGTTTCAGCGATCTCACCTTGCTCGCTTTGTCCATTAAAATGGATTAAATGGACATCATCATCCGATTCGGCGGCTACGTAGAGGTAATAGTCCTGGGCCTTAAGGTGAGAAGTATTAAGCCCAATTAAAAAGACAAAAATGGTTAGCAAGGGTTTCAAAAACTTCATAAGAGTGACTTGATGAAAAAATTATGATTGTAGATGTGGGTAAAATAATTCAACATCTTTGGGGTATAATTCAAAGATTCGTTTTCGCTCTGCATCATCTAAATTGATTTCTTTTTTAGGTGATTTATTGCGATGAATTAAATCTGATTCTTTGATGGGAAGATCAATTTCATTGGCAACTTTCAGAAAATCTTCTTCAAAATTTTCGAACCGGCCAACAAAATCAATGTTCTCCAAATCAACCAACTTGTGTTGAGGAACTAAGTGGATATCTGCCTTGCCGAAATCTTTATCCTCAACCCAGTCCAAAAAAGTCTTAAAATCCTGCATTTCCTGATATTTCTGTTTGGAGAAACCAAAATAATTTCTTTTTAAAACCATTCCCTTCCAAATTGAGATAAAACGGTCGAGTGGATTTCTGACAAAAGTAAATTTAAAAAAATCGTCATACCGCTCCGGTTGATAGGAAACGGGAGAACTGTAGAGATAACCCTTTTCGGGGCTCGCATCTTTCAGCAAATGGTGAATAGTGCGGCTGGCTACCTTGTAGGTTCTGAACCAAATTGCCTTGTAGTGATAACAGTAAGAAATCGGGTAGCGTTTTTGCTTGAATGGCGTTACAAGATATTTATTAAAGTAAAAATGCTTGAGATTATTTTTTGTAAGAGGTCTCATTTTGGATGAAATAGGTAACCATCAAAAAAATTGGTAGAACAGCAAAAATTACTGTTCTACCAATTGAATATTGAATATTAATTCGTTCCTTGTTGTGCCGGTTCCAACAGCTTCACCGACCACAATCCTGAATTCCAGTCGGAAATGAAGATGTAATCTTTATATGGTTGAGGTCCCCAGGTAAAAGGGGCATTTGGGACGATGGCATCGCCGTGAGTGGGCTCGAACTTTGCAATCTCCCGGCCTTGGTCATATAAATTCCCCATAAGCTCGCCTGAGATATCTACGATGCGAAGTCCGCCGTTATAGTAGGCTACATAAAGAGTATCTCCAACAACCCAAAAGTTGTGTGTTCCTGCTTCGGGAACCTGGTATCGGGCAACTTCTTTGGGATTATCCCAGCCATCAAATTTAACAAAGTGTATCCATCCGGCAGCTGCGGCAGGGTTATTTCGGGAAGGGAGTCCATTTGGGAAAGCTTCATCCCCTGCAATTACATAAAAATCGCCGGTAGATTCACTTTTGAATGGAAAGGCTGCATGATTCCAGCCGCTGGGGTAGGTGTAGCTTCCCAATTTAACAGGATTTTCGGGGGAACCTCCGGCATCTGCCAGCTCGCTGTTCTTACTGCCAATGTCTACGGCCACGACTCCATCTCTCCAGTTGGAGGAATAAGCAATACCGTCTTCGATCCAGACATCATGTATGGAGTGTCCCGGCGTATCGAGTTCAAAACGATTAACGGTGTAAGGATTTGCAGGATCTTCAATATTGATGATATCATAACGTGTGCCATTATTGACAGCATAAACATGATTTTCATAGATAAAGGCATTGTGAACACCACCGGTTAAACCGTCATTATATTCGGTGATGACCTCAACATTGTAAGGATCAGATACATCAAGGATCACAATTCCATTCTTACGGTTGGAAGCACCTTCGCGGGTTAAAACACCGATGGTTCCATCTTCAGAGATCTTCACATCATTTACCGTTCGGGCATCCACGCGAACCGTATCAATAGGAGTTAAATTTGCCGGGTCGGTGACATCCCAGAAATAGGCATCCCCGCTGGCTCCCCACGTTCCGGTGATGGCATAATCGCGGCCATCTGTTCCTTCCCAAACCCAAAGGTCAGAAGTGTGGACATCCAATACCTTTCCGTGTCCTACTACTTCAAGTTCCCGGGCTACATTCCGCTCGCGTACCTGAATCACCTGATCGGTTACAGCATCACCGGCACGGGCAGTCAGGATGAAGGTTCCCGGAACATTGGCTACAAATTTACCTTGCTGATTGATCTGACCTTCAGCTCCTTGTCCTAAATTGTCTTCGGGCTGAGCTACAAAAGAATAAGTGATAGGCACCTCAATTGAACGTCCGTTGCTTCCTTTTGCATTTGCATTTAAGGTGATCACATCGCCGGTTCGTACCGAGGTTTCTGTATTAGCGATCACAATTTCTGAAGCAGGATTTTTCTTGACAGTTACCGAAAGCTCCGTCGATTTTCCTTCTGAAGAAGCGGTTATCGTGGCTTTTCCGGGCTTCAAAGCTAAGAGTTTCCCATGACTTATCATGGCAACCGAGGGGTTGCTGCTCTTGAACGTTAAGCTTGGATTTTCCCGGATAAGATCCATTTCATCGATCACATCCACATTAAGATCATAAGTTGTCTTTGAGTAAAAGTTATCGGGAATGTTCTTGAACTCTAAACTGGCAATTGGTGGAAATGGAACCTGAACTTCAAATCGTTTCATGACTCGTTGATCTCTGGGACCCGACCGAAGTGCGAGCACAGAATACGTTCCGGGTTTATTGGCTTTGACGAATCCTTCGCGGCTAACTTCAAGATCGTAGCCATTTCTGGAATAGAAAAGAATGGTATCGGGCAGGACTTTTTCCCCATCCATTAAGGTGGCTTTAAGTTGAATTTCTTCACCGACCTTGACCGTGACCGGATCCGGTTCGATGCTAATAGTTAATGTACTTGTATTTTGTGCAAAGAGGTTGCCTGTGGCAAGTACAAAGACCACAGCCATTAATTTGACAGCTTTTCCCATGATGGTATTTTTGATTAGCGGATATAGGATTTTGTAAAGACCTGTAATAAATCAAAAAAATCTGAGAAACTGAATTATTTGTAGCCCTCATAACTCTCTTTTTGAGTTGATTTTTCCTTATTTTACAGATACAGTTTTCAAAGGATATCTTTCCGAAATGGACAGCCGGTATTCTGTGTTCCAATCCAAAAAGAAAAACCCTCATTTTCAGTCTTAAATGAACATTAATTTCGATCAAGAAGTATTTGCTCATCGCCACAACGGACCCAATTCTGAATCAATTAAAAAAATGCTGGAGGTTATCAAGGCCGACTCACTCGATAAACTGATCGATGAGACCATCCCGGAAGGTATCCGCCTTGAAAAACCGCTGGAACTTCCGGATTCACTAAGTGAAGCCGACTTTTTAGCTGAATTCAAAAAGCTGGCTTCCAGGAATAAGATCTTCAAATCCTTTATTGGAATGGGGTATTATGATACGCTGATGCCCAATGTCATCAAGCGGAATATCCTGGAAAATCCGGGTTGGTACACAGCATACACGCCATACCAGGCTGAAATCGCCCAGGGACGGCTTGAAGCGCTGATCAACTTTCAAACCGTTGTTTCTGATCTTACCGGCATGGAACTTGCGAATGCCTCTTTACTGGATGAGGGAACAGCTGCAGCTGAAGCAATGAGCATGTTGTACGGACAGCGAAAAGGCAAAAAGCGTAAAGAAGCGGATGTATTTTTTGTATCTGAATGGTGTCATCCGCAAACCATTGAAGTGCTGCAAACCCGGGCCGAACCCATTGGAGTAGAGATCCGGGTTGGAGATCATAAAGATCTGGATGTAACCGATCCCAACTTATTTGGAATGTTACTGCAATACCCTGCAACCGACGGAACGGTGGAAGACTATACCGATCTTATAGCAGCCGCTCATGAAAATGATGTGTTTGCTGTAGTGGCGGCAGATCTTTTAGCATTGACACTTTTGAAAGCACCTGGCGAAATGGGAGCCGATGTTGTGGTAGGATCATCACAACGATTCGGAGTGCCGATGGGGTATGGAGGACCGCATGCCGCTTTCTTTGCTACCCAAGAAAAATTCCAGCGTAAAATTCCCGGCCGCATCATTGGGGTAACGCAAGATGCTGAAGGCAAACCGGCGTACCGAATGGCGCTTCAAACACGTGAGCAGCATATTCGACGTGAGAAAGCGACTTCCAATATTTGTACAGCCCAGGTTTTATTGGCGGTGATCGCAGGAATGTATGCGGTTTATCATGGTCCGGAAGGATTAAAGAAAATTGCTTCTAAAGTACATGGCTTGACCAAGCTGACAAAAGCCGGTTTGGAAAAAATGGGTGTAGAAGTTGAGACCGATATATTCTTTGATACCATCACGGTGAAAGCTGATGCATCCAAAGTTCGGAAAGTGGCTGAGCAGCACGAAGTAAATTTCAGATATGCAGATGATAAAACTATTGGAATTTCTTTTGATGAAGCCAAAAACCTGGAAGATGCCGGGCTCATTCTGAATATTTTTGCGGAAGCACTTGGGAGTGAAAAAGAGTTTGATATTTCTGCCGAAGCAGAAAGTATACAGGTTGAATTCCCTGATAACCTGGCAAGAATGTCTGAGTACATGGATCACGAAGTATTTCATCTGTATCACTCAGAACATGAGATGCTTCGCTATATGAAGCGATTGGAGAACAAGGATCTTTCATTGGTGCACTCTATGATATCGCTGGGATCTTGTACTATGAAATTGAATGCCACAGCGGAGATGATTCCGGTAACGTGGCCTGAATTTGGGCAAATCCATCCCTTTGTTCCCCGAGAACAAGCTGAAGGGTACACCCAATTGTTTGATGAACTCAGCGATCAGCTTTGTGAGATCACCGGTTTTGCGGGAATGTCGCTGCAGCCGAATTCCGGAGCTCAAGGAGAATATGCCGGATTGATGACGATTCGTGCCTACCACAAAGCCAATGGTGATGATCACCGAAATGTAGCATTGATCCCATCCTCGGCTCACGGAACCAATCCCGCCAGTGCGGTCATGGCCGGTATGGATGTAGTGGTTGTGGATACCGATTCCCACGGAAATATTTCCAGTGATGATTTAGCCGCCAAAGCTGAAAAATACAGCGATCGCCTGGCTGCCTTGATGATCACCTATCCATCAACCCACGGTGTGTTTGAGCACAAAGTGAAGGCATTCTGCGAGATCATCCACAAGCATGGCGGACAAGTGTACATGGATGGTGCCAATATGAATGCTCAGGTTGGTCTTACAAGTCCCGGTGAAATTGGGGCGGATGTTTGTCACCTGAACCTTCATAAAACTTTCTGTATTCCTCATGGTGGCGGAGGTCCCGGAATGGGGCCTATCGGAGTTGCGGAACATTTAGTACCGTTTTTACCCTCTCATTCGGTTGTAAAAATGGGTGGTGAAAAAGGGGTGACTGCGATCTCGGCAGCGCCATGGGGAAGTGCAAGCATTCTCACCATCTCTTACGCTTACATTCGCATGATGGGAGGCAATGGGCTGACCGATGCGACGAAATATGCGATTCTGAATGCGAATTATCTCAAAGACCGGCTGAAAGATCATTATGAAATTCTGTACACCGGAAAAACCGGTCGTTCTGCACATGAGTTTATTGTGGATCTTCGTCCGTTTAAGCAATCTGCCGGCATTGAATCGGTTGATGTGGCCAAGCGACTGATGGATTATGGCTTCCATGCGCCTACTATGAGTTTCCCTGTGCCGGGTACATTAATGATCGAGCCAACGGAAAGTGAGTCCATCGAAGAACTCGATCGTTTTTGTGAGGCTATGATCTCTATCCGAAAAGAAATTCAGGAAATCGAAGACGGAAAAGCTGATAAAGAAGACAACGTGCTCAAAAACGCTCCTCACACCCAGCGTGTAATGGTAGCAGATGAGTGGACTCGCAGCTATTCCCGAGAAAAAGGCGCGTTTCCGCTGGAAGATCTTAAATTCAACAAATTCTGGCCGTCCGTTTCTCGTGTGGATGATGCTTATGGCGACCGAAATCTTGTTTGCTCCTGCATTCCCATGGAAGCGTATGAAGAAGGGATTGAAGCCGTTTAGAACATCGAACAAAGAGCATCGAATATCCAATGTAGAACGTTATTCCCTCGATGTTGGATATTCCTTGTTCGATGTTACCTCGCTCTGCGTTGGAGTGAAAAGGTTGAATGCGATTTTGAAACTCTAAAAAAATTGTACAAAATCCCGGTAAGAACGTTAAATGTTCGAAGTTCCTTGTTGGATGTTCATTCCTTCCATTCCGTCGGATCAAACCACCAGTATCCTTCGCGGGCATAATTTTTTCGGGTAAGGAAGTCGCGGAGTTCTGCATCCTGCAGATGCTCGTTGCGGGCAAGGGCTTTTCGGAATTCAGCCCACAATTCAGGATGGTCACCTAAAGACGGGCCATTGAACATAAGTTGGTAGAAGTCATTTTCAAGAGAATTTCGGGAGCGGCCGGGCTTCCATGTTTGAGCTTCAAAGATGGCATTATTCAAGATGCGCAGGGCTTCAGACTTCATAAGCGTGAGATTTGAGATCAGAAAATGATGTCGGAATATGAAGAACTCGATTGAAAATGGAAAATCGTTTATTCGGGCTATTCAATAATATGCAAAACGGATATCTACCTGTTGCTTAGGGAACTGCTTATGGAAATATCACTCTCCAATGTGCGGTGAACGGGACATTTTTTGGAAATATCCAACAGCTTATCTAACTGTTCTTGAGAAAGATCTCCTTTAATGATCAATTCCTTTTCGATATGATCGATCTTGCTTTTAGGGTCTTCGCACTCAGCGCAATCTTTGGCGTGACGTTTGTTATGGCGAAGCTCCAGGTACATATCCTCAATTACCCAGCCTTTTCTACGAGCATACATTTTAACGGTCATCAGGGTACAGGAACCGAGTCCCATTAACAGATAATCGTAAGGGTCGGGGCCGGAATCTTGTCCGCCTTGAACGCTTTCCGGTTCATCAGCAATCAATTCATGTTTACCGGCAGTTAAGGTTGTTTTGAAAACTTCATTTTCGGGCAGGTGTACGTGGACGATCTTTTGCTCACTCATGGAAATTCAAGATTTAAGATTTAAGATGGGGGATTTATAACTGTATAATAATTTTTCATTTTGAATCTTTCATTTTTAATTCTGGCAATAAGATTAGGCAGAATACTGATAATGAAATAGTAACAGTTCAGATATGCTTACATAACATCAGAAGGAGATCTTTAGCCAAAAATCATCTAAGGCTATGAAGCGACCTCTCGATACCGTTGTTTTATCTGATATCCATCTTGGAACGGTTGGATGCCATGCGGTTGAACTGGTACAATATCTCAATTCCATTGATCCAAAGCGAGTCATCCTGAATGGGGATTTCATCGACATGTGGAATTTTAAAAAATATTACTGGCCCGAAGCGCACATGCATGTCATCCGAACACTCATCACCATGATGACCAACGGCACCGATATTTACTACCTGACAGGCAATCATGACGAGACCTTACGGAAAATTTCCAGCCTGCAGCTCGGGCCGCTTTTCATCCGCGATAAACTGGTATTGGAGATGAACGGAGAAAAGGTATGGTTCTTTCACGGAGATATTTTCGACATCACCATGAAGCACAGCAAGTGGGTGGCCAAATTGGGAGGAAAAGGCTACGAACTTTTGATTTTGCTGAACCGTTGGATGAATGCCATCTCCGAAAAAATGGGATATGGAAAATTTTCCCTTTCCAAAAAGATCAAAGACAGCGTAAAGCAGGCCGTAAATTTCATTGATGATTTTGAGGTGACAGCCATGGAACTGGCCATCGAAGAGGGGTACGATTATGTGGTTTGCGGGCACATCCATCAACCCAAAATACGCGGATTTGAAAACGAAAAAGGCTCGGTAATATATCTTAACTCCGGCGACTGGGTAGAAAATCTAACCTGCCTGGAATATGACGGTCAAGAGTGGAATTTGTACCGCTACAGTGAGGATATGGTACTTCAGGAAAATCCCCGGATCAATACCCTCATGAAGAGCCACACCTTCGATCAAAAAGTAATGATCGGATGAAAATACTGTATGGCATACAGGGCACAGGTCATGGCCATATCAGCCGTGCGCGAGTGGTGTTGCCAAAGCTTAGGGAACATGCCGAAGTGGATGTGCTCATCAGCGGGTATAATTTTAAAATGAATATTGATGGCCCCGTTGATTTCAAAGCCCGTGGAATGAGCCTCGCTTACGATAATAAAGGCAGCATAGACTTTTTAGATACGGCTTTGAATCTACACCCGGTTGAGTTCATTCAAGATATTCAAAAGCTGCCTGTTGATGAGTACGATTTTGTTGTCAATGATTTTGAACCGGTTACGGCCTGGGCTGCAAAAGGAGCAGGAATTCCCTGTGTTGCCATTAGCCATCAGTGCTCCTTCTTATCTGAAAAAACACCTCGTCCGCCTAAAAGATCATTGCTTGCTGAATCGGTAATAAGGCATTTTGCTCCATGCACCACTGCTGTTGGTTCACACTATATGCGTTATGATGATTTCATTGAGCCACCGATCATCCGCCGGCAGATTCGGGAACTGAATCCTGTGAGTGGAGATCATGTGACTGTTTACCTGCCTGCTTTCGATCACGAAACGTTATGTTCAATCTTCAGTCAGGTTAAGAAAACAGAATGGCATATTTTTTCACCAACTTGTGATGAGGTTTATGTAAGAGGTAATGTTCGGGTACATCCGGTAGGGAAAGATACTTTTTTGGACAGCATTGAAAATTGTCTGGGTATTGTTTCTGCGTCGGGATTTGAGACTACCTCGGAAACCATGTTTTTAGGAAAGAAGTTACTTACGATCCCAATCAAAAATCAGTATGAACAGCTTTGTAATGCAGCTGCTTTGGAAGTCCTTGGGGGAGAAGTTGTCTACAAAATTGATCCTGATTTCATCCATATCCTTTCGAGATGGATAGACGAAGGAAAGGAGCTGGAACTACCGGAAATTTCAGATGAGGATGTGTTGGCACATAAAATAATGAATGCAGGTTTGGGAAAGTCGGATCCGGTTAAAGACGGTGTTCCAGCGTAGCTGACGCACATCCCTCTGTTTTGATGCTGAGGCAACCAAGCGGTCTCCCTTCAAAGGGAGATGTGAGATGCCTGAATCAAGACTCAAAGCCTTCTTACAAATATTTCTCCCGAATAACCTGCATGTGGTGCAGCTCATGCCCGGCAATGATGAAGGGGAGCGAGCGAACGGTAAACTCTGCATTGCTGGCAATCCCTTTTAATGAAACCATTTCTTTAGTCATATTCTGGAACAAGTGGGTAGTAGCGATGCGTACTGCCAGGTATTCATTTGCGAGGTTGCTGATCGTCCGGCTGTTGTAATTGGAATATTTTACATAGTCATCTTGCTCCATGGGCGGAAGCGGATTGGGATCCCGCCGGGAAAAGGCAAGTGCCCGGTAAGAAAATACACGTTCGGTTTCGATCAGGTGACCGATGATCTGCTTGATCGTCCATTTTCCTTTTTCGTAAGAATGATAAGCTTTATCCCCGGGAATAGAATTGATGAAGGTGTAAGTGTCGTGCATCTGTTCCTTCAGTGTTTCAATGATATTCGCTTTAGGCACATTGGCCACATATCCTGCATAATAATGCGCATACTCTGAACTTGATGGATACTCATTGTCCCAAACCGACATCACTGACCTCCTTAATGATTATTCGTTCACGGTAAGTTCTTTGGTGATCCCGGTGCTCGCTTTTTGCCCGTTGGCATACGAGTCTACTTTGAAGGCATAGGTAACACCGGAAACTGTTTGCCAGTCACTGTACTGCACTTCAACATCAATTTCCTGTCCGGTCTGTTGGTTAAACTGTGCATAAGTGATCTTCGCAGGTAGCCCGCTTTGGGTATTGATATAATAAGTAACCGGAACCGTGAGGCCGATCTTGATTTTAGCATGTTCTGCATCATCAATAGTCTCGGTTCCTGAATATTCTGCATCCAGAGAATCCTTATTTAAGGCGATATACAGATAATTTCTCTGGGTTTCGGTACGTATTTGTGCCATTTGAGCATCTGAGAGGGGGATTTCTTGTCCACCCATTTTATTCACCCCTTTACCGTCTTCTATCACCACCTCAACAGTACCCTGTGGAGTTTGTAATTTTGCCCGCTGGTCTCCGGTCTCGAAATTCACCGTGGTGGTTCCGGAAATCTTAACTTCTCCCATGGGAGACATGATGGTTTGTTCGACCTCTGCTGTGATCTGTTCTACATTAGTGCCTTCCTCAATAATGGCATTTTTCATTTTGTTGAGCCATTTGTCTGCATTCTCCTGGGCCAGAATTTGAGACGGCAAGGCAAAACAGAATCCAAATAACAAAAGTGTAAAGAGTTGGCGTAAGTAACTTGATTTCCCCATAATAATATTTGTTGTATTCATGTAAATTGAAGGCAAGATGATGCTTTTATGTCTATTTCACAAACTCAGGTATGAATTCTTTTAGTGGCAATCCTTCTTTGGATGAGGCTTCCTCTGAATCTTCATTTCGGGATAATTCGATCACATAAGAAACATGATCGGGGTTATAATACCTCTTTTGGAAATACACTTTTTTATCCCCGGTTGTCCGGGAGCAACGATCGATCTCCAGCAAGGCATCTCCTTTCTCCATCTGCAAATGTCCGGCCAGGTACTCATCGGCATTGATGGCAGTAAGCCGATAACTTCCGGCAAGTATCGGGATCTCATACTTTTCTTCAATGATATCATAAATGGTTTGCGTAGTCAGGTTCTCATCAAATAATAATTGTCCGTAACCCGGAGGCAGCCAGGTGATATCAAATGCAACCGGTGTACCGCTTCCCAATCGAACCCGGTCAACTCGAATGAGCTTCATATCGGGTCGGATCCCAAGGATCTCGTTGACCTCTTTTATCGGGTCTACCTTTTGTAAGGATATGAGCCTGGAACTGCTTTTTAAACCCGCAAGCCGCATATCTTCGGAGAAATCTGTAAGGTGTACCAGATTACTTTTATATGTTTGATCACTTACAAAAGCTCCGACACCCTGTTTTCGGTAGATCAATCCGTCATTCTCCAGGTTTTGTAAAGCATGCCTTACGGTGACACGGCTTACCTTGAAGTAGTCACACAATCTTTTTTCGGAAGGAAGTTTTTCTCCTGATTCGTAATATCCGCCGGTGATCTCTTTGCGTAAATGCTTCTCTACTTTTTCGTGTTTTGATACGTGTTGTTCCATGATTCAGAATCTATACTTTGCAAAATGATCGTTTGTAAATAACAACTTCATTTTTGCTAATTATTTAGGTCAATGCCAAAATCTTTATAAAAGCAGGTTTTAATATACTTGTTATAACATGTTGTTACAAATTAAAAAACTCTGGTATCATTGAACCGAAGAAAAAATAAGAACGAAAACTATTCATAAAGATGGACATACTTTCACAACCTATGCCCTGGTACATTGCGGGTCCGATTATTGGACTTACCGTTCCGGTGCTTTTGCTGCTTGGCGGTAAGATGTTTGGTGTATCTGCAAACCTTCGACATACTTGTGCTGCCTGTAATTTTGGAAACATTGAGTTTTTCAATTACGACTGGAAAAAAGCCGGTTCCTGGAACCTGGTCTTTTTAGTGGGTTCTATTATAGGAGGATTCTTAGGCGGATATATATTCGCAAATCCGGAACCCATAAACCTGGCTTCTTCAACAATAACAGATCTGAAAGCATTAGGGATCAATGATTTTAGCGGAATGGTTCCGACCGACCTCATTTCTTGGGATGTGATCGGAACACCGGCCGGTCTTACAGTGATGGTTCTGGGAGGATTCTTGGTGGGTTTTGGTGCTCGTTATGCCGGTGGATGTACGTCCGGACATGCGATCTCTGGCCTGTCTGATTTGCAGCTCGCCTCACTGGTGGCCGTGATCGGCTTCTTTATCGGTGGCCTGCTGATGACGTATCTCATTTATCCTCTCATTCTTTAATTAAATAAGGCAGAACAATGAAATTTTTAGAATATCTCAAATATTTATTGATAGGAACTGCTTTCGGATTCATTTTGGTGAAATCCGAGGTCGTGTCCTGGTTTCGAATTCAGGAAATGTTTCGGTTTGATTCATTTCATATGTACGGAATTATCGGGCTTGCTGTAGTGGTAGGCATTATTTCCGTTCAGATCATTAAGAGAAATAACATTACGGACACAAAAGGAAATCCCATCACCATCCCGCCAAAAGATGCTACTCAATGGAAGCGTTATATAATAGGCGGAAGCATGTTCGGACTTGGCTGGGCGCTTTTAGGTGCTTGCCCCGGCCCAATGTTTGCGCTGCTTGGAAGCGGAATTACGGTGATGATCATCCCTATTTTGTCAGCAATAGCAGGAACGTACGTCTATGGTATGCTTAGAGACTCTTTACCTCATTAATGAAGAAAGACTCAGAATTCAGGACTCAGAACTCAGAAAGGAGCATTCTGAATCCTGATTTCAGATTTTTGAATTCCAAGAATATTTAAACAAAACAACACAGGAGAAACACCATGTATTTCAAACAATTCTTTGACGAGCGATTAGCACAATATGCTTACATGATCGGTTGCCAGGCAAATGGCACGGCCATCGTGATTGACCCGATGCGAGACATCGATCAATATATAGAGCATGCAGCCAGCCAAAATCTCACGATCGTAGGCGCGGCCGATACTCACATTCACGCTGATTACATTTCCGGTCTGCGGGAATTTGCCGAGCGCGGAGTAAAAGTCTATGCCTCAGACGAAGGTGACAAAGACTGGAAGTACGAATGGCTGATGAACAGCGATTACGACTACGAATTATTAAACGATGGCGATGAATTTAGCATCGGTAATATCACCATTAAAGCGTGGCATACCCCGGGACATACCCCCGAGCATTTGAGTTACTTCATCACAGATGGAGCCGCCGCGGATGAGCCGATCGGTATTGCCACCGGCGACTTTGTTTTCGTGGGAGATGTTGGACGGCCTGATTTGCTGGAATCAGCTGCAGGACAAGCCAATGTGATGGAGCCTTCTGCCCGAACACTTTTCAAATCAGTAGAAGATTTCAAAAAAGTGCCTGAATTCATGCAAGTATGGCCGGGTCATGGAGCAGGAAGTGCTTGCGGAAAAGCTTTGGGAGCTATTCCCGAAACTACCGTTGGATATGAGCTGCGATACAATAACTCCATCAAATCAGCGACTTCTGAGGATGACTTTGTGAAGTTTATTCTGGAAGGTCAGCCAGAGCCCCCGCTTTATTTCGCACGTATGAAACGCGACAACAAGCTCGGGCCTAAAGTGCTGAAAGGACTTCCACAACCAAAACACCTCAACCTGAATGAGCTGAAAAAATTAGCCGGAAATACCGATGTAGCTCTGCTTGATACCCGTGAACGAGATGAGTTTTCCGAAGGACACATTCCCGGATCATTGCTCTCTCCACTAAACAAGCAGTTCAACACCGTAGCAGGTTCGTACATCACCGAAGAGGAAGAGATCTACTTGATCGTGGAAGAGCACCGTGTGAAAGAAGCCGTTCGTGATTTATACAGAATTGGCCTGGATAACATCGTTGGATTCGTAACCCCAACCGATCTGGACCATTATAAAGAGCAAGGCGGCGAGTTGGAAACCATCACCGTACAGAAATTCGATGAGATCGATCAGTATGTAGGAAATGATGATTACCAGATCCTGGATGTTCGCAAAGCTTCTGAATTTGAGGAAGGCAATATCGAAGGCGCACAAAACATCGCGCACACCCGATTGCTCCCAAGAATGGAAGAAGTGCCGAGTGAGCGAAAGGTTGTAGTTCACTGTCAGGCCGGCGGGCGTTCTGCCGTAGCCGCAGCCTTGCTGCAACGCAACGGTTATGAAGTTGTTCTCATTGACGATGCTTGGGAAAATTACAAATCCAAAGCAGCCGCCACGGCTTAATTGAACGAAGTGGAACCGGTGGTTCCAGCTTGCATTCAGAACGAGCGCTAATATAGGTCGGGCAGCTAGCCCGGCCAAATAACCGGGGCCGGTTAAAAGAGAGTCACCATTTTTGTACCCCGAAAACCCAACCCGCCGGAAGATGAAATGTCTGTCGGGTTCTATAAAAAATGAAAACATTGACATACTGAATAGGTAGTTGGAGAGGCTATTTGACTTGTAAACCAACACCCCTCACAATTCAAGAAGGAACAGTTTTTTGAATTGATCTCCGCTTGAGGAGAGACTTTCCAAGATTGTTGAAAGTTTCTGAGACTAATAAGGTTTTAGATATCTGAAACAGTTAAGGAAATTCCTCCCTTGAGGGAGGTTCAGAATTTTAGCTCGCTAAAATATGCGGAGGGTGTCTGTAGCCAAGGCCATATTGCATTCCCAACCCCATTCCAAAAACCAAAATCATGAAATCCAAATCATCCATTACTAAATACATCCCTATTCTGGATTGGATCAAATCCTATTCTGGAAAAGATGCCAAAGGCGATCTGAACGCAGGTATTACCGTGGGAATCATGCTTATCCCACAGGGAATGGCGTACGCTATGCTTGCGGGACTTCCACCTATCTATGGACTTTATGCTTCCATTGTACCGCTCATTCTTTATGCGATTTTTGGAACCTCGAGGCAGTTAGCTGTGGGGCCGGTTGCGATGGTATCGCTACTTGTGTTAGCAGGCGTTGGTGAAATAGCCGAAGTCGGCAGTGACCGATTTATACAGCTCGCTATCATGACGGCCATGGGAGTGGGGCTTTTCCAGCTCTTCATGGGCGTGTTCAGAATGGGCTTTTTGGTGAATTTTTTATCGCATCCCGTTTTAAGCGGGTTTACCTCAGCTGCGGCGTTGATCATTGGCGGAAGTCAGGTTAAAAGCATTTTAGGGATCGACATCCCCCGCACTAATTATGTGCACGAGATTGTGATGAATACGATCCAGAAAGCAAGTGAAATCGACCCATTCACAGCATTGATCGGTTTCGGTTCCGTAGCAACCATCATCCTCCTCAGAAAATGGAAGAAAACCTTTCCATCAGCTTTAGTAGTCGTTGGATTGGGAACGTTGGTCACCTATTTCTTTAGTCTGCATGAAGCAGGGGTGGCTATTGTAGGACAAGTTCCGGAAGGACTACCAAGTTTTAAACTTACTTCATTCAGCTGGTCCGATTTTGAAGTTATATTTCCGACTATTCTGGTGATTTCGCTGGTGGGATATATGGAGTCTATTGCGGTCGCCAAAGCCATTGCGAACAAGCGAGGTTACAAAGTTGATCCTAACCAGGAGTTGATCGGGTTGGGAGTAGCAAATATTGGAGGTGCCTTATTTCAGAGTTATCCAACTACGGGTGGATTTTCCAGAACAGCGGTGAACGATCAGGCTGGAGCTAGTACAGGCATGGCATCTATCATTAGCGCCGTAATCATTTCATTGACTGTGCTTTTCTTGACTCCACTGTTCTATTATCTCCCCAAAGCTGTGCTGGGGGCAATCATTATAGTTGCCGTAGCCGGGTTGTTTGATTCTCACGAAATGAAGCACCTCTGGAAGACTGACAAAAAGGACCTTGCCATGCTGATGGCAACCTTCATCGCTACACTGGCTTTAGGTATTGAAGAAGGTATTGCGATCGGAGTGCTGTTATCGCTGGGAATGGTGATCTACAACAGCACCAAACCACACAGCACGGAATTGGGTCGATTGGGCGAAACGAAAAATTTCCGAAACATTAACCGCTACAAAGATGCAAAAACGGAAAGAGAGATCCTGGTCTACCGATTCGATTCAGAATTATATTTTGCTAACGTGGAGCATTTTAGGTCAACCATAGATGAATTGATTGACAGAAAAGGGGATAAACTGAAGCTGGTAGTTTTAGACGCATCGGCCATCAACAGCGTGGACTCGACCGGAGTACATGCCCTGGAAGAACTCATCAAGGACCTGGCCGAAAGAAAAGTTGAACTGTATTTTGCCGGCGCCATTGGTCCTGTTAGAGATAAGCTTAAGATTGCAGGCATTACAGATGGCCTCAGTATCACCAATTTCTACTTTGATGTGGCGGAAGCCATTGATGCATACAAATCAGAAGGAAAGATCGAACGGGAATTTTCCCCGGTTCAAACAAATGTTTAAGCGCATGAACAAGATTCAATGAAGCCGCTCGGACTCAAACATAACTGGAAGCAATTCTCGCTGCTGGTGCTCATCAACGCTTTTGTGGGCGGCATGGTGGGACTGGAGCGAACCATTCTTCCAGAGATTGCCGAGAGTGAATTTGGGATTGCCGCACGCTCGGCTATTTTCTCGTTCATCATTGTGTTTGGGATCACTAAGGCGGCTTCGAATTATTTTGCCGGTCGTTTTGCCCAACAGTACGGCCGTAAGAGAATGCTGATCGTTGGGTGGCTGTTCGGCCTGCCCGTGCCTTTTATATTGATGATGGCAGACAGCTGGAACTGGGTGGTATTCGCAAATATGCTGTTAGGTGTGAACCAGGGATTAGCCTGGTCTGCAAATGTGATTATGAAAATTGATCTGGCCGGCAAGAAAGATCGCGGACTTGCTATGGGACTCAATGAATTTGCAGGTTATCTGGCTGTGGCCATTGTAGCATTTTTGACCGGTTGGATTGCTTCAGAATTTGGATTACGTCCCTACCCATTTTATTTGGGGATTGGAATTGCCGGCATTGGTTTATTGCTATCTATTCTTTTTGTGATCGATACAGCCTCCTGGGTTGAAGCCGAGGCCCAGGAAGACGGTAATGAAGAGCGAAGTAAAGAACACTTGTTCAGGAAAGTGTCTTTTGGAGATCGAAACCTGTTTGCGGTTTCCCAATCCGGGATGGCAACGAACTTGAAAGATGGAATGGCTTGGGGAATCTTTCCGCTGTATCTCACTGCTGCCGGACTGGATCTGTATCAGGTTGGAATTGTTACCGGCATTTACCCTGCTTTCTGGGGGATTTTACAGGTAGCGACTGGCAAGCTTTCGGATCATACAGGAAGAAAAAGAATGCTATTTTGGGGATTGATGGTGCAGGCCGGAAGTTTATTGGTTTTCCCCTTATTGAATGAGTTTTATGAATTTGTGATCGCTGCATCATTCCTTGGGATAGGAACAGCAATGGTATATCCCACTTTTTTAGCTTCGGTTGCAGATTTGGTTCATCCCAAAGACCGGGCTGAAAGTATTGGAGTCTTCAGATTGTGGCGTGATGGAGGATATGCCGTGGGCGCCCTCCTTGCTGGTTTTTTTGCAGATTTGTTCGACCTCGGCTTTGCCATCACCATTTCCGGATTCATTGTGATGATATCAGCGGTTACCTTATTATTAAGTATGAACAAACTAAAAGAACCGGTTCACCAAAAATGCTGAAAACATGTGGAAAACGATTTTAACAATAGCGACAATCTTAATTTTAGGAATTATCATGTTCAACATATTCAACAAATCAAATACCGAAACGAAATCAACTATGAGTATTGATATCAGTACCGAAGAATTCAAAGAAAAGAGAGCCGAGACTAAGGGCGTGATCATTGACGTTCGCACCCAGGGTGAATACGAGGAAGGACATCTTGCCGAAGCTGACTATCAGTATGACCTGATGAACGGCGAATTTCAATCGCAGCTGGATAGCCTCAACAAAGAAGAAACCTACTATCTTTACTGCAGAAGTGGAAACCGAAGCGGTCAGGCCGCCCGAATTATGAAAAAAGCAGGCTTCGAGAACGTATATAATGTAGGTGGCTTTGGTGAACTGGTGGATGCCGGTTTTGAGGCGAAGTAGATAGTGTCATTGACTATCCTCCGGAGATATATAGGTTCCTGCCCTCAATAAAAAAGTTGTAGAAAAGTAAAATTACAGGCAATGGCATGAACCTACAAGCTCATTGCCAAGCTCCGGCTTGGCAATGCAGTTCCGGAAGACTGCCTTTGCCGGCAGGCAGGTTCCAGTTTTCATTAGTCAAGCAAAAGTTGCCTAAATCCTTACGGCTATCGCCCGAATCACCATAGCCTTCCCAACGTGATATTTACCTTCACTGAGATCAATTTCCTTTTCCTCCATCCACTCGATCTCTGTTCCGGAAAGCAGATCCCGAAGTTTTTCTTCCGTATATAAAACCCGTTCATCTTTTGGTCCGCCGGAATCACGTCCCAGCTGATTTACGGAATAGACTTCCACCATAATTTTAGCGCCCGGCTTAAGACTTTTGATCACATTGGCGTAAACATCTTTAATGATCGACCGCGGTAAATGCACATAGATGAAAGCCGCAGCATCATAAATCTCCGATCCGAAATCATATTCTGCGAGATCGCTAAGATCATAGCTGATTTCGATCCCTTTCTCTTTGGCTAACTCCAGCGCTTTTTCTCGAGCAGATGAACTGTAATCCACCGCTTGTACCTCCCAACCTTTTTGAGCCGCGTACACTGCATTCCGCCCTTCGCCATCTGCAGGGAGGATGAGTTTTCCGGGTTTCAATTGATCTAACTGCTCAGAAAAAAAGTGATTGGGTTCGGTTCCATATACAAATTCAGGTTCTGAATAGCGTTCATTCCAAAAATCTTTCATAATGGTTTTCGATGGAGTTAAGATGTGGTATTTTCTTCCGGCTCATAAAAACGTAAAATAACACAAACCCATTCATGTTTTTTCAGCAGATCTTTGAGGAGAAATTAGCTCAGTATGCATATCTGATCGGTTGTCAGGCTACCGGAGAGGCGATCATCGTAGATCCCATGCGGGATGTAAATCGCTATATCAGTATTGCCGGGAAGAATAATCTGAAGATCGTAGCTGCTACGGAAACGCATATTCATGCTGACTATCTATCCGGATTGCGGGAGTTTGCAGAAAATGGAGTGAAGGTGTTGGTTTCGGATGAAGGCGATGCCGACTGGAAATACGAGTGGGTGATTGGAAGTGATTACGAGCATCAGTTGCTGAAAGATGGGGATGAATTTGACATTGGCAACATCAAATTCACGGCAAAACATACGCCGGGGCATACGCCTGAGCACCTCTGCTTTTTGGTGACAGATGGTGCAGCTACGGATGAACCGATGGGCATTCTGTCAGGTGATTTCATTTTTGTGGGAGATGTGGGCCGACCCGATCTGCTGGAAACCGCAGCAGGACAACAAGGTGCGATGAAAGAATCAGCCAAAGTGATGTACCATTCCATACTACAGTTCAAACAAATGCCGGAGTATTGGCAGGTTTGGCCGGGTCACGGAGCCGGAAGTGCTTGCGGAAAAGCGCTGGGAGCTATACCGGAATCTACTGTGGGGTACGAACAGCGATTTAACGACTCAATCAAGGCAGCCATCACTGAACAGAGTTTTGTGGATTACATTTTGGATGGTCAGCCTGAACCGCCCTTGTATTTTACCCGCATGAAGCGTGACAACAAACAAGGCCCGGCTGTTTTAGATGAAGTTCCCAAGCCCAAAAACATGACGGTGGAGCAAATCATTGGCCAGGTAAGATTGTCGCAATCAGTTATTTTGGATACCAGAGATCGGCATGCGTTTATGGACGGACATATTCAGGGATCGTTGCTGTCGCCGTTGAATAAGGCATTCAATACCGTGGCCGGATCTTACATTAAAGAAGAGGAGCAGATCTTTTTGATTGTTGAGGAAGACAAAGTAGAAGAAGCCAAACTGGATCTCATCCGCATTGGATTAGATAATATCTCAGGATACGCTACTCCAGCTCAACTTGAAGAATTTGCTGAAAGGGGCGGAGAGTTATTCTCCACAGAAACCATCGACTTCGAAAGAACGGAAGAATACCTGCAATCCGGAGAAGCCTATTTGCTGGATGTCCGGAAACAATCAGAATTTGAAGAAGGCCACATTCCCGGCGCATTAAATATTGCTCATACCCGGTTGTTAGATAGGATGGATGAAGTCCCCAAAGACAAACCGGTGATGGTTTCCTGCCGCTCCGGTGCCAGATCTGCAGTAGCCTCTGCCATGCTTGAGAGAGCTGATTTTGCTGTAAAATACGTGGATGATTTGATCGAGCAGTGGCTCGGGAAGAATATCGAACATTGAACACCGAACATCGAAGGCAGAATTTTTTTCCTCGTTGCCAAGCCGGAGCTTCCGGGACCTCGTTACGAAGGAGGACCTGCGTAACGAGGGGTTGATAAGAATTAGGTAGTTCAATGTTGAGTGTTGGATGTTCCTTGTTCGATATTCAATTCTTCATATCTAAAACAATCCACCGTATGATCCATCACCAAGCCACAGGCTTGCATGTGGGCGTACATGATGGTGCTTCCGGTGAATTTGAATCCGCGCTTTTTGAGGTCTTTGCTGAGGGCATCTGATTCTTTGGTGCTGGCGGGGACTTCCTTCATGTTTTCCCAGTGATTGATAATCGGCTCGCCCCCAACAAACTGCCAGATGTATGCATCAAAACTGCCGAATTCTTCCTGAATTTCCAGAAATAGCTGAGCGTTGGTTACAGCGGACCTGACTTTGAGCTTATTGCGAATAATGCCTTCATATTGAAGCAATTCCTGAACCTTAGCTTCATCAAACCGGGCAACCTTCTCAGGATCGAAATTCGCAAAGGCTTTTCGGTAACCATCGCGCCGTTTAAGGATGGTTGACCAGCTCAAGCCGGCTTGAGCTCCTTCAAGTATCAAAAATTCAAAATGAGTTTGGTCGTCATGTACAGGAACTCCCCATTCTTTGTCGTGATATTGGATGTATTCAGGAAAGGTATCGTCAGCCCAGTTGCAGCGTTTTTTCATGGTGTATCTTAAATTAAATTGGTTCAGATTCCGAAAATACCCAATACTTTATTAGTTTCTAAGTCTCATCACACTCACTTACTCATTAACTAAATTTTATTGTATGTATTGGAAAGAAACCGTCCAAAAACTGGCCGAGAGCAGTGGAATTAGCCAAAATCTGTCAAAGCGTGTTATTAGTTTAACGGAGATCCTGGAAGAGTTGGTAACTGAAAAACACGGGGAGGAGCTGCTAAAAAAATTAGGCCGGCTGCCTGTGGAGAGCATGGAAGCACTTGATAAAGGAAACGAGAAAGTGTTGGCTCGGCTTCAACGGGAAATGAGCGATCTTTCGCTGACTGAGATTAAAAGTGTACTTCAAATGTACACTACGTTTTTTCATTTGGTGAACTCGCTGGAGCAGCATGAAATTAGTCGGGTGAACCGAAGCAGGGAGTTTGAAGAAACCCCGGAATCTCCCCGAAAAGAAAGTATTGCAGAAGCCGTTTACCGAATGAAAGAGGCCGGGTACAGCTACGAAGAAGCGCTGGATGTGTTCCGCCAGATGGACATTCAGCCAACGATCACGGCTCACCCCACCGAAGCTCGCCGAAGAAGTGTATTGCTGAAGCAACAGGAATTGGCATCCATGATCTCCCGCCTGGGCGACAGTGATATCACCCCGGATGAAAAAATTGATCTTCGCCGGGAGATCCATAACCAATTGAATTTGTTGTTACTGACCGATGAAGTGCGAGCTGAACGACTTTCGGTGGAGGATGAAGTGGAAAACGGGTTATTCTATTTCACGCACTCTATCTGGGATTCCATTCCGGTTCTTTATCGTGATATTCGTCAGGCTTTTGATACCTATTATAATAAACGGCCCGAAGTACCCATCGTGCTGAAATATCGTTCGTGGATCGGGAGTGACCGGGATGGAAATCCAAATGTAACTTCCAGTGTAACCTGGGATACCGTAGTTCAGCAGCGTAAAACGGTGCTGAGTATGTACCTGGATGAGTTGAATGAGCTTCGAAGGTATTTGAGTGTTTCAGATAAACAAACGGCTGTTTCTGAAGCTCTTAGCAAATCGTTGAAAGAAGATGAGAAGAACTTTCCGATCGATAACCGGATAAAAAAACGATACAAGCATGAATTGTATCGCCGAAAAGTGGCGCACATCATGGAAAAGGTGCAGTTTCTGCTTGATGCACTGGATGGCGATAAGAAAGAGATCCTTGAAAAATCTGTGAAGTATACTGCACAGGAATTTATTGCGGATCTGCAGCTAATCCGTGACAGCTTGGCTGAAAATGGATTGCCGGGTTTGAATGAGCAGGGCAAGCTTCAGGATCTGATCATTCGTGCCAAAACCTTTGGCTTTCACCTGAGTGCGCTGGACATCCGTCAGCATAGCCGTTTGCATGAAGAAACGGTACAGGAATTACTTCATAAAGCAAAAGTAGTTGATAATTACAGCGAGCTTAGTGAGGAGGAGAAGATCGAGCTGTTGGTGAATGAGCTTTCAAATCCGCGCCCGCTTAGTCCGGTTCAAAGCAAACGTTCTGAAGTGGCTTCCAAAGTGATGACCGTGTTTGAAGAGATCCGGGATATGCTGCAATTGAATCCGGATATCTTTGGAAGTTATATCATCAGTATGACGCACGGCATTAGCGATATGCTGGAAGTGATGCTCATCGCCAAGGAAGTGGGATTATGGCGTTCCGAAAATGGCGAAGTGGAAAGTCAGCTCGATGTAGTGCCTCTTTTTGAAACCATCGAAGATCTTGAAAAAAGTGCAGACCTGATGGGACAAATGTACGAGCACAAACTGTACGCCAATCATCTAAAATCCCGTAACGGATTCCAGGAAATCATGCTCGGCTACTCCGATTCCAACAAAGACGGTGGTTATTGGATGGCCAATTGGGCGCTCAATAAGGCACAGTATGAACTTGGGACTGTTTGCCGGGAACATAATGTCGATTTCAGGTTATTCCATGGCCGGGGTGGAACCGTGGGACGTGGAGGAGGGCAGTCGAATCAGGCTATTGTAGCGATGCCGGCTGTGGCCAACAATGGACGTATTCGTTTTACGGAACAGGGAGAAGTGATCTCATTCCGTTATATGCTGTCGTCAATCACCCACCGCCACCTCGAACAAATTGTAAACGCGATGGCTCGTGTAACTATGGCTCAATATTCTGAATCTCCCGGCTATCTTTCCGGAAAAGAAGGAGAACGTGCCATCATTGAGGAACTGGCGGAAACTTCCATGAAAGCCTATCGTGACCTGATCGATGACCCCGATTTTTGGGATTGGTATTCGGCCATCACCCCAATTGAGCATATTGGGAAACTGCCGATCGCTTCCCGGCCTGTTTCTCGGGGTTCTTCCGATGAAATGACTTTCGACACCTTAAGAGCAATTCCCTGGGTATTTGCATGGACACAGGTTCGGTATAATGCACCGGGCTGGTATGGTTTTTCAGAAGGCCTCGATGCCGTTCAAAAGGAGCACAGCAATGCGCTCGAGATCCTCAAGAAATGGAATAAAGAGTGGACGTTCTTCAAAACTGTATTAAACAATTCCCAACGCGAGATGGCCCGGACTCACCTTGCAACATCTGCGCTTTACAATCGTGAAGGAGAGCCGTTTCATCAAAAACTGACAGATCAGTTTAATCAGACCGAAAAATGGGTTACATCTATTACCGGTTATGAGCATATTTTGGATCACAACAAAGTGATACAGAACTCGATCTCGTTTCGTAATCCGTTTACCTATCCGCTGAATTTTATTCAGGCTGAATTGTTGAAACGATGGAAAAAAGCAGAATCAAATAAACAAAAAGAGGAACTTACTGAAGTACTGTTCCTGAATATCAATGGAATAGCAGCTGCCATGCAGAGTACAGGATGATCTCCTTTTAACCATTATTAATGAGGCCGGCACTGTTATTTAATCCGAAACGTGTTATTTTAAAAGTATGATGAATGAGATTATTTCCAATACCGATATAAACATAAAACCCGTCGAAAAAAGCCGCATTCATGAGGTTGATTTTAATAACCTTGTGTTTGGCCGAAAATTCTCAGACCACATGTTTGAAATGCACCATGTGGACGGTAATTGGGGAAAGCCGGTCATAAAACCTTACGGTCCTTTTGAGATCACTCCGGCCATGAATGTACTGCATTACGGGCAGGCTGTATTTGAAGGAATGAAAGCCTACTATGTGGATGAGCAAACGGTTCATATCTTCAGGCCGAAGACCCACCATGAACGTTTCAATAATTCCTGCCGCAGAATGTGCATCCCTGAAACCGAATACGAGATGTTCATTGATGCACTGGAATCACTCATAAAATTAGATCATCAGTGGATCCCGAAAAAGGCCGGAACGGCATTATACATTCGTCCATTTATATTTGCTTCGGATGATCTGCTGGCTGCCCGCTCTTCTGATAAATTTACCTACCAAATTATTACTTCCCCGGTAGGAGCATACTATGCTGAGGGCTTTAATCCCGTCTCATTAACTACCACGGATGAATATGTTCGGGCAGTTAAGGGTGGAACCGGGGAAGCCAAAGCAGCCGGAAATTATGCCGGAAGTTTTCTCCCGGCTAAAAAAGCTAAAGAAGACGGCTACACACAAGTACTGTGGCTGGATGCAAAAGAGCATAAATATATTGAGGAAGTGGGAACCATGAACATTCATTTCCTAATTGGTGATACCCTGGTAACACCGGCGCTTACCGGATCCATACTTCCGGGGGTAACCCGTCGTTCTGTGATCGCTCTCGCTAAGGAATGGGGGCTGAATGTGGAAGAACGCCGCATCACGATCGATGAATTGTTTGAGGCGCATGCAGATGGAACGCTTAAAGAAGTGTTTGGGTCGGGTACCGCAGCCGTGGTCTCTCCGGTAGGGTTAATTCATCACAAAGGAAAAACCATAACTCTGGATCGGGAGAAACCCGGTAAGTTTGCTCAAAAGTGCTTTGATGCCATCACGGATATTCAATATGGTCGTTCGGAAGACAAATTCGGCTGGGTGCATAAAGTGAGCATCTGAGCATGAATGTTGACCTCATCAAAATAATAGCAGTCGGCTCCGGTGGTTTTATCGGAGCCGTTTTTCGTTATTTGATCTCGCTCTTTGCCCTGTCTCAATTTCCGGATACCAAATTTCCGGTTGGAACCATTACAGCAAACTTGTTGGGCTGCCTCATCATCGGTTTTTTAGCCGGATTTTTTGAGATCAAATCATGGGGCCATCCCGAATTACGCTTGTTTATTTTTGTAGGGATCCTGGGCGGATTTACTACCTTCTCGACCTTCTCTCATGAAACCTTTTTACTTTTCGAAAATGGCAAACTATTGATGAGTCTCGCTAACCTTGGAATACAAGTGGTGTTTGGATTGATATTTGTATGGCTTGGATATCAGGCAGTGAGGTTGTTTGGGTGATTAACTATTAGCCGTCAGTCTTTAGCTTTCAGTGCTATCTAACTGTTTTAGATAGTACGGTCTTATTTAAGATTTCCGTTGTTTTTATTCTAAGTAAAACTGATCGCTGAGGTATGAAAGCTGATAGCTAAGAATCAATACCCTCTTTCTCTATCTACTTCATACAACAATTCCATTCCAGACATAGCTCGTTTATAGTTTTCAACCAACAATTCAGCAGCTTCCTTTGCAGGAGTAATAGCAGCTACATGAGGGGTGATCATAATTTGCTTCCTATTCCAGAAGGAATGGTTTTTGGGCAGGGGTTCTTCCTCAAAAACATCCAGGCAAGCACCCTGCAGATACCCCATGTCAAAAGCATAGATAAGGTCTTCTTCCACGAGATGATCTCCACGGCCCACGTTGATCAGATAGCCTGGCTTTTTTAGTTTTTTAAAAAGTTCAAGATCCAGAATTCCATCGGTTTCCGGTGTGAGGGGAAGCAGGTTTATAAGAATGTTAGTTGCGTTCAGAAAAGGATCGAGTTCTTCTTTGCCGGCAAAAGAGTCCATACCTTTAAGCTCTTTTTTTGAGCGGCTCCAGCCGGAAACTTTGTATCCTTGTTGCTCCAATAATGTTGCAACATGTTTTCCCATTTCCCCTAAACCCATGATGCCCACTGAGGTGTTATCTTTTGGAATGATGCCTTTCTGTTCCCAAGATCCCTTCTTTTTCAATTCCACATAATCATAAAAATTATGGCGGTAATTCAGGATCGCATTCAACACATACTCGGCCATCTGCTCTTGTAATGAACCGGTGATGAGCCGGCAGATTGGAACGTCGTCATCCAGGCTTTTATCATCCAATAAATGATTGACACCGGCTCCCAAAGAGGAAACGGCCCGCAAATTGGGGTAGTTACCTAATACTTTTTCGGGGTGATCCCAGCATACCGCAAAAGTCACACGTTCTTTCTTGTCAACCCGAGGCCAGATTTCTACATCTAAGTTTGGATCTTTTTCAAGCAGTGCATTCTCAAGGGAACTGAAATCACGTTTTTTTGCTACGAGTAACAGGGACATAAATGGCTTTGTTTTAAGTGAGTCAAGAAGATAAGAATTACAGGTTTTGATTTTTGCAATCAGCCCGAATTTCATTTCAAAAAAAGATAGGCATATAACTGAAGCTTGAAAGCTGACAGCTATTCTGTAAAAAAATCACGGGTAATCTCCACAAACTCACTCATCATCATGGCTGTGGCACCCCAAAGTGGAACGTGGTGTATATCCCAAAAAGGAACTTTGTAAGGAACATCGCGCAGTTTCCATTCTTCAGTGATCAAGAGTTGGTTAGAGATAAAATCCCGAAGCGGAACCGTGATGATCTCATCCACTTCGTTAGGGTTACGGGTGAATTCCTGCTTTTCGGTCAATAAAGCCACTACAGGGGTTACCATATTGTCGGAATGACCGACATAAAGCGGAGTCAGCCTTCCAAGTACCTCTGCAAATTGGGGGTGCAAGCCAATTTCTTCCTGCGCTTCCCTGAGTGCGGTCTCTTCGATGGTTTCATCTCCTTCTTTGCCGCCACCCGGAAAACTAAGTTGTCCGCCGTGATTGATAGTCTTGGTTCGCAGCGTGAAAAGTACTTCCAGTTCTTCTTTCCAGGTAATGACAGGTACCAAAACACTGCTGTTTCGAAAATCGTCATTGGCCGGTTCATAATTTCGGGGGCTATTGTTTCCATTGATGGGAAAGGGGGCCATTTTTCTTTGCGCCTTTCTTCCTGGGAGAGAGTGATTTAACCGTTTTTGTAAATATTTGTGAAAATTATTTTGTAACAAAATGCCTCTTTATCACTGTTATTAACAGATAATGCTAAAAAATCAGCAGAAAATACCGCCAAGTTACATCCATTTCTTTAGGGTAAAGGTCGGTATTCTGCTTCAAGCTTATCTCGCCTCATTCATCTGGGTATAATAGAAACAAAAACACAATCATTCATATTTATGAAAAGTATAATTACAAAATTGACTACCGGAACATTAGTGCTAATGTTGGCAGTTGTAGGATGTCAAAACGTAAACGACATTTCACAAGACGAACCGGTTAATCAGAATAAGACCATTGAGGGACAGTACACCGTGGTGATGAAAGACAGCCCTACCGGTAAATTTAAAGTTGGTAATAAGATGCAGATCGCCCAGGTAAGGGCAGAAGTGTTGGAAAGAGCTGAGGTATCAGAAGAGAATGTGCTGAATACCTACAACAATACCATTGCCGGTTTTACCGCCAAGCTTAATGACGGGCAGTTGGAAAAGCTCAAAAACGATGAAAATGTTTCCTATATAGAGGAAGACAGAATTGTGATCTTTGCGCCCCCATGTGGAACTCCAAATGGAGGTGCCTGTGAAGATCCCGGTGATGGTGGAGGAGGATCTCAGTCTACTCCCTATGGAATTACCCGTGTGAATGGAGGTGTAAGCTACACCGGAAGTAATGTTGCCTGGGTTATCGATACCGGAATTGATCTGGATCATCCGGACCTGAATGTTGATGCTTCCAGAGGATTCAATGCCTTTACAAGCGGAAGAGATGGAAAAAGCCTTGATGATGGCAATGGACATGGTACTCACGTAGCCGGAACGATTGCTGCTCTCGATAATAGCGAAGGCGTAATTGGTGTGGCTGCCGGCGCAACGGTGATTCCGGTAAAAGTGCTGGATAGCCGTGGCAGCGGATCTTACTCAGGGGTTATTGCCGGAGTGGATCATGTGGGAGCCAACGGTTCGAATGGCGATGTTGCTAACATGAGTTTGGGTGGTCCAACCTCGCAAGCTCTGGATGATGCCGTATTAGCAGCTGCATCCAATGGAATTAAATTTGCGCTTGCAGCAGGAAATGAAGGTGAAGATGCCAACAACTCATCACCTGCACGTGTAAACGGGTCCAATATCTACACTATTTCTGCGATGGACAGCAACGACGACTGGGCTTATTTCTCAAATTATGGAAATCCTCCGGTTGATTATGCTGCACCGGGTGTAAGTGTGAGTTCAACATGGAAAGATGGTGGTTACAATACCATTAGCGGAACTTCCATGGCTTCTCCGCATGCCGCAGGGGTGCTGTTGCTTGGTAATGCAAGCACGGATGGCACCGTGAATGGCGATCCTGACGGAGATGCAGATCCGATCATCGTTCACTAAAGTTTTTGTACCCCAAACCAAAGCCGTTACTCTGAATAGGGTAACGGCTTTTTTTATGTATGCTCAGAAATTCTTCAACAAAAAAGTTAAGCTGGTTGGATGGTTTTTAAAGAAGACGGTATGTCCGTACTTTTAGGCCGCTAATTTCAAAAAAAAGAAATGAATGAACTTGCATGCCGCAAAGCGATGTAAGTGACAGAACGATATATGACAAAAAAATATAATGTGTACGGCATCGGTAATGCCCTGGTAGATCTTGAATTCCGGGTGGATCCCGATTTTTTGGCAAAGCATGAAGTTAAAAAAGGCCTGATGACACTGGTGGATGAAGAAACCCAGCATAGGCTTATCTCTGCGATCGATCACAACAATACAAACAAGAAATCGGGAGGGTCGGCTGCAAATACGGTGATCGCTGTTTCCCAATTTGGCGGAAAGGCGTTCTATTCCTGCAAAGTGGCCAACGATGAATTCGGGGACTTTTACCTGAAGGATATGGAAGAAGCAGGTATCCCGACTAACTTTGACCGTCAGGATAGGGAAGAAGGTATCACCGGAAAATGCCTGGTAATGATCACCGAAGATGCCGACCGCACCATGAATACGTTTTTAGGGATCTCATCCGGACTTTCAGTGAATGAAGTAGACGAACGCGCCATTAAGGATTCCGAATTTGTGTACCTGGAAGGTTATCTGGTTGCCGCTGAAGATGGACTGGAAGCCATGAAACACGCTAAAAAAGTGGCTGAAGAAAATAATGTGAACACGGCAATCACACTTTCGGATCCTTCCATTGTTGAAATCTTTAAGAATAATTTTAGAGAAGTGATCGGCGCTTCGGTGGATCTCTTGTTCTGTAACGAACAGGAAGCGAAAGCCTTCACCGGAAAAGACGACCTGATGGAAGCACGGGAAGAACTGAAGCAAGAGGCAAAAAGATTTGTGATCACCCAGGGAAAGAACGGAGCTATGATTTTTGACGGAGATACTTTCATCGACATTGAGCCTTATGAGGTGAAAGCCGTAGATACCAACGGTGCCGGCGATATGTTTGCCGGTGCTTTTTTGTATGGGATCACCAATGGATTAGGCTTTGCCAACTCCGGAAAATTGGCCAGCCTGGCGGGGTCTAAGATCGTATCTCAATATGGACCCCGGTTAAAATGGCACGAAGTTCAGGAATTATTACACCAATTGAAGTAAAGGATCTATGACAGGAATTGAATTTTTAGGATGGGCAGGTTTCGGAATTTTAGTTGCCGCCTGGATTCCCCAAACATTGGATACATTAAAAGCCGGGAAGACGGAGATGAACATAGCTTTCATCATTATGTATTTTTCTTCCAGTTTGTTGCTGACCATTTATTCAGTGATCACGGAAGATCCGGTTTTCACGGCATTGAATGCACTCCTGACGATCGGAAGTGGCATAAACATGTACTATAAGTTATTTCCAAGAAAGCGCTTATGAAACTGAAGAAACTGGTTATAGCATCTCAAAATCCCCATAAAATTGAGGAAATGCAGCAGATCCTGAAACCATTGGGGATTCAGGTATTGTCTACACATGATTTTCCGGATCTTGAAGAAGTAGAAGAAGATCGGGAAACCCTGCAGGGAAATGCACTTAAAAAAGCCCGATATGTGTCAGCTGAAACGGGGCTTCCTGCTCTTTCCGATGATACCGGACTGGAAGTGGATGCCCTTGATGGAGCCCCCGGTGTTTTTTCGGCCCGCTATGCCGGCGAAGATGCAAGCTATAAGGATAATCTCGAAAAACTGCTTTCCGAGATGGAGGGGAAAACCGTCCGCTCTGCTCAGTTTCGAACCGTGGTTGCATTAGTAAAGGGCACCGAAGAATTTACCTTTGAAGGAGTATGCAAGGGGGAGATCCTAACATCAAAAAAAGGGGAAAAAGGATTTGGTTACGATCCGGTTTTTCGTCCGCAAGGATATGAACTTACATTCGCGGAATTAGACAGTTCCACTAAAAACAAGATCTCCCACCGGGGCAGAGCGGTTCAAAAATTTGTAGAATTCCTGGAAAAATGAAGACATCATCAAATCTTGCAGGCCTAAAGTCCTCATCCGGTAAATTGATGTGGTCTGCTTTGATGATGATGTTTCTTGCAGGTTGTTCCAATTTCCAAAATCCGAACAACTTCGTGGATGTGTTCATTGGAACCGGCGGGCACGGACATACACATCCCTCGGCAACGGTTCCTTTCGGGATGATCCAACCCGGCCCCGTAAACGGGACAAACGGCTGGGACTGGGTATCCGGTTATCACTATTCGGACAGTGTCATCAGCGGTTTTACACAAACCCATCTCAGCGGAACCGGTATAGGGGATCTAAACGATATCCTCATTCAACCGGTAAATGGTGAAATAGATCTTTCAGCATCCAGAAGAAAAGATGGGAGAAGGTTTTACGCTTCTGCTTTCAGTCATGATCTGGAAAAAGCTGTTCCGGGATATTACAGCGTATTGCTCAATGCTTATGATATTAATGCTGAGATGACAGCTACAGAACGGGTGGCAATGTATCGCTTTACCTATCCTGATTTTGAAGACCGATCCCTGCTCATTGATCTGGGTTTTTCGGTGAACTGGGACCACCCTGATTCGACCCTCATTCGAAGGGTTGATGCAAACACACTCTCAGGATATCGAATGTCATCGGGTTGGGCAGCTGATCAGTATCTTTATTTTGCGATGCAATTCTCAGAACCTTTTGATTTTGAGGGAGCAGTGGTTGATTCCGTGCTAAAATCCATAGGAGATCAAGCAAAAGCCAATGAGATCTTGGTAAAACTGCATTTTAAAAATCGTGGGGAAAAAATATTGGCTAAAGTAGCTATTTCGGCTGTAAGTGAGGAAGGGGCTCTGCTTAATCTTTCAACTTTAGAAGGCTGGAATTTTGAAGAAACACGTTATGCTGCGGAGATCAAATGGCAAAAGGAGCTGGACAAGATTACGATTAAAGCAGACCGGGAAACAAAGACGAAGTTTTATACGGCACTATATCATACTAAGTTGGCTCCCGTCCTTTATTCGGATGCAGACGGTTCATACCGGGGCGGTGACCAGAAGATCTATAATAATCCCGAAAGCAACCGATATTCTGTTTTTTCATTGTGGGATACTTTCAGAGCGCAGCATCCTCTGCTAACTATCACTGATGCAGATCGAGTTAATGACCTGATCAAGACCATGCTGGACTTTTATAAGGAAACCGGATTTTTGCCTGTTTGGGAACTGCATGGAAACGAGACCAATACAATGACGGGCTATCATGCCATTCCTGTGATTCTGGATGCCTATCAAAAAGGATTTCGCGGTTCTGATGCCGAACTTGCCTTCGAAGCTATGAAAGCAAGTGCGATGCAAGACCAAAGGGACAGTGACTTGTACAGACAATATGGGTATATCCCGTCCGAATTGGGGGTAGAATCGGTGACTAAAACACTTGAATATGCCTACGATGACTGGTGTATTGCTGAGATGGCCCGCTTGCTGGGCAAAGATGAGGATCATAAGTATTTTGAAAGACGATCGAATTACTGGAAAGCACTATACGATCCCGATACAAAGTTTATGCGGGGTAAAACAAAAGATGGGAAATGGACAGAACCCTTCGATCCGTTGCGTTCAACCCATCGTCACTCCACGGATTATACTGAGGGAAATGCCTGGCAACACAGTTGGTTCGTACCCCACAATGTGGATGCTTTGATAGACCGTATGGGAGGTGATGCTTCTTTTGTCGCCCGACTCGACTCCATGTTTGAGATGCCATCCCGGATCACCGGAGAAGATATCTCACCAGATATCTCGGGAATGATAGGGCAGTATGCACATGGTAACGAGCCCAGTCATCATATTGCTTATCTATACAACTATGCCGGCACACCCTGGAAAACACAATACCGGGTACGGCAAATTTTGGATAGCCTGTATACTACGGAGCCGGATGGACTGAGCGGAAACGAAGATGCGGGTCAGATGTCAGCTTGGTACGTGTTCAGTGCGTTGGGCCTGTATCCTGTGAATCCTGCCAATGGGATCTATGTGGTCGGTACACCGATAATTGAAAAAGCCGTGATCTCGCTTCCGCGCAATAAAGCTTTCACTATAGAGGCCCAAAATCTTTCCAAAGAAAATATCTACATTCAGTCCGCAGAGCTGAACGGAAAACCCCTTTCCAAAAGCTATATAACACATAAAAAAATTATGAATGGTGGGGCATTGGTTTTCAAAATGGGAAATAGCCCAAACAAAAACTGGGCAATTGGCAGTAACAGCCGACCTCCAAAAAGATAGCATCATGAAAACGTATATCGGAGTAATTTTTCTTTCTCTGTTGATCTTTGGTTGTGAGAAGAATCATAAATCGGAAAAGGAAGCGATGGCAGAGCAGGTAAAAGCCGAATTCCGGCATACCTGGAATGGATATAAGCAATATGCCTGGGGTGAAGATGAGCTTTTACCGCTTTCGGGCTCTTACAGAAATTGGTACGACACTTCATTTGTGATGACACCCGTAGATGCTTTTGATACCATGCTGCTTATGGGAATGGAAGAAGAAGCAGAAGAAACCAAAGAACTAATATTTGAAAGCTTAAATTTCGATCAGGATATATTCGTGCAGGTTTTTGAGGTCAATATTCGTCTTTTGGGCGGGTTACTTTCTGCCTACCAAATGGATGGAGACGAACGGTTCTTAACCCTTGCCGAGGACTTGGGCAACAGGCTGCTTCCCGCCTTCGATTCTCCCACGGGAATGCCTTATGTGCGTGTTAACCTGCGTACCGGCGAAACAGAATGGCCGGTAAATAATCCTGCAGAGATCGGAACTTTGATGCTTGAATTTGGCTCCCTCAGTAAACTTACCGGGAACCCGGAATTCTACACGAAAGCCAAAAATGCTGTTCAGGCTCTTTTCAATAAACGATCTGAGATCGGGCTTGTGGGAACTACCATTGACGTTGAAACGGGTGAATGGCAAAACACGGAATCGCATATCAGCGGTCGGATCGACTCCTACTATGAATACCTGCTCAAGTCCTGGCTGCTGTTTGAAGACAAAGACTTTTTGACCATGTGGGAAGCTTCCATTCCTGCGGTCAATACCTATTTGCTGGATCGGGTAGAGTCGGGGACATGGTATGGATACGCCGATATGTACACCGGTGAACGAACCAGAACACACTACGGTGCTTTGGATGCATTTATGCCGGGACTTTTGGTGTTGGCTGACCAAATTGAGTTGGCCAAAGAACTTCAGGAATCCAATTTCAAGATGTGGCAGCTCACCGGCATTGAACCGGAAGCGATAGACTACGTCAATATGGAAATATTATCCGATGCATACTTTCTTCGGCCTGAGAACCTGGAATCTGCCTATTATCTGTATGGTGCTACAGGAGATGCAAAATATCTTGAAATGGGAAAAGTAATGTTCCAAAGCCTGATCGAATATTGTAAAACCGATATCGGTTATGCCGAACTGGAAGATGTGCGAACCAAAGAACAAAAAGATGCTATGCAAAGCTTCTTTTTGGCGGAAACATTGAAATATGCATATCTGCTTTTTGCTGAGGAAAATGTTCTCGATCCCGATAAATATGTACTCAATACTGAAGCACATCCACTAACTAAAACCTGGCCTTAATATGGAGTTTTCTCCGGTCGATTACATTGTCATTGTCGTTTATTTGATAAGCGTTGCCTTCTTAGGTTTGCGGGCTTCAGGCAAACAGACCTCCACAAAGGATTATTTTTTAGGAGGAGAAGGCATTCCCTGGTGGGCCGTACTTTTTTCTATTGTGGCTACCGAAACAAGTACCTTAACTTTTATCAGCATTCCCTCTGTGGCCTATGGGGGAAACCTTACTTTTCTGCAGATCACCATTGGGTATATCATCGGGCGGACGGTAGTAGCCCTGTACTTTCTGCCGAAGTACTATGAAGGGGATCTCCATACCGCCTATACCTTTCTTGAGCACCGCTTTGGAGATTCCATGCGAAATGTAGCCAGTACCACATTCATGGTAACGCGCTTGCTGGCAGACGGCGTGCGTTTATTTGCAACAGCGATCCCACTTGCCATTATTTTACGGCTGGGAGGCGCCTTTGCCGGCTGGGGCGATCTGGAAGTATATGTTTTCTCCATTATCCTGATTTCCGCGATCACCTTGATCTATACCTTTTTTGGAGGGATAAAGGCGGTGGTTTGGATGGATTTTGTACAAATGATCGTCTACATAGGAGGGGCTTTTATTGCCATCGGGGTTTTGATCGGAAACATGCCCGGCGGATTTGAGCTGCCGGCCGAAAAATTACAACACATTGACCTCGGTTTCGATCACAGTTTCAAAGACTTCATTGCACAACCCTACACGCTGATCACAGCTGTAGTTGGCGGGGCGGTATTTTCGCTGGCATCCCACGGCACCGATCAATTATTGGTGCAGCGCGTATTAGCCACCCGTAATTTAAAAGCCGGCCAAAAGGCCATGATCTGGAGCGGTATCATTGTGATGTTTCAGTTTGGGCTGTTCCTGGCCATCGGATTGTTGTTATACATGTTTTACCAGGGACTTTCTGCAGAAGCTCTCGGATTAGCCACCACAGACGAGATCTTCGCCAAATTCATCGTACAAGAACTGCCTGTTGGGATATCGGGACTGATCGTAGCCGCCCTGTTTGCAGCCGCAATGAGCAGCCTGAGTTCCTCGTTGAATTCCCTGGCCTCATCCACCACTTACGATCTTTATAAACCCTATTTCGGTAAAGGAAACTCTGAGGCAGATGATCTCGCCATGTCTCGAAAATTTACCTTGGGCTGGGGCATCATTCTAAGCGTGTCGGCCGTATTTTTTGCCGTGCTGCAGCTGGAGGGAGGCGAACGGCCTGCCATTGTAGAACTGGGGCTGGGCATTGCCTCCTACACGTACGGCGGTTTACTGGGGACTTTTCTACTGGGAATGTTCTTTTCAAAGCCCAACAAAACCGATGCAGTCATCGGCTTTTTCTGTGGATTGATTTCCTTGCTTTTTATGGTGCAAGGGCCCATCCAAAACATCCTGCCCGGAGAAGGACTTGCCATTGCCTGGCCATTGTACACCTTAGTGGGAAGCCTGGTGGTGATTGGTGCGGGACTGCTAAGTTTTTGGGTTAGGAAATTGTTGGATAGAACTAATTAAGCACATTCTGACAGCCTCACAGATACAAAAAGAGAATTGATAGTTCTTGGTGAAACTTTGTGGCGATAATAAATTGATGTAGACATCTAATTTTAAATAATTCCTGGCTTATGCATCAAAATAAAAAAAGCATCCAAAAACTTTACACCGGTCTCCAAAATTTGGATGCGGAAATGATGCTGAGTTGCTATCACCCCGAAGCTACTTTCGAGGATCCGATTTTTAAGCTTGATTCCAAAGATGAAATTGCAGGAATGTGGGGCATGTTGTGTAACGGGGCACGTGAGTTTGAGATGAGTTTTAAGGTACTTGAGGCTGATGATAAGTCCGGTTCAGCCCAAATAGAAGCATACTATCTTTTCTCAAGTACCGGAAGAAAAGTTCATAATGTAATCAACGCGAATTTTTTGTTTAAAGATGGATTGATCATCCGCCATCACGACCGGTTTGATTTTTACCGCTGGTGCAGGCAAGCGCTTGGTTTTTCAGGAATTGTTTTGGGATGGTCCCCTTTTTTACAGAAAAAAGTACAGCAGCAGGCTCGTAAAAACCTGGAAGGGTATCGATCAAAAAGCATTTCAAAGTAATAGTTATTGAATGCTTTTACGGTGATTTTTGTATGTATGATAGAAGATCAAATAAGATAAAATTATGGCACATACACTGAAAATCACAGACATTGAAGAAGTAACACACGACGTACGCAAGATCACATTCGAAAAACCGGAAGGATTTGAATTTGAACCGGGTCAGGCTACAGAAGTCGCTATCGATAAAGAGGGCTGGCGGGATGAAAAACGTCCTTTCACATTCACTTCTTTGAACGATGAAGACCATTTGCAATTTGTGATCAAAGTGTACCCCGATCACGACGGTGTGACCGAGCAGATCGGTAAGCTGAAAGTCGGAGATTCCCTTATTATTGATGAGCCCTGGGGAACCATTCAATATAAGGGAGAAGGAGTCTTTTTGGCCGGTGGAGCCGGTGTCACGCCTTTCATCGCTATACTGCGCGATCTTTATAAGAAAGGTAAGATCAGTGGGAATAAGCTCATTTTTTCCAACAAGACGGAGAAAGACATAATTCTGAAGGATGAGTTTGAAACAATGCTTGGGGATCAATTTGTAAATGTGATCACCGATGAGAAACCCAAGGGGGATCATATATTCCTGGACGGTTTCATTGACAAGGACTTTCTCGCATCACAGATCGATGATTTCGATCAGCCCTTTTATGTGTGTGGGCCTATGCCATTCAACGAGTCAGTTATGGGGTACCTGAAAGAACTTGGAGCCGATCCGGAAGCGCTGGTCTTTGAGGAGTAGTAACCTGCTATTAACGGGTAAAACCCTTTCTCAAAGCCGCTAAACAAAGAAATTCGCAACCGTGTCGTAATTTTCTTTTATTTGGGTGCAATCATCACAAATAAATTTATGACGCACGGCACACATAATGCGGTGGAAGACCCGCGAAATGAAGACGTTCTGATCTACGTGAACGGTGAACTGCTTCCCCGGAATGAGGCGAAAATATCAGTATTCGACAGCGGCTATTTGGTCGGAGATGGCGTTTGGGAAGGTTTTCGCCTTCACAACGGTGTATTAGTGTTTCTGAAGGAACATTACGACCGGCTATTTCAGGGAGCGAAGGCGATTGGTATGGATCTTGGCATGACCCGCGAAGAAATCACCGCAAAGATTTGGGAAACTCTTAAGGCGAACGACATGCAAGATGGAGTTCACGTCCGGTTGATGTTTACCAGAGGCATTAAGAAAACGCCTTCGCAAGATCCAAGGCTGACGATCAGCGGGCCTAATTTAGTGATCATCGCAGAATACAAAAAAGCCGACCCGGAAAGCAGGGATCGTGGTGTCAGTTTGTTTACCAGTACCATTCGTCGGGGCTCACCCGATTACCTGGATCCCCGGTTGAACTGCCACAGTAAGCTGCACGAAGTTCAGGCACTTATTCAGGCGCTGGAAGCAGGAGCCGATGAGGCTTTGATGCTGGACATCAACGGATTTGTCTCAACCTGTAACGCCACCAACTTTTTTATGGTGAAAAATGGAGAAGTATGGACTTCTACAGGGCAATACTGTATGAATGGGATCACTCGTGCCAAAGTGATAGAGGTATGTGATAATGCGGGGATTCCGTGTTATCAAAAGAATTTCTCTTTATTTGATGTCTATGATGCGGATGAAGCTTTTGTAACCGGTAGTTTTGGCGGTTTAACTCCGGTAACCCGGGTAGATGGCAGGGTTCTTGCTGAAAAAGTACCGGGCATCATGACCCGAAGATTGCAATCATTATACGATCAGGCTATTGAAGCTGAAGTTATCAGGGCAAAAGCTTGATTGTTTCATTAAGAATATAAATCTCGTTTCGACCGGCTGATAAGTTTAATGAAATGAAGGTGAAGCCATCGAGACGTTCATCAATCATAAAGAATAAATACATGTTAAAGACAAAACGAATTTGTTTGTGGAGCGGTCCACGTAATATTTCAACGGCGCTGATGTATGCCTTTGCACAACGGGAGGATACCACGGTTGTGGATGAACCTTTGTATGCTCATTATCTGGCAAATACAGATGCTAAAGACTATCACCCTGGCGCCGATGAAGTAATGGAAAGCCAGGAGAATGACGGGCAAAAGGTAGTGGAAGACGTTATTCTCGGCGACTACGACACCCCTATAGCTTTTTTTAAGAACATGACACACCACCTGGTGAATTTGGATTGGTCGTTCATGGAAGACACGGTCAATATCATACTTACGCGGCCGCCCAAAGATATGCTTCCGTCTTATGCTAAACAGGTCCCGAATCCAACCATGCAGGATGTAGGCTACGAAAAACACCTGGAAGTTGTGCAATACCTTAGGTCCATTGATAAAAAACCGATCATAGTTGATTCCAAGGATATACTTCAATATCCGCAATCCCGGCTGCGTGAACTTTGCGGAACACTTGGGATTCCATTTGATGAATCTATGTTGAGATGGCCGGCCGGGCCCCGAAAAGAAGATGGCGTTTGGGCAAAATACTGGTACCATAACGTCCACCGTTCTACCGGGTTTCGAGCATATAAATCTAAAAACGAACCTTTTCCTGAAGAGTTGGAAGACCTGCTGGAACGTTCTCAGGAAGCCTACGACCAGCTTATGAAAATGGCCGGCGATTAGAACATCAAAGATCCATCACCGAACCTCGAAGGAAGAAGTATAAGAAGCGGCTCATTGAGTCGCTTTTTTTAGGTCTTTAAATTTCTAAGAAAAGGGTTTATAAAAAAACAAAAGGGTGTATTTTAGGAATCCTGACAAATCAATGATAATAATGGAATGGACATAAGATCACCTATCGTCAAATTTGTTCTAAAGGCACTGTTGATATTTGCGGGCTGGTACATGCTTTATGAGCTGTGGCTGCTTCCTGATGGCTCACTCGATCGCTGGCTATCCCTGAATATCATAGGAACCAGCGCGGGTATCCTTGAGTGGCTTGGGTTCGAGGTTTTTGCGGTAAACCGTATCATCGGAATCGGTGAATACCCCGGTGTGGAGATCGTGAATGGGTGTAACGGTATTGCCGCAATGGGACTTTTCCTTGGTTTTATCTTGTCGTATCCCGGAGATTTTAAAAATCGTCTCAGTTTTTGTGTGGTGGGCATTGGGGTGATCTACCTGGTTAATATCGCCCGTATAATGACTTTGGTGGTAACCCAGGCCATGTGGCCAGAATTCTTTGATTTTACACATGACTATTCCACGACAGCAATATTCTATATCGTCATTTTTCTGTTGTGGATGATATGGGTGAACTTTGCAGACACCAACTTTACCCCTAAAAGAACAGCTGCACATGCGTGATTACGGATTGCGTTTTGCATTGATAATAATAGTTATAACCGGTTATTTCTTTATTCTTCGTCCCGCCCGGGGAGTGATCAACGAGAGGATTTTTCATCCGGCCGCAGAAACGGTAGTAAGTCAGCACCCGGAATTAAATTTTAAAGGGGATGGAAATTCGGTTACCAATCATATCCTCATAAGTCAGGGCAATCAGCTCGATGAGATATATTTCACGGTACCTTTTGGGCTGCACTTTTTATTGTCCCTGACAGGCCTGCTGGCTATACAGGCTAAATCCAGATACTTTTACATTTTGATCCTTATTCAATTTGCAACCGGGGCGTTGTCACTTTTATTTTTTATGATGACCAACCTGATCGGCTTGCAGATGATCTCACTTACCGATTTCTTGATTAGATATATGAACCCGCTTTGTTCATTGGGATTGGTTCCGTTGGCATTCACCTTAAAAAAACAAGCTGCAGATGAGCGCAGAACTTGATAAACAGCATCAAATTTTAGAAGAACTGGTTGAAGAGATTCAGGCAGGGTACCTGTTTGACCTGAACCTGAAACCGGTGCTCGCAAAACTTGAAACGGCCGGAGATATATGGATCCTGGGGGCAGGGAAGGCATCGGTGGAGATGGCTTTACAGGCAGAGCGTTTTTTCGGGGATCGGGTGAAGGATGGGATGATCATCAGCAATGAAGTATCTGATGAGACTGATCGGGTACAGGTGTTCAAAGGAAGTCATCCTTATCCGGATGAAGATTCGTTGTCCGCTTCATATGAATTATGGCAGCTTGCTTCAAATATCCCCAAAGAAGACACCGTGATTTTTTGTCTCTCAGGAGGAGCTTCGTCCCTGTTTTGCATTCTGCCTGCAGGAATAGAACTTGAGGAAATGAGTACCGCCTACGAAACCCTGTTAAATTCGGGAGCATCCATTGAAGAGATCAATACCGTTCGAAAGCACATTTCCGATGTAGGCGGCGGTAAGCTTGGGGCTCTCCTTTCCGGGCATAAACTGATTTCCGTTCTTCTTTCTGATGTACCCGGGAATATCCCGGAAGTGATAGGCAGCGGTCCTACCGTTCCGGACAATTCATCGTACAGAGATGCCTTTCATATCCTTAAGAAGTATCAGCTATGGGATAAAGTACCGCATGCTGTTCGAATTCATATATCAAAGGGACTGCACGGAGATATTCCTGAGAATCCACAAAAAGAGGATACTGATTGGAAACATCATCAACATCATCTGGTCTCCGGAGCTAAAACACTGGCAGATAATACAGGGGAATGGCTCAGTCAAAAAGGGTTTAATGTTGAGGTTGAGGATCAGGCTTATGACATGGAAGTGACCGCAATTTCTAAGAAGATATGTGGTGATGCTATTTCAATATTGGGAAAAAAGGGGAGCCGTAAGTCCCCGGCCGCTTCTGTTTATTTTGGGGAAAGTACGGTGAATGTAAAGTCCACAAAGGGAAAAGGCGGGCGAAATCAACATTTGGCGTTAACAGCGGCCATATCGTTGGAAGGGCAACATCCGGTGTCCTTGCTTAGTCTTGCAACCGATGGAGTGGACGGCCCAACCGATGCTGCCGGTGCTATTGTGAACTCTCAAACCACTCTTTCAGCACGTAAGAAGAAGCTTGAGCCGGAAGATTATCTTCAAAACTTTGATTCGTACGCTTTTCACAAACAAATGAAGACGCTCATCAAAACGGGGCCAACCGGAAATAATTTAATGGATCTGCAAGTTCTTTTAGCCGGTAAATAAGTTTAAGGGAACAGGGCATATCTCTCAGTCAGAAACCCATTATCAGGTTCCGGTTAAAAGTATAGGGCTCAAAATATTAAAGGCTTCTCATAAAGGTTAGGCTTTCTTATAAATCTATTATTTCATAGAAAGTAAGCCTAATAAATGCGACTTTTGTTCGCTTTAGAAAAAATCTGCTCTCCAGGTGGTTTAAGCAAAAAACATTACTTGGTGCCAAACCGGATGATGGATGAATATCAGAGCAGGTTATTCAGTGGATGTTGATCAGCGATTGATTAAAAATATTTCATTAAAAAAACTAAAGATACGTTGGCCCATTATAATGGGCTGAATAGGAAGGGTTTGGTATCATTGGCGCGGGTTAATACGAAAAACGTTGGCTTTTAATACATACATGTGAGGTTACTTACTACTTTTATTTTGGTTCTGATATGTACCAATGGGCAGGTTCATGCCCAAAAGTTTAAGGAGATGTTCCTGGATAAACCGGGACTCCAAATTGGTATGCATCAGGGATATACGCAATTCAATGACACCGGACTGAATTATTACTTCAGGCTTTATAATAAGCACAGCTTCCGGCCAGACCGTTTTGGAGAGTTCAGTATTTCATCGGGTATCATATCCGGTTTGGGGTACAGAAGTCAGCTTACGCCGGTTGAGTATCGTTTTGGGGAGCATTTATCAAGGCTGTTCAATTCTCCGGAACCCTCACTTTTTGGAAAACGAAGCAATTTATTTGTGTACGTGGGTGCAGGTGTTTTGTACAGCAAGCCCTTAGAAGTTGTAGCCCCGGAAGATCCGCTGACTCAAGAGATGGGAAATGCGTTGCCAACCTCCTCATTTTGGGATTTTAAAGGAGGATTGGCTCCGTTTATCCCTATTGGTTTTGGAATTGAACTTCCTTTGGAAGCGGGTGCCAGTTTGAACCTGAGTGCCGGATACAATCAAACACTGTCGATGCTCAAGTTCAACAGTTATGATGTGCCTAAAAGTTACTGGGGGCTTTCGATAGGGATTGATTTCGAACGCAGCAAGCCGGAACCGAAGCCCTATATCCCTCCAACCATGTATTCCATTCAAAGCGTACCCTTGCCGCCTGCTCAGTTGAAACCTCAGGAAACCAATAATATGGTGATCGCAAAATTGAATAACCGCAATGTTCAATTCGATCTGCTTTCATCCAATATCTCTTCAGAAGACCGGGAATGGATCGGACTGGTTTCCCAGGTATTTGAATTCAGCGCAGATGCGCCTTTGATGATGTACGGTCATGCCAGTGCTACCGGAACCGACGCAGTTAACCAAATGATCTCGGAAAGTCGCGCACGGGCCGTATGGCTGGCTTTTGTGGAAGCCGGGGTAGATTACAGAAGCATGGATTACTCCTGGTATGGAGATAGCCGTCCGGTTGCAGAAAATGAAACCGATGAAGGCCGTGCCAAAAACCGAAGAGTGCTATTCACCCAGCGGGATTCAGCCATCACCGTTCAAAGCATGGAACCGGTTGATGCTGAAATTCCCTTTGAAATTGCAAAACCCCTTTATTTAACACGCTATTTCTCATTTGATTGGTTGAAATTTCAGAACCCGGAAGTCAGCTACCACCGGTTAAAAGAGACGGCCAGTTTGCTCGAACAAAATGAAGGACTAAGCTTATACATTGCGACCATAAATGCCGAGGGGTACGAACGGCCCATCTATCGTGAACTTGATAAGGCACGCGCGGAGAAGATCAAGGCAGACCTTATTCATTTTGGAATTACCCCTGACCGCATTGAGACTTTTAATCCTTATACAGAGTCGCTGCCTATTTTTGTGGAAAAAGAGCTGAATCCAAACTACTCACAGCGAACAGCCTTGGTTCCTCACTATGGCTTTAGGGTGCAACTGGGGATACTCAAAAACAAAGAAAAAGCAAGGGTATTTGAGGATCGTGTTAGCAAACAGTTAGATATAAAACTCACTATTGAGTCGGGCAGTGAGGGCAATGGTTACACGATTTTGACTCCGGTCTACCACAAGGTAGAAAATGCTATGAGTAAGCTAAAAGAAATTCAAAAGATCCGGGGATTAGAAGATGCATTCCTGGTACCGGCAACAAAAAATTCAAATAACGAATAGTCGATTTTACATGCAGTTGGAATACAATCAACACCTTATTGGCTTTTTTCTAAATAAATTCAAAGGAAAGTATGCCTTTGTTTCGGTCTGTGCATTCCTACTATTAGTGTTGGGTGGATGCTTTAGGGCAGACTTCGGGGTTGATATTTAAATCTGCAGAGGGTAGTGGAAGATTGGTATTGGATCCAAACGGAGATGGGTTTGTTTCAGAAACGAGTTCTGGGTTTCAATTCAATGATGTAGGGGAAAGTGAGATTTCTTATTTCGGTTTGCCAGTTTTGCAATTAGAACCCGTTAAAGATGTGCGAACAGGAGCAGGGGGAGGACATACTGATTTAGTTGGCTCTGATAATACCAATCAAGCTGCCGCTTTTATGTCATATGATGGGTCCAATTTATTATTCAGAGTCAGAATAGGAGATCAGTCAACCGCTTCTAAAGGATATAGTTTCTTCTTCAACACTGATTTTAACGCATTTGGCCCAAAAGGTGCGAATTTTACAAGTTCAAATCCCGGGTTTCAATTTGAAATAGTTTTGGAAACCGGCAAAGGCATCTCGATCTATTCATTAAATGGAGGGATATCTACTTTAGAAACGACACTCTCAGAAGGACAACATTTTCAGAAATCGATTTCATACACTTCAGTAACAGGGTCAAATGGTTACTTCTATGATTTTTATGTTCCCATTTCAGAAATAGAAAGTGCTATCAGTGGTTTTACTTTTAATCCAAGCAGCACAGAATTCAGGGCTGCTATGGCTACCATTACCAGAGCACAAAGTGGAATTACGGGAACCCTGTCTGATATAAACGGAGTAAATGATTCAAACTTCAGAGACCCGGTTCAGGCATTGGTGAATATTGTTGAGGCCACTCCACCAACTACCTTAGATGATATTGCAGAAGGGGGTGGTGGTTTTGGGGCATCCGTTACAAATGTTCCCTCTGTTTTTACCCCTCTTGTTGAAGGTGCTACGACCATTTCCGGTACCAGTGTGGAGGCAGACGGAACCGATATCATTATTAATATTGATGGAGTCCTAACTACTTTTGAGGATGCCGTTCAAAATAACGAATGGTCTGTAACGGTCTCAGCACTTTCTGAGGGACAAGTAGTAAAAGCTCAGGCCGAAGCAGATGTAGATGGGAAAAGCATATCTGGGGAGACCGATGAATACAACGTTTTTGCAACAGGTTTGCAATGTAGTCCTGCTCCGGTAAATGCTACCGGTGGAGGGAAGTCTGTAGACGGAACCGTTTCTCCTGTACCAAGTGGATTGACTGTATCTGACCTTACCATTAGAATTTATAATACAGACGGCACCATTTATGCAAGTACGGATCCTGCGGACAGCCCAATTGTAAGTGCTGCCATGACTAGCCTTGATGTAAATACCGGTGCATTTGTTGTAGACCAAACGACCTCTGGTGCAAATCAGTTGAGAAGTCAGGATGTAGAAGGGAGATTGATTACTGCACAATTTACTGGTCAATGTGAGTCGGAAAAGGCTGTATTCTCAGCGTCAACTCTTACCGTTACTGACGCTCCGGTCATTACTACTTCAGAAATTACAGAGTCATCATTATCTCAAGATGTGAGTGGAACGGCAGAAGCCGGATCAACGGTAAATCTCTATTACGATGGTACTCAAATCGGAACAACCACTGCTGATGGAAGTGGCAACTGGACGATCTCAGTGAGTGGAGGTACTTTTTTTGCAGGTGGAGAAGTGTATGCCAAAGCTGAAAATACAGCGAATGGGGAGGTGCTGTCACCAAAATCGAATATTGTGACCGTTGTACCGGAAAACCCGGATACCAGCTTAGCGCCGGTTATTGTTGGAGAGTATGTGAATACTACCGGGGTAACTATTTCAGGATATACCAGTGAAGGTTCAAATGTGTCCATTGTGGTTTATGTGAATGGTTCGGAGGTAGGAACGGCTACTTCAGATGCATTTGGAAACTGGGATTTGACCAATGTAGATCTTTCAGGTGATGCCGGAAATGATATCACTGCTACTGCCCAGTCCAGCGGTGAATTGGTTAGTGCACTTTCAGACCCTGTTACCATTCAGCAAGGCGAAAGTACAGCGCCATCTATTTATAATGGAATTGATGAAGAGATCGAATATTCCCAACTGGATAATAACTCTAATACAAATGGAGCTATTTCAGGTTCTGGTTCAGGAAACATCAGAATTTATATTGATGGAGATTTAGCGGCTGACAATAAATCCTTTCCCGTAGATACTTCTGATGCTGCATTGGGAGGAGGCACAATCGGTGAATTGATGAGGCCGGGGGTTCAGATTTTTGCTACGGCTCAACAAACTGGTTTTACAGAAAGTGATAGTTCCAATGTGGTGACTGTGATCTCCGATCCTGTTCGTTATTTGTCGGTATCTTCTATATCTCCGGATCCGGTGCCTTATGGTGGAGGAGAAACGGTGACCCTTACGTTCAGAGTACTGGATGATGGTTTTCAGTTAGAACAAGGGGTAACTGTTAACTTTTCGATATCAGGCGCAACAAATACCCTGAGTTCAACCTCAGGTACCACCGATGCAAACGGCGAAGTCACTATAACTTATACTACAGATGTAGCTGATAATGGAAATACCATCAGCGTTGAAGCTACTGCGGCAAACGCCGATCCATATAATGCTTCTTTCGATATCGAAGCTAAGCCTCCGGTGTTGAGTAACCTCAACCTTGGGAACGACGGATCAGATAATATCACCTTAAGTTTTGATTCGGATAAGCAATTGGGTGCCTCAGCAAGTGACATAGCGATTACGGTTACCGGGCCATCTTCATTTTCTCAATCCTTCAACAGAAGCCAATTTACGGAGTCGGGTTCCTTTACCTACACGTTGAATGTCACTCAGGCCTATGGAGACAATGGCACGTACACAGCAACGCTGAACGATGCGCTGGATTCTTCCGGAAACGACGGGGCCGATGGATCACTTACCGATCAATACACACTTTCTTTAGATAATGACGCACCAGCTTCTGTTACCCTTGTTTCGCCGTCTGCTGTTGTGTTGCGGGCAAGCTCCGGCACTAATAACGTACAAACTTTGGATGTTGGTTACAGCTATTCCGATGCAAACCCAGATGCTGCAACCATCGTTTTTGATGACGGAACCAACACCGCAACCTACAATATTGATGACAGCGGGTACGCCGCAGACGGAAGTACGAAAACTGTTTCTCTGGATCTTTCCTCTCCCGATGCTACAACGGGCAGTGGTTTAGTAGATGGGAATACGTACGATATTCAGATAACGGCAACTGATATTGCCGCTAATAGTGCCGGTGATTCCGGAACGAATTTGTTGACGATTGATAATACAGCTCCTTCGCTCACCACTGCAGAAGTAAACGGTTCAACCCTTGTTCTGACTTATAATGAAAACTTGGATACAGCATCCTCTCCTGCTACATCTACTTACAGTATTGTTGGAAGTGGAACCGGAACTCAAGAGCCATCAGCTATTGATGTAACCGGAAATAAAATTACCCTGACACTGGATACTTCTATTGAATATGGTGAAACGGTAACACTGGATTATACAGTACCGGGAAGCAATCCGGCTCAGGATACTGGTTCTGAAAACGATGCTTCATCACTAACTGATCAGGCGGTTACAAATAACAGACCCGATACAACCGACCCTGTTACTACCATTACCAGTCCGACCGACAGTGACGTGGTTAGCTCAATAAGCAATATTACAGGTGGCGCAACGGACAATGCCGGGGTTACAGGGGTAGAGCTGGAAATTCAAAGAGATTCCGATTCATACTACTGGAACGGAAGTTCATGGCAATCCGGACAGACTACGGTGAGTGCAATTGCAGTAGACGGCACTTTTGATTCAACTGATGAAGATTGGACATATGATGCTTCTTCTATAACCGGGAGTGATACCTATACCGTCACAGCAACTTCGAGCGATGCTGCTGGAAATACAGGAACAAGTCCGGCGGTAGGTTTTACCATTGATGCCACAGCTCCTTCCGGTTATACCGTTGCCTGGGACACAGATCCAATTAACGCAAATAATGACGATGCAGCGGCATTCACAATCACGGATGGTGAAGTTGGAGCGGATTATGAATACACCATTACCAGCAATGGAGGGGCGGGATCCGTAACAAGTACCGGCACAATTGAAAGCACTAGTGAAGGCATTACAAATGTTGATGTAAGCGGATTACCGGATGGAATACTAACGGTAAGTGTCGTGCTCACAGATACTCTAAGCAATGAAGGAAACCCGGCCACCGACACAGCGGTTAAAGATGCAATAGCACCAACACTTTCAAATGTCAGTTTATCAAATGATGGCTCAGGTAACCTGGTAATTACTTTTGACAGCGATGAAGCATTGGGCGGATCAAACTCGGATATCTCTGTAAGCGTTGACGGATCAAATACCACGGATGTATATGTGTTTGATAGAAGTGATTTCACCGAAAGTGGAACAGGGCCGTTTACTTATTCCCTCTCTGTAACCCAGGCATTCGATGACGGTGATGGAACTTATATCGTAAGCATTGATGACGCCATTGATCCGGCTGGAAATGACGGCGGAAATGGAACAGATCAGGATGATTATAGCCTGGACACGACTGCTCCAACCGGATATTCAGTAGCTTGGGATACTGATCCTGTAAACTCAGCAAACGAAGAAAATACAGGGTTTACGATCAGTGATGGTGAAAATGGAGCAGATTACAACTGGGAAATTACAAGCTCAGGAGGAGGAACTACTGTTACCGGATCAGGGACATTTAGTGGAACAACCTCAGAAAGCATTACTAATGTTGATGTTAGCGGATTAGGTGATGGTACACTTACGCTGACTGTGTACCTGACCGACCAGACCGGGAATCAGAGTAGTGATGTTACCGACACAGTTGTTAAAGATACAAGTGTGCCAACATTAGCCGGTTCAACACCAACAGATGATGATACCGGAATATCCGTTCGAACAAACATTGAGTTGAATTTCAGTGAAGCTATAAATGCCGGAACGGGAACAATTGAACTGTATGCCACTGATGGCGACGTACTCGTCGAAAGTTTTGATGTAGTCGCAGATGCAGGAACAGGAGCCGGTCAGGTGAACTTTGATGGCAGCACGATAACCATCAATCCCACCAATGACCTGGAAGGAGTAAAAGCCTATTATGTACAGATAGGGAGTTCAGCCATAGAAGACAATGCTAGAAACACCTATGCAGGAATTTCAAACGAAACCGATCTTAACTTTGAAACTGCTGCTGGTCCTGCAGCAAGCATTTCATTAACAGGACCTGCCGATGTTGTAGCCGGCACTGAAAGTGGAAATTTCACACTTACTGTTTTGGATGCACAAGGCAACGAAACCAATGTAAGCCAGGATACCGAGTTCGCTCTATCAAGTGATCAAAGCGGTGCAACTTTTAATCCGGTTAGCCCGATCACCGTAACCAATGGAAGTTCAAGCACTACGTTCACTTATACAAATTCTACGGTAGGAGATGGTTCTCATGAAATTACAGCTGCGTGGAGTTCGGGCGGAGATGATCTTGGAAGTGCTACTCATGACATCACCGTAAATGCAGGAACTTTAGACAACTTTCTCGTGGAAGCTGCCGGTGGAGGTTCTATCACTGAACAAACGGCTGGCAACTCTTTTAATATTGACATCACCGCCCGCGATGCGAACGGAAACACGGTAACGGGTTTCAGCGGAACGGTAGATCTTAGTCTGAATAATGACGGCGAGTTTGCAACCGGAGACGGAACAACGACTTCTTTCACGGATGGAGTTCTTTCTGATTACACCATTCGGATCGACAGTGCGGCCACCGGTTACCAAATCTCTGCGACCAACGGAACGGAAAACGGTTCCTCCAACACATTCGATGTCGTTCCCAATGCTATTGCTGTACTTCAATTTACCCAGCAGCCAAGTAATGCAGAAGCCGGTGCGGCAATTTCACCGGCTGTGAGCGTTCAGCTTTTTGATAATTTTGGGAATGAAGCAGCCGAGGAAAATGAAGGAATTACGCTAACTATAAGCGGTGGCGCTACGCTTAGCAATGGAACTTCCACAACCGATGCCAACGGACTTGCAACTTTTACGAATCTTTTTGTTTCCGAAGTAGGCCAAAATTATACGCTCACAGCCAGGTTGGATTCCGATGATTCCATCACCGCTAATAGCGGGATTTTTGACATCACAAGTGGGGCCGGAGTTGCGGCAAACAGTTTTGCGAGTGTCCCGGATGGCACGGCAGGAACCGCAACCGAAATTACTATTACGGTTCAGGATGCTGAGAATAATCCTGTAACCGGAGAAGCTGTAAATCTTGAACTTTCTGTTTCCGATGGTCCCAACGCCGGAGCTACCTTCACGGCCATCAATGATGAAGGCGATGGCACTTATACTGTAAGCTACACGCCAACCATCACCGGTGATGACGAAATTACCATCACTTTAAACAGCACGGAAATTTCCGGCTCACCTTACACAAGCACGGTCTCAGCCGGTGCACCTGATGCGGTTGTGTTTACTTCCACAGAGCAAACCATTACGGCCGGAGAAAACTCATCCAATATTACCGTAGAAATTCGCGATGCTAATGATAATGTAGCCGAAGCCGGAAGTGGAGGAATCACTTTTGATCTTTCTTCAGACGGAAATGGTGAATTCAGAAATACGGGAGATGAAAATTCCATCAGTATGATCACGATTGCTGAGGGAGCGTCCACCGGTTCATTCCGCTACTATTCCGAAATGGTTTCTGTTGATGAACTTGCTGTTGCAGATCAGAATTCAACAACGGGCGTTGGAAGTGTTACTCAAAATATTACGGTTGAGCCAGGGGCTATCAGTGTAGCGGCTAACGGATCTGAATTATCCGGATCAAACCTAAACAGAATTGCTGATGGAGTCGAGGAAGCAACCATCACGCTTCAGCTTAAAGACGAATTTGGAAATACCATTGAGCAAGCCGACGTAGCTGTTGAATTTGCAACCACGGGGGGAACCCTGAGCGAAACGGCTGTTACTACCAATACCGGCGGACAAGCTTCCGTGAAATTGACCTCAACAAATGCCGGTGAATTTGATATAACCGCCCAAGTGGATGACTCCGGAAATGGAACGGCGGATGCGGCGGTAACGAATGGAAGTCCGGTGACGGTAACTTTTGAGGTTGGAACGATTTCAGCCTCTAATTCCAGCGTAAATGTTGATCCGGCTACCTTGGTTGTTGGCAACAATTCTACGATTACAGTTACTCTGCTTGACGCTAATAATAATCCAATCACCGGAATAGGAGAAGCCGATTTTGATTTCGCTTTGGCTGGCGATGCGAGCTTGGTAGCGGATACATTCACAGAAAATGGAAGCGGACAATATGAGGTTCAGGTAACCAATACCACGGCTGAGGAAATCACGGTTACGGTGACAGCGGATGGAATAGAACTTGAGGATACGCCATCCATCACGTTTAATGCCGGAGCAATAAGTGCTTCTAATTCTACTGTTTCAGCAAATCCCACTACTTTAGTAGCTGATGGGAATGCAGCTTCTACCGTGACTATCGTATTGAAAGATGCGAATGGAAATGCAGTTTCAGGTCAGGCAGGAAATATCATACTGTCCGGAATGAGCAACGCAAATATCGGGACGGTTACAGAAACAGGAATAGCCGGTACATACGAAGTCGATCTTACCAATACAACGGCTGAAGAAATTACCGTAACTGTAACAGCTGACGGGACAGAACTTGATGATAAGCCGGCGATTACTTTTGAACCAGGAGCGATTTCAGCTTCCAACTCCGAAGTTACCGCAACTTCTCCGCATACAGCGGATGGCAGCGATGCTTCTACCGTCACGATTGCACTTAAAGATGCAAATAATAACGTCATCAGCGGACTAACGAACGCTGATTTTTCTATTGATTTGACCGGAGACGCTTCTGCGGGAACCGTTTCTGAGACCGGAACAACAGGTACATATGAAGTTGAAGTTACAAACAACACAGTCGAGTCCGTTACAGTAACCGTTACGGCAAACAGTGTTCAATTAGATGATGATCCAGCTATTGTATTCCAGACCGGAACCGCCACAGATCTCGCTTTTGTCGATCAACCGAATACAAGTACACCCGCCGGGGATGATATCGGAACAATTACGGTACGGATAGAAGATGCTTCAGGCAACCTCATAGATACCGATGGTACTTCAATTACTCTTGCTATCTCCGATGGGGCGACACTGGTTGGAACCAAGACGCAAACCACCGTCAACGGAGTGGCCACGTTCACAAACCTGTATGTGGAAGAACCGGGAACCGATTACACGCTAACAGCGACTTCCGGTTCGCTGAACGCAGATCAAAGTAATGCTTTCGATGTCACAAGACGTGCCATCACCCTTACAGCCGATGCTCAATCCAAGGTCTACGGAGAGGCTGATTCATTATTTACCTACCAAATTACGTCCGGGGATACGATTCCGGGTATTTCCCTGAGCGGAAGCCTGAACCGAACTGTGGGCGAAGATGCCGGTACGTATACCATCACCCAAAACGATCTGACCAACGCCAACAACCCAAGCTATGCTATTACGTTTGTCGCTGCTGATCTGACCATCCATGCCAAAGGTCTCACGCTGACCCATTTTGTAGCCGATGACAAAACCTATGATGGCACGACCGATGTCACCGGAGCCGGCTTTGACGATGACCGCCTGAGCGGAGACGAACTGGAATTTAGCTATGATGTAAGTTTTGCCGACGCCAACGCCGGAACCGACAAGGATGTAAACTTCACCAACATTGCCATTTCGGGAGGAGCCGATGCGGGGAACTATACTTTGGTGACTACTTCGGGAACGGCCACAGCTGATATTTCCAAAGCCGCCATCACCGGGATTACTTGGCCAACGGCTTCCAGTATCACGTACGGACAAACGTTAGCTGCTTCCGATCTTTCAGAAGGAAGCGCTGATCAGGATGGAAGCTTTGCTTTTGCCAATCCTGCTACCGCACCAGCATCTGCCGGAACTTATGGTGCCGAAGTTACCTACACGGCCACCGATACGAATTACACTTCCGCGACCCATGATGTGGATGTAGAAGTAGCCCAGAAAGAATTGACAATCGGCGATGCCGTTGTTTCCAACAAAGTTTACGACGGAACGACCGAAGCTGAAATCAGCGGAGCAACACTGAATGGGGTTATTAACGATGACGATGTTTCTTTGAATGAACTGGTTGGATCGTTTGCTGATTCCGATGTTGCCAATGATATTGAAGTAACCGCTGCCATCACTCTGCAGGGAACCGATACTGGAAATTACAGCCTGACTCAACCAACGGGACTATCCGCAAACATCACCGCCAAAGAACTGACGATTGGCGGAACCTTCACTGCAGAAGACAAAGTGTATGATGGAACTACGGAAGCAACGATTTCTCAGAATAATTTATCACTGAGTTCTTCGGTATCTGGTGATGAGGTAAGCCTTGATGCTCTGGAAGTTGAATTTGCATCGGCGGATGTGGGAACGGATATCACCGTAAGTATTTCTAATGCAGAATTAAGCGGTGCTGATGCAGGCAACTACATGCTGAATTTGACCGGAGCACCAACTACAACGGCTGATATCACCAAAGAATATCCAACCATTACCGCCTGGCCAACAGCCTCGGGCATTACCTACGGACAATCACTGGCTTCATCTGTTTTGACAGGAGGCACCGAACAAAACGGGCTTACAGGTACATTCACCTTTGTGGACGATCAAATTATCCCGAACGAGGCAGGTACATACCAAGCGAGCATTGTATTCACTCCAACCGATAGTGATAATTATGCATCGGTAACCGGTACTAACGTTACGGATGTTTCGGTGGCCAAAAAACCATTAACTATTACAATTAGTAATGCAAGCCGGGCCGCAGATGAAGCAGATCCAACCTTTACTCTTGAAGATTTTACAGCCCAGCTCGCGGCCAATGATACTGAAACAGATGTAACCGGAGGAAGTGTAGACTATGTTCTTGCCACGACTAATGCTAATTCCGCACCCGGTATTTATGAAGATGAGATCGGTGTAGATGAAACCAGTTTAAACGGAGCTAAAGCCAATAATTATGATATAACTCTTCAGAATGGTGACTTTGAGATCACTCCGGCTGCACTTGCAAGTTTCGATATATCAGGAATTTCTGATCCAACTAAGGCGGGTGCTTTTCACACCGTTACGATCACAGCCAGGGATACGGATGGAAATATTAAGACCGATTACACCGGAACGGTTACATTCAACTCAAGCGATACTTCTGCTGAATTGCCGGCCAATTATACATTTACTGCCTCAGATCAAGGAACAAAAACATTTACGAACGGAGTTATACTTAAGACGGCCGGGGAGCAGTGGGTTCAGGTAGAAGATGCTACAGATGATACCAAAAATGGAAGACAAGAGAATATTACGGTAACCCATGCCGATCCGGCCAACATCTTAGTTTCAACGATAGCGGATCAAACCGTTGGAGTGCCTTTCCCCGTCAGTTTTACGATTCAGGATGAATATGGAAATACCGTTACTGATTTTGAAGGTGATGTCGAGCTTTCAGCCGCATTCGGTAGTATTCGTCCTTCAGAACTTACATTCTTGAGTAGTGAACAAGGAGAAAAGAAAACCGGTTTAACGGTCTTCGAGAATGGAACCGCTCAAAAAATATCTGTGGTCGCTGCCGGGAACACATCCATTAGCGGTGAAAGTAATGAGTTTGATGTGTCTACAGGACCTGGAGCAAAATTAGTGATAACCACCCAACCGGCGGGAGGAAAAAGTGGAGAAGAGCTTGCTCAACAGCCGGTTTTAGAGATTCAGGATGTGGGAGGAAATCTTGTAACGAGTGACAATCAGTCTGAAGTGACGGTATCTATCTATTCTGGTGATAATGGAACACTTACAGGCACTAAGACTGTAACGGCCGATGCAGGTATTGTTTCGTATACCGATTTGAATCTCGCCGGTTTAGTTTCTGAAGAATACTATTTCAGGTTTACTTCCCCCGGATTGATAGAAGCCAATACCTATGATTTCAATGGCCTTACTCCGGGTAATTTATATGGACAAGATAACTGGCTGCAAAATACTGCCGCCGGTGGTACCCAAAGAAATTCCGTTGTTGTCAGTGATGGACAAGATGAGACTCAGTGGGTGCGATTTGGGGAATCCGGTGGGAGTGTGAGATCTGTGGCCTCCAGGGTAAATGATGGCAACTTTGCTTTTACATCACTGGATTCATCGGATACAAAAGCCATTTTTCAAGCGGATGTGTATGTAGGCTATTGGGGAATTCGAGTGTGGGCCGGTTATGACCGGAATGATGACGGAGCTATATATGGTGTCGATGAACGAGGCCCGGGTTTCTTTGTAAGATCAAATGGGAGCGAAGCCGCAATCTTAACTCCTGATGGAAACACCTCTGTATCAGGAAATGGAAAAGTTGCAAGCGGAGGATGGTTACGGTTAAAGCTTGAAATGGATCTTGAAGCTAATAATGGGGAAGGGGCGGGTACGCTTTATATACAAAACCTTTCTGACGGTGATACTGAATTTGAAGTAGTCACCGGGCTTGAAAATGTAAATCTTGGGTTAGATGCAACGGCTTCGAACACAAGGAATTACGCACTTTGGAATGGAGTGGATTTCCATATGGAGGGGGCTACCCATGGGCTTAATAATGTGAAGTTAGGCAAAGAAGCGAACTTGATATCTGACCCTGTCAATGTAACAGCCGGTTATCCAGAACAAATGGCCATACAAACTCAGCCTGAAAATTCTGTAGCAGGTGAAAATATTGTCGGTCCGCCATCAGTAATTGTAAAAGATGCAAAAGGAAATACAGTATCCGGTGTAGACATAACCGTAGGAGTCAATCAAAACCAGATCGATAGTGGAACCACTACCATAACAACCGATGGGAATGGTATCGCTTCATTTGATGACCTTAAGATCAATACTGCACAAGCCGGCTATACTTTGGAGTTTGATGCAGATACAAGTAGCGTTACAAATGTAACATCAGCAGAATTTGATGTATTAGCAGGAGATGCCACTCAGTTGACTTTCGATACTCATCCTTCAAGCAGTACTCCTGCCGGTGATAATATTGGAACCGTCAAAGTTCGGCTGGAAGATGCAGCGGGAAATCTCATTGAAGATGATGGGGTGAATGTTACGGTAGACATTTCCGACGGAGCAACCCTGGTGGGAACAACGACACAAACTACGATAGACGGGGTAGCAACGTTCAGTGATCTTTATGTAGAAGAGCCCGGAACAGAGTACACCTTGACAGCTGCTTCCACTGGCCTCAATTCCGACCAAAGCACCGAATTCGATATTACACGCCGGGCCATCACTATTACCGCAGATGCGAAGAGTAAAGTTTTCGGAGAAGACGATCCTGCATTTACGTATGAAATTACCTCTGGTGATACCATCCCTGATGTTGACCTCAGTGGAAGTCTAACTCGTGAAGCAGGCGAAGATGCCGGCACCTACGCCATCAACCAAAACAATCTGACGGGCGCCAATAACCCCAGCTATGCTATTACGTTTGTCGCTGCTGATCTGACCATCCATGCCAAAGATCTCACGCTGACCAATTTTGTAGCCGATGACAAAACCTATGATGGCACGACCGATGTCACCGGAGCCGGCTTTGACGATGACCGCCTGAGCGGAGATGAGCTCGAATTTAGCTATGATGTAAGTTTTGCTGATGCCAACGCCGGAACGGGCAAAGACGTGAATTTCACCAACATCACCCTCTCAGGCGGAGCCGATGCGGGGAACTACAATCTGATGACGACTTCCGGCTCGACAACGGCCGATATCTTGAAAGCCGATCCAACGATCACAGCCTGGCCAACCGCAACCGGAATTACGTATGGACAAACTTTAGCGGCTTCAACTTTACAAAATAGCGATGCGGATGGGACATTTGCATTCACCGATGACAGCGAGAAACCGAGCTCCGCTGGAGCCTATCAGGCTGAAGTGAGCTTCACCCCAACCGACTCCAATAATTACAACACTGCCACTCAGGATGTAGAAGTGGAAGTAGAAACCAAGGAACTGACGATTGCCGGAAGCTTCACGGCAGAAGACAAGGTGTTTGACGGAACCACGGATGCTGCAATTAATGACAATAGCCTAACACTAAGCGGCATTGAGAATAGTGATGATGTGAGCCTCACAAATCTGATTGTTGAATTCGCATCAGCCGATGTAGCTGAAGGTATAGAAGTGAGCATCACCAATGCAGAGCTTTCCGGTGTTGACAAAGATAACTATACCTTAAGTCTGACCGGAGCACCTACCACAAATGCCGATATTACCAATGCGGCTGTAACGGTATCAGAGTGGCCAACTGCATCTGACATTATCTATGGGGAAGCCCTGAACAACTCCACACTTTCTGGCGGAACGGCTGATCAGGCTGGTACTTTTGCTTTTACTGATGAAACCATTGAGCCGGATAGTGCAGGAACGTGGGAAGTGAAAGTTACCTTTACTCCGGAAAACAACAATTTTGCTGCGGTAACAAACACTATTGATGTAGAAGTGGCTCCAAAAGAACTGACGATCAGCGATGCCATTGCTTCCAACAAAGTTTACAATGGCTCAACTGATGCAGCAATTACCGGAGCTACTTTAAATGGTGTAATTAATAATGATGATATTGCTCTGAATGAACTGGTTGGATCGTTTGCAGATGCGGATGTTGCCTCTGATATTGAAGTAACCGCTGCCATCACTCTCCAGGGAACCGATACTGGAAATTACACTCTGACTCAGCCTACCGGGCTTTCTGCCAACATCACCGCCAAAGAACTTACGATTGGCGGAACCTTCACTGTAGAAGACAAAGTCTATGATGGAACTACGGAAGCAACGATTTCTCAGAATAATTTATCGCTGAGTTCTTCAGTATCTGGTGATGAGGTGAGCCTTGATGCTCTGGAAGTTGAATTTGCATCGGCGGATGTGGGAACGGATATCACCGTAAGTATTTCTAATGCAGAATTAAGTGGTGCTGATGCCGGAAACTACACGCTGAGTTTGACCGGTGCCCCAACTACCACGGCTGATATCACCAAGGAAAACCCAACGATTACGGCCTGGCCAACGGCTTCGGATATCACCTATGGAGAAACGCTTGCGGCCTCAACTTTAAGTGGTGGAAATGCGGATGGAATTTTTGCTTTCACCGATGAAACTATCAAACCGGACAGCGCTGGCACCTGGGAAGCCGAAGTGACTTTCACACCAACCGACAGCGATAATTATGCGACCGTAAAGCAGAATGTAGATGTAGCCGTGGGACAGAAAACGTTGACGATAGTGAACGCAGCGGCTCAAAATAAAACTTATGATGGCACCACCGAGGCAACTATTGCCAATGCCGAACTCAGCGGCATAGAAACCGGCGATGCAGTGAGTCTAACAGGAGCAACGACCGGAACCTTTGCTCAGCAAAATGTAGGAACCGGAATTGCAGTAAGCACCAATTTTGGCCTGACTGGAGACGATGCCGATAATTATACTTTGAACCAGCCGGGGAGCTTAACGGCGGACATCACAACGGCTGAACTGACTGTTTCCAATGTAACCATCGGAACAAAAATCTATGATGGAACAACCGATGTGAGCATTACGGGAGCAGACCTGGATGGCACAATTGGAAGCGATGACGTTTCCCTCGATGAGTTAACGGCCAATTTCAATGATGCGGATGTTGCGGAAGGGGTCAACATCAATACTTCATTTACCATCACAGGAGATGATGCGGGGAATTACGAACTGACTCAACCAACCGGACTTTCCGCTGATATCAATCCAAAAGAAATTACAATCTCTGGAAGTTTTGAAGCTGAGGATAAAATCTACGACGGAACTTCGGATGCTGAATTCCAGGCGAATAACCTGACCTTAAATGGAGTATTGGTAGCAGATCAGGCCAATGTTTCGCTGGATAATCTTGCCATCCAGTTTGCGGATGCCAATGTTGAGGAGAATAAAACCGTATCCATCAACAGTGCAGAAATCGGCGGAAGCAGAGCTTTCAATTATGAACTTTCCACCGAGACCACTCCCGAAGCTCAGGCTGCTATTTCAGCCAAAGCTCTCACAATTGTGGTGAATGACGGAAGTCGCACAGCGGGAGCTACAAACCCAACATTTGAGTTTAGTGATTTTGCTCCAGGATTAGTTACAGGTGATGTCATCGCCGATATCACCGGAGGTACCGGAACTTCAGCAGATGTCAATTTCACCTTGGCAGCCACGGATGCAAATTCGGAAACCGGTGAATATGCGGATGAAATCTCCATCGATCCTGCTTCTCTCGACGGTTCAAAAGCCGGAAATTACGATATCACAATTGAGCCCGGCACGTTAACCATCACTCCGGCCGCTCTGGGAAGTTTACTTGTAGAGGAAATTGACGATCCAACTACAGCAGGCGTTTCCAATACCGTTCGGGTAACCGCTTTGGATACTGAAGGAAATTTGAAAACGGACTACACCGGAACCATCACTTTCAGCTCCAGCGATACCGATGTCGATCTTCCCGAAAATTACACCTTTATAGCTGGTGACGAGGGCGTACGAACATTTACAGACGAGGTGATTTTCAAGACAGCCGGAACGCATTGGGTGCAGGCAGAAGATGGCGTAATCTCAGCCCGACAGGAAAATATTGATGTAGTTGCCGGTCTGGTTGCTGTTGACAATGCCGGAACATTGCTTGAAGTCATTTCTAATAATGTGACGGCAAACGGAACGGATCAGGGAGAAGTCCGGGCCACGCTCCTGGATGAATTCGATAATCCCGTTTCTGATGTAACGGTAACTTTTGCTGTAACCGGAGATGCCTCCATCGGAACACCGACTGGAACTTCTGATGCGAATGGCCAAATTACCGCGATCATAACCAACAACACTGCGGAAACTGTAAACATAACCGCTCAATTCGACAGTAATGACGATGCTACGGCAGACGCGGATATCACCAATGGAAGTCCTGCGAAAGTAACCTTTGATGCCGGTGATGCCGCCAACCTTGCCATTCAGTCCGGAAATAATCAATCTGATGTCGTGACGGAAACACTTGATAATGCATTGGTCGTGAAAGTTACCGATGCTGAAGGAAATCCGGTTGCCGATGAAACTGTAACGTTCTCAATCGCCGAAATCCCTGTCGATGCTACCGGTGAAACTTTGAGCGCAACATCAGTAACTACGGATGCAAACGGTGAAGCCTCAACCCAGTTGACCTTAGGAACGAAAGCCGGATCTTATGAAATATCAGCTCAGGTAACCGGACTTGATGCAGTCTCATTTGAAGCAACGGCAACGGCAGGTGCGGCTTCTCAGCTGGCCTTTACAAGGCAACCAACCGATGCCACAGCCGGTGCCTATATTAATCCTGCCGTAACGGTTCAGTTGTTGGATGCATATGAAAATGAAGTTTTTGATACGGGAACAGAAATCAGCCTGAGCATTTCAGGCGGAGCTACTTTAAGTGGTTCTGTGGCTCAGAACACAGAAAACGGAGTTGCTACTTTCGATGACCTGAACGTAGCCGAAGTTGGAACCTACACGCTAACAGCAACTTCCGGATCTCTGAGCAGCGATGAAAGCGATGAGTTTACAATTTCTGCCGGAGCAGCGGATGCCATTGTGATGGTGACTCAACCGGAAAATACAGTAGCCGGAGAAGCTGTTAACGGAACGCCAAAAGTTCGGGTTGAGGATGCCTCCGGAAATCCACTTGCCGGAATTGAAGTTTCCGTAGCCCTTTCTTCCAATGAATTCACCGGTTCCAGCATAACTACTGTAACTACGGATGCCAACGGCGAGGCCGGCTTCGACAACCTGATTATCGAAACTGCGGCTACAAATTACACCCTCACATTCAGCACCGATGGTGTGGCTGACTTAGTATCAGATGAGTTTGATGTTACTAATGCCGGAATTTATGTGGACAACTCAAGTATCTCAGCTGATCCAACCACTTTAGCGGTTGGTGAAGAATCGGAAATTACGGTTACTCTTGCTGATGCATTTGGAAATGCGGTAAGTGGCGTCACCAACTTCGATATTAGGTTGGGTGGAGATGCAGCCATTAATGATGCGATTGCGGAAACCGGAACAGCTGGTACATACACCTTCACGGTCACTAATACCACCGCAGAAGAAATTGCCGTAAATGTAGATGCGAATACTACAACCATAGGCAGCGTAGATATCGAGTTTAACGCCGGAGCAATAAACGCTTCAAATTCCACCGTTTCTGCCGATCCATCCACTTTGGTTGCAGATGGAACCACCACTTCCACAATTACCATCGAGCTGAAAGACGCCAACGGGAATGCCATCACGGCTCAAGCAGGAAATATTTCTCTGTCCGGATTGAGTAATGCTTCGGCCGGAACCATCACAGAAACCGGCACGGCAGGCACTTATGAAGTAGACCTGACCAACACCACTGCCGAAGAAATCACGGTTACGGTTACTGCAGATGGAACTGATCTGGATGATCAGCCTGTGATCACTTTCACTCCGGGAGCTATTTCTGCTTTCAACTCTGAAGTCACCGCAACTTCACCGCATACCGCGGACGGAACCGATGCATCTACAATTACTATCAAGCTAAAAGATGCGAACGATAATATTATCAGCGGCCTGAACAACACCGATTTCACCGTATCTCTAACAGGAAATGCCGCTGCCGGAACCGTTAACGAAACCGGCACTTCAGGAACCTACGAAGTGGAAGTGACCAACAGCACGGTAGAGTCCGTTACGGCAACCATCACCGCCGATGGTGTAACCCTTGAGGACGAACCGACCATCAATTTCCAAACCGGAGCGGCTTCTCAGTTGGTGTTTGATGATCAGCCCAATGATACGACTGTTGCCGGAGATAACATCGGCACCATAACGGTAATGGTTCAGGATGTCACCGGAAACCTGGTTGATACCGATGGAACGTCGATAACGATCGCTATTTCCGATGGAGCCACGTTAGTAGGAACCACCACCCAATCTACCACCGATGGTGTGGCGACATTCTCCGATTTATATGTGCAGGAACCGGGAACCGATTATACGCTCACAGCGACTTCAGCCGGATTAGATACTGACGAAAGTGAAGCCTTTGCCATCACCCGCCGGGCCATCACTATTACCGCAGATGCGAAGAGTAAAGTTTTCGGAGAAGACGATCCTGCATTTATCTATGAAATTACCTCTGGTGATACCATCCCTGATGTTGCCATTAGTGGAAGCCTAACTCGTGAAGCAGGCGAAGATGCCGGCACCTACGCCATCACCCAAAACGATCTGACGGGCGCCAATAACCCCAGCTATGCTATTACCTATGTTGGGGCAGACCTAAGCATCACCAAAAAAGATCTCACGCTGACCCATTTTGTAGCCGATGACAAAACCTATGATGGCACGACCGATGTCACCGGAGCCGGCTTTGACGATGACCGCTTGAGCGGAGATGAGCTCGAATTTAGCTACGATGTAAGTTTTGCTGACGCCAACGCCGGAACGGGCAAAGACGTGAATTTCACCAACATCACCCTCTCAGGCGGAGCCGATGCGGGGAACTACAATCTGATGACGACTTCCGGCTCGACAACGGCCGATATCTCGAAAGCCGATCCAACGATCACAGCCTGGCCAACCGCAACCGGAATTACGTACGGACAAACCTTAGCCGCTTCAACCTTACAAAATGGTACAGCAGACGGCATGTTTGCCTTTACTGATGACAGCGAAAAACCAAGTTCTGTAGGGACTTACCAGGCCGAGGTGACTTTCACCCCAACCGATTCCGATAATTACAATACTGCCACTCAAAATGTAGATGTGCAAGTTGGAACAAAAGAACTGATCATCGCTGGAAGCTTCACAGCCGAAGACAAGGAGTTTGATGGAACCAAAGACGCTACGATAATTGAGAATAAGTTAGCACTGAATGGTATCGAAAATAACGATGATGTAAATCTTGCCAATCTCGAAGTTGAATTTGCCTCGGCAGATGTGGCCGAAGCTATCGAAGTGAGCATCACCAATGCAGAGCTATCCGGGGCTGACAAAGATAATTATACGTTAAGTCTGGATGGAGCACCTACCACAAATGCCGATATTACCAATGCCGGAGTCACAATTACCGAATGGCCGACGGCTTCTGATATTACCTATGGAGAAGCTCTTAGCAACTCCACGCTTTCAGGGGGAACCGCGGACCAGACCGGAACCTTTGCTTTCTCCGATGAAACTGTCGAGCCAACGGGAGCCGGAACTTATAGCGCTGAGGTGACCTTCACCCCGGATAGTGATAATTTCGCTCCGGTCACGAATGATGTGAATGTGGAAGTTCTTCCGAAAGAGCTCACCATCAGTGATGCCATTGCAGAAGACAAAGAATATGACGGAACTACCGAAGCTACGATCACCGGTGCTACGTTGAATGGTGTGATAAACGACGATGAGGTGAGCCTAAACGAACTGGTAGGATCTTTTGCGGAGGCCGATGTAGCCACTGAAATTGCTGTAAATGCGGCGATCGCCCTTCAAGGTGCTGATACTGGCAACTATACCCTGACTCAGCCTACGGGGCTTGCCGCTGATATTACAGTAAAAAAACTTACTATTTCTGGTGATTTTATAGCAGAAGACAAAGTTTTTGATGGCTCTGCCGATGCTACAATCGCTCAGAATAATCTGTGGCTGAGTACTCCGGTTGCCGGTGATGAGGTTAGTCTTGATGGGCTCGAAGTTGAATTTGCCAAAGCAGACGTGGGAACAGACATCACCGTGAGTATTTCTAATGCAGAATTAAGTGGTGCTGATGCAGGAAACTACACGCTGAGTTTGACCGGTGCTCCAACTACCACGGCTGATATCACCAAGGAAAACCCAACGATTACGGCCTGGCCAACGGCTTCGGATATCACCTATGGAGAAACACTTGCCGCTTCAACATTAAATGGCGGTAATGCCAATGGCTCCTTTGCTTTTACTGACGATACCATCAAGCCTGATAGTGCCGGAACCTGGGAAGCCGAAGTTACTTTCACTCCAAACGACAGCGATAATTATGCAACCCTCACTCAAAATGTAGATGTAGCCGTTGCCAAAAAAGCCTTGACGGTAATCAATGCTGTTGCGGAGAATAAAATCTACGATGGCAACACCGATGCCGTAATCCAAAATGCGGAACTGAATGGCCTTGAAGTCGGTGATGATGTATCGCTGAATGAACTTGTGGGAACTTTCGCAGATTCCTATGTAGCTAACGACATTTCTGTCACAGCGGCTCTGACTCTGGAGGGAACCGACACAGATAATTATGAACTCACCCAGCCAACCGGGTTAACGGCTAATATCACTCCACTTGAACTAACAATTGCCGGAAGCTTTACCGCAGAAGACAAAGTATTTGATGGAAGCATCGATGCTACGATTAATGAAAATAATCTGACGCTGACCACACCAATTAGTGGAGATAATGTTGAATTAACGAACGTAGAGGTTGCTTTTGCAGATTCAAACGTAGCCAATGATGTAGAAGTGAACATCACCTCCGCTGAACTTTCAGGAACCGATGCCGGAAATTATACGCTGAGTTTGACCGGAGCTCCGACCACCACAGCCGATATTACCAATGCCGGAGTTACCATCACGAACTGGCCAAGCGCTTCTGATATTATCTACGGAGAAGCTCTAAGTAATTCCACGCTTTCGGGTGGAACCGCCGATCAGTCGGGAACCTTTGCTTTCACCGATGAAACTGTCGAGCCAGACAGCGCTGGAACCTGGAAAGCTCAAATAACTTTCACCCCGGATAATGAAAATTATGCTCCGGTTACAAACGATGTGAATGTGGAAGTGGCGCCCAAAGAACTCACCATCAGTGATGCCATTGCTGAAGACAAAATTTATGATGGAACCACCGGAGCTACTATCACAGGAGCTTCCTTAAATGGCGTGATTTATAATGACGATGTTTATCTTAATAAACTGCTTGGATCTTTTGAAGATGCAAACGTGGCCAATAATATCTCCGTAGAGGCAGCGATCACCATTAGCGGCGATGACACTGAAAACTATGTGCTCACGCAACCTTCCGGACTTTCCGCAAACATCAGCGCTAAAGAATTAACCATTGCCGGAAACTTCTCTGCTGAAAGCAAAGATTTTGATGGAAACACAGATGCAACCATCGATCAAAACAACCTGACGCTGGATACTCCGGTTGATGGCGATGATGTAAGCCTCACAAATATAGTGGTTGAATTCAGTTCAGCAGATGTAGCTAATGATATCGAAGTAAATATTACCTCGGCTGAACTTTCTGGTGCGCAATCAGATAATTACACACTCAGTTTAACGAATGCTCCAACAACAACCGCTGATATTCTGGATGCCACCGCTCCAATAATTACAGGAGTAACCGGACAGGCGGGAGACGATTCTTCAACGGTTTCTCTGGATGAAGGAATTCAGGAAATTGGAACGCTCGCGGCCAATGAAAATGTAAGCTGGAGTCTGACGGGCGGAGAAGATCAAAGTCGATTTGAGATCGGTTCTTCAACCGGAGATCTGTCCTTCAATTTGGAAACGGATTTCGAGAATCCCGTAGATGCGAACACTGAAAACGACTACGTGGTTGATGTAACCGCAACGGATGAGAGTGGCAATACTTCGGTTCACACCGTAACGGTGAATGTACTGAATATCAACGATAATGCTCCGGTGATCACCAGCAATGGTGGTGGTGACTCAGCTACCACCACGATGGATGAAGGCGTGAAAGCAGTGACCACCGTAACTGCAACCGATGCCGATGGCGATGAAGTCACCTATGAAATTTCAGGCGGAACCGATCAGGATTTCTTTACGATTGACGAGACCTCCGGAGAACTGGAATTCAAAGAAAGTCCAAGTGTAGGAAATCAGTTTTCTTATGAAGTGACGGTCCGCGCAAATGACGGTGAAAATTCCGATGATCAAACGCTAACTATCAACCTGAAGAGTACCACCGAAATTGCTCGCTTCACCGATAGTTATGTGGATGGAGTAAGCTACCAAACGAGTTCCGGTCTTTCTGGTCTGACGGGTGACGCAGGTTCCTCCGGTTCATTCCGCTACCAAAATGGAGATGATATCACACTTTCGGTTGGGGATGTGACCTTGGCTGAATTCAATGCCGAAGTTATTCAGGGTGAAGTGCTTTTCATGCACGATATAGCAGAGGTTGAGCTCTCAAACAGCAACAATAATTATGTTGAAAACCTGGCGATTTTCCTACAAGCACTGGATGCAGATCTACAGGATAACAATCCAAACGATGGCCTTTTAAAGACAGCGGAAGTTCAGAATACAGACGCCGCATTTGCCAATGGAATTTCAATTTCAGAAGAAACCCGAAACAGCTTCTCAGGATATAAGGATGCCGGAACCGGGGAAGCCTTGAATATTTCCACCGCCGGTAAGCAGATGATCGCAAATGCGTTGGCTTCGGTGAATATCGAGTACAACGCCTCCACGGAACTGGATGTAAGCGGCAATGGCGAAAATGTGTTTGAGACCATCGCCATGAATCACGTTGCTGCTACGGTTGAAGATCTAGCCGGAAACCGCGCACCTGCAAACTTCGATGAGAGAAAAGCCGATGCCATCAACGTGCCCGGCGGACTCATCGAGTACAACTATAACCAAATTGACCGATCCATCACTTTTGATGCGGAAGATCTGTTGCAAGGAGCCGTTCCTCAACAGGTGACCAAAGCCAACATGGTGATCAAAAATGTTCGCCTGAGTGAAGCATTCGAATATGTAGGCAGCATCGATTCTCTGGGCAATCGTGAATACAGAATTAATCTGGCCGACTCGGTTGATTATTACGATCTCGAAGACCTCACCATCGACTATCGCGTGGAAGACTGGACTGCTTTTTTGGATGTTCAGGCGGAAGCCATTGATCTGTACAAATCTCACTTATCCTCGGATATTCCGGCAGTGGGAGAGGGTGATGGCGTACACGAATTCGCGATCCACAGCTCGCTTACTTTTGCTGAAGATCAGAAGCTGAACATCAACTTCATTGCAGAAGGATATGCTGATAGTGTTGGATATTTGATCGCAGAATACTCTGATGATTATCTTACCCCAATCGACTACTCCGTAGATGGTGGTCAAACCTGGCTGGAAATGGAGCAGGTTGGTATCACTTACAACACACTTGGAGTTCCGCGGCCTGATTTTGAATTTACTTTACCCGCCAATCAGGATTCTGTGTTGCTGCGTGTTCCCATTTTTGATGATCAGAAATTTGAAGGCGATGAGTATTTTGATGCCATTGTAAGCGGAAACAGCGTGTATGATGAGCGTGTACGCTTTCTGATTGAAGACAACGAAACGGAAGAGCCGGAGCTGCCGGGCATCAACATCGACTTTATTTATGCGCTTGAAGGACAGGGTTCCGTGGATTACACGCTAACCCTCAACAAACCTTCAGCCGAGGTTGTGACGGTGGATTACAACATGATTGATCTTGGCGCTACCGCCGGCGAAGATTATGAAGGCGTTGAAGGAATGCTGACTTTCCAGCCGGGAGATACCGTAGCGAACATTACCGTGCCCATTATTGATGATGAGAAAGTGGAAACAGATCCAAATCCTGAAATGGCGATCATCAATCTTGAAAACCCAACGAATGCGGTGCTGTTTGATGCACAGGGAACCCTCCGAATATTTGATAATGACGGCCCTGATAATGCGACGATTGCGCTAAATCTTGATCCTGTTACCGGCGATAACTACCTCGACAAAGATGATCAAACCGAAATGGTGGATCTGACCGGTTCCATCAGTCCGGCCGATTTCAATGTTCAGATCGTGAAGCTGGAGCTCAATGAGAATATCTACACGGTTCAACCCGGAGAAAGCGGAACCTTTACCGTTCCGGTGAAAGTAGCCGATCTTCTGGAAGATGCGGATCTTACCGTTGATGCGGAAGTATTCGCCTTCACCCCAACCGAGCAGGCAAGCAGCACGGCAACCCAGACGTATGGAGTGGATAACTCGGCCAGGCTCGCTTTCGTAAATCAACCAGAGAATACAGTGGCCGGCGAAATGCTGAATTCCGTCACCGTACAGCTGGTGGATGAAAATGAGAATGAAGTCAGCGCCGAAGGCATCGAGATCACCATTACTTTGAATGGTGATGCAAATCTGAAGGGCACCTTGACCGCCCAAACTAACGCAGCCGGATTGGCGACATTCAGCGACTTGAGTATTGAAACGGCTGGAATTGATTACACGCTTACGGCCACCGGAGTGGGATATCCCGATATTACTTCACAGCCGTTTGATGTAATGGCCGGATCAGTTTTTGCTGATAATTCTTCTATCACAGCGACTTCTCCTCATGTGGCAGATGGACAGGATTCGTCTGAAGTAATCATCATGCTAAAAGATGAATTTGAGAATGCGATCTCAGGCCTTGCGAATTCTTCATTTGTATTCGGAATTGGGGAGAATGCTGTCATCACTCCTGTAACTGAAGGAAATGCCGGCGAGTATAAAGCCTTCATCACCAATACGGTAGCCGAGCAAATAACGCTGGCGGCTGAAGTTGGCGGCGTGGTTCTCAACCAAACTCCGGAAATTGTTTTCAACACCGGTTCTGCTGTGGCCGGCAATACCATGGCGTCCATTCCGGATGGCAAAGTAGGATACCCAACCCCGATTTCGATCACCGTTGCTGATGTTAGTGGAAATGCGGTAACCGGCGTTGCGAGTCAGCTTGGAATTGAGCTTTCGGGCTCGAATGAAGGAGCCGAAATTTCCGACATCACCGATAATGAAGACGGAACTTATAGCGCAGAATATATTCCATTTACTCCGGGCGAAGATCAATTCCTGATTACCTTAGCGGGAGATTCCATCAGTGGAAATCCATATACCAGTTTGGTGGAAGCGGGTGACTTGAAGGCCGTTACCGTTTCAAGTGGAGATGGCCAAACAGGGCGGGTCAATTCCGTGCTGGATGATTCTCTGGTGGTTCAGATCTTGGATGAAAACGATTTTGCCATCCCGGGCGTGGATATTGAATTCGAAGTTACTTCAACCCCGGACAGTGCAGAAGATTTCGGGTTTTCAGATCAGCTGCTTGAAACCGATAAAAATGGCTATGCTTGGGTGAAATTCAAGCTGGGAACCAAAGTGGGAGAGTACCGGATCACCGCCAGAATTCAGGAGACACAAAAAGCTAAAACTGATTCCAATACAGTGAGAGAAGTTGAATTTTCAGCCTTCGCTACACCCGGTGAAATAAAGAACTTTGCTATTGCCGGTGGGGGAGATCAGTATCAGCCAACGCTTAGTGTTCTTAAAGATTCCCTGACGGTTACCTTGTTTGATAACTTCAACAATCCGGTGCCTAACGAGCCGGTACATTTTAGTTTGATCAGTCAGCCTGAACTGGCACAGGATGCGAAGATCATGCAAGACACCGTGATCACTAACAGCGATGGTATTGCTGCAACCAGTTTTAAACTCGGCGATTTGGCCGGAGATTACATTATTTCGGCAGAAGCATATCAGCAGCCACAGTTAGACAGCCTGACATTCAAGGCTACGGCTTGGGAAAAGCGAACAAATCCTACCATCATTGATACGGTGAACACCGTTGTGTTTGACGGCGACCCGAACACGTTTATGTATGCAGATCCGGATGAGTCGTTAAATAATCTCAGGAATTTCACTCTCGAAATATGGGTGCTGCCAAACGCATTAACCGATGGATTCGAATTATTCCAGAAAGGTCGAGGTGAGAATGGTGATTTCCATTTCTCCATGGGGGGCAATGGTAATAAGCTGACCGCATCGTTTCAACTTGAAAACGGGAAACTGATCACACTTAATGCCGAAGATGTATTTGATGAGGAAGAAGTTCAAACCGGTGCTCTTAAAACTCAAAATGACGTTCAATATAAATGGACTCACCTCGCCTTTGTGGTAGATAATGATAACAAACGCGCAAATCTTTACAAGAACGGTTTCCGTGAAGATCAGACAGAGTTTGAAGGGGAAGTGGCAATCAACAATTCCCGGCTGGAAATGGGTCGTGGTTTTGATGGAGAGATCCATGAGGTACGTGTATGGAAAGAATCCAGAAGCCGAAACGAGATTCAGTCTCTGTTAACTCAGATCTTATCCGGTGATGAGAACAACCTGGTATTGTATCATACCTTTGATGATGACGGAGATGTGGCAGATGACCTCACCGATGAAGGTAACGACTTGAAGTTAGGCGAAGGTGTTGAACGCAACTTTAGCGTGCGCGGTGTTCCGGATATAGAGATGCTGGAGAATGAGCAGTATATCATGGCTTTTAAGGCGGAAGATGAGTTTGGAAGCCGGTTATTCACGGTAATCAATGAATTGCCCAAAAATGGACGGATCTACCAGGTGATTAACAATGGAACCGATATTGGAACGGAGATCACACAACCTAATACCCAGCTTCAAGATCCTTTGAATCGGGCTTTATATGTTCCGGAGCAAAATTATAATGGCCTTGATTCGCTTAATTACAGTTTGGAAGATTCTCTCGGAAACAGCTCAAGCGCAGACCGTATGATCACCATTTATCCGGTGTATCGTCCGCCTGCACAATTTGCGCAGTTACTGCCGGCTGAGAATGACTCGGTACGTGTTGCTCTTCGGGAAGAGATCGGCTCAACAAAAGTGAAGTTTAATTGGGAGCCGAGTTCAGCCTATAATGGAAACGATACGGAATATATTTTCACCATCTGGGACGATCAGGGCAGAGAAGAAGTATTTACCGGCATCACAGATACCACACAAATCCTCGATATAAATAACTCTATACTGGACTTTGATAATTGGTACACCTGGCGGGTAGAAGCAACCGACGGTATCGATACTACCCAAAGTGCCGGTGAAATGCGTTTCGTGGTAGCCCGTGATATCCCGATAGTTTATCAATTGCACCAAAACTACCCGAATCCATTTAATCCGTCTACGAAGATCGAATATTGGGTGCCGGTGACTTCCAAAGTGAGAATTGAGATCTACAATATTCTCGGTCAGCGAGTGCAAACACTGTTGGATGAAAGTAACGTTACAGCAGGAACGTATAGCGTAACCTGGGATGCCCGCGGACTTGCAAGCGGAACCTATTTCTACAGAATGGTTTCGGAAGGATTGAATGGCAGCCGCTTCGTGAAGATGAAGAAAATGATGTTGATCAAGTAGCAGCCATTGGAGCAGGATCTGCAAAACTAAGAATCGAAAGGCTTTGTGAAGAAGGCTCGTTCTTATCAATAGGATGAATAAAAAAAGCGTCCCCCGGAAAAGGGACGCTTTTTTTGGAAATGAAACAGATGTGAATTAATTCAAGCCAAGAACACCAACACCTTGCTCAAAAGTGATATCGACCGGGATATTTTGTTCTGAGAGCTTGGCTAAAGAAGACTTAAGCTGCTCAGATTCCACAGCATATTTTTGTACAAAAGCATCGACGGCTTCATAATCTCCGTTGCCCTGAAGGGTGAGGATCTTTTCAGAAAGAGAAGCTACCGCTTCATCCACTTTATCAAAGTTGATGCGGTAAGTACCGGTGGTTTCATCATAACTGAAAGCTCCAAATTCCTGGAAATAGTTGAATCGGATCAGGTTGGCTCGCCCGTGAGCGCTGGCGGACCCAAACCGGATGGAACGAAAGATGCTGGCGAGGAAGGTTACATAGTCTTCTTCCGAACTGCCTTCATTGATCATTCCTTTCTCACGCAATGCATTCACCATGTAGAGGCCAAGAACATCCGCTTTTCCTTCTTCCAAAGCCGAAGCATGATTCTTCGGTGCTTCCCTAACCGTTCCATTTCCGGAAATAGTATTTTTGATACCCAAGCCGTGAGCTACCTCATGGAACATGGTATTTCCGAAGAAGGCATCAAAGCTGATGTACTGGCGCTGGTCCTGCGCAATGAGCACTTCAGAAATAGGGATCAGGATCTTATCGTACTTGGCACGCATCGCGTTTTTAAGCTGCAAACGGCGTGTGCCTTTTTCAAGCTGCACTTCTTCGTCATTAGGTAAGTTTATGGCAATGGTTTTTGAACCGGCATTGGCATCACCGGACGTATAGATCACATCGTAAGCACCTAAGTCGGAATCGGTACCCGGAGTTTCCGTTTTGTATTCTTCCGGAACAGGCAGTCCGCGTTGCAGTTCAGGCAGTACAGCAGCATATTTAGAAAGCCGTTCGCTCCATTGCTTGTCTTTCAACAGTACAAAAGTTTCGTGAGCTGCTTTGTATCCAAATAGCTGGTCTTCATAGGTTTCAATAGGTCCTATAACGATCTCAAGTACGTTGTTTTTCATATCCATCCATGCAAAATCACTTTCCTGATAGTCATCAGTGAGCAGTGCTTCGGCCCGCAGCTGTAAATATTCTTTGAAGCCCGGATCTTCGGCAAGTTCAGCGGCTTCATTGAGTAATCTTGCTGCATTCTCATGCTCTTCAGCAAACGCTTCATGGTAGGGAATGGCGGTAAGATCCCCATTTTCGTTGCGGCGTACAACGGTATAAAGGTCATCTTTTGCTTCAGAATCCCATGCTTCGAACTCCTTATTGGTCATATCGTCGGGATAAAAGTTGGCACCTGCAGGTTTTGGTCCTACGCCTGCAACAAAAGGCTCGTTGCCATTCAGGCGGTCCCACGGACCATAGTTTATCTGAGCAAATCGTTGTTCTTTTTCAGATAGTTTTGCCATGAGTTCCTCTTTGTCTCCGTAAGCCTGCTTCCAGAATACAGATTCCATCTCTTGTGCTGCGCCGATCAACAAAGGGATCATCTTCTTTTGATTATCAGTTAGTTCAGACAGATCAGCGGTTAACGTAAAGGGGGTGTACTGATCCAGTCGATCGTCAATGTTCATGGCAGGCTGCTCTTTGCTGCTACAGGCAGAGCATACAAAAAGGATGATGAGTGGAGCTAATAAATGTAGTGTTTTCATGATATTGTATGTGATTTTGTTTTAATCATTTAGTTCTTTGAGAGGAAACTCATCCCGTATATATCCTTGCTTTGTGAGTTCAGTCAGTATCAGTTCCGTAACGTCACTCTGAAATGGAAATTCATATCGTATATCCAGCACATAGGCCTTTACTTTTAGTTTTAGAATGAACCGACGCTCATGCATCTCATTTTCCGTCATAATACTGATCGGTTTTTTCAAGTACACAAACCGAGAGGAGACCACCGCCTTGTAAGCGATCTCTTTCACGGCCTCGATGGGGCAGTTGGCGGGCAGGTAAATATTGGTGATCACTAAACAGTCAAGTGCTCCGGAATTGGCGTTGGAAACGGCAGTTCGGATCAATTCTCCATTGGGAATGGTAACCACGGAGTCTCCAGGCGTAACAATACGACTGGAACGAAGGCCGATCTGCTGAACTTCGCCATAATGATCTGCAAACTGGATCTTATCGCCCACCTGAAATGGCCGATCCAAAATAAGCATAATTCCGCCAAACAAATTCTTGAGTACATCCTGAGCGGCAAGACCTACGGCAATACCAACCGATGCCAATACTGTGATAACTGTGGCGTAGGGGGGGTGAATGATTCCTGCAATAGCAATATAAATAGCTAGTGTCCAGGTTATCACCCGAACGATGGGAACCATTCTTTTAATTCTAAGCCGGTACTTTGAAACCCTCTCGGAAAAGTTGTCAAGCAACTTTCCAACAAAAACCGTGAAATAATAGGTGAGAATAAAAAAGAAAATGATGGTAATGACCTTCGGCCATGAAATTACTTGCTCAAGCTGAGCCAGGGCTTCTTCAGTATTACCCTCAAGCGATGAAGAAGTGTCCTCGTCGGCCGTTGACTTACCAAAAAAGCGTTCTTCCAATCGTGAAGAAAGAGAATCAAACCGGGCAAGGCGGTCGTTTAAAAGTGAGTCGACACGTTGAGTAAGGGAAGAGTCCTGCGGAGTAGTAACGGTATCCGGAACGGCATCCTGGAAAGCTGTAGCCGGAATCGAATGTCCGGCGAATACCGCCAAAAGAAACACAGAGCAGAGTAATTGTTTTAAAAAATTCATGAGGATCAATGTATATAGTTTGCTTCTTTCAAGGTCCGGGCAATTTGGCGATAAATAAGCTGATTGATGGAAAAGCCGTGAGGGGCTTCCACTAAAATGGATTGCGAGCTGAGCCGCGATGCCGTCAGTTGACTTTCCCGTAAAGACTGATGTACGGTCATCGATAGTTCTTCGGCCGTTAAAAAATCATGAAGCATAAATGCGGCAAGGGCAAAGAGTTCTTCACTGTCTAATTCCTGAATTCTATTGAGAGCACCAAATTCAAAAGGATTGATACAAAAATGAGTCTCATCATGTTCTTTGATGGATCGTATCCAATAGATCATGGCTACGGAAGAATTGCCTTCTGCCAGTTTTGCCAGCTTCTCGAAGTAACGGTTCTTCAGGTATTCCTGGGACTTTTCCTCATCATCCAGGTGTTTTTTATAGCTTCTGCTGTTTTTGGTTGTTTCATCCGGCAAGAATTTTAACTGGTATCCGCTTGCCCGGTGTCGCCTTAAAATAAGTTCTTCGATTTGTTGAGCGGTAAGGTTGTCGGTTTCAACAGCATGCGTAAAGTAATCGACCACATTCAGCACCTTATCTAAATAGAGCCAACCGTAGCGGGTACTGCTTGCCACCCAAAGAATTTCCTTATTGGTTTCGGAGATCAGCAGCAACAGTTGCTCGAGAGCATCAAAACCGGAGATATTCCGAACAAAACAGTTTTGAACATTTTCGAGGATCACAATGACCCGTTTTTTCTTTCTCCGAATGGCTTCTGTAAGGTCCTCAAACGTTTCTGCTCCCTCGATCTTAAGCCCTTTGGCGATCAGCTTAACGATTTCTTCAGGTTTCCAGAATGTGCCTTGGAAATTGATCTCAATCACATCATGCCGGGTAAGGATCTCCTCCTTAAGCATCCGGATAAAAAGGCTTTTACCGCTGCCTTTTTCACCTACAATGGAAAAAGAGGACGGGAAATTATTTTGCCACATTTCATACCCTTTCTTCAACCGGTCAAATTGCTCCGGCTTGCGAATATAGAATCGGTCTTCCACTTCTTTATGAAAATCAAATAGTCGCCGATAGATAAAAGGAAGGCTGGCGATCTGTTCGTCGGTTTCGGAAAGAAAAGTAGCCAGATCGGTAGTGTCACCCTCTAATTTTTCTTTTTCTGCAAAACCCAGAAATTTGGATATGATCTTGTAATAGGCCTTAACTTTCTTCCAAATGAATCGGGCAAAAAGCTCTGTTTTCTCGGTAAATCTGGCCCACTGCACCTGTAATCTGATTTTCCAGTCAACAGCTGTTTCCTTGGCCATGTATTGTGCACCGGCCAACCGGAGCTCATTCACGTTCTGTTTCTCCAACAGCATGGCCAGCTTCGAAAAAGCTATGTTTTTCTTTTCCGTAAGTTTCGCACTTAATTCTGTTTTTTTTGAGTCGATCTTTTTGATCACTTCTTCCAGTTTGGTGCGGGCTCGTTCCAAACCCTCTTTTGCTACCTGGAGAGGATCTTCCTCATCTGATTTTTTTACCTCATCGGCAATTTCAATATTCGTAAGAACGATTTGGGCAATCTCTTGTATTTCAGAAGTGATCTCAGATAAGAATGCTTCCGGTTTAACCTGCTTGGGGACAAACTCTTTTGCAATTTGATTATTGAGAACGCGCTGAACAAGCGATTGCCATTCTACATTTTCAAGCTGAAACCTGGGCGGCAACACAGTCAGATCAAGTGACTCCACCAAAATTGCTTGCTTCCGCTGATTCTTTGTCCACTCGGGGATGGCCGAAGTAAAACGTTCAAGTTTGGAACCCAGTGCCGCATCCTGTATTAAGTCATTGGCCGGCTCAATGAGTTTCTTGGTCAGGTGCTCATCCATCTTCGATAAATGCTTCTCACTGAGCGCCTGAATCTCTTTCATTGATCGGCCTTCCTGATCTTCGAAGATCTCTTGTGCTTCATTCAATAGTTCCAAAAGGGCCTTAGAAGGAGACTCAAAATGATCAGAGAAAAACTCCTCTAACGATCGGTTAAAACCTTCTATCCGTTCTTTGGACTGCGTGTAAAGTCCGATGAAATCAGTGGAAAGCTGACATCGGTTGAGCAGTGCTCGCAAAATCTCATTCCATTGATCCCGGTTTTGTTGAATCTGGCCTTTTACATTTTCCTCCTTTAGGGCAACCGCATTCTTGCTATAATCGGCAACGGATCGTTCAATGGTTCCTGTGATCGATATGGCATGGAAAATATGCTCTTTGATCGATTCCGTTTGTTCTTTAATTAGCTTGCCATACGTTTTTTCAAGGGAATCAAGTCGTTTGATCACCTCCTGAAAAAAGGATTCCATATCATCCTGATCAGGAATAGAGTCATAATTAACCGCTATTGATTGTTGCTGATCCGAATCCTCTGAATCAGGTTGCTCATTTTTGTTCAGGGAAGATTGGATCAATCCACTGGAATGCAGGGTCCATGCATCGGTTTCTAAAAGCACTTCAGCATGTATTTTATGGATCTCATTATTCCATGCTTTTAAAGTGTTCGATACATCCATCAAATGAAAAGCCGAAAGATTCCTCAAAGGAATCGTGTGCATCCAAACCGGTTCGGTCTTTTTATCTGTTATGAAAACAGCCTGAACAGCCTTTCCTGCTTTTTGGAGTTCTTTTAAAAGGCGCTTACCGAGCTTACCGGTTTTGATAAAAGGAGAATCGGAAGGCAATGGAAAAAAGCGGGATTCTTCCTGAGGAAGGATAATGACCTCTTCAAGCTCACCAGTAAGAGTATGAATTTGCCCGATCCACGGAACCGGTGTTTCGTTTGTCTTTTCTTTATCAGGAGCGGTTTCTTCAGCAGGTAAATGTAGTTGTTTCTTTAAACCATCAAGCAAATCCCCCAATGCTTCATCTGTTTGGCCAGAAACGATCTTTTCACTGGCGGCAACGAGAAGGGGACGAAGCAGTGCGACTTCATCAGAAAGGGTTTTGAGCAGGGAATCCCTGAATTTCTTTATGGTTTCTTGCCGGAGTTGTGCTAAAATATCTTCCCTGGAAAACTCGTTGCTCATCAAAATATCCTAATTGTTAACAAAAACCCATACTTACGTTTTGAAACAAGATACTAAATTCACAGCAACAGAAGTCATTTCAAAACATGTATAATGTACTTTATCCTTTTTTTGGAACTCTTTCAATGGTTAATAGAATATCTTACATTTAGGGTATCATCTGCTAAGGTTATAACGTTCATATAAAGAATTACGGCGTAAAAATGCGCACTTCATTTCTATTTCGAGTGCTTTCGGTGCTGATCTTTTTCTCATGCTCATTTGCATCCGGTTTTGCACAAAACACCCATTTGCAAAGAGTGTCGAATACAGCCCGTAGCGATGGCAACGGATTTGTAGTTCGTTATCATCTAACGGCCCCTGTAGATTCTTTTGATATCATACAGCCTGCACCGGATCTCATTCAAATGACGCTTTATGATGAGCAGATCGATACTACTGATATCACTTTGCCCGAAAAGAGTGAGATCTTAAACGAAGTTCGCCTGTACAAACTGGCCTATGGTTATGGGATTGATATCTACCTGGATGAAAACACTTACCTAAAATCGAATGCCTATCTCGATCAAAACGGAAAAGATATCCTGGTGAATTTGTCGAATTCAAGTCAGCTTGAATTGGAACGTTACTCTCAACAATTTCTGGCCAAGAACTGGTATGAGGAGATCGTTTCTGAAGATGCCCTCTCAGTAGGCCCCCCGGATTCAATACCCGGACAAGAATTATATGAGACAGTAAAGGATAAACTTCGTTTTGACAAAATTGTGATTGATCCGGGACATGGTGGAGAAGATCCCGGTTCTATTGGCCATAAAGGGGTAAAAGAAAAAGATATTACGCTGGCAGTAGGCTTAAAGCTGGGGGCTTACATCGAAGAGCACCTTCCGGAAGTAGAAGTGGTTTACACCCGCACAGATGACTCCTATTTAGGGTTGGCTGAATTAGGGCATTTTGCAAATTTGGCTGAAGGAGATCTGTATGTTTCCATTCATTGCAATTCTTTTCATAACCAATATGTCAGAGGAGCAGAGGTATATTTTTTGGGACTTCATAAAAGTGATGCATCTTTTGAGGTCATGAAGCGGGAGAATAGCGTATTTAGGAATGAAGTGGATCGCGACCTCACCGAAGAAGATCTCTTAGTCTATGAATTGGCGCACAGCGGATATATTTCTACCAGTGAAAAGATCGCATACATGATCGAAGATCAGTTTAAAAATCGTGCTCAGCGTAAGTCAAGAGGAGTAAAGCAGGCGGGGTTCCAGGTGCTTTTTGAAGCGTCTATGCCGGCTGTTTTGGTTGAACTTGGTTTCATTACGAATCCGGCTGAACAACGATTCCTCAGCAGCGACTACGGACAAAGTATTATGGCCTCAGCACTATTCCGTGCCATTCGGGATTATAAAGTAGAATACGAGAAAAAACAGGCATACAACGTCTCTTCAAACTAATTATACATGTCAGAAAATCCTTTGATCATTGGCGTAGCCGGAGGAAGCGGCTCCGGCAAAACAACCGTTGTAAATTATATTTGTGATGAATTTGCGGCAGATAATATCCTCAGAATAGAGCACGATTCGTATTATCGTGAACTGGATCATCTGCCTTTTGAGGAGCGCACCAAACAGAATTTTGACCACCCCGCTTCCCTTGAAACAGAACTCATGATCCGCCATATCAAGGCATTGATGGAAGGCTATCCGGTAGAAGTTCCGGTTTATGATTTTGAGAAGCATACCAGAAAGGAAGAAACCATTACGGCAACTCCATCCAAAGTGATCTTAATAGATGGGATCCTCATTTTCAGTGAACCTGAACTAAGAGCCCTGATGGATGTAAAGATCTATGTGGATACCGATGATGATGTACGACTGCTAAGAAGACTGCAAAGAGACATTGAAGAGCGGGGACGTTCGGTGGAAAGTGTGCTGAATCAGTATCAGAAATTTGTGCGCCCGATGCACCTCGAATTTGTGGAGCCTAACAAACGATATGCAGATGTAATCATTCCCCGGGGCGGCAAAAATAAAGTTGCCCTGGAAATGGTGTACGCACTTATTCGTAGCCAAATGAATAAATAATCAAATAGAGTTTAGATTAGTAATCTTGGTTCAATTTTTACGATTTACTAAACGCTCCATTCCCTCAAAAACCAGGTAAGGACGTAACCGGGATTCCTTTTCCACTATAGTATCGATCAGGCTCCCATTTCCACCGGTGATGAACAAATCAAACGGTCCAAATTTCATTTCATACATCTCCATCATTTTTTCGAGAGCCATTTTGTAGAAACCTGCTTGTCCCCATTGCAAAGACTCCTTTGTGCTTTTTCCGGGCCAGTTTTTGGGAAGCGCGATGTCAACATTGGGAAGAGCAGGCGCCTTCTTCGGTAAGATCTCCATAAAATAGGGCAAACCCGGCGCTATGACTCCGCCCCGAAAAACATCATCCTGATCCATGAAATCAACCGTAATGGCAGTTCCTGCATCAATTACCACTACTGAGCTTGAAGTTTGTCCGGTTGCGCCATAACAAGCAAGAAACCGATCGATCCCGAGGGTATCTACTGTTTCATAATCCAATAAATCGCGGGGTACATCTTGTATGGTGATCTCTTTAAGGGAAACATTTTCGAGATTCATGCGCACGGCTTCCAGCACATCCTTTCGTACACCTGATAACACGATTAATTCAAATTTTTGGGGATGATCTCCGATCCATTTAATGAGATCTGAAGCCGAAAAACTGCCTTTAGGATGAATAGTTTCCCAATCAAAACCCTGCCGAAAGGCACCTTTGATGGAAGAGTTCCCCACATCCAGGTACAGTATTTTTTTTAAGGAATCGGAATCGAATTTGCTCATCTTTTTGTAGTACTTTTAAGAACGGAATTATTAAATAAAATACCATTTTTATAATGAATCTTGAGTCAAAAATTGCCATTGTCACCGGAGCCAGTAAAGGCATTGGGGCTGAGTTTAGCAGAATGCTGGTGCAAAACGGAACCAAAGTTTATGGATTAGCCCGCAGCAAAGATAAACTCAAAAAACTGCACTCCGAATTGGGCGACTCTTTTCATCCCGTTGTGATGGATATCACTAATTCAGAAAAGCTGGAACAATGGGTAGATGATACCTTCAGCAGAAAGCATCAGCCTGATATCCTTATCAATAATGCCGGGGTGATGTACTCTGACAAGGTCGAAGATCTTTCGATGGAGGAGTGGCATAATATGATCAATGTAAACCTGAATGGAGTATTTTATTTAACCAGGCTCATTGTTCCACTGATGAAAAATAATGAGAATGTATGCCACATTATCAACATAGCTTCTATTGCCGGACTTCTGGGGAACCCATCCATCTCGGGTTATAATGCCAGCAAATTTGCAGTTCGCGGATTTAGCGAAGCACTCTTCAAGGAGCTAAGGTACGATGGTATTAAGGTAACTTGTGTATTTCCCGGTTCTATCAACACAGATCTCTTTGATAAGATCGAGGGCATCGAAAATCACCCGAATATGATGAAAACCACAGATATTTCGAGCACCGTGAAGTTTCTGCTTGAAACGGATGATAATTTCCTGATCAATGAGATCACCATGCGTCCGCTTAATCCCAAAGATCCTACTTGATCATTGTTTCGCTTATGTTGCTTCGTATGCTCAGATCTAAATTTTACCTGATAATATTGTTGTTCTTTTCAGGATCCATGTTTTCCTGCATGGGCCCCGAACGCCCTGAACCTCCAAAAGACCTGATCCCGGAAGATTATTATGTAGATCTTTTGATCGACATGCAGCATATCAAAACCTGGCGGAATGTGGAACCTGACAGCGTAAATGCAGATTCCTTAAAGCAATTGATCTATCAGCGATATGATGTCACTGAAGCACAATTTTTAAGCTCTCATACGTATTATCAACAGCAGATAGAGCAACAGTTGATCAGGATAGACGAGGTGATACGACGCCTGGAAGCTGAAAGGGATTATATTCAGGCTCATATTGATTCCCTGAAAGATCTCCAAACCGGTCAGGACTCATTATCTGTCATTGATAAGTAGGTTTTATTATTCAGGGTCTATCAGTGTTATATAAGAATTTAAGCATGTCAGGCATTCGTTCGGCCCATGCTCGTTCATTGTGAGGAGCATTTTGAGCTTCAATATAATGAAGATCAGTGTCAGCCCATCCTTTTTGAAGCAGTGCATCACGCAGGGCTCGAGTGTCTTGCACGGCCTGATCGCCTTCAGCAGTTCCAATGTCAATCCAGATCTTTTGGCCGGTAGGTTCCACAAGTTGGTTTAACTGCCCTAAAATCCAGCGATTATCCCACCAAACAGAGGGAGAAACCACCAGCAGTTGGCTAAATTTATTGGGATGTTCAAGCCCAAGATGTATCGTTATCAATCCGCCAAGAGAGGAGCCTCCCAAAGCTGTATTTTCCCTTCCCGGAAGGGTTTTGAGATTCTCATCAATAAAAGGTTTTACTTCATTCAGCAGAAAATCACCGTAAACATCTCCTTTTCCACCTGCCGGCGGTTTATAAGCTAAAATGCGGTCAACGGGCGATTCCGGGGCTCCATCAAAACGGAAATGAATGTTAGCACGGGGTTGAAAATACACCGAGTCGGATTTTTTGATCAGATGCTGCCATTCAGTTCCACCGGGAATCCAGGTAAAAAGGGTATCGTTTGAAGCTGAAAACCGAAGCGTGTCATTTTCAGAAGTTATAAAGGTTCCGGTATAGCCGGACAGGTTTCCTGTATTAAAAGGCGGGTCAACCCGGTTCAATTCATGCTGCCAGTGTTGGCGCGTAGGCGTGTATTCATCAAAACGATCGGCCGTACTTGCAACGCCCACAATAATGATCGGCTCTATCTCACCGGCTTCAATGAGAGCTTGAGCGGCTTCATCGGCTTGCCATTCTTGTCCGGCAGCGGAGGCGTCGAACAAATTCTGTCCATCGTGCATGTACAACACCGGATATCGGCGTTCACTTTCTTCATAACCTGGAGGAAGGTAAATGTATAGGTCTCGATTCACCAGGTTCTTGCTCGGAAAATCGCGAATGATTTCCACATTTCCTGTAATAGTTGATGGAGGAGCAGGAGCCTCATCTGTCCAGCTCAGGTTAAATTCATTATGCCTGTTTTTGTGAATCACAACGGTGTGATTTCGCCCTTTTTGCCAGCCGTCATCGGGGTTATTGGTTCCATCTACTTTTATTTTGAGGGAGACGATCAGGCTGTCCGATTCAAAAGAAAAAGGAATCCCGACTTTGTATATACCATCTCCATTCTCATCAGAGGCCTCAAAAGTTAGGCCCCAACCCAAGGGTGATTGATCTCCCCGAAGTCCCACAAGTTCTTCATCAGGATTGAGCCATCCGGCTTCAATGGGTTCGGTCATATCAAGTGTGGCGTAAAGCGTATCTGTTGTTTGGGCTTGTGTTGAAATCACCAAAAAAAACAAGGCGGAAAGAATAAAAAAGTACGTTTTCATTCAAAAGGGTTATTTAAAAATGGAATTGAAGGTAGTGCAAAATTGTGAAGAAATACGTACGAGAATTATTTTAAAAAGATGTGGTTTGAAAAATCTATAAAATCGGGTTGAGCTTCCGTTCGATTCATCAAAAATCCATTTCTCATTCCCAAATAATTTCTTGAAGATTAGTATCTCCAATGAACAGTTTTCTTTGAGTTTATTTAAGATTCCATATTTTTGGGATATGAAGATCGGATATCTAACCAAACAAGATCCAGAGAATAAAAAGGCCTATTCCGGTACGCATTATTATATGTATCGTTCACTACAACGTGCATTTGATGAAGTCATCCCGCTTGGGCCGGTAGATTCAGCATATAAGTTTGTTCCAAAATTAACCGGCAAAGTGCGGTCATTGATCTCAGGCAAGACCTATAAATATCAGTACGACAGGGGGCTTGCTAAAAGAATGGCCGCAGCTATTGATAAAAAAATAATAGAGACCAATCCTGACGTGATTTTTGCATCGTTGATGTCGCCGGAAACTGCGTATCTCAAAACTGAAAAACCAGTATATTTGACATCTGATGCAACTTTTCCCCTTTTGCATGATCTTTACAAAAGCCATTCAAATCTTCATCCAAAGAGTATCAAAAATGCGAGATATTTAGAGCAAAAAGCTTTTGAAAAGGCCACAAAGCTGATCTTCCCATTGCAATGGCTGGCAGATTCTGCAATGAAGGAATATGGAATTCCTGCTCGGAAAATTGAGGTGGTTCCTTATGGGGCCAATCTTGAACGGACACTGACTGCAGATGAATTTGAGGAAGTACAGTCTGCACGAATGACATCTAATACTATCATTAAACTTATTTTTGTGGGAGTTCGATGGGAAGAAAAGGGCGGACCATTCGCTGTTCAAGTCTTCAGAGAACTTCAAAAAAAAGAAATCCCTTCCGAGTTGTGGATATTGGGCTGCAAACCGGAGATCCCCGACAAACCTGAACAAGTGAAGATCGTAGGTTTCTTGGATAAATCTGTCCCAAAAGAGCAGGAAGAATTATTTCGGTTATACAGAGAAGCCTCGTTTTTTATTATGCCCACCAAGGCGGAATGTGTAGGCATGTCGTTTATTGAAGCGGCGAGTTTTGGTTTGCCTGCCATTGGAACTGAAACAGGTGGCGTTCCTGAAGCTGTAATACATGACCAAACCGGATTCATCATCAAACCAAAAGATAGCCCGAAAAATGTAGCGGATTGGATAGCTTATAGTTGGTTTGATAAGAAAAAATATGAGGCATTAGCAGAAAAAGCCTATCAAAGATATCAGAACCAAATGAATTGGAACCGTTGGGGAGAAGCATTAAAGCAGATAGTAAAGTGAGGTTCACAGACAAGCTGACCAGCCAACGTCCACAAAATCACCAACAAAAAAGAAGAAGCCCCGGTCAGGAGACTTCTTCTGTTGTTAGCAATCTATAGCTTAAATGAAGCTATAATCCAGTAAAATCGGGGTTCACGGAGATACCAATCCCATGGCTATCTTATTCAGATCGATATCCCCGCAATTCAATCAGTCCATGATTTTTCGTAAGAAAGCAGGCTGATCGGTATCGTCTTTGCGAATTCGCTCAGTTCGGCTTTGGAAAGGAGCGATGTTATCCTGCGCTTCTTTACGCTGCTCTTCCTCTTCCGGGACTTCGATGTTCTCTTCAGACTTCCGTACGTTCAGGTCACGTCGAAGGTAGGATGGAGTATCCAGCTTTTTGAGGTTGTTTTCGCCTTTGTAGTAATCGCCGGTAGTGCGGGCAAATCTTTTTGGAACATCCGTTTGTTTGCCGGATGACTGCATATTTGCCTGGGCATTCTCAGCCGCTTTGTTAAGCGAACCTTCACTCTTACCTGATACTTTCGCAGAGTTGCGTTCTTCGGCAAGATCGAATCCGGTAGCTATTACGGTTACGCGAATTTGATCTCCAAACTCTTCATCCAATACGGTACCGAGTATGATCTCTGCATTTTCACCTGCTTCATCGTGGATGATATTCGTAGCTGTGGTAGTCTCGCGCATTCCAAGATTGGAACCGGCTGAGATATTCACCAGCACATTGCGGGCTCCGCGGATACTCACTCCGTCCAGCAGTGGAGAGTTGATGGCCGCGCGGGCTGCTTTTTCGGCACGATCCTGACCATCGGCCGTTGCAGAACCCATAATGGCTGCTCCACCATCGCTCATGGTTGTTCGAACATCCGCAAAGTCAAGGTTGATAAGTCCGGGCATGAGAATCAGGTCACTGATACCGCGCGTGGCATTATAAAGGACTTCGTTCGCCATCGCGAATGCTTCCATCAGGGAAGTATTCTCATCGGCGATATCGAGCAGTCGTTCGTTTGGAATGACGATTACGGTATCGCAATTTTTCTTTAGTTCGGTGATGCCTTCCAGGGCATATTTTTTACGAACCTTGCCTTCGCATTCGAAGGGGGTAGTAATGATACCCACGGTCAGAATACCGCGTCGTTTGGCAATTCCGGCTACCACAGGAGCTCCTCCGGTTCCGGTTCCACCGCCCATGCCGGCCGTCACAAAAACCATGTCGGCACTTTCGATAGATTCTTCAATTTCGTGGCGATTTTCTTCCACCGCTTCACGACCGATCTCAGGTCGTGCTCCGGCGCCAAGACCGTTGGTAAGGGCTGAACCCACCTGGATCTTGATATCCGCCATACTGTTTTTAAGGGCCTGTGCATCCGTGTTCAACGCAATGTATTCCACACTGTCGAGGCCCATGTTGATCATATTGTTAATGGCGTTACCGCCACCGCCGCCTACGCCGATCACTTTGATCTTGGCGTTTTCTTGGCTCTGTTCGTCGAAAAAGAAACGTGAATTGTTAGCCATGATATAACTCCTTTGAGTTGTGTTGTTTTCTTTACTGGATTGTTATTTGTAGATGATTGCTATGAAATGAGATCCGAAAAACCGAATTCACTTCATTCTTCTTGATTGCTGTTTTATTACTAAAGTTCTTTGAAATTGGATCAAGTAAACCTGCGAGCGTCCTTAAAGACCTAGCAGCGTTTACGGTTGTAAATGCAACAGCGCAACGCTTCAAGGTCTCACCGACGCTTGAAGGATGCTTTTGCTCAATACCAATTTCTTCAATATTCATATCTGTTCATTGATCACTGAAAAACTGATCACTGTCTAAAGTTCTTTGAACCAACTCTTCATACGGTCGGTGATCTTTTGCATCACTTGCTCCACGTTGGTTCCTTTGGACGATGATGGCATCATCGTTTGGTTGTTTGCAGTTCCTGATCGAAGAGCATGCATCACCAGACCCACACCGGTAGCGTAGATCGGGCTGTTCACTTCTTCCTTCAGTCCACCTGTAATGCCCAGCGGAATTCCCACTTTGGCATCCAGTCCTAAAATTTCGTTTGCTAGCGGACAAATATTCTTGATCAATGAACCACCACCCGTGATAACTACACCGGCGCTCATTGAATCTGCATAACCGCTACGCTTGATCTCAATGCCCACGATCTCAAGGATCTCTTCCATTCGGGCTTGCACGATCTTAGCTAAAATGCTTTTGGTGATTTCTTTGGGAGGGCGTCCGGCAATTCCGGGTACGGTGATCACTTCGTCCTCTTCGATCATATCGGCATAGCTTTCGCCATGTTTTCGTTTAAGGGTCTCTGCCTGGTCGTCCAATACGCTGAGTCCGAGACGGATGTCGTCGGTTACTTTCTGTCCTGCAATGGCAATGACCGCCGTATGTCGGATCGTATTATCCTGGAAGATGGCCATATCGGTCGTTCCGCCACCGATATCAACCAACACCACACCGGCTTCTTTCTCCTCTTCATCCAACACGGAGTAGGAGGAAGCCAGCGGTTCAAGGATGATATCTGCTACCTGATATCCCGCGCGTTCCACGCAGCGATAAATGTTCTTGGCTGCAGAAACAAGACCGGTGATAATGTGAACTTCGGCTTCCATGCGCATGCCACTCATACCAACGGGATCGCTAATGCCATCCTGACCGTCAACTACAAACTCCTGCGGGATCACGTGCAGAATTTGCTGATCGGTAGGGAGCATGATACGCTGGCAATCCTCAAGCAGGCGCTCCACATCTTTGGTCGTAATTTCATTGTCTTTGTTATTGATGGTGATCACACCTTTACTGCGCATACTGCGGATATGATCGCCGGCAATACCCACGTTTACGGAATTCACCTGAATACCTGAAGCGAGTTCGGCCTGGGCGATGGCATCTTTGATGGCATTCACCGTCTTGTCGATATTTACGACTACGCCACGGTTCAGCCCATCACTTTGTGCTTTACCCACGCCCAGAATGTTAATACGTTCCTGTTCATCGATTGAAGCTACGATTGCACAAATTTTTGTGGTCCCGATATCGAGACCTACCATTATGTTTTCATGTTCTTCCATGACGATCCGCTGTGTTTTGTTGATTGCTAATGTTCTTTTTTTCTTTTGCTGATGGCGATGCCAAATCGGAATAAAAATCGGTGATGGAATCCTTCTTCTGAATGTCTTTAGAGGAAGAATTCAAGAGGGTGTCCACATATTTTTCAGCATCATTTCTGCTGTCATGATCCAATGACCTTATCTCTGGTTCCGTACGCTCCGCGTCGGAACCAATGGAATTTTCTTTAAACCCGGAAAATCCCATGACGTCTTTAAATGATATGTTGCTGAAGTCAAATTTCACGGGTCACCACCTGGTTTGTAAACCGGAGGTCAACCTGGCGCATCTGGTCAATTCCTTTGGTCTTTACGATCTGACCATAAAATGCTTTCCAGTTCTCCAGCTTGGTTTCAAAGTTGTTACGACCAAAAATCAATTTCACCCCGTTCTCGTGACTTAGTGCCACAACCCCGTCGGTTTCATCAAAGGCCACTTCACTGATGGTGCTCCATCCAAAGCCATCGATCTTGGCTCTCATCAAAAAATCTCGTACTTGCATAAAGGATTCACTTTTCAGTGTGTCTCTTTGGCTGGTTCGATAGCCGTAAAGCAGCGGGACATCCTGTGTTTTTCCTTCAAGGATCGGAAGTTTCACTCCTTCCGCATCCACATAAATTCTATCTGAACCATTGATCAATAAGGCGATGGGTTGCCGCTCAGCAATAGTCAACCGCAATGTGCCATTTGGCTCGATATACGGTTTCGCAGAACGCACATAATCAAGCTTTTCAACCCGCTGAATTACTTCGGTCAGATCCAAGCTATCCGGCTTGATGCCCATTGGAACTGCAGCCGTCTGCTTCACCATTTCATATTCGGTGTAATTCAGTGCATTCACTTTAAGGTCCTGTACCGTCACATTCCGGTTCCAGTACATGGCAGCAAGTACAGCAATCCCGGCTACCATCAATACGGCAGTGATCCACGGTAAAAGGCTTCTATTTGATTCCTTCTTGCTCAATTACTTTGCTTTCGGTTTAAATTTTCCTGATTCCAATGCTTCTATAAAATCTTCGCCAAAACGGTAGATATCTCCGGCACCCATCGTAATAATGATGTCACCTTCCTTCGCAATTTCTTTCAGCGTTTTGGTGATCTCTTCCTTGTTCTCTACATATTTCACATTCTTGTGACCGTACTGCATAGCGGTGTCTGCGATCAGCTTCCCGGTCACGCCTTCAATAGGTTTTTCGCGGGAAGGATAGACATCCGTGCAGATCAACATTTCCGCATCAAAGAAAGAGAGGCCAAATTCCTTGTAAAGATCTTGCGTGCGTGAATACAGATGCGGTTGGAATACGGCAACAACCCGCCGGTCGGGCCAGCCTTTGTGAGCTGCCTGAAGCGTTGCTTGCACTTCAGTGGGGTGATGGGCGTAATCATCGATCACCATGCATCCATTACTGTACTTTAGCTGAAAGCGACGGAAAACTCCTTCATAGCGCTCCAGGCCTTGCTTAATCAATTTGAAATCAATGCCAAGTTCCAGTCCCGTAGCAATTGCCGCCAAAGCATTTTTCACATTATGTTCGCCGGGAGTCTTTAGAGTGATAACTCCTAATTTTTCGCCTTCATATACTACGGAAAAGGTACTGGTAAAAGCATCAGATCGAATATCAGTAGCTCGAAGTTGAGCCTGAGGTGTTAATCCATATGTAATTACCCGTTTTTCCAATTGTGGAAGAATGCTCCGTACGTTTGGATCATCAAGACAAACGATGACTGCACCATAAAAAGGTACCTTATTGGCGTAATCAATGAACGCCTGCTTCACATCTTCAAGGTCATCGTATATATCCAGATGTTCGGCTTCAATATTCGTGATGATGGCCAGGGAAGGAGAGAGGCGCAGAAAGGTCCGATCAAATTCATCGGCCTCTACCACTATAAGATCTCCTTTACCAACAACCGCATTGGTTTTGTCAAAACTGTGAACTTTTCCACCTACGATGATAGTCGGATCGTAATTGCCATCTTGGGTTACATGTCCGACCATGGTAGTCGTAGTCGTTTTTCCATGCGTTCCGGCCACCCCGATGCCAAACTTCATTTTCATCAGTTCAGCCAGCATCTCTGCCCGCTTGATGGTTGGAATACGGTTTTCGATGGCCGCTATGGTCTCTACATTTTCATCAGCTTTAACAGCGCTGGTGTATACTACCACATCGGCGCCTTCGATATATTCAGCTTTATGTCCTTTGTGAACAGTGGCTCCGAGTTGTTGTAGCCTACGCGTTGTTTCGGTTTCCGCACCATCCGAGCCGGTCACTTTATAACCGCGCTGCAATAAAATTTCGGCCATCCCGCTCATACCGATGCCCCCAATACCCACCATGTGGATATGTTTTGTGCGGCCAAATACGGGTTGTGTTTCGATGCGTTGTTCCACTTCTTTTACTTCTTTAAAGCTTAGATTTTGCGATTTCTAAAATTTCTTTGGCAATAAGCTTAGCCGCATCCGGTTTGGCCAGATTTAGCGCAGCCTGATTCATGCGCTTCAGGTTTTCCTGATCGTAGATCAATTGTTCTACCAATTCAGTCATGGTTTCTTTCATAGCGCTGTCCTCCAGTATTTTGGATGCTCCGGCATCAACCATCGCCATTGCGTTTTGGGTTTGATGATCTCCCGCCACATTAGGCGAGGGCACAAGAATGCTTGGTGTGCCCGTAAGCATCAATTCTGAACACGAACTCGCTCCGGCTCTACTGATCACGAGGTCGGCAGCGGCATACGCTTCCGCCATATTGTCGAGATAGGCGGTAAGCCGCAGGTTTTTTAATTCCTTTTCGTTGATCTCTGTCGTCAATTCATCGTAATATCTTGGGCCGCATTGCCAGATGATCTGCAAGCCGGCTTCGTCATGAAGCTGCTCAATATTGGCTTTCATGGCCTCATTGATGGTTTTTGCACCACCACTACCGCCCATCACCAAAAGCACGGGCCTATCATCACTAAAACCAAAACTCGCGAGGGCTTTTTTATGATCTGCGTCTGTCAAAGTGGCCCGTGTTGGGTTTCCTACGACTTCTGTTTTTTCTTTCGGCAGGAACCGGTCGGCTTCCTTGAAGGCAGTAAAAATCTTGTTCGCAAATTTGGCTAATAATCGGTTCGTAACACCGGGAAAACTGTTCTGTTCCTGAATTACGATGGGAATGCCTTTCTTGCCGGCTACCCATCCCACCGGACCTGCAACATATCCTCCGCAGGAAACCACCACTTGTGGCTTGTACGCGGAAAGAATACTAAGGCTTTGAAATAAACTGGTTAGCAATTTCACTGGAAACAGAAAATTCTTTAGGGTGAACCGACGATGGAAACCACTGATCCAAACATTTTTGATCGGATATCCTGCTTTCGGGACGGCGTTCCATTCCATATGGTTCTTTGTTCCTACAAACAAGATCTCCGTTTCAGGATTCTCGGCTTTCAATGCATCTGCAATGGCGATGGCAGGGTATACATGTCCGCCTGTGCCGCCTGCAGCCAATAAAATTCGAGGGTTATCCATAGAACAGGGGCCTCCTTTCCCGATTATGCTTCGAGATATTCAGGAGAATGCCAACCATGAGTCCGGCAAATAGCATACTGGTACCGCCATAACTTACAAAGGGCATGGGAAGTCCCGTTACCGGCAAGATGCCACTTGCAACACCGGCATTTACAAATCCATATAAAACAATCATCAAAGTGCAGGCAACAGCGAGCAAAGATCCAAGGTTGTCTTCTGCTTTTCGTGAAATGAAGACCACTCCGCGGATCAAGATCAGGGTAAAGATCAGGATCAGAGACATGGCTCCAAACAGGCCGTATTCTTCAGCGATGATTGCAAAAATAAAATCGTTGTAAGGGGCGGGGAGGAAGTCGCGCTGGGCACTTTTCCCAATTCCCACACCCATCAATTCTCCCCGGGCAATCGCAATGTGTGCCTGTTGGGCCTGATATCCGCTTCCCTGGATAATATGTTCACTGGGAATATCTTTGACTTGGGTAATGTATTGCTCAATCCTATCCTGGCGGTTTCCGGATTGTCCGATCAGCAAAGTTCCGCCAAGTATGCCAATAGCGATAAGGCCTCCAAGTTGTATTACGCTAACCCGACCTATGAACATCACTGTGAGACAAATGATCATTAAAATTCCTGCACTGCTAAAGTCTTCAATTCCGATGAGCCCACAAGTCAGGATTACCCAAAACATGATGGGGAGAAATGTTTTCTTGAAATCTTTGATGTACTCCTGCTTCTCACTTAATAACACACAGATATGGAATATGAGCGCTACAGAAGCTACCATGGATGGTTGAAAGGAGAAACCTGCGATGTTTAACCAACGCCTGGCACCGAACTGTTCGGTTCCAAAGGCAAGCACTGCCATGAGTAAAAATAAGCTTACCACCATGCCAATTCGGCTAAATTTTGCCAGTGTATGGTAGTTGATCTTGGAAGTGATAAGCATCACAAAAAAGGCGATACCAAGTTTCACCATATGTCCGATGATCAACTGTCCGGCTGTGGTTGCCTTGGTTTCAGCAAAAAAGGCAATTGATGAATACACCGCCAGCATCCCGAAGGTCATAAGTATGACCACGGCCATCAATAAATATCGATCACTACCTTGCTTGCGCGTATCGATATCCTCAGCAGAAGTGCCGATGATGTTAGAAATATTGCTATGTGGACTGGTATATATCATTAATTATTCAAGGTCCAAGCTTCAAATTCCAGTTTTTGATCATTGGAATTTGGCTCTTGGAGTTTTGTTCTTACAATTTGTTTACTTCGTCTTTGAAAATTTTACCGCGGTGCTCGTAGCTGTCGAACATATCGAAAGAGGCGCAGGCCGGACTCAAGAGTACGATTTCACCTTTTTTGGCTACTTTTTGCGCAGCGCGAACGGCTCCGCCCATGGTTTCCACTTTTACAAAATTGGGAGCCACTTTGCCGAGCTGCGCTTCCACACGATCTTTTGATTCTCCTATGGCGATGATGGTGTGAACTTTCTCACGGATCTGATCTTCCAGTTCGCTGTAATCATTTCCTTTGTCACGGCCACCCAGTATGAGCGTTACCGGCACATTAAAGCTATCCAAAGCAAACCAAACGGCATTTACATTGGTGGCCTTGCTATCGTTGATGTACTTCACGCCATCCACTTCGCGAGCCAGCTCCAGCCGGTGTTCAACGCCGGTGAATGTTTTCAGGCTTTCGCGGATAATTTCATTTTTGATCTCAGCGGCGCGTGCAGCCAGCGCAGTTGCAAGTCCATTACTGAGATTGTGCCGTCCTCTGAGTCCTAATTCTTCTGTTGGCATAAGGGGTTCTTCCTTGTCGTTGAATTTGAAGATGATATAATCGTCGCGAACAAAGGCGCCTTGTGGAACTTCATTCTCATTGGAGAATGCCCACAATTGTGGAGCCGTTTGTATTTGCTTTAGCTGTTCAACATGCTTTTGAATGATCGGATCATCGTAATTGAAGATGAACCGATCTTCTTTTGTCTGATTTTCCGTGATCCTGAATTTCGCTGCGGCATAAAGCTCAAGGCTGTCTTGGTAGCGATTCAGGTGGTCCGGGGTGATATTCAAAATCATGCTCACCGCCGGTTTAAAATCTTTGATGTGATCTAGCTGAAAACTGCTGACTTCCAAAAGGAAATCACCGGTGTTTCGATCAATCTCATCCGAAAAAGCCACGCCGATATTCCCGGCCAGGGCATGATCCCGATCGGCGGTATTCCAGACGTGATCGAGCCAGTTGGCAACCGTGGTTTTGCCGTTGCTTCCTGTTACTGCGAAGATCTTTTGGTCGGTGAACCAGCTTGCTGCTTCAATTTCAGAGTACACGCTTTTCCCTTCATTCAGGTAATATTGAATGATGGGGGCTTCTGTGGGCACGCCCGGACTCAAAACCACAAAATCAGCTGATTTGGTCCGATCAGTATGCCCGTTTTCTTCATAAGAAATACCGGCTTGTTCCAATTTTTGTTTGGCTTGATCCGAGATTTGCCCGTAATCAGATACAAAAACGTCAGCTCCTTTCTTAGCCAGAAGGAGGGCAGCGGCTATGCCACTTCGGGCAGCACCGATCACAACAATATGTTGGCCTTGAACGTCTTTCATCGGATTTTGAGCGTTAATAAGCTTAGAATTCCTAATAAAACTGTGATGATCCAAAACCGAACCACGATCTTCTGTTCGGGCCAGCCTTTCTTTTCATAGTGATGATGGATCGGGGTCATTAAAAAGATGCGTCTGCCTTCACCGTATTTCCGTTTGGTATATTTGAAATAGCTTGTTTGAATGATGACAGAAAGTGTTTCAACAAAAAAGATTCCGCATATGAATGGAAGTAATAATTCCTTATGAAGCATTAGTCCCAGGGTGCCAAAGGCCCCGCCTAAAGCGAGAGACCCGGTATCTCCCATGAAAACGGAAGCGGGATTAGTGTTGTACCACAAGAAACCGATGCAGGCTCCGATCAACGAGGCAGTGAAAATAGTAAGCTCACCGGCTCCCGGCAGATACATAATGTCTAAGAATCCTGAGAAGTCAACACGGCCAGACACATAGGCAAAAATGGCAAATACAATACCGCAGATGGCTGAAGTTCCGGCTGCAAGTCCGTCTAGCCCGTCTGTTAAATTCGTTGCATTACTTACGGCCGTTACCACAAATACAGCAACTCCGAGATAGATGACACCGCCAAGTGCCTCTCCAAAAAAGGCGTAGTCTATGTTGACATTCTTTAAGAATGGAACCGTGGTAAGCGAGTTGAAAGATTCAAATTCAGGATGATAGTACAAGGTGGCTCCAACAATAAGGCCTACGCTAACCTGTCCGGCTACCTTGAACCATCCCGCCAATCCGCTCTTGTCTTTTTTAACTACTTTGATATAATCATCAATAAAACCCACGATGCCCAGGGCCAATACCACAAATACGATCAGCCAGCTGTAAATACTGTCCATGCGCGCCCACAATATGGTTGGGATCACAATTGAAAGAATAATGATCACACCACCCATAGTTGGAGTAGAACCTTTGGCAAGATGATGGTCGAGCCCGATATCATCCCGAATCGTTTCTTTAAGCTGTAGTTTGCTTAGCCATTGAATGATCTTTCGCCCAATGAACAAGCTGATCAGCAGGGAAGTGATGGCAGCAAGAGCTGTTCGTGTTGAAATAAAAGCAACGGCTCCGGTTCCGGGAACATCAAAAGTAGTATCAAGCCAGGTGAAGAGTTCGTGTAGCATCAGCTTCCTCCGGCTTTTTGAGTGAGACATTCACGGGCAATTTCGCGGTCATCAAAATGATGTCGCTTGCCGTTTACTTCCTGATAATCTTCATGGCCTTTGCCGGCGATCAAAATAATTTCGTTGGCAGAGGCTTCAGAAATAGCGGTATGGATTGCTTTCTTGCGATCGGTGATGCTTTTCACATTGTCCAGATTCTCAAATCCATCCAAAATATCTGCGATGATGAGATCAGGATTTTCCGTTCGGGGATTGTCGCTCGTAACGATAATCTTGTCCGCAAATTCAGCGGCAGCTTTGGCCATCTTAGGCCTTTTACCGGCATCACGATCACCACCGGCACCAAATACAACCGTCAGTGTTTGATTATCTTCTTTTACAGAAATAAGAGTGGACAGCACATTGGATAGAGCATCAGGTGTGTGAGCATAATCCACAATAACCACCGGGAGGTTTTTACCTTTAACCATCACGGTTTCCATGCGTCCGGAAGCTCCTTTGGCTTCTTTAAGAGCATCGGCTATTTCCTTTGAATCTAACCCAAGTTTTTTGCAGATCAGGAAAGTCTCCGCAATATTATATGCATTAAAAGTACCTACAAGTGGGCTTTCAATACGCTGACCTTCAACGATCAGGGAAAGTCCGTTGGGAGAATTTTCCAGGATGTGGGAAGAATCGCCTTTAAAACTCAAGAAGCTTACCTCAGCTTTACAATCCTGCGCCATAAATTTGGCTTGAGGATCATCTCCGTTTATGATCGCGAAAGAGTTGGTCGGAAGGCTGTCAAAAAGCATTTTTTTAGCTTTCGCATAATCTTCCAGGGTTTCATGATAATCGAGGTGGTCCTGACTTAAATTCGTAAATGCAGCAACCTCAAAATTAAAACCTTCGGTTCGGTGTTGATCCAGGGCATGAGAAGATACCTCCATTGCCAAATATTCTGAACCGGCTTCCGCCATTTTCTTCATATCAGATGCCAGTTCAATAGGATCTGATGTAGTGAGTTTGCTATCCAACTCTTCATTCAAAATTCGTTTGTGAACCGTTCCCAGTAACGAGACTTTTAGTCCACAAGCTGATAACACCTGATATACCAAGGTTGCAGTAGTGGTCTTTCCATTCGTCCCCGTGATTCCAATCACTTTCATGTTTTGAGCGGGATATCCTGCAAAAGCCTGTGCCAAAGGGCCTGCCAAGACCTGTGTGTTTTCCACTTCGATCACACATACATCTTTCTCTGTATAATAGGATTCTTCACAAATCACCACGCGTGCGCCTCTTTCAATGGCATCTTCTAAAAACATGTGACCATCTACCTGAGTACCGCGCAGTGCAATAAACACAGAGCCTTTCCTAACCTCACGAGAATCGATCGCGAAATTGGTTAAATCATATGCTGCCTCTTGTTGAGTGACATGCAATGGATTACAGATCTCTATGATTTTTTGAATATCCAAGTGGGTTTTAGTCTTCTCGTTTGGTGATCAATTCCAGTGATTTGGCTTTTCCTCTCACCGTTACGGTGTAGCCTTTACGTAAATGAGCTCCTGCTTTGGGATATTGCGCAAATACTGTTCCCGAGCCTATTAATTCGGCTTTCAATCCCAGATCTAAGAGCAGATTTTGAGCTTTCCTCATGTTCATACCATCCAGATCCGGAACCTCTGCATAGCCTTCCTTAACACTTGCACTGTCAGTGGCGGTGTAAGTTTCCGAAAGGGTCAGAGAAATTTCTTGTCCGGGTTTTAGTACTGTTCCGGCTTCAGGAATTTGGTTTGCCACATAACCTGATTTTCCGTCGATATCATAATCCAGCGCCAATTCAGTTAAAATTTGTTTAGCTTGAGCCGGGGTAAGACCTCTTAATAAAGGAGCCTTGACCAAAATTGGAGATGCTTTTTCTTCGGAGCCCATGTTCTGCTGAATGTCACTGTCCAATCCTGCAATTCGAAGCGCGATATTCTTGAAAATAGGTCCTGCAGTAAGTCCACCATAACCAATGGTTTTTGGTTCATCTAAAAGGATAAAGCAAACATATTTTGGGTCGTCAACAGGAAAAAATCCTACAAATGAGCTCCGATATCTGTTTGTGTATCTTCCATTTACAACTTTTTTGGCCGTCCCGGTTTTTCCGGCAATTCTGAGGCCTTCAACCTGAGCGAGATCACCGGTTCCGGAATCTGCGACAACACTTTCAAATACAGGAAGCAGTTTTTTTAAAGTAGAAGCTTTGGCTATTCTTCGTATCTCAACGGGTTCATGCCGTTTTATCACCTCTCCGTTCTTATCTTCAATACGTTCAACCAGGTAAGGTCTCATTAGGAGGCCTTTGTTGGCAAAAGCGGCATAGGCCTGTGCAATTTGAAGGGGAGTAGTTTGAATTTCGTATCCATGCGACATCCACGGCAGGGTTACCAAACTCCATTCAAAAGGTTTGGCCAGTCTTCCCTGAGTTTCCCCGCTTAGGTCGATGTTGGTTTCCGTGCCAAAACCCATGTTACGCACGTACTGATAGAATACGTCCGGCTTCATGCGCATAGCAATCTTGGCAGTAGCTATATTGGAAGACTTTTGTATCACTTCCTGAAAGGTCAGGTTGCCAAGGGGGTCGTGATCGCGGAGCACCAGGTCATGAATCACTTCCTCTCCATTTTCCGGAGTTTCTATAACTTCATCAAAATTCACAACGCCTTGTTCAACGGCAGCCACAGCTGTTACCAGTTTAAAGGTAGAACCGGGTTCGATCATGTCAGAAATAGCAAAATTCCTCCGGTTTTCATCTTCATCACTGCCTGGATAATTCGGGTCAAAAGTAGGATAGTTGGCAAGTGCCTTAATAGCCCCGGTATTAGGATCCATGATGATACCGGTGCCATAATTAGCCATGTGCTTCTCAACTCCGGCCTGAAGTTCATCTTCAAGAATAGCCTGTATGTAAGCGTCAATGGTGGTATGGAGTGAATATCCGTTTCGGGGGAGTTTTTTGGGAGCGCCTACATATTCAAAAATACGATTGAACGGATCGCGCCGAACCTGACGAATTCCATCTTCTCCTTTTAATTCGTCATTATAATAAGCTTCAAGGCCGATACGCCCTTCGGTATTATGGTTTACAAAACCCAAGGTATGGGCAGCAAGGGTTCCAAAGGTATATTTTCGGCGATAGTTCTCCTCCAGAATAACACCGGGAATGTCCAGCATCTTGATCTCATCTTTTATGATAGGAGAAAGGTTTGTTCCCAAAACTATGTAACGAGACCTGGAAGGAGCTTGACGGATCTTATTCCGATAATAAGAAGCCGGACGTGAAGTGATAGTACCCAGTTTGGTTACTAATTTTTCAATTTCTTGATTTGGAACGCCTGCTTTGCCGTTAACCGTAACTTTAGGATCAAAGGCCAACTTATAATCGACGGCATTGGTAGCAAGCAATGTACCATTCGCATCGTAGATGTTCCCGCGCTGAGCCGGAATTGGAATTTGATCTACGGCTTGTTTACTCCAAAGAGCCCGTAACTCATCGCCTTCAAAGTAGTTTATGCGGATAAGCTGAAATCCAAGAGCAGCAGGTATCAGCAAAATGAGCCCCAAAACGATAAACATTCGGCTTAAAATAGCGGTTCGTTCATCCATCACAATTACTCCTTTATAATTATGACTTCATCAACAGGGCCGCCATTCACAAACCCTTGCTCTTCGGCTTTTCGGTAGATCTCAGCCGGACCGATCATACGGTCGTACCGCAGCTTGAGTTCATCATATTGGGCACGAGTCTTATTGTATTCAGCTTCCAAAGACTGAACTTCTTCCAGCAAACGCTGTGTGGCAAAAACATGTGTAAGGTAGGCCAGCCCCAGTATACCTACAACCAGACTCCCAACGATCACTTTCCAAGGTTTTACCTTTGGCAGGCCAATCTTATTATTACCTGCAGGTTTTGTGGAACCTTTTTTCCCTTTTCGTCCTGAAGTGCCGTTATTAGGAATATCAACTTTTCTCAGGTTTGGGCGAATATCATGTTTCTTAAGTGGGGATTGTACCATCATGATTCGCCTCCTTGAACTTTCTCTGAAATTCGCAGTTTTGCACTCCGGGCGGCTGTATTTCTGGAAACCTCTTCTTTAGATGGGGTGATCACCTGCTTATTCACAGGTTTGATCGGGGATATAGGGTTTCCGTAAAAATCTTTTTCTACTTTGCCTTTGAAGTTTCCGGCTTTAAAAAATCGTTTTACGATACGGTCTTCAAGGGAATGATAAGAGATCGCAACAACGCGGCCTCCGGGTTTTAACACTTTCAGCGACTGCTCCAGTACATTTTCCAGCATTTCCAGTTCGCGGTTCACTTCAATGCGAATTCCCTGGAAAACACGAGCCAGAGATTTGATTTCAAATCGACTATTTACCACTGATGCTACTATTTTTCGAAGTTCTCCGGTGGTTTCGATGGGTCGTGCATCTATAATAGCCCTGGCAATCTTTCTACTTTGTTTTTCTTCTCCATAATGAAAAATGACATCACGCAGGGTTTCGTAATCATATTCATTAACCACCTGGTAAGCTGAGACACCTGACAGATTCCCCATCCGCATATCCAGCGGACCATTTTCCTGAAAACTAAAGCCGCGTTCTGGCTCTTTGATCTGGTGTGTTGAAACGCCAAGATCCAAAAGGATTCCGGCTATCTGACCGTGGGTATGGGGAGGTAGAAGAGTGGTCAGATAGCCAAAATTGCCTTTTATAGGGGTGAAACGAGGGTCATCGCCAATTTTGGATGAAGCAGCTTCAAGCGCTTCATCATCCTGGTCGATGCCGTATAGCCGTCCGTTTTCACCAAGTTGATTAAGAATTTCTTTGGAATGTCCGCCACCACCAAGGGTGCCGTCAACATAAATTCCGTCTTTGTCAGTGATCAAAGCGTCCACTGATTCGCGCAGTAAAACCGGAATGTGCTCTATATATGTAGCCATATCAGTCACCATTGATTTCCGGTTCATCGCCCATTACTTGTTCAAATATCTCTTCAAAAGCATCGTCATCGAGAGCGGCATCGGCCTCAGCCAGTTTATCCGGATCCCATACCTCTATGTATTCTCCCATACCAAGAAAAACGGCTTTTCCGTTTATCTCAGCATACTCAGTAAGGTCTGATGGCAGAGCAATACGGTTTTGCTTGTCGAGGGACAGGTCTTCGGCATAACGCAGGAAATTTCGTTTAGCAAGTCGACCTTTTTTAGTGAAGTTGTTGATCTGAGAAAGTTTCCTTTCAACATTTTGCCACTCATCTTCGGGATATAAATAAAGACAAGGTTCTTGTCCGCGCACGATAGTGAAGCGTTCCTGCGCATCAGGACTTAAAGATTTGCGTAACTTGGCAGGGAAGGCAACGCGGCCTTTGGCATCTATACTATGCTCATATTGTCCTTTAAAACTTGGCACGATATCCCTGCGTGTTTATTAGATTGCTAATGTACATGAAAAGATAGAAGTCCCCACTATCTCCCACTTCACCCCACAATGTACCCTAAAGTACCACTACGTGTCAAGAGTTTGCCATAAGAAAGTGTAAAGTGTGTGTAATTGGGTTTTTTAAGTAATGAGGCTTGTTTTTAAGATCACAAACATATCTTATATATATAGCTCCAAAATGAAGCTAAAAGTGAAACAGGTAAATTTTAGTGCGGGAAAATTAGCCAAAAATGGTAGTTGTGGGAGAGAGTGGGAGAGTTTGTGGGAGACCATCCCAAGTGAACTAATTTTTGGGTTTCAACACTACTGTTCTAAGAGATTATACTTTTCCATTATTTCCAAGACTTTAGGAATGGGAAGCGCCTCCTGGGTATGACCGCGATCACCTGTTATCGTTGTCGCCATAAATAAGGAATTGAGAATTGCTTCTTCAGTGGCTTCGACTGCTGCAAGAAAAAGAGGCGTGGTGGCTGAGTTATTCAGCTCGGTATAGGTTTGGGTTGAACCGGATTTTTTGGCATCGATGCGCACCTCTTCCGAAGTAGAAAAAGCAATCACATAATCGCCGCTGCCGTTGCTGGCAAATCCACCGACTCGCGAAATTCCCAGAAAAGCACGTTTTGCGAGTCGCTCTAAATTACGGGAAAGGAGCGGGGCATCTGTAGCAACAACGATCATGATAGAACCGTCTACATTATAAGGCACCTGACCCGACAAATAGTGATTATCGAGCTCATCTCCCACAGGAGCTCCGTCAATGGAAAGTACACCTCCAAAATTGGATTGCACCAAAACCCCTACAGTATATCCACCTAATGTTTCCGGAAGTTTTCGGGATGAAGTTCCAATCCCGCCTTTATATCCCAGGGCCGAAGTTCCGGTTCCGGCGCCCACACTCCCTTCTTCAACCGGACCGCCTTTGGCATCTTCGAGGGCATCAAACACATGCTGCATGGTTACATGTCGTCCGCGGATGTCATTCAGCCAGCCGTCATTGGTTTCTCCAACCACGGGATTTACGGATCGCACGTTTTCATTTCCAGGCTGACGCAGAACATAATCTGTAATTCCATTTGCTACGGTATGTATGCTAAGCGTGTTTGTTAGTCCAATCGGTGTTTCAATTTCACCCAGTTCCTGGACCTGTGTAAACCCAAGGGCTTTCCCAAAACCATTTCCCACATAAACTGCCGCCGGAACCCGGGATTTGAAAAGGTCTCCATCATGAGGCAAAATCACCGTGACCCCGGTTCGGATATTTTTACCTTCGATAATCGTTCGGTGACCAACTTTCACTCCTTCCACATCAGTGATGGCGTTCAAAGATCCCGGCGTCAAAATTCCCGGTGTGATACCGAGTTCACGAGGCCGTTGTCGTTCCTGGGCATCAATAGTTTGAAAGGAAAGGATGGCAATGAAGAAAAGGGCGATATATCTCATAGGTTACAGTTCCATAAAATCGAATTATTTTGAGGAATGTCGTTTCAAAAAAAGAGATATGCAAAATCCACAGAGGATATTAAAAATTTTGAATCTTAAATTTTTAATTCTCCTTTATAAACCCTCCAATATCAATAATATCTCCTAAAACGCCGGCAGCCGTTACATCGCGGCCCGCACCGGGGCCTTGCACTACAATGGGAGATTCCGAATAACGCTTGGTGTAAATCTGCAAAAGATTATCGGTTCCTTTTAAATTGGCCAGCGGAGAATCACCTTTCACTTCTTCCACACCAACGGCAATTCCTTCTGGGGTGAATTTGCCCACATATCGCAACTTCCGGTTGTTGACCAAAGCCTGAGCATTGCGGCTTTTCCAATGGCTGTCGTAATCGGGAAGATGTTCGAGAAAGTCTTCAATGGAATAAGAAATTAATTTTTCGGGAACCAATGTATCCACCCGAATTTGATTTCGCTCAAACGTATATCCACAGGTACGGGCGAGGATCAGAAATTTTCGGGCTACATCTTCGCCGGAAAGATCATCGCGGGGATCCGGTTCCGAATATCCGCCTTCCTTAGCTTTACGAACAGCTTCACTGAAGGGTATTCCGTTTTGGAGCTGGGTGAATAAGAAAGTCATGGTTCCTGAAGCCACTCCAGATATTTCAGTGATCTCGTCACCGCTGTTGAGCAAAGTTTTGATGGTGCTTATGACAGGTAATCCGGCTCCTACTGCGGTTTCGTATCGGTATTGTGCTTTACCTGAATTATTGGCTTTTATAAGGTGATCGAAATAATCCTGTCCAAAAGTATTTGCCCGCTTGCTGGGCGTGGCAATATGTACGCCATGATTCAGCAAATGCTGATATTGATGTGCCACGACTTCGCTTCCTGTGGCATCCACAAAAATGAGATTACCTTCGTTTCGATCTACCAGTTCATCCGGAATGGAGTTCCAGTCAGTAGGTTCGCCTTCCTTAAGCTTTTTGCCGTTTGTGATGTAATCAATATCGGGGTGCCATTTGGTAAATTTGCTGTTGCAAACGCCAATAATATTTACCTCAAATTGCTGATGATCCAGACCTTTGATCAGTTTCGTTAAAGTTCCCCCGACAGCTCCAATCCCAGCTATAAAAACATGCAGTTTTTTATTCTTGATGGAAAAGTCGGTATGAGGTTCCGTAGATGATTTTTTGAGTGAGAGTGACATAGGTTTATTGTACTTCGGTGAGTGAGTGATAAAATTTTTGTAATTCAATATTTAGCTGATCAAATTCGATCAGAAAAGCATCGTGCCCATAAGGAGATTCCAATTCTGCCAGGTGACTGCTTGGAATGAGTTTTGCCAATTCGCGTTGTTCTTCTATCGGGTAGAGCTTGTCGCTGTTAAACCCGACAATTAAAACCGGCCTGCGGAGGTCTCCTAAAACCCCTTCAAAAGTTCCTCGTCCACGAGATATATCATGACTATCCATAGCTTTGGTAAGCGAGATGTAAGCGTTAGCGTCAAATCGTTCTACCAGCTTTTTGCCTTGATAATTCAGATACGATTCAACTTGAAAAATTTCTTTTTCGGGGTGAATTTCCCGCCCAAATTTTTGCTGATAATTCTCCGGAGTTCGGTAGGTGATCATTGCCATTGCTCTTGCTGCTGCAAGTCCTTTTGCCGGAGGTTGATCTTGATCATAAAAACCATGATTCCAGTTTTTATCTGCGGAAATAGCCAGTCGTTGTGCTTCGCTGATTCCAATAGCCCAGGGAGTATGCGCTTTGCCCATCGCAAAAAGGGCTGCTCTTTGAATTCGCTCATCCATGATCGCAAATTCCAGCGCCGTCATTCCCCCCAGTGATCCGCCAATCACCAATTCAATTTTGTTGATTTCTAATTCATCAAGCAGTTTTTGATTGAACCGGACAATATCCCGAATGGTGATCTCAGGAAATTCTGCTTGCCACGCTTTACCCGTCTTTGGGTTGAAGGATGCAGGACCGGTAGTTCCATAGCAGCTTCCCAGAATATTCGGGCAAATGATAAAATGCTTTTCAGGATCAATGGATTTACCAGAACCGATCAACCCTCCAAACCAATCATCCGCATGGGGATTTCCGGTGAGAGCATGACAAATAAATACCACATTGTCTTTGGCTTTATTGAGCTTTCCCCAAGTTCGCCAGACGATCCGGGGTTGTGGAATTTCAACTCCTGATTCTGTAATAAAAGAATCTTTGAATGTATGCCTGTTAAGTGAGTCCATGATGCTTATTCAATATAAAATGGGACGAGGAATCATTCCCCGTCCCCAAGTTGAGTGATGGACAATTAAGCCGGTACTTTAATTTTTGAGAACGCTTTTTCGAAATCCTCAAGAATATCATCGATATGCTCGATACCAACCGATACCCGGATCAAATCTCCTTTTACTCCACTTGCTTTTTGCTCAGTTTCATTGAGCTGTTGGTGCGTAGTAGAAGCCGGGTGGATGACCAGCGTTTTGGCATCCCCAACATTGGCAAGGTGACTTGACAGTTCCACGTTCTCGATGAACTCACGAGCTGCATCATAGCCGCCTTTTACGCCAAATGTAAATACCGAGCCAAAGTGACCTTCTTTTAGATATTTTTTAGCTCTTTCATGATAATCATGATCTGGAAGTCCTGTGAAGTTGATCCACTCTACGGCGTCATGATCTTTCAGCCAATGAGCTAATTTGAGGGCATTTTCGTTATGGCGTTCAACCCGCAGAGACAGTGTTTCCAATCCCTGAAGCAGCAAGAAACTGTTGAATGGGGATTGAGCCGGGCCGAAATCACGAAGCCCTTCAACCCTTGCGCGAATGGCAAAAGCGATGTTTCCAAAAGGACCATCTTCTCCAAAAACTTCCCAGAAATTCAATCCATGATAGGAAGGGGAGGGCTCACTGAAACCCGGAAATTTTCCATTGCCCCAGTTGAAATTACCGCCATCTATAATCACTCCGCCAATGGACGTTCCGTGTCCGCCAATCCACTTGGTAGCCGAAGCGGTAACCACATTGGCTCCGTGCTTTAGAGGCTGAACCAAAGCTCCACCGGCTCCAAACGTATTATCAACCACGAGAGGGATACCGTTTTCTATAGCCAGAGCCGAGAGTCCTTCGAAATCAGCAATATTTCCACGGGGGTTTCCGATGGATTCCACATAAATAGCTTTGGTTTTATCGTCAATATGCCTGGCATATGCTTCCACCGTTTCTTCCTCTGCAAAGTGCACGTTGATTCCCAATCGGGGAAGGGAAACCTTGAATTGGTTATACGTTCCTCCATAGAGGTTTTGAGTAGAAACAATATTATCTCCGGCATCTGCGAGATTGGTGATCGCTAAAAATTGGGCAGCCTGACCCGATGCAGTTGCCAATGCGGCTGTTCCTCCTTCAAGGGAGGCTAGTCTTTTTTCGAACACATCGGTAGTGGGATTCATGATCCGGGTGTAGATGTTACCGAATTCGCGCAGGGCAAACAGGTTAGCTGCGTGCTCAGTGTCATCAAAATTGAAAGAGGTAGTTTGATAGATCGGCACAGCGCGCGAGCCGGTAGCGGAATCGGGTTCCTGCCCGGCATGCAGTTGGAGGGTTTCAAATTTAAAGTCTCGGTTTTCTTTTTCGTTGCTCATGATAGTTGGTTTTGAGTAAGTGATTTATTGTTTTGTTTGAATCGTGACTGATGATTCTCCTCTGTGAGACTTCATTGCAAAACAAAAAAGCCTCTTTCAGAGATGAATCCGAAAGAGGCTTTTCTTACAAAACCGGGGCTTATCGAACTCATCTTTTCCTCCCGCACATAAAATTTATGATTAGGGGGCAGGATGTAGCACCTTCTCTCCCGGACATAATTTCTATGTGCGGGAGACGGTTGCCAAGGCTTCAAAGGACCTGATCCCTCCACCTTTCGTAATGAGAATGCAACAGTATGTTAAAAGAACATTGAAAATTAAATCAACAAAAAAGCCCTTCTGAGTTGCATTCAAAAGGGCTTGAAAATGTTAAATATATCTTAGCCCTTATGTCTGCGCCATGCACATACACATGCAACACATAATTGCAGAAGAGCTTATGATATTTTGTCCGTTTAATTTCATGGCTTAAAAGCTATGGCAAGATTTTGGATGGTGCAAATTATTTTTTTGATGAAATGAATATGACGCTAATATTGCGGTTGGTCATGGATTTTAAATGGCTATTCTTTTTTGAACTTAAGCTGGATTTCAGGATCGATTCCAAACTCTGATCGTCTTCTATCTTCTGGAGATTTTCTCTTGATAAATAATTTTAAATAGAGAATAGATGAGAGTGGAATGCGCATGAAACCATCACGATAACCAATCAGCGAAAAGCGATAGCCCGCTTAATCCGTGTCATCCACTTTCCAGTCCACTACTTCCCATACCCCAGATTCCGTACCCAATTTTCTTTCTCTCTCCATTTCTCGCGGACTTTAACATGAAGCTCTAAATACACCTGCTTGCCAATAAATTCTTCGATGGATTTACGCGCCTCAATCCCCAGTTCTTTGATAGCCGAACCTCCTTTCCCAATTAGCATTCCCTTTTGTGATTTTTGATTTACTATGATATCGGCAAGAATACGATCGATGTCAACATCCGCATCGTAAGAGGCAATTTCCACGGTACAGGAATACGGAATTTCCTGGTGAAATTGCAGGAATATCTGCTCGCGGATCAGCTCGGAAACAAAAAACCGAACCGGATGTTCGCTCAGATCTTCTTTGGGGTAGAAGGGAGGCCCGGGCAGTAAACTGCTTCGTATATCTTCCATCAATTCCTTCACTCCGGTTCCCGCCGTTGCAGAAACGTAATGTGTGGAACGAATTTTCAGCTTTGCTTCAATTTCCTCAGCCGACTCCCTCGCTTTTTCCTCATTGGCCACGTCCATTTTGTTGACCACCAAATACACCGGCTTGTTAATGGATTTGATGAGCTCGATCACGTCATCGGTGGGATGCTTATCCATCGGATCGTGGATGAAAAGAATTACATCGGCATCACTACGGGCCCGCTCAACCGTTTTCATCATGGCCTTTTGCAGTTCGTATTTAGGAGAAATAACGCCCGGTGTATCCAGGAAAATGATCTGTGTATCTTCATCCGAAAAGATGCCTACGATTTGATGCCGGGTCGTCTGCGCCTTGTGCGTGGTGATGGAGATCTTAGCCCCCAAAATGTAATTCATAAGCGTAGATTTCCCCGCATTCGGCTTCCCTATGATGGCAACGTATCCGGATTTGTGAGCTTTGGTTTCTGGCATAAAGTTTCTGAATAATCTGGGATTGTAATGAGTCTTCCCTTGAGGGGAGAACAATTCAAAAAAGTTGTTCCTTTTTTGAATTTCGTGGGGTGTTGGTGCCAAGGCCTTGATACTTTTACCACAAACACCCTCCTTCCGAGTTCGTATTCACTCACTCCGGCACCTCCCTCAAGGGAGGACTTTCTCACTGGCTTAATAAAGCAATTTTCTTCAATCGACTAATTTCTTCAATTCCGTGATCATCATCAGCGCCTCGATCGGTGTCATCCTGTTAGGATCAGTCGCTTCGAGTTTATTCAGTACGGTTTCAATGCGCGGATCCACATGAGTCTGGAACATAGACATCTGGGAAGTTTCCGGCTGCTTTTCTACTTTTTCTGAAAGATTTTTAGTCGCTTCTTTTTTGGATGATGCTTCCTTCTCAATCGAACCATTTTTGTTGGTGATATCGAGACTGTGGCTTTCCAGATTTTTCAGTATCTCCTTCGCTCGCTCGATCACCACCTGTGGTAATCCGGCCATATCAGCTACCTGAATTCCGTAACTGTGATCGGCTCCTCCTGCCACTAATTTACGCAGAAAAACTACTTTTCCGTCGTGCTCTTTCACCTGCACGTTGTAGTTTTTGGTGCGCTCGTACATTTGCTCCAGCTCATTCAATTCATGATAGTGGGTGGCAAACAATGTTTTGGCAGCTACGGGAGCGTGATTGTGCAAATATTCCGCCAAAGACCACGCGATACTCAATCCATCAAAAGTGGAAGTACCACGACCGACTTCATCCAAAAGAATCAAGGATCGGGGAGTGGCGTTATTCAAAATATTGGCGGCTTCGTTCATCTCCACCAAGAAGGTACTTTCTCCTGCAGCCAGATTATCGGAAGCGCCCACTCTGGTGAAGATCTTATCCACCAATCCAATATTGGCCGATTTTGCCGGGACAAAACTTCCCACCTGAGCCAGCAAGACGATCAGTCCCGTTTGACGCAAAATGATACTCTTACCCGCCATATTCGGTCCGGTGATAATGAGAATCTGATCGTTTTCATTATCCAGCTTGATGTCGTTGGGAATAAACGGCTCACCCATTGGAAGTGATTTTTCAACCACGGGATGCCGGCCTTTTTTGATATCAATTTCTTCATGGTCGCCCACTTCCGGCTTGGCATAATTATTCCGGAAGGCGACTTCAGCAAATCCCTGTAAACAGTCGAGTTCGGCAATGGCTTGGGAGATCTGCTGGATGTCATCGGCAAACTCAGCGACCCAAAGTCGGAGTTCTTCAAACAACTCATATTCCAGTGTTTTGCTTCGTTCTTCAGCCGATAAAACTTTCTCCTCAACTTCCTTCAATTCCGGAGTAATGTACCGCTCAGAATTCACCAGCGTTTGCTTACGGATGAAGCTTTCGGGCACTTTATCCTTGTGCGTGTTGGTCACCTCGATGTAGTAACCAAACACTTTGTTGTAGCCAATTTTTAGTGAAGGAATATTGTGTTTTTTAGCCAGATCGTCTTTGATCTCAGCGATATACTTTTTCCCGTTCTTGGCCACATCACGAAGTTCATCCAGTTCGTCATTGAACGCATCGGCAATCATCCCGCCATCGCGCACACTGGCCGGCGGATCTTCTTTCAGGGCTGAACCGATGCGTTCCTGCACTTCAATCAACAATTTCAGTCGTGATAAAATATCTTGCAGCAGCGGATCATCAATAGCTGAGATCTGACTTTTAAGTCTTGGGATCTGAGCCAGCGATAACTTCAGTTGAACAACATCACGGGCGTTGGTCCGTCCGACACAAATGCGGGAAATGAGTCGCTCCATATCACCGATCTGTTCGAGTTCTTCCCGCAGCGTTTTACGGATCTCGTTGCTGTTATAGAGTTTTTCGACGGCATCCAGGCGCTGTTGGATGGGCTTCAGTCGCTTAAGCGGACGCATGATCCATCTTCTCAATAATCGGCCACCCATGGCCGTACAAGTATCATCCAAAATCGAGATCAACGTACCTTCGGTTCCGCCTTCCTGTATGCTGGCCGTGAGTTCCAGGTTGCGTTTGGTAGACGCATCCAGACTCATGAATTCATTGCTTTCATAGGCATACAACCGGCGCAGGTGACGTAAATACGCCTTCTGCGTTTCCTGCATATAATGCATTAGCGAACCCGCTGCCACATGAGCAATTTCCAGATTCTCGACTCCAAATCCTTTCAGGGAATGGGTTTCAAAATGATCGGTGAGTAAGTTGTAGCCGTAATCGCCATCATACACCCAATCCTCGATATAGGAAATATTGTGGTGAGTGAGCGATTCATCCAGCTTGTTTTTCTTCTTTTGCTGAACCAGGATCTCCGAAGGCTGAATGGCCGCCAGGAAATTATCCAAATGTTCTTCTTTAATATGACTAAGCGCAAATTCACCCGTAGAAATATCCGAAAACGCCACACCGATGGTGGAGCCATCCCAATGCAGGGAAGCGATGTAATTATTCCGCTTATGATCCAGCAACTTTTCCGACATGGTGACGCCGGGCGTTGTGATTTCGGTCACCTCTCGGGTTACAATTTTCCGTCCGGCTTTTTTGGCTTCGTCCGGATCTTCGGTCTGCTCGCAAACAGCTACTTTATGCCCTTTTTTGACCAGCTTAGGAAGATAATTATCCAGCGCGTGGTAAGGGAATCCGGCCAGGGGAGTTTGGTCGCCGCCGTTATTGCGCTTGGTAAGCGTAATTCCCAATTCCTTGCTGATGAGTTGGGCATCGTCGGCAAAAGTCTCGTAAAAATCTCCTACCCGGAAAAGCAAAATGGTGCCCGGATGTTCGTCTTTGATCTGAAAATACTGCCGCATCAGCGGAGTTTGTTTTTTCTTGCCAGCCATGCGCTGTAAAATAGGTGTTTTAAGCTGTTAGATTGCTGATTTTTGAATGCGGAACTTAGCAATGAAATGACTGAAAAACTAAAGGGGATTTGAGCGAGATCTTTAATTGAAATGTAATTGAAGATCATATCCCAAATCATTGAAGCAACCTCTTCATTTTGGCTTGATCCAAAACGAAGCAAAAGATCAAGGCTATAGAAAAAAGCTAAAGCTTGCTCCATTACGCTAAAAGAAGTCAATGTTCCATTTACGGTAGTGGAATTTTCAAGGTTAGTTCACGGAATGACTTCTTTCTTAGCGCTTCATTCTGTAATCTTCTAAACGCTTTTTTCTAAGGCCAGATTCGCTTTGACCTATTTCTTTCAGCAATAGGCTTACAGCAAACTGTTCATATCAAAAATCCCTGCTTGTATTTAACCGTTCATCCTGCGAATTTTAACGGCTCACTAATCAAAAGCACGTTTTGGATAAACAAAAGCAATTTTGGAAACGAGTACTTAAGTTGGCAAGCAAGAAGGATATTTTCTTCAACGCCTCGGCTATCACATTCAATTTATTTATTTGTGCAGTACCGTTTGTGCTCATCCTCATCTCGATTATTGGTTATTTGCTTTCGGCTGAAGAAGCTTTCAATGAAATTGTGAGATATGGCCGTGAATTTTTCCCCAGCTTCACCTATGAAACGCAAAGTGATGATGTATTTCGGGGCGCCATCACCATAGAAACCCTGCTTGAACCATTGATAGGGGCCCGACGTATTTTCGGGATCGTGGGTATTGTGGTACTTCTGTTTTTTACACAAGGATTGCTCCACAGCCTAAAACACGTACTTTTTGATGTGTTCGATATCAAAGAGAGGAAGCATCCAATTATGGATGTGATCTATAATTTCTTTGGATTTAGTGTGATTGGGATCGTCTTTCTGACTTTTAGCCTGGCTGTTTCTACGATCTCACTGTTTAACCTTAGCCAGATCGATATTCCCTTTACAGATATGGTGATCGAGTTACCCTGGATTTATGATTTCCTGAATTTTTTACTGCCGATCTTCCTCGCATTCTTTGTGGTATATGTGGTTTTTAGGTTTGTAAGTGAGCGGAAGATCAAACCCAGAATAGCTTTGATCGCGGCCGGTGTTTATACCATACTTTTTGAGATAGCAAAATATGGTGTCAGTATGTATATGGAATATGCTTTTGCAACTTACAGGTACTTTTATCAAGGGTATACGGTCTTGATCATTCTGACGGTTTGGACTTTCTATACCGCCTTGCTTTTTGTTTTAAGCGGGATGATAGCTCGGGCTTACAAGGATATTTATCTGATGGACCGTCCCTCTATTGAAGAGAATCCATACACAGCTATATCCTGATGGCTAAGAAACTTCCACGCTCTTTTTATGAACGGGATGATGTGGTAAAGATCAGCCGGGAGTTGATCGGAAAGCGATTATGTACCGTAATTGATGGGGTAAAAACGTCCGGCATGATTGTTGAAACCGAAGCCTATAACGGCCGAACCGATGCCGCATGCCATGCCTATCCTGAGGTGAGAACCAAGCGCACCGAAACGCTATACGGCCCTCCGGGATACTCCTACATATATCTGTGTTATGGAATTCACCATCTGTTCAATGTTGTGACAAACAGGGAAGGATTAGCAGATGCCATCCTAATTCGTGCTATTGAACCGGATGAAGGCACTTCATATATGCTTGAACGAAGGAACAGGGATATGCTTAAACCCGTGATAAGCAACGGTCCGGGAAAATTATCACAAGCTTTAGGGCTGACTACTGAACTCGATCAAACGGATTTGCTGGGAGATACTATCTGGATAGAACAAGGTGAAAAGGGAGCAGGAATGGATATTGAGGCTAGTCCTCGTATTGGAGTTGAGTATGCGGGCGAGGATGCCAAACTGCCCTGGAGGTTTACACTGAAAGGCTCAAAATGGGTAAGCAAATAAAAAAGCCCGGCTAACAACGCCGGGCTAAAAGACTATGGGAGACTATTTAGTTCTCCACTTACTGAGAGTCACCTTCCGCACTTATTTCTTCAAAACGATCAGCTACTTCCTGATGTGTTTGAATCGTCAAAGCAAGTTGTTGGAATTTTTGAGGAGTTAAGCCCTCATCCTGAATCGCTTTCACATACTTTGAACGTGCCTCATTGTTAATTTTTTGAAGATTGGGTTGAACGGTCTGAATGGTTTTTTGCTCTTCCTCTGTTACATCAACTTGTTGCGACATTTGTGGATTTTGCATGGCCATCATAATCTGTTGAAAGCGAGAGAATTGCATGCCTTCGTCTTCAAGGACTTTTTTCATCCTGGAATTAGCTTCCTGCTGAATACCTTCTGCAGCTTTGGATACATTTGCCACCATTTGAAGATCTTGGTCCGAAACCTCTTCAGGACTAAGTGGTTTTGGCTGGGGAGGCATTTGCTGTTGCTGTGCAAGAGCAGAACCCGAAATGAATAGGAGGCCTAAGATTAAAGTTAAAGAGTTTTTTAAGAGAGTTGTCATAATTAAAAATGGATTGATATTAAGTATCGGTTAAATAATGCATTAACTAACATGCTTTTATGTACTAATGCAAACCGTAATTAGATGGAAATGTTCTTTATGAGGTTTTGTTTTACATGTTCTAACATTGGCAATGGTGCTGATAGATAAAATTTAATATCAAATAGTTTAATGTTAAACAGAATGATTTTATCTTTGCTTCTGTTAACTCAGAAATTTTAACACTAAATATTAAATCATTCATCAAATGAGAATTCTTAATAAAATAACCACCTTTATTGCTGTAGCCATTTTTGCGGTATCCACACTGGCAATGACAAAATATGCAGCAATGAGCTGGACCATCGACAAAGCGCACAGTGCGATCAATTTTCAAATTACGCACTTCTTTACTCCGGTTAATGGACAGTTCCACGACTATGAAGCCACAGTGAACTTTGATCCTGAAAACCTCGAAGAAAGCATGATCGATGTGCAGATCATGGTAAACAGTATTGATACAGAAAATGAGCGCCGAGACGGACACTTGAAAACACCTGATTTTTTCAATGCTGAAGAGTGGCCGCAGATCAAATTCAGAAGCACCAACATAGAAAAAAGAGGAGAAAATGAATTTGTTGCCAAAGGAACGCTTACCATTAAGGATGTTTCCAAAGAAATTGAACTTCCCTTCAAATTGCTTGGTATCATGGATAATCCAATGAAAGAAGGAACAAAAGTTGCAGGTATTACCGCTTCAACTACTTTGGATAGAACCGATTATAAAGTAGGAACCGGTGATTGGGCGGCTACTGCGGTAGTTGGAGATGAGGTAAAAGTAGATTTGAACCTTGAATTAAATTCAACAGTCTCTACAGATTCCGGTACGTATTAAAAATTTCGGCTAACCGAATTTAATTCAAAGCATCGTTTCATTTGAGGCGATGCTTTTTTTATTTTAAAGATCTAACCAAGCATTTATCAGATCAATGAATAAAAAGCGTTTTTTAGTTTTATCCGGATTCATACTCATTGCCGCACTCTCAAGAATGGTGCCCCATCCCTATAATTTTGCACCGATCGGTGCTATGTCTCTTTTTGGAGCCGCCTATTTTTCAGATAAGAAATTTTCTTTCTTATTACCATTAGCAGCCTTTTTTGTGAGCGACATTTTGGTAAATAACATACTCTTTGCCTCATTCTATGATGGTTTCGTGTTATTTACTCCCGGTTTTTACTGGATGTATGGTTCAATGGCATTAATTGTTTTAGCCGGAATTTTTATTCTAAAAAAAGTAAATCTCAAAACAGTTATTGCCGGTAGTTTTAGTGCTTCTATTATATTTTTTCTGGTAACCAATTTTGGAGCTTGGCTTGGAAGTCCGATGTATCCCCAAACGCTTTCCGGTTTATTGATGAGTTACGGAGCCGGAATTCCATTCTTCCATTACACAGTTGCGGGAGATTTGATCTATTCGGGAGCCTTATTTGGTGCTTTTGAATATGCCCGCCGGAAAATTCCCGGAATACAATTGGCCAACTAATTTTGATCAGGGCTTCACAGGTTGAAGCCCTTTTTAATATCTGCCTGATATGAAAAAGATCATAATTACAGGAGCAACTTCCGGAATTGGTAGAGAGCTGGCTCTTCAATTTGCCAAAAAAGGGCATAAAGTAGGTCTCATCGGCAGAAGAACGGAGCGACTGGAAGAACTGAAAGATGAAATTGGAGAGCAAGCCTATATCCGTACACAAGATGTGACGGAACATGAAGAGGCTGAAAACACATACCGGTCTCTGATCGATGAAATGGGTGGGATGGATATAATGATTTTGAATGCCGGGATGGGCCGCATTCAAATGTTGCCGCCCTGGAAAGCAGAGTCGAAGCTTATTGAGTTGAATGCACTGGCTTTTGCTCATGGTTGTCATTTTGCTTTCGACTACTTTAAGGAACAGGGTCACGGGCAGATCGTAGGAATGTCATCAATGGCGGCTTTATTAGCTCACCACCGTGCAGCAGCTTACACGGCTTCCAAACATTTTATATCTAATTACATGGTGGGGTATCGCCAAAAGGCTAAAAGAGTAGATGCAGATATTTCTGTTACAGAAATTCGGGCAGGTTACATTTGGACAGAAATGACAGAACGGGCTAAAGGCATGTTTTGGGTTGCTTCCGTGGAGAAAGCTGCTTCACAAATGATCCGTGGAATCGATAAGAAAAAGAATATTTTTTACGTAACAAGACGCTGGAGGCTGATGGCTTGGGTAGCAAAGTTAGTCCCGGAATTTATTTGGAATCGGATCTGATTACTTATTTCTTCTGCAGCGTTCACTGCAATATTTGACCTCTTCCCAGTCCCTTTCCCACTTTTTGCGCCACTTGAACGGGCGGTTACAAACCGGACAGATCTTTTCAGGCAGATCGGATTTTTTGATCATATTAGTCACTCTTTGAAAAGACGGACAGTCTGATAGGGCCTTTCGCTTCATCCAGTCTGACTTCCTTTCCTCTTTGTGTGATCTTGATCAGGTTTTCACTTTGCAATTCGCCTGCAACCGTTCGAACGTCATCTACGTGATCTCTCCATACGTCAGAAAACAAGTCTTTTGTTACTTCTGAAGGGCAAACTGATTTTTCAGGACCGCGCTGCCGTGTAAAGGTCAGTATTCTGTTTTTAATCTCTTGCTTTGATTTCTTCATAACTTTCTTCCAGATTGATCATAGGATTTGGATATTCTTTCCCAATCCCTACGGTAAATAACGTTTGTTGTTCGGGATTCATTTTCTGTGGTTCATGAATAAACTCATTAGGTACATTCTTTAATTCCGGAATCCATAAACGAACATAATCACCGTTGGAATCATACTTTTGAGCTTGATTTATGATATTGAAGTATCGGTTTCTGGGATCGTGACCAACCGTAGAATTATATGCCCAGTTGCCATAATTACTGCATGGGTCATAATCCAAAAGCATTGATTCGAAATATTCGGCTCCCATTCGCCAGTCAATATTTAAGTTTTGAGCCAGAAAGCTTGCTACATTTTGCCGCCCCCTGTTACTCATGTAACCGGTGGCATTAAGCTCTCTCATATTAGCATCAATAAAAGGAATTCCTGTGTTACCTTCAGCCCATTTCTTGAAAGTGCCTCTTTCATGCCTCCAGGTTCGTTTTTTCTCTTGAATGCCGGAAGGCCAGAAAATTTTATTACCATATTTCCAGGCAGAGAACCGGAAAAAATCACGCCATATGAGTTCGAAAATCAGCCAATAAGTAGAGACGTTCTTTGTGCGCTGCTCTTCATATTTGCCCACTTCCCAAAAAATTCTTCGGGGAGAAATGCATCCGAAAGCAAGCCATGGCGAAAACTTTGAGGAATAGGCTGCACCAAGCAAGCCATTTCGTGTAAATTTATAATTTTTGAGATGATCTCCCTTCCAAAAGTAATCATCAAGTCGTTTGAGAGCAGCCGATTCCCCTCCTTTAAAACGAAGAGCCGAGCGTTCATCGTAAACCGGTTCACTCAAACCATAGGTACTGTGTTTGGGCAAGTTCTCATTCTCGATGCCGGCTAGTAGTGTTATCTTGCCGGGTATTTCAAATTCCTTGCGGATTCTGGAATGTTGTTCAATGCCCTTTCGGAATGATGTGAAAACTTTCGGAATATCTTCTTTCCCGTATGGAAGGTCATTGATATGATATAGCGTGCTTCCCCAAACAAAGCTTAATTTCGTGTCTAGGTTCTCTTTCAACGCATTCTCCACTTCGATCTCATCCCTTGTAATTTCTTTGGATGTAAAAACCAGGTCGATATCAAATTGTTCGACTAACTCCGGAATGATTTCCTCCGGATGACCATGACGAATGATTAAATCGCCACCCAGCGTTTGTAGTTTTGATCTTAAATCAATAACAGCTTCTAAAAGGAATTGCAGTCGGTGTGCACCGGTTTTTGAAAAACCGAAAGAGGTTAAGGCAAACTGACGAGGATCAAAGCAAAACAGGGGGAGCACTTCCCGGGCCTGACATGCTTTTATAAGGGCTTCGTTGTCGTGTATGCGAAGATCATTTCTGAACCAAACAAGTGACCGCTTCATATTTCTTTTTATCCTAAGAAGTGATTCCTTGTACTTTTCATTCCTTCAATTTCTATAAATTGAAAGGCACTTTTTTACTGAAATATTATCGGAGAAGAGTTTATGAGATATTTTATCTACGTTGTTTTTTTGTTGTTGATGAGTTCATGTGCATCTGAAAACTCACCTGAGAAGAAAGAAAAATCATTGTCTTTAGGTTATTTAGAGGCTCCTGTGGGTTTTTCTGTTGAGATATATGCAGACAGCGTTCCCAACGCACGGCAAATGACAATGGGTGAAAATGGGATTCTCTATGTGGGAACCCGAAGGGATGGAAGGGTTCATGCTGTGGTAGATTCAGATAGTGACCATAAAGCAGATACAGTTTATACCATTGCAAGTGATTTACGTTTACCGAATGGAGTGGCATATAAGGATGGTTCGCTTTACGTTGCCGAGGTGAGCAAAATCTGGAGGTTTGATGATATCGATAACCACCTTGATGATCCGCCAACACCTGTACTCATTACCGATGATTACCCAACGGAAGGACATCATGGCTGGAAATACATCGCCTTTGGCCCGGACGGAAAATTGTATGTTCCGGTGGGAGCTCCATGTAACGTCTGCAATATGGAAAAAGAAAATCCTGTATTTGCATCGCTCACGCGCATAAATCCCGATGGAACGGAACGTGAAATTATTGCACACGGAATTCGGAATACAGTAGGATTTACCTGGCACCCTGAAACCGGAAACCTGTGGTTTACGGATAATAACAGAGACTGGATGGGCGATGACCTGCCTCCGGGAGAACTCAATGAATTGACTGATGAGGGGCTGCATTTCGGTTTTCCATACTTACATGCAAGTAATGTTTGGGATCCGGAATTTGGTGAAGAGGGTAAGAACATGAATGTTGATTTTAAGCCACCGGTTCGAGAATTAGGGCCGCATGTAGCACCTTTGGGTGTGATGTTTTATACCGGGAATATGTTCCCGGATTCTTACAAAAATCAGGCTTTTATAGCTGAACATGGGAGCTGGAACCGCAGTAAAAAAATTGGTTACAGGGTAACTATGGTCAAGTTTGACAATGCCGGAAATCCGGTTTCTTATGAACCCTTTATTTCGGGTTGGCTGCAAGGAGAAGATGATGTTAGGGGGCGGCCTGTTTCGCTCCTGCAACTTGAAGATGGATCGGTGTTGATTTCGGATGACCACGGAAGTAAGATCTATCGCGTAACCTATACCGGAGATCGAAAGTAGGCCGATTGAGACAACACATTTGGGTCTTAAATTGGGTATATTCGAACCCTTAAAAATTTTGAAGTAAATAAATCTAATTTCATGAAAAACGTTGTCCTTATTCCCGGTGATGGTATTGGATCTGAAATCACCAATTCCGTAACTACCATTCTCGAAAAAGCCGGAGCTGAGGTAAACTGGATAGAAAAATCAGCCGGACTAAAAGCTTATGAAGAGACCGGTAATCCTCTTCCTGATGATACGGTAGCCGCTATCGATGAGCATAGAATTGCATTAAAAGGACCATTAACTACCCCTGTTGGTTCGGGATTCCGCTCAGTAAATGTGGCTTTGAGACAAAGATTCAACCTTTACAGTAATATTCGTCCTGCCCGAACACTTCCAAGTATTGAAACTCCATTTCGTGGAGTGGATATGGTTCTGTTTCGCGAAAATACCGAAGGATTATATATCGGTAAAGAAAATTGGGTGGAAGAAAAAGGAGAGAAAAGACATTCTGAGGCTATTGCCGTTGTAACGGAAGAAGCCAGCCGAAAAATTGTTCGTGCTGCATTTGAGTATGCCGTCAAGAACGAGCGGAAGAAAGTGACATTGGTGCATAAAGCCAATATTCTTAAGCTAACAACCGGTTTATTTCTTGAGGTCGGTAAGAAGGTGGCCGAAGATTATCCGGAGATAGAATTTCAAGATCTGATCGTGGATAATATGGCCATGCAAATGGTACTGCGGCCACAGCAATTTGATGTGGTGGTAACAACCAACCTTTTTGGAGATATCTTATCTGACCTGGCTTCAGGATTAGTAGGTGGTTTGGGAGTTACCGGCGCTGCAAACATTGGAGATGATGCTGCCATGTTTGAAGCCGTTCATGGATCTGCACCCGATATTGTTGGCAAAAATGTAGCGAACCCAATGGCCCTTCTGTTTTCATCTTTAATGATGTTGGAACATATTGATCAAAAGCAGGTTGCTGAAAACATCAGAAAGGCCATCTACAAGACTCTGGTAGAGAAAAAAGTGTATTGCACACCGGATATTGGTGGTGAGGGAACAACCTCTACCTTTACACAAGCTGTTTGCGACAATATCTAATTTCTTTGTATTGACAGATCAGTTTTATAAAAAAACCTCCGGGCATTAGCCTCTGGAGGTTTTTTTATGATATGAAGGAAGTGTAAAAACTATCCAAACAATTTAAACAAAACCCAACTGATCACTGACATTACCACACCGAAGATCAGCGCCCAACTAAAACTCTCTACCTTAAACCCGTCTACCATTTTGTCTACCAACATGATCAGAGCCGCATTGATCACCAAAACAAAAAGGCCAAAAGTAAGGATGGTAATTGGTAAACTCAGAAAAAGTAAAATGGGTTTAATTAAGATATTCACTATGGCAAGAAGTGCGGCTACAAAAATGGCACTCCAAAAATTCTTTATGTGAACGCCACGTAAAAGTGAAGCCGTGGCATAAACCGAAACACTATTCAATAACCAAGCCCAGATCATAATGAGATAATTTTGATTGAAGGTTGATTCTCTCTACGACTATCACTGGAAAATGGTTACATTCTCGACTAAAAATATGAACGTTATTCTTTCTGAATTTCAAGACCTGACCTCAAAACAAGTTGAGCAAATTTTTAAATTGAGGCAGAATGTTTTCATTATAGAACAAACTTGCTTTTATGAAGACATAGACGGTGAAGATGACAAAGCCCTTCATCTTATGTTTTTTGAAAAGGAATTTTTGGCTGCATACCTGCGAATTTTTTTGCCGGGCAGTAAATACGAAAGTGAAGCAAGCTTGGGTAGAATCGTAGTGCATCCAAAATTCAGGGGAACCGGAATGGGGCCAAAGCTCATTAGAAAAGGAATTGAGTGTTGTGGTAAATCCTCAATCCGTATAGAAGCACAAGCAGCTTTACAGTCTTATTACCAAAAACTTGGGTTTGAGCCGGAAGGAGATATCTACATCGTAGATGATATTGAACACCTTCAAATGACGCTAACTCAATGATTGCTTGGTCTCAACAAGTTCCGGTATAATTGCCTTAAAGCCGGAATCTAACTTTTGTATCGAATCCGGTATCAATTCAAGGTTTGTTTCTTTTTTACCAAATTCTTCCAGTTTTTCAGCGGTTTCCTTCAACTCAGCAAGGCCTACGTACAACAACATTGGCTTTATTTTGTGTGCTTCAGCGCCCAGTTTTTTCCAAAGTTTATCCCGGTTAAAACTCTTTATGTTTTCTATGTGAGTTGGAGTTTGTTCAATGATAAGATCAATCATCTCAATCATGATCTCATGGTCATTATCAGTAACACTCTCGAGGTAGCTTAAATCAATTTTTCCCATATTCAACGTATCAATTATAGCTGAAAATTAGCGACTCAACTGATGAATAAATATTAGGGAGGATTAATGTAGAGTAGACTTTTGTAATCTAAAGGTAGGATGTGAAGAACGTACCGTTACCACCATAGTGAGAAATGAAGATGAGATTAGTATAAAAGCAGGTATTCAGGAACCTTACCCGGTAAAAATTACGATACCTACCAATACCAAAACAACGACTTTAAAAATAAATGCCTTCCAATTTTTCATTGACTTTAAGAAACTTGACTACACTAATAGTTGAGGGACTTGGATTAAAAGCAATTTTATATTCATAGTCAAGATATTAACAATGAATTATTAAATTATTTTAACCAAAAATAGACTTTTAACGAGCTTTAGGATAATATTTTTTAAGTCAATTGCTCGGTTTCTGTAAACTTATCCACAAAAATTATTCCACGGTTACACTTTTAGCGAGGTTTCTGGGTTGATCTACATTACATCCGCGATTTACTGCAACGTAATAGGAAAGTAATTGAAGCGGAATTACCGAAAGCAAAGGAGAAAAGACATCCAGGGTTTCCGGAATTGTACATGAAAACTCTGCAAGGTCAGCTACTTCATTATTTCCTGCATTAGTAATAGCGATGATTCGACCTTTTCGGGCTTTCACCTCTTCAATATTACTGATCATTTTATCATTTGTATGATGAGTAGCTGCAATGACAACCACCGGCATCATTTCGTCAATTAATGCAATAGGACCGTGCTTCATTTCAGCAGCAGGATATCCTTCGGCATGAATGTAAGAGATCTCTTTCAGCTTCAAGGCACCTTCAAGTGCTACAGGGAAACTGTAAGAGCGTCCGAGATAAAGGAAGTTGGGAGCATAAGAAAAAAGGTTGGATACATGCTGAATCTGATCGGTTTGTTTTAGAATTTCTTCGATCTTAGAAGGGATCAAAGAGAGTTCTTTAATAAGTTTTTTGGCATGCTTTTTATCAATGGTGCCTTTTTCCAAACCAAGACGGATGGCCATTAGGGTGAGAACAGTTACTTGTGCGGTAAAAGCTTTAGTAGAGGCAACACCGATCTCTGGTCCGGCATGAATGTAGACGCCGGCATCTGTTTCTCTTGCTATGGTTGAGCCGACTACATTAACAACACCTAATACCAAAGCTCCCCGTTCTTTGGCTTCCCTAAGTGCAGCCAAGGTATCAGCGGTTTCTCCACTTTGTGAAATAACGATCATTACATCGCCTTCACCAATTAGCTGTTCTTTATACCTGAATTCGGAGGCGTATTCCACTTCAACCGGTACTTTGGCCAAATATTCGAACAAATATTCACCCACCAAACCTGAATGCCAGCTTGTTCCGCAAGCAGCTATCACAATTCGGTTGGCATTCACCAGTTGCTCCATTACGCTTTCGATGCCTCCAAGCGTTACGGTGCCTTCATTAACATTAATCCGTCCCCGCAGACAATCTGAGAGTGCTTTTGGTTGTTCAAAGATCTCTTTCAACATAAAGTGATCATAGCCGCCTTTTTCAATTTCTTCAAGGCTAAGGGCCAACTCATGTACTTCTTTGGTGAGTTCTACTTGTTCGGCCGACTCTACGGTATAATCATCTTTTGTGATCACGGCTATCTCGCCATCATCAAGGTAAACCACTTTATCGGTATAAGCGGCAACTGCAGAAGCATCAGATGCGATCAGCATTTCTCCATCTCCAATGCCTAAAAGAAGAGGAGAACCTTTGCGGGCTACGATAATTTGATCGGGAAAATCAGAATGCACCAAGGCTATTCCATAGGTTCCCGTTACCTGGTGCAATGCAAGTTGAACTGCTTTCTTCAGTGAAGAGGCATCTTTGTCCAAAAAGCTTTCGATCAGTTTGGCTATTACTTCGGTATCAGTTTCAGAATAAAACTCATAGCCTTGTTCCGTTAGTTTCTTTTTGAGTGTGTTGTAATTCTCAATGATACCATTGTGAACAAGAGCTAATTTCCCGTTTTGGCTTAAATGAGGGTGAGAATTGATGTCATTCGGCTCTCCGTGGGTAGCCCACCGGGTATGGCCAATACCAATTTTTCCATGTTGGGAATCGCCAACTAATTTTTCAAGATTTGCTACCTTTCCTTTTCCTTTATTCAGTTCGAGTGTTCCGTTCAGAGTGGCCAGTCCGGCAGAGTCATACCCCCTGTATTCCAATCTCTTTAAACCGTCAATAATTACTTTACTCGCCTGTTTATTACCTACGTACCCTACAATACCACACATGTTATATCAGAATAGTTTTTATTTAAAAATGATAATATGTAAATATAACTTTAAATTAATTAAATGACGATTGAGTTCTAAGAAAATTATTAAGGGTATTGAATGAATATTTGTTTTTTTTCGGATGAGAGATCAGGGCGTTTTCATCCTCTAACATTAACTCGTCCAATGGATGATCTTCGGGTTGGGGTATTTACGATCAGGGAAAAATGGGAACGGTCATTGGCCGTTTCAAATACTTGCAGGCTGGAGCCGGAATATTTGAAAGGGGTTTTTAGAAAAGGGACGTTAGCTGAAGGTGAGTCGTGCTTATGGATAAACTCCAGGTTTTTGCCATCACAAGATTTAATACAAGCAATCAATGAGCTGGAGGACGGACAAGGGTTGGTTCATGAGGATGACTTAATCGCAGCTCGCACAGATTACCCGTTTTCTAAGGATTTCTTTAGAGATAATAATTATCCTGAAAGTGGATTAGAGAAAGTTGAGTTTTCCGGCGCTCAAAGTCTCAATAATATTTGGGACTTAGTTGAATTGAATGCACAGCAAATTGAAGCGGATATAAAACGGTCAAACATTGAGCATATCTCAAATTCCGGACTTGGAGTAGAAGCGGTTGTCCAGAATTCGGATCACATCTACATTGGCCAAAATGTAAACATAGAGCCCGGATGCATCTTTATTGCCAAAGATGGCCCCATCATTATTGAAGACGGAGCAACCATAGAAGCGGGCAGTATTTTACGAGGCCCTGTTGCTGTATGTAAAGGTGCTACGGTAAAAATGGCTGCCCGTATTTATGGTGGTACAACCATCGGCCCGGTTTGTAAAGTTGGGGGAGAGGTTTCGGGCTCCATCTTTCATTCCTATTCTAATAAAGCACACGATGGGTTCTGCGGAAATTCCATTTTCGGGCAATGGGTAAATCTTGGAGCCAATACCGTTACTTCAAATCTGAAAAATGATTACAAAGAAATACAGGTAATTGACTGGGATACCAAATCTCCTATTGATACAGGCAGACAATTTTTGGGTACCATCATGGGGGATCATTCAAAAACGGCTATCAACACCATGTTAAATACGGGTACGGTTTGTGGGGTTAGTTCCAATGTTTTTGTGGATGACCTTTCGCCAAAAGTAATTGAGTCTTTTACATGGCTTGGTCCTCAGGGTCCAGCTCTCTATCGTTTCGATAAAGCATTGGAAGTAATGAAAGCCATGATGAAACGAAGAGAGGTAGAACTAACCCCTGAGTATCAAAAAATGATGAAAAATATACTTAACAACCGTAAAGGAGATGGTTGATATCAGAATTTGATATCCTCATACATGTCTCCGGTTCTGATAATATTCCCGGAATTATTTCCGATGTATCTTCGTGCCTCGAGGTAGCGGCCTGTATTGTATTCATCATAATTCGGGGCATTTGGATCTACGCTGCTGATGCGAACCTGTCTGGATGAGTGTATAAACTCGTTGTTCCCTATCCACATACCAACGTGGACTACCCTGCGTGAAGAAGTTTCTGTTGCTTCTGATCCAAAAAATAAAAGATCACCGGGTTCAAGATTCTCCCAGTTCTTTTGGCTGTCTATTAATTTTCCGGCATGAACTTGTTGTGAAGCATCACGCGGGATGATGAGACCATTCATCAAATAGACCGTTTTTGTAAATCCACTACAGTCGACTCCTTTTGTAGATGTGCCTCCCCAAAGATAGGGGATACCCATCATTTCATACGAGGTTTCAACCAGTGCTTTTTGCGTAGCTTCCAGGTTTTGATTCCATTCATCCAGTGGCTGAGCTTCACTTTTTCTTACATAAGCAGTTCTGCCGTCAGGATAAGATACGTGGTAAAAATTACCTGAAGTCCCGGTCATTTCAAGGATATTTCCTGTGGCAAGGTCGCTGATCTTTTGCGCAGCGGAGCTTGGTTCACGGTAGCTGAAACCGTACGTCTCAGTAAAGATGATTTTCTCAGTATTGCTCCATGCATCCAATTCAGGTTCGCTTACCCGTTCAATACCACCGGCATCCACCCAGGCCAGATAATCTTCAGGAGTTCTTACATAATACCAGCCGCCATCCTTTTTAAGCACTTGTAAAGGCATGCCAAGCAAAGCCTGGGTTGCTAACTGAGCGGAATGCTGAGGAGATGACCTTAAATTGGAAACCGAGTTGTTAACGAGGGCATATTTTTTGTCACCGATTTCTTCAGTGGGAAGCAGCCTAATCTCATCTACAACTTCAATGCCTTGACTTGAAAGTGTATCTAACAAGGCTTGTTTAGCCTCAGCTAAAGTTGTTTCTCCCGTTAAAGTAAGCGGGGATTTTTTTGAAATTTCAACGGTAAATTCATTTACCCTGGTATCGGGTACATAGTGATGTTTAGTGTTAGAAATTATTTCTTCAAGGTGTTGCTGTTGGGAGCCAGAACATGCTCCCAACAGAATACTCAACACCAATGCTTTACAAATAAATATTGTGTGTTTCATAAGTTGATAATGTGAAAATTAAGTTAGTTCGCGTCCCACCAAACTTTTCCATACAAAGTATTTTCACCGTTGAATTGTCTTTCAATGGCGGTTTCGTAGTTTTCGGTGTTATTCAAAGCCTCTTCAGCCGAATAACTTTGGCGAGTAGGAACATTGGCACCTGTGGCAGCCGGAACTAAGTTTGGAAACCCGGTTCTTCGCCACTCGGCCCATCCTTCATATCCATTTAGGAACAGGTGAATATAACGCTGTGTTGCGAGTTGTTCTAATGTCCCATCATAAGCTACTTCGGGTTGAGCTGTATAAGCGGCAACATCGTCGGTACTTCCGGTCCATTGTAGGATAGATGCTTCTATTGCAGCATTATAGTTGGTTGCGTCACTTTCGGATGTCCAGCTGCGTTGAGCTGCTTCAGCACGTGCAAATAGAGCCTGCGCGTAAGTAATAAGATACACGGGTTGATCCTGATCCAGAAGGTCGGAACCTAACAAGGAATAATCCAGGTAGTTAAATTCCGAAGCTTCAGTACCAATCGGAATACCGGCATAATCACCATTACGGGATGTATCAGCAAACACAGGAAGTCTGGGGTCATCCACAGGGTTCATAATATCGAAGAGTGTTTCAGTTATTCCCCACCATTGTCTGTTACTTTCTACAACCTGTCCATACCAGAAATTTTGGTTGTCGGCATTGGCCAAATGTTGATATACAAAACTATCGTCATTTGATTCCATTACACCTGCAGTTAAGGCTGCATTGAATTCAGCTTCAGCGTCGATGCCAGATTGAGCATCTACTTCTGAGAGCCGAAGTGCCATTAACATGCGCAGGGTATTGGCAAATTTTTTCCATTTGCTCATATCTCCGTTATAAATGATATCACTTGGTATAGATCCGCTTTCATCAATCTGCGTGTTTGCTTCTTTCAATATGGCGAATAGCGCCTCATAAATTGATTCTTGTGTATCATAAGCAGGAGCTATGATATCTGTGCCTTGCAAAGCTTCCGAGTAGGGTAAATCACCCCAGCGGTCGGTTAAAAACCAAAAGTAGTAGGCTTTGAGAATTTTTGCCACTGCATATTGATTTTCGCTGGTTGGAACAGTGAATTCTTCCGTCAGAATGGTTTCCAAGTTAATTAAAGGGCCCTCGTACCAACCGTAAAAGCTGGTTCCTCCGGCTGGATATTGAGACGCATTCGGATATTGTGTTTCGGCTAAATATTGCGCCATAAACTGCCCGGTGGTGTTAGAGCTGATGCCGGGAAGCGATCGCATGGAATTAGCCAGAAGTTGTTCGGCAGTGGCTTCGCTTGGAGAGTTTGGATTTTTATTCAAATCTTCATCAATCTGAAGAAGATCACAACTGCTTGCAAAAAATAGTGCAATAAAAAGGATATATAATTTCTTCATGGTCTTATGTTTAAAAAGTGATGTTTATGTCAATTCCAAATGATCGGACGGTGTTCAACTGTCCACTTTCATACCAACTTATTGATTGGCTGCCCGTGGAGAGTTCGGATGGATCGAGGCCTTTGGGGGCATCTTGCCATATCATAAGTGGATTGCTGGCAATAAAAGCCACATTCACATTTTGGACGGGAAGTTTATTGATGAACTGATCTCCCAAATTATATCCCAATCTCACCTCTCTCAGTTTAACATAAGAAGCATCATAGATGTAGGGCTCGTTAATGCGTTGCCCTAATCGTTTATAATAGCTTTTGGCATCTACATACTCCGTTACTTCCTGGCCGGTTGATGCTACAATACCAGTAACTTTGATTCCGCCACCTTCGGCAACAGGGTCTCGGACGTTATTTCCTTTGTCGTTAATGGCAGCTGTTTTTTTGGAAAGTCCGGTTCGGTCTGCCAGCGATTGTGTTCGGCTAAAGAATTTACCACCCACCTGAAAGTCGATAGAGGCGCTTAAATTGAACCCTTTGTAACTGAGGGTGTTTTGGAGCCCACCTGTGAAATCAGGTAAAGCGCTTCCGAAATCATGAGTATTATCGGTGTAAAGAGGCAAATAATTATCATCGAGAAGTATCTTGCCGGTAGCTTCATCTCTTTGATAAGCCTGACCTACAATATGTCCAAAGGCATCGCCTTCATATGAATTTAAGTAGGTTCTTACGCCGGAATAGTAGGTAGATCCATAAGTATAAACATCGATACCGGGATAAAGCTCAACAACTTCTCCGCTGTTTTTGTTGAAATTAAAAGAAGCATCCCAGATAAAGTTTTGAGTCTGAACAGGAGTACCGCTCAGGGCAATCTCTATACCCTTATTTTCAATCAAACCTGCATTTACAGTAGAGGCTGAGTAGCCGGTAGCTCCTGAAATATCAAGGTTAATGATCTGATCTTCATTACGCTGAAGATAGTAGGTGAATTCGAGCCCTAATCTGTTAAAAAAGCGAACATCAAATCCAGCTTCATAAGAATGGGCAAATGATGGCTTAATATTTGGATTGTTCAGTGTATTTGGAATATCCAGTGTACTGATTGAGCCATAATTGGTACCTACCCAATAAAAAGGAGTAGTTTGATAGGGGCTAAGGTCAGAGCCGGCTTGCGCGTAACTTACCCTTAACTTACCAAAGGAGAGGGCATCTGCATCCAAAAGTTCACTAAACACAAAACTCCCGGATACGGATGGATACCAATAAGAATTGTTGTCTTGAGGTAGGGCTGAAGACTTGTCATTTCTGATCGAGACATCCATAAAGTAGGTGTCCATATAGCCTAACGATACCAGGCCGAATGCGCTCACAATTTTCTTATTTAGTTCGTATGAACTTACACTGGGGCGGTCTATGGAAGCTTCAATATTATAGAAGTTAGGCGCTGATAATCCACCTTCCGTTGACTGTGACACATAGGAGTAATCTCGGTCATAAACATTCCCACCGAGGCTTGCCTCAATAGAAATTTCATTCCACCGTTTCTGGTATTGGGCCAGCACCTCGTAGTTCATTTCTGTGTTCTGATATTTGCCGGTAAAATAAGCCGGAGTATTTTCGCCTCCGAATGCCGTTCTTCCATCAAGATTTTGGGTGTACATATCAGAACGAATGAACGCACTTAATGAAAGATCAGAATTCACTTCAAACGTAGTTCCGATATTCCCAAAGAGACGATCCCGGCTATCATTGCCATAATTTTCGTAGGCAATGAAATAGGGATTATCAAAATACAATGGTGTTAAGTATGCCTTATCATTTCCATCGAGGCTGCTCGTTAAATTCCAGTGCTTGAAGGTGCCATCATCATATTTATAGTCTTTTAATTCCTTCATGCTCAGTTGTCGTTCAAACCACTGGCTGAAATACCGGGAACCGGATTCGGCTCCTTGGGTAGGACGGCGAGCCTTGTTGGTGGCAAAATTCACGTTTGCTGAAACATTCCATCTTTCCGTGAAGTCAACTCCGGCACTTACACCAACATTGTTTCTGTTGAGAAATGTATTCGGCTCAACCCCTTGAATATCAGTGTTATTAAAACTGATACGTAACCTGGAATTTTCACTTCCCCCGGAAATCGTGACTCCCTGACTGAAGTTTGTTCCGGTCTCGAAATAGTTTTTTACGTTATTTGGATGTGGATCAAAAGGGGTGAGTTCTCCGTAACGTGGATCCTGAGGGTAAAAACTAAAGTACTCACGAACCAGTTTTCCATCCATTTTTGGGCCCCAGCTTTCATCGTAATTGGTTTGCACATATGGATCGCCATTAGGCAGAGTCAACCAATCCTGTGTGCTTCCTGCTCCATATTTGTTTTGATAAGGCATGATATTACCTACACGCTCTATTGCAAAGGAGGAATTCAGATCTACGGTAAAGGCTTCTGCACCTTTAGCTCCTTTGGTGGTGGTGATCATAATAACGCCATACTGTCCCCGAATACCATAAAGGGCTGAGGCCGCAGGACCTTTAAGCACATTGATAGATTCGATATCATCAGGGTTAATATCCTGTGAAATATTTCCATAGTCTCTTCCGGTAGAGCCTGCAAAGTTTGCGTTCGAAATTGGGGTTCCATCAACAACAATTAACGGCTCGTCGCCTCCGCTAATGGAATTGACACCACGAATTTTGATTTTTTGGGTGCCCCCCATACTTGCTCCGGAGGCTCCAACAACTTGCACTCCCGCAATTTTACCGGCCAGCGTTCCTATCACATTATTCTCGTTTGAGTAGGTTAAATCTTCTCCATCTACCTGTTGAGTTGAGTAGCCAATGGCTCGTTCTGAGCGTACTATGCCAAGTGCTGTAACAACAAACTCTTTGCTCAGAGAGGTAACTCTCATCGCTACATCAATTTGGGTGTTGCCATTGATGGGTATTTCCTGGGTTTGGTATCCTACAAATGAAAAAATGAGGGTGTCTTGCAACGAAGGGACATTCAACTCATAGGTTCCATTTTCATCGGTAGAAGTTCCAATGGTGGTTCCTTTTACGGAAATATTGACCCCGGGCATGGGTTCCTGCATTTCAGCATCAATAACGGTCCCGGTAATAGTTTCCGGTAACGGCGACTGTTCTTCTTCAACCGGCTCCTTGTTTAAATGTACAGCAAGGGTATTGTCTGTTTGCCGGAACCGAAGTCCTGTTTGTGCCGAAATCTCGATCAGCACTTTTTCTACAGTTGTTGTGGTTTTAGGTATTGTAATCCGCTTGTTACTTGCTTCGATTCCTATCGATTCATAAAGAAACTTCAGTTCAGTTTTTTCTTCTATTTCATTGAAAGCATCCTGAATGGTTGTTCCTTCAAATTCAATCGTTATTTCGATTTTGCTAACACTTTGCGCGGAGGTAGTGCCTGCTAAAAGTGTAGTTGCAGTAACAAAACTGAATATAAATCCCCAGATAGTACAAAAAGACATATATAGGAGTGTTCTCGTGGTTATTATTTTCATAGATTACCAATGTTAATGGGCATAGAGATGCCGGTTAATATTAGAGGTCCGTTTTAATCCGATGCGCCAACATGTGAGATTAACTCGGGCCTTTTTTAGCTACTTTTCAGATGCCTGAATAGTGACCACCTGATCTTCAATGGTATATTCAATACCAAGTACAAACTGTATAGACTGAAGAACTTGCTCCAGGCTCATACTCTTATGTTTGCCTTTTAGTTTAGCATCTTTGAGTTCTTTTCCTTTAATAATAATTTCTGTTCCATACCATCGCTCCAGCATTTTGGCTACTTCGGAAAATGGCTTGTTGTTAAAGATCAATACTTGATCTTTCCACGCAATTTGTTCCCAAATATCTCCTTCTCCTTGTTCCACTAAAGTTCCGGAGCGGTGATAGGTAGCCCATTGGTTTTTTTCCAATACAATTTGTTCTTCAGGGTTTTTGGTTGAAGGGGCGGAATTAGATGTTACACCAACTTTGCCTTCAACAACGGCTATTTGCATTTCTTTGTCGTTGTCGTAAGCCTTTATGTTGAAAGAGGTTCCAAGTACGCGGGTAGTTGTATTACCTACATGAACCAGAAAAGGCCGGTTCTTATCGGGGGCTATATCAAAATAGGCTTCGCCTTCCAGGTAAACTTCACGTTTATCCTTTTCAAACTGTTCAGGAAATTTCAGCGAACTTCCTCCATTTAAGGTGATAACGGAACCGTCACTAAATCGAAAGGTTGAAGTTTGCCCGTACGCCAAATTACGTTGCTGCAATGGTAGTTTTTCAGGTTGGGGAGCTGCTGTTTTGGTGGATTCAATGTTAAAAGTCAGGCTTAATGCGATTATGAAAACAGAAACCATAGCAACCGCTTTTACCGCCCAGCTATTATTATGTTTATTAGGCTTCAGCGGTCTTATTCTTTCCTGATTCCCTGCCTCAATATGTTGAAAGACGGATCTTTTAATATGAGTTTTATTTAGCTCAGGCGGTTTAGTTAACCTGATTTCCCTGAGAACCTGCTCCAAAATTTGAACATGCTCCGGTGACTCATCGAGCCATCCCTCAACCTGATCAAGTTCGTTTTGGGTGCAAAGTCCTAAGAGATAATTAATTAAAATCTGTTTCTTAGGTATCTCTTTCATAAACGTTTAATTAGTGTCTCTACTATTAATATCCATTTTTTGGAGGGCACCCTTACTCTGAATATTATTTTTTTTGAAGAACTGTATTGAAAGGTCGTTAGGGGGAGGAAAAAGCGTATTTAAAGGCCACGAAAGTCTTTGAGTTCTTCTCTTAAAATTCGGAGAGCTCTGCTAATTTGTCCTTCAACCGTTTTTGTGGAAATGTTCATGGTTTGGGCGATCTCTTTATAATTGAGGCCTTCTTCACGGCTAAGGAGATACGCTTGCTGGGCGCGAGTTGGAATTTTAGAGAGCGCTGTTTGATAGGCATCATCAAAATCAGGAGGATTTAGGACGGGCTCTTTCGGGGGATGGCTGGTGGTTAGGTTTCTGATGTGTTCCTGCAACCAGCTTTCGTACTGTTTTTTACTCCGTAATTTTTTTAAAGCATGGTTTCTTGCAACCTTTAAGAGGTAGCTTTTTACGGAAGGATGATCAGGATCGATGCGCTCTCTGACTTCCCAAATCTTCAAAAAAACCTCTTGTGTCCAATCTTTGAGCTGATTCGGACAATTGGTATAGAGAGATAAAAAAGACGCGATATCATCAAAATATTGCTCGAAAAAAAGTTCAAATTTTTCTTTCGTCAGCATAAGGAGATAATCAGCCCTAAGTAGGCTAAAGTCTTAGGTTTTGGGATTGAACTAAAATGTGAAATCACAATAAAAAATCATAATAAAAAATTAACAAGGTAAATATATATGATAATATTGAATTTATAAGTTTCATTAAATGACGTATAATTAAAAAATATGTTCGAGCAGATAATCCAGGATATTGCGATCGACTTGCCTGGATTGTCTTAAACTGTTAAAAACAATTGCATATCCCACATTTTGTTCCGGAACTATATAGATGTGGGAAATAAAGCCGTTTTGGTTTCCGCTGTGACCAATCAACGAAGTGCCATTACGTTCGCCCAAAAAGAAAGAAAGTCCCATTTGTTGTCCTCCGGCATTTTCAGGTGCATCACTGCCATCATCAGAAACTGCAATTTGTGGAGTAAACATCTCGCTTAAAGAGGATTTATTAAGAATGAATTCGTAAGCCTCTTTATCTGCGTTTCCCAGCAAAAAATTGAGGTATTTCATCATATCCCCAATGGGAGCATTCAGTCCTCCATTCGAAACAGTGATTCCGGTATTAAGATTAAATCTTCCTTCTTGATAACTTCCATCTTCTGATTGAAAATAACTGTGCGCTAAATCATCGAGTAGGTAGCGAGGGGTGCGATCAAAATAACTTCGATGCATTTCAAGAGGGGCAAGAATGTTTTTCTGGATATAGTATTCATAATCGTCCAAAGTGATGGTTTCGATAATTCTACCCAGGAAAATTATGCCGGGATTAGAGTAGCTCCAGTCAGAGCCGGGTTCAAAGAGTATTTTTGTATATGGAAACATCGCTACGATTTGCTCCCAGTTTTGAGGCTCATGAGGATGCCATTCCTCAGAACCTCCCCATGGCCAGGTTGGATTTCTAAAACCGGCTGAATGTGTCATCAGGTGACGAATAGTGATACCATCCATGCTGCCATATGGATTATGAACATCCCGAAGTTCGGGTAGATATTTCGTTACGGGATCATCAAGTGATAACAATCCCCGATCCCGAAGTTGCATGATCGCAATACCGGTAAATGTTTTGGTGATGGAAGCCCAGTGGAAAATGGTGCTGTCAGTGACAGGAGCCTTTGACTCAAGATTTTTTACACCATGGGTTGTCTTATAAATGGTTTCTCCATTCTGAATGATAGCCAGGGCCCCGCCAACTACTCCATGTTCATTACATTGGTCCTGAAAAAATGCGGTTAAATGTTCAAATTCATTATTCATAGCAGATGATTTTTGTTGTGCCGTCGCGTTGAAAACAGGAAGAAGCCCGGCAATCAGTAAAAGCCTAAAGAGTAATTTCATAAAACGTAGTTTAAAAGTTTCAATGTGCTAAAGAGAAAAGTGAGGCGTCTTTAGATTAACCCGTTGGAATTGTAGGAACTATAAATTCTTCATTTGAAATGATGTTTCGTTTTAAAACCTCATAAGATGAAAGGGGCAACAAAATGAATTTTGTGAAAAACAGGCCCCTCATTTTTTCCTCGAAAATTTTCATGACCTGTAAATATAAACGGATATGCTTACTTTTGAAGCGAGAATTTAAATAGTCATTCGTTTTATATGAAATTACTCGTCAATATCGATCACGTTGCAACGCTCAGGAATGCCCGGGGAGAAGGATATCCCGACCCGATTGAAGCGGCCCGGGTGTGTGAGGAAGCCGGAGCCGCCGGAATTGTATTTCACCTTCGGGGAGACCGCAGGCATATTCGGGATGAAGACGTTTTTCGCCTGAAAGAAAATGTACGCGGAAAGCTGGATTTCGAAATGGCTGCCTCCGATGAGATGCTCGATATTTGCACGAAAGTTGATCCGCATCTCTGCACATTGGTTCCGGAAGGACGTGAAGAACTGACCACCGAAGGCGGCCTCGACATGGAAACTGTTTTTGATGATTATAAGAACAGGGTTTTTCCAAAACTCCGGGAAACGGATATCGAGATCAGTTTATTTTTAGATCCAAATCTCCGGGATATTGAATTAGCCCATGAATTAGGAACGGATGCTATTGAACTTCACACCGGAACATTTGCTAATGCTGATCCAGCTAAACGACAGCACGAACTTACCCGGCTCCGAAAAGCGGCAAAAATGGCGAATGATCTGGGTATTAAATTAAATGCCGGGCATGGGTTGAATTTAGAAAATCTGCCGGATCTGCTTGAGACCATTTCTGTACTTAATGAGGTAAGCATTGGTCATGCGCTTATCAGTAAGTCTCTATTTTGGGGATTGGAACGAACGGTGAAAGCTTATCTTGAGATCATTGAAGACTTTTATGGGTGATCATTGAAAACCTCTGCCAAACATATCGCTGATCGCATTCGTCTCATGATCGCTACCAAACAATTTCAGGTGGGCGAGATGTTGCCTTCTACGCGTGAATTGGGGCAACAGCTGGAAGCGAGTTTTCATACTGTTCGTAAAGCCTATCATATTCTGGAAGATGAAGGGCTGATTCTTGGTGAACAGGGTCGAGGCTTCACGGTAAAAAACCAAACGCCGCTGCTCGATAAATCGGCACGGCTTGAAGTGGGTGGTGAGAAAGTTCAGGCATTGGTAGAAGAGTTGATCGGGTATGGGCTTGATGAATCTGAGATCGAACTCTTGTTTCAGGAGCAGTTGGGTTTTATGGAGTGGCCGGATCGTATTCAAACCTCGGCAAGTGTGGGTGAAAATCACGAGATGGGGCGGATGCTTTCGGATGCCATCAAAAAACAGGTTGGGGTGAAGAGTCAGGTAATCAGCATCAATGAATATGAGAAAGCAGCTAAATATGATGCGCTATTTATTCCCATTCACTTGGTGAATAAATTCCGAAGTCTGCGCGACAGTTTGCTGATCCTGCCGATCGTGTATGATTTCGATCCGGATATTTTGCTTTCCATGGTAGATCGCGCAGCCATTGATACCATTGGACTTGTAACCGGTGCGGAAGACACCATTCCAAAGATCATCGACGAGCTTAAACGTTCTATTCATTTTGAAGGATCTTTTGTGGCCGGGACAACATACGGGAAATCATTACCGCTGTTTGTTCGTGAATCAGATCTTATCTTGTACACCACAGACAGTGCTCGACTGGTAGAGCAAAAAGTACCGGAACGCAGTCGATTACGGCTCGAGTATCTGCTTTCAGAGAAAAGCTCGGAGATGATTCGGGCCGAATTGTGGGATCAGTAGAACATCCAACTACCAACATCGAACATTGAATTTTGAAGGGATAATTTAGATTTGATAAAAACGGTTTTACAGCAGGCGATTAATGCCATCGAAAAAGAGATATTAGCGGTCAGAGAGACTCCTTCCACGGATGTACTTTTTAGCGGAGATCTTGAGAAAATTTCCGGGGAGTATATCTATACTTTTGAAACTCAGAACAAAGGTCTTCGGTTTGCGGAAGAGATTCGAGCAAAGATCGATTCCAAAGAGTACAAAGTGCAGCCGGTGGAGTTCAAGGACAAGAAGGTTCGGCTGGAATTTCCTGAAAATGTGGGCAGTAAAATTAATGAGGTGTTCCTGGAGTGGGAGAATGATTATGTACTCAAGAAAATGGAAGAACACCTGCTTAAACTTCAGGATAAGGCAGATGAGATTTCCCAGCTAAAAGCTCTTCTCAAACCGGATGAGTATTTCAAAGAAGGGTCCGGTTCACCCCAAATAAAAGTAGATGAGTTACGAAATGAGTCTCAGCGGGATGCCATCGAAAAATCCCTGAAGAACAATATTCTGTACGTATGGGGACCTCCGGGAACGGGTAAAACGGCTACGCTTGGCTACATCGTGGCTAACTTACTCAATCAGAATAAACGGGTATTGTTTGTCTCAAATACCAATCGTGCTGTGGATGTTGGATTGCTGAGTGTGATGGATGCACTGTATGAAATTGATCCGGGATTTAATCTGCAAAACACCACCCGTTTTGGGGAAGCTGCACTAGATGATGCGAGACTCGAAGACATTCTGTTTGAACATCAGGTGAAAGCGAAACTGGATGGCCGAAAAGCCGATGCCGTTCAGTTACAAAATCTTCTCAGCAACTACGAAAAACTACAGGAAACGGTAGATGATCTCATGCGAAATGGGGAGGAGGTTCCCGAGAAATTAGACCTCGAAACGCAACTCGCCGGCAACAAAGTTGATGAACACGGCGGGATAGAATCGCTGGAAATTGAGATCGACCGGCTCATGAATTTGAATGAGCGTTATGAGTTGAAGAAGAAAAAACTGGTGGCTACAACATTAGCCAAAGTCTGTACATCAGAGCTTTTCTATAACCTGAGTTATGATGCGGTGGTGGTGGATGAAGGCTCGATGGCTGGGATTCCATACATGCTTTTGATGGCTGCTAAAAGTAAAAAACATTTGGTGGTTGCCGGCGATCCGATGCAGTTGCCTCCTATTGCCATCACGGATCATCCCGAATCGAGAGAATTTCTGGAGCAGGATATTTTTACTTTTGTATCTAAATCTGAGTCGACGGAAGATCTTTTTAACTGGCATGATTTTAACAAGGATTTTACCAGTTTTTTTGATGTGCAGTATCGCATGAAAGATGATCTGGCTGGAGTAATCAGTTCGGTGTTTTATGAGGGGAGGTTGAAATCCGGGAAACCCGCAGATGGCCGTAATTTGGATAACGGGAGTTCGGCTTCTGTGGCTTTAGTGGATACGGCCAAATACAATCCGGCGCTGGAACAGGAATCGGGTGAACGCGGATTTAAGCCAATCAACGAAGTGCACCATCGTTTGATCGAAGAAAGCGTAAAACGGCTCACTAAAAATCATTCTCCGGAAAATATTGGGATCATCGTGCCTTTCAGAAACAGTGTGTATAAAGTAAGAAGTCACCTTTGGGAAAAAGGTTTTGGTGATATCGAAGTCGGCACTATTCATACCTTTCAGGGGCGCGAAAAACCGGTTATTATTTTTGATACGGTGATGAGCGGTGAATGGCAAAATGGGGGCAAGCGACATTATTCGGTTCGCCCGTTTGATGAGAATAAAAATGGATTATCGGTTCCTCGGTTATTAAATGTGGCTTTTTCCCGAAGCAAAGAATTGCTCGTCATTATTGCGGATATGGAACACATTCAAAAGGTATACGGGAATAAATTTTTGGGAAAATTGTTAGGATCCGTAAAGGAAATCTCCCTTTAGCGAAAACTCCTTTGATTTATTCTGTACGTTCCCAAATGTTATTTGCGCGATCTGCATCCGGGAAATAATGCCTGGCATCAATTTCTACTTTGGTAATGGGTGATGGCGCATCAACCCGCGTGCTTGTGATTCGTTTGCCCATCATCCAGTCATCTACACCAATGCGTACTTCAGTTTGGGAGCCGTTTTCAAACGAAATCGTTAAATCTACAGGCATAACTACTTTTCCAAAATCCCGGATGGTGATGGCAGCTTCTTTACCATTTTGAACTACCTTATCCACAGCCTGATCCAGAGTCCAGGTTTCGAAATACCAGGATCTCCAAAACCAATCGAGGTCTTGACCCGAAACATCTTCAAACGTATTGAACATATCGTATGGAGTTGGATGTTTGTAAGCCCATCGGCTCATGAATGTTTCCCATGCTTCTTTGAATACATCCTCCCCTAAAACTCCTTGTAACGCAATTAGCACTGATGCGGGTTTGGGATAAGAAGCTACTCCATAAGCAGGGCCGGGATAGTGATAATCGGACCAGCGCATGATCTCTCCTTCAAGAGAATTCCCTGCAATGGGCAGGTAGCTGTTAAATTCAGCTAAACGGCTGAAGGTATCCGGTAAATAGTCCCACCGTGCCTGGGCTTCATGAAAAGTAGTAGCGCCTTCATCCATCCATGCGTGTCGGCGTTCGTTGCTACTCACGATCATGGGAATCCACATGTGAGCAATCTCGTGTGCAGTGACATCATATAGAGCTCGTTCTTTTCGAGCCTGCGAAACATTCGGGTTGGGATTGTTATAACTGCCGATGACGGTCATCATAGGAAATTCCATGCCTCCACCAATGATATCGGCTCCTTCAACAGATGTCATGTGAGGCCACGGATAAGAAATTCCGGTATAGTCAGAAAGATAGGAAATGGAATGGGCGGTGTATTCTGCTGATTTTTCCCAAAGCGGAGCCAAGTCTCTCCAAAAAGCATTAATGAGTGTGTAATCCGTATTACCATCGTTATCCAAATCTCCAATGGGAGTTCGTTTGGCATCCCAATTTGATTCTTTGGTAGCACTAAAGGCGATATCCCTGACTTGATTAGCTTCAAACTTCCATGTTAAAGTTCCGTCTTCACTGACTTGGGTTAATTGGCCGAAATCAGCCGATGAGGCAATATTCACAACGGTATCGGAATGCTGAGCTACAGTATAACGGTCGAGCAGGGCAGAAGAAAGAACCTCATCTGGATTTTTGAGCTGTCCGGTACTCATAACCAGCCATTGTTCGGGGGCTGTAATATTGACCTCATAGTTTCCAAAATCATAATAAAATTCGGCATTGCCGGTGAAGTTATCTCCAAACCATCCATCCAGGTCATCATATGTTGAGATATGCGGAAACCAGTAGGCGATGAAGAATACATTGTCCTGGCTGTATCCCATACGTCCGCTTGCACCGGCCTGTGGTACTTTAAAATTCCAATCTATCTCAACATTTATTTTCTCATTTGGTAAGATGCGCTCATCAGGATATACCACCAGATTTGTGCCAATTTCCTGATAAGTAGGCCTTTGTCGGGTCATTTCCTTGGATTCGGTTCCATTCACAGAAATTCTACTGATGTGTACTCCACCTGTGATCTCTACAAATTCATTTCTGGGAACGCCGGCCTTATGTAAATTCTGTGCTAATTCAAAAACCAGGTAGTAAAGCGTATCCGAAGAGTTATTGGTGTATGAAATGGAAGCTTCTCCATAGAGCATGGTATCTGCAGGAACCAACTCAGCATCGAGTACATACTTATAGGAATTGGTAAAATAATGGGGTCCCGGATTTCCGGTTTTGGTGCGGGTTCCTTTGTCAATCGCTTTCTGAAAATAGTCCGGATGTTCTAAAGAGTAAGGAATAGGGCGTTCGACGTTCAAAACCCTTTGAGGCTGCTCCAAAGTATTTGAAGATGAAGAGCAATTCGTTATAAAAAGAACCAGGGCAAGGAGTACATAAAGGTATGCAGGCTTCATGGCAAAAAAGAAAAGAGGTTTATGTTACCCCGGTAAAGTAAAAAAGAATTATTTTACTTTTGAATTTTGTCCAGATTTCTTTCAATGGAATCTTTAAGATCGTTGAACTCGATGGGTTTGACCAGATAATCCAGATACTCGGTTTCCTTGGCACGTTGTACATGATGCGGATCAGAGTTTCCGGTTATATATATGACAGGGACATTAGAAAATTTCCGGATTTCTTTCATTGCGGTAATACCATCGATCTCGCCTTCCAAAGAGATGTCCATTAAAATAAGGTCGGGACTGATCTTTTTGGCAACTTCAATAGCTGTTTTGCCATACACCAATTCACCTTCGGCATCGTACCCCAATTTTTCGAGATAACTCTCATACAGCAAGTTAAGAATGAGATCATCCTCAACGATCATTACTGTCTTACGCTTTTGTTTGTCCATCTTTATCAATTATTTGCCATTGCAATAAAGCACATAGTCTTAATAATAACATGAATTGATATTAAACGAAATTTTTGAGGCATAAAAAATTCAGGAATATTTTTACAGTGTTCCTCCACAAGATAGCAAAAAGGGTTTTGGATTTATGAAGAAATTAAATGTTGGAAAAAAACTTCGAAAAGATAGAAGTAAAAACAAAAATAGCCCAGTAAAAACAATGCTTTACTGAGCTATTGGTACCTCGGGCCGGACTCGAACCGGCACGGACATTTTAATATCCATTGGATTTTAAGTCCAACGTGTCTACCAATTCCACCACCGAGGCTTTTGGTAGGCGCCAAATATAAGGTTAAAGTTGCTACATCTTCAAAGTTCTTTTGTTCTTTTTTTGGGATTTTCTCCCGTTCATTTTTGAGTGATGAATTTGAAAAACTTAAGGTGGTCCAAAATAACGGAGCAGTTTTTCAGAAAATTTAAGTCAAAGCTAATTCTCTCCTGTCCAATAGATCTTAAAAAGAGATTGTGAATGGATATCAAAAAAAGATTTAGGGGTAGGCTATTTCTCATCCGTCTTATGTGTAAATGAAGTAAGTGCAAAGTTTGATCAAGCGGATGGAAAAAACTGTGAGTTCAATAACAGTTAGAGTTTTTGAGGATAAACTGTCGGGCAGTCAGTATATAGCCGATGCTCTGCGTTCCAGGATTCATACAAATGATTCCGATTCAAAAAGAACGGTACTTGGCCTGGCTACGGGCGGCTCACCTAAAAAAGTGTACGATCTGCTGGTTGAAAGTGTTGAGACGGGTGAATTGAGTTTCCAAAACGTTACTTCATTTAATCTTGATGAATATTATCCGATCGGGCCCGAAAGCAGGAATAGTTATCACTACTACATGAATCAAAGGTTGTTCAATCATACCGACGTAGACCCCGGGCAGGTTTTTATTCCGGAAGGAGATATTGAGGTCTCTGAGGTTGATCATTATTGTAAGGCCTATGAACGTAAGATCGCAGGCTATGGCGGGATCGAAATACAGCTTTTGGGAATTGGGGGCAACGGGCATATTGGATTTAATGAACCCGGCTCATCAATAGAATCTGAAACCCGCCTTATTCACCTTGATGAAAAAACTCGCAGGGATGCAGCCGATTCATTCGGGGGAATACATCAAACTCCTGAAAAGGCAATTACCATGGGTGTAAAAACAATATTGAATGCGAAAAAGATCTATTGCATGGCATGGGGCGCTCATAAAGCAAGACCCGTGCAACAATTAATTGAAGGCGAAATTACTGCTGAATGGCCGGTTACCTTTTTACAAACTCATGCAAATGTAGAATTGATCATTGATCGTGCTGCAGCTTCTTTACTCACTGACTCATCGAATTTTATCGTGAACTAACCAAATAACTAAAACTTAATGAAGATGAAACGAATAACAATCTTGCTGGCATTTTTTGCACTTACTCCTTTTTTGCTATTTGCACAGCCGGAAACACCGGTAGAAGAATGGACCGGCAGAACAATACTTTTTATTGGAGCTCATCCAGATGATGATGGCGGATCTCATGGAACGATGTCTATGCTTCAGGATAACGGCAATGAAGTATACGTTATGTTACTTACAACCGGGAACGTTGGAACCGGAGATCCTACTATGACTCGCGACCGTCTTGCAAAGATTCGTCGGCAAGAAGAAGTTGATGCACTGAAGGAATTGGGGATACCCGAAGAAAATTACATCAACCTTGGTTATACAGATGGAATGCTGGAATTCGCAGATCGTGAAGAAGTGGTAAAACGCATTGTTTGGTGGATCCGCAAATTACAGCCAACTACATTAATGGCGTTTGATCCTGGATATGGATATCAGCAATGGCATAAAACAGATCACCGTACTGCTTCTTACCTGGCTGTTGATGCTGCACGTGCTGCAGAATGGAGATTGATCTTCCCAAGTCAAATTATCAACGAAGGACTTAAAGAGCATTCTGTGACCGACTACCTATTCTACAGTACCACGGCCGGACACGAAAATACCTGGGTAGATATTTCTGATTATGCAGAAAATAAAGTTCGTTCCCTTTCTAAGTATGTAAGTCAGTTTACTTCTGCTTTTGATAACTATACCGGTCCGAATCTGGAAGACCTGCCAGGAAATGAAGGAGAAGAGTTCCTGGAGCGAATGCGCCGACGAGTATTTGAACGCGGTGCCAAAGATGGCAAGCCTATGGAAAGCTTCCGTTACTACCGCGGAAATCCTGATGGAGCTGGCTCTCGAAGAGACTAATTTACAGATTGGATGGTTTCAACTATTAGTCAAATCATTAAGTAGCAAGTTAAATACTTGCTACTTAATACTTTAAAATAGAATTCAAAAATGTAATTTAACTCATTAATAAAATAATCATTTAGTGAAAATTAAATTATAAATGATTTTTGAATTGTACTTTAGTGTAATTTGAAATTACATTTTTAATAAATAAGTGTGTCATAAGTGTTAGTGTAATGTTTTTGTCTTCGATCTTTTTTAGCGACAAAAAAGAACCGTGTTGGGATGACTCGGAATGGGTTGCTATGATCAAAAAGGGAGATGATAAAGCTTTTGAGCAGCTTTTTTTCAGGTACCATAAAGAATTAAGTCATTTTGCGAACAGTATAACCAGATCAAGGGAGTTTGCAAGAGATGCGGTGCAGGATGTGTTCCTTAAGATCTGGAGAAACCGGGAAAATTGGGAGATCCAGGTTTCAATCAAAGCCTACCTTTATCAATCCGTACGTAATCAATCTTTAAATCTGCTTGAAAAGCAATATACCCGTCTTCGAATTATTGATGAGTATCAATCGGAACAGCAGGGGCAGAAGATATACAGTGTTACCAGGGAACTTATTCCTGATGATATCAGTGACGAGGAACAAGTGCTGATCCGTAAAATATGGAAGATCGTTGACCGGATGCCGGACCGCAGAAGAATGGTGTTCGAGCTTAACAGAAAGCATGGGCTGTCTTACAAGGAAGTAGCTAAAGTACTTGATATTAGCAGAAAGACGGTAGAAAACCACGTAGCAAATGCCCTTCAGGATATTCGGGATGAACTGCAGGCAAAAGGCTTTACAAAAATTTTTAAGAAAGTTTAGGGGTAGCAGTATTGCTGCCTGTCTTATAACTGAAATCGGTAATCATTTAATCATAAAGTAAACTTGGATATTAATTTACTTTCCAAATATATAACCGGCGAATGCTCTGCTTCTGAGAAAAAACAAGTGGAGAAATGGGCATACCAAAGTCCCGGGAATCGCGAATATCTTGAAGACTTAAAAAAGATATGGTCTTATTCGGGGCAAAAGAATTATTCCTCAGAATTGTTCAATACGGAAATGGATTGGACGGTTTTAAAGAATCGCATTGAGGATGAAGCCCTGGTAGGAAATATTAAGACCACGGCAAGCCGAAGTAAATTTTCATTGAATTCTACCTGGTCGGTATTGATGAGGGTTGCGGCGATTTTTCTTATTTCGGGTCTTTTCGGTTTTTATACCTTCAAATCTATCTATGTGCCGGTACCTGAAGTTCAGGAAACCGTTCTGAGAGATATTTTCATGCCCAAAGGTAAGCGTGGAGGAGTCACACTTTCGGACGGAAGTAAAGTGTTTTTAAATGCAGATAGCCGTATTACTATTCCAACCGTTTTCACCGGAAATGTGCGTGAAGTTTACCTTGAAGGCGAAGCCTATTTCGATGTAGTTGAAAATCCCAACCGGCCGTTTATCATCAAAACAAGAGGTGCTGTTGTACAGGTTTTAGGTACTTCTTTTGCTATTCGTAATTACTCGGATGATAAAACAGTGAGAACAGTGGTAGAGGATGGCGTGGTATCTTTCAAAGCCGAAGGAGCTCAAACCAATGATGGGGTAATACTTACGAAAGGAAAGTTAGGTAAGCTTGACCTGAACAGTAAACGCATGATCACTGAAGAGGTTAATGATTTAGATATTTATTTGAGTTGGAAGGAAGGTAACCTCAAATTTGATGATACGAAGATGACCGAGGTAGCCAAGCAACTTGAACGACGATACGATATTAAAGTTGAAATGAGCAATGAGTCTATTGGTGATCTGCACCTTACTGCAGAACTCAGAAGTCGCAGTATGGATAATGTGATCCATACCATCGCTACATCCCTGGATCTGGATTATGTGATCGACCAACAGAAACACAAAGTAATTTTTCAACAATAAAACTTAGGGCAGGTTAGCGAAGAAAAAAACTGCCCTTTTATTATCAGGATTTTGGAAGCGCTTTTTAAATAAAACAATAACAAGCTATGGAGAAGGACACGGATGAAAACATTTGTTACTAAAACAGCTAAGATGACAGTTTGCTTTTTCGCACTGTGGATGGTTGTGCTTCAGTTTGGCTATGCTGCCAACGCAAATGCACAGTTACTGACCTCATTGTCGAATAATTTGCAAACCAACAATAATCAATATTATGAGGTTCGGTTATATTCAAACAGTATTGCTGAACTGAGAACTAAGATTTCGATAGAAAGTAAGGAAAAAGCTCTCGGGAATGTATTGAAAGAAATATCCCAAAAAGCAAGTTTGGGTATTGCATTCAATTCAGATCTCGATGTTTTAAGTACTCCTATCACTGCGAGTCTCAGTGAAGTTACAGTGGCCGATGCCCTGCAGTACGTACTTCGTGAAACCGGATATGAAGCTGCCATTTCTTCAACCAGGGAAATTCTGTTGATCAAAGACAGAGCCGCTGTGAAGCCTGCAGAGAACATTGAAAAGGAAATATCCGGCGTAGTTCGAGATTCTGAGACGGGTGAAACATTGCCCGCTGTTAACGTTTTTGTTGAAGGTACCAACATTGGTGTAACAACCGACGTTAACGGAGAATTTGAGCTTACTGTACCTGATGATGCTGAAACACTGGTATTCAGATTTGTTGGATACATTACACAAGAAGTGCCTATTGGCGATCAGACCTATTTTGAGGTCGCCTTGGTGTATGATCTTGTTCAGCTTGAAGATGCTGTGGTAGTAGGTTATGGTACTCAGCAGCGAACAGAGGTAACAGGTGCGGTAAGTTCCGTGCGTACTGAAGAAATCAGTGGTGTTCCTGTCTCTAGTTTTGAAAATGCTCTTCAAGGAAGGATGGCCGGTGTAAATGTGGCGGAGTCTACAGGAGAACCCGGAGCTACTCCACAGATCACTATTCGCGGTACCGGTTCTATTTCTGCCGGTAATGACCCGTTGTATGTGGTAGACGGTGTTCCAATTTCAAAAAATACAAACCTGCAGTCCAGTATTGGCAGCCAGCGTGCTTCATTCCAGCCTCCAAAGGCGAACCCGCTTGCAACCATCAACCCAAGCGATATTGAGTCTATTGAGGTGCTGAAAGATGCTTCTGCCGCTGCTATTTACGGTTCAAGAGGCTCCAATGGCGTGATCTTGATCACAACGAAAAAAGGACAGTCAGGTACACCTCAGGTTTCTTTCGATAGTTATGTGGGTTCTTCAACGGTTTTCAATCAACCGGATCTGATGAATGCAGAAGAATTGATCGCTTATACCAAAGATTCCCGTAACAACAATTACCTGCAGGATATCGAAATGGGGAATACTCCAGCCAATCCAGATTATGATCCGGACACGAATGAGGGGCGTCCGGATGTAGGTAATTACCTGATCCCTGAACAGTACGTGAACTGGGATGGTACCGATACCGATTGGCTCGATCTAGTGTTTAGTCCGGCTTTAATGCAAAATTATGACTTGTCTGTGGCCGGAGGAAATGAACAAACCCGATATTTCCTTTCAGCCGGATTCTTGAATCAAGAAGGTGTTTTAGACGGCTCTGCATTTGACCGATACACCCTAAAACTGAACCTGACACAAGATATTAGCGAGAAATTCCGGGTTGGAACTTCGATCAATGCTGCTTTAACACAGCACGACCGACTTCCAGCTAATGCCCCATATTTCGGATCACCTCCGGGAATCGTGTATTCTGCATTGGTACACTCACCGGTAGTTGCTCCTTACAATCCTGATGGCACCATTAACCAGCGTAACAACCAGTCTTACCTGGGCGGTGGTACAACCACGGCAAGTAACCCACTGGCCATTATGGAATTTATTAGCGAGGATATTCAGAATAACCGCATCTTTGGAAACCTTTATGGAGATTTCCAGATCAATGACAACTTACTTTTCAAGTCATTAGTGGGTTATGATCTGAATAATTTCAAGCAGTCGTTTTTCCGTGGAACTGAATTCCTTTACAGAAATCAAACAGAAGGTCAACCATACGGGCAAGCCAGCAATGGAGACAGCTTCAACTGGTTATGGGAAAACACCCTGAACTATACCAAAACACTCGCACAGGATCATGATATCAATGCTATTGTAGGGTATACTGCTCAGAAGCAAACGGATGAGACTACTGTGATCGTTGCGGATGAATTCCCGGATGATCAGGTTAAGACCATTAACGGTGGTTTGGTATCCGGCGGAGATGAACTCAATTCCGAATGGAGTCTTGTTTCCATGTTAGCTCGTGTGAATTACGTATTCAAAGACAGATATCTGTTTACAGGTACCATTCGTTCTGACCGCTCTTCAAGATTTGGTCGCGATAATCAAACCGGGGTGTTCCCATCATTCTCACTCGGATGGAGGACTACTCAGGAGCCGTTTATGGCTGACCAAACCTTATTCAGTGAACTGAAACTTCGCGGTAGTTACGGTGTAACAGGAAACTTTGAGATTCCAAACTATGGTTCAATTGGTTTGCTTGAATCTGCCAACTATCCGCTTGGTGGTACTGAGGGTATTGGAATTGCCCCGCAAACATTAGGCGATGATGGACTGACCTGGGAAACAACCTATCAATATAACCTGGGGGTTGATTATGCACTATGGAAAAGCCGTATTTATGGTTCCTTTGATGTATACAACAGCCAGACTGAAGATCTGCTCTTGTTTGTAAGTCTCCCTGCTTCTATTGGCTTCGAGACCATCTTGACAAACATTGGTAAAGTGGAAAACAAAGGGGTTGAATTCTCCATCACTTCCCGAAATGTGTCTAACAAAGCGTTCACATGGGCCACAGATTTCAATATTGCTGCGAACCGTAACAAAGTATTGCAGTTAGGCCCTGAGGGAGATCCGATCCTGAGTTCAGGAGCAGCCGGACAGCGTCACATCACCAGAATAGGCGATCCTATTGGTAGCTACTATGGTTATGTGGTAGACCGCGTTTATCAAAGTCAGGCCGAAATTGATGCTGATAATGCGAATGCGCCCGGTGGAGATTACGACCTGATGGCTCCCGCACCTCGCCCAGGAGATTTCCGCTTCAAGGATATTAACGGTGACGGCGTTGTAAATGCTGATGACCGAACGGTAATAGGGAGTTACCATCCAGATTTCACTTACGGAATCACGAACCGTTTCAACTACAAAGGGTTCGATTTAAGCATCTTCTTGCAAGGTGTACAAGGCCGCGAGGTGTTGAACTTAACATCACGTCACTTGTTGAACGGTGAAGCCAATTTCAACTCCTATGCCGCATTGAACGAACGCTGGATCTCAGAATCTCAGCCCGGTAATGGCGAGCATCCAAGAGCTGATCGTAACTCTGCCGCTCATGGAAACAACAACAGAATTTCCTCTTACCAGGTGCAAGACGGTAGCTATCTGAAGATCAAGAACATCACTTTAGGATATAATTTCCCTCCTGAACTTATTGATGGATTATTTTCTTCAGCACGGATCTATGTTTCTGCTACCAACGTGGCCATGTTTACCGACTATATTGGCTTTAACCCAGAGGTTAGTTTGCAAACTAACAGTTTGACCCCGGGTGAAGATTATGGTGCTTATCCATTATCAAGAACGATCCAGTTCGGTATTAACCTCGATTTTTAATCAGAATTTTTAAAAAGGATATGACCATGAAAAAATTAATCACATTAGTTCTTCTTCCTTTTTTGTTTGTCTCGTGTGGAGAAGACTTTACGGCGCTAAGTCCTATTTCACAGCGAAATAGCGAGAATTACTATAGCTCTCAAAAAGATTTTGAGATTGCTATAACAGGAGCCTACAGCTCACTGCAAGAAAGCGGAACATTTGGAGTAAACTATGTTCTGTTAATGGAAATGCGGGCCGATAATGGTGCCAACGGTGGAGGAGCCACCGGTTTGGCCGCCGTGTACCAACAACTCGATGATTTCGATGAGATTCCTACAGCTGAGATCCTTGAGGATACCTGGGCTGCATCTTATGATGGAATTGCCAGTTGTAATGCCATTCTTTCCCGCATTGACGGAGTTGATTTTACCAGCGAAACGCTGAAAGATCAGATCAGAGGAGAAGCTCTTTTTATTCGTTCCCTTCTGTATTACCACATGGCAGTTATATTTGGAAATATTCCGGCACAGTTTGAAGAAGCCGATTATCCAAATATTGACATCAACCAGGTATCTGCTGCTGATATCTATGCACAGGTAGTGGATGACCTTGAGGAAGCGGAGAGCCTTTTACCTCCGGCATCCGTTAACGGCCGCGCTAATAAGTATGCAGCGGCTGCTCTTTTAGGCAGAGTCCATCTGCAGGCAGGAAATGCTTCTGCTGCGGAAGCTCCTTTACGCCGTGTTATGAACGACCAAGTGTATGATTTGGAAGATGACTTCTCAAGACTCTGGGATCCTAATACGCAACTGGATCAAAATTCAGAATCCATCTTTGAAGTGCAATTCATCAGCGGAGGATTAGGTGAAGGAAGTGCTTATACCGATATGTACACACCAAACGGTGTAGGCGGTGGTGTTGGAGGTGGTGTTGCTCCTCAAAACGTAACCGATGATATCGTTGCTGCTTATGACAGCGCCAATGACGGCCGTTTCTGGACTACTTTCGATACGGTTGGACTGGGCCCGGATAACTTTTGGGTGAAAAAATTCGACAGTAACCCATCACGCGTATTTGATGCCCCCAACAATTGGGTTGAAATTCGATACGCTGAAGTACTATTGAACCTAGCCGAAGCACTTGGAGAAAGTGACGAAGCTTACGATCTCATAAATGAGGTTAGAGATCGTGCAGGACTCGGAGACATCGATGAAAATACCCCCGGTACTTTCGAAGAAAAACTGCTGAATGAGCGACGTCTGGAATTTGCATTCGAGAACAAACGCTGGGCTGATCTGCTCCGCTTTGGACAGGCAAAGCCCGTTATGTCCGGCCATTTGGGTATTTCTGAGTCAGAAGTAACCCTTCTTTATCCCATACCTCAAAGTGCTATTGATGTTACCCCCGATGAGATGACACAAAACTCTGAGCATCAGTAGCCAATTAGTAGCTTAGAGCCGGAACAGCCTGGAAGGAGTTGTTCCGGTTTTTTTTCTCCATTTTAAATCATACACCATCATGAAGCATTTACTTTTTATTATTTTTCTGGGGCTGTTAAGCCTGAATGCATCCACTATTTCAGCACAGAATGAAGAAAATGACCGAATCAGGGTCATTGCGATTTTTGCACACCCGGATGACGGCGATGCCAAAATGGGCGGAACCGCAGCATTGTTAGCTGAGATGGGGTATGCTGTTAAATTTTTATCCATCACCAATGGAGATGCCGGGCATCATGAAGAAGGCGGAGGCATGTTGGCTAAACGCAGACGTGCTGAAGCAGCAGAAGCCGGACGAAGACTGGGAATTGATGAATATAAAGTATTGGACAATCATGACGGGGAATTACTCCCGGAATTGCATATACGCCAGCAAGTGATCCGCGAGATCAGAAACTGGAATGCTGATATTGTTCTTGGATTACGACCAAACGATTACCACCCTGATCACAGATATGCCGGAGTTTTGGTACAGGATGCCGCTTACATGGTAGTTGTTCCCAATGTAGCCCCTGATACTCCTCCATTGAAGAAAAATCCCGTATTTCTATATATGTCAGATGGATTCCAAAAACCCAATCCCTTCAGTCACGACATAGTCGTAGGTATTGATGAAACCTTTGAGAAAAAGGTGAATGCTTTTGATGCTCATGAATCACAGGTGTACGAGTGGTTGCCATGGGTTTCAGGAAACCTGGATAAGGTGCCCGAAGATCCTGAAGAACGAAAAGAATTCCTGCGTAACGGTTTTATAGGAAGAATGGGCGTTTCCCCTGACCAGCGTAAAGGCCTTGAAAAATGGTATGGCAAAGAAAAGGGACAATCTTTTAAATACGCGGAATCATTTGAGATTTGTGAGTATGGCTATCAACCTTCAGAAGAGGAAATCAGAGCATTGTTTCCGATGCTCAAAAAGTAGATCCGATACAAGCATAGAACTATAACAAGCAACTAACAGAATATTATGAAGCGCAATTATTACCTGGTCGGGCTTATTGTATTAACTTTTTTCGTTATCTCATTTTTAACCAATATCATTGGTCCTTTGGTACCTCAGATCATCGAAGATTTTGATTTGAGCCTGACCTTGGTAGCCATATTGCCTTTTGCTTTTTTCATTGCCTACGGAGTGATGTCGATTCCCTCAGGCATGCTGATCGAGCGCTTTGCTGAAAAGAAAGTAATGGTGGCTGCATTTGCGGTGGCCTTCTCGGGCGCTTTACTTTTTGCACTGATTCCTCAGTACCTGGTAGCCGTTGTATCCCTATTCCTGATCGGATCGGGAATGGCGATGCTTCAGGTAGCTATTAACCCCCTGCTTCGTGTTTCCGGTGGAGAAGAAAACTTCGCATTCAATTCAGTGATGGCTCAGTTGTTCTTTGGACTGGCTTCATTTCTAAGCCCGTTAGTGTATTCTTACCTGGTGCTAAACATTGGAACGGATGATATGGGGCCGTTTCTGTCCCTGCTATCTAATGTAGTTCCTGAAAGTTTGCCATGGGTTTCACTTTACTGGTTATTTGCGATGGTCTGTGTGGTAATGATCGTGGTCATCAGTGCCTCCAAATTTCCTGCGGTAGAAAAGAAAGAAGATGAGATCGTAGGAGCGCTGGAAACCCACCTTGAGCTGCTTAAGAACAAAAAAGTAATCCTCTTTTTTCTGGGGATCTTTGCGTATGTAGGTGCAGAGCAAGGAGTAGCTAACTGGATCTCCGAATTTCTTTCAACCTATCATGGATATGACCCACAGACAACAGGTGCAAGCGTGGTTTCCTGGTTTTGGGGGATGATGACAGCGGGAACTCTATTGGGTTTGTTTCTACTGAAGATCATGGACAGTAAAAAGGTGCTCATTCTGTTTACCTCAGCAGTTTTACTTTGTCTTTCTCTGGCCCTTTTTGGTGGCGGAAATATTGCACTTTACGCTTTTCCTGCTATTGGATTTTTTATTGCAGTGATGTGGCCCATCATCTTTTCACTGGCTCTGAATTCTGTAGCCGAGCATCATGGAACTTTCTCGGGAATCCTGGTAACGGGTATTGCCGGTGGAGCTGTAGTCCCCCTTATCGTTGGTTCATTAGGGGATATTTTTGGACTAAGAATTGGGATGCTCTTCCTATACATCGCCTTCGGCTACATTTTGAGTATCGGATTTTGGGCAAAACCGCTCATTAGTAATAAAACTATTGATTTCGGGAATAAGGAGTAAAGTAGAATCAATTATTTAGTTTAATATCATAAATATATCCTCCATTGAATAAGAGAAGTCTGATAGGGATAGACCTGGGTGCCACAAATGTGAGAGTGGCCTTGGTAGAAGAAAACGAAATTACCTCAATATCCAGTGAACCGATCAAGAACAGTTCATCACCGGAAGATCTGATCAATCAAATCAGGGTTCTGATATCCAAAGAGTTAACGGATAAAGTAGGAGCGATCGGCATTGGAGTTCCCAGTGTGGTAGATGTGAAAGAGGGAATTGTTTATGATGTGCAAAATATTCCTTCCTGGAAAGAAGTACCCCTTAAACATATCCTTGAAAAAGATTTTGATCGCCCGGTCTTTATCAATAATGATGCAAATTGTTTTGTGCTTGGAGAAAAACATTTTGGCAAAGCTAAAAACTACAGTTCAGTTGCCGGGTTAATTCTCGGTACCGGTTTTGCCGCCGGGCTTATCTTTAATAACAGACTCTACTCGGGGCCTAATTGCGGAGCCGGTGAGGTAGGAATGCTGCCATATAGAGATTCGATTTTTGAACATTACTGCTCCGGACAGTTTTTTGATCTGCACAAGAATATTTCAGGAAAAGAAGCTTATCGCCGTGCATTAGAAGATGATGAGGAAGCTTTAGAGATGTTTGATGAGTTTGGTCATCATTTGGGCAATGCTTTGAAAGCCGTGATGTATGCGTATGATCCCGAATTGATCGTATTCGGAGGTGGAGTCCGAAAGGCATACAATTTTTTTAAAAACTCTATGATCGCTTCTCTGCGAGACTTTGCCTACAAAAAATCTATAAATAAAATAAAAATAGAAATTTCAGAAAACGAACAGATCGCTGTGCTTGGCGCTGCTGCTTTGGTACTCGATTCGTTGAATTTCGACTAACAGGAAGTATTATGTATAAGAATATGAGAATATCATCCTTCGTCTTTTTGGCCATCATTTTCCCATTTATGTTTTTGAATGCATGCAGCAATAACGGGCCCACGAAGAAGATTCCTGTGACCGTTGAGAATAATGTAGCGGGTACTCCTCAAGTGTTTGGTGTGCCGATCCCGAAAGGAGAACTATATTCGCCGGACCACGTACGGGTTTTGAACAGCAGCGGAGACGAGATTCCTTCGCAAGTAACAAAAGTAACAACCTGGGAGCCGGCCGATGAAAGTATAAAATGGCTTTGGGTATTTTTCTTTACAGAAGAAGGCGACACTTATGAAGTTGAATATGGGGAAAATGTTCGAAATGCCCGTGAGTATGATCAAATTCTCACAGTAAAAAATAATCAGAGGCCTACCGGGGAAGTGATCGTTAACACCGGGCCGCTTCGCTTTACCGTTGAAAAAGGAGAGGGAGGCGGATTCTTTAATGCACCTGCCGGCAGTGGTTTCCTTGATAAGGTTGAACTGGATGTAGATGGTAACGGCTTTGAAGAAAGTGATGTGATAGCCACCGGTGAACCCGGAAGAAGTTCGTTTCTTGATATTATTGACAATATAGGTCTTGATAAATCCAAGGCAGTGGTTACTCGAACTGTCAAAGAATTGGGAACGGGGCCTTTACATGCAATCATCCGGGTAGAAGGGGAATATCATTATGGTCGCGATGATAATAACACAGCTCCTTTTATAACCCGAATTCATGCTTATGCTGGTAAAAGCTACATCAAAGTACAGCACACATTTGTCTATACCGGTGTTCCGGATAATCACACTTTGCCGGAAGGTGAATATGAGGCTATTGCTACCGAGAATGGTATCATCATTGACGAAAGTAAATTAGCGAACGATCGTGGTTTTGTTGAACCCAATGATCAGATTGCAGCAACCGGACTTTCCTTAAACTATAATTTGGCTTCAAACAAAACGGTTACTACCTCTTACTACAATGGAAAATGGTGGGAAACGGGCGGAAGTAATATTGTGCAAAGTGAACTGACGTCGGAAGCTTCCGTTCTGCAAACGGGTCCCAATCCCTCACAAATACCTCCTTTGGCAAATTCTTCAGCTGATGAGAGGTTGCAGAATAAGTTTAAGTCTACCATTAGCCTGGACAATAATTCAGATGTTGAGGCTGAACGCTCAGCCGGATGGATGGATATATCTGACAATAAATGGGGAATAACGGTTGGGTTTAAGAATTTCTTTGAGGAGTATCCCAAGGAGATCAAAGCAACTGATGATGAAGACAAACTAACCGCTTATATCTGGACGCCTTCGGTTGAACCGATGAGTTTTGCCCGCAAGGATAGAGAAAATGACAGTGGCATGATCGCTAACTTTGCTCAGGGGTTGGCCAAGACCACAGAAATGGTTTTTTATTTTCACCAAAAGAGTTCGAATGGCAACGTAGAAGAAACAGCTAAGAAGTTCATGGATTCTCCGGTTACCCATGCCGATCCAAGCTGGTACGCTAATTCAGAAGCATTTGGCAAGATGACGGAAAAGCTCGACCGGTTTGGCGCATATGAAAGAGGCCTGGAGTATAAATTCCGCTGGATGAAATTCAATCAGGAGTGGGAGCCTTGGTATGGAATGCTGAACTATGGGGATAATCTGACCTATTATTATGGAAATGAATGGGGGCAGTGGACCAACAATGAACCCGGAAATGATTATATGTGGTGGTTGCAGTTTGTGCGAACCGGAAATCCAACTTATTACAAAACTGCACAGGCTGCCAGTATGCATACCATGGATGTAGATAATATTCATTGGCCTAAAGATCCTGTTTACTTTGGAGATACCAACGAGTCTCTTCACGCATTCCAGGTAGAGGAAATGCCTAAAGGCTCTCCTTATGTTGGCATGGGGCGCCGACATGCCGATCAGCATTACAGTTCACTCTTAAGTGCCCATGTGTGGGTGCCGGGTTGGGTTGCGTCCTATTATCTGGATGCAAACCACCGTGGACTTGAAGTAGCTATGGAAACCGGTGATTACTACGTTCGAAGAATTTTTGGTGATCACGGGCTCAGAGGCCGCCGGTTGTATCTCTCAGTGTGGAACCTGGCTGAGATCTATGATGCAACCAAAATGGATAAATATGGGGATGAGCTTCGTGACCGTGTAAACCTGATGTTAGAGTTGCAAAAGCATCCCGACCAAGGCAGTGAGATGGTGATAAACCGATACGGCTACTCTCAAGTGTATGTCACAAACGGTATTCGAAAATATGTACAGCTCACCGGAGACGAAAAGGCGAAACGAGCCATGGTAGACCATGCCCGAAGACTTCGTGATGTGCCTCCTTACAATCACGACATGGAATCTTATTTGTCGTCTATAAGCAGCATGGTTTTAGGGTATGAGTATTCAAAAGAGGAAAGCTTACTTGAAGAAGCGGTGAAAAGAGCCGAATATCTTAAGACGGATGAATTGGCGCAGGAATTTGGTTCCTATGAAAATCAACGCATATTGGCAGAGGCCTTGGAAGAATCCAGTAACCTGCCAAATCCTCCAGGTGCCCGAAGGCCACCGATCTGGAAAATCACCAATGGTCTTAGAGTTTTCGGTTGGACAAGTATTTATAATGTTCCATATTTGGAATATTGGATGGAAAAAGAAAACTATCCTGCAGCCAGATAATTAACCGTTAATCGATCAAAAGATGAGTTTTACTTTTTCTGATGTCAGTAAGCGACTGGGGTTATTTGGCGGATGCCTGGTACTGTTGATAATGTTGTTTATTCCCGCGCCAGAGGGGCTTTCCGATGCCGCCTGGAAAACAGCTGCAGTAACCATTTTGATGGGAATCTGGTGGATCACTGAAGCTATACCAATTTCTGCCACCGCTTTATTGCCCATTGTGTTATTTCCGGTATTAGGTGTTGGTTCTATAAGTGAAGCAACCACACCTTATGCCAATCCTCTTATTTTCTTATTCATGGGGGGGTTCATTATCGCTTTGGCGATGGAGAAATGGAGTTTACACCGCCGAATTGCCATCAGTATTGTAAATCTTGTAGGGGTTAAACCGACCTCAATCATAATCGGATTTATAATAGCGGCCGCCTTTTTGAGTATGTGGGTGAGTAACACTGCCACTGCAATTATGATGTTACCCATAGCCACTTCCATCCTCGAGTTAGTGGATCGGGATGAGAGTCAGGATAAATTGAATTTTGAGATCGTTTTGATCCTGAGTATTGCCTACGCCTGTAATATTGGAGGAATGGGAACACTTATTGGGACACCGCCGAATGCTTTATTGGCCGGTTTTGCCCTCGAGAACTATGGTATTGAGATCACCTTCTTTGATTGGATGTTAGTCGGAGTTCCCATCATGCTTATTTCGCTTCCAATCATGTTTGTGGTGCTTACCAAGCTGATCTATCCGATCAAAATAAACGTACTCCCGGGCGGTAAGGAACTTATTCAGAATCAATTGAATGAATTGGGAAGCATCACCAAAGAAGAAAAACGTGTTGCCGTTGTTTTCGTAGGTGCTGCCGCTCTGTGGATCTTAAGGCCTGTTTTGGCAGAATACATTCCCGGTATATCGGATGCGGGTATTGCCATTGCCGCATCGGTAGCGCTCTTTATCATTCCATCGAATTTCGAGAGAAGTGAATTTCTGTTGAAATGGTCGGATACAAAACGATTGCCATGGGGAGTGTTGATCCTTTTTGGTGGAGGATTAAGTATGGCATCCGCAATAAGCTCTACGGGTTTGGCTTCTTGGATAGGAAATGGAATTGGCAGTCTGAATACCTGGCCCATTTTATTACTCATATTGATCGTAATCGCATTGATTGTCTTTTTAACGGAAATGACCAGTAACACGGCTTCAACCGCAGCATTTTTACCTATATTGGCATCTATAGCTATTGGTTTAGGTGAAAACCCGTTTTTATTTGCCATTCCTACGGTATTAGGAGCCAGTTGTGCATTCATGTTGCCGGTAGCCACCCCGCCCAATGCCATTGTTTATGGAAGTGGAAAGATCACCATTCCGGAGATGGCCAAGGCAGGATTTTGGCTCAATCTACTGTTCATAACCTTGCTTACCCTGGCATCACTGACGATCATAAGCTGGGTATTTGGAATTGAGTTAGGGGTACTTCCGGATTGGGTCAAACCCAATATGTAATGATGTAAAGGAATTTGAAGTAAAAGGAGGAAGCGATTAAGGTCAGAAAGTTAGAAACAAAAATATTGAATCAGCCTATCTGTTTTGTAACTTTGACCTAAATCAAAAAAAAATTCAATTATGAAACGGCTGACCATACTTACGGTACTTTTAATTACAATTTTTTCTGCTCCTGCCCTGGCTCAATTAGAGATTGGAGCTTCATACGAACTTAGAAATGAAGAGCCCAAAAATGGATTTGGTTTAAGGATCCAAAAAGGAATTTTTGAAAGACTTCCTCTTGTGAATTTGGGGATTCGTCTCCATGCAAGTTATTTCAGTGAGGAAAATAACATTGATCCTCAAAATCAAAGTTATTCCTATTCCCGAGATCTCACCAATATTGATGTTGGTATTGCGGCAATAGGAGGAGTCTCACTTGGACTTTTAGAACCCTATGTAGGGCTTGGGCTTGGAACCGAAAACTATGAGCAAGTCATCAACGATTATTCCGGGCCTGAATCAGTAAAACCACAAAGCGGAAGTGACAATAATATTTATTGGAATATGCTGGCAGGAGCTAAGGTAACCGTCATTCCCCTGATCAAACCATTTGTGGAATACAGATATTCAGATACCAGTTTGTCGGAACCAGCGTTTGAGAATGTAAAGTCACAAACCGGCCGAATTATGTTTGGAGTATCACTTAGCTTTTAACAAATTGCCGATACCTTTTTGATAGCGGATGTGAACTCCATATCCGCTTTTTTTGTAAGCAAAAATACTTACGGATGCTTTAAAGCATGTGAATGGCTACCTTTAGATGTAGCAGGTAATAGAATATGAGTAGAACGGCTTCCATAGAAAAATATGACCTGGAGGGTTATAAGCTTAAGAAAGCTCAGAGAGAGGATCTGAAGCAACTTGTAGAAGTATGCCAGGAGCATATCGAGAATGTTGACGAAGAGGCCATCAGTAAGGCTTTTAAACTCTGTTATTTGTCTCATCAAGATATGAAACGCGCCTCGGGTGAGCCCTATTATTATCACCCGGTTGAGGTGGCGAAGATTGTAGCAAGCGAGATCAATATTGATGATGTTTCGGTGATTGCATCTCTGCTTCATGATACGGTAGAAGACACCGATGTAAACCTCGACGATATCCGATATTGGTTTGGTGAAGAAGTAGCCGTTATCATAGACGGTGTCACCAAGATCACCGGTGTTTTCAAAAGCAGAGACAGCAAGCAGGCAGAGGCATTCATGAAGCTGTTGCTCACCATGGCAGAAGACATACGTGTCGTACTCATCAAGTTTGCAGACCGGCTTCATAACATGCGAACCATCCAACACCTGAAGCGCGAAAAACAGATACAGATCGCTTCAGAAACCATGGATTTATATGCTCCACTTGCCCATAGGTTTGGTTTATTTCGAATCAAAAATGAATTAGAGGATCTTTGCTTTAAAACCATAGATCCTACTTCTTACAAGTTCGTAGCGAGAAAACTGCGGGAGAAAAAGGAAGACCGGGAAGAGTTCATTCAGGAATTCATGGACCCAATTAAGAATGAGCTGGGCAGAATGAACTTTAAGTTTGAGATCAAGGGGCGTCCAAAGCATATTTTTTCTATCTATCGCAAAATGCAGCGGCAACAAAAGCCCTTTGAGGAAATTTACGACCTCTTCGCAATTCGGATCATCCTGGAAAACCCTCATACCAAAGAAGACTGCTGGCGCGTGTACTCCATTATTACTGATTGGTACACGCCAATTCCGGAGCGGTTCAGAGATTTTATATCGGTACCAAAAGCCAATGGATATCAGTCGCTACATACCACGGTGATCACCAATAAAGGACGAAAAGTGGAAGTTCAGATCCGGACCCGGCGTATGGATGATATTGCTGAAAAAGGCCTGGCTGCTCACTGGAAATACAAAGAAGGTGCTCAGCAAGGATCAGACACCCTCGATAAATTTGTCAACTGGGTGCGGGATGTACTTGATAATCCCCGTCCGGATGCTGCTACCGATTTCGTTAAGGATTTTCAGCTCAATCTTTATAAAGATGAGATCTATGTGTTCACTCCTGATGGGGAGTTGCGGACGCTGCCGCGAAATGCGACCCCTATTGACTTCGCCTTCGAGATCCACAGCGAGATCGGAGAACGGGCAATGGCCGCCAAAGTAAACGGCAAGATGGTTCCCCTGCGGCAGAAATTGCATAATGGGGATCAGGTAGAGATCATAACCGGAAATAAGATCAATCTAAATCCCGACTGGATAGATGATGTTGTTACCCATAAAGCAAAATCCCGAATCCGTCAGTTCATCAAGCAAAAACAACGGAAGGTGGCTGAGGAAGGCCGTACGATCTGGGAGAGAAGGGTAGATCGCGGTAATGTGCAAATATCGGAACAGGAATTGAATAAATTTGCCCGGCGATTTAAATATGAATCTACGCAGGAAATGTTCTTTGATATTGGATCAGGTGCTTTCGATGTAAATACCCTTTTCAAAGAAGTTAAGCAGTATAAAAGTACCGGCCGAATTGAAGCAGAAGAAACGGAGGAAGTTGCACCGATCTCGGATGAGGAGATCCAAAAAAACTATTACGATGCCGCCCGGGCCCTCGGTGAAGGTAAGGCTCTGATCATCAATGGAGAACTAAGTAACATAAAATACTCCTACGCCAACTGTTGCAATCCTATTCCGGGAGATGATGTGATCGGCTTTGTGAGCCGCACCGGAGACATTAAGATACACCGTGCCATGTGCAACAATGCGCAGCACCTGCTCAAAACCGAATCGGATCGGATCGTGGATGTGAACTGGGCCAAAAATCTGGATGCTAAGTTCCTTGGAGCCATCAAGGTTATTGGCGGAGACCGGGTAGGAATGATCAATGATATAACAGACGTTCTTTCCAAGTCATTAGAGACCAATATGAAAAGCATAAATGTCAGCAGCGACAGTGGAATGTTCGAAGGAATTATCACCCTGTATGTGGATGGTATTTCCCATCTAAATAAGATCATGAAACGCCTTGAGAAGATAGAAGGGGTTAAAAATGTTCTGCGCTATGAATGATATTAATATAGGACTTCAGGTAGATTTTTATTATAGTTATCTTTACAATAAAGAGTGATTATTCGTTTTAGGTAAAAACAACTATGGCAATAGTTAGTTACGAGTAATTAGGAAGGACAATAAAACGCTAATAATAGTTAGCATAAAAATTAAATCTCAAAACTATGATGACTTACACTAAACGAGATGTAGTACGGAGGGTGGCTGAATCTATGGATGAACCTATGATTCAAGCAGAGCCTTGGGTGGATGCTGTAATAGTAGCATTAAGAGAAATCATGATGTCTGCCGATACTGAATGCAGAATTGAAATTCGTGATTTTGGGGTATTTGAAGTGAAGGAAACAAAAGCGAAGCCAAAGGCTCGTAACCCCAAAACCAATGAAGTGATATATGTGCCTGCGCACCGTAAAACTCACTTCAAACCAAGTAAACTGATGAAGAAGTTTTTACGTCAGCCTCTGGAAGATGTGAAAAAGAAAAAATCAGATTAACCAATCAAATAGCATAACACTTTTTGCAAAATTATGCTCGCCTTATAGGTATTGATGTTGGGAAGAAAAGAGTAGGCATTGCTCAAACCGACCTGTTGAAAACTATTGCTTCACCGGTCGGTACTTTCCATCCCAAAGATGTTATCTCAGAACTCAAAAAAATAGTTCAGAACGAACCTATAGAAAAATTTGTAATAGGTTGGCCTTTATCTACAAAAGGAGAGAAAGGTTCTGCCACAGAAATGGTCGAAAAGTTCATCACTAAATTGAACAGCGCTTTTCCAAATATAGAAATCGTTAAAGTTGATGAACGCTATACATCCAACAAAGCCAGGGAGCTGATGATAGAAGCAGGCGTTCCCAGAAAAAAAAGACAAGAAAAGGGCAGGGTTGATCGTATAGCAGCTGCAATCATTTTACAAAACTACTTAGATACGAATACATAATTTATCATGCCCATTTTACCCATCGTAACTTACAATGATCCGATTCTTCAAAAAAAAGCTGAAGAGATTGAAGAGGATAGCCCTGAACTGCAGACTCTAATTGATAATATGCTGGAGACCATGTACAACGCAGATGGCGTTGGTTTAGCTGCTCCACAGATTGGCCGGTCCCTCAAACTTTTTGTAATGGACACGGATGCTATGATCGAAGACGGAGAGGTGCCTTACGGTCCAATGGTATTTATAAATCCACTTATTCTTGAAAAGAAGGGGAATAAAGTGCCTCTCGAAGAAGGCTGCTTAAGTATCCCTGAAGTCAATGAAAAAGTTTTTCGTCCGGAAACGGTTGTAATTGAGTTTTTTGACAGAGAGTTTAATAAACATCGTCTGGAAGCCAGTGGATGGACATCAAGGGTTATTCAGCACGAATATGATCACCTTGAAGGAATACTGTTTTTAGATTATTTAAGTGCATTTAAGAAAAGAATGCATAAAAAAGAACTTGAGGAAATTGACTCCGGCAACAAGAAAGTGAAATACCCGGTAGTTCCCAAAAAAGATCAATAAGATCTATGGATATTGTTTTTATGGGCTCTCCGGAATTTGCAATTCCAAGCCTGTTAAAGATTCACGACTCTGACCACACCATAAAAGCAGTGGTCAGCAATGTAGATAAACGTCGAGGAAGAGGTTCTAAGACCTCACCCACTCCCGTTAAAGCCAAAGCATTGGAGCTTGGTTATCCGGTTATAGAAGTAGAAGATTTGAAATCCCCTGAGTTTGCAGAAGAACTTCAAAAGCTGAATGCAGATCTTTTTGTGGTGGTCGCTTTTCGTATTCTGCCGCCTTCTATTTTGGCCATTCCCTCCATAGGTTCTGTTAATCTGCACGCATCTTTATTGCCTAAATATAGGGGTGCGGCTCCTATACATTGGGCAATTATGAAGGGCGAAAAGAAAACCGGATGTTCGGTGTTTTTTCTGGATGAAAAGGTTGATACCGGTAACATCATTTTGCAGGAATCGGTGAGCATCGGAGAAAATGAAACCACAGGCGAATTGTATGAACGGCTTAAAAATATGGGAAGTTCGCTGTTGATAAGAGCTATTGATCAAATAGAAAGCAAAAGCTATTCTCTTTCTCCGCAAAGTGATAAGGAAGCTACTCCTGCCCCCAAACTTTTTAAAGATGATTGTCATGTGGACTTCAGTAAGTCAGCTGAAATTGTACATAACAAGATCAGGGGACTTAGTCCTTTTCCAACTGCCTGGGCAGAATGGCAGGGGCAAAAGTTTAATATGTATCGATCGAAAATTTCAGAGATTCGGAATTTAGAGGCTGGAAAACTTTCCTCAGCGGATGATAAACTGATCGTTGGATGTGGAGAGAGAGCCGTTGAATTGGTAGAAGTACAATTGCCGGGAACTAAAAGAATGAGCGGGGCCGACTTTGTAAGAGGTTATGAAGTATTGGGAAAATTGAAGTAATTTTCTTCAATATTTAGTTTGAGATATACGTACGGTTTTTTATAATCCCGCCAACCCAAATGGTAAATCACAAGAGTTAGTCATGGAGCAACCAGCAATTATTGAAGCCGCAAAGGCAGGGAATTTAGAAGAAATAAAAAAGTTGGCAGGCGCAGATGAAAACATCAATAAAACCAACAGCAGCGGAGCATCTGCATTGATCATAGCGGCCGAAAAGAACCATGTAGATGTGGTTAAATTCCTCGTTGAAGAAGGTGCAGATCTTAATATCGAAACCAAAATGGGAGGTACCGCATTAAACAGAGCTGCTGAAACCGGAAATATCGAATTAGTTAAATATTTGATAGAAAAGGGAGCCCGGATTGGAGACGTTGCTTTAATTGCAGCTGCACGGGTTGGAAATCTGGAAGCCGTTAAGTTATTAGTTGATGCCGGCGCCGACGTAGACGCTCAACAACGCTGGGGCCATACCGCACTGATGGTAGCCGCCAAGGCAGGGAATACTGATGTGGTGAAATATTTGATCGAGCAAGGAGCAAATGTGAAATTGCGCGATAAGAATGGAGATACAGCGATGATCATCGCGATGGATAATGAACAAGATGATATTGCTTTGCTATTACGGCGTGCCGGAGCCAAGGCGGAAATCAAACCTAAGGCAGAAACAGCCCCTATTGTTGATGACGATGACGACGATGATGATATAGATGACACCCCGGATGTCGATGATTTGGTTGATGAAGACGAAGCACCCGATGATGTAGATCTTGACGATTAGATTAATTTTTTAATTTACGCACAGAAGGAATGAGTTTTGGCATCCCAATGCTATAACACATTCCTTTTTTTATTTTTGAAACCCCTCAAACGTAGAATAAAATTCTACGCTACTTTTCTAAATGAATATTTGACGGAATAATTTGTCAGTTGACGGTTTTTATTTAGAATAAAAATCTAAATTCAAGAACAGTAAAGATTATTATTCTTCATAGCTTACAAAATAAAGCATAATTGATTATAATTAGAAAAGAATCAAAGTCAATTATGCTATGCTTTCCTCATTCGACTCTACTGACCGCAAAATCATACAGATCCTTCAGGAAGACGGGCGGATTGCCAATAAAGAACTGGCAGAACGTATTGGCCTGACCACCACTCCGACCTTAGAGAGAGTTCGAAGGCTGGAAAGAGAAGGCGTGATTGAAGGTTATTCGGCAAGGATCAATAAAGAAGCCGTAAGCCGGGGTTTTTCTGCATTTGTGAAAGTAACCTTAAAAGTACATCAGCTTAATTTGATGGAGGAATTTACTTCGGCCATACAGAAAATTCCTGAAATCCTGGCTTGCTATCACACTACTGGAGACGGTGATTTTCTTCTTCATGTAGTTGCAAAAGATACCAAAGACTATGAGCAATTGATGCGTAACAAACTGACTACACTGCCTGATGTTGAGCGTTTATATACCAGCATCGTGCTTAACACTATTAAAGAACAATCTCCAATTCCTGTGTATCATGAAAACCAAGACTAAAGCTACATTTGCATCTGCAGCCATTCACGGCGGAAAAGGAAAGAAAGATCAATATGGATCTCATACTTCACCGATCTATCAAACCTCAACCTTTGTTTTTGATGATGTAGAATCCGGAGCCAAAGCATTCAGGCACGAGGAAGGTGGGGCAAGTCATGTGTATTCAAGGCTCGGAAACCCTACAGTCGAAGAACTCGAAAGAGCCATTTGTACTCTTGAAACATATGCATTGGATAACCCGGAAGCTTATACAGGTATGGCGTTCGGAAGTGGCATGGCTGCCATCACTACGGGCATTCTAAGTATGGCCAAAGGGGGACACGTGATCGCTCAAAATGATCTCTATGGTTGTACCTCTCAATTTCTGAAGGAAGAAGCTCCCGGAATGGGAATCTCTGTATCATTTGTAGATACTTCGGATCTTTTCTTGGTTGAAATGGAGCTTAAAAAGCATCCTCATTCAAAAATGATTTACCTGGAAAGTATTGCCAATCCTACCTTGAAGATATCGGATATCCGGGCGATAGCTCAGTTGGCAGAATCACATGGTGCATTGTTGATGGTGGATAACACCTTTGCAACACCGTATCATATTCAGCCGTTGGAATTGGGAGCCGATATCGTAGTTCATTCCACTACCAAGTATTTGGGAGGGCACGGTACGGTAATTGGTGGAGTTATGATTGCAAGGAAAGAATTATTTGAAGAAGCCGAAACTCATCTCTTTAGAAAGAATTTAGGCGGAATAGCAGGTCCAATGGATGCCTGGCTTACCACCCATGGAATTAAGACGTTACCCGTTCGCATGAAACAACATAACGAGAATGCGATGCAGGTTGCCCGTTGGCTGGAAGATCATCCCAAAATAGACCATGTTTTCTATCCGGGACTGGAATCGCATCCACAGCACAAACTGGCTTCTTCAATGATGAAGAATGGATTTGGCGGGATGATATCCTTTGAACTCAAGGGAGGATTTGATGCAGGTGTTGCTCTTATGAACAAAGTAAAATTATGCACATTGGCAGTAAGTCTTGGAGCCGTTGACAGTCTTATTCAACATCCGGCTTCTATGACACATTCTATTGTAGACGAAGACATCAAAAAAGCAGCTGGCATCACTGACGGTCTGGTTCGGCTTTCTGTAGGAATTGAAGGTGTGGAAGATATCATCTCCGATCTCGAACAAGCTATGGAAATTCAAGACTGAGGAATCAAAATCCAAAATTAGTAAACCTCAATTTTTCATCTTTAATCTTGAATCCTTAATTCCCGAAGGGATACCTACCAACCGCCTCCGGCGCCACCACCGCCTGAGCCAAATCCGCCACCACCGGAAAAGCCTCCAAATCCGCCGCCTCCGCCGAAGGACCCACCGCCACTGCCTCCGCCAAATCCGCCTCCGTAAAAGATAATACCGCCGGATCCGATAGAGTGTCTGCGACCTCCCTTGCCTCCTTTACCCCGGGAAATCAGAATAAAAATGATAATAATAAATATGATGATCACATCAATAGGCAGGCCTTCACCGGAAGATTCTTGTTTTGGAAAACCCTGGAATTCTCCGGCCGCTAAGTCGATCAGAATATTCGTGGCTTGATCCAGACCTCCGTAAAAATCACCGGCACGAAAACTGGGAACCAAAACATCCGCATATACGCGATTTGCCATAGCATCCGGAATGGCCCCCTCCAGGCCATAACCAACTTCGATCTGCATTCTGCGGTCTTGTTCTGATACAAGGATGAGCACGCCATTGTATCGTTCACCTTCCCACATACGCCAGTTATTAAAAAGAGTGGTAGCGATCTCTTCTTCAGGATATCCCTTCAGGCTTTCGAGGGTAACGATGGCTATTACGTTGGTGGTTGTATCCCGATAGCTTCTAAGTTTGGTTTCAAGCCGTTGTTCTTCGGAAGAGGTGAGCATATCAGCAAAATCATTAACCATACCGACCGGCTTATCAGGTAAAAAATCCTGCGCAGATACTGTTATAGATAGTATTAAGAAAATGGCAAGGCTTAAAATTCTACGCATCAGCTTCCCCTTCTTTTTTATTATAACTGATTTGGTCTGAAAGCTCATTGACATCTTCTTTTTTGTCGTAGGGGAAATTCTCTTTTAATTTTTGACCTATCTGCAATACTACTTCTGAGAGGCCGGTTTCATAATCCTCTTCTTTAAAATACTTGATCATAAGTGCAACTTCATCTTCCCAGAACTTCTGACCAACTTTCCCGTGAATGCCTTCATCTCCCCAAATAGCAACCTTTTGGTCTTTCCATGCAACATACACAATTACGCCATTTCGTGATTCCGTTTCATGCATCTTCAGTTCAGCAAAAACTTCTTTAGCGCGGTCAATGGGGTTTTCAGCTTTGCATTTCTTTTCTACATGGACGCGAATTTCTCCGGAAGTCGTTTCTTCGGCTTGACGGATAGCATCTACAATGTGTTCTTCTTGTTTCTGAGTAAGAAATTTTGCCATAATATACATTAGCCCGGGGGCACAGAGTTTTTCAGGATCTTCTTTATCCATATCACTCTGTGACCTCTGCGGGTTTAAATTATTTAATTATTGAAATCGACTTCAGGAGCTTGCTCAGCACCATCTTCTGCCTGGAAATATTCTTTTTGATCGAATCCTAATACAGAAGCAAACAAACTGGTTGGAAATTTTCGAATTTGAGTATTGAAAGACTGAGCAGCCTGATTGAAGCGCATTCGCTCAGTTGAAATCCGATTCTCTGTTCCTTCAAGTTGTGCCTGAAGATCCCGGAAGTTTTGGTTGGCTTTCAGCTCAGGATAACGTTCAACCGTAACCAACAAGCGGGACAATGCACCACTTAACTGATTCTGAGCCTCCTGAAATTGTTGAAATGCCTGCGGGTTGTTCAGATCGTTGGCGCTAATATTAACAGAGGTTGCTTTACTTCGGGCTTCAATAACGTCCTGCAAAGTTTGAGATTCGAAGTCAGCAGCTCCCTGAACGGTATTAACCAGATTGGGAATAAGATCGGCACGGCGCTGATATTGGTTTTCAACCTGGGCCCAGGCACTGTTTACTTGTTCTTCAGCTGTTACCAAGCTGTTATTTACACTGATTCCATAAAAAACGAGGAGTGCTAGCACTCCGATGAAGATCCAAAATTTTGCTTTCATGAGTTGAGATTTTGTGGTTTATTTGTTGCCCGTCTACGAAAGTAGGCTTCGTTAGGTTCAACAATAATCAAAAACTATTCCATTGTCACAACTTAATCCCAAGTTCATTTATTTTGACTTAGATGACACCCTTTTAGATCACAAAAAGGCAGAACAGGCAGGACTCAAAGATGTTCACGATCATTTCGACATGTTTAATGGAATTTCAGAAGAGCAGTTGTTGGAAACCTATCATCATATCAATAAAGGGCTCTGGGAAGAATATGGACGCGGAGAGATCGACCGCCACGAACTGCACCGCCGACGTTTTCAAGAGACGTTTCGGGATTTAAAGCTCGATGAATCGATGCACGAAAAAGCCGGAAATGTGTATATGGATTATTATCGAAATCACTGGGAGTGGATAGATGGAGCGAAGGAATCGTATCTGAAGATCGCGGATAAATATCAGGTAGGGATCATTACCAATGGTTTTGCGGAAACACAATGGTTGAAAATTGATCTGTTCAACCTAAAAGAGACGGCCCGTCATATTGTCATTTCTGAAGAAGTGGGAGAGATGAAACCGCATCCCAAAGTATTTGATCATGCCACAAAATTAGCCGGTGTGAACCGAGAAGATATTCTTTATGTGGGGGATTCGTTCACTTCTGATGTCGTGGGTGGTTCCAAAGCGAATTGGAAAGTGGCTTGGTATACCAAGAATCCCATTGAAGAAGGATATAAGCTGGCAAATTTGATCTTCGATGATTTTGAGGAGCTGTTGAAAGCTTTAAGTGTGAAAACAAAGTGACTTCCCTCCCTTCAAGAAACAGCAAGCTGTTTTTCCTGACCCTGCAGAGGGGCATAGGTTCTTGCCTCTGATAAAATCTTTATGGTCAATATTATGTGCTGGCAAGAACTATCTCTCTTTGGAGAGAGACTGATTTTAGTTCTACTGTCCCGAAAAATCGGGAAGAGAGGGGGCAGTGGTGAATTAGGCGTCGAAAATCTTGACTTAAGTAGTAGTGTTTAATGCCCCATCATCGCACCACCCGCCATGAAGCCTCGCCAGATGAGCAGCAAGCCAATAATGATCGCAAAATAGGTGGAGAAGGGGCGGAGTTTGGAGCGGAGTTTTGGAGAGATAAATCCCGGAGCCATGTTCATGAAGAGCATTACAGGGAGTGTCCCTAATCCAAATAGGGCCATGTAAATACTGCTGTGTAATGCAGTATTGGTAACTAAGGCTACCGCTAAGGCCGTTACCACAAATCCACAGGGGAGAAAGCCATTCAGTAAGCCAATCAAAAAAGAAGAGCCGGCAGACCTCTCTCTGTAAAGAGCAGCGATGGAGGAGCTGATCATAGATTGGAAATTTTGATAATTACCGGTCAATGTACCGGGCAGCTTGATGCGTGGTATCATGGCAAACAATATGATCAATGCACCCAAAATAATTGAAAGGATGTGTTGATATCCGGCTATTGTTGCGCCCATTCCCAAAATGCCAAGTCCAAAGCCAAGAAAGGCGTAGGTGAAAACTCGCCCTAAATTATATAGTACTCCACGAATAAACATGGCCGATTTTGAACGGTTTTGCCCCGGGATGCTCAAAGCAATAGGCCCACACATGCCAATGCAGTGAAAGCTTCCAAGTAATCCTAAAGTAAATCCGGTCCAAAGTTCCATTTTGCTAACTACAAAGTGCCCTGAGATGCACAGAGTTTAAGTTCTGACTCTAAATAAAAATGTTCTTCTCGTCAATATAGGTAAGTGTATCTTGCTGCCATGTTAGCGTCAGCTTCCAACGTCCTTCCTCGAAATCTGAAACAGGGATTGATTGACGGCCATCCCCATCAAGGTGAAGGGGGTAAGTACGATCCAGGGATGAGTCGTTGGGACGATAAAACCGAATGGTTCCATCCAGAGAATCGGATCTCAGCTTTTTGGGAAATGTGATCTTGATGGATACAGTAGGTTCATCAAATAAGATCAAAACCGGGGTGTCAAGGTTTCTGGCATTTTGAATACCTTCTATGGTTTGCTGGTATTCCACTCCTTGCTCGTAGTGATCCTCAGAAACAAGGTAGAACTCAAGACTGATGAGATAGCTTACTGTACTGAGGGTAGCTAATACAAATACCACTATGGCGATGGTAATACCGCTTCCCCAGTTTAATTTATCTTTTATACTCATAGGATTAATTGAACGATTAGTTGTTATTGGCCGGACCCAAAAATCCGGAAGTTACGGTTTCGAGTTTTTTATCACCTGAATAGATGCCGAAGACTAATTCTGTTTGTTGCCCTGTTAGTACAGAATCAGAGAGTTGAATCAAGAATCTGCCTTCTGCAGCATTTTGAGGGGCAATAGATGTAAAACTACCAAGAGATACCAACTCACCAGCCGGCTGCTCCAATTTTATCTCGATAGGAATTTCCTTGAACGTCTTATTCAGCATCTTCAGGTTGTAAATATTGCTATATCGGTTCTCTGGCAATTCCTGATATAAAGTACCCGGTTCTCTTAAAATCGTTGTTTCGGTATCGGGGCGCAGTGTCAATAGAGTGATAAAGGTGGTAAGCAAGATTAAAAGTATTCCGGAATAACCTGCCACACGAGGTGTTAACACTTTTTGCTTTCCTTCACGAATGGCGTCTTCGGAAGAATACCGAATCAGTCCTCGTGGCTTGTCGATCTTGTCCATGACAGAATCACATGCATCAATACAAGCTGTACAATGCACACATTCCAATTGAGTGCCATTCCGAATATCGATCCCCATGGGGCACACCTTCACACATTGGTAACAGTCTATGCAGTCTCCAAACTGCTCGTTTGCACTGAAACCAAGGTCTTCGAGGGTGGCCTTGCGGTTCTCAAGCTGGTAGCGATCTTTGACACTTGCCCGAGTCTCACCCCGCACATAATCATACATCACATTGATGGAGTTATTGTCGAGCATCACAGATTGCATACGTCCATAGGGACACACAAAATGACATACCTGTTCACGCATAAAAGCGAAAACACCGTAAAAAACACCACTGAATACGATCATTGCACTAAGTCCGGCAATATGCTCTGAGGGTGGATCTGTGATGATATCAAAAAGTTGATCTTTCCCGATGATGTAGGCGAGGAACAGATTGGAGATCAAAAAAGCCATTGCATAAAAAATAGCATGTTTGCTGACCTTCTTGGTGATCTTCTCCAAATTCCAGTCTTGTTTGTTGAGCCGGATCTGGGCAGCTGCATCGCCTTCGATCCAGTATTCGATCCGTCTGAAAACCATTTCCATGAAAATAGTTTGTGGACAGGCCCACCCGCACCACAATCGTCCAAATACTACGGTAAAAAGTACGACAAACAGAATAAAAGTCAGCATCCCAAAAAGCAGTAAATGCAGGTCTTGGGGCCAGAATGCCACGCCAAAGATCACAAATTTACGTTCGATGATGTTGATTAACAGCAGAGGGTTACCATTGACCGTTATAAATGGGCCACTGAAGAAGAAGGCCAAAAGGAGTAGGGCAACTATATTTCTTGCTTTATAGTAACGTCCACTTGGCTTCTTGGGATAGATCCAGTTTCTTTTTCCTTCCTCATTTACCGTAGCAAGGTGATTACGAAAATTCTGTTGGTCAATACGTCGTTGCTCTTCTAAACTTGCCATTTTTTAGTTTAACCTCAGGTTTCTCTCATTTATATCGGAATCTGAAATAAGGTAGATTTCATTTTTAATGATTGTGTGAAGACAGGTGTACAGGTAAAAGGCGATATGGTGATTATTTTGAGTTGATAGTCACCATATCACCGATCCCTTCATTCAATAGTGCAAGGTTGAGCACGCGGATCCGGTGCTTTGGGGTTTGCCGGTTCGCTGCCTTGAATAGATGCAATGTAGCTGATCAGGCTTTGCACTTTTTCATTGGGCATTCGGGAGCCACTTCCGTAGGCGATCATTCCACGATCAGGATAACCGTTAATAATGCTGCTTGCTACTTCTTCGGCAGAACAGCCGTGAATCCAAAGTTCATCTGTTAGATTTGGTCCAACCAGCCCTTCTCCGTTAGAACCATGACAGGTAAAACACAGGTTTCCTGTTCCCATGAAAATTTCACGGCCTTCGGCAATTCGTTCTTCATCATCCAGAAATGCCCAGCTGAATTGCTCGGCTACCGGCTCTCCGCCTTCACCATTTTCGGGTGACAGGTTATATTTTTCCTGAGCAGCAGCCATTTCCATTTCGTATTCCTCGTGCTGGTTGGGGCCGTCAAAAATATAGTAGTAAGTGAGATATCCTACCCCCCAGGCGATGGTGAAATAGAACAGCCAAAGCCACCATACAGGCATGTGGTTATCGAGTTCTTTGATGCCATCATAATCATGGTCCAGTAGGAGATCTTTTTCGTCGTCAAATACTTTCATTGTTCTGATTGTTTGATATTCATATTGTTCTCGTCCTCGAGAGGCAGTTTTTCCGCATCTTTCCAGTGATCTTTTCCTTTAATGATCAGGTACACGATCAAGCCTATAAAGAAGGTGAAGAAAATGATTAATGAGATACTTGGGTAGATGCCTATGTCCTCAATAGCGCGTAATACATTCTTGTACATCGCTAATTCTCCGTTTGAGGTTTGAAGTTTGCCTGAATGCGATCACCGGATGGCAGTCCTTCCCATGGGTTGACATTTCCTTTGATGTCAATTCCCAGGCGCTGCATGTAAGCAATAATGGCTATGATCTTCTTGTCGGAAGTAATTTGGATACCTTCGATCTGATCAAATCCATTTTGTCGAAGTCCGTCAACAATGTCGTTGGCCTGGGCTTCAAGATCACGAAGTGCGATGTCTTCGTATCCTTCAACATATGGTACCCCCACTTTTCGCAGTGCATTGATTCGGTTGGGAATGCTTTCCTTGTCCATATCTTCGGTAAACAACCAGGGATATGCCGGCATGATAGAGCCCGGGGAAGTAGAAGTTGGATCGTACATGTGGCGTACGTGCCAGCTATCCGGATACTTGCCTCCTACACGATGCAAATCAGGACCGGTTCGTTTTGATCCCCAAAGGAAAGGGTGATCATACACAAATTCACCGGCTTTGGAATACTCACCGTATCGCTCTGTTTCAGAGCGGAAAGGACGGATCATCTGAGAGTGACAGTTATTACATCCTTCCGCGATGTAAATATCCCTTCCTTCAATCTCCAGCGGGGTATAAGGCTTCACGCTGGCGATGGTAGGCACATTGGAATCCACAAGAGCGGTTGGCACATACTCCACAATTCCTCCAATCAGGATAGCCACTAATGTGAGCGCCGTAAATTGAAGTGGACGTGACTCCAAACGTCGATGCCATTTTTCTTTGGTGCCCGCAGCAGGATCGATGATCGCTTGTGCTTCATCTTCTTCCTCTGCTACAAACGAACCCTGATGTGCTGTTTTGATCAGGTTAATAGCACCAATAACAGCTCCAATAATGAACAAAGTGCCACCAATAGCCCGTAATCCATACATCGGGATGATCTGGGTTACCGTCTCAAGAAAGTTCGGGTACTGAAGAAGTCCTTCAGGAGTGAATTGTTTCCACATCAAACTTTGTGTGATACCGCCCCAATACATAGGGATCACATAAAAGATAGCCCCAAGGGTCGCAAACCAGAAATGCACATTCGCAAGTTTTACGGAGTAAAGCTTGGTCTTATAAATCCTTGGTGTAATGTAATAGAGCATGGCAAAAGATAACCCTCCATTCCACAGTAAAGCTCCGTTGTGCACGTGGCCAATGATGTAATCAGAATAGTGTGCGATGGCATTTACATTGGCAATAGATAACATTGGACCTTCAAAAGTTACCATACCATAGGCGGTTACACCTACCACCAGGAATTTGAGAACGGGATCTTCCCGAACCCGGTCCCAGGCTCCCCGCAAGGTTAATAAACCATTGAGCATTCCGCCCCAGCTCGGCGCGATCAGCATCAAACTAAATACTGTTCCCAGTGCTTGAGCCCATCCGGGAAGCGCAGTGTACAGTAAGTGGTGAGGTCCGGCCCAGATGTAAATAAAGATCAGTGACCAAAAGTGTACAATCGACAATCGGTAGGAGAAAATGGGGCGATTAGCCGCTTTTGGTATGAAATAATACATGATTCCCAAAAACGGGGTGGTCAGGAAGAAAGCCACCGCATTGTGTCCATACCACCACTGCACCAAGGCATCCTGAATACCCGCATAGATCGGATAACTCTTCAGGAAAGTAGCAGGCACCTCAAAAGAGTTTACGACGTGAAGCACAGCCACGGTCACAAACGTAGCGATGTAGAACCAGATGGCTACATAAAGGTGCTTCTCACGACGCTTCAATATCGTCATGATCATATTCAGGCCAAAGATCACCCAAATAATGGTGATGGCGATATCGATCGGCCATTCCAGTTCGGCATATTCTTTACTGGTGTTGATTCCAAATGGAAGCGTGAGCACCGCCGAAACAATGATCGCCTGCCAGCCCCAAAAATGAATCTGACTCAGTTTCTGACTCCACATAGGGGTTTTGGTCAACCTTGGCAGCGAATAATAGACGCCGTAGAAAATGGCATTTCCTGCAAAGGCAAAGATCACCGCATTGGTATGCAGAGGTCGTAATCGCCCATAGCTGAGTTCAGGAATAAAGCCGAGAAAGTCCGGCCAGATGAGTTTGAGAGCAATGGTTAGCCCAACGATAAAGCCAATGAGTCCCCACGCAATGGTGGCTACCCCGAATTTGCGGACAATATCGTTATCGTAATGAAAGGTTTCTAAAGTTGATGAAGACATTTATTCATCCCGATGGTTTTGGTTGTTGTTTGATTTTTTTGGTGAAGATTTTTTGTCGTCGAAGAGCACACGCATAGAGGGAGTGTATTGATCATCAAACTGCCCGGAACGCACCGCCCAAAAAAATAATCCCAGGAAAATGAGAGCCACGAGCAGACTAAATCCAATAAGCAAATACATCACTTCCATATATCCAGACCTCCTTTGCGTGCAAAAAACCGTGTAGTTAGGAACGTAAACACCATTACGCTGATAGAACTCAGCGGCATCAATATGGCGGCTACCAGGGGAGACAGATGTCCCGTTATGGCAAAGCCCAAACCGATGGTGTTATAGAGCAGCGAGAGCACGAAACTCGCGATGATGATATTCATGCTCTGTTGTGAAAATTTGATGAAGTGGTGAAGCTTATTTAGGGAATCCCCTTCCATGATGGCATCACAAGCCGGGGCAAAAGAGCTTACGTCATCTGCAAGGGCGATCCCAAAATCGGATTTTTTTAAGGCTCCGGCATCATTCAAGCCATCACCCACCATGATCACTTGTTCACCCTGATCCTGTAATCTGGTAATAAACTCCAGTTTTTCTTGTGGCTTTTGATTGAAGAGGAGTGAGCCATTTTCACCAAAGTAATCGGAGAAGGCCAGCTTCTGAGTCTCATTATCTCCGGATAGAAGGTATGTGCTGAATTTTGTCTTGATGGAGTTGAGTAGCTCTGAAATACCAGTTCTCATGACAGACTGAATACCAAAAAAACCCCTGTGTTTCCCGTTGACCGCAAGATGTACAGTGGAACCGTTGAAGAGAGGAATCTTAGACAAATCAATTTTACCTTTTTCTGCAAGAAATTGCTTGGAGCCAAGGCAGACGGATGAATGTCCAAAATCTGCATAAATACCTTTTCCCGGAGCCTCTTCAAAATGGTTGGGCTGATGGAGGAATGAACTCGAAAGTGAATTTGCAATCTTTCTGCTGAGCGGATGAATCGAATTCTTACAGGCCGATCGTACCCAATTTTGTTCTTCTTCAGACAATGCAGTGCCATGAAACGTGATCGTATCAGACTCATTCTCCGTAAGGGTGCCGGTTTTATCAAAAACAATGGATGTGGCTTTGGATAAATTCTCAACCAGCAAATGGTTTTTTATGAAAAGACCGTTCAGCGAAAGGATATTCAAAGCCGAGCCGAGAGTGAATGGGGTGGAAAGAGCTAAAGCACAAGGACATGCAATGATCAAAACGGCCGTGAAAACTGAAAGAGCGGTATCCATTTCGGCAGCCTGCAGCCAGTACAATCCCGCAAAAAAGGCAATTCCAAGCACCGATATAGTAAAATAGGGACTGATCTTATCAGCAAAAGTCGTCAGCTTCAGTTCCTTGTCATTATTTTGAAATGCTTCGTGATTCCACAGTTTGGTGAGATAACTGTTAGTGACTTTTTCTTCTGTATTGAAGAGAGCCGCATTCCCGGTCAATCTTCCCCCGGCAAACACCCGTTCTCCTTTTGTAACGGTAACAGGCTCAGATTCTCCGGTGATGAAACTGTAATCCATAAAAGCTTCATCCGAAAGCAGGGTTGAATCACAAGGCACTAATTCCTGATTGCGCAACCGCATGCGTTTTCCGGGCTCCAATTTATCCAGAGAAACGGAATATTCTTCGTCATGATCATTTAATACATTCACAGCAATAGGGAGGTAGGAGCGGTAATCCCGATCAAAAGACAAACGATGAAATGTTTTCTGCTGTACCAGTCTGCCGATCAACAAAAAGAAGATCAGCCCGGTAAAGGAATCCATGTAGCCCGTTCCCGTCATAGTGACGATCTCATATACACTGCGCGAAAATAACGCCACAATGCCAATCGAAATGGGAACATCGAGGTTCACCCCGCGCTGACTCAAAGCCGCAAAAGCTGATTTCAGGTAATCACTGCTGCTGTAAAGTAAAACCGGTAGCGCAAGGATGATATTCAATGCACCAAAGAAAAGATGGAAGTTGCCGCCGAGTCCGCTGCCGGAAGTATCCAGGTAATCCGGAAAGCTAAACAACATGATGTTCCCGAATGCAAACCCGGCCACGCCCATTTTTAACCAAAGTGCACGATTCTGATGAGCTTTTTCTGTTTTGGAATCTAATTTCTCGAGCCGGATTTCAGGTTCATAGCCAATAGTTACCAGCTGTTCTACTACGTCCCGGAGTGATGTATGATTGGTATCTATCAGCAGAGATAATTCCTTCTTTAAGAAATTGACTTCACTTTTTAGGACTCCGGAATCCAGTTTTTGGAGATTCTCGAGCAGCCACACACAAGAAGTGCAATGGATATTTGGGATGTTCAGGGTGAGTGAGAGCCTGGAAGCATCGCAAAAGTCAGAAATACGGTCGACGACTTCCTTATCTTCAAGGTAATCGAAACGAGTCCGGTGTTTGGTGTTTTTTAAGTTGATGCCGGGATTGGTATCAAGGTCGTAATAGGAGCACAACCCGCTTTCATCCAGAATTTGGTAAGCTGATTTGCACCCAAGACAACAAAAGGATTTGTCGTCAAAATGTACGGTCTCATCTACACAGTCCTCTCCACAGTGATAGCAAATATCAGATGATATGACTGCTGTGGTTCCCATTATTTGAATGAAGGACCTCCGTTGGAGAATTGCAAGCGAAGATCAAACCATTTTTGCGTCATTTTTTGATCGACTTGCTCAAAAGTGGTTTCCCGAAGCCATTTCTCTATCTTCTTTCGCTCTACCGACCAAAATTCATGAAAAGGGCAGGGTTCGATATTGCCGCACCCTTCGATACCCATAAAACATTTATCGAAGAACTCAGTACCGTCAATGGCAGCGATCACGTCCATCATAGTCACTTGGTTCACAGGTTTAGCGAGATACACGCCGCCATTCAGTCCACGCTGAGATTTAAGGATTCCGGGTTCCTTCAATTTGGCTAACACCTGAGAGAGATAGGCAGTTGGGCAGTTCAATGATTTAGACAGAAATGAAGCAGAAACGGCGCCGTCCTCGGTATGCTTCGAAATGGCGATAATTGCCGATATGGCGTACTGTGCGCCTTGTGAAATCAACCTCATAAAGATGAATTTAATTCTGATATTTAAATTCTAATATTGATATTAGATTTTAAGGGGAATTAGGAAAAGTGTCAATAACGGAAGGCATTAATTTTTTTCTGAAATGGAAAGTCAAGGTAATAGCAATGGTCATCGCATTTGAAAACCTGAGTTGATATCTTATGGCATGAAAAGAGAAGAAATCTATATCACCATAAAAAAATACTTTGAGGGAAAGCCGGTGAAAAGAGTATCCATTTTTGGCTCCTATGCTACCGAAAAAGAAGGAGCAGAATCAGATTTGGATATATTGATTGAACTAAAGCATCCGGTTGGGTTGATGGAATTATCGAGGTACAAAAATGATCTTCAGGATCAACTTGGTTTAAATGTGGATATAGGGACTGAGTTAGGACTTTCTGTTGATGCAATCAATAAGGTGCAGGAAGAAGCTAAAGTTATATATGAAGTATGATAGAAAAGACTTTGAAAGGCTCAATCATATATATGAGGCAATTTTAGCTGTTCAGGAGTTTACAGAGAATGTAAATGAAGTAGAGTTCAGAAATAGTGCATTGATACAATCTGCTGTTATTAGGCAGTTTGAAATTACTGGTGAAGCCGCCTCAAATATTTCTACTTCCACTAAAGAAAAATACTCTGAAGTTGAATGGCGAATTATAAAAGATTTCAGAAATATATTGATCCATGAATATTTTCGGGTTGATGCTTCCGAAGTCTGGTATTCCATAAAGTTTGACATTCCCGATTTAAAGATTCAGATAAAATCAATTTTGTCATTATAGAATTGAGGTACAAATCACATTCCCCTCTTTAAGAAAAATTCATAATGCTTCGTTATCATCGGTTCAAACCAAAAAAATTATTGAAGTACTATGAGTAAGTATGTGACGGCGGCGGAAGCGGTGAAGGAAATTAAATCGGGCGATCGGGTTTTTGTACATGGAGTTTCGGCCACACCTGTGCAGCTCATTCAGGCGATGACGGACCGGCATGCCGAGCTTAATGATGTGGAAGTGATCCATTTGCATACGGAAGGTCCGGCACCTTATGCCGCTCCGGAATACAAGGACAGTTTTTTTGTGAATGCTTTGTTTGTTGGTGCAAACGTGCGGAAAGCAGTAAATGAAGGCCGGGGAGATTACGTTCCGGTTTTTTTGAGTGAGGTTCCAAATCTCTTTCGTCACGGAATTCTGCCGCTTGATGTAGCGCTTATCCATGTTTCTCCTCCTGATGATCACGGATTTTGCTCATTGGGTGTTTCTGTGGATGCTGCGGTAGCTGCAGCTCAAACTGCTAAATATGTAATCGCCCAAGTGAACCCAAATATGCCCCGAACGCATGGTGATGGACAAATTCACATAAATAAAATTAATGCGTTGGTGGAAGTTGAAGATGCACTTCCTGAGCAGATCGTACCGGAACCCAATAAAGCTGAGTTGAAGATCGGACAGTATTGTGCGGGTTTGATTGATGACGGCGCAACTCTGCAGATGGGCATAGGAGCCATCCCAAATGCGGTATTAAAAAGCCTGGCCAACCACAAAAATCTGGGTGTACATACCGAAATGTTTTCCGATGGGGTGATCGAGCTGGTGGAAAATGGAGTGATTAACGGAATGAATAAGAAAATTCATCCCGGCAAAGTGGTCAGTGGTTTTGTGATGGGCTCCCGAAAGACGTACGATTTCATCGACGACAATCCCTCCGTGGCCATGCTGGATATCGCCTATATCAATGACACGGCCGTGATCCGGCGCAATCCTAAAGTGACAGCTATTAACAGCGCAGTGGAGGTCGATCTTACCGGGCAGGTTTGTGCAGATTCCATCGGAACATATCATTACTCGGGTGTGGGGGGACAAATGGATTTTATTCGCGGAGCCTCACTATCACCGGGAGGAAAACCGATCATCGCTTTGCCTTCAACTACCAACAAGGGAATCAGTCGAATTGTCCCATTTCTAAAACAAGGAGCGGGAGTAGTGACAACCCGTGCCCACGTGCATTATGTTGTGACGGAATATGGAGTTGCGAATTTATATGGAAAGAATTTAGGTCAGCGTGCCAAAGCTCTGGTAGAAATTGCGCATCCGGATCACAGGGAGGATTTAGAACAGGCAGTCTTTGAGCGGTTTCGTGGCTAAAGGTACAACGGCTCGCTGAGCCGATTTTGGTGGAAACACCATCGTTGACTTAGTCCGGCACGGTCCTCCCCGGAAGTAATGAGCAGGCTCATTCTTCCTGTCCCTCCAAAGGGACACAGGTTCTCGGCCTAGGCAATAGGGTTTGCTTAAAGTGATATTGTTTGTATTAGAAAGAACCTATCTCTCTTTGGAGAGAGACAGGATTTAGCTTTGCTATAATCAGAGAGAGGGGCGTGGGTTAATTCAGGCTCATAAACCTTTATAACCACTCCAAAACTGAAGCCTGATAGCTGAAAGCTGATCGCTCAAAACTCAAATCCAATTAGAGCCTTTTCCCAAATAATCGTACCTTCTGTTCCGTCTTAACTCATCCGGAATTTTACGCCCGGATCAACCCCAATTTCCAACATTCAACAATGTCAGCGAACCTTACTCCAGACCCGGAAGTTACCCTTGAACTTGCTCTCGAACACGGACTCACAGAAGAAGAATATGAAATGATCCTGTCCCGGCTTGGTAGGACTCCGACCTTTACTGAATTGGGTGTGTATTCTGTGATGTGGAGTGAACACTGCTCCTACAAAAACTCCATCGTAGAGCTTAAAAAACTGCCCTCTGAGGGAGAGAATTTATTGGTAGGAGCCGGAGAAGAAAACGCCGGATTAGTGGACCTGGGAGATGGACTTGGATGTGCTTTTAAAATTGAAAGTCATAATCATCCTTCAGCTATTGAGCCGTATCAGGGTGCTGCTACGGGTGTTGGTGGCATTCATCGCGACATCTTTACCATGGGAGCCCGTCCGGTAGCCAGTTTGAATTCGCTTCGATTTGGATCTATGGAAAATCCCCGAGTTCGCTATCTGCTGGATGGTGTAGTTCGCGGAATTGGCGATTATGGAAACTCCTTTGGCGTTCCGGTCATTGCCGGCGAAGTGGTTTTTGATGAAAGTTATGAAGGCAATCCGCTCGTAAATGCCATGAGTATCGGACTGGTGAAAGAAGGGGAAACGGCTTCTGCCATTGCTGAAGGAATTGGAAACCCGGTGATCATTGTAGGAGCCAGCACCGGTCGAGATGGAATTCATGGGGCCACGTTTGCCTCCGAAGAGATCAGCGAAGAAAGTGACGCAAAACGTCCCAGCGTTCAGGTGGGAGATCCGTTTACAGAGAAATTATTGCTGGAAGCCAGTTTGGAAGTGTTGAAAACCGGCGCCGTTGTTGGAATGCAGGATATGGGCGCGGCTGGAATTGCGTGCTCTTCTTCCGAAATGACAGCCAAAGGCGGACAGGGAATGCGCATAGATCTCGATAAAGTACCGGCGCGGGAAGATGGCATGACGGCTTACGAATTGCTGCTTTCCGAAAGTCAGGAGCGCATGTTGATCGTAGCGGAAAAAGGCCGCGAACAGGAGATTATTGATGTGTATGAGAAATGGGATCTTCACGGCGTGGTGATCGGGGAAGTAGTAGAAGGTGATAAAGTCACCTATTGGAAAGATGGCGAGATCAAAGCTGAAATTCCGGCCGAGCATTTAGTGCTGGGCGGCGGTGCCCCACAGTATATCCGTGAAACCAAAAAGCCGGCTTACCTGGATGAAGTACAGAAGTTTGATACAAACTCTTTGGATCATCCCTCGGATCAAACCGAAACGCTTAAGAAATTATTGAACTCACCCAACATTGCATCCAAGCGATGGGTACATGAACAGTACGATACCACGGTTCGAACCAATACGGTGACGCCTCCCGGAGCATCCGATTCCGGGGTGATTCGCATCAAAGGAAGCAAGAAAGGGCTGGTGGCTAAGACTGATTGCAACGGACGATATGTGTATCTGAACCCTCGCAAAGGCGGACAGATTGCCGTGGCAGAATCAGCCCGAAATGTTGTTTGTTCCGGTGCCAAGCCTATGGCCATTACCAACTGCCTGAACTTTGGGAATCCCTATAAACCGGAAGTCTATTGGACCTTCAAGGAAGCTTTGGGTGGAATGGGGGACGCTTGTCGTGCGCTGAATACACCTGTAACCGGTGGAAATGTGAGCTTTTACAATGAAAATCCCAACAGTGCTATCTTCCCGTCTCCGATCATTGGAATGTTAGGGGTGATAGAGGATGTGGAGAAACATGTCACTACACCTGCGTTTAAAAATGAAGGCGATATTGTGCTTTACATTGGTGCTGAACGAAAAGGATTAGGCGGTTCCGAATATCTGAAAGTGATCCACGGTCTGACTACCGGAGACGCTCCGGAATTGGATCTCGATTTTGAAGTAAAACTACAAACGGCATTACTCACCGCTATTCAAACAGGATTGGTTACAGCTGCACATGATATTTCGGATGGGGGATTAGCTACCACTCTCACTGAGATGGCGATCTTCGGTAAGAAAGGAGCCGAGCTTTCCCTGGAAACGTTAGCCGGCTCACCCCACGAAGTGTTGTTTAGCGAAGCACAATCCGGAGTGGTGATTACTATTCCGGCAGCTGAATTGCAGCGTGTAAAAGATCACTTTGAAAAATCTGAAGTGCCGATTTATGAACTGGGTGTGGTGAAAGGTGATACGCTGAAGATCAAAGATCTGGTTTCAATATCAGTTTCTGAATCGGAAGAGATTTATGAGAGTGTGATTCCAAAGGCGATGGAAGTATAGTTCATGAGACAGATTGCACTCGATTCTCACTCTGGATTATAGCTAAAGCTAAATCTGTCTCTCTCCGAACCTTAGGTTCTTTGCCAATTGGTTGAAATCTATCCTCTGGAACAGAATGGAATTGTGGCTGGGGGCTGTGTCCCTTTGGAGGGACAGCAAGAACAAACTTGTTTGTAGCTTGCGGGGAAGATAGTAGTTGATTAATCAGCAACTTATTCGGGAATTTTTCGATATTGATAAGTGAACCTTCACAAATTCAAGCATTATGAAAGTCCTTCCTCTCTATATACTGTCTTTGCTGTTACTAACATCAGCTTGTCAAAAACAAGAAGCGCAAGAACCCTTTGAAGAATCACTAACCAGCGAACTGGAGATCGAGCCGGAAGCTTATTTTGATTTTTGGCTGGGCGGATGGGAAGTGACCTGGGAAGAGGCTAACGGGGATACAGGGCGCGGCACCAACTTCATTGAAAAAACGCTGGATGGAAAAGTGATTCAGGAGAATTTCAGGGTGAATCACGGACAGATGGAAGGTTTCATGGGGACCAGCATTTCAGTCTATAACCCACGGACTAATACCTGGAAACAGGCGTGGGCCGACAATCAGGGCGGATATTTTGATTTTACGGGCAAAGTGGACGGGACCAAAAGGATCTTTCAGACAGAAATCAGGGAGATAGGGGAAGATACCTTATTTACTCAGCGAATGGTGTTTTACGACATTACCAATGATTCTTTGAAATGGGACTGGGAATCGTCGGTGGATGGAGGGAAAAGCTGGAATTTGAACTGGCGGATCAACTACAAAAAAGTAGACTGACAGGAACGAAATTTTAGCTAATCAGCTTCTATGATGTGACTATTCATCAAGAAAGACGTTACATCATGAAAGGTAAAATCGTACTGATCGTCGGAGGTTCCGGCGGAATCGGATCAGCAACGGCGAAACGATTAGGTAAAGAAGGAGCTAAGGTCATATTAGCAGCTCGAAATAAAGCTAAGGCTGAAGAAATAGCCAAAGAGATCAACGATAATGGAGGAGAAGCTTTTGCCATTGAAACGGACGCTACCAATCCCCGGGCCGTTGAGCGGATGGCTTCAGAAATCGAAAACCAGCTCGGAAAAATTGATGTGCTCATTAACGCATTCGGACAGGGAATCATCCAGCCGTTCATGGATATCGATCCAGCCGATGCCAAAGAAATTATTGATGTGAATGTGTATGGCACCTTTTTGGTCACCCAAACCGTAATGAAGCACATGAAAGAAGATGAGCCGACTTCCGTGGTTATGTTTCCCGGAACCATGGGCAAATATGTGATGAAAAATGCCTCTGTTTATGCCGCTTCCAAATTTGCTATTCAGGGATTTACCAAAGCCTTGGTTGAAGAGCAGCGTCGAGGTAAAACTAAATTCTCCCTTCTTTATTTAGGTGGAGTAGATACTGCTTTTTGGGATGACGACAGAGTAAACATGCGCGTCAAAAAAGACATGATGCTTTCGCCCGAAGAAGTCGCGGATGCCGTTTTCTATGCGGTAAATCAGCCAACGGGTTCGGTGATGAATGAGATCGTTATTCAGCCGGAAAGTCATCAGTTGGTATAATCAAGGAATCTGCGAAAATCAGCGTTTAATCTGTGCTTATCTGCTTGAAAAACTTTTTTATTCTCGCTGAGTTTCGCAGTTTTTTTAGCTTGCCACCGGACAATCATCCAGGCATTTTTTATAAGCTTTTTCGAGGATGTCGAGCCCTTCATCAATCTGTTCTTGAGTGATAGTGAGCGGGGGACGGAATCTTACGGTGTTGGGGCCGCAAGAAAGGATCATCAACCCATTATTTACACATTCTTTGATGACAGCATCACGGGAATGACCGTCCGGCAGGTCAATCGCACAGAACAAACCTTTTCCGCGCGGATTGGTGAAATACTCGTGTTTATCAGCCAATGCCTCTAATCTGCTTTGAAGATAACTTCCAACCTTGGCTGCATTCTCAACCAGATTTTCTTCTTCGATTACATCCAGGATTCTTCCAAAGCGAACCATATCAACCAGGTTTCCACCCCAGGTAGAATTGATGCGGGATGAAACGTGGAAGCAGTTGGTTTTAACATCATCTACGCGTTTACCGGCTAAGATTCCACAAACCTGTGCTTTTTTGCCAAAGGCCAAAATATCAGGCTTCACATAATGCTCGTGTGCCCAGAATTTTCCGGTCATGCCTACTCCGGTTTGAACCTCATCATAAATAAGAAGTGCTTCATGTTTGTTGGCCAAATCACGAAGTGCCTGGTGGAATTCGAGGCGGAAATGCCGGTCGCCGCCTTCTCCCTGGATAGGCTCAATCAAGATCCCTGCGATATCGTCTTTATAAATCTCGAAGAAACGCTCTGCCTGGGCAATAGCTAATTTTTCCTGAGCTTCCGTCTCTGCAATATTCTCGTTGGTTGCAGGGAAGGTCATGGCCGGACTGATCACCCGTGGCCAGTCAAATTTTGGGAAGTATTTTACTTTATCAGGAACGGTGTTGGTTACAGAGAGTGTGTAACCGGAACGACCATGAAAAGCTTTTTCAAAGTGGAGAATTTTATGTCCTTTTTCCTGTCGATATCCTTTTTCAAAATTCTTCTGCACCTTCCAGTCGAATGCAACTTTCATCGCATTCTCTACTGCAAGAGCTCCGCCTGAAATGAAAAAAGAATAGGGCATGTAATCAGGAATTCCCACGCGATCAAAAGACTCCATGAACTCCGCCATATCTTTGGTGTAGATGTCGGAGTTGGATGGTTTGTTGATGGCCACACGTGCCAACTTCTGCACAAAATCTTCATCCTGAGCCAGCTTAGGGTGATTCATTCCCAACGGATTGGAAGCAAAAAAGGTAAAGAAGTCGAGATAACGCTTGCCTGATTTTGAATCATAAAGATATGGCCCTTCACTTTCTTCAAGATCGAGTACCATTTCATAACCATCGGTAAGCATGTGTTTTCCTAAAACAGACCGAACCTGTTCCGGGCTAATTGTCATCTTATCTCGCATAACCATCTCCAACTTATATGTGTAATTTTATTTTAGTGAAGCTACCAAATCAACTTGAGTGCCTCAATAGCGTTTAAATTCACTAAAGTTAAAAATAGATATTTCTTGTCCTTTTGTTGAGCGGAGAAAAACCTATTTACCGTGAGTTCGATATAATATCTCTGAAGGGGCATTCCTGCTTTTGCCGGCAAAGGCAGAGATGACTACAAAGGAATAGTTTTATCTCGAACTGAATGTTATTTATCAAAACCTTCTATGGTCTTTCGGATGATTTTTACGCATTCTGAGAGTTGTTCTTTGGTCATAACAAGGGGAGGGGCAAAACGGATGATGTTTCCGTGCGTTGGTTTTGCAAGCAATCCATTATCCTTTAGGGATACACAAAATTTCCAGGCGGTATCACTCTCGGGGGTATCATTGATAATGACGGCATTCAGTAAACCCTTTCCTCTCACTTTTACGAAAAGGTCGAACTCATCAACTAACTTTTGCATCTCTGAACGAAATTTTGCTCCTAATTTCCGGGCATTTTGAGCCAAATGTTCGTCTTTGACCACTTCAAGTGCAGAAATAGCCACCTTGCAAGCCAGGGGATTCCCTCCATAGGTTGAACCGTGCTGTCCCGGTTTGATTACATCCATGACGGGGTCATCGGCCAAGACCGCTGATACCGGGTATGCTCCTCCGGAAAGTGCTTTACCCAAAATGAGGATGTCAGGTTTGGTATAGGTTGCTTGACGCTCACAGTGTCCCCCGCAACTACAATTTCCACATACGGCAAGTAGACTTCCGGTTCTTGCAATGCCGGTCTGAATTTCATCCGCTATGAACAATACGTTATTAGTTCGGCACAATTCGGCCATTTTAGGGATATAATCATCATCAGGAACTACGACTCCGGCCTCGCCCTGAATCGGTTCGGCCAATACACCGGCTATATTTGGTTGTTTAAGTGCTTCCTCGAGTGCTTTCAGATCGTTATATGGGATCTTGATGAACCCGGGCGTATAGGGCCCAAAATTTTTGCGTGCATCAGGATCATTAGAAAACGAGATTACGGTAGTAGTACGGCCATGGAAGTTATTTTCCAGCACTATGATCTGCGCTTCTTGCTCAGGAATCCCTTTTTTCTCATAAGCCCATTTTCGACAAATTTTGATGGCGGTCTCCACTCCCTCGGCCCCGGTATTCATGGGTAATACCTTGTCAAACCCGAAGTATTCCGTTACGTATTTTTCATACTCGCCCAATACATTGTTGTAGAAGGCCCTGGATGTAAGGCAAAGCGTTGATGCCTGATCTGTAAGCGCTTTGGTGATCTTTGGATGACAGTGTCCCTGGTTTACAGCAGAGTAAGCAGACAGGAAATCATAGTACTTATTGCCTTCAGGATCCCAAACGTGAACACCTTCTCCTTTGGCCAACACCACCGGTAGCGGGTGGTAGTTATGTGCTCCGTATTGATCTTCCAATTCAATGGCTTTCTTTGATGAAATCATATTTTACCTGCTTAAATTTTTGTTCGAAAATAGCAAAAGCCTCAAACAAGATTTTAAAAAATAAATCTGAAATTTGTCTTGATATCGGGGGGAGTTTACCCGTATATTTAAAGCCTTCACCGCGGGGTGGAGCAGCTGGTAGCTCGTCGGGCTCATAACCCGAAGGTCGCAGGTTCGAATCCTGCCCCCGCCACTACTTAAAGGCTTCTTGATTCAGTTCAGGAAGCCTTTTTTTTATCCAAAATAGAATGGATTGGGGTAATTAATTATGTTCACTGTCTATGCACTATATTCGCTGAAATATGAGAAAATTTATGTAGGATATACTTCTAATTTAGAACAACGACTATTGTCTCATAATAAATTGGGCAAGAAAGGATGGACGATTAAGTTCAGACCGTGGGAGGTCGTTTTTACGGAAGAGTTTGAGACGAAAAAGCAAGCGATGAAAAGGGAGTCGCAATTAAAGTCTGCACAGGGACGGGAATATGTATGGAAATGTGTCCATGAAAAATTTGGCTAGCTCGTCGGGCTCTTATCCGCCGGCTGGCGGACGCAGGTTCGAATCTGCACGTCACTTTAAAAGCTCTCTGATCCAGTTCAGAGGGCTTTTTTTATGCTCTTCAAACTATTCTGGCAAAGAATAGAAACCTGTACCTCCTATAACTACAATTTGACGTTTTATTGCGGTGTAATTACCCAATGTTAGTTAGACAGATAAGCTGAGAAGAGCAGTAGACTTACAGAGAACTCATTCTTAAAAGAAGAGGATAAAATAAATAGATTGGAAGAGGGAGAAATAAAAAAAGCCCTCACCGAAAGATGAGGGCTTTAAAATTATCCACAACTAAAAAAATTAGTTGGTGTAATAAGGGTTTTGATCCATACTAGAGTTTGCATCCATTTCAGCCTGAGGAATTGGCAACACAAACATTTGATCTCCAAATGGAATTGGACCGTTTGTCATGAAATTAACTCCTCTACCAGGAACGCTAACATATGGTATGTTAAGCTCGTGACGGGCAAGGTCAAATAAACGGTGACCTTCAAATGCGAGCTCTAAACGTCGTTCAGCTAGTACATCAGCAATGACTTGTGCTTGAGTTCCATATGTATAAGGATCATTTACACCTCTTGCAGTAGAAAGTGTATTGATCATGTCAACGGCCTCAATCAGGTCAGCAGCTCCACCTCTACGTGCTAGAGCTTCCGCTTTATTAAGCCATACTTCAGCAAAACGGATGATACGAGTGTTGTCAGAACCAAGTTCATCAACATATTTTCCGCTGATACGGATAGTATCACCTTCAACGCTAAATAAATCCAAACGAGCATCATTAGGATCATAGGCATCGTAAAGGTCTTGAGTTGCTTCAACATCACCGTAGTTAGTGTCACGATAAATTCGAGCAAGGCTATTATTACCAACATTATTGGTAGAAGTGAAACCCATTTCGAAAATCGCATTTGGTCCAGATCCGGATGCCCAAGCTGCAGCTAAATTAGCAGCAGAAACAGGAGTGTATCCGGGAAGGATAGCGTCTGCAGCTGCAATTGCTGCGTCAAACTCAGCAGTATATAGATAATAACGTGACTGAAGAGCTTTTACGGCGGTATGATTCATAAATACCGGGTTTCCTGCATCCAAAGAAGGATCCATAAGCGTTGCAGCTTGCTCGAAATCAGCTCCGATCTTATTCCAGATGTCAGCTACGGGTTCACGAGCAGGGAGCAAGTTTCCTTCATTGTAAGTAGTAATGTAAGGAATACCAAGCGTTCCACCTGAAAATTGCTGACCGAAGTTCAGCAGAAGTTGCATGTGGGCAAAAGCTCTAATAGCATAAGCCTGCCCTTTTGCGTAATCAACAGCAGGTGTTGATTCCAGTTCGGCGCCAATTGCAATGTTAGCTGCAGCTATTGCCTCATAGAAGTCATCCCAAATAGTTTCTGCATATCCACTGTTTTCAGTGAAGTTAAACTGGGATTGAACGATGAATCGTCCTGAATTCTGGTTAGAAAAAGCATTGTCGGACATTGCTTCTGGTCCGGCAACAAAATCTCGTCCGTATAACCCGGTTGAATTCATGAAATCATGAGCACCGAGTACTACAGAATTTAAGTCATCAATGGACTGGATAGCTGTATCTGTGGGCTTGTTCTGATCTACAGAAGGCTCCAAAAAGTCACTACAACCAGTACTTATTCCTGCTACAACGAGCAGTGCTAGTGTAAGTTTAAAAATATTCTTCATTGTCATTATTCCTTAAAAGTTAACTTTAACACCGAAAGTAACAGACTTCAGTGGGGCAGCTTGTAAGCTGGTGAAACCACTGGCTTGAACTTCAGGGTCGTAATTGAGTTCATCGTCAAATACGTAAGTCCATAGGTTCTGTCCTACAAAGTATACGGTAGCTGATTTCAGACCGATTTCTTGCAGGTATTTAGCCGGTACATTATAACCGATGTTTACAGTTTTCAATCTCAGATAGTCTCCATCATATAAGAATCGAGAAGATCCGCTGTTAGAATTAAGGTTACCACCTAACAATGGACGAGGGTTAGGAGCATCTGTGTTTTCAGGTGTCCAGTAATCTGCTTGTCTGGCATATTGACCAAAAGCAGAACCGAAAGCACCATCAGATCTCATGTAAAATGCCCAGTTGTCATATACTTTGTTTCCAAATGAATAATACAAGTTTGCACTTGCGTAGAAATTCATGAAATCAAAGCGGGTGTTAACACCACCAAAAGTAGTTGGAAGCGCATTTGCACCTTGATAATAGCGCTCAGCTTCGTTGTAGTTATTGGTAGTAGCTGTTTCAGTTTCATCGGTGTACCACAGTGGATCTCCATTTTCAGGATCAACTCCGGCCCATCCGCGCATATACCATGCATTCACTTCGTAGCCTCTAACAGCAGTATATCGGGTTCCGGTAGTGATTTCGATATCTTCACCATTACCGTCTTGTGGAAGGTCGGTTACTTCGTTCTTGATGTTACTGAAGTTACCACCAATGTTCCATTTGAAGTCGCGGGTACGAACAACGTCAACATTAGCTTCGATCTCAATACCTTGGTTGTACAGTTCACCAATATTTTGGGTTTGAGAATTGTGCCCGGTTGTTCTTGAAAGTGGAACGTTGAAAAGAAGGTCTTTACTGTCTTTTCTAAAGAAAGTAACACCACCTGAAACTCTTTCTAATACTTCAAATTCCAAACCAAGATCAACAGAATTAGCTGTTTCCCAGGTCAGGTTTCGGTTACCTAAGTTTGAAGGTTGAATAGAAGAGATATCGTAATAACTACCAAATCCAACCGTAGCTTGGTATTGATTCAGACCTACACCTGAGTTACCTGTTTTACCATAAGAAGCACGAACCTTCAGGTAGTTCAGGAAGTCAAGATCTTGCATGAATTCTTCCTCTGTGATAACATATCCAAGTCCAAGAGACCAGAAAGTTCCCCAACGCTCATCTTCTGCGAAGCGAGAGTTTCCTTCATAGCGCAAGCTGGCATCCGCATAGATCTTGCCCTGGAAACCGTAATTCACAAGTCCGGTGAAAGACTGAACAGCCCAGTCGGTTGTAGAAGAACCTACAAACTGAGGAGAAGCAACAGTGTTCAGGTTATACAAGCCTGGAGCGGCAATACCTTCACCATAAGCTTCCAGGTAGTAGTTGTAGTTACGCTGGCTTTCAGAAATACCTTTAAAAGTAAAGTTATGATCTGAATTAGGTACCCAGATGTAACTCAAAACATTTTGCCATACATAGTTGAAGTTACGGGTACTGATATCATCTACAGAACCGCTTACGTCATCAGAGTCTCCGTAGAATACATCGTTGTAATATTTTTCTTCGGTCTCAAGATAATCCGCAGCAAAACGAGTAGTAAACATCAGGTTTTCGGCGATATTTACATCAATTTTGGTGTTATTACGGATTCTATAGTTTCTTTTACGATCAATATCATTAGCCTGAACATATACAGGGTTAAAAATATTGGTGCTTAAGTTATTGATGTTTGGAGTTCCATCATCATTATAAGCACGGTCAATAGGCTTCATAAAATATTCGGCCAAAACAGGGCTACCGAAGTAACCGGCACCTTCAAGAATACCGTCTTGCTCAACAAATGAACCGTTGAAGCTGTTTTGGATACGAACACGATCATCCAATCTGTGGGAGACATCCAGACTACCACTGATTCGATCCAGCTGAGAACCAATAACCTGACCTTCCTGTCCAAAAATTCCGGCAGAAGCATAGAAATTAGTTACGTCATTACCGCCACGGGCAGAGATGTTGTATTCTTGTTGAACAGCATCTTCATTCCGAACAACTTCTCCCCAGTCAGTATCAGTTTCGCCATCCCAACCACTGGTACCAATGTATTGATCAACAGCGGCACGTGTATTAGGAAGTCCAAAACCAGATTCTAAGTAATTACCTGCAGCTGTGTAATACAAAGCATCCCAAGCTTCAGCACCCATTGGTGTTTCGCCTTCTACAGCACGGCTGTTAAAACCACGCTGAGCAGAAACAGAATAGGTTGTAGAACCTGAGCGTCCCTGCTTAGTTGTGATTACAACTACACCGTTGGTACCACGGGCACCGTAAGGAGCAGTAGAAGCAGCATCTTTAAGGATAGTGATAGACTCAATATCGCTTGAGCTTAGGTTAGCCAATACTCCCAGAGAACTGGTTGCACCGGAAGCGGCATTATTTCCGTTGATAACAGGAACACCATCAATAACAAATAATGGGTCAGTATCAGCATTTACAGAACTAATACCACGAATACGGATCTGCTGAACCGCACCTGGAGTACCGGTAGAGGAAGTAACAACAACACCGGCAGCGTTACCCTGAAGGGCTTGGTCAACAGATGCAACAGGTACGCTTTCAAGTGCTTCAGAGGAAACAGAAGAAACCGTTCCGGTAAATGCCTGTCGGTCAATAGTACCAAAACCGGTTACAACTACTTCGTCAAGACCTACAAGGTCTACAGAAAGTTGAGCATCGAGGGTCGTAGTACCTGATCCAATTTCAATATCTTGTTCAAATGTTTGGTATCCAACGTATGAGATACTAACAGTGTACGTGCCAGAAGGAATATCATTAATCGTGTATTCACCATCAATGTTGGTCTGTGCACCTCTTTGAATAGATTCAATGTAAACAGTAGCACCAATTAAGGCTTCTCCTGTTTCAGCGTCGGTGACCTCACCTGTCAATGTACCGCTTTGTGCATAAGCACTAACAGACATAAACATGGCGAGAGCCATGAATAGTAGCTTTTTAAACATAGTAGCTTTGATTTTAATTAAAGGGTTAGTGAGAATGAATAGGTAAATAACTTTAAACAGTTAATTTACGTTCATTCACGTATCAAACAGTATCTAATATGAAAAGTTTGTCTCTTAAAAACAAAGCAGAAATAAAATATTTACAAGTCAGATTTGAAGGGTTATTGACTTAAATAAATAATGGAACCGTCTTTCCAGGACTGTATTTGCCGATATTGTAAGCCGAAAAAGTCATCTGATCGCTCTAACTGGAAATTATGGAAGGGAAATTTATTATTTCCAAATCTCGGATCATCGAAGTAAAAGCCGCGTTCTTCCACTCCGGTATCAAAATCGTAGAACCATGTCATCTCACCAAACCCCTCGTCAACGTATAAAGGAGGCCCAAAAAGGATATAGATCATCCCGGGATCCGTTTTCCAGCCTTCTTTGAAGTTACTGAACTGCTTGTTGGCTTCCTCAACCCGCTCATAGTAAAGCCTGATGATCTCCCGTGCTTTGGGGGCATTTTTAATATTTCCTAACCAGAAATTATCGATGGCTTTTTTCAAAGAGTCGGCGTTCTTGATCGCCAAAAGGTCATTATATTCTGATTCATTCATCAAATAGTAGAGAGGCCGGGCAAGTTCAAAAGATGATTTTACTTGCGGGTAATTTTCGCTTTTAATACCAAAATCTCTGACTTCGTAGAGCGTCTTTGCTGAGGGTTGTTTCACGGATACTTCAAAACGGTAATTTCCGCGGGGCAGCTCCGTGTAGGTGTTCTCAATGGTGACGCTGCCCGGTGAATTCAAGATTCGCTTGGTAGATTGAATGGTTTCTGACCTTGTATAATCAAGTCCTTTTTTTACGAGGGAAGAATTTCGGTGTTCCCGCCCGCTCATGGACCGAGCCGGATCGAGATCTGCCGTAAAACGCACGAGTTTTAGTTCAACTTCCGTGGGTTTGTCAGCTTCTCCATTCAAAAGTTGGAAGGAAAACTTCAGGGAATCATATCCCATGTTTACATTGTAGCCATTCACTGCCACAAAATCAGCATCCGGGGATGGTTTGTGAAAGAAACGAACCTGGCTTACCGCAGTTTCATCAGAATCAGGGTCTGGGATATGGATTTTTCGCTTTCTGATGGTTGACTTTCCGGAGTGAAGATCGGTGATCTTCAAATTGATATTATAGTCGCCGGGCGGAATATTATAGGTAAGTTGTCGGTATATGGTGTTCTGTTCATAATATTTTGTGTCAGGACTTTTACCAAGCAAAATTTGATACATATCGCTGACTACAGGTGGGGCATCATCAGGGGTGATCTCTGCCCAAATTTCAATGCGACTGATCAGCGAATCTTGTTGATTCTTATATATAAGGCTGTTTTCCTGAATGGAAAGAAACAAAATGGCCTGGGTTTGCTGATCTTCGGTAATATTGGAAGAAGCATTTAGTGTAATGAAGGGCAGGCCCGGAACAACGGTCTCCTCTGAGCCTATATCTGCTTTACCGGAGTAACTGGATGAACAGGAAGTGCCTAAAAACCCTAATAGTAACAGGATTATGAATTGGAATTGGAACGGAATATGTTCGGGGCGAGAAACCATTCAACAGCCAATGATATAATTAGAGGTTAGTACTTAATATAGTTCCGGATCTCCATCTCTCAGTTTGCCGATAATAAATGGTATGGTAGTATGAGCTTCTTTGGAGGATAAAATGATAAAAAGGATAAAACTCATTTTTGAGTTTGGGCTGAACAAATAGAAAATTTCGTTCTGGATCTTCCTGATTATAGGAATAGGACCAAAGCATCTGATCAGAGAAATGATCGTTGTAAAGGGGCGGGCCGAATAAGATGTAGATCATTCCGGTATCGGTTTTCCAGCCTTCCTTAAAATTGGAGAATTGTTTATTGGCTTCTTCAACCCGCTGATAATATTGAGATATGACGTTTTTAGCCATATTTGAATTTTGAACATTGGATAGCCAAAACCGGTCAATGGCATTTTTCAATTCTTTCGGGTCTTCATGAGACATCAATTCTTCATACTCTTTGTCATCCATGAGATAATAAAGTGGCCGTGCCAGTTCTTCCGGTGTTTTTAGGGAAGGATAATTTTCACTTTTGATGCCAAAGTCACGGGCTTTGAAGAGCTCGTTGTCTTCATCGGTTTCTGATCTTACTTCCAGCCGGTAGTTTCCCCGGGGCAGATCTGAAAAGGAGAGCTCAATGATCACACTTCCGGTTTGTTCCAGTATCCGGGAAGATTGCTGGATTACATCGTACTTATTATAGTCGATACCCAGGTATTGAATGCTTGAACTTGAATAGTTATTGAACGACATAGGCCGTGCAATGGAAGTATCGGAGCGGAATTTAAGCAACCTCGAGGTGATCTCGATAGGGGCATCCGGTTTACTATTGGTTACCTGGAAAACAAACTTCAGAGAATCTATTCGTGAAGGTATATCATAAGTGGTGGCTTGATTGAAAGGGGCTTGTTCGTTGGATGTATTTTTTCCAAGTACCCGTATTTCTGTTATATGAGAGATTTGGTCGGAGGGATCCGGTATCTCGGTTTGAAGGGTTTGAAGAGAGCGCTTGTTTGATTTTTGATCTGTTACAATAATCTGGATTTCATATTTCCCGGGTTCAACTTCAAATATTTCTTCAAAGCGATAAACATCCTGATTATTTGTGATACTGGTGTTTTGTGCTTGTATCCGGTCTTCAATTACCCGCTTTTTATATGGAGAGCTATTATCAGAAGCCTCTCTGACTAATATTTCAACGGTAAAGTTCGCCTCATAGGATGAGGTTCCGTTATCCGTATATATAAGGCTGCCTTTCACCAAATCTCCTGATACAATAATTACAGGGGTGTTATCCTCTCTGATCTGTCCGGAAGCAGCGGCTCGCAATTCAGGATGCCCGGGGCGATAGTTATATCCAAGGCCTCGGTCAATGTCTTCAATATATTCGTTATTGCAGCCTGTAGATATAAGAAGCAGGGAAAGGAGGGTGAAAGAGAAAAAGATCTTGTAATAATTGTATTTCATAAATCCCTTTAAAATAAAAAATGACGTTTGGGAACACTTGCAGCCAAAAGTAAGGAATGTGTAGTTAAGGAGTTCCTGCCACTTAAACTAACTGCGAATCATTAACCTGCTAACAATGAATTTATTATTGGTTAGAAGGTAGAAGAAAATAAAAAAGGCCGACTTAAAAAAGCCGGCCTTCTTTTCAAATGAATAAATATTCATTTAGTCAATATCCCACCAGAAGCGAGAAGTGTTACTATCTTGACCTGGGGTCAACATGTTCACACCTGCATTATAAGCTTCAGTATTTACACCGGCTTCATCAGCAGGATATAAATATCTTCTTGGGATATTACCATTGTTCAATGGTTCAGCTGCTGGAGTCAGAGTAGGAATACCTGTTCTTCTCCATTCGCTCCAGGCATCATGTCCATTTGGAAACAGGGCTACCCATTTCTCTTCACGGATCACTTGCAAGGCACCTTCTGTACCGTAATCGATCACACGATTGGTTACATAGTTAGTGGCTTCAGCTTCCAGACTTCCATCTCCAACAAAGTGAGCATCCAGTGTTTCAAAGGATTTGTTGACTCCTTCCTGAAACATGTCTGCGGGCACTTCACTAGTCCAGCCTAATTCTGCAGCTTCTGCACGGTTGAGATAAGTATAGGCGGCAGTCATATATGGGAAGGGAGCATCAGGAGCTTTGATAGCAGAACTAATGGCTGCATATGTTCCTGAAGTACTTTCATATCCATATGGACGACCGGCTAAGCTGGTGTCTGAAGAAAACAGAACTAATCGCTCATCATAAGTAGTATTGGAATATCCAATAGTACCGGTATTTCCGGATTCACCACTTAATGCATCTACGAAAGGTGCAGAAAGAGAGTAGTCAGCACCACGGAAGTTGGAGTAAGGGTTGGTTGCTCCGGAAACATTCTGATGCTGATACCAGAATTCATCAGCGACTTCCTCAATCGGACCTGCTGAATGATTCAAGGCAGCAGAAAACTCCGTTGCAGCAAAACCACTGGCTCCTGGAAACTTCTTAGTGAGCTGCATAGAAAGTGACATGATGAAAGAGTTGGCAAATTTTTGCCATTTGGTTACATCACCACCATATACAACATCACCGGTAGGACCGGGAAGGTTTGCATCCAGCATATCACGAGCTGTTTTAGCTCGGGCAATCAGGTCACGGTAAATAGTTTCCTGACCGGTATATGCAGGGGTAAGGTTTTCTTCACCTAAAGCGCCTTCATAAGGAACCGGACCAAAAGAATCGGTAACTCGTTTCCAGATGAGTACACTCATCAGTTCAGCCACACCAATCTGATTAGTCGGTGCACCGTATACAGTCACAGAAATAGGTACTTCATCCTGTGAGTTGATATCTACTACTTTTTTCAGGTTACTCAATGTTTGCACATAGTAGCCTGTCCACGTTGATGGCGCCTCATTATAACGAGACTCATCGGTGTATACATTCTGAGACTGATACTGAACATACAGGGTAGGCCGGGCAACATACTCTCGACCACCGAGTGTAAAAAACCGGTTCATAGCACCGGCCATCAAGGCTTGTGCATCGGCTTGTGTTACAGCATCGTCATCTACGTTTGTGTCTCCAAAGTCTACGTTTTCACAGCCATAAAAGCCGATGAAAAGCAGCGGGAGTAATATTAATAGTTTCTTCATGATTCTGTAAATGATTAAAAGGTTAGTCTTACGTTGAAACCGAAGCTTCGGGTACCCGGAAGCTGTCCGTTCTCACCATATACCTGAGACATTTCAGATGGATCCCATCCGTGTACGTTGTCGTCAGATACGGCGATCAGCCACACGTTACGTGCAATGACTCCAACAGAAGCGGAATTAAAGAATCCGCCAATGATTCGGTCAGGCAGATTGTAAGACAAGCTTAGTTCACGCAGCTTAACATAGCTGGCATCATGAATAAATGGTTCAGCAAGACGGTTTGAGTACCACTGACCGTAGTAATTCAGGGCCGGTACGTACATGTCTACATTATTACCATTAGCATCAACACCGGTTACATGTACACCACCGCCATCGGCAACAGCATCACGTTTCGGGTTTCCTTTATCATTAAGCCCGGCTGTTTCTTCCAATAGTCCGGAGTAGTAACCCCACTGCTCAGAGAGTGAGAAGAACTGTCCGCCTTTCTGGAAGTCAATAGAAGCGGTAAGGCTTAAACCTTTATAAGCAAAGGTGTTTAGAATACCACCGGTGAAGTCAGGTAGTACAGAACCAAAGAATTGGTTTTGTTCTACGGCATAGGTTCCGTTTGGATTGATGATCTTGTTACCATTCTCATCACGGGCAAAACCTGCGCCTCGAAGCTGTCCCCACTCTTCATTGAGTTTGTGGGTTACAAAAACAAAGTCGAAAGCCTGGCTCGTATTCAAGTCATAAGTATCTAATCCCTGAGGAAGAGCGGTTACAATAGTAGAGTTTTGTGCCCAGTTAACCGTTACATCCCAAAGGAAATCTTCGGTTTGAACAGGGGCGCCCTGAAGGGTCAACTCAATACCTTCACGCTCGGAAGTACCGGCGTTTGTAAGGTAATTTTGTGCACCGTTTGTACTTGAAAGAGAAACAGGGATGATCTCATCCTTACGAGTCTCATTGTAATATGTAGCATTGAATGCAATACGGTCATCAAGGAATCGAAGATCAAATCCGGTCTCGAACGAAGAGTTCAAGGCAGGCTTGATGTTTGGATCGATGAACGTATTATCAGTGAACAACAATGGTACACTGCTTCCTGTGATTGGGTTAGAATACGGGTTACTGGAAAGAGCGAAAGCACTGTTAATAGATTCAGCACCTACGTCGTTACCTGCCTGTGCCCAACCTGCACGGAACTTACCGTAAGACAGGATATCGTTATCGATCAGCTCACTAAATACGAAAGAAGCACCAATAGATGGGTAGCCATATCCGTTATTGTCAGCAGGAAGTGCAGAACTCCAGTCCTGACGGAAAGAACCATCAAGATAAATGAAATCCTGGTAACCAATGCTTGCCTTAGCGAATACGGAGTAAACTTTTTTCTCCCAGTCGGTAGCAACCGGAGTGATCTGCTCAGCAGAGTTGGCAAATGAATAAACATCAGGGATGATCAATCCACCACTCTGGAAGTTACCGGTGCTCATATCAGCATTAAAGCGGTTATAATTTTCGAAGCGAAGATTACCACCAACAAATGCATCTACGTTGAAATCATCGAAATTACTGCGATAGTTCAAACGACCGTCAAAGTTAGTTTCCTGACGTTCGTCTTTCCAAACACCAAAGCTGTTAACATAGTAGTTATAGAAATCACTACTGTTTGCAGCTGAGTAATCAATGTTATAAGGAATATAGTACTCGCGAGTGTAGTTACGACGATCCGTATTGGCAGCAGCAGATAGTTCAAGTTCATTACTGATCTGATAGCTTGCTTCTGCATTCATGATAAGGTTGTCGGTCTGACGGTTGATATCATACTGGCTGGTCCAAGTATATGGGTTGAACCAGAAAGTAGCTTTTTGATATCCGTCATCATCTCCACCATATGGGTAAAGATTTGGTCCCCACCAGTTCCAGGATGCATAGTAACCATCCGGGGTAGTAAGGTTTTTAAGTTCTCGCATTTTGCTCATGTCCAGGTTACGTGCAAACCATGAGTTGAAAGAACCGGATGTGTTATTACCATAACCGTCAGAATAAACGTCTCCGTTAACACTTTGTGTGGTGAAATTCACATTTGCACCTACGTTAAAGTCTTCTGATACGTCGTAGTTAAACCGACCGCTCAAAAAGTGCTTATCTAAGTTAGAGTAAGGTATGATACCGTTCTGAGCAAGGTTGGTGTAGGCAATACGGCCGGAATAGCTGTTATTATAAATATTTACAGCAATACCCGCTTTGTTGGCAACACCGGTGTCATAGAAGTCTTTGATATTATTTTCTTGTGCTTCGTATGGAACGGTTTCTCCATAATAAGGGCTGTCCGGGAACCATGAATACCATGGGGCATAAGGCTGTCCGTCAAATTTTGGACCCCAGCTTTCATCAGCATAAGAGGAAGAAATAAATCTCACTCCATCAAGATCCTGAAAATAAGAAGGGTGGAGGTGTTGTCGTAGTTGAACGTAGACCATTCACCTTCGCCACTATAACCCTGGCCATATTCGTTTTGGTAGTTAGGCAGGTAAGCAACCTGATCAAAAGTAAGGGAGTTGGTCAACTCAACACTTACACCGGATCGGTTAGCTCGTTTTGTAGAGATCAAAACCACACCTGATTCACCACGCTGTCCGTAAAGAGCAGTAGCGTTAGGGCCTTTAAGAACGTTAATGTCAGCCACATTATTCATGTCGATGGCATTAGGGTCGTTCACAGGAACACCGTCAACTACGTACAGGGGCTCAGCGAGTTCATTGGTGAGTGAAATAGCACCACGAATACGGATACTACCAAAATCACCAAGCTTAGAACCGGCCTGTCCGGCGATCTGTACACCGGCAACTTTACCGGCAAGACCTGTTTTTACGTTAATATCCTGGGTTACGTTTAGCTTTTCAGCATCTACCGTTTGTGTTGCGAAGGTTACGGCACGCTCGTTGGTTTCCTGCCCAAGGGCGGTAACCACAAACTCACCGATTCCGAGAACGTCCTCGGAAAGTGCAACGTCAACAGTAAGTGTCCCTGATCCAACTTCGATTTCTTCTTCGAAAGTTTGGTAACCAACAAAAGAAACCCGCAGGGTATAAGTACCGGCAGGAACATTGTCGATCTCAAAGGTTCCATCAATATCTGATGGGGTACCTCGATTCAGTTCAACGATTTGTACAGTAGTACCAATTAACGGCTCTCCCGTATTGGCATCAGTAACTGTACCTGTAACGGTTCCACTCTGGGCATATGTAGTAGCACATAATATGAACCCAAAGAGGAATGTTGTAAGTAGCTTTTTCAACATATTTACCTCGTTTGATTGATTGTTTATAAGGAATGTGAATATTAATTATATAAGGTAAGAGAAACAAATTTTAACATTCAGCTTGGAACGATCAAATGTTCCGGCTAATGATGTTTCCTGAAAGCCATAATTCCCGGATCCGATACTCAATTCTGAAGTACATATTATTTCTTTGTAATACATAATGATCGAAGGGATAAAAGTCTGTTTTTGTTTTGGAACTCCTGAAGTAATAGGTGTACTCCGGATCCTCTTCATTGAATTTATAGGACCATCTGACCGTTCTCAATCGTTGGTAGGTATCCAGAGGAGGGCCAAATAGAATGTAAATCATGCCTCGGTCAGTTTTCCATCCTTCCTTAAAATTTGAGAAAAGTTTATTGGCTTCTTCCACTCGCTGGTAATATAAAGAGATCACATTCTTTGCCAGTGCGGCATTTTGAATGTTTTCGAGCCAAAAGCGGTCTATTGCTGCTTTCAGTGAATCGTCCGATTGAATAGCCATCATTTTTTCATGATCCTTGTCTTTCATCAAATACACGAGTGGAGCGGCTAATTCCCGGGGCGTTTTTACAGAAGGGTAGTTTTCGCTTTTAATGGAAAAGTCCCTTGCTTTATACAATGGCCCTTTTTCAGGCAGAGCAGTACCCACCTCAAAGCGATAGTTTCCCCGATCAAGATTTTTAAATACAAATTCAACTGTCACATTTCCGGGTCGATTTATCTGCCTTTGTGTGCTTTGAATAATTTCAAAGTCTCTGTAGTCTATACCTTTATGCTCAATACTTGATGCTGATGGATTGGTGAAACTCATTGGCAGGCCAACCGTTGTATCTGCATTAAATTTTAAGAGTCTTGCCTGAAAATTAATCGACTTTTCCGGATCGCTGTTGGTTACCTGGAATTCGAATCTCAGGCTATCAGCTGCTGAGCTTACATCATAAGTAGTAACCGGGAAAAACCCTCGACTGTTATCCTCATGCTTGCTGAGCAGCCGAATATTAGTAATGTTAGTAACATTATTATTGGTATTTGGAATGAAAGCTTCAGCTTTCCGGACTGTTGATTTCTTTGAAGATTTATCCGTGGCCGATACCGCTACAATGTATTCACCGGGTTGTGCATCAAACTCTCTTTCAAACATATACAGGTCATTCGAAAATACACTGGTATTTAAATCCTTAGTGACATCTATCTCAAAAGTGGAAGACCGAACTTGGTCAACCGTTGTATTTCTGATCTCAAATAACAAGGAGACGTCAGCGATTAGCTCCCCATCTCTTTGTTTGAAGATTAAACTATTATGAGGAATGGTCCCTGCAATTTTGATCTTAGATTGTCCTTCAGGAGTTATGAACCCGGCAATTTCAATGCGCAATTCCGGAAATCCGGGTTGGTAAGCATAGTCTCCTCCACGCTTCACATCTTCTATGTAAGAATTGGAGCAACCGGCCAAAAAAAACGAAATAAATACGGTTGCCAGCAAATATGTAGAGAAGTTTTGAAAGACTTTGATCATAAGACCTCGATATTTAAAAAATCATTTCACAATGATTGCCACATTTAACCTATCTTTAGCAACATTGTGAAATCACTTACTCAATTAAATAAACACTCTTTATGATATCTGCAAGGCGCCGTACAAAAATTGTATGCACCATCGGTCCGAGTTGTAATACCCAGGAAAAAATTGAAGACCTCCTGCTTCATGGCATGAATGTCGCCAGGGTTAATTTTTCTCATGGCAGCCATAAGGATCATGCCAAGGTCATCCGACATATTCGTAATGCTGCTGAGAAGTTTCAATACAGCGTACCTGTGCTGATGGACCTGCAGGGTCCTAAGATTCGGGTTGGAAAGATGAAAGAAGGAGGTCAGCAGCTTGAGACAGGTTCTACCATAAAAATTACAGGAGAGGATGTTGAAGGCACTTCTTCCGTAATTCCTATCGATTATAAAAATCTGCTTCACGAAGCGGAAGTCGGAAATTCGATCTTATTGGATGACGGACTCCTTGAGTTCAAGGTTACGGATAAAAAGCCTGATTCGTTAGAAGCAAAAGTTGTGGTAGGAGGATTGCTTAAATCCAGAAAGGGAGTGAACTTGCCAAATGTGCGTATTTCAATCCCTGCCTTAACGGAAAAAGATCTTAAAGATCTTGAATTTGGGATCAAACAAGATGTGGATCTTATTGCTCTTTCTTTTGTGAGATCAGCAAAGGATGTAAGAGATATAATTTCTCGTGTGCGCGCAGCAGGGAGTCAGGCAGGTATCATCGCCAAAATTGAAAAACCGGAGGCACTGGAAGTGATTGATGAGATCATTGAGGAGGCAGACGGAATTATGGTGGCACGCGGAGATCTTGGTATTGAGATTCCAACAGAAGAAGTGCCCATTGTGCAAAAAATGATCATCGAAAAATGCCGTATGGCCGGTAAGCCGGTGATAACCGCTACACAAATGCTGGATTCCATGATCAATAATCCACGTCCTACAAGAGCGGAGAGTTCGGATGTTGCTAATGCCGTATTAGACGGAACAGATGCCGTCATGCTTTCCGGAGAAACAGCTGCGGGTAAATACCCCATGGAAGCAGTTAATGTAATGGACAGAATTTGCCGGATGATCGAGGAAAAAAGGCCACAATTATATAATAGCCTTGAATACCGGAAACCTGAATGGAAGGAAAAACAGATCATTGAGTCGCTGGCCTTCTCTTGTGTAAGCATTTCAGACAATGTAGAAGCAAAAGCCATCAGTACGATTACTCATTCAGGGAGCACAGCCCGCAGAATTGCCAAGTTCAGGCCCAAAGTGCCGATTGTTGCTTTTACCGAAAGCCTGAAAGTACGCAGGCAATTGAATTTGGTTTGGGGGGTTTATTCGGTTAGGTTAGATGAGCTTTTTGACACAGATAAAAGCGTCAAAATGATGGAGCAATATTTGAAAGATAATGGGATGGTAAAATCCGGTGACCGGGTGATCGTTGCTACCGGAATGCCTATTGCAAAACGCGGCCGCACCAATATGATAAAAGTAAGTACGATTGAGTAACTCGATTCGTTAATTACCCGATATGAACTACCGCAGCATTGTTTTAGGTTTATTGATTGTATTCGTTATGACCGGATGTAAAAGTACATTCCAGTCGAGATGGACAAATTTTAATGCCTATTACAATACCTATTATAACGCAAAACAAAGCTATCAGGCCGGGTTGAAAAAAAACCTGGATCAGCCGCGCGATTATAACCCTCTTCAACCCATCAGGGTGCATCCCAAACCTGTAAACGCCGGGGCACAGGATTTTGACAAAGCCATTCAAAAGGGAGCAGATATTCTGCGTCGTTACGAGGACTCCAAATGGGTGGATGATGCCATTGGCCTGATCGGTAAATCCTATTATTTTCGGCAAGAGTATTTTTCTGCCGATCAGAAATTCAAGGAGCTGTTTGTAACTACTAAAAATGCAGAGCTGCAGCAGGAATCAATATTATGGCAGGGGCGGGTACTGCTCGATATGGAATTATATAATGAAGGCATCGCTTTTCTCTCGGAGCAGCTTTCGTTACAGGATGAGATATGGAGTGACCAAAGAAGAGCTGAGGCCAAACTTTTATTGGCTCAGCATCATGTCCAAATGAAAAATTGGCAAACAGCAGCCAATGAACTTACCGAAGCGTTGCCTAAGCTAAGTAAGAAGGAATATCGCGAGCGTGGGTATTTTCTGCTGGGCCAGGTATATGAGCGCATCGGCAATATTGAAGCGGCTTTTGAAGCTTATGACAACGTAAAAAATCACTATGTAGAATATAGAATTCAGTATCTGGCACAGCGAAAGAAAGCTGAAGTTGCGCGGGAACTTGGCAGAAATGAAGTCGCTTACCGTATTTTTAATGACATGGTACGGGATGATAAGAATCTTGATTATAAAGCTGAGTTAGATTTTGAACTTGCTCGAACTCAGCATGAGCGGGGAGAATTTGAGAAAGCTATTCGTTCGTATAATAATGTACTTAGAAATCGCTTAAGCAATCCCAGTGCTGAGATTGCCGCACGATCATATTATGGGTTGGCTGAAATTTATCGGTTTCAGAAAAATGATTTTACAAAAGCTGCAGCCTACTACGATTCCGCTGCTCAACGTAATGTATCAGCGGATAAATTACCCGAAGATTTCAGGGCACGTGAATTGGCGGAATCGTTTGGAAATTATGCTCGTTTAAAGAGCGATATTGCCCTTCAGGATAGTTTACTTCGCTTGGGTCAAATGAATAAAGAAGAATTTGACTCGGTATTGGTTAAGCTGAAAGAACAAAAGCTTGAGGAGCTTAGAAGGCTCCAGGAGCAACGGCAAGATCAACAAAACCAATTGGTAAATGTAAATACCGACGAGACCCAGGAAGCAGCAAATCTGACAAACGGTTTCCTTAATTCTAACAATCCCGGGATGCAAGAGAATGCCCGTCAGCAGTTTCGTGCTATTTGGGGAAACAGGCCATTGGCGGATAACTGGAGAGTGGAAGAGCTGATAGATTATTCTACCATTAATAATGAGGAAAATGCATTGCAAGGTTCCGGCAATGGACAAGAGTCGGAGATCGCCAGCGTCAGAATTGATCTTAGCGCTATCCCTTTTGAACCGCAAGAGCAGGACTCTGTGAGAAAACTGATCGCCGCTTCTCAGTATGAATTGGGCAACCTTTTGTTTCTATCTCTTGAAATGCCCGATAGTGCCATCCATTATTTTAAAAAGGCAATCGACAATCCGTCTTCTGAAAGTGTCAATATGGTATCCCTGTATTCTCTCTCTGAATTATATGCAAGCCTTGAGAATAGGGAAGAAGCAATTTTTTACGCCCGGAAGCTCGTTGAATTGTATCCAAATTCAGAATATGCACAACAAATTGCGGAAACCTATGAGCTGGAGTTACCGGAACAGCAGACTGATTCGGTTAATGTGCTTCGCCTGTATCAGCAGATTACTGATCTCGACTCGATATCAACTACAGTTAAAGCTGATTCACTGAGATCTTTTGCGTTGAATAATGGGAACCACCGAATAGCTCCACGTGCTCTTTTTGAGGCTATTGAATTATATATGAAGGCCGGAAAGGAAAATGAATCCTATCAGGAAAATTTGGATGCATGGGTGAATAGCCGAAGTCGCTGGAATGATAAGCTTGCTGATTTTCAATTCAGACAAGATTCACTTAGAAAAATTTTATCTGATACCACTTCTGCACTCACCGCAGATCAAAGATCGGATTATCGGGCCTTTGTAGACTCGACCCTTGAGCAGCCCGATTTTTCCAAAGACTTCCCATACTATGGTGCGAATTGGGACAGTGCCCGTTCAACGATCAACCTTTTCTTGTCAGAGTATAACGACTCTTCAATACGCACTCGTGTGGAGCGTTTGAGCAAAGAACTGAAGGTTCCTGAAAAAGAAGAACAATTGGAGGAAGGCCCAACAATAGAGCAGGATCCTGAGCCGCAAGCGATGGAAGGAGAATATATGAGTTGTGAGGAAGTGGGGGTGTCTTTGGAGATCCGGGGAGGAATGCAATCATTTATTGACCGGCTGAACATAACCGGTCAGTTGGAAAATACTGAGATCACCTATCTCTTTAGGGTAAATCAGAGAGGTGTATTAGAAAGCTATGAGCTGCAGACCGAAGATATTTCCGATGAGCTAAAGATGGCATTTGAGGAAGTTCTTTCAGCGGGTGTTTCCTTTGAACCGGTTTTGAGTGGTGGCCAGGCGATTTCGGTTGAGTGCCCAATTACTTTTCAGCTGAGAAATTAACACCCCTTTGGATTAATCCTTTTTTGATTAACCGAACCAATCCGGGCCCTTCGTAGATCATTCCCGAGTAAAGCTGCAGAAGAGAAGCTCCTGCTTCCAGTTTTTCCAAAGCTGATTCAACGTCATGGATGCCGCCTACTCCGATTATGGGTCTTTTCCCCTCGGTTATTTCGCTGATCCACTGTACCACTTGAGTGCTTCGTTGTTGGATGGCCCGGCCACTTAATCCTCCATTTCCGATCAGCTGAAGCTCGTGTTCGGATGTTTCAAGTCCTGCCCTGTTGGATGATGTATTTGTTGCCACATAACCCGAAACATGGTGTTCTTCACAGATCAGGATCAGTTTTTCCAAAGGCTCTTTTTCTATATCTACGGTGAATTTGACCAGCGTAGGGGCTCTGCCTTCTGCTCCGGGCCGAAGTGCCGCAAGAAGATCTTCCAGAGCCTGAGGGTCTTCAAATGTTTTTCCCTCACCGGTGTTGGGACATGAAATATTTACTGTAACATAATCCGCCAGATCCTGCACTTTCTCGTAGCTGTAAAGGTAATCTCTTATGGCCTCATCACCGTGAATAGAAGCATCATTGGTCTTCGCTATGTTGATTCCAAGGGGAACTTCTAAATGAAGTCCATGAAGCCGGTTGCATACCGCATCAACTCCGTCATTATTTAATCCCATGCGGTTGATCAAAGATTCATCCTCCGGAAGCCTAAAAGCCCTTGGCTTGGGATTGCCCTCAGAAGAGCGGGCGGTTACACTTCCAATTTCCACAAAACCAAAGCCTAATGCCTGCATAGCTTTGGGGGTTGTTCCATTCTTGTCAAAACCGGCTGCAAGTCCTATGGGGTTTGGAAAAGTTAGCCCGAAGATCTTTTGTTCAAGTTTGGGCGTCTCTAATCCATAAAAAGCTTTTGCGAGCTCTGAAAGAAATGGAGAATGATTTGTTTTGGATGCAAGTTTGAGAGCCAATTCATGGGCACTTTCAGCATCTTGTTGAAATAAAAGGGGGCGTATCAGTTTTTTATAAATCATGAGGACAATGATACGAAAAAGCATTCAAAAAGAGCGGGAGAACCCGTATACTCGAACGCCTTAGATCATGAGCACTTCAGAACAATACATATCGCAGCTTGTCAGGAAATTACGGGAAACCGGACCGGTCGTGTTATTGGAATCGCAGATGCAGGATCACCCGGCAAGTACAAAGAGTTACCTTGCCGCAAACCCTGTGGAGTGGATCAAAGCTTGGGGAAACAGGATCCAGGTTCAGAAAAGAGAAGAAACGGCAAGTTTCGAAGCCAATGCATGGGAGGCTTTTCAAGCATTTAAGGAAGAAGCGCAAGATTGGCTGTTCGGTTATTTTGGCTATGATATGAAGAACTCACTGGAAGACCTGCACTCCGAAAATAATGAACTTGTTGAAGCTCCCGATCTTTTTTTTATGAACCCAGGTCTGTTACTCGAAATCAAGCTGGACGGAAAGATAAGAGTGATCAAGGGGGAGATGCCTGATATAACACAAATTCCGCAATTTTCAGGATTCAAGGTTCACCCGGGAAAAAGGATCGACAAAAATAAATACATGAACCTGATTGATCAGGCTAAAAAAGATATCTACGAAGGCAAGTATTATGAGATAAACTTATCGCATGCGCTGGAGTTTTCCTTTGATGGGGAACCTTTCGAGTTATATCAAGCCATGAAAAAAGCAGGGCCGGTTCCTTTTGGAGGCTATATTCATATGGATGGAATTGATATTTGCAGCGCCTCTCCGGAACGATTTTTAGCCCGGAATGGGAGCCGGGTGTGGTCGCAGCCCATAAAAGGGACCGCATCCCGACAGGAAGAGTCAGATCATTCACTGATAAACCTGAAGGAATCGGAAAAAGAGCGTGCCGAAAACCTGATGATCGTGGATCTTGTACGAAATGACCTGAGCAGGATTGCTATGAAAAACTCAGTGAAGGTTTCCAATTTATTTGAGATCCAAAGTTTTGAGACGGTGCATCAGATGGTGTCTACGGTAGAATGCCGGGTTGAAGAAACCGTGAAAAGTTTAGAAGTTATAAAAGCATGTTTTCCGATGGGTTCTATGACCGGCGCCCCAAAAATAGCCGCAATGAAAGCCATAGAACATTATGAAGATTATAAACGGGGTATTTACTCAGGGGCAATAGGTTACTTCCGTCCAGATGATGATTTTGATTTCAATGTGGTTATCAGAACGGCTTTAATTCAAGGCAATAGATTATGCTATCCGGTGGGAGGTGCCATTACCAGCGATTCGGATCCCGCCGCAGAATGGGAAGAAACCTGGGTGAAGGCAAAGGCAATCACAAATATTTTGCAAAATGAGAGAAAGCCTGAATGAAGTATCGAAGATGAAGGTTATGAACACACAACAAACAAAAATCTTCATTTCATAACGAGAAGAGAATGAAAGCTACGACCATAGGCGAGCTTAAAAAGAGTGGATGGAAATCGGTTTCAGTTAAGGAAGAAATTCGCAAAAATCTCATTCAAAAGATCAGAGATAAGGAAGAACTTTTTCCAGGTATTCTGGGATACGAAAAGACCGTCTTGCCTCAAATACAACATGCGCTATTATCCAAGCATGATATGATTCTGCTTGGGCTGCGCGGACAGGCGAAAACTCGTATCCTGCGCATGATGGTCAACTTCCTGGACGAGTACATTCCCATTGTGAAAGGTTCGGAGATCAATGATGATCCCTACAATCCGCTTTCAAAATATGCGAGGGATTTGATTGCTGAAAAAGGAGATGAAACCCCTATAGAATGGCTGCATAGATCTCATCGATATGGAGAAAAATTAGCTACCCCCGATACGGCCGTAGCCGATCTGATCGGAGATATTGATCCCATTAAAGCAGCAACCAAGAAACTGACCTTGGCCGACCAAAATGTGATCAATTTTGGGTTAATACCAAGAACCAACCGTGGCATTTTTGTGATCAATGAATTGCCCGATCTTCAGCCCAGAATTCAGGTTGCCCTGCTTAATATCATGCAGGAACGTGATATTCAGATCAGGGGATTCAATGTTAGAATTCCGCTGGATGTATCCATGGCATTTTCTGCTAATCCGGAAGATTATACCAACCGTGGTAATATCATTACGCCGCTTAAAGACCGAATTGACTCTCAGATTATCACGCATTACCCCAAGGAAATTTCCATTGGTGTAAACATCACCAAACAAGAAGCATGGCAAGAAAGGGAAAGCGGGGTAAAGGTCATGATCCCGGATCTGTTCAGAGAAGTAGTGGAACAAGCTGCATTTGAAGCCAGGGATTCTGAGTATGTAGACCAAAAAAGTGGAGTTTCAACCCGAATGACCATCACGGCATTGGAGCAGGTGGTTTCATCCGCTGAACGTCGGGCCATACTGAATGGTGAAGACGAAACATCGGTAAGGATCGCAGATCTTTATCACATGGTTCCCGCCCTCACCGGAAAGATAGAATTGGTATATGAGGGTGAACAAGAAGGAGCGATCAACGTAGCCAAACATATTTTAGGTAAGGCGATCAGTAAAACTTTCAAAAGATATTTTCCGGATCCTCAAAGTAAGTCAGAAGATCAAAAAGAAAAATATAAGGCAATCATGGATTGGTTTGCCGATGGAAATGAGGTCAATATTTCTGATACACTCTCCAATAAAGAGTATAAACACGTACTGGAAAGTGTGGAAGGATTAAAAGAAGTTGTTCAGAAATATGCCAAAAAAGCTTCAGAAGGCGAACTTTTGGTTTGGATGGATCTTGTTCTTGAAGCCTTGCATCAGAATTCTATGCTTAGTAAACAAGATCTTGATGATCAAACATTGTACTCTGATATGTTAGGATCCATGTTTTCTTCTCTTGGAGATATGGACGATAACGAATTCGATGATTTTTGAGTAATTCTTTCGTTGAATTCAGTTTTAGTTAGCCTTATATTTAAAACCTTTGCAAATTTCAAGCAAGCATAGCATAAGACCATGAAAAAAGGAATTCATCCAGATTACAAAGAAATTACGGTAGTGATGAGCGACGGTACCGAGATCAAAACCCGCAGCACCATGGACACTAAAGACGGTGTTTATCGCAGCGAGGTAGATTCTAAAAACCATCCGTTTTATACTAAAAGTAACAGTTTTACTTCTACTGCCGGCCGTGTTGACCGCTTTAAGCGTCGTTACGGTAACAAAGATTAAGTTCGGTAACCATTTTTTTAAAAGGATGTATCTTCGCTGATGCATCCTTTTTTTATTTCAAGCTTATGGACATTCAAAAATTCGAAGTCGGCCCTTTTGCTGAGAATACCTACCTGCTCACAAGTCAAGACGAGCATCTGCTCATTGATCCGGGCTTTTCTTCAGAACCTGAATTTCAGCATTTCAAACAAGCACTTAAGGGTGAGCTAAAAGCCATTGTTTTAACTCATGCCCACGTAGATCATGTAATGGGAGTAAGCCGCACGCTTCGTGATTTTGATGTTCCCGTTTATTTAAGTGATGCAGACCGCTTCTTGTGGAACAATTTCGGAAGTCAGGCTCAGATGTTTGGTTTAAATCAAGCGGGATTTAATTTTGAACCGGAAGCTCTGCCAAAAGCCGGAACATTTCAGATCGGAAATTTTGAGTTTAACTGTTTGTACACGCCCGGACATTCTCCCGATCATATCTCACTGTATTTTGAAGAAGATCAATTTGTGATAGCCGGAGATGCACTTTTCAAAGAAAGTATAGGCCGAACGGATCTGTATAAAGGAGATTTCTCTGTTTTAGAAAAGAGTATCAAAGAAAAACTTTATACCCTTCCGGATGAAACCGTTGTGTACCCGGGGCACGGTCCTTCCACTACCATTGCTCACGAGAAAACATCTAACGCTTTTGTGAAGGCTTAGTTAGTCTGTCGTTTCTTCCTTAAGCTTGCTGATCTGTGTCTTATAATGATCTGCCTTATGCTCATCCCTTTCTATCAGTCGTTCATACATTTTGATGGCTTCTTTCTTCCGGCCTTGTTTGGTGTGAATTTTAGCCAGCGTTTCTGAAATGAGATCATCCACTTCTTCCGATTCCTTACTTAGGTCAGAATCATCAAAATCTTCATCTTCGGCCGGAATTTGAATTCGGTTAGATTCGACTTCTTCGAGCATTTGAATAAGACGGTCGAGATCCAAAACAGGAGAGGTTCTGGAACCTTGTTGAAGCTTTATCCCGGTTGAGATGTATGCTTTTTGGGGAACGGCAGCTTCAAACTTTTCGGGGTGAACTAAAAAATAGTGCAAGTGCTCCATCAAAGGACTTCCGGGAGCATAGGTTTTTGCCTTTAAAGCTTCCTGAATTGCTTTCTTGTTATCGTTCTGCAGATGGTAAAACCAGGACAATAAAAAGTGCCCAACAGCATCGGGTCCTCTTTTCTTTAAATGTCTTTTTAGTTTTGAAATGACGTTCTCAGGGTCATCTTCAAACTTTTCTACATAAGAAGACAAAGACTTTGGTATGTGGAATGGAAGTTCTTGCATAGGTTTGGTTAGAGCTCAACAATAATAACGGGAAGGAGGCTTACAATCAAAGCAAATTACCAATTACTTACCGCATCATTGAACATGTTATTGGCTATTTGCTCAAGCGCTCTGTTGGCCGCTTGATTTTCACCATTGATGGGATCTTGCGTTGGGTCATAAGTAAATTTTCCATTGAAAGATTTACTCCACTCCGGCTTCTCTTTATCAGCATAAGAATAGGTAGCCCGAACAGTAATACTTACTTCATTTTGAGTGGCTTGTTCATTACCGCTGATAGTAAATGGCCGGTTCGTGTATGAGGTTATGACACCGTCAAGAATGGCATCAGCGTCTGAGTCGTTATTAGCCAGGCTAATCTTACTTTGATTTACAAATCGGTTGATAAGAACTTCATTCAGCCGGTTACTTAAATCGCCCAGGCCACTGTTGGATTGATCCGGAAAGAACGGGATGTAAATAGTTTCAACCCCTTCAGGGATGGAAGCCCCGGTAAAACTATACCGGACGCAACTCCCGAGGGTCAAGCCGAAAGCAATAATGATCAGCAAAAGGTTTTTATTCCAGTCCATACTGATCCAATTTACGATATAAAGTCCGCTCACTAACTCCCAAAGATTCCGAAGCTTTCCGGCGGTTGCCATCAAATCTTTTAAGTGCCTGCTGAATAAGGAACTTTTCAGCTTCCTCTATAGAAGGGATCTCATCGGTATTAAAAAAGCTGGTAAGTTCCGTTTCTTCCGATTCTTCAAAATCTTGCTCTTCAGGCATCGACTGCATGCCTAAGGGCGTTTGGCTTCCCATGTTTACATTCACCCCCGAAACTTCCGATTTATCTACTTCATCACGGATAGAAGCCGGCAATGCTTTCAGGTTCTTATTGGAGAATGTGGAGTAAAGGAAGTTAGCGAACATCTTTTTTACGTCTGCTATATCGTTTCGCAGCTCCACAAGAGCCCGATAAACCAGTTCGCGATCGGCTCTTCCAAAATCGTCTTCCCTATGTGCTTCTTCTTGTTTTTCACGGTTAGCTACCATCGGAAGGTTATCGGCACTCCCGTAATGTTGCCGGCCTTTTAAATACTTCTGAAGTTTTTCTTTGTCAATAAACTGTGATTTCTCAAGCACCACAAGTTGTTCTGCCACATTTCTTAATTCACGGATATTTCCCGGCCACCGGTACGAAACTAAAAGCTCCCGGGCTTCATCAGAGAATCCCTTGAAAACAGAATCGTAGCGGGCAGAATATTCCTCAACAAATTTTCTGAATATTGGAATGATATCCTCTTGCCGATCCCTGAGGGGAGGCAGTTTTATTTGAACGGTATCAAGCCGGTAATATAGGTCCTCCCTGAAATCTCCATCCTGCACCATCTTCCAAAGGTCTTGATTGGTGGCTGCAATAACCCGAACGTCAGTAGTTTGTACCTTACTTGAGCCCACACGGAAAAACTCCCCGTTTTCTAATACCCGAAGCAGCTTTACCTGCACATTTTTTGGAGTATCCCCAATCTCATCAAGAAAAATGGTCCCGCCATCCGCTTTTTCGAAATAGCCTTCCCGAGACGTTTCGGCACCTGTAAAAGCTCCTTTCTCGTGCCCAAAAAGTTCACTTTCGATGATTCCTTCAGGAATGGCTCCGCAATTAACGATCACTAAGTTATTGCGGCCCCTCTTGCTCATGGAGTGGATGGCCCGGGCCGTCACATCTTTACCCACTCCGCTTTCACCTTGAAGGGTAACGGTTATATCGGTCTTGGCTACCTGCATGATCTTATCGATCACCTGCCGCATAGCCTCGGAGCTTCCCAATAAGCCAAATTGTTCCTGAAAAACTTCCCTGTCCATAGATGTAATGAGCTTTAAGCTTTAAATTTACAGTTACTTAATTAGAATAAAAGCAACGTCCTGTTTTCCTGTCAGAATGACGTAAGTTAACGATTCCTTTGGTAGTAAGTAAACGAAAAGTAAGGTTGTATGATTTACGAAGATCAGGATTTTATGAGCTCGGTAGCATGCTCAACAGGGATGGCACGGGTTTCTTTAAAGCTGGAAAGAACCAGGTTGGACCGGGTTTTGCTAACCCCTTCCCAAGCTTGAATCCGGGATAAAAGACTTTCAAATGAGCCGGTATTTTTTGTTCTGACTTTCAGAAAATGAGAGCCATCACCGGTAATGGAATGACATTCCAGAATTTCTTCTTCAGCCGAGGCTTTTTCAACAAAGTTCTGATAATTTTCGGAGCCGTCTACCTGTACAAAAATGAAGGCCGTGATGTCAAAATGAAATTTTTTACTATTTAGAATGGCTTTGTAACCTTCTATCAAGCCACGTTCTTCCAGTTTTTTCATCCGCTCTGAAACCGAAGGTACCGACAGGTTTACCAATTCTGCAATGGTGTTGCGTTGTGCACGACCATTTTCCTGTAGGTGATTTAGAATAGCAATGTCGGTCTCGTCTAATAAATGGCTCATATTATATCGGTTGTTGCCTAAAAATTGTTTGAATGTCGAAAAGTAGCCTAAATAATTTAGGTAGTCAATGGCAAAAGCGCTTTCAAGATTGAGAAATTAAGTTCATTCCAAAACCTAAAAAAGGCTCAACAAAAAGAGGAATACCTTGTATCTTTGGCACTCAAATTTGAACCCAATTCAGACGACAATTTCATGCTCGACATTAATTTTATCCGGGAACATCAGGAACAGGTGGAACAGGCTATTCTCAATAAAGGGGAGAAGGATACTTCTATAGTAGAAAGGCTGTTGGAGGCTGATGAAAAATGGCGAACAAAGGTGCATGAGGGAGATCAACTCAGAGCCGAGAGCAACACTAAAGCCAAAGAAATTGGAAAGCTGATGGGGCAGGGTAAAAAAGAGGAGGCCCAGGCGATCATCAAAGAAACTTCAGAGATGAAGGAGAAGATCAAGGAGCTGGAAGAAGAGGTTCGGGAGCTCAGTGAAGAGCGGGAAAATCTGTTGTTGAAAATTCCTAATGTTCCTCATTCAAGTGTACCTGTTGGTTTTACGGAAGAGGATAACGAGACCTTCAAAACCTGGGGCGATATTGATGAGCGAGAATGGCTCAAACCCCATTGGGAGCTTACCGAAAAACACGGTTGGATCGATTTCAAGCGAGGCGTGAAAGTGGCCGGAGCCGGATTTCCTTTTTATGTGGGGCCGGTAGCACAGCTTCAGCGAGCGCTCATTAATTATTTTATCAATGAAGGGGTAAAGGCAGGATATACTGAACTGCAGGCTCCGTATTTTGTGAATGAAGATTCCGCGCGCGGCACCGGACAAATTCCGGATAAGGAAGATATGATGTATGAAATTCCCCGGGATGAATTCTTTATGATTCCAACGGCTGAGGTTCCTGTTACCAACTTCCACCGTGATGAGATTTTTGAGCTTACTGAAGTTCCTAAAAAGTACGTAGCGTATACACCGTGCTGGCGACGTGAAGCCGGTTCCTATGGAAAGGATGTTCGAGGCTTGAATCGACTCCATCAGTTTGACAAGGTGGAACTGGTGAAGATCGTGAAGCCGGAAGATTCCTATGACGAGCTGGAAAGCCTTCGCGAACATGCCGAGAAATTGCTGGAAACACTCCAACTTCCATATAGAACACTGCTGATGTGCACCGGCGATATGGGTTTTACGCAAAGCAAGAAATATGATTTGGAGGTTTGGAGTCCGGGTCAAAAGCGTTGGCTGGAAGTGAGTTCATGCTCCAATTTTGAAAGTTTCCAGGCACGCAGAATGCAGTTGCGCTACCGCAAAGACGAAAAAGAAATCGAGATCCTGCACACGCTGAATGGGTCAGGATTGGCCTTGCCACGCGTAGTTGCAGCCATCATCGAAACCTACCAGGAAGAGAATGGAAAAGTGCGCGTTCCTGAAGTGTTGAAGCCTTTCTTTGGAAGGGATTATCTTTAGTGATAAAGTCATAGAGTAATGAAGTGATTAAGTGATTTGAGGTATGCAATTTTACTTAATCACTTGTCACTTTATCACTTTTTCTTTGAAAGCCAAACAATTCCCCAGATCAAACCTACTAAGGCAATAGCAATTCCGAATCCACCGAGAAAAGCGTAGAGGAGGTAGGGGATGATCAAACTAATGACAATTCCGGTGATGGCTTTGAGCGGAGCCGCAGCTACCGCAGAAGCTCCAAGAAATGAGTTCAGGAGTCGGGCAAATCGTGCAAACATGAGAACGTTGGTTTGGTTACAGAAAACAGTTAATACGCCTCAGCCCTTTAAAAGATTCAATTTTACAGTTATCAGTTACCAGTAAGCAGTGATCAGTGAACAAATTTGAAATAAGTTTGGGAGTCGTCTCATTAATCAGCACTCTGCTAACTGCTAACTGCTAACTGCTAACTGCTAACTGCTAACTGCTAACTGCTAACTGCTAACTGCTAACTGCTAACTGTTAACTGCTAAGCTACGGCATGAATTTCAGTCTCATCAAAATTGAGCAGCAGTTCGAGGATTGGATCCATTTCATCATGTTCCATAAGCTGCATGCGGAGTTTTTTACCATTCCGAACGCCTTTCAAGTATTGCCCGTAGTGCTTTTTCATGATGATGACGCCGTAACGCTCTCCATGTTGTTGAACCGATAAACGGAGCTGCTCGGCACAAAGTTCAACACGTTGCCGAACGCTTGGTTCGGGAAGAAGTTCACCCGTTTCCAGATAATGTTTTGTTTGTTCAAAGATCCATGGATTTCCAATGGCTCCCCGACCGATCATCACCCCATCCACACCGGTTTCTTCAAACATTTTCTTGGCAAGTTCAGGTGAGGTGACATCTCCGTTTCCGATAATAGGGATTTCGAGTCCGGGGGTATTCTTTAGTTTTTTGAGCCAGTCCCACCGGGCATCGCCTTTGTATTTTTGAGCACGGGTTCTGGCGTGAACCGTTAGAGCCTTCACCCCAAGTTTTTGCAGCATCAAAGCCACTTCCTGAATTTTGATGGTATTGTCATCCCAGCCAAGTCGTGTTTTTACGGTTACGGGTCTGTCGGTAACCGCATCCACTACGGTTCCTGCCATACGTTCCATCATCGAAAGGTCTTTCAGACAACCCGCTCCGGCTCCTTTCTTCACGATCTTGTACACCGGGCATCCAAAATTGATATCGACCAGATCAGGATTCTGATCAACAGCTACTTTCGCAGCTCCTCCCATGGCTTCTTCACGGCCACCGAAGATCTGCACGCCAAAGGGACGTTCCATTTCCTCGAAATCCATTTTTTGCATGGCTACATCTGCATCCCGAATAATGGCTTCAGAGCTGATGAATTCAGTGAAAACGATGTCTGCTCCTTTACGGCGACAAATTTGGCGAAAGGGAGAATCTGTTACATCCTCCATAGGAGCGAGGAATAGGGGTTGATCCGGTAATTCTATAGGACCGATGTTCATGGATAAAGTTTTATACTGCGATTTAAAGAATTATAAAAATAAGGGTTTCTCATCAACAATCGTATGATTGATTACTGCTTTTTTATTGATCCTTTCCGTTAAGAAAATTCGTAGTAAGGGTAAATCGAACAATAATTTGACTAAACTATGAAGATAACTAAGAAACCTTTTCTACTACTAATTATGCTTTTTTTTGTAAATGTAGGGGCTAAAGCACAGATGTATTTTGTTTCCGGAGATACATTATGGGTACAGAATAATGAAGGAGAAAAACCTCATTTTATAGCTGATGGTACTGTTAACCCTATTTACGGCGTAGCAGCAGATACGTCTGCGGGATATGTTTATTGGACCCAAAAGAAAACATTCGGTGCCGGAATTTTTAAAGCGGACTTGGATAGTTTGTCGACTGAAGAGATATACAGTGAAGCCGAATCTGCTCGTGGGATCGCGCTGGATACGCAAGCGGGGTTTATGTATTGGGCAGAAAATGTAAATGCGGGTAAGATCATGAAAGCAAAATTGGATGGAAGTGAGGCAGAAGTCCTAATTGACGGAGAAGGGTCTGACCATACGAATGGGATTTTGGATGTTGCATTGGATACTGAAAACGCACATATCTATTGGGTTCGAACCGGTGCCATCATGCGCTCTAATCTTGATGGAACAGAAATAGAAGCGGTTGCGGAAATCACCTCATACATTCAACCGGGAAGTATTGCACTGGATAAGGTAAACGAATTTGCATACTACACCGATACCAGTAACGATGAGATTCGAAGAGTTGCTTTCTCAGGTGGAGAGGCAGAGACTGTGACCGATGCTGAAAGTCCTGTTGCCGTTCACTTGATTGAGGAAATGGGGATGGTTTTCTGGGTTGAAGACTACTTATACTCCGGAGACGGTGGAGCTATTTATAGTGCGCAATTGGATGGAAGTGAAAAAATGATGGTCAAGGATCTATCCTGGACCAGAGGAGCTTTGTTTGTTACAAACTGGAACGTAGCCACTTCTTCAGAAGCTAAGCAAGCTGAACTGCCTGATAAGGTATATTTAACCAATAACTATCCAAATCCCTTTAACCCTCAAACCAAAATCAAATATGATATCCCGGAAATAACAGAAGTTAGTTTGACTGTGTATAATACGGTGGGTCAAAAAGTAAGATCATTGGTCGCTGGTGAAGTTCAGGCTTCAGGTTCTTATGAGGTTACATTTGATGCATCTGATCTGCCGACGGGAATGTATTTATATCGTTTGACTACAGAATTTGGCACACAAGTAAAGAAAATGACACTGATCAAATAGAGAAGCATTTCTTAGCTAACGATAGGATAATGTAAAAAGCCGCGAAGTTATCTCCGCGGCTTTTTAATAATGGCTGTAAGCTATTTTTGAGTTCAGCTTATCTTAATTTTTTTGGCAGCCTTGTCTTTCACTTTAGGAATTGTGACGTTAAGCACGCCATTCTCATAATTCGCAGTGATCTTATCCTGATCTACTAAATCGCCCGGGAGTGGAAGAGATCGGCTGAATTTGCCAAAACGGCTTTCGATACGGTGATAACGGCGGCCGTTTTCTTCTTTATTCATCTTTCGCTCGCCGCTGATGTTGAGAACACCGGAATTGAAGCTGATCTCGATGTCGTCTTTATTCATTCCCGGAAGTGCTGCCGAGACCTCAAACGCGGTATCCGTTTCATACACATTCAACTCCGGAACGAAAGAAGAATTACTCTCTCGAGGCCAGTTCAACGCATCTTCAAAAACCTCATCAATCCAATGGGAAATTTTAAGAGGTGAAACGGTTCTGTCTTCATTCCAAATAGTAGGGGTATTTGTTTTTGTTCGCATTAACATAGGTTTTTCCTCCTTTTAAATAGTTTTGTGGTTATTTAAAGATCAACGGGTTGAACCCAGATCAACACGAAGGTTGACATAGAGTTAATATCAAATACTGTGCCAGAATTTGATATATAAAATCTCGTCTGTCATTTTTTTCAATTGGAATTACAATATGACAAACTGGTTCGAAAAAACGTCAGTGGTTGGAATTAAAGCCGATCGATCACATTCTTCAGCATTCCCCGAACCGTGTCAGCTACTTCGCCCAACTCCTTATTTTCGATGGCCTGCATGGAAGCAACCGGATCAACGGCAGATATTTCTACCTTGCCATTTTCATGTTCCTGAACGATCACATTACAAGGGAGCATCAGTCCAATATGGCCTTCAGCTTGTAAGGCTTTGTATGCATTCGGAGGATTGCAAGCCCCAAGGATACGATATTTACGGAAATCCACATCCAGCTTTTTCTTTAGGGTTTCTTTGATGTCGATTTCGGTGAGCACACCAAATCCTTCTTCTTTCAGTTCGGCGATGGTTTTTTCGATGGCTTCATCAAAGCCAAGATCTACAAATTTGCTAAAATGGTAAGACATAGGATTTTTGATTGATGATTTTGGATTTTTTCTTGCTTTGTTGTCGTAAAGTAAAATTGGAAGTAGAGTTCAAATTTCAATGTATTACAAACAATGGATAATCTTCCCTCGGGATCGGCACCTCCCTCAAGGGAGGTGTTTTTCTCATTACAAATATTTTTTCGTTCTGTATTCCTGAACCACTGTTTCAAAGTAGTCGTACAAGGACTACCCGGCTACTCCAATCACAACTTTCGGTTCAAGCTTTACTTTCGTTTTTATGGAGCGAGTGATCAAACAGGCTTCTTCAGCTTTCTGCAAAATCCGGAGTGCTTTGTCTTTTCGGTCCTCGTCCATGATAACCAATTTAGGCCGGAGTATAATTTCACTCATCACAAATTTACCGGATTCGTTACTCATGATTCCGGTAGCCGGAACCGTTAGTTCTTCAAAATCGAGTTTTGAGTATTCGGCAATGGCGGCAAAAGTGGTCATAAAACAACTGCTGACCGAAGCCACAAATAAATGCTCGGGGCTCCAAATACCTTCCACTCCTCCGGGGAATTCGGGCGGAGTTGCCACTTCGATGGTTTCATTCAACTTACCTGACCTGAGCGTGCCCAGACGGCCTTCATTCCAGTGCAGGTCTACATCGTAGCTATGTTTGATCAACTCTCCCATCACTGCGCCAATTTTTCTTCGATGATCTGCTGAAGCTGCGGCATTCGAACTACACCGGCTTGTTGCCAAAGCAGTTGTCCTTTATGGAAAAGGATTAAATTCGGAATACCTCGAACCTGGTATTTTATGGCTACATCAGGATTACGCTCGGTATCAATTTTGATGATATTGAGTTTATCGCCCATCGCACTTTTGAGCTCGTGTAATATCGGAGGCATCATTCGGCAAGGCGCACACCAGTCGGCATAAAAATCTACCAGTACCGGTGTGTCATCATTGATGAGTTCGTTGAATGATTTTTTCTTGGTTTCTGTGTTTTCCATGATCTTCTATTTAACCTCAGTGTAATTAATTTCAGATTCTTGATCAGAGGCAGGCTCATTATGCCCGGGAATTCCACACGACTGAGCAACCATACATCCGGTATTTGTAACGGCCTGAAACACAAAAAATGCACTCAAAAAGCCTGTAAAAATATCCTTATGCCACATGGCCATCACCGCCAGGAAAATCCCAACTGATAATGCCACCCAGCGCATGGTGTGCCAATTCGTAAACAGTTTTGTTTTAATGGTTGAATTCATAGTTATAAATACTCTTTTAATGTGAAGACAATATTAAACTGATTTTGAGAAACCATGTTTGTTGTTATAACAAGTTACAACATCTGACTGCCCTCCCCGAAAGCAATGAGCAAGCTTATTCTTTCTGTCCCCGGTCTACCGGATTGGCAGGCTCCAAAGGGACATAATTCTTGTCAAAGTTTGGCTTAGTTTGTGAAGGATCAAATTTTTGAGAAGGCAAGAACCTATCTCTCTTCGGAGCCTGCTTGCCGAAGAGGTAAGAGAAACCGATTTCAGCTCTGCTGTCCCGAGAATCGGGAAGAGAGAGGAACGTGTGCTGAAACGGGTTGAAATCTTTAAAGGATCAAAAATTATAACTCACCGAAACCATTACATTTCTCCCGGCTTCAGGAATATTACCGATACTGGTATGCGTGTGATAATAATTGTCGAGAAGGTTATTTATGCTGAGAATTGAGGTCAGCGAACCGTTCAGCCAGTTTCGTTCCCAGGTCGCATTGAGGATGGCATAGGCATTGGTCCGATCCTCAGTTGACATTGTTTCAGCGATTCGATTTTGAGCGGCAGCCCATTCTACTTCACCCATCCACATGTTTTTTTTGTGATGGATATGGAGCATGCTGTTTCCCTTTAAAGGAGAGATGAGTGGCAGAGGCTCTCCCAGCGTCTGATTTTGTGCATACAGATAAGAAACACGATTTTCCAGGCTGAAAACATGTGAAAAATTGTTCAGCATACGTAACTCACCGCCGGAAATAGTTGCATTCCCAACATTGGCATAGCGCTTGAATTGGAAATCGATGCTGCTTACATCCTCCGCCAGAACTCCATCTATGTAATTGAAATATTGCTTGTGGAAGAGTGAGAAAGTGAATGAATGTTTAACTGTTTCAAAGGTCACATTAATATCTGTGTTGAAAGAGCGCTCGGTATCCAGCCAGGGATTTCCATCGTAGAAAAAACCATCGGTGTAGTTATAGACGTAGTGTCCGAAAAGCTCCATGTGGTTACCCATTCGTTCGGAATACACCAGGTTTCCGGAAAGACTCCAGCGATCATTAACCATCCATAATGTGCTTAATGAGCCGGATAATAAGAATTTTTGCTGCGTCTCCACTTCTCTGCCATAAGCACCTTCAAAAAAGGAGGCATAGCGGTCACTGCCAGTTCCCAAACTTTTATAATTGAGGCTCTCTTCCACCTTCATTAATACAGATTTCGACAGTTGGAATTGATGTTTAAGGCCCAATCCAAGGTTTCGGGTTTGCACATCATCCAGGTTGTAGATATACATATCCTCGATACCCGAGTAAATGCTGATCATTTCCATATCCCCAAAAGCATTGGAGGAAAAGCCATTCAAAAACCAGTCAAAGGAATGATCAAATAGATTAGCCCTGCCGTTGACCCGAGTCCCAAAAGTGGTTGTGGTGCCATACATAGGCATGTGCATGCCGCGCATCACTTCCCGATTAGCTACGTCCCGGTCTTCGTCATCCATCCAATGCCGGATGGTGTTAGCATACAATTGTATTTTCTGAAATTGAAGGTTGCCATCCGACGGAGCAAAATTGAATCGAATTTGTCCGATGTCGGCCAACGCTTTGGTTGCATCCATCAGCAGGGCAGGGTAGCCCACATCATAAGCTTTATCGGTGATGTAGTTTGCTTCGATAGAATGCTCGGAAGCAAACGTATGCTTGTAGCTCACGTTCAGGTTGAATTTCTCGTACTGCGTGTTGTTGATAATGCGGTCATTCCCAGCGGTAAAATCTTCAGCTTTTTTGTAGCTCCCTGAAAATCGAACGGCATTTCTTCCGGAGGCATCCGAGGTGTTTCCAGTTAGATTAAAGGTGCGAAAGTGATCAGGATAGCGGTAGGCAGAATTGACTTCCATCGAGAAAGGAGTTGATTCTGCCTGCTGGGTGATCAGATCCACCGAACTTCGACCGGAACCATTTTGAGCCACGCCCGATCCACTTTTGTCGATGTCCAGTTTGGAGAGATTTTTTGTTTCCACATAAGAAGTGATCGGGTCCATCTTATCTACACAGGCTTTAAAAACCTGCATTCCATCGATGGTCAGATTCATGCGCTGATCACTTTGTCCGCGTATGACCGGTTCCCAGGCAAAGGCACCGCGTTTGTTGGTGGAGATTCCGTCAATGTTATCCAGAAACTGATCCATATTCTGCGTAGAACTTCGCTGATGATAGGCATGCACATTCTCTTGTCCCTCAGGATTTGCAACCACTATAAGCTCGGTTTTATCCCGGAACACTTGTGGATTCAGGTAGACTATCTTTGTATCTGAATTCAGGTGAATTTCTATGGTCGAAAAGCCTACAGCAGAGATAAACACATGCGGATTTTGTTCTGGATCGATAGTGAAATAACCATCTGCATCCGTCACAGTAAGTACTTTTTCTGAGTGATCTTTAACGTGAGCCTGAACGACAGGCTGCTGGGTAGCCCGATCCAGTACCTGGATAGAAATTTCCTGGGCAAGCATCGGCTCAGCCCAAATAATAAAAGCGATGAAATAAATTAGTTTCTTCATAATCTCAATTTTTGCAGAGAGACCAATCTCACAGCGTCTCAAAGAACTGCGAGCGTTACGAATTTTGGTCTCTATAAATAAACATCGAACGCTGCGAGGTCTTGGGACGCTCGCAGGTTCTTTGAATTTGAATTAATTATTCAGCGCGAACGCTATATTCAAACACCACTTCCGGAAGGGTGTCATTTTCCGCGATCAGGTTTACAGAAGTCGTCCAGGTGCCACTCATACTATAGTTGATGGAGCCTTCGTAAAGACCATCACCGGAAGCCTTGGGATTGGTGAAATCCGTAGAGTGACCACTTCCACCGCCCATATCCATGTACGGATAAATTTCCATTTCCAGGTCTTCAACCGCAGGGAAATTCATCATGGATTCTCTGGTGTGAACCATGAAAGTCAGGTCATTTCCTCCCACAACGGGCGTTTTTGGCGCATGCCATGTTATGAAATAGATGTTGTCATTATCATCGCGAACGCTTGTGAGTCGCCACGAAGAAGCCACTTCAATGGGCATTTCTCCCGAGATGACTTCATCATTTTGTAAGGTGATCTCAAAACTGATCGACCAGCTTCCCATCATTCCGCCCGGCATAATGAAGACCGCCATGTTTTTAAAGTAGCGATCATCTTCTTTCGCTTTTTCGGGTTGATTGTACGGAGTCGAATGCATCATGTCGCCCATGTCCATTATGGGATTTATAGATACAGATTGGGGAGTCATGATCTCTCCATCTTGCTCGATCTTCCAAAAAAGATCATTGGATCCGGTCTCGAGTTCTTTGACTGATTCCAGCGAAATGGTGTAGCCATCAACCGTTACCGAGTTGATAGGGATGAGGTCTAATTTTGGATTAGAATCGTTGGTGGTGTTGCAAGAAACGGCAGTGAACACCAAAGCTGCTATAGCCGCAATACGGCCACATACTTTGAGCATATTCATAATAAATACCTTGTTTAGTTTCGTTTGAAAAAGGATAGAGCGAATCCACAATTCGTGAATCCGTGATTAGTAAGAAGGGACAAACAAAACTAAATCCTGGGTGGGCGGAGGAGATCGGGAATCACCCCGGGTAATTTATTGGTAATAGGGCCTGCATCAAACTCCCTTGAGTCGGTTGGCCGATCTAAATGATCTGAATCCAGATATAATGCATTGAATTTAGCAATCACGATCAGGGCTTGAGATGCAGTGTTTGCATCTGCATCAGAAGCAGAATAATAGCAAAAATCATTTTTCTCCCTGGAACCGTGATCATCACTGTGTTGACCGTGCTCGTTCATATCCCCATGATGACAGGTGCAAATGGTTTCTCCTTCCCCAATTTCGCAATAACAGAACGTGACTTCACAATGATTTGCTTCCCCGTGTTTATGGGAATGATCCAAGATGAGTCCAAAACCCAACCATCCTACAATATTCCACAACATCACGGCGGCAGTGAAGCTTGAAATAATACGGTGATATGTACTTTTAAGACTCATAGGTCTTTAAATATAACTTAATCAAGTAAAGAAATCGTGAAGATGCAAGATGTTCCTACACCAAATAAAAATACAAAGCACTATCATTAAATAATAAGCTCAAACAACTTTTTATATTTGCTTCAAAAAGAATTCACAAATGAAGGGTAACTATAGATAAAAATAAAGGAGGAGATACCATGGGATCATTAAATGGAAAAGTGGCCATAATTACAGGAGCTGCAAAAGGAATTGGTGAAGCTACGGCCAAACTATTCGCCAAAGAAGGGGCAAAAGTCGTAGTCTCTGATGTGGATGAAGAAAATGGCAAAAAGGTAGTAGAAGGCATTAAAAAAGCCGGAGGAGAAGTTATTTTTGTGAAGGCGGATACTTCAAGTCCCGATGACAATAAAAATCTGGTCAAAAAAACCGTGAAGGAATTCGGAGCACTTCACATTGCGGTAAATAATGCCGGAATTGGCGGGCCACTGGCTAAAACGGCAGACTATCCTATTGATGGATGGAAGCAAGTGATCGACATCAATCTCAGTGGGGTTTTCTACGGAACCAAGTTTCAAATTCCTGAAATAATTAAAGCCGGAGGGGGAAGTATTGTGAACATTGCCTCTATTCTGGGTCAGGTTGGAACTGCGAACTCGCCGGCCTATGTGGCTGCCAAGCATGGCGTGGTTGGCTTCACCAAAACGGCGGCCATTGAGTATGCCGAAGAAGGAGTTCGGGTGAATTCGGTGGGACCGGGCTACATCAAAACGCCACTTTTGAGCGCTTTGGATGATGAAACGCTGGAGTACATCAAAGGACTTCATCCTATGAAGCGATTGGGAGAATCCAACGAAGTAGCGGAACTGATACTTTGGCTGGCCTCCGATAAATCCTCCTTTGTAACCGGAAATTACTACGCGGTAGATGGCGGATATTTAGCCCGCTGATTCTTACTTAGCTCGAACACCTGAATGGAACACGGATGAGGCGGTTTTGGCTGATAGTCGCTGATTAATTTCAGGAATTTTATAAGTATACCATTTGTACTTTTTCTGTAACGATTGTAGAGGCTAACTATCCTCCCCATATAGCAATTCCAAAAACTCCTGCTTCTCGATGTTTCCGAAATATTCCGTCACATCCACTTTCTCCAGAGATCCTGCGATGTCTGCCGGTTCATATCGTATACCTTGCAACAGATCTTCCACTTCGTGAACTGACTCTTTCCCAAAGAAATCTCCGTAGATCTTCAGGTTTTGGATGTGCCCTTTTTGCACGTCAAGTCGCAGGTCAATTTCACCCACCGGAAATCGCTTGCTGCGCTGTATGTTGAACTTGGGTGACTTCCCGTAATTCCAGTCCCAGTTGCCATATTTTTCTTCCTTAAGCTCGTGAACTTCTTTCCATTCGGTATCGGTGAGTCGGTAGATGTCGAACGATTCCCGATCCTGGTATAATCCATCCAGTATTCTTTCGCGGAAATCGGCCAGCTCCATATTCTTGTCATCCAGATATTCGATGATATTGGCCACCCGGCTACGAACCGATTTATGTCCTTTGGATTGAATCTTGCTCATTTTCACATTTAGCGCGTTGGCAACTTCACCAAGGTCACTGTTAAAGAGGAGGGTGCCGTGAGAGAACATCCGCTTACCGGTGGAAAATTGCGCATTTCCGGAGATCTTTTTGTCGTTGGCGAGAATGTCATTTCGACCACTCATTTTTGCCGGAACTCCCATTTCTTTCAGAATTCTAATGACCGGCTCATTGAACTTCAGGAAATTATTCAGATTCTCTTTTTTGTACTTAGTGATGAAACTGAAATTCAGATTTCCCAGATCATGATAAACGGCACCACCTCCCGACATACGCCGTACTACATGAATGCCGTTTTCCCGCACGTACTCATCATTGATCTCCTCCAGTGTATTCTGGTTTCGTCCGATGATAATGGAAGGTTCATTGATATAGAAAAGCAAATAATCGTCCGATTCTCCAAAATTCCGCAGCGCATATTCTTCCAGCGCCAGGTTAATTTGGGGTTTGGTGATGCCTTCGTTATCGATAAAGATCATGATAAATAGGAATTATGAGTTTGATAAAAAGTTAAACAGGAATGAAAAATCAACCATTCACTCCATCCACACCGGCGACCTTCAGGGATTGGGTCAGAACAAGGCCATACACAATATGCATCAGCAATCCGGCGATAATAAGTTTTCCCGGTATCCAGGTTTCAGAATAAAAGAGTCCGAACGATTCTCCGGCTGCTATGGAAACTACAGGTGAAACAATTAATCCGGCAACGATGGAGATGATTACACCGTAAATGATACCTTGTACCAACCAGTTTCCCGGAATGCGTTTTTGAAGATACACTACCCAGATCAATGCAAGTCCGATACCGACCAAATTAAAGGCCAGGTTGCCAAAGATTATATGATAGGGATCGCCTTGATATACGTGGTTAAAACTCTCCGTCAAAATATGACCTACGTCGATCACCGGAAGTCCGACAGCACCTTGCAAAAAAGCGACCATAGCCATCAAGAATGTTGCGATAAATCCACAAATTACGGTACGAAAGAAAATAGAAGAGCTCATAATTTTACCACTTCAATTAAGGATTAGTAATTACAAAAATACTCAATTTTCATCACATTTCTTGCAGTTCAACTCCATACCCAACTTCGATTTACGGCCTTCTTCGCTAACCACCCATGGACGTAATTGCCATGGCGGATCGTGCCGGACATGCTGGGTGTGGCCGCATTTCAGGTCGGCCACCCAATCCCCAACTTCATCCTTATGAAAACCAATAATCGGCTGCTTCATCTATCCTTTAGCTACATTATAATAGAACGCTGATGGCACGGACGCTGCGGATAATCACGGATTAATAATTTAACTCAGCGGCCATCCGCCCAATCCGTTTCATCCGCGTTCAATTCGGTTGCCTGTTAAAATTTTTTCAATTTCCAGCGATTGCATGGCGCTGATGGCTGCTTCCATTGCGCCTTCCGTGCAGAGTCCACTCATGGAAGCATCCATAAATCCTTCCCGGGCTGCTTTGATGCAGGCTTCCCTGATTTTTTCCGCAAATTCTTTGTCGTCCATAATTCTGTTGATTGGTTAACCGCGTACCACTCGCATAGCATAGTATACAATCATCAACCCAAAGAGCAAATTCATGCGACCCAGCCAGCTCGAAATTTTCCGGAAGGTTTGGGTTTGGGGTGAACCGGGATCGGAATTAATAAGTCGGGCGGCTTTCGGGCCAAAGTAAAAATCATGCAATCCGCTGATGATGAGTACAATGCCAAAGATCATCAGTTTGATGCCGAGATAATAGCCAAAACCGGTTTGCCAGAAATTGGGATCCAGGAATAAACTTAGCTCAAATCCGCGGGTGGTCAGGTTGGTAATGCCGGTGATGATGAGGATCAAAAACAGTAACCAAGAAATACGACTGAATTTCTCTCCTATGATCTTAAAGAACGTGCCCCGATTCGGCTCAATAATTTTATGCTGTGAAACAGGAACCAACACAGCCACGGTAAACAACATCCCGCCAATCCAAAAAATAGCGGACAAAATGTGAACGTAGAGGGAGAGGTAGTACATGGATATATAAAGTTACATTGTTAAATCAGTGATTATCCGCAGCATCTGTGTTATCCACGCCTGTCCCGGGCAAATGGTCGGTATTCCTTTTGGGTATTCCTAAGGATTTGCACCAAAACCCCACCTAAAAACATTAAAATAGCGAGTACATTGATCCACGACCCGGTAGCGCGCACGGAATAATACCCCAGGAAATCTCCGGTTATGCGGATGATGAGTGAACCATGAAGCAGAAACAAGGGCAGATAGAAATATCGGTTCCAGGGAATGATTCTCCCTGAAAGCGAAGGGATGATAACCGAGGCGTGCGCAAAGATCATGCTGAATACGAATCCCACAAAAACCATGTGAAGTAATGCATCGTAAATTGGACCGGCGGTGGAAAGTCCGTAGATCAATCCAAAAATTCCGGTCAAAACCAGCCAGCCATACCCGCTAAGCAGGCACCAGGCACTGTATTTTGTCCATTGCGCGGATTTGATGGTTTTGCGGGCAATGTCGTATTTGATGAGCCACAGGGCTGTGGCTAAAGTGGAGATCATTACCAGATGCCAGCCGTGTGTTCGGGTGAAGTGCATCAAAATGGTTCCCAAAACCCAGATCGAGATGAGGCCTGCAAAAGTCCGTTGAGCTTTTTTGGGCGGACGCATAATACGATTCAGTTCCAGTCTTTCACCAAAAATAGTGAGTACCGGAAAACCCATCCACCAAATAACGATCTCAAAAACCGGTGCTCCCAATGTGAATAAGAGATTTCCTGTGAATAGAGACGTACCTCCTAAAGCCATGATGTAGTGATAGATCTTTGGCTGAATGAAACAGATGTGTAACAGTGTGAGGGAGACAAAAAAAGAACCGGCTGTAAATAACCAGCTGCCGTACTGAATGTTCACGAATAACATGAAGATGACAGAAGCGCCCATTAAAAAAGGACCGGAGAGCGTCCATCGTTTTTCCAAAGCGGCTGCCCGTTCCAGGCTGATAAGTGTCCCCAGAAAAGCGTTGATCATGAGAGGGCCGTGGAGTCCGCCCGGAATGGCTAATGGAACCTCAGTCAAAAAACCAAGTCGGGTCAACGCAGCATATAAGCCTGAGAGTAATCCTAAACCCGCAAAAGCTAAAAACCCTGCCAGCATTTTGTTTGAAAATTGGAAAACTTGCATCGCTATTTATTGAGTTGGGGTGGCGGAAAAGCAAAGAATTCAACATTCGGGACAATCATATCTACCGTCCATTCAGGCTTCATCACCAACTTGCTTTCAGTAGATTCAATGCCTTCGATTTCGGTAAGCGCCTGCTGGATCTGCTGTTGAAGATAACGACGCATAGGACAGCCCGGAGTGGTGGTGGTATATACTATGATGACGTGTCTATCCTCGATGAGGATATTATATACCAATCCAAGATCCACGATGTTTACTCCTAATTCAGGATCTATCACCTCTTTTAATTTCCGGGCTATCCGGCGTCGTTGATCGGTTACGGAACTCAAGCCAAATCACTCCGCAATTTTACCAATTCGCACTTTCCAAACCTCGGGCCCTTCTTCAAGATACTCCCAGTGAAATACATCATCTCCCAACATGGCTGACATCTGATAACGCAACGGCTTGGGGTCATGATCGTTAACCAGGATGAAAGCCTCATTTTCGCTAAGGTTCTCGAAGGTTTTAAAAATAGTTGGATGTTTCTGAGGAGGAGGGATAACCCTCACATCTAATTCGTGCTCTGTATCAGACATTTTTGTCCTATTTATGGTTAAAAATTTTAGCTTACAGGTTTTAGCTATCAGGCGTCAGATTTTTACCTCGCTTCTACACTCTGAGTTGGAGCGTAATAGTGGCAAACCTAACAATGAAGGTTCCACCGCGAAGCGTGTGGAACCAGGCTACATTCTTCCGTTTTTATCCGCCAAATCCGTGTCATTTGTGTTCTATTTCTTAGTTTTTTTGAGATAAATAGTTGATCGAGACACTAACTCCAGATTTTGATCAACTCATCGAGTTTGGGGAATTTGTCGGCCCAGGATTCTGCTTCAGGCAGCGGATCTTTCATTTCGTTGATAATTCGGTCGGACCATTGCTCGGAAAGCTCTTCATTAAGTGCTATATAATGCTCCCATTTCATAGGCACTTCATCATCCGGATAAATGGCTTCCACCGGGCACTCTGAAACACAGGCATCACAATCAATGCATTCAAGAGGATCGATTGCCAGGAAATTAGGGCCTTCGCGGAAAGCATCCACCGGACAAACAGCCGCACAGTTCGTGTGCTTGCAATTGATACAATTTTCAGTGACTACATACGCCATATTAAAATGGTTTAAACTTTATTGGTTTGCCTTTCTCAAAGTTAGAGAGTGGAATAGAAAGTGTCAATATTAAAAACGGTTAAAATAGATTTTAATATTATAATCGATGAACAATACTCAAGAAGATGATCCAAAATAAAATTGCTATTCCCTGGTGAATTATACCCAGCAAAATAGGTACACTATAAATTAGAGTAAGCACGCCAACAAGATATTGCAGTAGAATGATGGTAAGCAGAGTGCTGCTCATTGTACGCAACCAAATGTTTGATTGTTTTACTGCAGCCTTCCACCAAAACACGATCACGGCAAGTAATAGAAGAGTGCCATTTACTCTGTGGATCCATTGAACTGTACCTGGATTTTCGACCAGGTTGATCAAAAAAGGATCGAGTGCGGAAAAGGTGGGAGGGATCCATTGTCCAGCCATTTTAGGGAACGTGTTGTAAAGGTAACCGGCATCAAGACCGGCGGTAAAAGCACCATAAATAAGCTGAATGATGAATAGAAACCCGGCAATATAAAGCCACCTTTTTAAGCTGGATTCCTGGAATATTTGAATGGTTTTTTTTCTAAGATCAAGGGTATACCACAAACAAAATCCAATCAGTATAAAAGCCAGCATAAAGTGCATTGCAAGCCGGTAGTGGCTGACATAGGGGATATCCACCAATCCACTTTTTACCATAATCCAGCCCATTGTTCCTTGCAAGGCGCCAAGCCCCATCAGGATAAACATCCGCTTTAAAAAATCGGAGTTGAAATACCCTTTCTTCCAAAAATATCCAAAAGGAATAATAAAGACGATCCCAATTAATCGGCCAATAAGTCGGTGCAGATATTCCCAAAAGAAGATGCTTTTGAATTCGTCAAGGCTCATGCCCGCATTCAGCTGTTGGTACTGAGGAAATTGCTTGTACCTTTCAAAAGTTTGTTGCCATTCGTGATCATTCAGTGGAGGCACTGAGCCCATAACCAGGTTCCAGTCGCTCATGGAAAGTCCGGAATCGGTCAGCCGGGTAATTCCGCCTATCAGGATCATTAAACTGATCATAATGATGCCGGACCACAGCCAATATTGCACATGTTTTTTTTGAGTAGAAGTCATTAGGTAGAAAAGATTGAATTCAGGCTGAAAGTATAAAAGGCTAAAAATAGTATCAAAATTAAAAACTATTTAAACCGATTTTATTGATTAATGAAAATACTTTGCCTATCATAGATTTGAAATTTAAAACCACGAGATGAAGCAATGATGAACTTGGCAGAGAAGAAGCCATCTGTATTACTAAACCTTACTATTTCTGATTTTTTGCAAGAGAATGGACGGTCCTCTGAATTACTGGAGAGTCTCGGAATTTCGATACAAGGAAATGAAGACAAAACCCTGATGGAAGTTTGTACGGCTCAACAAAAGAATGAAGATGAAGTGGTGAAGGAGATCAGACGGTTTAAAATGGGGCGTTTTTTAAATTATCCGGAAGGCATTTTTAATTGGTCTCCAGAGCTTGTCATCCACTATTTGGAGGAGGAACATCATAATTATACGCGGTCACTGCTTCGCGATATAAATTACTATGGGGAAAGAGCCTGGGATGTGCATGGGACGCAATATTCTGAATTAAATCAGGTAAAATGGTATGTGGAAAAGCTTAAAGGAAAACTTGAAATGCATATTAAATTTGAAGAGAATAAGTTTTTTCCAATGACACTTCGTTTTTTTGGGATGAATGGAGACATTAAACACGGAACGGTACAATCGTTGAAGAAACAGGTTGATTTGGTAGAAAAAGATCAGAAAGAAATTGCGTATTTAATGGGGCGTTTAAGAGATCTGACAAAAAAGTTTACCCCGCCAAAAGAAGCTTGCACTACGTTCCGTTTACTTTATTCAAATCTCCAAAAGTTAGATGAAGACTTAGAAAAGCATCATTTTCTGGAAGAACAATATGTACTTTATCGGCTTAGGTCGAAATTAAGAAATTTACAAAACGCCCCAGCATGCTAACCGGACCTAAGAAAGAATTGTTAGACCTCATCAAACATCAGGGTCAAATAACCATTGATGAGTCGGTAGAGAAAATGGATTTGGCTAAGACGACCGTGCGTGAACACTTCACACAACTAGAAGAAGACGGCTACATTGAACGAAGCTATGAACGATCTGGACGCGGACGCCCCAGCCTTAGTTTTCGTCTTACCAAGAAAGGCAATGGAATGTATCCTTCATATGAGCCGGAGATGATGCGGGAGTTTATTCGCTTTTTGCAGACGGAAGGAGAGCACAGAATACTGGAGGATTTTTTTCAAAAATTTTGGAACCGGCGCTACCAAAAACTGGAGATGATGCTGGAAGAGGAGTCGGCGGATTCAGAGGAAGACAAAGCGCGGGTCACCCGAAGAATGCTGGATGAGGAAGGATTTATGGCTGAAATTGGGCACGATTCTGATTCAGGAAAGCTAATGATGAAAGAATGTAATTGTCCGTTTCGTGAGATCATTAAAGTGACTAAGCTGCCGTGCAAACTGGAAGAAGAATTCTACGAGAAAGTATTCGGAAAAAAAGTAGAACGTACCACATACATAGCCGAAGGCGATTTTGCCTGTACGTATTGTGTGGGGTGAATAGCCGTTAGCTTTTTGCATGATAGAATTAAGGAATTGAACCCCGACAATTTTTACGGGACAGACACGGATGACGCAGATTGGGCGGATGAGCATGGAAAGTTTTGAATGACTTCTCTGCTTTTACATGCTTTGCAGCTTTTTTTTCTGGTTCCACACGCTCTGCGTTGGAACCAACATTGATGGAGAATACCATTTGCCACTATTACGCTCCAACGCAGAGCGTAGGAGCGAGTTCGTGTGTGAATCAGTGTAGATCTGCACGATCATTGTTATCCGCGTTCCAATCGAGTTTCTTATTGACAACAAATTGTATTTAATGAATTAATAAACATGACAAACGAGGAACTGGTACTTCGCATTAACGAACTCAGAGAGCAGAAGAATGCCATTATTTTGGCGCACAATTATCAAATTCCGGAAGTGCAGGATATTGCAGATTATATTGGTGATTCGCTGGGACTGGCTCGTAAAGCAGCTCAAACAGATGCTGAGATCATTGTGTTTTGCGGAGTGCATTTTATGGCTGAAACGGCCTCGGTCATTTCTCCGGATAAAAAAGTGCTGATTCCAGATCTCGAAGCCGGATGCTCACTCGCTGATACGATTACAGCAGAGCAGCTCTGCGCATGGAAGGCTGCCCATCCCGGAGCAGTGGTGGTAATGTACGTAAACACTACCGCGGAAGTGAAAGCCGAAACTGACTATTGCTGCACGTCTTCCAATGCGTTGGACGTCATCAATTCCATTCCTAAAGACAAAGAAATTCTATTTGGTCCCGATAAATTTTTGGGCAGTTACATTGAACTAATGACCGGCCGGGAGAATATGCATATTTGGGATGGAGCCTGCCATGTACATGAAAAGATCGGGGATTTGAATTTGGGTGAGAAGCAAAAGGAGCATCCCGAAGCCGAAATTCTCATTCACCCCGAATGTGGCTGCTCAACTAGTTGTATGCTGAATTCTGCCTTTTACCATGATTGTAAAGATGCTCACATTTATTCTACCGGCGGTATGATTGATTTTGTGAAGAAATCGGAAGCCGAAGAATTTGTGGTAGCTACCGAAACTGGCATTTTGCATCGAATGAAAAAGGAAAATCCAACAAAGAGATTCATTCCGGCCAATGAAGAATCGGTGTGTGAATTTATGAAGAAGATCAATCTGCAAAAAGTGTATGAAGCTTTGGAATATGATCAATTTGAAGTGAAGGTGCCGGAAGAGCTGGCTCAGCGGGCTATAAAACCGATAGAGCGCATGCTTGCAATTGGATGAGTTTAGGTAATCAGCTGTAAGCTTTTATGTATTTGAATGCAGAAATAGAACACAGATAACACGGATTGTGCGGATAGGTTTTAAAAGATTTTTGGTTCCACACGGTCCGCGTTGGAACCAACATTGTTATAGAATGCCCAGTGCCTCTATTACGCTCCAACGCAGAGCGTAGGAGCGAGTACTTTGTTTTCGAATGACTTCTATCAATATAAATCAGCGACCATCAGCCGGATCGGTGTTATCCGCGTTCCTTCCGATTGTTACCAAAAAGCTGATGCCTGACAGCTTACAGCTATTTTTATAACCTTAAATAAGACAAAAATGTCTCAAATAACCGAACAAGAACTGGATGTCAGAACTCTCATTCCCATCAAACGGCATGAAAAACTGTTGAAGCTATTCAAAGATCTACCAACTGGAGAATGTTTTGTTTTTATTAACGATCATGATCCCAAGCCACTGTACTACGAATTTCGCTCTATTTTTGGAGATGTGGTTGGCTGGGAATATCTGCTGCGCGATCCCGAAGAATGGAAAGTGCGCGTAACCCGAACGGAAGCTTCAGAAGGCAGTAAAAGTAATGGAGTTTCGACGCTGATCGATTTGCGCAAAGCTGAGAAGAAAGATTGGAAGTACACCATTTTTCATCGCTATGGAATGATGTTGCCAGGGGATGTAATGGAAATCCGCGCGGCTGAAGAACCGGAAGAAATTCATCACATCTTCCAAAAGAAGTTTGAAGGAGAGCATAGCTGGGAATACAAGAAAAAAGAACAAGGCGAATACATCATCCACGTACAAAAGCACGCAGCAAACGATGTAGACACCACCGACATCACCGTAGTTAATAAATTTGATGTACGACCATTTCCACCGGCTAAGCGACACTACATGGTTTTCGAAGCTTTCGATGATCTGAATCCAGGCGAGGCCTTTGTGTTCATTAACGATCACGACCCGAAACCACTTTACTACCAGATGGAAGCAGAAAATGATGTTGCGTTCAACTGGGAATATCTGGAGGTAATGCCGGAAGAGTGGAAGGTGAAAGTGATGAAGCTGATCCCTGATGAGGAAGAGAATTAGCGGAGAATAGTTAGTAACTTTATGTGAAATGATCTCCAAATTCTAACGACAAATGTTCAAGATCAGAATTGATGCCTAAATCACGCATACGAATACTTCAGAAACAATCAAGATCACTGGAACCAAATAAAGAACAAAGAGCTGAATTGATGGAGAGGTCGTTGAACTATGGGGAAAAGTTTATGGATTCTCTGTCGGATCAAAAAGCATATCAAACCTTTGATCATGATCATGTTCACCAGCTTTTGGAAGATCCGCTTAGGGAAGAACCTTCAGAATTGAACACGGTGATCGAGGCTATTCAGCAGGATATTGTGCCTCCGGGACTCAATCCCGCTTCAGGAGCGCATTTTGGATACATTCCCGGCGGCGGAATCTTTAGCAGTGCGGTGGGCGATTATTTATCGGCTTTGACCAATCGCTATGTAGGGGTGTATTTTTCCTCCCCGGGAGCGGTGGTATTAGAAACGCGGCTGGTAAACTGGATGGCCGGACTGATCGGCTTTGATAAAAAAGCCGGGGGATTTCTCTCATCCGGAGGCAGCATTGCCAATCTTACGGCGGTTGTGACGGCGCGCGAGCATGCCGGATTACATTCTTCAGATTATTCCAAAGCCGTGGTTTATCTCACCAAGCAGACCCATCACTGCGTGGATAAAGCCTTGAATATTTCGGGTATGGGAGATTGTGTGAAACGGTATATCCCCATGGACGATCATTTCAAAATGGATGTGCATGAATTAAAGAAATCCATCCAAAAAGATCGTGAAGAGAAACTTATTCCCTGGATGATCATTGCCTCAGCCGGAACCACTGATACCGGGGCTATCGATCGGCTTGATGAAATTGGTGAATCGGCCAAAGAACAACACCTTTGGTACCACATTGATGCTGCTTATGGCGGATTTTTTCTCTTAACAAAAGAAGGAAAACAAAAACTGAAAGGAATTGATCGGGCCGACTCCGTGGTGCTCGATCCTCATAAAGGGTTGTTCTTGCCCTACGGAACAGGAGCTTTGGTAGTGAAGAACGCTGAGATATTGGCCAATGCCCATCATTATGAGGCTAATTACATGCAGGACACCAAAGTAGAGGCCGGAATGTATTCTCCGGCTGAAATTTCGCCCGAGCTCAGCAAACATTTTCGAGGCCTTCGCATGTGGATGCCGTTGAAACTCCATGGTGTGCAAGCTTTTCGGAGTGCATTAGAGGAAAAACTGCTGCTGACTCAATATGCCTGGGAGCGTTTAAGTGAGATGGAAGATATTGAGGTAGGCCCCGAACCGGAGTTAACGGTTTTCACCTTCCGTTGGGCACCAAAAATTAATGCTGATCTGGATAAACTCAATCAAAAACTTCACCAGGCAATGATTGAAGATGGCCGTGTATTTCTATCCACAACCCGCATAGAGGGTGAATTCCGTTTTCGTTTTGCCGTGCTTTCCGTGCGGAGTCATCTTGAGGAGATCGAGCTTTTCTTTTCTGTGTTAAAAGAAAAAATAGACCAGATCGGTTAAAAAAATATTCTTTCGGTCAACAAACAAGAATCGAAATCTTGTTAGCGGGGATGCATGAAGGTATGGAAGCGGATGCTACAAGAAGCATTATCCATATAGTTTCTTTGCTCAAAAAGAATACCCTGTATTGTAGCATATATTCTGAAAATTATAGATGACGGTGATTTCGATTCAGTATATAACATTGTTTCTTTTACAATTAAGGAAAATAATATTCAGAAGTTTTCATTCAATAAAATTATTGAATGAAAACTTCGGACTCCGTATTCTTTAATAGGAGATATAAACCATGAAGACCCGAGATTTCAAGACTAAATTGTATAAACAGATGGCAAAGGTTACCAAGGCTTTGTCTAATCCAAACCGTCTGGAGATTTTAGATCTGCTTGCGCAGGGAGCGGTACCCGTTGAATACATAGCAGAGCATACCAATCAACCGGTAGCGAATGTTTCTCAGCATTTACAGGTGCTAAAGAAGTCGGGACTGGTAACTACCGAGCGGAAGGGGAAATATCAGTATTACAGGCTGTCCGGCAAAGATTCTTATGATGCCTGGTGTAAGCTCAGAAAGTTTGGGTTGAGTCAGAACAAAGTGTTGTCAAAAATGCTGGATGACTTCAGAGATCAGAAGCAAAGTTTGGAGATCATCTCGACGGAAGATCTGATCAAAAAAATGAAGAAGAAAGAAGTGATCCTTATAGATGTGCGACCTGAAGCAGAATATGAACAAGGCCACATCAGGGATGCTATTTCGATGCCACAGAAAACTCTGAAGCAGCACGCCGGTTCGTTATCAAAAGAGACTAATATTGTAGCATACTGCAGGGGTCCGCTTTGCTTGATGGCAGATGAAGCGGTTTCCAAGCTGACCGAAATGGGCTATAAAGCCTTGCGGTTGGAGAATGGCTATCCTGATTGGGAGGCGAAAGGATTACCTGTGGAAATTAAACAGACATGAGAACATCAAATGAATAATATTATGGAAAAAAGGATTTTAGTTTTGGGTGGAGGCATTGGTGGAATCACTGTTGCAAAAGAACTAAGTCGAAAGATCGGCAACGAGGATGGCATCAATTTGGCGAAAATTCTCATATTTGAAAGGGAGAAGCAAAATCTTTATTACCCTTCATTAACATGGGTGATGGTTGGAGAAAGAGAGCCCGAACAAATTATCAGAAATACGGAAGCTGTTGAGCTGAATGGAGTGGAGGTTGTTTTTGGAGAGATAGAAAAGATTGACCCTCAAAAGAAAGAAGTGATCAGTAATGGCAGATCTTATGTGGGTGATTATCTTGTTATTTCTTTAGGAATGGCACAATCAGATTCATTTGGCTTAACCAAAATTGGACATAATTTTTATACGTTGGAAGGCGCTTCATCCTTTTACGATAGATTACAGGATTTTGAAGGGGGAAAGATCGGTATTGTGATCTCCAGTGTTCCATATAAATCACCGGTTGCACCTTACGAAGCGGCTATGCTCATTGAAAATTATATCCGAGAACAGGGGCTGGAGGATAAAACGGAAATTTTCTTGTATTCACCGGAAGAAAGACCAATGCCTTACGCCAGCGATGAAATATCGGGTCAGGTAGAGAAAATCATGGCATCAAAGGGGATTCAGTATAAGCCCAACCATCGGCTCATATCAATAGATGGAAAGGAATTGGAATTTAAAAATTCAACCGGTGAAAGCTCATTTAATAAATTCGATTTGATGGCATTCACGCCAAATCATGAATGTCCACAGGTGATAAAGGAAGCGGAACTTTCGGGAGATTCAGGATGGATAGAAGTGGTTAGGGCCTCACTACAAAGCCGGTTTGATGGTGTATTTGCACTTGGAGATATTGCTCATGTACTAAGTGAAAAAGGCAAGGTTTTACCAAAAGCTGGTATCTTTGCACAGCATCAGGCCGAAGTGATAGCAAATAATATTGCCCGGAAATTAGCCGGAAAAGAACCAAACAAGTCTTTTAAGGGAGAAGGAAAGTATATGATGGATCAAGGGGGGAACGGTGCCTCTAAGATCGGAGGTGATTTTTATCATTCCGATATAGATCTGTATCAATCAAATGCACTGCGTTACTGGGAAAAAGTGATCCGGGAAAAGTCCTGGTTTCTTAAGAACTTTAGTTAGACCATCCATGTATTGTATGATTTGGAGTTAATCCACAAATATAGATTCATCCAGCACATCATTCTCAAAAAAGACAAACCGGTTGCTGAGTTTGATCCCGAGATAGACCGAAAGTACCGTCCCTGAAAAGATCGCCAGCATGATCATGATCTGGTATTTAATGGCAATAAGGGGGGAACTTCCACTTAAAATTTGACCGGTCATCATTCCGGGCAGAGATACCAGTCCAATGGTGGCCATAGAAGCTAAAGTGGGGTTCGCGGATTTCTTCAAAGCATCTCTGAAAAAGGGAAAGACCGCCTCGTTTCTTGTCGCCCCGCAGCACAGGTAAAATCGATACCGCTCCTGATGCTCATGCAGGCTATAATAAAAGGCGTTGATCCCGATCACATTGCTGCGCAAACAATTCCCTAACACCATTCCTGTAATCGGGATGGTATACTGTGCCGATAGAAAAGTTGGGAGTTGAATAACGGCTTCCAAAAAAAACAGGTCTATCACAATGATGCCAAAGAAAGTGGCTGCAAAAATAGGGATCAGCAGTGATTTCTTACGGTTCAGTTCACTTCGATCGATGGTAGCAAAATCGGCGACTAACACCATGACCATGATCCATGCGGCATTCAGCCAGGCATTATCCAGCTCGAAAAGATATTCCAGGTAATATCCCACAAACAGAAGTTGCAAGGTCATCCGAACGGTGGCAATTCCCAGCTTTTTGTTGAGTCCGGTTTTGTACCGCCATAGAATCCATGCGGGAATGATCAGGATCAAGAACCCGATTCCAAGTTGCCACCAGCTAAGATCGATAATGTCCATAATTTTTTTCAATTAATTAAGCAGCAATCTCGAAGCGTCCGAAAAGACCTGCAAGCGTTGCGGTGGTGTATTTCACGAAAAGTTGCGAAGATGAAATCGCTGAGTTACGCTGATTTTTTCTGCGTGACTCCGAAAATCAGCGAGATTAAAAAGGTTGTACAAGAATAAACTTTTAAATTCCGAACATACTATTTATTCATAATTCAATCACACGATCACACCTTTCTACCCACCATGGATCATGGGAAGTGGATATCACGGTGAGATCTTCTTTCATGATCAGATCTGAGACCTTTTGCTTGGATCGTTCATCCAGGGCGGAGGTGGGTTCGTCTAAAAACATTATTTTTCTCCCAAGTAAATAACAGATCGCCAATCCCACTCGCTGTCGCTGTCCGGTGGAAAGATTACTAAAAGTGCTTTCCAGAATTTCTTCACTCAAGTTCAATTTCTGCAATGTTTCTACAATTTTAGTCTTTTGAGGCTTTGATTCTTTATTATGATGAAATTCAAAAATGAAATCTGCTAACTCTGATGTATTGCCAGATCCCAAGTTCAGATCCTGAGGCAGCCATGTAACCTCTTTTCTCAGTTTGTGAATATTTTTTGAGGAATAAGGCGCTCCATGGTAAAAGATTTCTCCCTTTTCGGGATGCTCAAATCCCAGTAAAAGCCTAAATAAAGTAGTTTTTCCGGAACCGGACGCTCCTTTGATAGCTACTTTTTCACCCTGATTGATGGCTAAGGAGAAATCCTGAAAAACAGATTCTTCATCATATCTAAAATGGATGTTTTGAATACTGAACAGCTGTGAACTCATAGATCTTTCGGATGAAAACGTTCGCATCGAGTATAATGAATTTTATGGAAACGAGAGTGGACAGAAGACTGGATAAAAATTACCAAGAATATATTTAAGACATCTTCATCTTAAATTCATAATAGGGTCTTAACATTAAATCAAAAGCGATATGAAAGCTTTTTGATCTTATTTAAGATAAAATAGTCTTAAAACTAATAACTACTAAAACCCAATACTATGAAAAGCGCAATCTCAAAGATCACTCTTATAGCCGGAATGATTTTAATTGGCATGAGTTCGGTTGTATCGGCTCAAACCAAAGAGTTCAAATTAGACGGTAAAACCTTCGGAATGCCGGAAGCTCAAATTTATACGGAAGACTATGACGGCCCAACTGTTGTAGGCGAGCATTTAACGCAACTTCCTAATCTTGCTCCTTTGAATTATGAAGGCAATAAGCATCATGAAGTACGAATTGATATTGTTGTACAGGAAATTGAAGTAGCAGAAGGCGTCCGTTACCAGGCATGGACGTTTGGAGGAACAGTACCCGGTCCGGTACTACACGTTAGAGAAGGGGATCGAATTACTTTTATCATGAAAAACCGATCTGATGAAGAAGTTACCATTACTGAGCCAAGCAAAGGCGGATCTCCATTTATGAACCAGGTAGCGAATAATCCTTATCAAAAAAATAAACCGGGTATTATGCCAATGCCACACTCTATGGACTTCCATGCCGGAACCGTAGCCAAAGATGATAAATGGAGAACCGTTGGTCCTGGTGAAACCATAAAATTTGATTTTATTGCCAACTATCCCGGCTCATATATATACCATTGTGGAACTCCGAGTGTGTTGATGCATACCTCGATGGGTCAGCATGGTGTGGTTGTTGTATCTCCTAAAGAAGGATATAAAACCGGATATGAAGTAGATCGTGAATATGTGATCGTACAAAGTGAATATTATCTCACAAAAGGTGCCGGCGATCTTTATACCTATGATTTTGAGGCTGCTTCCAATAATAATCCTTCACATGTGGTATTTAACGGACACCAAACAATTCTCCATGACCAACCATTGAAAGCAAATGCCGGTGAGCGTGTACGTTTTCATGTAAGTAATAACGGACCGAGCGGAACCTCAAGTTTCCACGTAATCGGCGGTATCTTTGACCGTGTTTGGTTAGAAGGTCATCCTTTCAATGAAATGCGTGGTATGCAAACAGTACTACTTGGTGCTTCAAGTTCTGCAACTATCGATATGATTGTGCCTGAAGAGGGTAAATACATCCTTATCGACCACGAGTTTGTAGATGCTGAAAAAGGAGCAACCGGTACGCTGAAAGCTGGTCCACGCAAGAAATAATAAAGACAGTGCGGGCAGTTTGTCCGCCTATTTATACTGACATTTTGATCTGAATTTTCAGTCCCGAAAGCCAAAAATTTTCGGGACTGCATTTCCTGGCCGAAGCTTGGGAATGAGTTTAAAAATGAAAGAATAAAACGATGAGATCCCAAAAGAACATATTTGCATTGACCTGTGTAATGATCTTTGTGATGGTAGCCTTCATGCCTGAGATTGCGTCATCACAAACGGTTCGTGTATTTGTTCCGGCGGGATCTTTTCATTCCGTCTTGCCCGAAGTTCCGGGCGAGCCCATTCAGGTAGATTCTTTTTACCTGGATAAAACTGCCGTCACTAATGAGGAATTTGTAAGCTTCCTGGAAGAAAATCCCGAATGGCGCCGATCTGAAATTCCTTCCATTTTTACCAATGCAGGTTATTTGAAGCAATGGAAATCTGATCTGGATCCGGGATATGAGAATTTAGGGAAAGATCGTCCGGTAACCAGGGTGTCATGGTATGCAGCCAATGCGTTTTGTGCAGCCCGGGGAGGCCGGCTTCCAACACTCAATGAGTGGGAATACTCAGCGCAACTGATAGATTTTGAAAACGAGAAGGAAGCCAACGCATTCAGTGCAAAATTGATCAATTGGTATTCAGGTATCGATGCAAACAATCTTGGGGCCGTTGGGTCATCAGAAATAGAAAATGAATATGGTGTAGAAGATCAGTTTGGCCTCATTATGGAATGGGTGGATGATTTTAAACCCCTGATCGCTGAAGACCTTTCTCTGGACTGCGGCACTGTAGGCAGAATGAACACGCTGGGTAGCGTGTACAGTTATGCCGCTTCTATTCGATACATCACCAGGATGAGTTTTAATGCAAAAATTACGACCGGAATGGTTGGTTTCCGATGTGCCTACAACACTCCGGCTCCAACTCCGGAATCACAACAAGGAGAAAGTTTATGAAGACGCTCATTATTTTATCAGGATTATTGATGGCAATGTTTTCTCAGAACGCAATGGCTCAGCATGGTGGTCATATGGGGCATCAGCAGGAAGCATTGAAAGCAGGAGATATTCATCCGGATCATTCACTCTATCACTTAGATGCAGAATTTGTAGATCACAGAAAAGCAGCTCTGAGTCTTGATGATTTTAAAGGTGAGCCGGTGATAATTGTGATGTTCTACGGAAATTGTACACAAGTCTGTCCCATCCTAATTCAGGATGCCTGGCGGTTGTACAGCAGTTTGGATAATTCGGCTCAAGCCAAAACCAATGTATTGGCCGTTTCTTTTGATACTGAAAACGATACTCCGGAAGTACTGAAGAATTATGCCGAATACGAACAACTCGATCTTCCTAAATGGCATTTTGTAACCGGTAAGCACACCGATATTCGAATGTTGGCTACCTTGTTGGGAGTAAAATATCAAAAGACCGGTGATGGAAATTTTGCCCATTCCAACCTCATTACTGTGTTAGATATTGAAGGAAAGATCGCCAAGCGCGTGGAAGGATTAAATCAACCTGTGAGTGAGGCCGCAGAACTGATTACAAATATGCTTACCGAACTTAACTAATCATGAGAAGCGGTTGGTACATATCATTTTTCATTGTGTTGCTGACCATGGTAACTGCTTCGGCAACCCCCTCTGATACGTTGGAAGTGTTAGTAAAAGGCACCGGTTCAGACGCTCGGTTTGAACCGGTGATCTTACAGATCAATGCAGGGGATGTCATCAAATTCAAAGTAATGGAAGGAGTGCATACGGTTACTGCTTATCATCCCGCCAACCGACGTCCTTTAAGAATACCTGAAAAAGCGGATTCTTTCGATTCAGGTATGCTAACTGCAGGTGATACCTGGTTCCTTAAATTAGATCAGGTTGGAGTATACGACTACTTTTGCCTTCCCCATGAACGTATGGGGCATGCGGGGCGTATTCTGGCAGGAACTCATCGTAGGGCACCAAATTATGAAGACAACCTGCTTCCGAAAGCAGTCTCAAATGTGCTCAATAAAGCCTACCAACAATTTATTAACCATAATTAGATAAGATCATGACTTCGAGAAAAGAGCTGAACTACATAATCATTGTTACATTGTTTTTAACCTTTCTTCCTGTTCTTGGCTTTTCTCAGGTGAGCATGACCGGCGAGTTCCGCCCGAGAACAGAGTTTCGTGATGGGTACCGCATTTTAAATACCCAACAAAGTGATCCGGCTTTTTTTACATCCCAAAGAACGCGCCTGAGTTTACTATTCAAGCAAGATTTGTATGATCTGAAAATTTCTGCCCAGGATATTAGAACATGGGGTGAAGTAGTACAATTGGGTGACACTCCTAACGTCAATATTCATGAAGCATGGGCACAACTGTACCCTTCTGATAAAATAGGATTGAAAATAGGCCGGCAAGAATTGGTTTACGATGATCAACGCTTACTTGGAAGTGTAAATTGGGTTCAGCAAGCACGGAGTCATGATGCTTTGGTATTTAAATACGATGACCCTGCCTCAAAATTTAAATTTGATGTGGGAGCAGCTTATAACCAAGAGGCAGAAAATCTGCAGGGAAATCAATACTCACTGAATAATTACAAAATACTTTCCTATGTGTGGGTTCATAAGGAGTTGGGGAAAGTTAACATCTCTGGATTGGTGCTTACGGATGGATTCGAGGTTCAACCGGGCATTATCAATTACAGATATACTTATGGTACACACATTACTTTGAATGCTACGGAAAATTTAAATGCAGCCGGAACTTTCTATCTCCAAAACGGAGACGATGCCACCCGCAAGGATATTTCAGCTTATATGGCTGCTTTGAAAGTTAACTACCGGGTAAAATCGGTTTTGTTTACAGGAGGTATTGATTATCTATCAGGAGGGAAAGCCGGTGACAGTAATCCTGATCAAAATACGTTTAATACTCTTTATGCAACCAATCATAAGTTCTATGGAAATATGGATTATTTCCTGGATATTCCGAATGAAACGCAAAATGGTGGCCTTCAGGATATTTACATGGGGATAAATTATAGCAGATCAACGAACCTAAACCTTAATGCGGTATATCATCATTTTTCATTAGTTAATAAGATCCAGGATCCAATGAATACTGCAGGTTCATTGAAACGGGCGCTTGCTTCAGAAATTGATTTTTCCGCAAGCTACAAATTATCGAACGAAGTCAGAATTCAAGCCGGTTATTCGCTTCTCTTTGACAAACAGAGCCTTGAATCTATTCAAAATAGAGTTGCAAATGGACTTCAGCAGTGGGGGTGGGTCATGCTTGTGATAAACCCCAAATTATTATGACGAGGCCAGTAAATCGGCTAAAAATTCTTTTAGTAGCACAGTGCTGTTATGCTCCTCATCTTTGGAGGCATAGACAAGGGTAACGGTATCATGCTTTTTAATGATCTCCAGCATTTCATTTACCGCTTCCGAGCCAAATAATTCTTTCCGGTAGCGCTCCTTGAATTCGTCCCACTTATCAGGATCATGGTCGAACCATTTTCGTAATTCATGGCTTGGTGCGATTGACTTCATCCACTCATCCAAAGCAGCCCGTTCTTTTGAAACGCCTCTCGGCCACAGTCGTTCGGTTAGGATTCTGTAGCCGTCTTCTTCGGAAGCTTCTTCGTAAACGCGTTTGGTTTTAAGCATTTTCAATTTTGTCTTATAGGATGTATCAGTGAAATCGATCATTAATCTAAGATAATTCAATCAAAAAATGATTAGTTTAATGTTAAACAAATAAATCATTTTTTATCGTAATGCAATTAGGAATTTATACTTTTGTAGAGAATACGCCCATTCAGGGAGAAGATAAGCTACAGCATCCGTCAAAACGGTTGGGGCAGTTGATGGAAGAAATTGAGCTGGCTGACGAGTTGGAACTCGATGTTTTTGCGATCGGTGAGCATCATCGGGAAGAATATGTCTCGTCTTCGCCGGCAACATTGCTGGCAGCGGCCGCGGCTCGAACCAATAACATCAAGCTGAGTTCTGCGGTTACGGTTTTAGGATCGGAAGATCCGGTGCGGGTGTATCAGCAGTTTTCAACCATTGATTTGCTTTCGAAAGGACGGGCCGAAATTATGGTGGGGCGTGGTTCCTTTGTGGAGTCGTTTCCTTTGTTTGGCTATGATCTTAAAGACTATGAAGAACTTTTTTTAGAAAAACTCCAGTTGCTGATAAAAATCAGAGAAAATGAGAAGGTGAGTTGGGAAGGGAAACATCATCCGTCTATAAATAACAGAGGCGTGTACCCGAGACCTTTTCAGAAAAAACTGCCGGTTTGGAGAGCGGTGGGAGGAACGCCGAAATCAGCTTATGAAGCCGGTGCAATGGGTATGCCAATGGCGATTGCCATCATTGGAGGTCAGCCGGCGCAATTCAAACAAATGGTGGATATTCACAAACGAGGTGCTGCCGATTATGATCAGCCTGAGCAGCGAGTCAGCATCAACTCTCATGGATTTATTGCCGAGACCACTCAAGAAGCTGCAGAAATAGCTTTTCCAGCATTCAAAACACAAATGGATAAAATAGGAAAGGAGCGAGGTTGGCCGCCCATGAGTCGCCAACAGTTTGATGCTTCCATCACTTTAAAAGGAGCAAATGCAGTGGGAAGTCCGCAGGATATTATTGATAAGATCATGTATCAGCATGAGATATTTGGGCATGATCGGTTTCTGCTTCAAATGAGTGTAGGAAGTGTTCCGCATGATCAACTGCTTCGGTCTATAGAGCTGTTTGCGAAAGAAGTAGCTCCTGTTATTCGAGAAAAATTAGGGACAGAAACGGTCCGCTCAGGCGCTTGAATTAGGTTTCGAATGGTTTGTAATTAAATTTCTAATTGGCTCCGGCGGTTTTTTAATTCCTGTGAGGCCTTCGCATATCCGCCATCGGTTCCATCTACAAAGTGTATATGGTTACTTTGATGGTTTCTCACATAGCACGTGACCATGGCTGCAAAGGAGGGGTGAACGCCATAAGCCAGTTTCTTTTGCCGGTACATATCATCCAGGAAAGCTGTGAGATCCATACGTTGCTGTATAGTTCCGGTAGCGACAAAACGAAGTCCGTCTCCGAATTTCTTGTAATCAGCATGACGCACCAGATCCGATTTGTAATCTCCCCAATTTGTTGCTGAAGTTTTCTTTTTGAAACGCATAAGATAAATACCGGTCACCAGCTGGAAGACCATCATGGCTGCGTGTTTTATTTTCTTTAAGATGGTTGGGGGTTGTGTTCGAAGTTTCCATTCAACTCCAAGTAAAAGAGGGTTGGCAGTCATTTGAAGTGCATGTTCACGGATAGGGTGGAAGGATTCATCAGAACCATAAATTGACTCAATTCTGCGAAAACATTCTTCGTAAATTTCTACACTTTCTTCTTCATCACGCCCAAAAGCCTGGATGATATAGGCAGAAACTTCGTCTTTATCGCTGGGTACCTGACTCCACCGGCATTCCAAGCCTGAAAAATCTGCCTCTACGGGATGGATGTCTTTTAAGGTGTCGTTTTCTTTAATATAATTCTCTGCAAAGGTGACCCCAGATCCCCAAAAAATAGTTTGGTCTATCACATCTGAAAGCTGCAATCTGGCTACGCTAATATCATGGCCTTTATCTCTGAGCTCTTTCATGGATATCAAGCCTACGGCCATTTCCAGACCATAAGCATCTTTAACTGCTCTTCTGCAAAAGGCCATAATACCTTTCACTTTCCCGATATTTTCGTTGGGCAAGGCGATCAATGAACCATCGCCTCCAAAAAGATAAGGTAGCAGGTTTTCTCCTTCATAAAAGTTATTGAGCGCTGCAATGATGGAAGCCCCTGCCATATTTACTTCTTTATACTTCCCAAGTCTTATGGCATCTGTAGATCCTCTGATGTCTGCCAATGCTACAAACCAATCATCCGGTAAGGGGGTGTAAAGCTCATGATTAGAAACCTCCCGAAAGGAGGGAAGTACCTTTAAGCTTTCATAAAACTTTTTGGAATGGGTAGAGATAACGGCTCCATATTTTTCTGATTCTCCCCAAAATATAGAAAATAATGAGGGAAGCCTTGTTCAATAAGTTCAGGAAATAAAAAAGCCTGTTTCCTCTACGGAAACAGGCTTAAAGATTTTATTCAGATAGGTTATTGAATGATGGCGGTGGTGTCTACAAGTTGAATACTTTCTTTGAACTCGTATTGTTCGCCATCCTCAAGTTCAATGCCTTCAACTAAAGAATCAGCATAAGACTCATTTGTAGGATTAAACCAAACATTATACGTGCCTTCTTCTAATCCGATGAGTCTGAAGTCACCATTATCATCTGGTTGTGTCCCAACGGTGTCCTCACCTGCTATGGCATACACAAAAGGTTCAGCTTCAATAGGAAGTACATTACCGGAAATACTGGCTTGCTCTTCAACGCTAACGGTTCTTAAGACCGGCTTCAGGATATACTTACCGTTGCCTGTAACCGTAATGGATTGAGATGCATCAAAGTCGATCACAAGATTATATACCTGATCTTCTTCAACTTCTGCATTAACATTTAGCTTGTATCCGGACTGCTGTGCGCTTGGAGTGGTGAGATTGAAAGTTTCTCCGTCTACAACAACAGTATTATTGTCTCCTAAAACTAAACGGATTTGATTATACATACCGGACTCGAGTTCGATTTCACCTAAGTCTAATACAGCTCCGTTTTGATAGTCAAGTAAGTTAACGGTAATGGAATCATCCATGATGGAATACCATCCGTTGTCATCCTCACTATCACTGTCGTCGCTTTCGGAATCGCCATCGGTGTCATTGTCGGGTTCTTCGGCATCTGCATCTCTGTTGACTAATACTTGACGCACTTCAATATTAACTTCTTCGAAGTTGGCGGGGGCATCAGTCAACCCAATTTTCAAGGTTCCTTTGCCGGAATTGCTGTTGGTACTACAGGCGGCAATGATGGTTCCTGCAATCAATAGCAGTGCAAAAGAGAAAAATCGCTTAATACTCATTATAAAACTCATGGTTATTTTGGATTGATTCATATTTCAATCCTTTAAACAATGACGCACGGAGAATGTTTCTTTTCAGGCAGGATTTTAATGTTTATTAAAAGAGATACCTTTAAATACTTTAAAGCCTGATTTATATCATCCTGCACCACCTGAAGCTCCGCCTCCGGCAACTCCAGCAGAGGTACCGCCTCCGAAACTTCCGCCTCCAGCAGAGGCAGAGCCTGTAGCCGCTAAATTACTGAATGAACTTGCTATGTTTGCAGGAGAAGAGTTCATGCCCGGCAAAATGACGATCCAATAAATAGCAGCAGCGGCTCCCGGGTGTTGTTCAAACATAGTTTCTACAGGTTTTTTACCCATTCCAAAAGCTATGGCATAAATGAAATGTAGCCCAAGGTAATCTTCAGAAATGGAGTATTCATGTGCATTTTGAAGCGCCTTGGTATAGTTTTTCCAGCGGCGATAGAGTTCTTCACCTTTCGGGGTTCTTCGAACAATAGTCAAAGATAAGATCAATGATATGAAAGTGACTCCCATCCCTATGAACATGAGCGGGTGCAATAAAAATATACCGACCACCGCCCCTATCAGTAAGATGCTTTGAACCACAATGTTCCAGGTTAACCCCGTATAACTTTTTGGATCGATCCATTCCTGTGACTTGCAATATTCCTCAAGTTCGCCTTTCCACTTATAAAACCATTTGCTGCCTCCAGATTTTCCAAAATTGAAGATCTCTTCCATTTTATTTCCTTCTTTTTCTACCTGTTCGTTTACAAAAGCCAACAAACTTTTTTCGTAGGCAGGGATACCCGGTTCTATAGGTTTCTCTTTTGGATGAACCGTGAAATATGAGGTTTTGGAGCTTAACCAACCTTTTTCTTCAGGTTCATTCTCTTTGATGGAAAAGTAGTTACGCCTTGCCAGATCCAACAAAGTAGCAAAGATCAAGTTTGAACCTACCGTTCGGTTCATAAGCAACCAACCAATAGCAGCCGGTTTTTGACGACCGGGCAGCATAATACTATTGTTTACGGATAGTGAGACTTTATGGCGGGTTCCAAATTTCCTATAGAAATAGAGAAATGCAATGATGCTTAATCCAGCCAAAATAATGCTCAATTCAGTAGCTAATGCTTTGTTTCTTTCTTCGTTCTTTGCGGCCTCAATTCGTTCTTGTCTTAGTTGTAATTCTTCCTGTGCTGCCATTTCCAAAGAAAAGTCAGGATCTGTGATCTGTACACTTTCCCGATCTAAGACAGCAGTAGGAAATACCGTTCGTATGCGAACGGCTTGATTTCTGCTTATATCCATCCCCTTATACCGAAAACCATTATCGATTATATTTGAGGTAATAGCCCAGGCCGGTTCCCTCACCCAGCTGTGCAAAGAGGTATCAGCCACTGCATTTGGGAGTTCAAGCAAAATTTCCAGGAGATCAGTGGATTTTTCTCTACCCGATGCGGCGTAGTTCCAGAAAAACTCACTCCACTGTGGCCCGATCGTGAGAGCGCCTTCAAGAGTGTAGGTTACGGTAAAAGTTCGTGATTCATCTTCTGCATCAAAAAACCATTTGATGTTGAAAACTTCATCAGATTCTTCTACCAAGAATGTTTGGGGTTCTTCGGAATTCAGGTTCACAAAGTCGGTTTCACTATCCGAAATACGGATATCACGAATGCCGGAGAATCCTTTTTTGGGGAGGCGATAATTGGCCCATGAGTAGGAGCCCTCAAAAATGTAAGTACGGTGTTCTGAGACAGTGATGGTCCCATCTGTATTTACCTGGACTTCAACTTGAATAGTTGGTATGGAATAGTCTTTAGCTAAAGCTTCGGGGGTGAGTATAAAAAGTCCCAATGTGAGAATACATTGGAAGATGACAATTTGTAGAAATTTCATTTATTGTTCCGATAATTAATGCCCTGTTGCACCTAATTACGGAAAAATCTGCACCTTTGTTACCCGAAATTCCAAGTCACTCCACGGCCGATCTCAGGATCGGGGTAATTCCAATCTACAGCACCCTGGTCGCAGGCATACATACAGGTTCCGCACTCTATGCAATCCTCTACCTGAAAATGTACCTTATTATTCTCATCCATGGTGTAGCAGTTAGCCGGACAAACCCATGTTGTACATTTATGCGGACAGGTGGAGTTACAGATATCCGTATCTACAATAATGTGAGGTTTGATCTCTGATTTGGACTGATTTCGGTAGCTTACAAGTCCGAGGCGTTCGGTGAGTTTGAGGTTCTTCATGGTGATCGATTTTAATAAATATTCTTTGTAAAAAGCTTTTAGCTTTCGGTTTGGATCCGGGTGGATGTTTGAATCAATTAGGGAAAACTGATAGCTCAAGTTTGTTAGCTGACAGCTACAATGATTTCCCTGCCTTAAATCCTAATTTCGCCAATTCCCAGAAAGAGGCATGTCGCTTCACAGCTCCCTTCAGCATATCTTTAGACTTCGGGGTTGGTTCATTCTTGATAGTAAAGAACTGACGGCCAAAGTCGCAGATCAAATTCGGTACTTTTTGCTGCATGGTTTCGGTGTGTAGAAGATGCACGGCATCCTGGAATCCGTTGATGTCCTTCATAACATAACTCTCATCCATTTTAGTGCGATACGCTTTCAAGGTCGCTGAACTGAAATCTTCCTTTTTCTTGGCTTCCACAATGGTTTCTGCAGCCAGAATTCCGGATCGCATCGCATAATCCATACCCTGAATGGCTTTTCCGGCATTCATCAGCAAGTTGGCAGATTCGCCGGCTAATAAAATACCATCTTTATATAATTCTCTCGGCATGGCTCGCTTATCACCGGAGGAAACCACGTGGGCGGAATATTCCACTACTTCTCCATCTTTGATAATATCAGCAATGGCCGGATGAGTTTTGAAGTGATTGAGTACATCGTGCGGGCTCTTCTTTTTCTCCCGCATATCTTTGATACCAAGAACTAATCCCAGGGAGATTGTATCGCGGTTAGTATAGAGAAACCCACCACCTTCTACGCCGTCAGTGGCCCAGCCTACAAATTCGTTGCTCATTCCGCTGAGTCCGTTAAGCTGAAATTTTTGCTCAAGCACATCCTGATCAAAACGAATAATTTCCTTAATACCCGTTAACATGTGATCAGCCGGGACGTATTTATCCTGAAGGCCAACCTGGCGGGTAAGTAAATTATTGACTCCTTCTGCAATGATCACAGAATCAGCGTGGAATTCATCTTCGCCGGTTCTGATTCCAACAGCCTTGTCATTTTCCATCAGCACTTCATCCACTTTGATGTTGGTGGCTATGAAGGAATCCATTGCGTAATCGGAGGCATCGATGGCTTCCTGAACTTTACCGGACAGCCAGTTATCAAATTTAGAACGCAAAACCACGACTCCTGTGTAAGGGGGCTCATTGAAATGCGAGGATTTAAAATCCAGGGTAAAAGCAGATTGTTCGTCCATGAGGGTGAGTCGGCGATGGTTAATAAATCGCTCCCAACCGGCATCTTCCTCTTCCCAGTAATTTGGAACGAGTTTGGCGAGGTCACTTCCCCATAAAACACCGCCGGATACATTTTTGGATCCGGCAAATTCACCCCGCTCAATGAGAAGGAATTTCATGTTATTTTTAGCGAGCGTCATTGCGGCTGCTAAACCGGCAACACCACCGCCAATTACGATACAATCAAACTTTTCGTCCATAAGGGAAATTTTGAATGTTGAATTTTAAATGCTGAATGATTCAAAATTCAACATTTAGCATTTAAAATTAGCTTTTAATTTTTTTCAATTCTTCAATGAAAGGAGGGAGAACTTGGTACAAGTCTCCAACGATCCCATAGTCGGCAATTTCGAAGATCGGAGCGTCTGGGTCTTTGTTGATAGCTACGATTACTTTGGAATTTGCCATTCCCGCCACGTGTTGAATCGCTCCTGAAATTCCTACTGCAATATACAATTGTGGAGAAACGACCTTTCCGGTTTGCCCAATCTGTAAACTTGGATCGTACACTCCGGCTTCCGTTAATGCACGCGAAGCACCGATTCCTGCATTCAACACTTCAGCCAATTCGGAGATCAATTTCTTGCCATCTTCATCTTTCACTCCACGTCCGGCAGCCACAATAGATTCAGCTTCGTTCAGGTCAATGGTATCACCTGAAGCGGAGATGATTTCTTTGAGGGTGGCTTTGAGTTCACCATCATCCATGCTGAAATCTACGTTTATCACTTCAGCCGAGACTTCATTCTCAACAAGATCATAAGATCCGGAACGAACCGAAACAATAACCGTATCGCTTTTGGCCTCGGTGTTTGAGATGATTTTAGCAGCCATTACCGGGCGTTTAGCCTTCACGCCTCCATCAATCAATTCAAAAGAAGAGACATCGGGGAGAACGGCGGCACCCTGATTAGCTGCAAGAGCTCCTAAAATATCTTTGGTGCCTTCTGTAGATGCAAAAGCGAAAACGGATGGCTTAGCAGTTTCCATAACCTTTGCCAGGGCTTTCAAAAGGGGGGTATTCATATGATTTTTGAAGATCGGATCCTCAACAGCATAAACTTTGGTAGCGCCGTATTTCTGAATGCCTTCAACGAAAGAAGAAGCGTTTGCATCTACCACAACGGCTTCAACCGAATGTCCACCCTGGTCAGCAAGTTGCTTGCAATGGGAAAGTACCTCTAATGATGATCGTTTTATTTTGCCATCTGCAATGGCGATGTGTGTTAATAGAGTGCTCATGATTGTGTGTTTTCGAACTAAATTTCTTGTTGGAAAAGTTGACAGCTGATGGCTGAAGCCTAAATAACGTTTGCTTCGGTATCAAGCAGTTGGGCTACTTCGCGGGCGATCTCTTCCGCTTCACCTTTAAACTTCTTGCCGGGCTCACGGCCGGGTTTTTCTTCATATCCAAGCACGGTTGTTTTTGGTACAAGTTTGTCTTCACTTAAACCTAAAGAAGAAAGCTCCACTTGCTCCATTGGTTTTCGCTTGGAGGCCATAATTCCTTTCAGGTTAGGGATACGTGGTTCATTCATATCATTGGAACATGTTACCGCACAAGGGGTTGGTAATTCGATCATTTCCTGTCCTGTATCACCCTGACGCTTAACGATGAGTTTGCCGTCCTCGGCTTCAAGTCCTACCGCGTTGGTTGCGTATGGAAGGTTCAATAACTCAGCGACCATACTTCCGGTCAAACCCGCGTCGGTATCCTGAGACTGCTTTCCAAGTGAAAGCACATCGTATTCCTTATCCTCAAAAAACTTGGCGAGAATATGAGCATACGAACCAGAATCGTAATTTTTATCCCCGGTAGTCACTATATGAGTGGCTTTATCTGCGCCCATGGCCAATGCCTTTCGGATAGTTTCGGAAGCTTTGCCCGAGCCAATACAAACGACTTCCACTTCGCCGCCATGTTTTTCTTTAAGAACCAAGGCTTCTTCAACTGCGGAAGCATCGTAAGCGTTAAGGATTTGGCGGTCGGAGTCTTGTATCAATTGACCGTCTTTGATTTGGAGAGGTGCATTTACATCGGGCACCATTTTTATACAAACGTAAAATTTCATTCGGGGTGAATTTTTGTCTTCAAAATTTCAGTTATGGAACCGCTTTTTTGGGCGGCTAATATACAAAAGCTTCAGCAAAATATTAGGGTGTAAAATGACTTTTACGAGTTGAAAATATAGATCTTTGGTTATTACTCGCAAAGTTCTAACAACGGCGTAACAAATAAGATTCACGAAGCCTGAATTTGCCCGTGAATTTTGAGAACTGTGCAGCTGTGGCAACCTTCAAATATTACAGTTTGTAAATTGAGGAAGATCAAAAAATAATTTTGTAACAAATGGGGCAGTAAAATCTCTTTACCGAAAATTTAGTTTTGGCTTTTATATGTGTCTAATCATCAGTTTCAAATATTTGATTGTTGAGCTAATTAGGCATTAAATCTAAAAAAAGAGGTTCGGCATAGATGTTTAGGGTAAAACGAATTCTAAGAGGTAGTCCCATTGCAATTACCTTTTCTTATGTATTCCTTGGGGCATTATGGGTGCTATACTCTGATAAGCTGCTGCTTTATTGGTTTGATGGAGCTGAAGTAATCACTCAGGTACAGTCATTTAAAGGATGGTTTTTTGTTTTAGCGACCGGAACTGTACTCTATCTGTTATTGAGGAAAAATAATTCGGTTTTGGAGTTGGCATTTGAAAACTTGAGGGAAAGTAATGAAAGATTCATTGATACCTTTGAATCTGCGCCATTGGGAATCGCCTATCACCGGCCAAATGAAAATTGGATACAAGTGAATGATACTCTGTCTAAGATGCTGGGTTATGGAAAAGAGGAATTCAGAGATCTGAATTTCGAAGATTTTATACATTTTGATGATCTGGAGGAGGGCAGAAAAATGGATAATGAATTGGTTGAAGGCAAAAGAAACTTCTTTAAAATGGAAAAGAGGTATAAGAATAAAAGTGGGGATTATTTCTATGGCCTTGTTCATAAATCCATGATCATGAAAAACGGGGAAGATCCATATATAGTGGTCATGCTTGAAGATATTTCAGAACAAAAAGAGATCCGGAAAAAACTAATCCATTCTATTAAAGAAAAGGAAGTACTGCTTGCTGAGGTTCATCACAGAGTTAGGAATAATTTAGCCCTTATTTCTGCTTTATTTCAGCTTCAGTCCATGACTACGACTGATGAGAGAATACAAGAGGTTCTCCAAGACAGTTTGATGAGGATCAAATGTTTGTCTCTTGTTCATGAAACGTATGCCAACGCAAATGAGATCGCGCACATAAATTTCGGGAAATATATTGAAGAACTTGTTCAATTTGTGGATAAGACATTTAATAAGAATCGGAATATTACTCTGAAGGCAGACATTGATGTAATGCAGTTGAATATAAACCAGGCGATCCCTGCCGGTTTACTTTGTAATGAGCTGTTAACTTTATCCTATTCCAAATTATCTGAGCAGCAAAACAAGCAAGCCATAGAATTTAAACTCAAGGAAAAAGGTAACCGGGTACATCTTCTAATTACTGATATTGGAGAAAAATCTCCCCTTGAGCAAGATGAAAGTGAAGCAGAAAATCTACGCGCATTGATCATAGAAACATTGATCTCTCAACTTCAGGGAGCTATTGACCATTCAAGTAATGACCGGGAAAATATGTTCAGCCTCGCATTTGAGAAAAGAGATTACAAAGGTCCAAGCAGTACTTTTGCAAGTAATGATGGTTTTCAGATCACAAATAACTGATCGTAGATTAATGCTGAATCAATAGCTTAATTTTGAAGATTCTCATATTCAGAAAGGTGTCCCTGATCGGTTTGCCGGAGGAGTTCGTAGGCTTCAAGACGCAGATCGGTCTCGGCTTCGTCAAAAACTGCAGAGATCTCCCTGGCTTTGGCATCAAAAAAGATATCGAATAGATAGTTACTGGTGGCCCGGCGTTTATTCTGCTGAATCTTTTCAAGAGCGCCAAGAATGTTTTGACGGGCATCAGATGGGGAATCAATAAATTTATCTAAGCCCAAACGGTGATATTCATAATACGCTTCACGCAGAGGATGGTAGCTTGAGGTCATCATTTCGCTAACCAAAATGTTTCTATTTCTTCGATTGTTGTTGGCCCGTGCCCAACCTATGGCTTGTGAACTTTGCGCAAGGTTTAGAATATTTTGGGCTTTACTGAAGTAAGGATCGCCTCCGAGCTTTGAAAAAGTGTCAAAATCATAACCCAGCATCATATACACATAGAAATCGATGAACCCGGTTAAAGCATCAAATTGCAGTTCATCATGAATTAAAGACTTGCCTTCCGGGAATGAAAACTCCCAGGTTTTATCATTTAAAAGAACAGTAGTGGTTTTGGTGTTTGTATTATAGATGGGGCGCTGTATCTGAAAAACAGCTTCTGCAGCGTAAGAAAAGTCCGACGAAGCACTGTTAAATACGATTTGTATCTGGCAATTGATGCGTTCATGCTCCTGGTAATCGAATTCGGTCCATTGATATTCGTTGATATAATCTTCCAAAACCGGTTTAAAATTATCAAGATAATCGTAGATAGTACCTTCCAATTGATCAGTATTAATGGTAACGGTACAGTCGAATTCCTGAGCTAAGGTTCGTGTGGATAATAAACCGATAAATAAACCTGTAACCAGGAATACATTAAATACTTTGTGAATGATGTTCAGATATCTCATATTCTAAGAAATGTTTCGGGGTAATGATACGAATACAAAGTTTTCCATATAAAATTTCTTTGATACTAATTTTCTATGGGTTTGCCTTGCCTTCTCAAGCCCAGTTCAAAATGGGGGCAAGAGGTCTTGCAACAGGTAACGCTACAACGGCTATTCCAAATTATAGTTGGGCATTGTTCTCAAACCCGGCCCTCATAAACAACGAAGAAATCAGCATAGGATTTTATGGGCTTCGAAATTATGGATTTTCTGAGCTGACCGATATGTCGGCACTGGGGAGCATTCCTACTAAGTACGGTACCGCAGCATTGGGATTTCATCGGTACGGGGACCATCTGTTTAATGAAACGAGGGTGAGGTTAGGGTATAAGAACAAATGGAAACAGCTTTATTTTGGGGTGGTTGCCAATTATAATAATATATCCTTTGGGGCAAATTATGGTTCGGGTAATGCCCTGGGAATTGATATAGGTTTAGCCGCAGAGATTACCCCGAATTTATGGTTTGGAGCTTCATCAGTAAATATAAATCGCCCGGAATATGAGGGAATTGATGAAGATCTCCCCAGGGAATTATCCATAGGATTGGCGTATAAGCTCAATAAAATTGCTCTTTTTAGTTTTGATGTGGTGAAAGATGTTCGGTACCCGGTATCTTACAGGGGAGGTATGGATGTCAAGGTGATTCAAAATTTACGGGGAAGAGTTGGAATAACCACGCACCCGTTAACATACTCATTTGGATTTGGGTATGGGATGAAGCGATGGGAAGTGAATGTGGCGGTTCAAAAACACGAACTCTTAGGGTTCAGTCCCGGACTTGATTTCATGATCTTCATTCCATGAAGTTTTATCCGATTCACATATTGGTTCTTTTTTTATGTGGGGTGATGGCACCTGTCTTCGTTTATGCTCAGGATACAACCGCCACCACTGTTGAAGAACAGCTCGAGAAAGCTTTTGAAGAACTTGATGGTGAAGAATCGGGCTTGACGGGAGAACAGCTTACCCAGTTTTTGGAAGACCTGGCGGCAAATCCGGTCAACATCAACAGCGCTATGCTGGACGATTTGTTACAAGTCCCGGGAATTAATTTGAAAGTAGCCCGGGCAATCCTTGATTATAGGGTTCAAAAACCTTTTGAGATTAAGTCTGAGCTACTGGACGTACAGGGAATTGGGGAGGCCACCTATCAAAGGATGGCGTCTTATATAACTATTGGCAGTACAAAGGCCCGGTTTCGTGATCTATACATGCGTCCGGAATACTGGCTGTCCGGCCAAAAAGTGGATGTATTCAGCCGTTATCAACAAGATCTAAAAACCAAATCTGGTTATGTGATCCCGGATTCTCTGGGTGGGTATCTCGGGAACCTGGGGAAATATTATCATCGATTTAGAGTAACTACGAATCATGTATCTCTGAATCTGACGCAAGAAAAAGATCCCGGTGAAACCATAAATGGTATTTCAGGCTTCGATTATAGCTCAGCACATCTTGCTCTTACCGACAACGGAAAGTTAAATGAATTGGTGGTAGGGGATTACAGCCTCAGCTTTGGACAAGGATTGGTGCTGTGGACCGGCGGTTCCTTTGGTAAGGGGCGAGAAGTTACAGGAGCGGTCAGCAAAAATGAGCGTGGTATAAAACCATACAGCTCTGCCCAGGAAACAAATTTCTTTCGGGGAGTGGCTGCCTCATATGGTGAAAAGATCGAAGTAACCGGATTCTATTCATCTCGCCCAAGAACGGCTTCAGTAATTTCAGGAGACTCCACCCGGTTCCCGACTTCCAGTGGTCTTCATAGAACAGAAAACGAACTTTTCAGAAAAAACAATATTGAACAAACGGTGATGGGAGGCCGACTTCGTGTGGATACCGGAATTGGGCTATTCGGAATTAGCGGGTATCAGAATGAATTCAGCAGTTACATTGCTAAAGGTACATCTTTAAGCAACAAATATGATTTCGAGGGGAAAACAAATTCCGTTTTCGGGATGGACTATCGTGGGTTGATCGGAAATGCTTTTTTGTTTGGCGAGTTGGCGAGAAGCAAAAATGGAGGGCTTGGAGGTGTAGCCGGAATGGAAACTCCAATTTTGAATAATACAGATCTGACTTTATCCTATAGAAATTATGGCCGCAATTTTCAGTCTTTTCTTGCCAGTGGGTTTGGAGAACGTTCCTCGGCTCCACAAAACGAAGAAGGATTTTATGTGGGAGTGCGGCATCAGTTGTTCAGGGAGATCACGCTAAGCGGATATTTTGATCAGTATAGATTTGCTTCTCCACGGTTTGGTGCAACACAAGGCACCGGTGGCTTCGATATGCTGGGTTTGATCGAGTTTATGTTGTCTTCAAAAGTAAATTTTTATGTATTGCTTCGAAATGAAGTTCAGGAAGAAGAGTATGTTTTGAAAAATGAATTGGGGCAAGAAGTACTCCGCATAGCAGAGGAAAAAAGAAATAGTTTGCGGTTCAATTTTGAATTCAGGGTAAGTCCTTCAGTGAGGCTGCGCACCCGCACTGAATTTGTGCGTAATAAAGAGGCTGGAAAAGGGTGGGAAGACGGATATTTGATATATCAGGATATCCGGGTAGAGCCGGTAAAAGGTCTTAGAGTAGATGGAAGGATCTCTCTTTTTGACACCGATAGTTTTGATACCAGGGTCTACCAGTTTGAAAGTGATTTATTGTATGTTTTGTCTAATACTGTTTTATATGATAGAGGGCAGAGAGCCTATGTGGCGCTAAAATATGATGCAGCAAATTTTTTGGATATCTGGTTAAAATATGGAATTACCGTTTTCGAGGACCGACAAGCAGTTGGTAGTGGTTTGGAGGAAGTTCAGGGAAATATCCGTAATTCAATAGGGGTACAAGCGAGACTGCAATTTTAAGAAGATAATGTTTCTTATCTCGATGCAAGCCTGTTATATTATCCCGAATAAAATTTTTGGTGTATGACTTTTGAAGGATGGGTGGTCTTATCCGTTATATTACTCTGTTTGATCGCGCTGATAGGGACTTCCGTTTCCGTTGACATAATTCTTTTTGCCGGATTGGCTGTTCTTTTCATCAGCGGAATTATTCCCGCTGATGAAGCACTTTCCGGATTTTCTAATGAAGGTATGCTTACCGTTGCTGCATTATATATCGTTGCTGCAGGTTTAAAGGAAACCGGTGCCATTCAGTTTATAGTGCAGCGGGTAATGGGGAATGTAAAGACGGTAAAAAATGCACAGCTCAGAATTATGAGTCCTGTTATGGTGATGAGTGCATTTTTGAATAATACGCCGATCGTGGCTTCCTTTATTCCGGCCCTGGAAAGATGGAGTCGTATATCACAGATCCCGGTGTCCAAAATCTTGATCCCACTTAGTTACGCAGCTATTTTGGGAGGTACCTGTACGCTTATCGGTACCAGTACAAACCTGATCATAAATGGATTGATGATTCAGGAAGCTTCTGTGCGAAGTATCGGAATACTGGAGCCGGCTCTGATCGGCATTCCCTGTGCCATCGCCGGTTTTATCTATTTGTTGATCTTTGGCGACCGTCTTTTGCCCGAACGCGGATCCAGTATGGATACCTTCAAAGATCCACGGGAGTATACCATTGAAATGATCGTGGAAGAGGGAAGTGCTCTGTCAGGAAAAACTATTGAAGATGCCGGTTTACGAAACCTTCCGGGATTGTTCCTTATTGAAATTCAAAGGAATGGAAGAACGATTCCGGCTGTAGGGCCTTATGAGAAACTCAGAAGCAAAGATCGGCTCATTTTTACCGGAATTGTCGATTCAATCATAGATCTGCAGCAAATGACAGGGTTGGAGCCGGCTACCAATCAGGTTTTTAAATTAGATGCTCCAAGAAATGAACGGAAAATGATAGAAGCCGTTGTTTCACGTTCTAATCCCCTATTGGGAAATACCATCAAAGGCGGCGAGTTTCGGAATCGTTATGATGCAGTTGTATTGGCAGTTTCTCGTAGTGGAGAGCGTATCAATGATAAAGTTGGGGATATCACCCTTAGAAGTGGAGATGTTCTACTGTTGGAGGCGCACCCAAACTTTGTCAACAGATACCGCAACTCCAACGATTTCTTTTTGGTGAGTTCTATTGAAGATTCATCCCCCGTGACCTACGAAAAAGCATGGATTGCTGGCTTGTCGTTAACAGCGATGGTTGTGTTGGCTGCTACAGGTGTTATGAGTATGCTTCAAGCAGCTATTCTTGCCGGAGGTCTGTTGCTCATTACAAAATGTTTTCGTTACTCGACAGCCCTGGAAAGCGTGGATTGGCGAGTACTGATTGCGATTGCATCTGCCTTGGGGCTTGGAAGTGCCCTTGAATATACAGGAGTTGCAGAGCACCTGGCTACTAATTTATTGGCGTTTGCAGGAGACGATCCCATTTTTGCACTTTTTCTTACCTATTTAGCAACGTGGCTGTTAACAGAAATGATCACCAACAATGCAGCGGCTGTGCTTATATTCCCAATTGCATTTTCACTGGCCCAGTCTATGGGAGTGGATTTCATGCCGTTTGCAATGGTTATGATCATTGCTGCCTCTTCAAGCTTTTCAACGCCTATTGGCTATCAAACCAATTTGATGGTTTATGGTCCGGGAGGATACAAGTTTACCGATTTTGCAAAAATAGGGCTGCCTCTTAATTTGATAGTCGCAATAATCGCGGTATCTTTAATCCCTCAAATTTGGACTTTTTAAAATAAACCGGAGCATGCTGAATCAAGTCATCAAGACAGCAAAAGAAGCGGGGCAAAAAATTTTAGAATTTTATGATACAGAGATAGAAGTCATCACAAAAGATGATGATTCCCCTCTTACCAAAGCAGATCTCGCCGCTCATCATATTATCGTTGATGCCCTCAAAGAAATAGATCCTGAAACCCCTGTAATTTCTGAGGAATCCGGCATTCCTGACTACCAGGAAAGAAAAGACTGGAATAAATTTTGGCTCGTAGATCCATTGGATGGAACCAAAGAATTCATAAAGAAAAACGGAGAATTCACGGTCAATATCGCGCTCATAGAAAATGAGAAACCTGTTTTAGGAGTCGTTTATGTTCCTGCATTTGACGTGATGTATTATGGTGAAGAATCTATTGGTTCTTATAAAAAAGAGGGTGAAAGATCTGCTCAAAAACTAAACAGTCCAGAGTTCAAGGCACCCGGAAGTGCCAAAATCGTAGTTAGCCGATCTCATGGGGATGACACTACCGCCAAGAAATTAAAAACGCTGAATATAGAGGTTAGCGAAGAAGTGCCATCAGGAAGCTCCATTAAATTCTGTTTGGTAGCTGAAGGCAAAGCTGATCTTTATCCGAGGCTTGGCCCTACCATGGAATGGGATACTGCCGCTGCAGATGCTGTGTACCGTTTTTCAACAAACAATGGAGTGAAATTCTCCCCGTTGAAATACAACAAAAAAACCATGAAAAATCCGTATTTTTTGTTGGGTATAAACGAATATATAGACGTCGAAAACCTGTAACAACAGGCCATTAAAATTTTACAACCACCTATTGAATAAAATGAGTGAAAAAAAGACACAATCTCACTTAAAAGAATTAGAAAACGAAGGAATTTACGTAATGAGGGAAGTGGCCGCGCAGTTCGATCGGCCGGTCCTTCTTTTTTCAGGAGGAAAGGATTCCATCGTTATGTTTCATTTAGCCTTAAAAGCTTTTTATCCCGGTAAAATTCCATTTCCTTTGATGCATATCGATACCGGCCATAATTTTCCGGAAACCATTGAGTTTCGGGATCATTTAGTAGAGAAATATGGGGTGGAATTGATCGTAGGCAGTGTTCAGGAATCTATTGATAAAGGCCGGGTTGAAGAAGAAACCGGTCCCGATGCCAGCCGAAATGCACTCCAGACAACAACGTTACTTGATACACTCAAGGAATACCAGGTTGATGCGGCACTAGGTGGTGGAAGGCGAGATGAAGAAAAAGCCCGAGCCAAGGAACGGTTCTTTTCTCACAGAGATGTGTTCGGACAGTGGGATCCCAAAAATCAACGCCCTGAACTTTGGAATCTTTACAACGGTAGAAAAAAACCGGGTGAAAACTTCCGGGTCTTTCCGATCAGTAACTGGACTGAGATGGATGTATGGCAGTACATAGCTCAGGAAGAAATTGAGATCCCAAGTTTATATTTCGCTCACGAACGTAAAGTATTTAATCGCCGAGGGGTATGGTTGGCAGATACTGAATTTGTCAATCGTATGGAAGACGAAGAATTGGAAACCAAGACGGTACGCTTCCGAACCATTGGGGACGCTACCTGTACGGGTGCGGTGCTTTCCGAAGCCTCAAATATGGAAGAGATCATACAAGAAGTGGCTTCTGCTCGGCAAACAGAGCGTGGCAACAGGCATGATGATAAACGCAGTGAAACCGCCATGGAAGACAGAAAACGTCAAGGGTACTTTTAGAAAGCCAAAGCCAAAGCCAAAGGCAAATACAGAACATCGAATAACGAACTTTTTTACTTCTCGAAATAATGAGTGATACGAACGGACAAACAAAAAATCCTAACAACGACAATAAATATCTGGATATGGATCTGCTCCGGTTTACGACAGCCGGAAGTGTAGATGACGGCAAGAGTACACTGATCGGCCGGCTTTTTTATGATTCAAAATCAATTTTTGAAGATCAGATGGAGGCCATTGAAAAATCCAGTAAAAGCAGTGGAGAAGAGGAAGTTAACCTGGCTTTGCTTACTGATGGATTGAAAGCCGAGCGAGAGCAGAAAATAACTATTGATGTAGCCTACCGCTATTTTGCGACCCCGAAAAGAAAATTCATTATTGCGGATACACCCGGACACACACAATATACCCGGAATATGGTTACCGGTGCTTCAACGGCTGATCTTGCGGTAATTTTAGTTGATGCATCAAAGGGTTTGCTTACACAGTCCCGGCGCCATGCTTTTATTTCTTCGTTGTTGCAAATACCTCACCTTGTTGTAGCCATTAATAAAATGGATTTGGTGGATTATGATGAGAAAGTATTCAATGAAATTGTTTCTGAATTCAGGGAGTTTGCCAAGAAACTTAATGTTACCGATGTAACCTATATTCCCATCAGTGCTCTGAAGGGAGATAATGTAGTAACGAAGAGCGAGAATATGCCTTGGTATCAAGGTTCGGCCATGCTTCACCATTTGGAAAACGTGAAAGTTGATGCCGATGATAACATTGTTGATTTCCGTTTCCCTGTGCAATATGTGATCAGGCCCAATCAGAATTTCCGTGGTTTTTCAGGACGTGTGGCTTCAGGACATATTCGTCCGGGAGATGAGGTTACGATACTTCCATCAGGTCTGCATTCTAAGGTGAAAGAAATTGTAACCAGAGAGGGCAATCTTGATATAGCCTACCCCGGGGACTCGGTGACCATCACCATTGAAGATGAAATTGATATTTCCAGGGGTGATATGATTGTTCGGAAGAATAATGTACCGACCGTAAGAAATGATTTTGAGGCCTATTTGTGCTGGATGAACGAGAAACCAATGGAGCTCAACAAACAATACATCCTTCAGCATACCACCAAAACCACGCAGGTTTTTGCAGAAGACCTGTTATATAGAATGAATGTAGATACCCTGAACAGCGAAGAAGGGATCAGTGAATTAGGCTTGAATGAAATTGGCCGTGTACGCTTCAAAACAAGTCAACCTTTGTTTTTTGATGCTTACCAGATCAACAAGAAGACAGGCAGTTTTATAATCATAGATCCGGCTACCAACGTTACTGTTGGGGCAGGAATGATGAGAGCAGGATCAACGGTTTCCGAAGAATCCAAGAGCAGAATGGCTCGTAAAAAATCCCCTAATGTAGTATGGGAGCCCTGGAATATTCAGCGTAAAGAGCGTGAAAAACGTAATGGGCATTCTTCTGAGATCTTCTGGCTTACAGGCATCTCTGGAGCAGGCAAAAGTACGATTGCAAAAGAACTTGAACGCCGACTTTTTGATGAAGGAAAACAAACAGTACTCCTCGATGGCGATCAGGTTCGCCATGGATTAAATGGAGATCTTGGGTTTAGCCCAACCGACCGTGCCGAAAATATTCGAAGGGTAGGTGAGGTGGCGCGCCTATTCTATGAACATGGAAATATTGTGATATGCACTTTTGTGTCTCCTTACAATAAAGACAGGGAAGGGGTAAAAGAACTATTTCCTGAGGGTGCTTTTAAAGAAGTACACATTACTTGTTCTCCTGAAACTGCTCAGAAGAGAGATCCGAAAGGGTTATATGCCAAAGCAAAAGAAGGCAAGATCACCGGTCTGACGGGCTATGATGCTGATCATGAAGCCCCGGAAGATCCGGTATTAACTATCAATACTGATGAGCTTTCAGTGGATGAAGCTGTAAATAGAATCTTAGAACTTTTGTAAAAATAGATCTCTGAGATTACACCACAGATTGTTTTTCTGAATTTCTGATCAAAAAAAAGCCGCTCAGTTAAACTGATCGGCTTTTTTTAGAGTTTAAATTCTATTCTATCTAATATTGAGTGTAGTCGGTGTTACGATTTATCTTCTTCGTAATAATCACTGTAAGCTCGTTTGTAATAGTAATAGTTCGTGTAATAGTCGCTGCTTTTCTTAGGATCGAATGCATTTAGAACGACTCCAACGATCTCTGCATTAAGTTGTTTGAGTCCGTCAAGAGTGAACTCAAGCTCTCTTCTCGTTGTCACCCCAAATCTACTTGCAATAACTATTCCATCGGTTAGTCTTAACAAGGAGGCTGAATCAGATATAATGCCATAAGGAGCGGTATCTAAGATAATGTGATCATATCTTTGTTTCAGAATATCGATAGTTTCCTTTAATCGTTTACTATCTAAAACACTTGCAGGTTCAGGTGTTTTCTTTCCTACTGTGATCAGGTCTACATTTGGGGCAATAGTTTCCTTAATCGTTGTATCAAAACCAGCGGTATCAAAAAGAAGTTCAACTAATCCGGGTTCTTTATTCTCACCGAATATTTTGTGCATAGTTGGACGTCTCAGGTCTAAGTCAATAACCAATGCACTTTTCTCTGCTTCTGCAAAAGTAACAGCGAGGTTGGCCGCTATCGTACTCTTTCCTTCTCCCTTGGTGGAACTTGTTACCATCAATACTTTATACTCCTTATCAGGATTAGCGTACACAGTATTGATTCTTAAACGTCTATAAGCCTCGGAAATCGGTGAAACATGATCAAGAAAAGTAAGCAGCTGATTTGAAATCGATTTTCCTTGTACAAACTGTTTTTGACTTGAGTCGAAAGAATCAATGATATTAAAGTCAGGAATATTACCCAAGAATGGAACTTTATAGCTCTTCAATTCTTCGGATGATTTTATAGTGTCATCTAATGCTTCTCTTACAAAAATAAAACCAACACCAAGTATTCCACCCAGTAAAAATCCGATCAACACCCATAATTTCTTTTGTGGTTTGATGGGATTCATTGGAACAACAGCATAATCAAGCGGCCGACCCATCCCAAACTGGGTACGTTCCCAAAGACTCATTTCAGCATATTGATTAGAAACCAAGAGGTAAAGTTCTTCGTTTATTTTTACGTCTCTTTTTAGACGAGCAAGCTGAATGATCTCTTGAGGTAGTTTTTCAAATTGCGAGTTGAATTCAGCAATACGATCGTTGAGCGCTTGGATTTGGGTTTCATATTGTGATTGTTCTACCCGTAATTGTGTGAGCTTTTCATTTATTTGAATGATTTTTTCGGCTATACCTCCGTTTTCACTTCCCAAAAAGCTTAAAGCAAGAGAAGAGTTCGAATTGATCAGTCGTTCAGCAATAGATTTAATTTGTGATTTGGTGGCCTCGATCTGATTGTCAATTCTGACAAGCTCCGGGTGATCGGGATTATCCCTCAGCTCTGGGTTTCTTTGGAGCAACATCAATCGTTCTGTTTCCAACTCCGCAAGGTTGAATTGGAAATTCGTCAATTGTGGGCCCAAACTTTCAGATATCTGATTTGCCAAACCGGGCTTAATTTCTTCAAGTTGACCTTCGTATGCTTGAATGGCCGATGTTGCAGCTACCAATTGAACCCTGATTTCCTGTTTTTTGGTCTCAAGGGTAGAAATATTATTAATCAATTGTTCTGTTTGAGCATCTACAGCTAAGAGATTCGAAGAATCCATAAAAGCTCTAAGATCATTCTCAGTCTCTGCTAATTGATTTTCAATGTTATCCCGCTCTCCACTTAAGAATTTGAGGGCTGATGAAGCCATAGAACGATTTTGTTCCGTTGAAAGCTTAGAATAGGTATCCATGGTTAAATTAACCACATAAGCTACTTCCTCCGGCATAGGACTTTCAAAACCAATACGAACGATATCCGTTTCCCTGTCAACTTGTTCAGCGGTTAAATTCTCTCGAATTCGCATAGCCACTGTATCGCGACTGGTGGTTGTAGAGTCGTCCGGGTAAGCACGCCATAGAACTGAATACTTTCGTCCCGATTCTGAAAACCCCTTAGCCATAATGCTGTCAGCCAGTTCCTGGCTCAGCGTTCTTGATTTCAGGATCTGGAGTTCATTGGCAATAGTACTTCCCACACCAATGCCATAAGTAGTTGTGAGAAGATTGGAGAGGTCTGATCCTGCATAAGAATAACGGTTCTTGCTCTCACTAATAAAAATAGTGCCTTCACTTTTATAGATTGGTATCTGGTTAAGAGCCAATAGAGCAGCTATAGCTGAAAAGACAAATAAAAAAGAAAGCAGTGTCCATTTGTGCTGTAAGAGTGTACCAAATAGCTTGAACAGATCAATTTCATCATCCCCCATGCGGTTGTTAAATTGATTGGAGGAATTGAAGCCGTTCCCGTTATAGAAACCATTATTTCCGTTTTGATGCGGATAATGGTGATCGTTAGATGATGAATTCATAAAAATTCTATGTTATAGCTTGACGTATCAAGATAGTGAAATAAGACATTAAACAATTACAATTTCTCTTTACCCGAATATAGAGTAGAAATGAAGTAAGATTGAAAAATAATAAATTAGAAGGGAATTATTCGGTCAAATATATTATCAAACTATTTAAAATACTCTAAAGAGCTTTTAATAATTTATAGCCGTAATTTTTCAGCTGATTTTTAAAAAAACAGGTTATTTTGGACAAAATAGCAGTTATTTCTGACGTACATGGAAATTTGCCCGCTTTGCAAAATGTTATTTCTTTGTTGGAGGGAGAAAAACCTGACGTTTGGATCTGTTTAGGAGATATTGTGGGCTACGGGCCGCACCCCGCAGAGTGTATAAATCTAATCATGGAAAAGAATATGATCTGTGTAATGGGGAACCATGATGCTGGTGTAACTGGAAGGCTCTCGCTTAAGCATTTTCGAAATCCAAACAGGAAACTTATTGAGAAAACCAAAGAATTGATTTCTGAAGACCATATGGAGTGGCTTAGTTCTTTACCATTATCAGTGGAAGGGGGAAAGGGTAACTGGATAGCGGTACATGCATCACCCGAAAATCCCGAGAGATGGGAATATCTTGAGAGTGCTTTTAAAATGAGGCCAATGTTGGAAAACCTTGACAAAAGAGTTTGTTTTTTTGGTCATACACATCGACCCTCTTTGGTATCTGAGACTATTGGAATGAATAAATTTGAAGATGGGCACAGTTATTTTATTAATCCCGGTAGCGTGGGGCAACCAAGAGACGGAGATAAAAGAGCTTCATGTGCCCTGGTCGATTTCAAAACTTTTGAATACAATAATTATCGGGTTGAGTACGATGTTGGTAAAGTTTTTATGGATTTGGAAAAACTTGGTTTTTCGAGGAGAGAAGCAGAACACCTGATGAGAACAAGTTAAAGCATTCAATTCTTTCACTTATAATGCAATAAATTTTTCTATCTTACTGAGGAATCAAATACAGACAAATACATGACTTTTTTACGTTCAACAGTACTATTTCTTTTTATGTTTCTTTGTGTCCAAACAATACAGGCGCAAAACAGACAGACTCCGGTTTCTCAGCAATTTCGATTGGCAGAACGCATCATTCGTATAGCAGAACCGGGTCAATTAACTGATTCTGTAAATGTTTGGGGTGATGTTGGGAGTTCTGGTCGTTATTTGGTGCCTAAAGGCACTTCTTTACCCCTGTTACTTTCCTATAGTTTTGGTCCGCAGACGCTCCGTGATGGGCAAACAAATTTGGACTGGTCAAAGATGAGAGTGGAGATAAATATTCAGGAATATGATGAAGAAAATCAATTGCAGACCATGGAAGAATTTAGATATAGGTTTGAAGAACCTTTTCCAGAGGGAATGAACAATTTTATAGTTGAGAATAATCAAACCATTACTGTTCGGGTAAAGCGTAAACCGAGTTTTCGTGATTACGTTGGCGTAATAGCACCGGCCATATCAGCTATTGCTACTACTATAGTAATTGTAGATCGACTCGCCGGAAATTAAATTAAGATATGTATAAAAGAAAAGGGATCACTTTTCGAGTGATCCCTTTTTTTAGTTTAAGCATTTTTTTAGTTCATGCCAGCTTGTTGATTACCCTCGGGTATCCAGTCTTCAACTACCTCTTCATGTTCCTGCATCCATTGACGTGCAACCACTTCATTATCTGCATCCGACTCATTGATGGCTACCATTAAATCAGCCAGCTCTCCATCGGTAAGATACATTTCGGAAAGAAATTCGGCTAATTCCGGTTTATCTTGAGCCAGATTATCTCGTCCCATAATATGAATGTTACCCTGTTTCCAGAGCATTTTGTCTTCATCCTGTTCGAGAAATTTCAGGTCGAAACGGCCAAACTTCCAATGAGGTTTCCAGCCGGTTACCACGATCCATTCTTCATTATCTATTGCTCGCTGCAGTGCAGAAGTCATTGCAGGCCCGCTCGATTGCACCAACTCATAATCAAGATCATATTCTTCAATCACTTGATTGGTTGTTTTCATGATACCCGCTCCGGCATCAATTCCTGTGATCTCACCGTTAAACCGGTCTCTAACCTCATTTAGCTCTGATATTTTATCTATTTCAACATATCTGGGGACAACGAGTCCACTTTGTGTACCTTCATAAACGGTTCCTAAATCGGAAATATCATCTTTAAACTGCTCATAGTAGTCAGCATGAAGGGTGGGCAGCCAGGTTTCCATGAATGCGTCAGCATCACCTTGCGCAACTGCGGTATAAGCGGGCCCAACATCAGCAGATGTTATTTCCACATCGTAATTCATTTTATCTTCGAGAACTACTTTGGCTAAGTTTGTGTAGGCGATGCCCTCGGCCCAATTCACATAGACCAGATCAGCAGTTTTTTTCTCTTGTTTTTGCTGGGTACATCCGGCTGCGAAAACCAATGCGAGTAGCAAAACACCAAGCTTCGAAAATATCGATGGTATATTTTTATGTATTTTCATGATTCTCTCTGTTTCTGTTTTCGATTATGATTAAACCTAATTCTAATTTCTTATTGTGATCGTTCTCCCAATGATTGAGTTACACGATCCAGAAATACAGCAAGGATGACAATTGCTAATCCTCCTTCAAATCCCAGCCCAATATCAAGCTGCTGGAGCCCGGTAACCACTGGTTGTCCTAAGCCTCCTGCCCCGATCAATGCGGCAATAACGACCATCGAAAGTGCCAACATAATGGTTTGATTTACTCCTGCTAAAATGGTGGGAAGTGCTACGGGTAATTCAACCTTAAATAGCATTTGCCTGGAGTCGGAGCCAAAAGCCAGAGCTGCCTCACGAATTTCTTCAGGAACCTGGCGGATTCCCAAATTTGTAAGCCTTACGGCAGGAGGCATGGCAAAAATCAAAGTGGCGATGATTCCCGGTACTTCTCCCAATCCGAAAAATAACACAGCGGGAATAAGGTATACAAAGGCTGGCATTGTTTGCATGAAATCTAAAACCGGTCTGGTAATTTTTTCAACGGTGCTATTTTTTGAAGCCCAAATGCCAAGAGGGATCCCAACCAGTAAAGCAATGAAAACAGCTGTAATGATCAGTGCGAGGGTTTCCATGGTGCCTTCCCACATGTCCATACCCTCAACCACAAAGAGACCGATCACCGTAAAAATTCCAACTCCTTTTCCTGAAACATACCAAGCCAGGGCAGAGAGTAATATAATCATCAAAATAGGGTGTGGGAAAAGCAATACATTCTCGATACCCACTAAAAATGTTTTTACGGTAACAGTTATGAGGTCAAAGAAACCACCAAGATTTTCGGTTAGCCAGTTAATGAGAAACTCGAAAAAATCACCTACAGGAATATCAAACATTATTTTGTGAGGGTCTTAGGTTCAGCTTTTTCGTTTACGGCTTCATTTCCATTCTCATTCAGCTCAGCGAGAATGGTGGCACGGTCAACAATACCTTTCAAGTTTTGATCTGCGTCCGTTATAGCTATGGGGTATTTTGATTCAATTGCTTTAGGGAGTAACTGATTAATGGGGGTTTGTGGTGAGGCAACGGCAATGTCTGAAATCAGTATGCTCTCAAGGTTTTTATGGTGCTGATCTTTTAGTCGTATTGCATCATCGATAGTCACCACACCTTTTAATTTCCGTTGCTCGTCAACCACGTAAGTTGTTGATACACCTACCTTTTCCATTTTTCGGATGGCTACCGAAGGTCCATCTTTTGGAATTTGAATGGATGGAGCTTTTCGCATAATTGCCTGGGCTGTGATGACTTTAGTACGGTCTACATTTTGTACAAATGCTTTCACATAATCATCTGCGGGATTGGTAAGAATTTCTTCGGGAGTTCCAACCTGAACCACATAACCGTCTTTCATAATAGCGATTCGGTCTCCGATCTTCAGCGCTTCATCCAGATCGTGTGTAATGAATACAACTGTTTTGTGTACTTCAGCTTGTAGTTCCAACAGCTCGTCCTGCATGTCGGCTCGAATCAGAGGGTCCAACGCACTGAAAGCTTCATCCATTAAAAGGATTTCAGGGTCATTGGCTAAAGCTCTTGCAAGACCAACCCGCTGCTGCATACCTCCACTGAGTTCGCTGGGTTTCTGTTGTTCGTAACCTTTCAAACCTACCTTTTGAAGAGCTCCATATGCCTTTGCTCTTCGGTTCTCTTTATCTATGCCGCTAATTTCAAGTCCGTATTCTACGTTATCGGCTACGGTTCGATGTGGAAATAGGCCAAAATTCTGGAAGACCATAGACATTTTATTCCGGCGCATGTCTAACAAGCGGTCTTTACTCACATTGGTTATGTCTTCATCCCCGATTTTAATGGTGCCTTTTGTAGGTTCGATTAATCGGTTCAAGCATCTTAGAACCGTTGATTTACCACTGCCGGAAAGTCCCATAATGACAAACATCTCCTTTTCTTTGACCTCGAAACTTGCGTTGTTTATGCCTATGGTGTTTCCGGTCTGGTCTAATATCTCTTCCTTGGATTTACCGGCTTCAATAAGGGGAAGTGCATTTTCGGGATTCTTACCGAATATCTTATATAGGTTTTGTACCGTAATTGCTGCCATTTCAAAGATTTTATTCTAATAATTACAGTTCATATCGTGAGGGATATCCTCAATAAAGAAAACTCTTCATTCAGGATATCCCTCCCGCAAGGGAAGGATTGAATCCTGTAATCTTTAGAAATAGTACCCTATGTTGATATTGAAGCGGGTATTCCAGCGTGCGTCATTGACACCTTGAGCAAGTCCGGTTCCAAAGTTTTGGGTAATCCAGGGCTGGTTACTTCCTCTGGCTATGTCGAAGTAGGTATATACGTTTCCGGCAGTCATCAGGAAGCCAAGTACATGCTGATGTGCATTATTGTATCCATCAATATTTTTTTGAAAGAACGTATAATCATTATAGAAATTCAGGTTACTGATGGGCCCCCAATCAACGTCGTAACTGTAACTTAGACCGGCAGAATATAGGTTCATCTCGGTAGCTACAGGATAAGGCGTTCCATAAGCGCCCATGTTTACAAAATTGACACTTTGGCCAAGATCATTTTGCGCATCCATACCGTAGTTGATAAACTGCCCTTTAAAATTCCAGTTACCGTAATTTATGTCGGTGTGGGCAGCTAAAGCATAACGAGAAGTGGTTTCATCCAAAGCCTGATTCCAGATTTGACCAACCTCTGCACTTGCACCCACTTCTAAAGATCCGTTTTCAATATTAAAAGTCCGCGTTGCTCTCGCATTGAGTTGGTTACGTTCATAATTTGATTGATTCCCTGTTGGAACAATGTCATAGGAATACCGTCCTGAGCCTCCAAAACCGAATGAACCGGATCCTCCTGCAGGTCCGGCAGGTTCAGGCTGAAAGAAATACGCGCCCATGAAATCCCAGTCCTTTCCGGTATATGTATATTTCAAACCCATGTCGTGGTCGTCCTCTAGTCCTACATAATAGGGTCCCTGAAACCACCAATTATGAGAATTGTATTGGAGATTGCCAAAGGGTACCTGTGTTACACCGATCTGAATATTATTCTTCTCATTGAAATCGTAACCAAGCCATCCTTGCTTTACAAAGTGAGTATTGAACGTGGGATAAAAGCGATACTCAAAATTAAGTTTTACCCCTTTCTTATTGGCGTTGACGTTAATTCTCCATGTATCCCATGTGAATTGACCATCATTATTATCAATGGTATTATCTTCGTAATCAGTTAGAAGTACATTATAGCGGACTGCCCCGCCGACTGAAAGTGAAGATTCTTCTTGTGCAAAAGTTGATGTCGAAATAAGTGTTAGTATTGAGGTGACAAACAGAATTAAGTTTTTCATGATTAGTTATGAAAATTTAAATTAAGTACTATTGTCAGTTGGTAACCCAAATATGGGATGAATAACACTATTGAAGCTTGAGCTTTTGCTTCAAATTAAACAAGTGTTTCGTTTTAAATTACCTAAATAATGAAGTTCTTATCTGTTTAATATAACAGCTTAAGGTGCCGGTGTAAAACCGTAATCGATAATAACTTCATAATAAAAACAACTTATAAAGCACGATCGGATCACATACGGTTTTTACATTGAGCTTGTTAGGTTCGCTAATATCAAAACATATGAAACTAAAAACGTTCAACTTTTTTCTTTGCCTTGTATTGGCAATTTCTATAACCGGCTTTGAGGATATATATGGCCAAGAAACTTTTTCTCATCAGGATACGCTGCGGGGGGCAATAACTCCCGAAAGAGCCTGGTGGGATTTGACATATTATCATTTAAATGTGAGGGTGCATATTGAGGACAGTAGTATCAGCGGTACAAATATGGTGCAATACCGGGTAATTGAACCCGCTCAAACTATGCAGATCGATTTACAGGAACCATTGGATATTTCAAAAATAGAGCAGGAGGGAAGGCAACTCAACTTTTACCGGGATGGCAACGCTTTTTTTGTGGAGTTGAAAAAAGACCAGGCTTTGGGTGACGTTAATGAACTTAAGATATGGTATTCCGGGAAGCCGGTGATAGCAGCTAATCCACCTTGGGATGGCGGTTTTACATGGACCCATGATTCGAATGGGAAACCCTTTGTGGCCACCTCAAATCAGGGCATTGGGGCAAGTATTTGGTGGCCTAATAAGGACCATCCTTATGACGAGCCTGACAGTATGCTCATCAGCATAACCACCCCCGATTCGCTTATGGATGTTTCGAATGGGAGACTTAGAAAAGTCGATGAAAATCAAAATAATACCAAAACATGGCATTGGTTTGTATCTAATCCGATCAACAATTACGGTGTGAACATCAACATAGGAGACTATGTACATTTTGGGGAGACTTATGATGGAGAAAAAGGCAGGTTAAGCTTGGATTATTATGTGCTACGCGAAAATGAGGAAAAAGCCCGGAAACAGTTCAAACAAGTAAAACCGATGATGGAGGCTTTTGAGTATTGGTTTGGCCCTTATCCATTTTATGAGGATGGTTATAAGCTGGTGGAAGCACCATATCTTGGAATGGAGCATCAAAGTTCGGTAACGTATGGAAACCGCTTTGAAAATGGATATTTAGGCCGGGACCTGAGCGGTTCGGGATGGGGCTTGAAGTTTGACTTTATCATTATACATGAAACAGGACATGAGTGGTTTGCAAATAATATTACATACGCTGATGTTGCAGATATGTGGGTACATGAGGGGTTTACTAATTATTCAGAGAGCCTTTATCTGGATTATCATTTTGGTGAACAAGCGGCAAACGAATACGTTCAGGGGCTGAGGTTAGGGATCATGAACGATCGTCCTTTGATTGGGGAGTACGGTGTGCACCATGAAGGCTCCTCTGATATGTATAATAAAGGAGGAAATTTACTGCATACGCTTCGGCAAGTAGCGGCTGACGATTCACTATGGCGCGCAACACTCAGAGGTTTAAATAAAGAATTCTATCATCGGACTGTAACTTCGAAGGAGGTGGAGAATTTCATAAGTGAGCAATTTGGCTATGATCTTAGCAGGGTTTTCGAACAGTACTTGAGAGACACCAGAATTCCAACCCTCGAATATGCTTACAGAAATGGAGTTTTGACGTATCGGTGGGGGAATGCCGTACCAGGGTTTGATCTCCCTGTAGATGTGACAATTAATAATGGTTACCAGATCAGGCTTAAACCTTCTACAACATGGAAAAGGTATCCCGTTGATGCTGTAGAATCATTCCGGCTAACCGTGGATCCCAATTATTATGTTGGCCAGTTTAATTTGTTGGGGTCAGAACACTAGAAAGTCCCCAAGGGCTGAGATTGAGGACTTTACTACTGTTTGGATTAATCACTCAGCTGGGGTGAACCTCTCAAAAGTATGTTCAACGGGTTCCACCGTTCTTAAATAAGCATAAATTGCTTTCAATTCCTGCTCCGACATTTGAGAATATTGTTTCCAGGGCATGGAGGTGTTGAAAGTTCCGTGTGCTATTTCCTTAAATTCAAATGAGGTATCTGCATAGCTTTTGAATCTGTTTACAAACTCCTCTTCACTCCAGGTTCCAATACCTGTATTGTTATCCGGGGTTATGTTAGCCGTTCTCACGATACTTTTGTCTATCATTGGGAATTCAAATCCACCCGCAAATTGCATCCCGGGTATGTCTGCTCCTTTTTCTTTGGGAGTGTGACAATCACTACAGCTTGCTACCGTCACCAGGTACTTTCCCCAGGAAACCGGATTGGTTGTATCTCTGACCATCTCGTGAGTAGGGGCTTTGGGAATAGTATTAATGATAAAATTCATTGGGAAGAATGATTCTGATAGTGGGACCTCATTTTCAATGGGATCCAGTGTCCGTAAATAGGCAATTACGGAATAAATGTCTTCCTTTTCGGCTTTCGCATATTTTTGATAAGGCATGATCGGGAATAAGGCCCGGCCGTCTTTACTTACTCCGGTGGTAATTGCACGATAGATCTCGCCATCTGTCCAGTCTCCAAGAAAGGATGGGGTCAGGTTTGCTGAATAATAATTTCCCGGTAATCCTTCTTCTGTTCCAAAAAGAATTCCTCCGGCACCAAGGCTGTCGGAGTTAAGGGGATGGGCGAATTTGGATCTTTCCTGTGGGCTATGGCAGTGGGTACACACCATGACATTATTGGCTAAATAGCGGCCTCTTTCGATCCGTTCATTTGTAAGCTCAATCTGAAGATCCGGGGCCGGTTCAACATCCGGTAAAACCGTTGTAACATAAGTAAGTATTCCAATGATTGAGAGTATTGCAACTATCGCCAATACACCTAAACCCTTCAATATATTTCTCATAGCAGTAGATTGTTAGTGGAAGTTAGAGAAGCTTTATACCCGCGATTATATCGTATTAAATAGAAAAAGCCTCATGTTGAATTCAAGGCTAATGTGATAATTTTTTATATAAATGTCTACAGCCCAACCACTTAACAAGGTCTAAAGAAATAATGAAATGTGTCGATCATCAATTTCAAGACTTGTAAAATTAAACTCTTCTTTGATCCACTCAAATGTTTTGGGATGGTAAAAAAACACATGGGTTCCATCTCCTTTATAGTACCAGGAATGAAAATCCAAATCGTCACTGTATAGATCAGTTTTCAGAAAAAGAGCACCTCCGGGCTTCAGCATACTGCGAAGCTTCTTGAATTCAGAATAGGGATTATGAAAATGTTCAATAACCTCACAGCTAACGATATAATCATAATTTAGCTCCAAAACCTCCGGATGATTATCAAAGAAAGGATCGAAAAGGTTGATACTATAATGGAGTTCCTGCAGCATTTTTGTGATCACGGGGCCTGTACCGGAGCCAAAATCTAAGCCAAGGTGCCCGGGCCCGAAATGTTTTTGTACCAATTCTACCAATGGGGATACAAACTCCTGATACCGAGGATCTTCTACATCATTATCGTGACTCTCATAGCGTTCAATTTCTTGCTTTGGAGTTGGATAATCATCCGAATCCATTAGAACAGCCCGACAGTTTGAGCATCTGTGATATTGCCGGGCCTCTCTTTCGTGAAAATAAAATGGTTGCGTTATGGAAGAACAAAGGGTGCACTTCATGCTTTTTGCACCAAGGTATAGTTATTATGATTCAGATTACAAATATTAGTTGGGGTACCAATTCTTTAACCTCACCTCGATTTCTTTGTTTTCAGCATCTACTATTTCTTTAAATCGTACAATGTCTTGTCCGCGGTGGTGATAAGGATACATGATAGCCGGTTCGAAATCGAGCACAGCGCTGGCGGCTTGATAAATATCCATGGTGTAAGGCAAGTTCATGCATACAAAGGCTACATCAATTTCTTCTAAATTTCTCATTTCAGGAATGTCTTCCGTGTCTCCGGAAACATAGATCCGTTTGCCATCAATGGTAAGGACGTAGCCATTTCCCCAACCTTTAGTGTGGCGTGCCCCTTCGTTTGGCAGATTATACATAGGAATCGCTGAGACATTAATACCATTTATATCCATGGATTCACCGTTATTCAAAATGTCAATCCGGTCGGAATATTCATCGGGCATTTGTTCTGCTACAACTTTCGGAACAATAAAAGTCACGTTCTCCGTATCCAGGTTGCCAAGTGTTTCAGGGCTAAGATGGTCTCCATGTGGGTGAGTAATAAGGATGATATCAGGTTCCGGCTTTCCAGCATATAAGGATACATCTCCCCAAGGATCTACATAAACGGAAAGTTCATCCCACTCAAAAATGACCGAACCATGGAGGATAGGATGTATGATGAGCTCTCCATTATTAGTTTGAATTTGGTCCGGGTTGTTATTCAGTTGCGCAAAAAGAAAAGAAGGAAGCATCAAGAGCAACAAGAGATTAAAAGAATGTTTGGTCATAGAAGAATCAGTTAGTTGAAAGTTGCTTCATAAACTTCAGAAAAGCTCATTTCATTCAGTAAGGCAGATGCGGAATCGGTTACTTTACATTATGCTTGAATAAGTTATTTTAAATAGGTAATTGTTTTTACAGTTAATAAGGGAGGAATTATGAAAATTGTTCGATCCGTTTCAAGTATTGTATTTATTATTACGGCAACCGTTCTAACAGGCCTTATTGTATATGGGTGCAACCCTGAAACTCAGGAACCGGAAGAGCCAACTATTAGAATGGTTTATGCAAATTGGTCGGAAGGTGTAGCAATGACCCACTTAACTGCTGAAATACTGGAGTCCAACCTTGGATACGAGGTAGTTACCAAGATGACGGACGTTCAATCGGTTTTCAAACAACTTCAAAGCAAAGAATATGATGTTTTTGTGGATGCATGGCTTCCAAATACCCATGAGAATTACATGCGGGAATATGGAACCGATCTTGACGATCTTGGAGTGAATGTTAGCGGCGTTCAGACCGGATTTTTAGTTCCCAATTATATTTCTGCGAGTACAATTTCTGATTTGTCCGCAGTTACAGATACAATTATCGGAATTGATGTGGGGGCAGGCATCATGACTTCAGCTGAGAATGCTATCCGAGAGTATGATTTGAATGTGGTTCTAAAGAGTGGCAGTGAAGCGAATATGACGAATGCGTTAATTGGGGCCATTAAGAAAAGAGAACCTATTGTTGTTACCGGCTGGGTTCCTCATTGGATCTATAACCGGTTTGAGCTTCGATTCTTGAATGATCCTAAGAATGTGTTTGGGAATGCTGAGAAAATACATACGATTGCAAGAAATGGTTTTACAGAAGACCATCCCAGAGCTGCATTATTCTTAGAACGATTTAAGATGTCGGATGCTCAGTTAGCAGCGCTCATGGATGAAATTCAGGCTTTTCCAACTGATGAGCGCAGAGCCGTAAGAAATTGGATGCAAGAAAATGAGTATGTAGTAAATCGTTGGATACGAGATCTTGAACCTGAACGTGAGAAGGTGATGTAAGCAGTAGTTTAAAATTCTTACCTGTAAATACTGAATTCCCGCTTGTGAAAATCCATGTTAAGACAAATTCCAAGCATCACCGTATTTACAATAAAGGCAGAACCACCATAACTGATAAAAGGTAATGGCAGCCCGATAACAGGAAGCAGGGCAGAGGCACTGCCAACATTGATAAAAAAGTGAGTAAAAAATACAGCCGTCACACTCACAATAAACAGTTGTGCAAAGGGATGTTTGTGATTTCCGGCCATGTTGAGCAGTCGTACAAAAAGAAATAGAAAAGCGACTATAACGATTGTTGCTCCTATAAATCCAAATTCCTCCCCAATAACGCAAAATACAAAGTCAGTCCATTGTTCAGGCAAGAACTTGAGTTGTGTTTGTGTTCCTTCAAGGAAACCTTTGCCGGTTAGTCCGCCCGATCCAATCGCCGTCTTTGCCTGAATAACATTCCAGCCGGCTCCGGTAGGGTCGTAAGATGGATTGGTAAAGGCTGCAATTCGTGCGATCTGGTGAGGTTGCAAAAGTTGAGTAAGGGCGAGTTGTATTCCGGAAATAGTTAACAATCCTGTGATCAAAGAGGTAATGGTAAGCCAAACCCTTCTCTGCACCAAAAAAATGATAAAGGAAAGAATGATTGCAGCGATAGCACCATAATACCATTCTATCACAGATAAATAAGCGATAACGGCAGGAGAGATGATGAATAATGATACTCCGTAGGGCAAACCTGACCAAAAAAGCATGACCGGTATCAAGGTAAGAAATATCAAAGCAGTCCCCAGGTCGTTTTGTAGAATCACAATTATGGTGGGGATTAAAATAATAGCTACGGTGGTGAGGGCATACTTCACATTCTCCGCAGAAATATTCCTCCGGCTGGTAAGGTAGTTTGCTGCTGCTAATATGGTGGCGACTTTCATAATCTCACTGCTTTGTCCTCCGAAAGGACCAATTCCAATCCAGCTTTTTGCTCCATTTACTTCACGACCGAACAACAGTGTCAGTATCATCAGGATGATTCCAAATGCATAAAATACATATGACAGTTGTACAAAATTCCGGGGAGGGACAATCAGAATACCGATCATAATAAAGACAGAAACCGCTACCCATCCAACTTGTTTGTAAAAGTTATTCTGAATGTATTCGGGCAAAAATTGAGAAACGGGCCCTTGTGTGGCACTGTAAATAGCAATAAGACCCATGGTTGCGAGCAGCACCCAGGTAAAGATCACCGACCAGCTAAGTTCTCTGAGGTTATTCATTAGCAGCAGTGGTTTCGGTGTTCGTGTCAGACTCATCAGCGTCCGGATCCGTAGGCTTAAAGTTGATCACATGATCGTAGATCCATTTTCTTTTGATTTCTCCGGTTAAGTATTTTTCTGTGATTAAAGATGCTACCGGAGCTGCCGATACAGAAGCAAATCCTGCATTTTCGATAAATGCAGTAACAACGATCTCGGGATTATCTATTGGGGCAAAAGTAGTAAACCACCCGTGATCCAGTCCATGTGGGTTCTGTGCTGTACCGGTTTTACCTGCAACTTCTAAATTGGGAATATTGGCATACCAACGTCCGCTGCCTTCAGTTACCACTCCTCGCATTCCCTTCTTGACTTCAGCAAGATATTCCGGTTTAACCCAATCAATCTTTCTGACCGCAGGTTGTTTGCGTGATATCTTTCCTTCAGAATTCCTGATAGCCTGTACCAAATGAGGTTCTACCCTGTATCCGCCATTGGCAATGGCGCTGGTCATGACGGCAATTTGCAGGGGAGAGGCGGAAATTAAACCTTGACCAATTCCAAAATTCAAAACATCTCCCAAACCCCATTTTCGGACTCCAAACCTGTTGTTGAGATAGGTACTATCCGGGATAATACCGGCGGTGGCATTATTGAGGTCTATATTTAAAGGAACGCCAAGACCAAAATCTTTTACGAGCTTACTCCATTCATTTAGTTTTCCCTGGGTGGCAATTTTGTCCATCAACGATAAAAAATAGGTATTACTTGAAAAAGTGATGGCTTTCTTAAGGTCATATTCTCCAACATCAGCCAGATCACGATATGCACGTCCGCGAATATATGCTCCACTGTTGTATACTTTTGTCTTTGGGGTGACTATCCCCAAATGCAGGCCTATAATTCCCATCAGCGGTTTAAAGGTTGACCCGGGGGGCTGCCTGCTTGATATAGCCCGATTATACAAAGGAGTTGTTGAGTCGGCATTAATCGATTGCCAGTAATCCAGATCGAGACGACCGGCCAGTTTACTTTGATCATAAGAAGGAGAGCTGGCTAAGGCGAGGATAGCACCGGTATTTGGGTTCATTACAACCACGGCACCGCGTTTTCCCTTCATCAATTCCTCCGTAAACTTTTGGAGCTCAACGTCAATCGTACTGATCAGGTCGCTGCCTTGCACAGGAATACGGCCTAACTCCTCCTGTTCAAAATTTCCCAATTCTTGCCCGAAAGCATTGACTTTGAGATAGCGGATACCCAATTCCCCACGTAAGGAATCTTCATAGGTTAGCTCAAGTCCACTTTTACCGATCTTATCGCCCAGCCGGAGTTCCGGTGAGTTTTGATATTCACTTTCATTTGCTTCTCGTAGATATCCCAAAACATGAGAAGCTTTTATATCGGTTGGGTAATGGCGTTTACTTTCTATCTGATGTCCTATCCCCGGCAGTTGCCACAAATTTTCCTGAATGAGTGAGAACCGCTTGAAATCAATTTCTGTAAATAAACGCGATGTTCGATACCAGGAATACTCCTGAGCTTGAAGAACCCGGGCTTTGATCACGGATTTATGAACACCCATCAGAGATGCCAAAAGAGGTATTTTTTCCCGATCAAACAGAGAAGGGGTGATGGTTATCGAAAATATAGGTTCGTTGTCAACAATCAGGGTGCCATTCCGATCGTAGATCAATCCCCGGGCCGGATCCACATATTCCTGACGAACAGAATTCTCCTGACCAAGTGCTGCATAAGTGTCGTATTCCACAACCTGCAAATAAAATATACGCCCAAGCACAATAAGGGTCATGCTGATCATGATGACCTGCAAAGCCCTGATGGAAGTTCTTGTTCTATTTGATTCAGCCGGTGACATGAGTTTTAATTTCCTTTAAATACAAACAATATGGAGCCAACTACAGCAGTATATAAACCGCTTCCAATCACAAAAATTGCAGGCTGATATGAAGTATTGTAAGCCTCCACAAAACTGCTTAAAGCCAGGAATATCAGGTTATGAAAAATGGCTGCTACTGCAATGGTGGCAAATATCTGCCAGATCAGAAGCCGGCCTTCCTTATTACGTTCTATGAAATTAAAGATCATAAAACAGAGCAGTGTTTTGGCAAACATGTTTAAGCCCCAAAAGTCGAACAATGCATCCTGCACAAAACCTAAGGCTCCGGCTTGCAGGATCAGGTTTCCCCGGTTTCTTTTGGTAGCCAGCCATAGCAAATATACCAATAACAGATCAGGGGTGGTCCCTAAAATGCTCAAGTGCTGAAATATGAGCACCTGAGCAAATATAAATACCAATCCAAGAATTAGATCTGTCAGGGTTTCTTTGCTCATTCGAAAAGCTGATTATATTGCTGTTGAAGATTTATGATACTCGAATCGGGTTTGAACTTTACAACAAACCCCTGAGCTACGTCAGCGAGCATTACGTTTGGTTCCAAAAAGATCTGCTGAGTTTCCTTACCGGGTTCGGGTATGGTTCTTGTTACTCTTCCTATTGGAATGCCTCCGGGAAATTGGTTGCTGCTGCCGGAGGTTTCAACTACAAACCCGGAGTCAACATTAATTGTTTTCGGGACGAAGTTCATGACCAACTCACCGTACTGTTCGCCGGGCCAACTTACAATGCCATTTGCCTGGTTGAGCTGAACCTGTGCACTTACACGAAAAAGCGAATTATAGTATGGCATTACCTGTGAGTAATATTTTCCGGCTAATATGATTTTACCAATCAGTCCGTCTGATGTAACCAATGGCATGCCCTCTTCTAAACCTTCATTGGTTCCGGCGTCAATAGTTAAAACATTATTTCGTCCTGAAAGCTGTTTACCTACAATAGAAACAGGGGTGAGGTCAAATGAACTGCGTTGCTTATAGCCTAAAAGTGCCCGGAGTTCCTCATTTTCTTTCTCGATGGATCGCAGCCTGCTAAGTTCATCCTGAAGTAATATGTTTTGCCGCTGAAGATAGTTATTGGTATTCAACGCCTGCCTATACACACGGATGTTGGAAAGCGGTTCTTCCAAAAGGCTTAAGGTAGTCATGGAAACTTTACGCAGGCTGTCTATTCCGCCTTGATGTCTGCTTATCATTAACGATAAGGCGATGACCAGGATAAATGCGGTTATTATGTAATCTTTAGCATCACTTAAGTTGAAGGATCTAAATCGCATTCATTTCCGGGGTATTAGGAAATTACCGGGCGGTAATATTCAAGATTTTCAAGAATAGCTCCGGTTCCGCGAACAACGGCGGTAAGCGGGTCTTCTGCAATGTGAACCGGCAGATCTGTTGTTTCCATGATCAGTTTATCCAGGTTTTTGAGCAATGCACCACCGCCGGTCAACATTATTCCACGATCCAGAATATCTGCTGAAAGCTCAGGAGGGGTTTGTTCCAATGATTTTGTGATGGATTCTACGATCGTATTAACAGATTCAGCAATAGCTTCACGGGCATCTTTGGAAGTAATATGACGTGTTCTTGGAACTCCATTAACAAGGTCACGACCTTTGGTGATCATTTCAAGTTCTTCATCAAGAGGGGCGGCTGAACCGATTTCACATTTGATCTTCTCAGCGGTTCGTTCACCGATAAGCAAGTTGTGATTGCGCCGGAAATAGTTGATGATGTCTTCGTTGAGCTCATCACCGCCCAAGCGAACCGACTGCGCATAAACAATTCCTGAAAGTGCAATAACTGCAATTTCCGTTGTTCCTCCACCTATATCAACGATCATGCTTCCAACTGGTTCGTGTACATCCAATCCAATACCGATGGCAGCGGCCATGGGTTCATCAACGAGATAAACTTCTTTAGCACCGGCGTGTTCAGCGCTATCACGAACGGCCCGTCTTTCTACTTCGGTGATGCCGCTTGGAACACAGATCACCATTTGGCGGGTGGTTGAAAACCATTTCATCTTTACTTTCTTGATCATACCCCTGATCATCTGTTCAGCTACCTCAAAATCAGCAATAACCCCATCGCGGAGAGGTCGAACAGTCCGAATTTTATTATGCGTTTTCTCATGCATTAGCCGGGCTTCGTGGCCAGTAGCAACAGGTACGTTCTGCTGATTTAAAGCTACGATGGAAGGTTCATTTAATACAATGCCTTCCCCCCGAGCATAAATGAGCGTGTTGGCCGTGCCTAAATCGATGGCGATATCGGTATATAAAAAATCAAAAAAGCCCTTTTGAGATTGTTTTTTAGAGGTCTCCGTAGCGTTTTTTCCGCGAGAATCTGACATTTGCGCTGAGTAGAATATTTTTAATTTATGGGGTATTGGAACATGAGAAAATACAATATTGAGATTGTATTTGCGAATGTATAAAGAATGAATATTTGGAAAATTTCAAATCTCGTTTACACCTGATGGATATTTGGTGCTTTAATGCCTGAAATGACGTTTTCCGGTAAAGATCATAGCCATATCAAACTCATCGGCTTTCGCGATTACTTCTTCATCCCGAATACTGCCTCCGGGTTGAATGACAGCTTTGGCTCCTGCCTTTGCTGCAGCTTCAACTCCATCGGCAAACGGGAAGAATGCATCCGATGCTATGGCTGAGCCTTTCAGATCGAGTCCTTCTTTGGCTGCTTTTGCTACCGCTATTTCGGATGAATCAACCCGGCTTGTTTGACCGGAACCTATTCCTAACGTTCGGCCGTCTTTGGCGTACACAATAGCATTGGATTTTACATGCCGTACAACTTTCCAGGCGAAAAGAAGGTCTTTCATCTCTTGCCCGGTTGGCCGGCGTTTACTTACTACTTTGAATTCATCTTCGTTGGCCGGCTGCAGATCGGCATCTTGGTTCAACAATCCACCAAAAATAGATCGGAATGAAGAGGTTTGTACCTCACGAACCGACTTTTTGATCCGAATTAAGCGGCGATTTTTTTTCTGGGTGAGAAGTTCCAGTGCTTCATCCGAATAATCAGGTGCAATGATGATCTCGGTAAAGATCTCATCGATGGAGGTTGCTGTGTCTAAGTCCAGCGTTTGATTCACCACTACGATCCCTCCAAATGGAGAAACACGGTCGGTGCTGAAAGCTTTTTGATAGGCTTCGTTCAGAGAATCTGCAACGCCAACCCCACTTGGGATCGTGTGTTTGATGATAACACATGCTCTTTCATTGTCTTCAAAATCTGAGATGATGTTGAGGGCTGCATCCACATCCAGGTAATTGTTGTAGCTGAGCTGCTTACCATGAAAACAATCTATGAACTCATTCTGATCGCCATAAACGGCCGCTTTTTGGTGAGGATTCTCTCCATATCGCAATTCCTGAGAAAGGGGCAATGATAGGTTAAATTGTTGAGCAGGCTCTTCCTCGATCAGCTTGGTAAAGTAATTGGTGATAGCGGAATCATAATCCGCAGTGTGAGCAAAAGCAGCTTTGGCTAACTTTTGGCGCGTTTCAAAAGAGATCGCCATTTTTTCTTCCAGCTCTTCCGTAAAAGCATCATACTGATTCGGGGAACTCAAAATAGAAACGTGCGCAAAATTTTTGGCTGCGGCACGGATCATCGTCGGGCCACCAATATCAATAAATTCAGTGGCTTCCGCAGGAGTCACGCTATGCTCTGCTACCTTATCTTTGAACGGGTACAAATTCACCACAACCAATTCAATGGGGGTAATGCCAAGTTCGTTGATCTCATCCACATCCGGTTGATAAGAAGTGCGAGCCAGAATTCCACCGTGAACCATAGGATGCAGCGTTTTAACTCGTCCATCCAGGCATTCCTTAAATCCTGTTATCTCCGAGACATCCTTGACCGGAATTCCTTCAGCTTCAATCGCTTTAGCTGTTCCTCCGGTTGAAATGAGTTCCACACCGGATTGATGCAAGGCCTTTGCCAATTCAGGAAGACCGGTTTTGTCTGAAACCGATAACAGTGCACGTTTAATTTTCAAGGGATTTTTAGGAAGGGTAGTAAGCGGTTTGAGTGCCACGGTTAGTTTAGGTTTTGTAAGTGTTTTTGGATTGCTTTTGGATAGAGTTTATGCTCTTCAGCTAAGATTCGTTTTGCCAATGATTCAGGGGTATCTCCGGGCAGGATCTTCACTTTTGTTTGGGCAATGACCGGCCCTTTATCGAATTCTTCAGTGACGATATGAACCGAGCAACCTGATTCCTGTTCACCTGCTTCAATCACTGCCTGATGAACATTCAGCCCATAAAAACCTTTTCCCCCAAATTTTGGGAGCAGGGCAGGATGAATATTCAGTATCCGGTTTGAATAAGCTTCGATCACGGAAGCGGGAATCTTCTTCAAGTATCCGGCAAGAACAATCAGGTCGGCATTCCAATGGTGGATTTGGTTGATCAGTTGATCTGCAAAATGATCTTCTGAAAGAATATCTGGATCAATGACTTTTACGGGAATGCCATGTTTTTGGGCACGATGGATAGCGCCAATATTCGTTCGGTTCGTGATAAGGCCGGAAATTTGGGCGGATAGGTCACCACGCGCAATAGCGTCGATCAGTGATTGAAAATTGGTGCCCGATCCGGAGGCAAAAACCACAATATTTTTCAAAAGAAACGGAATTTAGCGTTGCCTGGTAGGGCGGCAAAGATAGCAAATGTTTGGGAGCAATGAAGGGATAATTTAATCCGGTGGGGGAGAAGATGAACTTAAGTCTCTTCGAAAAACCTGGTAATTGTTAAAGCTCCAGCTTAGCTGTGTGATCGTAATCTTGATCACCGTTGCGATGGGAATGGCAACCAGCATCCCAACAATGCCAGCAGTTTCAGCCCCAATCAGGATGATAAACAAGATGGCTACCGGATGCATATCAGCCGACCTGGAGAAAAGCATGGGTTGAAACACCAGGTTATCCAACATTTGTACGATGAATATGGCAAGTATACAGGCAGCCACTAACGAGAAATTCCCGGTTTCTATAATGGATACAATGATGGACAGAAAATACCCAAGAATAGGCCCGAAGTAAGGGATGGTATTAGCCAGGCCTACGGCAATACCTACCGACATGGAATTATCAAGTCCTGCAACAGAAAGGGTAGTCCATGAAGACAAGGCAACCAGGAAACTTTGCATTAGCACACTTCTAAAGTATAAGCCGAGTCGTTTTTCGATTTTATCGATTACGGTTAATGTTGTTTCAAAGTATTTATTGGGTACCATGCGCAGAAGGTCGCGGCGTATTTTGCTTCCGTCTTTCAGAAAAAAGAAGGCAGCAAAGGGGACAACCAGTACGGCTGAAAAGATATTGGTGAAGATGCTCAGGGCATCACTGACTACCGATGAGATCTGGTTGACGTTGAAAAGTTCATTAAAAACAGCAGTAATATTATTCTCTAAAAAACCTTCAGGCAGAAATTCGAATTTTGCGGTAAGCTGGTTTTCTACTTTGACCGATATTTGCCGAATGTTCTCAAGACTTAATTGAGCCGTCAGTTCAGCCATTTGATTGGCAATGATCGGTATAACACTTGTTGAGATGAAGACGAGAATCAAAATTACCGTTGTAAGAATGAGCGTAACGCCAAAAGTACGGTTGAAACCGGCCGCTTGTAGGCGGTTAGCAAAAGGATCCAAAATGTAGCTTAAGATCATAGCGAGGATCAGAAAAACAACCAGGTTGGAATAGTTGTAAAGGATCAGCAGTGCAACAGCAAGAGCTGCCGCCCCGATGATAAATTTTACGACTCTGTCCAGAGTGATATTTCTCATTTGGTGATATCTAAAAGTTCATCCATGTGGTTAAGGATATCTTCCGAATTGTAACCTTTGCGCATCAAAAAGTCGAACATCTTTTTCCGGCGTTTTTCTTCCGGTTCTCTTTGGTAACGCTGTCTCTTTTTTCGGATCAGATCCATCATGCTGTCCCTTATCGAGTCCGCTCCAAATACTTGCTGAATGCATTGCTCCGCGACCTGCTTTGTGATCCCTTTTTTAAACAGCTGTGTACGGATCTTATATGGTCCCCAGTTATTGAATTCAAATTTTTCCCGGGTGAAGGCAAGTGCGAATTTTTGATCATTGATGTATTCCTTGGCTTCAAATTCATCCAGGATATCAGTGATGTGATCTCCCGAATAACCTTTCTTGAATGCCTTATCCCTTAGCTCTTTTCTGGAATGATCGCGCCTGGAAAGAATACGGAAAAAATAATCCCGTGCTGCAGAGCGCTCTTCTGATTCAATGAGTTGGTCAAACAAAGAAGGCGTTATTTCAACGCCTTTCTTTAAGTTTAACTTTGTAAGTGTAGATTCGGAGACACCGACTAAAAATTGGTTATCTGCAAAGAGAGAAAAACGAGTAGCATTCTTTTTCTGAACCTGAATCTCAGAAATAGTAGCTGGAAGAAGCGCCCTGGCTTCCTCCAGCTTTTCCTCTTTTGACTTCCGTTTATTCTTCAACTTCCGCTTTTTCTTTTTCGTCCTTTTGATCTTCTTCGATTTCTTCGCCTCTCAATTTTGCGCGAACTTTAGCCTCGATCTTTTTAGCCAGTTCGGGATCTTCCTCAAGAAATTGCATTGCTGCATCTGAACCTTGCCCGATTGGCTCTCCATCATATCGGAACCAGCTTCCCCGCTTCTCAATGATGTCGTATTCCACTGAAAGATCCAGTATTTCCGAGATACGGGAAATTCCTTTTCCATACATAATGTTAAATTCAACCACTTTGAAAGGAGGAGCCACCTTATTCTTGGCAACCTTAACTTTAGTGCGGTTTCCGATCACCTCATCTCCACTTTTGATGGAGCCGATCCGGCGAATATCTAACCGCACGGAAGAGTAGAATTTGAGGGCGCGTCCACCGGTGGTGGTTTCCGGGTTTCCAAACATCACTCCAATTTTCTCACGCACCTGGTTGATGAAGATACAGGCCGTACGACTTTTGTTGATAATACCTGTGATCTTACGCATGGCCTGCGACATTAAACGTGCCTGAAGTCCCATGTGTGAATCTCCCATTTCGCCTTCCAACTCAGCGCGGGGTACGAGAGCTGCTACCGAGTCAACTACAACTACATCGAGTGCTCCGGAACGAATGAGGGTTTCGGTGATTTCGAGTGCTTGCTCACCACTGTCGGGTTGGGAGACCAGCAGTTCTTCTACATTAATTCCCAGCGCTTTTGCATAACGTGGATCAAAAGCGTGTTCCGCATCAATAAAAGCTGCATAACCGCCTGCTTTTTGGGCTTCTGCAATAACCTGAAGGGCAAGGGTAGTTTTACCACTGGCCTCAGGACCATAAATTTCAGTGACACGTCCGCGAGGAATTCCCTGCACGCCAAGGGCATAATCCACCATGATGGAACCCGTTGAAATTACATCAATATCCTGAACAGCTTCTGCGCCCAGCTTCATGATGGTTCCTTTGCCGTGCTGTTTTTCAATTTGCCCTACGGCAATGTCGAGGGCCTTTTGTCGATCGTCTGATTTAGCCATTTTTCTTTTCCTTTTAAATTTGTTTTGGCAAATATAAGATGCGGATGTGACAGATGATGTCACCTTTTTTTATTCGAATGCAATATATGTTTGATATATGTAATTGCCAAACTTTGATTGAACCCCGATTTTATATTTTCCCAAAAGTTTTCTGTTTGTTAGTAAGAGGGATGAAAAGACAATTCCTTACAGAAATTTTTTGAGAGAAAGGATAGTCCCATAGGGACTAATATTTTAGATCGAATGAATAAATAATAGGTGATTTCTTTGTACCGTCCCGTTGGGACTTGTATTTGGTGGCATTGTTTACCACGGGATAAATCCCGTAGCTACATTCTTTCATCCCTCCGGGATTTATATTGAATTATTGGTCAAATCAGGGATTCTTAAAACGTGAAGAGTTATGTTGGAACTGATTTACTAAGCAAAGTTCGTGGTTATTGTTTCTGAGATTTTAAAGTGAAATCCATTAGCTAATTTCAGATGAAGGCGGTTTAAATAAACGCAGAATTAGTCCCGGTAGGGACGCACGAATGTAGCCCCGGATTTTAATCCGGGGCTATATTGTAGATTGATGAGAATCCCGGAGGGATGGCCCTAAAATATTTCCACAATATTCACTATCAACTCAATCCCACAAATATCGTTCGTCATAATCCACGTTGTATTTGTTCAATAAGTCCAAGAATTCTTCCTTTAACGTTTTTTGCTCATGATGTTTTTTCTGGTTTTGAATGTATCGGATCGCATGCTTCAATCCGGATCGACCAATGCTGAAAGCTCCATAACCTGCTTGCCAGGAAAATTCTCTGTTAGGATAAAATTCATCATTGATCCATTTAGAAGAATTACCCTTTATTTTTTGAATGGTTTGAGAGATCGTTATTGTTTTGGAGAGCTCCAGCAAAATATGAGCATGGTCCGGCATACCACCAGATGTTATGATATGAAATCCATTATGCTTCCCGATTCCCGCAATGTATGCCCAAAGGCGTTTTTCGAAATCTGGTTTTATGAGTGGTTTTCGATGTTTTGTGCTAAATACATAATGGATGTACGTTTGGTTGAATGAGTTTGCCATAATACCCCGTTCTTGATTTTTAGGTTTGATTGTAAGAGCGTTAAAAACGGGAATCCTTACAGATTTTTTTAGTGGCTTAAAAATTTTGGGTGATTTCTGTGGGTCGTCCCGCTGGGACTTGGGTTTTGGCACAACTTTCCACCACGGGATGAATCCTGTGGCTACATTCTTTCATCCCTCCGGGATTTTGAGATGAGATCTATTGTCTTATTTGTGAAATAGATGATTTAGGATAGGACATAAAGAGTCCCGGCAGGGACGCCCGAATGCAGCCCCGAATTTCAATTCGGGGTTTATGGCGAAAAGAGAACAAAATCCCGGAGGGATGACACGAATTTGTCTAAATCTTGCTCACTACTTTCTCCAACTCATCCATCGCCTGCCCGATTTGGGATGTGGTGATATAGGGAGCCGGGCCAAACCGTAAGATTTCCCCGCGGGCATCGGTGAACACTCCATTTTCCATTAATTGAGCGCGGATGTCACGGGCATGCGGTGACGTCAAAGATAAAAACCCTCCGTTCCTTTCCAGCGGTTCTTCATGAGTGAGCCGGATCGTGGACGGATCAAAATTCTTGGCTAAAAATCGTTCACGTAGCATTCCAACCTGTGCTTTGTATTGTTTGCGAAGTACTTCCGGAGTTAGTCTTTGCTCGCGAAAAAATTCTACAACTTTGGCTGCCCGGAATTGAGAGGAGGGATCATAGGTACCACTTGCAAAGCGCTGATTGCCATAATCGTATTCCACGGGATCATTGTTGCGAGGTTTATCAAGTGAGCTGAAGGCAGCGAACCACCCGGTAATAGCAGGCCGATACTCACAATCTTTGGGAAAACGAAGGAAACAATTGGCTTCGCCCCACTGCAAATATTTATAACCTCCAATCAGGATAAAACAGTCTTCAAGTCCTGCTTCCCGAATGGATAACGGAACTACATTGGTGCCGTGGTAATCATCGATCAAAACGGGAATGCCTTTTCCACGGGCAGCTGCTGCAATTTTGGTAAGGTGTGTGTTGATCAGACACGTCTCAAAATATACGCGCGAAAGCATGATGGCTGATGTTCGTTCATCCATTTCATTAATGATACGCTCGGCGAAACTGTCATCGGGTTGAACGGGAACCTGTACGAATTCAAGTCCTTCTTCTTCCAGCCGGTGAAGCTGACGGAAAAGCGAATGAAACTCACCATCCGTGGAAATGATCTTTGGCTTATTCTTCAGATCAAGGCTGCTCATCCAGCTTACAAATAACACATGTGTGCTTTCTTCGCGGCAGTAAAATCCATTCGGATCATCATAAAAATCGCGCAGGTAGTTACGAAGAATCTCGGTTTTCTCGGCCGCCACTTCCCATTTGTTATCCACTTCTCGGGCGCATACATCAAAATATTCGGTTTGTCCTTCACGGGCTACATCGGGCCAGGCCTGGTGAGAATGTCCGGTGAAAAGGAGTCGGTTGGCTACATCAAACCGGGAGTAGTGGGGGGCAAGGCGGTTGGCTAAAGTATCAATATCACTCATAGTATATAATTACAGTTTTGATGTGGAATCTTTTGAAATCAGTTATAATGAAAATCATTCCAAATCCGGATCTATATTTTTTCAAAAAACTAAAATTTGGAACGAATAGCCCACAAATCCGGGAAAATTGGGTTGTTTAACGTTTTGTGAAGATATTTCGCCCCATCCGACCCCCCGGTTCCTTTTTTGGTGCCGATAGTACGCTCCACCATTTTAACATGACGATATCGCCATTCCTGCAGGCCTTCATCATAATCCACAAAAAGCTCGGCGACCATCGCCGCTTCGGGGTCGTTTTTCATGGCCTCCACCAGAATTTCCTGATCCTGTTCATTCGGTTCATGAATCAATCCTTTTTCATTTTCTCTTTGGGGATGGATATCGTAGCCCCGGGTTCGCAGGTACGCGCAAAAACTTTCCCAAAGAGTAGATTCTTCCATGCGCTCTTCCAGGATGTCAAGGTGTTTGGGCTGATCTTTGTGAGCCTCTTTCATGAGCGGGAAGCGCAAGCCGCATACAATTTCCATCTCCCGAAACTGCAGCGATTGAAATCCACTGGATTGCCCCAAAAACTTCCTGAAGCTGTTGAATTCCAGCGGGGTCATGGTTTCCAAAATATCAATTTGAGAAACCATAGTTTTTAGAATGGTGAGAATGCGCCGCATGGTTTTGACGGCTCCCCAGGTTTTGCCGGCTTCCAGGTCGCGCCGAAGTTTCCCAAACTCGTGCAGAATCTGCTTGAACCACAACTCATAAGTCTGATGGATGATGATGAACAGCATCTCATCGTGCTCCGGAGGGTTCGATTTATATTCTTGCAGGTCTGTTAATTCGTCAATTTTTAAATAGCTGGTATAAGTTAAGCTCATGTATCAGGTTCTTCCCGGTTCATAAATTTCTGACAAAGTAGAATTTTTCGGAAACGATTTCATTAAGCAAAAAAAATGTAAGCGCTTTTGCTTAAAACAGAGCAGATTCTATAATGTACTCTCAGGCAAAAGGTTAAGTGTTAAAAATTGCAAGAAAATTTGAATCAACATTCAAGTAAATTCTTGGATTCTTTAAACAAAAATCGACTTTAACAGTCTTCCTGTTTATTTCGGGGAGAAATAAAATGTTTTAAGAAAAAAATTCCTTTAAGAGTTTATTTCTTAATTAGAATTTTATAGTATGCGGTTTCAGTCAATACTCAAATCGACAACGAATTTGATCGGTTGTTCAAAACAAATTTTTTATGGATGTGAAAAAGTTACTATCTCTTCTCTTTTTAGGCTTCATTTATTCTCATCTCGCTTTCGCCCAAACCGGTAAGATCACCGGTTTTGTAACCGATGAAAACGGGGAGCCTTTACCGGGTGTGAATATCATTATTGAGGGAACCACACAAGGAACCTCATCCGCAGTGGATGGGTACTACCAGATATTAAATGTCAATGCCGGCATTTATTCTTTAAAAGCTACGTATGTGGGCTTTACTCCGGTGGTAATAGAAAATGTGGAAGTGAATATAAACCTTACTACGGAAGTAGATATTGAAATGAGGGAGGAAACCCTGGAAGGTGAAGAGGTTGTGGTAACAGCCCGGCAACCGGTGGTGAAAAAGGATGTTTCTTCCAGTCAGGCAAACATAAGTGAGGAAAGTATTGATGCACTTCCGGTAACCAGTGTAAACGAAGTGGTTAGTTTACAAGCAGGAATTGAAGATGGTTTAAGTATTCGGGGTAGTGGGGCCGATGAGGTTGCATTTAACCTGAATGGTTTTTCCCTGCGTTCCGAGCGAGATAATACACCTTTCACGGGCATTAGTGTTACCTCTATTGAAAATGTTCAGGTTCAAACCGGGGGATTCAATGCCGAGTATGGAAACATCCGGTCCGGTGTGATCAATGTTACCAGTAAGGAGGGGAGCAGAGACCGTTATACGGTTGATGGTATTTTTCGAATTACCCCGCCTCAGCAAAAAAATGTAGGCCAAAGGATCAATGATCCTAACTCATACTGGTTGCGTCCTTTCCTTGATGATGAAGTAGCCTGGACCGGAACCAATAATGGGGCTTGGGATCAATATACTCAGGAAACTTATCCTGCATTTATGGGGTGGAATGCATTTTCTCAGCAGCTTTTGGGTGATGATGATCCAAATAATGACCTGACTCCTGAAGCGGCTCAACAAGCATTTTTATATCAGCACAGAAAAGATATGGCTATCACCGAGCCGGACTATGAAGTTGACCTTACTATAGGAGGGCCCGTTCCGGTGATCAGTGAGAAGTTAGGGGATCTTCGTTTTTCTGCCTCTTTCCGTGAAACGCAAACCATGTATATGGTTCCTCTTTCCAGAGATCGATACAAGCAGCGAACGTTTCAGGGTAAATTGACCAGCAATGTTGCTCCGGGAATGAAACTATCCATAGATGGTATGTACAGTAATGAAACCGGAACCGGTGCAAGTCAGTCCGGAAATCCGGGATTTTTTGTATCCCCTTCGGGAATCGCTTCCAATATGGATCAAGTGAGTTACATTGAATCAAGGATATATGCTTCCGACTATTGGGCTCCCTCTGAAAGAGTAAATGCCAACATTGGTGCTCAGTTCACTCATTCGATTAATAACAACACATTCTACGAAGTTAAGGTGAACAATTATTTCACCAGTAACAGCACCAATCCCGGTGCTTTCAGGGATACTTCGGATGTTTACACCATCGGTGGGGTAGGCTTTTCTGAAGCTCCCTTTGGATTCTATGATGAGACATCGTTCGGGGTTGCGTCAGGAATGCGTATGGGAGTTGGAATGAGTACCTCGCGCGACAGCAGTGAGATATCTGTATTGAATACCAGCTTTGCTATTACCAGTCAGGTTGACCGCGTGAACCTTGTTAAAGCCGGTTTTGAGTTTGTACGCACACACAGTAAAGTGAATTACGGATCTTTTGATAAAGTCTTGCGGTCCGGAAGAACTCGATCCGTTTGGGATACCACACCTTTACGGGGAGCTTTATTTGTACAGGATAAGATGGAATTCAACGGGATGATCGCAAACCTGGGGCTGCGGTTAACCTATTCAGATCCCAATATCGCATGGTATGATTATGAGCCATTTACCGATCTGTTTAATACCGGAAATGCCTCAGCATTAGACACGGCTGCTACTTCTGATGTGAGTCCACAAGTTGTGTTACAGCCACGATTGGGGGTTTCTTTCCCAATTACGGATAACAGTAAGCTGTTCTTTAACTACGGACATTTTGTTCAGCTACCTGATCCGGAAAACTTGTACTTGGTACGGGTTGAGCCTTTCACAAATACGGTGACCCGGGTGGCTGCTCCTGAGAATAAATTACCGAAAACCATTGCTTATGAATTGGGCTACGAACAGAATATTTTTGATAATTACTTGGTACGTGTCAGTGGTTACTACAAAGATCTTATAAATCAGCCTATAACGGTAGGCTACGTGGCAAGAAATGGAAGTGATTCCTATTCGGTCAGCCGGCCATTTTCTTACGAAGACATTCGGGGATTAGAGTTTACCCTCAGAAAACAAGCAGGCCGTTTCTTCTGGGGTGAGGTTAATTATACCTACCATATCGAATCACGTGGATTTTTTGGCACGCTCGTCAATTATGAAAACCCATTTGACCAGCGTAATTATGAGCGAACAACTAATGATAATGATATCACTCGCCCGGTTCCTCGCCCATTTGCTCGATTACAGCTCTACTTCCAGACCCCATATGATTTTGGTCCAAGATTATTAGGTACCAATCCTTTAGGTGGATGGCAGATCGTACCTTTGGTTAACTGGAGAGCCGGTCAGCGCCTTACATACACCGGAGGAGGTTCTATTCCAGGTATTGTAAATAACCTGCAGGCTCGCGATGTATGGACCACAAGCCTGCGACTTACCAAACGGGTAGATTTCAATGATGGCTCTAATATCAAGTTCTTTGCTGATATCAGTAACGTACTGAATACCAGAAATTTCAATGTATTCAATGCCGGCTTAATTGATGGTAATGACTACCTGGATTACATGGGTTCCCTGCACTTACCTAAGAATAAGTTAGAAGAAATTGGATTACTTAATTCCAGAGTACCCGGAAGTGACAAGGTGGGCGACTACCGTCCGGCCGGTGTAGAATATGTACCCATTGAAGCAACTCCCGACTTAAATAATATTGCTTCGCCAAACGGAAGAGCATTGTACTACGATACCCAAAGCGGGGTGTATTATCAGTATCAGAATGGGACGTTCGTTGAAGCCGATAACGGCTACGTAAATGATGTTTTGGATGATAAAGCATACATAAATATGCCGAATCAGGAATTCTTCCACTTCCTTGACCCACGTACTATTCGATTTGGAATTAGGTTTTCGTTTTAATTAACCGAGCAGTAACAACAAAAGAATTCAAATGAGTAATAAAAGTATATTCAAAATAACCTGTGCCTTTTTGTTAGTTGGAATTATAGGCTTGCCTCATTCCGCGAACGCTCAGGTTGAAAATAGATGGCTATCTGTAGGATCTTTTCACAATTTTTATTCCAATATAGGATCGGAAATTGAAGAGGGATTTATCAATGAACAACAAGGTGGCTGGCAATGGCCGGCTATTTACAGAGGGCAGGATGCCCAGGCCATGAAAGGAATGTGGCTTGGTGTAACTGATTTTACGGATGAAAGGGGCTTTGATTATGCTGAACGAGTTGTTCATGTGGGCCCGCGAGTGACCGGTCTCGGTGAATTTTATCCTATCAGTATGGAAACGGTAAGTAAGTTTCCGGCCCCTGAAGTATTTGTGGATGGTTTGCAGTCGATCAGTAAAAGTGTCAATAATGATCGTATTGATGAAAACATGGCTGCCGACCGTGCGATAGTATCTGAAATGAATACCCTGCTCGGTATTACCGTTAAGAGAACGGCTATGCAATTCAGTCAGCAGTACCATGACAACTATCATATCATTGAATACGAGTTTACCAATACCGGTAATATCGATGATGATGATGAAATTGAATTGCCTAATCAAACGGTTGAAGGTTTTGTAGCCTACTTCCTGAACCGAATGGCTCCTGTTAAAGCTTCCCGTTATACTATTGGAAACGCCACTGGATGGGGAGTTAATACTATGAATGATAGAAGGGGAGATGGTTTACGACCCAGCGAACCGGAAAATTTCAGAGCTTCTTTTGCCTGGCACGGATATTTTCCAAGTTTTGCTACGGCTAATTATAACAATATTGGAGCTCCTATTTTTGTACCCAATACTACCGGGGGCTATCTAACCGCTGATGATACTACCGGGAGGTTGGCGGCTTATCACTTTGTGGGAACTGTAACGCTTCATGCTGATGCTTCAGCAACCGATGAGACCGATGATCCGGGGCAGCCTTCAACCATGGCTTACGAACATAATGATGACCCGCTTTATAGTAACAACGATGCGTTCAACGTGACAAAAATGTCCGACGAGTATGATCTGATGACCAGAGGCCGTGTTCCCCGACATGCCTATACCGTTGAACCCAGCGGAGACTTTATAAATTCTACCAGTGATCCTTCTTTAGGAGAGGGAGGTGGTCAGGCGTACACTTATGGTTATGGACCCTACACAATTGCACCCGGTGAAACCGTAAGGATCGTGATAGCAGAAGCTTCAGCTGGAATATCCCGAGAATTAGCGGAAGAAGTGGGGCGTGCATTTAAACAAGCCGCTGAAGATCCCGGTGTTGACGAAAACAATGTTAAAATTCCATATACCATTAATGGTACCGATTACGAGTTCACGAAAAATGAATGGGTTTTTACAGGCCGTGATTCCTTATTTCAAACATTTGAAAGAGCCATCGCGAATTACGAGTCAGGGTATGACATTCCGCAAGGCCCTCAACCGCCAAGCTTGTTCAATGTAATCTCAGCCGGTAACGGTATTGAGTTAAATTGGGATTTTGAAGGCGATGCTTCCGATCTGACCGGTTTCAGGATCTACCGCGCTTCCGGGCGGGTAGACAGTACTTATCGTTTACTTTATGAAGCATCTTCAGAAGAAAGGGTTATCATAGATGGTGATGTGGATCGGGGACCGGAATTTAAACTTCCCCCTCCAATTCGAGGCAGAGATTATTACTACTATATCCAGAGTGTTGGGTCGGTCAATAGTGATGCTACAGGACAAACACCAACCGGTCAGCCTTTGGTAAGTAATCGGTATTACATGCAGAGTTTCGAACCGGCTCGCTTATTGCGACCGGCAGGGGAATCAATGGAAGAAATTCGGGTAGCTCCTAATCCATACAGGGCAAATTCACCGGATGCTTTAAGATTCGGTAACCAGGCTGATGACGATCGTATTGCTTTCTATGAAGTTCCTGCACAGTGTACCGTTGAAATTTATACAGAACTTGGTGAGTTGATCACAACCATTTCCAATGAAAACGGAAGCGGTGACATGTATTGGAACCTTAAAACCAATTCAAGGCAGCGAATAGTAAGTGGTGTCTACATCGCAAGGATCATTAATGAGGATCCTAATGACGATGAATTTGGAAGTGTAGCTACAAGAAAAATCGTAATCATATTATAGGTGTAAAAGTGAGATTCTTTAAAGTTTTCTTAATCAGTTTAGTTAGTCTCTTTTTTGCGACCAATGTTTTCGGACAGGAAAAAAGGGCGCAAACAAGTATGAAATTTTTAAGCGTTTCACCGTCAGCAAGAGCTTCAGCTCTTTCCGGTGCTGCCACAACCGTTAATATGGGAGCTTATTCTGCTTTTTATAATCCGGCGACTATGGCTTTCATTGAAGGATCTTACACAGCTACGGTAGGCGCGGTAGAGTGGATCGCCGATATCAATCATAACTCAGCGGCTTTTGTTTACAAACCCGCCGATGGGAAATTTGGTGTGATCGGAGTAAACGCTATGTCCGTTGATTACGGGGATATCTTGTCCACGGCTTTGGCTGATAATGAGGATGGTTATGTGGAGCTTGGAACCATAAACCCAACGGCTTTTGCTGTGGGTTTATCCTACGCCAATGCCATAACCGAACAATTTTCTGTGGGTGCTAACTTTCGTTACAGCTATCAGAATTTAGGCGAAGTTGCAGTTAGCACAGATGGTAACGGAAATTACGCCACCCAATCATTTTCTGCCGGTACAGGGCTTCTCGACTTTGGAGTGCTTTATAAAACCGGGTTTGAAAGCCTGAACTTTGGGATGGCACTGAGAAATTTCTCTCCGGAAATTAGTTACGACGATGAAAAATCTGAATTACCGCTGACCTTCAAGATCGGGATTTCAATGGATGTTCTGGACTTGACGGATGTAGATCCTGATAATCATTCTCTGCTCGTCAGTATAGATGCCAACCGACCCAGAGATTATGACGAACAGCTGTTGTTTGGAATGGAATACACTTTTATAGACCGATTTGTTCTGCGGGCCGGATACGGTTTTCCAAAAGATGAGGAGCAATTTTCATTCGGTGCCGGTATAAAACAACCGATCGGTCCGCTTACGCTTGGCATCGATTATGCTTATACACAGTTCGGTGTATTCGGAGAAGTGAACAGATTTAGTGCTCAAATAGGATTTTAAAATGAAATTACGTATAAATTCAAAAATGATTTCGCGAATAACATTAATAGCTATATTAACATTAGGTGTAGTTTCCTGTAAAAATGGAAACAGCGTATTTGATCCCGACTATGAGCCATCAAAACCAAATCCAGTCATTACAAATATACTTCCTGAAGGGCGTTATTTAGCTGGGGTGGATTCAGTAATAGTGAGGGGAGAAAATTTTTCAAGTGATATTGATAGTATGACTATTAATTTTGGAGGAGCTCCAGGAGTTATTAAAAGAGCTTCCAGTCGAGAGTTAATAGTAAGACCTGGTTACAAGACAGGTGATAATTTGGATGTTCGAGTATCTGTAAGAGGAGCTGAATATTTTAGTAACAGTTTTAGTTATACTTTGGATTCCGCAGAAACAAATCATCCTGGTTTATCAGATAATTATCGACCTGTCTCAGTTTTTGCAATTGATGCAGATGAAAGCATTTATGGCAGAATAGATATCCAAGGTAGTGTCAAATTCAGAAAAATCACAAAAAATGGTCAAGTTTCAGTTTATTCAGATACTACTAGATTTGGCAATTACACTGGTGCAAAATTTGGTCCTGATGGAGGTTTATATCTTATATCGCCGGAAACGCCAAATGCTGCCATATTCAGAATGCCTCCAGGAGGTAATCCGGAAGGAACAATTGATGAAGTATGGGCATATCCTCCACTTAATGAGGGTGCAAAATTTTATGACTTAGTATTTGACGGAATTGGTCACATATGGGTAGTAGGGAATAATACTAATATATATAGATTTACATTTTCTGATAAATCTATTAAGCGTTATTCTTTTACTGCAAACTTAAGATCAGTATTTGTCTATGAGAACAAATTATATGTTGCAGGTAATGAACCTGGATCGGTTGAACAAAAAGTATGGATGTTCCCAATTGATGGAACTGGAAATTTGGGAAATGCTTCTGAGATTTTAAATCTTTCTGGTAAGTATCAAGGCATGATTAGAGCAATTAATTTTGACTCTGAAGGGAACATGTACTTAGGAATTGTTGATGGAGATTATGGAATTTTAAAGGTTACTGAAACCGGTAAAGTGTTACCTTTTTATCAGTATGTGCTACAAGACAATTATTACTCACTTGTATGGGATGAGGAAGGTTTTATAATTGGTGCAAGAAGATCAGGTGCAAATGGAACACTTTTACTAAACAAAATTGATATGTTTGATAAAGAGCGATCTACTTTATACGGATTGTAAATTATCGTCAAAGAAAATGGGTATAACCCATACTAACAATAACTAAGAAATAGGAGAACTCATGAAAAGAGTTACAATTTTATTTTTCGCTTTACTTTTTGTACCTATTCTAGCTTCTGCACAACAGAACTGGGAATTCGATTCTGTATTTCCGGATAGTGCGAACTCAGATAGGGACGTTCATGGTATAGCAGTCGATCCAGATGGAAAAATTTGGATTCAATCATATTACCCATTAGGTGGTGACAGTGTATACGTAGAACAAACTGGTGATAGTGCCAGAGTTACGGTTATAAATGTCTTTAATCCTGACGGAACAAAAGCAGATATTTCTCCAATAAAAATTATTCCATTTGCAGACGGTACAGAGGATACTGTTGGTGGATTTTGGAATGGAGAAGCGTTTGAATATAGATCCGGTAGAGGATTGGCAACAAATCATCAAGGTGACATTGTTGCTGCATTCTATAATACGTTATACTTGATAGACTATGAAACAGGAGAAGGACTTGCTAAAGTTGAATCTACTGTAGATGATGGATTAGATGGTAGGGGAGCTGCTAAACCAGCAGTTGACGGCCAAGGAAATGTTTTTGTTTCGGGAGTATTTCCAGGAGATCCTATTATACAGTATAATCCTGATCTTACTTATAATGGTGTTGTAATTGATGAAAGTGTTGGATTCTCAAGAGGCTTTGAAGTATCTGAAGATGGAAACACTATTTGGTGGGCAGGATATGACAATAATGCATTATTCATCTATCAAAGACCGAGTGCTTTTGAAGGTTTTGATCAAGTACCAGATACCGCTCTTAAAGGTATGAGAATTGAATCATTTGACATTCATCCTGTTACGAAGTACTTATGGGTAAGCGCAGGTTCACCTAATGATCCTCCAAATCAATATCCTGGTACAGCTTCAAGCTGGAGAATGCATACCTGGTATGCCTTTGACTATGCCAATTTAGGGACAGAAGATGAAGTAGCCCTTGATAGTTTGTCATGGAATTTGGAAGGTTCCGGGCCGCAAGATGGAAGACCAAGAGCAATTGACTTTTCTCCAGACGGCACTATAGCTTACGTTGGACAATTTAATCAACCAGAATTTGGAGTACAGAAGTTTACTACTGATCAAGTATTTACTTCTAATGAAAACGAAGGAGTTGCAGAAATTCCTAAAGGCTATGAGTTGGATCAAAATTATCCGAACCCATTCAACCCTACCACCAATATTAATTACAGTATTAACGAAGCAGGTCCGGTTACACTTAAGGTGTATGACATGACAGGCCGAGAAGTTGCTACATTGGTGAACGAAAGAATGAGTGCAGGAAGCCATCAGGTAACTTTTGATGCTTCAAACTTGTCTTCAGGAGTATATCTGTACTCTCTGCAAGCTAACGGTGTTCGCTTAACTAATAAGATGACTCTTATTAAATAACAGCAACGAACTTTTACAAAAAAAGGCAGCTAATGTGCTGCCTTTTTTTTTATCCTTTGGAAAAAATAAACTATTGTGTGACATGCGCTTAAAGATATTTTATACTGTCATTTTATTACTGTTTTGTTCTTCACTAATACAAGCTCAGGAACCGCCCAAAAAAGAATTTCGTGGTGTTTGGATTGCTACCGTAATAAACTTGGATTGGCCAGAATCGAGCTCATGGTCAGTAGACCTAAAAAAGAAAGATCTAATTAAAAAATTAAATGCTTTAAAAAATGCCGGCGTAAATGTTGTTTTTTTCCAAATAAGAACAGAAGGAGATGCCTTATACGATTCGGATATTGAACCGTGGTCAAAATATTTGACCGGCGATGAAGGAACCCCTCCTGATCCATATTGGGATCCCTTGGAATTTGCCATTGAAGAGGCCCATAAAAGAGGTATGGAATTGCATGCCTGGCTGAATCCTTATCGCGCCATGAGAATGATACCGGATGACTTTACCCAAAAAATTCAGAATGCAGATATTGATGAAAGTTTGAAGCCTTTCCTTGCTAAAGAGTATGACGAAAACAGTAAAGCAAAAGGGAATGGTACTTCAGAGCGTGACTCCATGCATATTTCCAATACCCATCCTGAGTGGCTGCTGGTACTGAACGATGCCATTGCCATTTTTGATCCGGGCTTGCCTGAAGTGATGGAATACAACGTGAATGTGGTGATGGATGTAGTCAACAGGTATGATATTGATGGGATCCATTTTGATGACTATTTCTATCCTTATCCTCCAAATCACATGGGCAGCTCAGAAGAAAATGAAGCTTTGGACGATAGTACGTTTGCTCAATACCCACGTGGTTTTGAAAACAAGGATGACTGGAGAAGAAATAACATAAATTTATTTATTGAGATGGTGCATGATAGCATCACAGTTATGAAACCCTGGGTCAAATTTGGTATTAGCCCGTTCGGCATTTGGAAACCTGGTACACCGGGTGGTACAACTGGATTAAATGCATTTGCAACAATCTATGCTGATGGTGTTGCTTGGTTAGAAGCCCAATCTATAGATTACATTACACCGCAATTGTATTGGCCTTTTGGTGGCGGACAAGATTATGGGCTTTTGTCAAATTGGTGGGCTGCCAGGGCCACTGAGAACGATAGACACATTTATCCTGGACATGGATTGTATCGTACGGATGGAACAACTTTTTCAGGTTCGTTATTTGCCGCTAATGAAATTCCACGACAGGTTCGACACAATAGAAACAATGAAAATATTAACGGGAGTGTATTTTTTAGAGCAAAAAATATTACAACCTATTCTTCAAAAGGATTTGCAGATTCGTTAAAGAACAACTTGTATAAATATGCAGCTCTGCAACCAACGATGTCCTGGAAAGACACCACTAAACCCGAATCGCCTCAGAATTTAGTGGTAAACCGAGACAGCGAAGTAGAGTATAAATTTCATCTAAGTTGGGATGCCCCGAATAATGCTCCGGTGGCAAAACGTTCCAACACAGGCCATGTGGATTCTCTGATCAAATATGCCATCTATAGGGTGGATGCATCACAAGATCCAAATGAGATGGAAGAAATGGAGAAATACTACAACCTGATCGAAGTGACCGGAGAAACGAGTTATACCGATATTACGCCTCCTTCAGAAAACGGATACTGGTACTTTGTTACCGCGGTAAGCCGTAATAACGTTGAAAGTGATCCAACCGGTTCAGTTGAAGCAGGTGTGGTGGTTTCTAACGAAACTCTTACTGAGCTGCCGGAAAGTATGTCGCTGGAACAAAACTATCCGAACCCGTTCAACCCTACCACACAGATCAAATTTACATTGAGCGAATCCGGGTTTGCTACCCTTAAAGTTTATGACATGCTGGGGCGTGAAGTAGCTACACTTAAGAATGAAGTCCTGAGTTCGGGACAGCATTCGGTCAACTTTAATGCCTCGGACCTGTCTTCAGGGATCTATATCTACCAACTTACAATGGGCAGCGAAACTAAAACCCGAAAAATGACGCTCATCAAGTAATGTCGGATCGCAGATCATTCTTAAAGAAACTTGGATTGAGTGCCCTTGGATTGGGCACTCTTTCTTATCCAAAGAAAGACGCAGAAGACGAAGTACATTTCCGGATCGTACACCTGACCGATCAGCATGTTACGTCGCGCAGACAAGGGCATGAAGGCTATAAGAAATGTATAGCATCTGTCAATGCTCTTGATCCTGCTCCCGACCTTGTATTAATGGGCGGCGATATGGTTTTTGACGGCCTTTATACCGAATTGGAAACCTATAAAGAGTCTATTTCTCTTTACAAGGAAATTACCTCCGGATTGAAAATGCCTCATTATCCCTGTATTGGAAATCATGACGTGTTGGGGCTTTCTTCTCGCCGTAAAGTGCCGGCTGATCATCCCGGTATCGGCCGAAAAATGATCATGGATGAAATTGGGATGAATGATGATTACTACAGTTTTAACCATAAAGGCTGGCATTTTGTAGTCTTGAATTCCATTCATGAGATGGATGGAGAGAACGGGCCAAGCTACGAGGCAAGGATAAGCGAAAAACAACTGGATTGGCTTCGCTACGACCTTGGCGATAATCTTGATAAACCGGCAATTGTGGTATCACACCTGGCGGCTTTTTCTCACAAGGGGCAAATCAACAACGATTTTGACATGAAGGCTATGAGCCCCATCATTCTTCAAAACAATATTGACCTTCGTTACATCCTTGAGCGCCACAATGTGAAAGCTATGCTTCAGGGACACACTCATATCAGCGAGGATTTTCGGTTCAATGATGTCTGGTATATCACTTCTCAGGCCGCATCAGCAGCATGGTGGGGTGGAAACTGGCTGGGCTTTAAACCCGGATATACCGTGATGGAACTGGGTAAGGAAGATATTATTAATTGGTATCCTGTTACGTATGAGTGGGAGCATCAATTGGAGCCCGGAGATACCGTGGAACGTGAGCGCATCCAAAACAGAAAGAATTTGGAACAACGTCAGGACAGTTTGTATAAGGCTGAAATTAAACCCTGATTTTTCTGCACTTTAAGAAATAATTCAAAACCCTTCGATATGAAGAAATCGATACTAATTGCCATTTGCATTGCCTTCCCAATAATTACCAACGCCCAAATTCAGTACGACACACTGAGTGTGAAGCAGATCGGACATGGTATTTTTCATTACACCATTGAAGCTCCATCGGTTCCCTGGACCATTGATGTAGTTGAGATCGATATCACTGAATCGAGTACTACACTCGAAACGGTGAAGGCCGAAGACAGCTTTTCCGGTTATGAACGAACCAGTTCCATGGCCAAGAGGAAATCAACGGCAGGGCACCAGGTAGTTGCTGCCGTGAACGGCGATTTTTACGGAGGAGGAACCCCCACAAATGCCCAGGTAATTAAAGGCGATATCATGAAGGGCCCCATAAACAGGGATGTTTTTGGGTTCACCAGAGAAAAGAAAATGTTTATTAACCCAACCTCTTATTCCGGAAATATCTATGTGGATGGGGATGCTTTTGAAATGCATGGAGTGAACCGTGCGAGGGGAACCGACCAGCTCATCTACTACAACCATTTTTATGGGAGTTCAACAGGGACCAATCAATACGGAACCGAGCTTATCCTGTATGCGGTTGATCCATGGGTGGTCAATGGAAAGGTGAGAGCGGTTGTGACGGATACACATTCCGGAGGCGATGCTCCACTTACTGACACAACGTTTGTACTTTCGGGTCACGGAACTTCAAAAACTGTTTTGGATGCGATCGCCATTGGAGATACGGTCACGATCGAGCACCAATTACAGCCCGGTTTTGACAATCTGAAAGAAGTTGTTGGCGGACGTGGAAAGTTCCTGAACGACGGACAGAATCAGGGAGACTGGCCCGAACGTCATCCCAGAACCGCAGTTGGCTTTAATGATGATTCCACCAAAGTTTACTTTATGACCGTGGACGGGCGGAAAAGTACAAGTGCCGGAATGACCCTTACCGAAATGGGTGAATTCATGAGTACTTTTGGCGTTACGGATGCCCTCAATTTGGATGGCGGAGGCTCTACAACCATGGTGGTTCATGATGAGGTGGTTAACAGTCCATCTGATGGATCCGGTGAGCGGGCCGTTGCAAATGCACTTATGCTTGTTTCAACCAAGGAAAAGACCGGAGTTTTAAACAAGGTACAACTCAACCCCAATTATCTGAAAATGTATAAGGGAAGTACCTATGCTTTTGATGCTTACGGGAGTGATGAGAACTACTATCCAATGGAGCTGGATTCATCGAAGATCAATTTTTCACTAAGCGAGGGGTTTTCCGGATCGATTTCAGCAGATGGAAAATATACAGCCGGTTCTGCCGCTGACACCGGTTATGTGATCATGGAGTATGAAGGGATTGGCGATTCTTCTTTGGTGATCGTAAAAGGAATCACGGATTTCTCCATTTTTCCCAAATATGCAGTGTCAGATACTTCTTACCAGTTTTCTTTCTTTAATGAAGCATTCGACTTCGACGGACAAGAACACAACGTAAATAATGCTGATGTTGAATGGAGTGTTGAAAATCCGGAGATCGGAGCGGTTACGAATGGTGTTTTCAGCGGGTTAGGAGCCGGTTCAACCAAAATTATAGGTACCTATGACGGTGTATCTGATACCGCCGAAGTAGACATTGAGATCGGTGTAGGAGAAGAAGTGATCAACAGTTTTGAAGATGCCGGTACATGGACACTGAGTGGAAAAAATGTTGACCTGCAAAATTCAGCGATCTCTACAACCGATTCCGAGCAAACCGATGGAGATCATTCGCTTAAAATAGACTACAGTTTTGTTTACGAGAATACACCCGATGTATGGTTATACCTGAATCTAAATGAAGGGATCCCGCTTTTTGGTGTTCCTGATTCCCTCATTCTTGATGCAAAGACCGACGGCAAAAAACACCTGATCGAGATCGGGCTTGCAGATAACGATGATGAAGGTTTTCATATCCGCGTAAAAAAATGGGCGGAGAATACCTCTTTTGATATTTATCCAGCACTTACTGAAGACATTCTTTCTAATGGAGCATACAGCTCTTTCTATTATCCAATAACGATAACCCAAATTGGAATTCGTTTGGCTTCGGATCAGGAAACCGGAAAAGAATATACCGGTACCATCTATCTGGATAATCTGCGGATCACTTATCCCGCACGTTCCGGTGATGCGGTAAGTAATGAGGAAGTAAGAGAAATTCCTCAAAAGGTAGCATTAGAGCAGAATTATCCTAATCCTTTTAACCCGGTGACCCAGATCTCTTTTTCTGTGCCGAAAACAACCGATGTAGAATTAACGGTATATGATGTGTTAGGAAGGGAGGTTACTGCCTTACTAGATAAAAAAGTACAAGCTGGTAACCATAGTGTCTCGTTTGATGCTACCGGACTTTCTACGGGAATGTATTTTTATCAGCTAAGGGCTGACGATTATACTCTTTCAAAGAAGATGATGCTTATTAAATAACTTAACTATTAATCAAGTAATTAATAAACATTATTTCAAAATTTACTCTTGTAAAGAAATAATTAATTTAGTATATGTTATTGTTAATATTAACAATAGTATATAGAGGTAATTTTTATGTTTAAAAAACTCATTATTCCTTCCATATTAAGCGTCTTTTTTTTAGCATTAGCCAGTTATCCCAGTATGATTGGTACAAATGTGGATGCTCCAGGTGAAAGTTTCTATGTATCACCTATGTCAGAAGGTTATATGTTTTCATTTGATACATATGGTGTACAAGCTGAGACTATATCCTTAAGGGTGACTCCTCTTAATGGTGATCCTGAAATAAAAACATACTGTTTCTATGAAACCAGCTGCACAATGGATTTATCAAACTATGATTTTGATACTAGCTCTGATTATATAATTTGGGCTGGTGCAACTGGGACTTCTGGATATCTTTTCTTTGAACCTAATTAGTATTAGTATTTACACTATACTTTAATTATGATATCCTTTCTTTTCATCCAAGTTGCGAGGAAATAGAAAAGAATAATCCAAATAATTGCATATATAAGAGAAGCATTTATGGGAGAGGCTATTGAGTTTAAGACTATCTCATAAATCCAGCTTTTAACCGTAAATGTTTCTCCTCTATAATTAAATGTAATTATATATAGTAAACGGCCTATTATGCCACTCATGAAGAAAACGGTGATGGCATTCAAGCCAAAGGCCACGCCCCAATCGGTGAACTTCTGCTTTTCTTTTACATCAATGAACCAATAGCTCAATCCAAAAATACACATGGCCTGTCCTCCGGTAAACAAAGTGTAAGAGCTGGTCCAGATGTTTTTATTGATAGGAAAGATCCAACTCCAGGCATATCCGAGGATGATCAAAATAAAGCCCCAAACGAAGAACTGAAGCGTTCTGGAGGATTCAGAATCTTGTTTGCTCATCAGCATTCTTCCCGTCCAAATGCCAATCAGCGTGCTACCAATGGCCGGTAGTGTACTCAGGAAACCTTCGGGATCCCAGTTGGCTTTCCACATATGGCTGCCGAGAATAATCTGATCGATGTAAGCAGCGAGATTACCGTCAGAAGTGTCAATAGCGCCTGCACCGTGCCCCGGAACGGGGATAAAAGTCATTAACAGCCAATAGCCCACCAACAGTGAACCTAAAGTAACCATCTGAGTCTTTGGTTTGGTGTATAAGAATAAAACGGCTCCAATCGCATAACATATAGCGATGCGTTGCAGTACACCGGGAATGCGAATATCAATCAGGTTTTGGTGTAATCCGAAATCCGGTATAAAAGTCAGATAAGGAAATGCTGAGAGAGCCAGACCAAGCCCAAAGATCTTGGCCGCCCGGATCAATGTTTTATTCAAAAGGTCTTTATCATCAGCACCTTTTGCACGGGCTTTTGTAAAGGCAAGCACAATAGAAACGCCGACAATAAATAGGAAGAAAGGAAAGATGAGGTCGGTGGGCGTCCATCCATGCCAGGCAGCATGTTTCAAAGGTCCGTAAATGTGAGACCAGGAGCCGGGATTGTTGACAAGAATCATGGCAGCTACGGTAGCACCTCTGAAGAAATCAAGTGATACCAAACGCTTGCCGGATGAAATTCCGCTTAGTGTGCTCATAAATAAAATCTGATTTTGATTCAGCCCAATAGTATAAAAATACTCTTCAAAGTGGTAATGAAATTTCACTATAACTATCTTGGCACCAATCAATTATTACAGGTGAATGAATATACTAATTGCAGACAGCGGCTCAACCAAAACAGAATGGATCTTAGTAAACGAAAAAGGAGAAAAAAAGGATTTTTATTCTGAGGGAATGAACCCCTATTTCATGTCGAAGGAAGACATGAAGAAAAACATAGCCGCCCATGTTGCTGATCCATTGGCAGGCGAAGAAGTGGATAAGATCTTCTTTTATGGCTCAGGCTGCGGAAGCCCAAAAGGCAAAGAAACGGTAGAACAAGCGATTTCTGCGCACTTTCCAAATGCAAAGATCTGCGTGGAGACCGACCTTTTGGCCGCTGCTAAAGCTTGTTTTATGAATAGCCCGGGACTTGCTTGTATATTAGGAACCGGTTCTAATTCTTGTCTTTATGATGGCACCAAGATCACCCATAAGATACCGTCTCTCGGTTTTACTTTGGGTGATGAAGGCAGTGGGGGGTATTTCGGGAAAAAGATCATTCGGAGTTATTTCTATAACATCATGCCCAAAGACCTGCGAAAGGTACTGGAGCAAAGGCATGATATGAACCTGGACCATATTCTCGAAAACGTTTATAAAAAACCGAATGCCAATCGCTTTGTAGCTTCATTCTCTCAATTGCTTGGAGATCATGCTGACCACCCGTTTATCCGGGAAATCGTTAAGAAAGGTTTTGAAGATTTCGCGGATAAACAATTGGCTTATTTTTCGGGTATCAAAGGAGCCAACGTGGGATTTGTAGGTTCCATTGCAGCGGTTCATAAAGAAACGCTGGAGCAGGTTTTGAATGAACGGGAGCTAAACCTCAGCATCATCGTTCGCAAACCCATAGAGCGGTTGGTCGAATATCATGTAAAGAAATACTCAGAGTGAATACTGTTTCTTAAGAGCCAGTATTCTTTCCACTGAAGCATCGATCCGTTCTTCTTTGATCTCTTCATTTCTGATAAGCTCTTCCACGGCATCGATCGCATCCTCAAGTCGTATCTGCTCTTTTAACAAGTTGTTGCCGAAGCAGAAAAGGTCTAACCCGGCATTCAGTCCCAACCGAAGTGATTCTTTCAGGTCATAATGATCTGAAATAGCGCGCATTTGCATATCGTCGGATATCACCACTCCCTTAAATTCAAGCTGATTGCGCAGAAGTTCCGTCAAAACATGTTTTGAAAGGGTAGCAGGCATCTCCTTGTCCATATTTGCATTGAAGATGTGAGCCGTCATGATCAGTGGGCATTTACCCTCAGCGATCAATGTTTTATAAGGTTCAAGTTCTTCTTCTTTCCAGGTTTCAGTGACATCAACGAAACCGGCATGGGTATCGCCTTCTGCACTTCCGTGACCCGGAAAGTGCTTACAGCAGGTGATGATGTTTTCTTGCAGATGTCCCTCTATATAAGCACCGGCATGCCGGGTTACTGATTCCGGATCAGCGCCAAAAGAGCGTTCACGTTTAGCGATGATGGAACTCTCCTTATTCAAAGTCAGGTCTACAACGGGGGCAAAATTCAGATTTATGCCGCATTTTGAAAGGGTGGAAGCGATCAGCTTGCCTTCTTCCTTGGTAATTTCGGGATCATCAATTTCCCCAAGCTGTTTGTGAGATTTTGTTTCTGGAAAACCATATTCGGGTTTGAGACGGTTGATCAAACCTCCTTCCTGGTCTACACTAATAAAAAGGGGGATTTCGCTGGCGTTTTGAAGGGCTGCTGTCAGCTTCGATACCTGTTGTGGGGATTTTATGTTATGAACCGGTTTATTATCCACCATGTCTTTATCAAAAAGAATCACTCCGCCCGGTTTACCGGTTCTGATCATATCAAGAACTTCGGAATTTTCGGAAATGTCATTTCCCCGAAAACCCATAATGAAGAGTTGACCAATTTTTTCTCGAAGCGACAGTTTATTAACGGATAGCAAGTTGGCGGACATAAAGTTGACGATTTTTTTCTTTTTACAAGTGATCTATAATACCGGCTGAAGTTCAACTTAAGAATGTATAACTTCAACCGCTTAATGTTAAAAGATTGAACTTAAATTTACCATGATCAATAAATTATTTGCCATACTTCTGTTGCTTGTATTTACGGGGAGTATGTACATCAAAGCACAGGAACCGGCCGTAGTAAAAACGGGAATAGAAGTATTGGCTGAGCAAGATTTTGAGCCGTTGAAAGGCAAAAAGGTAGGACTGATCACCAACGCTACCGGTGTAAACAGAAAGCTTCGCTCAACAATTGATCTTATTTACAATGCTCCCGGGGTTGAGTTAGCAGCTATGTACGGCCCTGAGCACGGGGTTAGGGGAGAATTTGCCGCCGGCGATAAGGTTGATACCTACGTTGATAAATATACCGGTGTCACGGTCTACTCACTTTACGGTGAAACCCGCAAACCCACCCCTGAAATGCTTGAAGGAATTGATATACTGGTGTACGACATTCAGGATATTGGAGTCCGTTCTTACACGTACATCAGCACCATGGGGCTTGCAATGGAAGCCGCTGCTGAACACGATATTGAATTCATGGTATTGGATCGCCCAAATCCTTTAGGTGGGAATAAGGTGGAAGGAAATATTGTAGAGGATGGATATTTCTCTTTTGTGAGTCAGTTTCCGGTGCCTTATATCTATGGACTTACGCCCGGAGAGGTTGCCATTATGCTTAACGAAGAAGGCTGGCTTCAAGGTGGTGCACAGTGCGAGTTGACTGTGATCGAAATGGAGGGCTGGAACAGAGACATGACGTTTGATGAAACCGGGTTGCCCTGGGTTCCAACCTCGCCCCATATTCCCCATGAGTATTCCGTGTACTACTATGTCTCAACCGGTGTGATGGGAGAATTGGGAGTCTTTTCTGAAGGCGTTGGATATACGCTTCCATTTCAGGTATTTGCTGCTGAGTGGATCGATGAAACGGAACTTGCAAAAAATATGAATGCCCTTGGTCTTCCCGGCGTACGATTTCGGCCTATTGTATTTAAACCATTTTACGGCCGGGATGAAGGTAAAACCCTGCATGGTGTCCAAATTCATTTTACTGAATACGAGAAAGCGGAGCTGATGAAACTTCAGTTTTATTTTATGCAGGTGCATCACAAAATGTATCCTGATGTGAAAGTTTTCGAAATGGGTAAAAACAGGTGGTCTATGTTTGACAAAGTGACCGGCACCGATCAGATCAGGAAGCGGTTCAGTAAAAATTACAGCGTTTCTGATATCTCAGATTACCTGAACAAAGACATTACATCGTTCTTAGAAAAATCAAAAAACTATTACCTCTACAAATAATTCTATGAAGTATTTAGGTTTCTTATTTACACTACTGATCTTTTACACAACGGCATTCGCCCAGGTCGACACTTTAGCCGTTCAGGCAGACTCTGTTGCGGTTGATTCTACAATCGAAGCTTACAGTGATTCACTTTATCTTAATATTGTGATCCCCGAAACGGATACCGTTATGTATCCATATTCACGATATCGTATTGCCGGAAATACAAATCCAAGGGCGACGGTTGTAGTGAATGGGAACCTCTTGAAGGTATATGAGAGCGGTGCATTTGTTGATATGATCTCACACACCGCTGATACTACTCAAATACACTTCATGACGGCCTTGAACGGTGACAGCCTTTCTAAAACCATGTACCTCATCAGGCCGGAGCCTCCCAAGCCAATTTCCTTGAAGGGCAAAACGATCACTGACCGGTTTGAAAAACCGGGGAGCAACCGATGGTTCAAAACAGGAGAGAAGCTCGAGGTTCAATTTTTGGGCACACCCGGACAAAAAGTGGTTTTCAATATCGATGGTTTCAAAAGAAATATACCGATGCATGAAGTTCCTGTTTCTATTGCAGGGGTTGAAGGATTATACAGGGGAGTGTATTTGGTTCGTCCATCAGATTTTGTGAAAGACAAGCACATCACATTCAAGATGAAGAAGAACTTCTTCTCTTATAAAAAGAAAAAAAGCACGTACACCGTAAGTTTCAACGGACTTCCCCGTGTTGGACGCGTTAACAGTGACGATGCCTACCTGAATATCGGCATGGGAACGGATCGACTGGGTGGTGCTAAGTACGGTGATCTTGAGGAGGGAGTTTTATTGAATATTACAGGACTCAAGAATGACAACTATAAGGTGCAACTATCCAGAAGTTTGAGCGCATGGATTCCAACTCGTTTTGTGGATCTGGAAAGTGAATATTCATCACCGGTAGAGTCTTTGACCGGGAATATTCGGATCAGTGGTGAAGATAAATTGGATCGTATAACCCTCAATTTATCCGAGAAATTACCCTATATATCCTATACCGATGTTGAGCCAAATGTGATCATAGTGGATGTGTTTGGTGCAACATCCAACACTAACTGGAAGATCAAACACCGAAGTTCTCACGGTATCAAGGATGTAACCTGGAGCCAGGTTGAGGATGGCCGGTTTAGAATAGAGATCGAGTTAAGCCACAGCCAAAACTGGGGATATCATGTTGGATATGGATGGGGATCGCAGCTGAATATTGAGGTTCGTCGTCCTCCGGTAGTCACGAATATGAACAATCCATTGGAGGGAAGAACCATATCGGTGGATGCCGGGCATGGCGGAGATAACAATGGAGCCCTGGGAGCTGATGGCACCTTAGAGAAAAATGTAACGCTGCAGATCACCAAGAAACTCGAAGAGCTGTTACTGGAAAAAGGCGCGAATGTGATTCTCCCAAGAACCGATGACAGCTATGTGTACATGAGTGAGAGAAAAGAGATAACGCTTGAGAATGAAGCTGATCTGTTAGTCAGTATTCATGCGAATTCTATTGGTTATATAAGTGATCCGAGAGAGATTAAAGGAACGGGCGCTTTCTACAAACACATGGCGTTCAGACCGTTGGCTGAGATCATGTACAAAAATATGATGGATCTTGGTTTTGATGATTACGGTTTAACAGGAAGCTTTAATTTCTCTCTTAACGCACCAATTGAGTTTCCAAATGTTCTTGTTGAAACGGCTTTTATTTCCAATCCTGAAGAAGAAATGCTTCTAATGGACCCGGATTTCCAACAAAAGATAGCTGAACAGATCGTAAAGGGACTTGAGGAATTTTACCTCAAGCATGGCTATCTCGAAAGCGTATCTGACATGCCGGAAAAATAAAAAACCGGTTCAAATAAATATGCTCAAAAGCTACTGCGTTATTTGTAGTAGCTTTTGAGTAAATATTTAAAGCCTATGGTCAGGATTCCTTGCTTCACTTTTTGATCGGAAGAGATATCAGAAAGCCGGGTATTTAAATGTCTGAATTTGGCTTCCAGTATGTATCGATTGAAAACAGTGAGACCTAGACCTCCGGTTAAATGCCCGTTCATTTGAGGGTCGTTGAAGTCATTGTATCCGTTGCCTCCCAGTTCGTAATCAATCGATATACCTTTGCCAACCTCGAAATCACGTCCAAAACCCAATTCGGCGTGTGCCTTAACTTGATTGCCGAGGGGTAAATACCCTCTTACTCCTATAGAAGTTTGAATGACTTCATAAGTCAGGTCGATAGTTTGGGGTGAGCCAAGGATAGTTCGTTGATCGCTGTCAGAAAACTGCAGATAGCCGCCGGTAAAGAAGAATCCGATTCGGTTATTTATAGAGGGGAGTAAATATTCAACATCAACTTCAAAATAGGGAGCAATGGTTGAAAACCGTGCGATCTCAGTATCCAAAACAGTATTGGTGCTTTCTACAAAGTTTCCGGAAATCCCGGTTCCCAAGCCAATGTTCAGATATTTCCATGAGAGTGCGGGAATGCCCTGATATGTTTTATAATCCGAATCGGAGCACTCATTATATGCTTTAAAAACATTGATAAGCTCAAACCGGTTATACCTTAAAGATGAAAAATTCTGATCCCCACAATTCACATTTTCTGAAAGTTGGTCCCGAAAGGTGTTTTTTCGGGCAGTCTGACCATCGTTTCTGATATATTGTGCGTAAACAAGCTGTTCAGGAACCTGACCGGGAACAGAGTAATAGAAGGTGTATTTTTCATCTTTTTCAATACTATATAAAACAGCCCGGCCTTCAAGTTCAACCTTTAGAAGTTTACTTTGCCTGAAGAATTTCTCTTCCTCCAAAGTTGATTCTGAAGACAATATGCGGGTCTCATTTCTAATGTATTTGAAACCTGAAACCTTCAGTTCATTGATATGCTTATGGAAAACAGTATCGGCATCGCTTTTATATGTCGATTTGAACAGTATGAATGGCTCACTATCGGTAACGGAATTCAGACTTATAAGCCCTTCAACTTTCGTTTGACCTGAGTTTATATAATAGCCGCGTTCAAACATTTCCTGTGCGTTAGCTTGGAATGAAAGCAGGGAAATGAAAAAGAGAAATAGAATCGTATATCGCATAATCGGGCTTTTAGGTCTTGGGGATAAAAAAAAGGGACTGAAGTTTTAAGTCAGTCCCTAATAATACAATTTATAAGATATTGAAAATAGTAATTTTGCTATTTAAGCAAAGTCATTTTTTTAGAAATAACGCCGAAGTCAGTTTCTATTCGATATAAATATACCCCGCTTGATAGGTTAGAGGCATCGAAAGAAACGGTATGGAAACCCTGGGTTTTGACACCATTGTAAACGGTGGCTACTTCCCGTCCAAGCATATCAAACACTTTGAGGGCTACCCTGCTTTTCTGCGGCAGTCCAAAACTAATATTTGTAGTTGGGTTAAAGGGATTTGGGTAGTTTTGCTTTAACTCGATCTCTTCCGGGATGTCTGCCGCAACAGGTGATTCTTCTGTTGAGGTAGCTAAGCCCATTTCTACGGCTTTCAGGTCATCAAAAAGAATAAAGCCGGTTGCAGGTTGACCGGGAGTATAGGTAAGCTGGAAACTATCCAGGTAAAGATTTCCATTCAAAGTGCCATTGCCATTGGCCCAGGCTACGGTTTCATCTTCAGCCATGTTCCAGGTAACCAATTTCCAGCCGAGCCAGTCAACGGTATACCAGGTACTGCCCTCAAGCTCTCCGTTTCCATCTCTAACCATAAATCGGAATTTATTGCCATTTCCATCACCAAAAACATAAACCTGTAAAATGCGGTCTGTCCCAAACTTGGGAGTTGTTTTGGATCCGCGATATTCTCTGATCAGATGTGAGGTTTCATCGGTATCCCAGCCATAGTTGATACGCATAGCTCCGGTGCTTTCCGAAAATAAATTTACAATGTTATTGTCGATCTCAACGGAGGTGAACTCAGGATCATAGCCTTCCGTACTGCCGGATTGTTCAGGAGTCCACCAGGTTCCGGTTAGACCACTTTCAAAGTCATCTACAACGGTTTCATTTTTTATATCCTGATCGCCGGTCGGGAAGGTTCTGGCCACATCAGATCCCAGGCTGTTACCAACGGTATCACTTATGGATTTGGAAAAAGTCAGGGTGTAGTTTTTGCTTTTGGCGAGTCTCTCGGATGGGAAAAAGTTAATCACGCTTCGATCACCAACATTATAATACACGATCTCTCCCGGTACGGAGTAGCCGCTATTGCTTAGGTCTACAGTATTTTCATCAAAAAGAGTAGTGTCCAGCGGTTCATCAAAGGTAGCACTGATGATGGGCCAGAGCTCATTCAATCGGGTGTTGGTAGGGCGAATATCGGAAATGGCCGGAGGAATGATGTCAACCGGGCCGGTTGCAAAAGTAAGAGTAAATGAATCGCCTTGTGAACCATCTCCATTTCCGTCAAGGCTATGAGCATAGGATGAATTATCCAGCGCCGTGGAATCGATTTTCAAGGTATAGCTGCTTTCAAAATCAAAGCTCGCCGTCGAGATAATTAGTTTTTTGTTAGAAGTCCAGGTAAGACTGAAATCTGCCCCAGGGCTCAGACTTAAAGCATTTTCAACTGAGGAGCGGTTCATAGAACGGCTAAATTCGATAATAAGATCTTCACCGGGATTGATCTCATTATCTTCACCAACTGATGTGGTTGCAACAAATGGGGGAACACTGGAAACCAGAGCAACATCCGTAAAGGTGAAGTCATCTTCAATAACGTTGATGTCAAGCGTATCAGGGTAAAAGCCTTCCCCGGAAACGATCAACTGAGTGGGGCCGTTTTCTAACCCATCGAGGTAGTAGAAGCCATTGCTTAACTCGTCAGATTCACTACTGTATTTGTGAAAAAGGGATTCGTAAGAATCTGTAACATAGGTTGTGTCGCCTACCTGAACATTTATTCCATTAAGTGTCTTTGCTCCATCCGCATTGGTGATGTAACCTGCAGCAATACCCACCGGCGGACGTTCAACTCCGAGATACTCAAGTATAGACCAAAAGAAAGACTGGGCTTCAAGTCGCTTCCAATCGGCATTTAGATTACGCTGCTGCTGGATGGAGTTGGTATGAAAACCTGCCTCACTTAAAACAGAAGCCATATTGGTAGTTCGGTTCACAAACAGATAAGGGTATTGATTACTGTGATTTTCAACATTACTACCCTGATAAAAGTTGCGATCGGCCCAGTTTCCTATAGTTGGAATACGCATGGCGTCGGTAAGTTCAGTCTCCATGATATCTCCCATATCCTTACCGCCATTCGGGGTCTTTTCAACAGTTTGGCCATTAGAACGCCAGCCACCATACAAGAAAAGAGTGTTATTCTGGGTATTAGAACCCGCATTACTGTGAATGGAGTGATAAAAATCTGCTCCGGTTGCATTGGCAAGATCATCCCGTTGTGTCAATGGGACTTGTTGGGAATCACTGGTACGGCTCATATAGACCGTATCAATATCGGTTTGGGTAAGCAGCATGTCTCGTAACGCCAATCCAACTCGTAAAACTTTTTCGGGCTCAGAGTAGTTGTAGAGTCCCATATTTTCTGTTTCACTGTGTCCGGGATCCAGGAAAATGCTAAATCCATCCAGTCCCGTCACGGTTTGTGCCTGGGCATATTGGAAGGTAGTGAGAAGAGCTATTATGCAGGTAAATAAGTAAGATTTCATAGCTAAAAAAACGATTATAGTGTGCTGAAATTGAAAATGTGTTAGTAGGCGATATTTAAAACATAAATAGCTCCATCCTGAGAGGTATCGAATAAGATCTGTTGTCCATTAGGAGACCAGTCCGGGTTCATAGCTATCAGGTCGGTTGAGGAGGTCAGGTTAATGCGGTTTGTACCATCTACACTTAAGGCATAGAGATCAGATTTAGTAATATTGTGGCCGTCATCCTCTGTTACCATAGCCACGATATATTTACTATCCGGAGCCCATTTGGGGCGGTTTGCTTTTCCGAGATCCATCAGTCCTGTTCCATCAATATTCATTACGTATAAGTTCCCGCCATAAACCTCAAAGGCAAGTTTACGTCCGTCGGGAGAAACCTGCAGGTTTAGGTAAGTGGCATCCTGGAAAGGAGAGATATTCTCTGTGCTGTTTTCAGGAACCATTCCTTTGGCAATTTGATCGGTTTTAAGCACATAAAATGGCTGCCTTGTTTTTTGTTTCATGGCTGCTGGAACTTCTTTTTGAGAATCAAAGGCTTCAACCTCACCTTCATTTATAAGTACTACTTGCTGATCGAAATCAGCCCAGGTAGGCAGGGCAGGCATCTCGTCTCTGTATTCCGTGATCTGATCGGCGCTGCCATCGGTATGAAAGATCTTAACAGCGAGTTTGCGGCGGCGGTTCTGGTATTCCGAAACACGGGTAAGAATAGACTCTGAATCAGAGGACCAAGAAAATCCAAAACCGGCTTCTTCATCGGTGACTTTTCGTAGATTTTGTCCGTTTTCATCGGTGATCCAAAGTCCTTGATAGCGCGCCGAGGTAATAGCTATTTTCTCACCATCCGGCGACCAAGACGGATTCATAAAGACCATGTCAGGTTCTTCTATGATCTTGGTGGGTTCCCCTTGAGGAACCGGTTGGGCAGTTGCCGTAAAGACTGACAGTTGCAGGCTTAAAATCGAGAGCAGAAATAGGGTAGAAGATATTTTCATCATGATGTTAAGTAAGTTTGCTAAGTTCAAAAAGCATGGTGTGCTAAATAACGAAGTGGTTTTTAAGAATATTAGATTTAATCGATTTATTCAGGCTCGGTGTCATCCTTCTTTTTCCCAAAATCAGGATCAATGTTAATGAAAGGGGTTAATATGAAGATGGGTATTGCAGATGCGAGTACCCAAAGGAAGAAGTACTCATAACCGATAGCCTCTTGAATGTAACCGGATACGGCTCCCGGAATAGACATTCCAAATGCCATGAGGGCGGTACCAAAAGCATAATGTGCAGTTTTGTGATTTCCTTTTGCCACATAGATGAGGTACATCAGGAAAGCGGCAAATCCAAAGCCGTAACCAAATTTTTCCACACCTACCAAGGTGCTGATTGTAATAAAAGATTCGGGTTGAAACTTTGCAAGGTACCAATAGGCCAGGTTGGGCAGGTTCATGATTATGATCATGGGCCAAAGCCATCTTTTCAGTCCGTGTCTCGAAATTACAATTCCGCCTAAAATTCCTCCGGCCGTTAAAGCGAGCAGGCCTATGATACCGTTTATGACCCCGACTTCCGTCACCGAAAGTGCAAGACCGCCTGCCTCACGGGTATCCATTAAGAAAGGAGCGGCCAGTTTTACAAGTTGTCCTTCCCCAAAACGATAAAGCAGGATGAACAGAATAGCGAGCACGATCTGGTCTTTTTTGAAGAACTCAACGAAAGTTTCCCAAACAGCTTTCAGCGGCGATTCGCCCTCAACTCTTACGGGGTGATCGTCAGCAGGAGCGGGTAGCATGAAACCGTGGTAGGCCGACATCACAAACATAAGCAGAGCTACAATTGCCAGAATGGAGATCCACGAAAAGGAAGCGCTTCCCGTGCTGGTGGCGATAAGTCCGGCAAGTACAACAAATAAACCTTCACCGCTCCACATGGCGAGCCGAAAAAAGGTAGACCGGATCCCAACAAAAAAGGACTGATCCTCTTCCGAAAGAGCCAGCATGTAAAAGCCATCGGCAGCGATATCATGGGTAGAAGAACAGAAGGCTACAATAAAAAGGAATACCAGGGATGCTTCGAAAAAGTAGGGCGTATTTAAGGTGATGGCTGCCCCGGCAAAGCCAACTCCAATGATACCTTGCATGAGGTAGGTCCACCAGCGTTTCGTTTTAAAGACGTCAATAAGTGGACTCCAGACCGGTTTAAAAGCCCATGGTAATGCCAGTAAACTGGTGTAAAGAGCAATCTCAGCATTATCAATGCCAAGATCTTTGTACATAATTACCGAGACCGTTACCACCATTACATAGGGTATCCCCTGTGTATAATAAAGAGTTGGGATCCAGGACCACGGGTTCTTTTTAAACTTGGCAATAGAATTCATGCTATAGATTAAGTTCTTATTTAATTAGGGTAACCTTCTGTGTTCTTATCCAGCGATTAGTTGCAGTAGCGTATTCCAGTTTTATCAGATATATACCGCTTGACATATTTTTGGCATTCCAGCTATACTGAAAAGTACCGGGGTTTTGGGAGCCATCAACTAAAGTAGAAATCAGTCTTCCGGTTACATCAAATATTTTTAGAGATATTTTTCCTGCTTCGGGGATCTGATACGAAATGGTTGTATTTGGATTAAAAGGATTTGGATAAGAAGGTAATAGTTTAAATCCTTCTGGCACAATTAAATATTCTTCTTCATTTGAGGTTGGTTCCTTTTTCGCGGCTACAAAGCGAATAGCATCTGCAACGATATAATTATTTACATCTCCACCGGTATTTGAAATGATCACTTTATCAGAATTTGTCCCTGTAAATTCAAATTCTCCAAGTTTTACCCATTGTGAGTTGTCGGTGCTTTGGTCTGCAAATACCGTATCTCTTCCATTAGCATGTAGTACAACATATGCTGCTTTTTTACTTCTATTGAAGGAGGATACCCACCACCCGTAAAGTTCATATAAATTTGCTTGGGGTAAATTAGCATTAAAGGCAACAGTTTTAGAGCCATCTCCACCCAATGTTATAAGAGAAGGAGTGTCTCCATAATAGCCGGAGTTAGCTGATTCACTCCATCCCTCACTTACTGAGGCACTGTCATCACCGGTATCTATGATTTGTTCAAAACCGACAATAGGTATTTCCGGAATAGAGTCAGAGGGTACGATTGCCAAAAATGTAGCCAGGCTTCTTTGGAACGTGCTGCCATTTGGGCGGTTAACCAAGGAGTCTTCAATGACCATTTGACTCGATCCTCCGCCATCCAGGTTTAAAGCTTCAGTAGCTCCCAGGTCTATCATGATTTGAGCAAGTTCAGGAAGGCTAACGCCTTGGGAAACATCCCCTTGTCGACCATCCACTACCATCAATATTGCTTTTCCATCATCTGTGTATCCTACTGCAGTACGAGGATCGGCATTGTCTCTGCCGACTCCGGATCCCCAAAATATTTCTTCATTATAGCTTACATGAACTGAATCACCTTTCACTAATACGGGGCCGCCACCAACCCCCATAAACGGATCATTATACTTTAACCCATCTGCTTTTTCGGGCGCGGGTAAAGGATCGGTATTTGAACTTGAATAAGGCAACGGTGCATCGAACTTAAAAAGATTTTCGAGCCCTCCTCCGAAATGATAAATCCAATCGACCGACATACTCCGATCCTCGCGGATACCAAACATGCTGCGAATGACCGGATAGCTTTGGGAATTTCTAGTTAAAGAACTCACATTTTGTGCTAAAACACGCCCGGGTTGAATAAGAGTGGAGTAGCTTACGTCACCCCCAAAGAATCCTCCATTTATAGCGGCGTAAACATTTTTCCGGGAAGCGAAATCAGAGATTTTTTCAGTACCGCCTTTTGCAAGGTATGGAACTAAGGCAATGTTTTTGTTCTTAAGATCGACTTCAAAATACCAACCTTTAAATGCCGGTGTTTCTCTGACCCCTTCATAGAATTTTACCCCGTCAGGTAGACTAACCGTATTTGTTTTCTCTGTCCATGTTATTGATTGAGAAAATAAGTTTGGCTGATTGACAAAGAAAATTAAGAGTGCGGTAAACAGTATCGTTTTTTTCATGCTTTGTATCCTTTTTACAGTAGATAGGCCATTGTTATTTCTTAATCAAGAAGCATAATGTGCATAAATGGACATAATTTGTAAAAATGCCGATGTTGATTTTTGATTGAAGAATTCAGATTACGGAGTCAACTCACGATGATAAAACTGAAAGGTACTTTTTTAGATGAAATTACTCATGACATTCCTTCCCAAAATTGGACCAGAGAGGATTGGGTTAAAGATTTTGACGCAATGAAAGCCGTAGGCATTGATACGGTGATACTGATTCGCGCAGGCTATAAGCAACATACTGTCTTTAACTCCGATGTACTTTCAAAAAATATGAATACATATCCTGTTTATCACGACCTTTTAGATTTGTTTCTTGAGCAAGCTGAGCGATGTGATATGGATTTCTTTTTTGGTTTGTACGATTCGGGGAAATACTGGGTGAACAAAGAATATCAAAAAGAGATTGAGCTCAATAAAGAATATTGTGATGAAGTAATACAAAAATATGGCGACCGAAAAGCTTTTAAGGGTTGGTATATAAGCCATGAGATCGGCCGGTACGAAAAAGGGGTGTTAGATGTATATGAAGAAATGTCGGTTCACCTTAAGAAATTAAAAGATCAACCCATATTGATTTCACCGTATGTACATGGTGTGAAACAGTTTGCTGTTGATGCGATCTCTTTTGAACAACATACTAAAGAATGGAGAGAAATCTTTGAGCATATTGCCGGCCATATTGATATTGTAGCTTTTCAGGACGGCCAGGTTGGGTTTGATGAGCTCAAAGACTATTTAGAGGTGCATAAGGCCTTGGCTGATGAATTCGGTTTGGAATGCTGGAGTAATGTAGAGTCTTTTGACCGTGATATGCCTATTAAATTTCCACCTTTACCGTTCAAGAATCTAAGATATAAAATGGAGTTGGCTGAGAAAGCCGGAGTAGAAAATCTTATTACCTTTGAATTTTCCCATTTTATGAGCCCGAATTCTATGTATCTATCTGCGCATGGGTTATATAAACAGTATTGTGATTGGTTAAAAGACCAGGGATTCGATATTCCTTCGGTATAGATTTATGAAACATTTATGATAGCATCCGAATGGGCAAAATGAACAAAAACATTATTACTTATTACCGTCAGAAATTTGAAAAAGAACTATTTAGTTCAGTGATTCCCTTTTGGGAAAAATTTTCCCCGGATAAAAAAAATGGTGGTTTTTATAATTGCCTGGATAGAGATGGTGCAGTCTATGATACCCGCAAACATATATGGTTACAAGGACGACAGACTTGGTTGTTCAGTAAGCTCTACAATACCGTAACTCCAAAGGAGGAGTGGTTGGAAATGGCGGAAATGGGAGCCCGTTTTCTCCTTGAGAAGGCAAAGCGAAAGGATGGAAGAGTGTACTTTTCAACAACAAGAGAGGGTAAAGGCCTGTGGATGCAGCGAAAAATATTCTCGGAGTGCTTTTATATAATGGCGTTGGCAGAGTATAGTCGTGCTTCCGGGAATACAGAATTTATGGAAGAAGCTAAATCAGTTTTTCACGATGTTTGGCAGTGGTCAAGCGATCTTTCAAAGGTGGGAAGACCGATCTATGAAGGACAAGAAGAATCACAAGGGCTCGCTATTCCTATGATATTGTTAAACCTTATTGAAGAAGTAGCGGCAAACGATTGGGAAGATTATAAAGAGGAGATCAAAGAATGTATTCGCCGGATGTTACTGCATGTCCATTCTGAAAGAAAACTGGTTTTTGAAACAGTAACTCCCGGGGGCGAATTTATTGATGACATCGAGGGCAGGCTCTTGAATCCCGGCCATGCAATTGAAGCAGGATGGTTTCTTCAACATTGGGCTCAAAAGCTGGACGATAAGGAACTTTCTCAAACGGCTGTGAATATGGTTAGGTGGTCTTATAGAAAGGGCTGGGATAAAGAGCACGGAGGTATATTCTACTTTCTTGATTCAGAGGGTTACTCACCAACCCAACTTGAATGGGATATGAAGTTATGGTGGCCTCATACTGAGGCTGTATATGCCCATTTGTTAAATTACTCTATCACAGAAGAAGAACAAGATTTTAGATTTTTTGAGCAAGTGTCAGAGTATAGTTTAAGTCATTTTCCTGACCCGGAACACGGAGAATGGTATGGATATCTTAACAGGAGGGGAGAACGAACACACCGGTTTAAAGGAGGCCCCTATAAAGGCTGCTTCCATGTACCAAGAGCATTGCTTTTAAGTTGGAAACTATTGAAAAAGTTGGAAAGCGATATCTAATTAATTCGGTCCTAAAAGTAGAAAGGCAAAACCTCTTGCAGGATAGATTCATTGTATTCAATTTCATCCGGATTATAATCGGCTTTTGCTAATATTTCTTGATGTGTAACTTCCGGAATACGTGCTACAATATCTTGAAGTAAATCCTGCTGAACTTCTTCAAACTCTCGATAAACTTTTCTTTCGGATAGAACTTCGAGGAACTCCCAAGTTCCATTTAGGAGGTAGGGACCCCACAGTGTTATACTGTTTTCAGTAACTTTAGCATTTGCTAATTCAAACACAGGGTGAGAAGCATGTTTGATGGAGTTAAGTGATACCCGATTTTTTTGCCAGTGTTGCTTAAAGTTACTCAGCGTATTTTCTTGGTCTTTGGATTTTAGCAATTCTTTTAAGAAAATTCTTGCTGTGGTCGAATCTTCAAAGGAATAGGTGTTAAATTCTACCACTTTATTCTTGATATAGCGATCTTTCCACTTGTCATACCAGGTTCCGGCAATGCGGTTTAGGTTTAAAGTATCTGCTAATGCATTTTTGTACGCAAGGTTAAGAACACGAACACGTTCAATCTCTATTTCTTTTTGGATTTCCTCCTCTTTCTGAATCCCCTCTTTTATCGCTCTATCACTGAAGAATTTATCTTTCAGCAATGTTTCAAGTGCCGGTCTCAAATTTGGCTGAAGTTGCCAATAAGGGATATTGGGGAGTCTCATCATAAAATCGGCTACGGTAAAAGGGGTACCGTCAAGAACAGCCAGAGTTAAATTTGGAGACAGGCTGTCTCCATGGTAAGAATTTGCTTCCTTGTTTAGAACAGCAGGTATTTGATTGTTATTACTTGGCAGTCTTGGAGCCAGATAATTCCATAAGCGGTTTATATTTTCAGGATAAACAGCTAATTCGGTTCTTGATAACACCGAATCAATGAATTTCACGCTTTCTTCCTCAAACCTTCTTCGTTTCAGCACGGTCTGAATTTTTTCTTTGGCATTGTTGAAAGTGGTTTTGTCGGCAAAGAAAGTTTCTTCTTTGTTGACCATCCTGAAGATGTGCCACCCTGCCAAAGACTGTACCGGCTTTGAATTTTCATGTATTTCCAAATCAAAGGCGGTTCTTTCAGGAGCAAGATCCATTTCATTCCAGTTTACCCATCCCATTTTAAATGCTTCTGCGGACTCTCCGGCGTCAAGCATAGATTCCATGGCCAGTTCCTTAAAAGAAGATGAATCTTGCTTTAAGCGGCTGTAGTAATCATTGATTTCTTGCTTTGAGGGAGCATAAATTTGCCACAGCTTTACTCTTGTGTTGCTTCGGCGGTAGGCTTCCCATACTTCATCTTCGTTTGGGGATTGTATGGCAGGCTCAATCCGGCTGCGAACAAAATGCCTGGCCAAGGAAGTTTCTCTTTTCCTGAGTAAGGCTTCACGAACAGGTTTAAGGGTGTCAAATTTAGCTTCTGATGCAATTTGTGCTACAATCTTGCGCTCAAGCAATCTTTGTGCAAAGGCTTTACGGTTTTCCATTGAATCCTCAATAGGTGCCGTACTTAGATAACGCACATATTGCGTTTTAAAAACTGGTTCAGAAAGTTCGACTGATCTCCAAGAAGCCACAGAGTGGCTGAGTTCCTTTTTTTGGCATCCAGATACTGTCAATAAAGCAACCCATAAAAGAAGATATAATCGTTTTGGTACCATGTTACTTTTGCTTTCTTAACCTTAAAGTCAAGATTTGGTGGGGTTTTACTTCAATATCAAATGAGGATCCCCCCACACTCACTTTATTACCCTCAACCCACTGCTCCAACATATTTGTTTCAACATAGCATTCAACATCAAAACCTAAATTAACAGCAGTAGAAACGGTATCATCTGAAATATTATATACTCTTAAAATGATATCATTATTGTGAGACAAAGGCTTAAAAGCCGATAGCTGAATTCGGGGATCTTCAATTTTAAGATATGATTTCTGGCGAGGCAATGGGCCTTCTTGAGGTAAATTATGCAATACTGGGAGTTCGCGGACATAGACGGGATGGGCAAATGCCTTGGCTTTTCTAACTATTGCATAAATATCTGATTTTGAAGTACCCCACGATAATTCAGAAGATAATTGTCTCAGGCATTGAGCCTCAGGTGTAGGAATTTTTGGTCCGGCATGGGGCCTTCTAATGGAACCGTTACTGACGGATAAATAACCAACCGCCCGGTGTAAAGTAACCGCGAAATATGATGTTCCTTGCTTTTCAATCAGCTCGTACTCATTTAATCCCTTGTTGGCAATCCAGGTAATGTGAGAAGTGCTTTTTGCAAAACAGAAGTCGTTCTGAAAATTAGTGGTATAATTTAATTCACCGGGATATTTTTCATATCTGCCATTAGATTTTTCCGGTTCAATAACAGGCCTTTTGGTATGCTCATAGATCATAAAATGACCATCTGCATGACTTACATCAGTTTTAAAACCAATTGGGAGTAAAACTCGAAGGCGTCCGTTTTCAGCTACATTTTTATAGGAAACTTGTATTGAAAGTTGATCTTTGTTAAAAAGATCAACGTGTACTTTAATTGGGATCGTAATGGTTTCCCGGCTACCTAAATTCTTTGGAACTTCAATTGAATAGTTCGCCTTTAAAGTTTGGTTACCGGAACCCACTTTCGCATTTATAAATGTGCTGTAAATTTCTTCAGATGCTTTGCTGTAGGAATAAGTGTCCCCGTCGTCCTGTGTATATTCAAAAGTGATAAAATCAGGAAAATCAATTTTGTGCTTTTTATCAGTAACATGGAGACCGGTTCCTGTTATCCTGATTTCATAATGCTCGTTACTAATGAGACCATTTGTAACAGAAGGTAGATCTTTGGGTGCTAAATCGGTTTCTAAAATACGAATCAATTTATAACCGGTGGCCGGAAGATCAGTTTTGAGGGATAATTTGTATAATCTGCCCCATGTAAATTGTATAAATTCTGCTTTCAAGAAGGGAGCTTGGGTAGAAAGAACATTAAGTCCAAGTTCATTTCCATTTTCGTCAAAAGCCTTTAATTGTCTCTCAGGTAAAATTTCATCTTCTTCAAGTTCCTTGTTAGGAAATACTACGGTGGCTTCAACCCACTCATTCTTTTTTGGAAAAGGGTGAGGGTTGAACACAAAAACATCTCTAAAACGCCCATCGATATTTTCTAAATATTCATTATTGAAGCCTGACTTACAAAGCCCTTCCAGAGAGCTTACACAGATATTATTGCTATTCTCAATAACATGCCGGAACCGTACTTCATTGTCCTGGTGAACTCCATCGGCACTGCAACCGCAAATATCATCATGGGGGTGATTCTTGAGTAGGGTTTTCCAGGCATGATTTAAGAAGGAATCCGGAATGGGGAAGTCAACCAGATCATTGGCTATAACAGAAACAGGTTCTGCTATTCCCTCAAGCATGCTTTGTGCTTTTTGGTTTTGCTGTTTCAAATAAACGCGGGTGGAATAGACATTCAGCAGGATGGGGTGATCTTCATTTCCAAGGAGGTTGCCGGTATAAGAAATTTCAGTGTCCACTTTTTGGGCTTCTTGCATAAAGTCTGAAAATGAACCATGCTGAATTTCAAGATCGGGATTTTCTTTATTCAACCTTCGTAAGAGTTCAGGTATTTCAGGTTGCTCCGGCATATGATCCATGCCATTATTTAATAGAAAAAGATTTTTTGGGTGGAAAGAACCCAGGTTTGATAGGGTTTGCTCTATCTTTTTATCCGCATTTTTGATATCCGGTTTAACACAATCAAACCGCCCAATTTCTTTGGTATATCCTAAATTCGAAGCATTCAGATACCCATCTTTAGTATTATAGGCGAGAACACTATCGTCATTGGGCGCTACCCAGTTAAATAACAGTGTATTTTGATCTTCTACTTCTTTAGGCATGCCTCTCATAAAAATGAAAGTAGAGATATCAAACCCTTTTAGAATTTGAGGAAGTTGTGCAATATGTCCAAATGGATCCGGGACATAGCCAACATCAAGTCGCCCTCCATATTCTTTTGCCATCTTGTTACCGATCTGAAGATTGCGGATAATAGATTCCCCACTTACAAGAAAAAGGTCTGGAAGTATGTACCAAGGCCCAATGATTAATTTATTTTTTGAGATGAGTTCTTTAAGAAGGGAAGCATTCTCAGGCCTGATCTCAAGATAATCATCTATTAAAATGGTTTGGCCGTCCAGGACGAAACATCGAAATGAATCGTCCTTTGAGAGTAAACTAAGTATTCGGTCAATCATACCAACTAATCTGTACCGAAACTCTTCAAATGTTAAATACCACGCTCTATCCCAGTGGGTATGAGAAACTAAAATTGCTTTTCTTTTGATGCCGTTCTGCATTTGGGGGTTTTAAATTTTGGGTAAATGTAATAAAAAGGTCATAAAGTGCATAATAGTTATTTATGTATTCATAATCAGCTTAAGGGGCAATTTAACCTTTTAGACTTAAGGTAGTTACAAGATTTTAGAATTAAAATTGTAACCGCTTTTTTAGCTTTTAACACTCAAAAATAACCAAAAAAAATTATTCTTTAATGAATTGACAAACTCAAAACAGTTAAATATAATGAGAGGGCTCATTGGGCATAAATTATATACATAATGAACATTGAGTTTTTAACAACGATAATGAGTGAGGAATGATATGATAAACAAGCTACTATCAACGGTTTTTACACTAATATTAATGACGACTGTTTTACATGCCCAATCTCCGGCAGTAGACAACCTTTATAGGGTGGCGTTGAATGGCGATACGGTCACTGTAGATGGCAGTCTTGAGGATTGGAGTGATGCGCAATGGGTTTATTTAAGTGTTGATCATCCTGCATATCAGATTATCAATCCAACACAAAATTCAGGTCAATATCCTTCCGCACCTACAGATGCAAGTGGATGGTTTGCTGTTAAGATGGATGAGAGTAATATATACTTTGCGATGAATGTCAGAGATGAAAATAATCCCATGATATCAGATGCAGACGATGCCGCAAATCTTATTAACTATGATCATTTAAATGTTTTCTTAGGCTTATACGATATTGGTCCTGATGCTTATCTGAATCCTCACACAGAATTACTCAGCTCAGATGAGGGATATAGTCTGACAGATCCTGTTTCTGATGAACAGATCTATACAGGGAAAACGTTTAGAATCGCTCCTCAATACGATAATACTACTACTACCTTAGGTCCTGATTACCAAATTGGAGTAAGGGCTGTAGAGTATGGAGCGGCAGATTCTCCGATAACTTATAACTACGGATATGTAAATGCGGAAATCCCAAATACCGAAGTAGCAACCTCTCTGTGGGATGATTCAAAAGGATATACCCTTGAATGGAAAGTTCCTTTTGAATCTCTTGCGGGGAAGCTTGGTGCCGAATCCGGGGACTTTGCAAACTTTGAATGGCCATTGTATTCTCCTCAAGATGGGGATGTTATATCGTTGGATGCGACCATAGGAGATGCCGATGAAGTTTCAAATGGGACACCTGATACTGAGCGTTTAACACTTGGTACCGGAGGCGGGCTGGATACTTTTTCCAGTAGATTTGGTTTTCGGGGTTTAGTTGTGGATATGTCAAATAATCCAAATAATACCCCAAGGTGGACGTACAGTATAGATTATAAAGAATCTCAGGATGTATCTATTGATGCCGATCTCAGCGACTGGCTGGATGCACCCTTTATGGCAGTGAATCAGGATATTCCCAATTGGGTTCTGATTCAGGGGACACCCGATTCTCCGGATGACTTCAGCGGATATTTAGCCATTAAAATGGATACAGCAAATATTTACTTCGCAGTTCGGGTCCGTGATGAAGGTACCCCTATGATAGAGACATTGGATACTCCAAACTTAGCTTTTCAGTATGACCACCTAAGTGCGTATTTAGGGTTATATGATATCAGTGATATTCCATCCAATCCGCATGTTGAAGGTGCAGGGGAATTCGAAATGTATAACTTTAGAAATGCAGGGACAGACTCGGCTTTCACTGATACTATTCCGGCTACTCGAACCTATCGAATAGCGGATGAATATGACAATGTTGAATCTACCAGAGGCGCTGATTACCAGCTAACCCTCAGAGCGCTACCTTATGGAGATGAACCGGTAGATCCTGAAGATTATAATGGCGCATACGTAGATACTGTAATCTTTAAGGGAAATTCAGCTGCTGCAGTGAGAACACCTGACGAAACAGGATATATTATGGAGTGGAAGCTTCCATTTTCAAGTTTGGCAGGACAAATTAATAACCGAAGAACCCGTTCTGAATATTTTGGTTTAGAATGGCCATTATTTGTTCCTGAAAACGGGAAGGTTATTTCTTTTGATGCAGATCTGACAGATAAAGATGAGGGAGAAGGGGCTCGGACTGCGAACCGCTTTTTAAGATTAGGCAATAAACCTTCACTTTGGAGAGATTCCAAAAGTTTTATGATGCGTGGTGAAATTGTTTTAACCAATGAAAAAGTGGGAGTTTCTACAGAAGAAACGGAGTATGCAACCGACCTGCCTAAAAGCATACAGTTAAAGCAAAATTACCCGAACCCTTTTAACCCGAGTACTAATATTCAGTTTACTATTCCGCAATCCTCACAGGTAACGCTGAAGGTTTATAATGTGCTGGGACAAGAAGTAGCCACGTTGCTTCAGGAACGCAAACAAGCAGGAACCTACACTGTCCGCTTTGATGCAAGTAGCGATCTCTCAAGTGGCATCTACCTATATAGGCTGGAAGCTGCAGGAACTATTCTTACAAGAAAACTGACACTTATCAAATAAATAAGGAGCCGCTGTCCGGGTGCATTTTGCATCCGGATGTATAGGGGAGGATTAATGAGCTTCATAAGGTGTATTCTACTTACAATTTTCATTCTTTTTGTTTCAATAACTGGTGGCTTTGCACAAACTACAGGCAAAATCTCCGGTAAAGTAACAGATGTAGAAGGAAACCCGCTTCCCGGTGTGAATGTAGTATTGGAAGGAGAATTAAAGGGTAATGCCTCAGATGTGGATGGGAACTACTTTATCCTCAATGTACGTCCGGGTACTTACACGCTTGTAGCATCCATGATTGGTTTTAAAACTGTAAAGGTTGAAGAAGTACAAGTTTCTGTTGACAGAACTACGAAAATTGATTTCCAGTTACAGGAAGAAACTTTTCAGGGGGAGGAAGTTACCATTGTTGCCAATGCTAAAATGATCACTAAAGATCAGACCTCTGCATCAGCAAAAGTAAGTGGAGATGAGATCTTAAACCTTCCCGTTAATAATTTTACAGAAACGGTATCGGTACAAGCCGGTGTATCTAAAAGTGAAAACGGATCTCTTCATATCCGGGGAGGTCGAAGCAGTGAAATCAAATATTATGTAGATGGAGTGGCTGTTTCCAATCCATTCAGTAATGCATTAGCCACGCCAGTAGAGAATTCTGCAATACAAGAAGTTGAAGTCATTAGCGGAACTTACAACGCTGAATATGGACAAGCTAACAGTGGTATTATCAATATTGTAACCCGTGATGGTAGCGATGAGTTTAAAGGTACATTTATAGGGAGCGTTGGCAGTTATGCAACCGGAAACCCTAATAATTTTTACGAAATTGATGAGGCATCCTATGTAGGGGAACAAAGTTATGAAGGTTCTCTTTCAGGCCCAATTGTTGAGAATAAACTTACTTTTTTTACAAACCTGAAATACACCAATAATGAGGGATGGTTATTTGGGAGAAGAGTATTTCAACCCAGCGACTCTTCCGACTTTTCATCAAACAACCCAAGCGATTGGATTATAGAGTCAACGGGAGATTCCTCAGTAGTTCCCATGAATTCCAGGGAAGGACTTACAACAATGGGAAAGCTTACTTATAGGCTAACCAATAATCTGAAGTTTACCTATTCACTCACCCGATCCAACTCTGAGTCTAATTTTTACCGCCATAATTACCGATTAAATCCGGATTATTTACCGACCCAAAGAAGTACTTCTTACAATCATCTGTTGACGGTAAATCATGTATTGAATGATCGCACTTTTTACAATCTTAGGTTAACAGCCTATACCACAGACTTTTCACAATATAATTATCAAGACCCTTTTTCAGAGAAATACAGATACATAGACGGGAGAAATAATCAGCCTGCAAACGTATTTAACACCGGTGGAGTGGATAATTATTATTTAGACAGAACAAGTTCCACTTATGCAGCCCGCTTTGATATTACCCGACAGTTTGGAACCGAACATCTGGTTAAAACAGGGATCGAACTCAGATACAACGAGCTTGATTTCGAAGAATTTTTTATTCAGGCAAGAAGGGTTGATAACCTTGAACGTACCATTCCTCCTATTTCTTCAAGGCTACACAACCAATATAATCAAAGCCCTATTGAAGCAGCTGCTTTTATTCAGGATAAAATTGAGATCTCTGATCTGATCGTAAATGTAGGTTTACGGTTCGACTATTTTGATGCCCGGGGTACGGTTCCCACCGATCTTAGGGATCCTTCCAACTCTGAAGGGCTTCCTGAAGATCAGGCATACCGGGCCACTGAAGTAAAATGGCAACTAAGTCCCCGAATAGGTTTTGCATTTCCTATCTCTGATAATGGAGTTATCCATGCTTCTTATGGCCAGTTTTTTCAGATCCCGGAATACTCCCGCTTATATGAAAACCCTGAATTTGAAGTGCAATCCAGTAATTTCACACAATTTATTGGCAATGCAGGGCTGGATGCACAGAGATCTAATACTTATGAAATAGGTCTGCAACAACAAATTGGAGACTATGTAGGCATAGATGTAACGGCCTATTACCGGGATATCCGGGAATTGGTTGGCACTACTTTGTATGAAGCAAGAACCGGTGGAGATACCTGGGGGCGGTATGAGAATACAGACTTTGGTCGCGTTCGTGGAATCACTTTTTCAACCGACATCAGAACCGATATTGGTTTAATGGGTTCTGTAAATTACACCTATCAGTCAGTAAAAGGAAATGCAAGTGATCCTAAGCAGGCGTTTTTCAATGCACAGCAAAATAACGAGACCACAAGGCAGCTACTTCCCTTAAGCTGGGATCAGCGACATAATATTTCCGGTAGTTTGACCTATTTACAAAACAACCTTACGGCTGGCCTGTTGGCTACTTTTCATACCGGCTATCCCTTTACTCCTGAAAATGTACAGCGGAATGATATCACTGTACTCAGAAATCAGGCGCGTTACAATGCAGAATTTATCGTGGATTTAAGAATAGGATATCGGGTTGAGCTCTATGGGGTTACAGGCCAGCTATTTTTTACGGCCGAAAACTTGCTCAATTTTTACCGACAAGACCGCGAACCAAAGATTTTTGAATCAGAGATTGAAGCTCATATTTCAAACGGGAATAGCCGAATTAATTCCTTAAGAGATTATTTGACCAATCCGGTTTTGCAACCTGCACCCAGATTATTGAAGGCAGGTCTTCAGTTTAATTTTTAATTCAGTTTTTAATGAAGATCAGAAGATTGAACCATAATTTAGAAGCGGCACAAAAACTCTCCAGGTTAGGTTTGCTGTGTGTCATAGTAATGAGCTTCAACTTTGTGGTAAAAGCGCAGACCAACGAATCCGGGGTTTTCATAGATCCCAATGAGGGGGAACAAGATTCCAGGGTTGATTTTAATGTAACCGGGAATCAGGTGGAGTCCATCATCACGAATTGGGGTACGGTTGGAAATGGAAATGGAAGTATAAATCAGGCTGGGGTTTGGCCGAAAGGAACCGGTCACGGTCATTTACACGAAATGACGGGTATGATCCTGACGCGTACAGAAGATGTCGATGGGCAGGAGGTCACAGTGATATCAGATGGCTATGGTGCAAGCAGTGATGTTAGTGATATAGATCCAAATACCAATATAAGATGGAAATTTCAGCCCCTGCCGGGATACTTTAACCAAAATACAGATGAACCTGAAATTGCAAACTCAAGAAATCCCGACAGTTGGCCTCAATCCTGGCCGGATCAAAGTGCTGAATGGGATGGTAACTGGAACGGTTATTTTGGATTGAACCAGTTTAATGCTGACCAGGAAGTTTTCTATGTAATGGATGACCTGTCAAACACAGAATATGAATATTACCCGGTTGATGGAGATACAACCAAAGGAGGATTGGGATTGCAGGTTCGGGTAAGAGTATTCCAGTGGTCGCAGGCGCTGGCGAAGGATATTCTGTTTATGCAGTATGAAGTATCCAATATCGGCGATCAGACCTACACAACAGACATCAATGATAAGCCAATTATTTTTGGAGGGTATACGGATGTAAATCCAGCCGGTGCAGGTACATCTGATGATGCTGCAGGCTTCGATAATAACCAGGATATTGTATATGGTTGGAGTAGCACCGGGCAAGGATCATGGACACAATTCAGAGATATAGCACCGGGATATATCGGCTGGAAGTTTTTGGAAAGTCCGGGATTGGATTTTGACCTGACCGATAATGACAATGATGGTCTTGTGGATGAATCCCGTGATAATGACGCAGGTTCATTCGCTTTTGCCCCATGTGGAAACTATGATGATCCACAAGAACACTGGAGTGGAGATGAAGACTGTGACTGGAACGCATCTATCGATGATGTAGGCTCGGATGGAATAGGTCCGGAGCAGGATGGATATCCAGGCCCGGATGCAGATGGCTCAGAAGGAAACGGGCGCCCAGATCAGGGAGAACCAAACTTTGGGCGATTAGATAATGATGAGTCCGATCAAATTGGGTTAACCTCGTTTTATGCTCCTCTTTTTGGAGCCGTTAACATTCACGACGAAGAAACGGTTTGGCCGAATGTACAACCCGGCTTCTTTGATGTACCAAGTCAGGGCGTGAACCAGATATGGATCTTTGGTTCCGGCGCCTTTCAACTCCCGCCAAATACCAGTCAGCGTTTTTCTACCAGTTTTGTTTTTGGTGCTAATGAGGATGCCATGTTTAGGTCGGCAGCAGTAGCTCAGCGTATTTACGACTCCGATTATCGGTTTGCGGTTCCTCCAAGACAGCCCCGCCTGCGAGCTATTCCGGGAGATGGAAAAGTAACCTTGATCTGGGATGAACTATCAGAGGTGTCAAGAGATCCTGTTTATGGGGAGGATTTTGAAGGATATCGGATCATTAAGTCTACCGATCCACAGTTCAATGATGCAGAAGATGTTACCGATTCCTTTGGAAACTCAGTCTACAAGCGTTCCATTGCTCAATTTGATAAAATTAATGGACTTACCGGATACCATGAACTCCAATTTGGCGAGGAGATTGGCATACCCAATGGTGTACATTACTATATGGGGGAGGATACTGGAATTCAGCATTCTTTCGTGGACGAAGATGTTATCAACGGAAGAACCTATTATTATGCCCTCATTGCTTATGATGCCGGGTACGATGAAACCTATTTCGATCGTGGTATTTCTGACCTCGATAACTTATTCCCGATCTCTCCATCTGAATCTCCTGCCAGCATAACAGTTACCCAGGGAGTGGTTACTAATTATGATCCAAATACTGTGGAGGTTCGCCCCAACCCGGAAGCAAGCAATGTGGTTTTAGGTACATTGGATGTTGATAACCGTGGACGGGTAGATCAGGATGCAGGGAAAGCAACAGGAACAGTAAGGGCTTCGGTAGTTGACGAAAATCTACTCAAAGATCAGGAGTACAGCCTGTCCTTTTCTCAAAAACCGGTGGTTTATCCACAGAATGACACCTCGGCTGTTGAATATGAGACCACGGCATTTAGCATTACCGATAAAAATGGCAACTTAATTGTAGACAATAGTCCGGTCCCTACGAACCTTGACGGTGAGTTTGTCACCAATTGGACCTATGAGCTTTTGGAAGAAGGATTGATCCTGCAATTTGAGAATCAATATCCCAATGAATCGAATACGCAGCAAAATTCGGGTTGGACTACTGACAGTGAAACAAATCTGAGAACACAAGTCACCCTTCCGGACCCAACATTTTCTGTTCCTAATCCTCCAGTTTGGCCTATCCGTGCTGTATTGGAAGTGGGCGGAGATGGGGAAGTATTGGATTCTGCCTATACCTCCGATTCCGGAAACTTTTCTTTTCCCGTCAATTTCAGGTTATATGAAAAAAATACGGGTAACGAGATCAAGTTTATTTTTGATGAACCGGATTCAACCGAAAATGGACGAATAGATCAAGATGAACTGATCCAGCTATTATTCAAAGAAGAACCGGGTGATGATGATTATGTGATAGCCTGGAATATCAAATTTCTTAAACCCGTCGATGCAACCGGTGCAGAACTGCCTGCAAACCAAATTTATGTCCCCGGAATGGGAGATTCTTTTGAACTTAACGCCCAAATACCGTTCAGTCAGCAAGATCGCTATGGATTGACTACAACTGCTTCATTCATAGATTCTACTTCAGATTCTTCAATTCTGGATGAAATTATCGTGGTCCCAAATCCCTACGTAGCTGCTACTATTGTGGAAGAGCGCCCATTCTTATCCGGGAGGGGAGAGCAACGAATAGAGTTCCGAAATGTACCCCTGAATGCCAGCATCAGAATATTTACCAACAGTGGTGTTTTCGTTCGGGAGATTCAGGCTGAAGACGGGGTAGGAGTTTGGGACTTGCAATCCAAAGATGGACTTGAGGTAGCCTATGGATTGTATTTCTATCACGTTAAAGCACCGGGCATTGGCGAGAAGACCGGTAAATTTGCAATTATCAAATAGGAATGAAAATGAGCAAAAGGGTCATATTCATATTTTTGTTTTTAGTTTTTTCGGTGCCTGTTTTTGCCCAAAGTCAGGTAGGAACTACAGCATCGTCCTTTCTTGAAATACCGGTTGGTGCCCGAAGTATTGGAATGGGGGAAGCCTATGTTTCTGTGGTTGATGAGATCAGTGCGCTTTATTGGAATCCTGCTGGGGTCACAAACCTAAAATCTAATCAGGCTACATTTCAGAATACCGAGTGGTTTGTAGATACCAAACTCTATTATGCAGCTTCTGTTTTTAAATTCGATGATATCTATCTCGGAGCCAGTGTATATATGTTTGATGGCGGAGAGATGGATGTTCGAACAGTAACCTATCCGGATGGAACAGGTGAAAGGTTTTCAGTTCAGGATATAAGTATTGGTGTAACGTATGCTCAAAAGTTAACTGAAAATTTTGGGATCGGAGGAAACGTAAAGTTCGTACAAAATCAGATCTGGAGGATGAAAGCTTCTACTTTAGCCTTGGATCTTGGATTTCAGTATAAAACACCTTTTGAGAGAGTTAGGCTGGGTTTCAGTATTAGTAATTTCGGTGGGGAGATGAAACTCAGTGGAGACAATACCTACGTACCGGTTGACCTGGATCCCAATAATTCAGGCAACAATGATGGAATTCCGGCAAATCTAATGACTTCAGACTGGGATTTACCTTTACTGTTTCGAATTGGGTTGAATGCAGAGCTCATTAAAACAATCGATCATCGGTTAATATTAGCTGCTGATGCCATTTATCCCAATAACAACAACAACTACGTAAATACCGGTGCTGAATATGCATTTAGAAAAACCTTATTTCTGCGAGCCGGTTACAGTAATCTATTTATAAGTGATAATTATGGATTAGGTCATTTACGTTTCGGAGTCGGATTATCACCCATCGATAAGATCTCAATTGATTATGCGATGAGTGACCGTAATGAGTTGGGGTATATTCACACAATAGGAGTATCACTTAAGTTTTAAAATCATGGTAGATATAACAGATACAGACAGACATTTATACGAAATTGTAGCTGAAGACTTAAAGGAGAAGATCAAGGAGGACTACTTCGGCGAAGATGGAAAAATTCCTAACTACTTAAAGCTAACGGAAATATATAACGTTAGCATGTCTACCATAAAAAAGGCTATGAAGATTTTGAATGATGAGAATGTCATCATTAGCCGGGTTGGGAAGGGTACTTTTGCAAATAAGAATTTTCTTGGCGATAGATTGGTCAGGCCTAAAAGCCAAACGAACAAAATCGGGTTGTTGATACGTGATCTTGAAGGGCCTTATTTCTCAGGTATTTATGCCGGGCTTGCCGACGAAGCTGATCAGAAAGGAAAAAAGTTAATGGTAACGGTATCCCGCGACTTCCATCAACAGGAGGACTCACTGCTGCGGATGATGCTTTCTCATGAAGTTGACGGATTAGTAGTCACTACAAGAAGAAAATCAATTTATGGAGTTCGTATTTATGATGAACTCAGTAAGAATGCAATACCTACAGTGATTCTGCATGATGTATATGATTCTAAATTGCCCTCTGTTGATGTCGATAACTTCAAAGGAGGTAGTTTAGCGGCTGAACATCTATTGCAACGCTCTAAGAAAAAACTATGCGTTATTGTCGGAGAGCATGGCTATAAAACCGATGATATGCGCCTTGATGGATTTCTTGAAACACTCAGGGAGCATGGCGAGAACCCGGCTGAAAGATGCCATGTTTTCAGGTATTCGTTCAGTACTGAGAATACAGCTTTTGATGAAGGTTATAAGTTAGGAATGTCTTTGAACATCAAAGAAATGAATGTAGATGGCATTTTCATGTTTAATGACCTGATCGCAATGGGCTTTCAAAAAGCGATGTTAGAAAAGGGCATCAGGATTCCGGAAGATATTGCCATCATTGGATTTGATAACATTGATCGCTGTTCTGAGGCCCGGGTTCCTCTTACCACTATTGAAGTTCCCAGGTATGAGATCGGTAAAACAGCATATAATATTTTGCAGCAGCTAATGGATAATGATGGGACATATACCGGTCCTCAGGCCATTCACCTGGAACCCAAACTGATTGTGAGGGAATCAGCCTGATGACTAAAGAACTCATATACATCATTTCCTTGTTTTTTTTGGGCTCATTGATCTCATGTTCGACCAATAAAGAGAAGTCCGATCTTGATCCTGTAATCGGGGTATGGATAACAAATGTTGACAGTGACATCATGCTCAGTGATGAAGCTATTGCCAACGGCATGAAAAAGATAGCTGATCTTGGGTTTAATACCGTATTTCCGGTAGTCTGGAATGATGGATATACGTTATATCCAAGTGATGTGATGACTAAAACATTTGGTGAGGAATTCAATCAAGATTCGCTGTTAAAAGGACAAGACAGAGACCCATTAGAAGTGATCATTAAGGAGTCAAAAAAACAGGGTCTGAAGGTTATACCTTGGTTTGAGTTTGGGTTTTCAAGTTCCTATAACCAAAATGGTGGCCATATTTTAGCGGCTAAGCCAAACTGGGCCGCATTAGATTCATCCGGTAAATTGCTTAAGAAAAATAACTTTGAATGGATGAATGCACTTCATCCTGAAGTTCAAAGATTCATGACCTCTTTGGTTTTAGAAGTAGCCAAAAATTATGATGTAGACGGTATTCAGGGCGATGACCGGTTGCCTGCTATGCCTTCAGAAGGTGGTTACAGTGTTTTTACTCGTGAACTTTACTTAGAAGAAACCGGAAAAGTAGTTCCAAATAATCCGTCAGAAGATGATTTTCTTAATTGGAAAGCGCGTAAACTAACAGAATATGCGTCTGTTTTATATGATTCAATTAAGTCCGTAGATCAGAATTTGATCGTTTCTTTCTCTCCAAGTATTTATCCATGGTCAAAAGAGCAATACTTGCAAGATTGGCCTTCCTGGATAGAGGAAGGAGCCGTAGACCTGCTAATTCCACAAGCTTACCGATGGGATATAGAAAGCTATAAGAACACCATTGATGGGATGATAGATAACTACCAAACGAGTACGGGGCACGAAAAAGTGAAAATTGTGCCAGGTATCATCATCAAAGCAGGCGATCGGTATAATGGGTTTGAATACGTAAGGGAAGCTGTAAAACATAACCGTGAAAAGGGGCTCGATGGAGAAGTTTATTTCTTTTATGAAGGGCTCTTTGATCAAAATGATCACCTTGGTGATTCTTTAAAAAAATACTTTTATGCAGAATAGATACAGTAAGAATAACATCGAAAGAGTCTTTAAAACAGGAAGATTGTTAACAATACTATTTAGTATGCTTTTCCTGAGTCAGAATGTTTTTTCTCAGGATGAAGGGGCCTATGTTGAAGAATTAAGGGGTGTTTGGATCACTAATGTTGACAGTGATGTGCTTAACAGTAAGCAAAACATCGCTGAAGGAATGGATTTTCTGGCTGAGCGCGGCTTTAATGTAATATATCCTGTAGTATGGAATAAAGGGTACACCTTGTTCCCAAGTATGGTGGCTAAAGATTCGATCGGTTACCTGCAGGATCCGGTTTTTGCCAACCAGGGGAGGGATCCACTTCGTGAAATAATTGTTGAAGCTCATCGCAATGGAATGGAAGTAATTCCTTGGTTTGAGTATGGTTTTGCAAGTGTGTATGGAGACCCAACAGGAGGGCATATCATTCAACGAAATCCACATTGGGCTGCGAAAGATGTAGACGGCAATATTGCTAACCGTAATAGTTTTTATTGGATGAATGCGATCCATCCTTCAGTACAAGACTTTATGCTGGGAATCATGGAAGAGGCCATCGAAAACTACGACATAGATGGTGTTCAGGGAGATGATAGGCTGCCGGCAATGTCCTCAACTGCCGGTTACAGTGATTACACGAAAAAACTTTACCGGCAAGAACATGATGGAGAAGACCCTCCGGCCAGTTACGACGATGCTTCCTTCTTAAAATGGAAAGCCGATAAGTTAACAGAATTTGCGGGAGATTTGTATAGCATGGTGAAGAGCAAAGACAGTTTGCTTACGCTTTCACTCTCTCCCTCTATATATAGTTTCAGTTATGATAACTACCTGCAAGACTGGCCTACATGGTTAGATTCTAATTATGTGGATATCATTCACCCCCAAGCTTACCGCTATGATATTGGAGGCTACCGAACTGTAATTAGAAATATGTTGGGAAGAGAACCTTTTTCTTCCCAGGGCTACATTCATCGTGTATTTCGACCACAGATCTTTCCCGGAATTTTGATCAAAGCAGGGGGGACTTTTAATGATGACGAGTATGTATTAAATGCAATCGAATTCAACAGGGAGTATGACCTTAAAGGTGAAGTTTACTTTTTCTTTGAGGGACTTGATGAAAAGAATAATAACCTGGCTGATACTCTTTACAAATATAAATATGGAACTCCGGCCATACTTCCGAACCGGAATGGAAAGGTAAGAAGACCAAAGGGAATTATAACCAATGAATCAACCGATAGCGTTACCATTACCGGAACATGGACCAATTCTGATAAAAAGGGGTTTTCAGGCCAGACTATTTTTGCAGAAGCGAATTCTCAGTCGTCGATCACCTATGACCTCGATGTTCCATACGAAGCTTGGTATAAAGTCTACGCCTGGGTTCCCACCGATAATGAAGCCACTCAAAGTGCGAATTACGAAGTTTTTGGAGCAGAAGACACTTCAGAGGTCATATTGGATCAAACAACTTCCACAAACTGGGGCTGGATAGAAATAGGGAATACATATCTGGAAAAAGGAACTCAAACGGTAGTAAAAATTGATGCGGATAAAGTAACTGACGGAAAACCAACCTATGCAGATGCCGTCATGCTACTGCTGGATCGCAAGAAGTCGCCAACGGTCGAAATCGATGCAGTCATCACGTCTAATGAGGAGCTTAGAAACGAAATTCCTTCCGGTTATAAACTTCAGCAAAATTATCCAAACCCTTTTAATCCAACTACTAAAATAGGGTTTACACTACCAACATCATCCAGAGTAACACTGGAAGTTTTTGATATTCTTGGAAGAAGAGTTGCCTTACTTGAAGACCAAAGAATATTTGCAGCAGGAAGTCACCAAGTTACATTCGATGCCAATAAGCTTGCAAGTGGGGTATTTATATATCGCTTTAAAGCAGGTGATATCACAATGAGCAAGAAAATGATCTTAGTAAAATAAAAGGGGTCTAATGCATACCATTGATTATGTAATTATAGTTGGATACCTGGTTGCCTTGATTGGCTTAGGGCTTTATTTGCAGCGTAAGGCCTCCAAGAGTATTGATAGTTTTTTTCTTGGAGATCGAAACATGCCATGGTGGGCATTGGGTGCTTCAGGAATGTCTTCAAATTTTGATGTTTCAGGAACCATGATCATTGTTGCAATGATCTATGCACTGGGACTTAAAGGGTTCTTTATCGAACTTCGTGGAGGTATTGTTTTGATCATGGCTTTCCTGATGGTCTTTATGGGAAAATGGAACCGTCGGGCACAAGTCATGACTGCTGCAGAATGGATGCAACTACGCTTTGGAAGAGATAAAGCCGGTAATGCAGCCCGAATATTAAGTGCGGTGGCAAATCTTCTTTTTGCGGTAACGGTAGTAACGTATTTTGCACAGGGAGGGGGAATATTTTTAGCTAAGATATTGGGAATTAATGCCGAGTTTGCGACCATTGGAATAATTGGTTTAGCTACTATTTACACAGTGGCATCAGGTCTTTATGGTGTGGTATACACCGATGTGATGCAGGGATTTTTGGTCTTTATAGCAATCATACTGACCTGCAGTATAGCATTTATCAATTATCCGCTTGCAGAGACATTCCAGGTATCTGTCCCGCTGATAGAAGACGGGTTTAGAACACTGAATGTAAATATTGAAGATTGGACCAACATTCTACCAAGTTGGAAAATGAATTTGCCGGGGGAGTATGGTCAGTATAATTTATTTGGGATTGCCATCCTCTTTTACCTCTTTAAAACAACGATAGAGGGCAGTGGTGGATCAGGGGGGTACTTGATTCAGCGATATTTTGCTGCAAAGAGTGACAGAGAGGCCGGTTTGTTGAGCCTGTTTTGGATCTTTTTGCTTTCATTCCGATGGCCGTTTGTAGTGGCAGTTGCCATGATGGGAATTGCCTGGGGCGCTTCTAATTCGGTGATCCAAAATCCGGAGGAAGTTTTACCTGCCGTTCTTTCAACCATGATTCCGGTAGGGTTAACAGGGCTTGTTATCGCCGGATTGATAGCCGCCGCCATGTCGACGTTTGACTCGGTTGTAAATTCAGGAGCTGCCTATTGGGTGAAAGATATTTATCAGCGATTTATAAACCCTGAAGCTTCTGAAGATCAACTTATAATACACAGTAGAGTCGCTTCTATCCTAATTGTGGTTGATGGATATCTGCTAACCAAACAGTTCAAAAATATCAATGATATCTGGGGATGGCTCACTATGGGATTGGGTTCCGGATTAATTGTTCCACAGGTTATCAGGTGGTATTGGTGGCGTTTTAATGGATATGGATTTGCTTCGGGAGTGTTGGCTGGTATGATAGCAGCCTTTTCTCAGCTTATTTTCTTTCCTGATTTCACAGAATATGAACTTTTTATGTTCGTGGGAAGCATCTCACTCGCGGCTTGTATTATAGGAACGTTTCTTACACCGGCAGTGGATGACGAAATTTTGGAAAATTTTTATAAAACAACCCGGCCATTTGGTTTTTGGGGGCATATCAAAAAGAAAATGCCCGCTCAGAAAATGAAAGGAGTTGAAGCTGAGAACAAAAGGGACATTTTCTCAACCGTATTGGCAGTGCCGTGGATGCTGATCCTTTGTATAACACCTATGCTGTTTATGGTTCGGCAATGGGAAGAATTTGGAATTGCATTGATCCTTTTGGTATCGCTTTCGATTGGATTGTATTTCACATGGTTTAGGCACCTATCCACAGAAAACGATCTTGATTCAGAACAGGAGCCCCCAATCAATAGCTTATCAAGTGATGAGCGTTAGGGTTGACAAAGGAAGGAATTTGGTAAGGATAAAATACAAAGAATGTACTCTCGCTGCATTTTAGCGGCGTACAAAAAATAGAATGTCGGCCTTTAAAAAGCTGACCTTAACCAGAACTAATGGGGAGATTAACATGACTAATCTTTACAAATCGATAACAAGTACTGTGCTAAGCATGCTATTTGTATTTGCTATGACTTTGTCATTCAATACAAATGCGGTTGCACAGGTTGATACTCTTTGGAGTATAGATGCACCAACCAGTAACTGGCTGGGTACCGGTAATACCGAACGTGGTATTACTTTTAACCCTGCGACAGGTAATCTCATCGTAGCCAGCCGACAAGGTGGTGTGACTCCTGTAATAATAGATGGAACCACCGGTGACTCTCTTGGCTTATTGCCAACAGTTCAGCCTCCTGCAGAAAATATAGATCCTATATGGTCTGTTGAAGCACCAACCAGTAATTGGTTTGGTACAGGAAACACAGAAAGAGGTATAGGCTACAATCCGGCCACGGGAAATCTTATTGTTGCAAGTAGACAAGGCGGGGTTACTCCGGTACTGATTGATGCTGCTACTGGCGATTCAGTTGGAATATTGGATAATACAGGTATTTCAGGCGGTACTTTCGCATTTAACCAGATCAGAGCTACTCCAGATGGACAGATTTTCACTGCTAATCTTGCTATTAGTGATACATCCCGCATCTACTGGTGGGCTGATGAAAATGCTGCTCCGGTTCAGATATTTGCTGATTCACTGGGGGGACGTTTAGGAGATTCTTTCGGAGTTGTAGGAGATACAACCAACGTCACCTTACTACTAAGCGGTTCCGGTGCCGAAAAAGTAGTTCCCTTTAGTTGGGATGGAGCTACATTGACCAAAGAAGCGGATATAACTGTAGCTGCCGGAGAAGCCCGGGGAGGATTTTCTTCTCGTGTAATCGAGGACAGTGTGTTGATCACCGGAACAGGTACAGCACCTCGGTTCTTAAATGTAGCTGATGGAACGCTGGGTTCTCAGCTTTCTTCTGATGATATCGCATCTGCAGATCTCAATTCTGTGATGGTAAACGACCAAATTATGTATAAAGGACGTCATCTTGTAGCTGTTGGTCCTGCATTTACAAACGGCACATTCTATTTACTGGATGTAACCGATGGTGTAGAATTAGTTCGTCAAATAGGTCCAATAGGTGAAAATTCCAACGGTAACAACACCGGTGGTGTACTATTTGATGAAGCAAACGGACGCCTGTACTTAATGGATACCAATAACGCGATCCATGCCTATAACCTTGCTGATTTCTTTGACAAGCAGGTAGTAAGCGGGGGTATCTTCGCATTTAACCAAATCCGTGCAACATCTGATGGACAGATTTTTACGGCTAATCTTATCCTTGGAGGAAATGGAGTAAAGATCTACCGTTGGGCCGATGAAACCAGTATTCCCGAAGTGGTATTTGAAGGAGATCTGGATAATAAGACCCGATTTGGTGATGCACTGGGCGTGGTTGGCTCCGGTACTGATGTAAAAGTACTGCTTAGCGGCAGTAACACCGGTGTAATCGCTACCTTCGATTGGGACGGAAGTACCCTAACCAAAGCTGCTGAATATACCGTGCCACAAAACGTAGGTCGTGGTGGGTTTTCCAGTGCGATGGGAGATAGCGTCCTTGCTACAGGAACCGGCGCTGCAGGGCAATTCTTTAACTTTGAAGATGGTTCCCTGGGAAGCACTTTTGCTTCAGCAGATGTAGCAGCACCTGACCTGAATTCCGTGATGGTGAATGATGTCATTGAAAAAGGCGGAAAAACCTTGGTCGCTGCCGGACCTGCCTTCACTAATGGGTTATTCTATATCTTCGAGAAAAATGGGACTTCTTATGACTTAGTCATGGAATTAGGACCATTAGGTGCAAATGATAACCTGAATAATACCGGTGGTGTGCTTTTTGATGGAAGCAATAATCGTCTATATCTAATGGATACCAATAATGCTATTGTTGCCTTGGATATTAGTGACTTGTTAGCTCCAACCAATATAGAACCATTTGCTTTATTATCACCGGCTGATGGAACCGAACTTTCATTGACCGGAGATGCTTCAACAGAAGTTAGTATTACCTGGGCCGAAGCTTCGTCTAATGAGTCAGTGACCTATACCTGGCATGCCGATGCTACCGATGGCGACTTCTCCGATCCACTGTTAAGTATCGCCTCAGATAACGAGGGAATGGATACCACACTTACTCTTACCTATCAGGCACTGGATGATGCCCTAGCATCTTTGGGTGTAGCAGAAGGTGAATCAATTGACCTGATCTGGACGGTAACAGCTATGGCCGGTGACAGTGTACGCTTTGCCAGTGATACCTTTGATATCAATATAGCCCGAATGTTGGGTGTATCGAACGAGCGGGAAGATCTACCCAATGTATTTGCATTGGATCAAAACTATCCGAATCCGTTCAACCCAAGCACCAACATTGCTTATCAGTTACCGGAAGCAGCAGAGGTTTCGTTGACGGTGTATGATATCACCGGAAAAGAAGTCGCTAAATTCCTGGAAGGACGCAAATCAGCCGGTTCTTACACCGTAAAATTTGATGCCTCCAACTTGTCCAGTGGAATGTATATCTATCGCATTAAAGCCGGGCAGTTTACGGCCACTAAAAAAATGATGCTGATCAAATAATCAACTATCTCTAACGGTTGATTATGTCTACCACAAGGCCTCGGGCATTAACTTGCCCGGGGCCTTATTTTTTTAAATAGAGAAAAGCTGCACTTTAAACCTCATTCCAACAACCCTGTTGGGAATGCCAATACGGACCACCCGGTCCGTATTTAAAATTCATAAATTAGTATCGCAACTATTTAAAACGGTTTAGAAATCAATCCAGTTTAGAGTTCGGGAAACCAATCTGCACCTCATCATTTTCAAAAGGGCGGAACGTATGATCGATCAGCCAGGCAAGCTGCGCGCGGGTCAGTACTTCATTGCCCGTAAACCCAATTTCACTTGCCTGATCCTGAAACCAGTCCTGAGACCGAAAGTAAGCCAAAGTATTGTTTTCGGAATTTGCCCCTGCCGGTTCTCCAAGTTCAGCCCAAAAGAGTTCAAGAATGTCCTCATGGGGTATGGTGCCAGTTCCGGTATAATCATTCTCAAGCTCCAGGCGGTCCAAAATTTCATTCAAATTTTCCGCAGTAACAACGCTGTCGGGATAAAACCGGGTTTCGTTGGCCCAGGCCACGGGAATGCCTTTACCCCGCATAATACCGGACAGCCCCACTTTTTGGATAGACCGGAATGCAGGATCATCCGGTGTGGTATCCATGTAAGGCATCAACCACATATCGGCGTCTAACAAATAATTTTGCAAAGTACGAACATCCACTTCTCTGGGTTGAATGTTTTCCCGCACAGACAGCACTGCGGCAGCACCGGCAGCCTGACCAAGTTGAAGCACCACCGGTTGTAATCGGGTCGTCCCATTCACAATATTGGAAACCGAAATGCTTTTTTCTGCCACAATTAATCCGTCAATTTCCCGGGGAATTAAGCTGCCGTAAGGCACGGTGTAGGAGGGTATTTTGGGAAAATGAAATTGTTTAGGAACTGGGTTTTTCTTGCGGTGGTGATCTACGGGATAGTCTCCAACAGCAATACCGGTTTTATACACCGGGCGCTCCGGCAGGGCATAGGGGTCTTTAAGATCATACAGGAACAGTCGATCTACGCCTTGCACACGCCGGCTTTCACGGATATAAGGAATAAGCGGAAAATGATCAGCGGTAGGAAACTCATCTTCTGCATATCCAAGATTTGTATAGCCACCTTCGGTTTGCATGAAATAGATCCAGGAGCGGGTCATATCTTTAGCAAGTTCCAGAATAGAATCCCGCTCGGCATACGTCTTTTCCAGGATTTCCGCGTAATAGTCGTTTCCGTTGGTTGGCCAGTTGATGAGGTATTTTTCATTGGGAAGCTTGGCGTATTCAAGCATGTAATCGCAATCCAGTAGATCTTCGGTAGGATTGGCACAAACCTGCTTACACATACATTCAAACTCCGATGGATCATAAGAGGCGGGTTTTGGGATGGTTTTATCAGTCCCTTTTCCGAAATCTTTCAGGATGGCGGTGTAGGTTAAATCCTGAACGTAAGGATGAGGTTCCGCCGGCGCCATCTCTTCCTTTGTTTCCTCGTAAGTTTCCATATGGATATCATATGCTGCACCGGCTTTAGCCATCAGGTCTCCATATTCGGTGGCCTCAATAAAAACGGAAGCTTCTATCGACAGTGATTCCCCGTCTTCATTCGTGAACCAAGCCTGCCGCAACCTTCCTTGTTCAACCAAAACCGAATCTACCAGCCAGCCACTGAATACTCTGATATTTGTTTCGGCTGCTATCATTTCGGTCAGAATATCATTTCCGACAGAGGGCTCAAACTGCGTGTTGCTGACCCAGCCTGTAAATACCGAATCAGGTCCACCGTAATAATCATAAATATGTTCCCTGAATTCGCCCCAAATGCCCGATGGCAGCTGATGATTTCCATCGGTGGCACTCACGCCGGCTTCAGTAAGCATCCCGCCAAACCAATTCGTTTCGTTGATGAGTACCACTTCTTGTCCCATTCGCGCGGCTTGGATGGCTGCAGCCGTTCCGCTCGTACCTCCACCCACGATGGCGATCTCCGTTGAGATAACTTCATCTTTTTTTTGGCAACTCAGTAATGTAAAAATTGTGGAAATGAGAATGATAAGGAGACGCTTCATAGTCGAGTAGTTTGGGTCATAAATGTAAAAAAGGGCGAAAGAGATAATCTCTTTCGCCCTTAGTGTAATTCAGTGGATGTTTAATCCAGCTCTTTCCAGCGTACGAACGCTTCCATGGCTTCGTACTCGGCCAATCCTAAACGGTCATAGGTTTCGGCGGTGGTGCGGGTGCGGTCATCGGCTCGTTGCCAGAATTCGCGCTTGTCGGTCCCCGGGAAGAGTGGACGGTCTTTTTGAGACTGATGTTTGAAGATCGCTTTACGTTTGCGATCGGTTTCTTCGGGGCTCAGTGGAACAGCCATCTCAATATCCTCGATATCCCATTCCTGCCATGCACCTCGGTATAACCAGGTCCAGCAATCTTTCATGAAGTCGTGTCCTTCTTCTTTCAGTTCCCGCAATGCAGAAAAGATCGCTTCCAAACACACACGGTGTGTTCCATGCGGATCCGAAAGATCACCTGCAGCATAGATCTGATGTGGCTTCACTTTCTTGATAATGTCCTTGGTGATCTCGATGTCTTCCGGTCCGATCGGTTTCTTACGAACTTTACCGGTCTCATAGAAAGGAAGGTCGAGGAAATGCATGTTTTCATCGGGAATGCCTACATAACGGCAAGCGGCTTTAGCTTCTCCTCTTCGGATCATCCCTTTGATCTTCTTCACTTCATCGGAATCAACTTCACCGGGCTTCTTATTCTTGATAGACTCACGAACTTCATCAAAGAGGTTGGTGGCTTCTTTATTTTCAAGTCCAAAGCTATCGTGATAATCAGTTACGAAATCTGCAAATCGGATGGCTTCATCATCAAAAACAGCAATGTTCCCGGATGTTTGATAAGCCACATGCACTTCATGTCCCTGATCTACTAAACGGATAAAAGTTCCACCCATTGAAATCACATCGTCATCAGGGTGTGGACTAAAGATCAATACTCGTTTTGGATGAGGCTCCTTCCGCTCAGGGCGGTGCGTGTCATCTGCATTGGGTTTGCCTCCGGGCCATCCGGTGATGGTGTGCTGAATTTCATTGAAAATGCGAATGTTTACGTTGTACGCCCGGCCGATATCAGTCAGCACATCATTCATGCCATGCTCACTGTAATCTTCATCTGTAAGTTTTAGAATGGGTTTTTCGAGATATAAACTGAGCCAAACCACAGCTTTTCGAAGCAATTGATCGGTCCACTCAATTGGGCCAACCAGCCAAGGCGTTTTGGTGCGGGTGAGTTCTGCAGCAGCAGGTTCATCTAAAAGAAACTCAACGTTTTTATGTTCCTGAAGATAGGTGGCAGGAATTTGGTTAGTGATCTCGCCTTCAATGGCTCTTTTTACCACTTTGGCTTTGCCTTCACCCCAGGCCATAATGATAATGCGTTTGGCATTCATAATAGTACCAACACCCATGGTTATTGCCCGGCGCGGTACATTTTCCACACCAAAGAATCCACTTGCTGCATCCAAAATGGTAAGGCTGTCTAAGGCGATCAATCGCGTTTTGGAGGTAATGGAAGAGCCGGGTTCATTAAAGCCAACGTGACCGGTACGGCCAATACCCAATACCTGAATATCGATGCCACCATGCTCTGCTATCTTCTTTTCGTAATCCTCGCAAAACGTGTAAATGTCTTCGCGATCCAGAGTTCCGTCGGGGATGTGAATATTTTCCTTTTTGATATCCACATGATCGAACAAATACTCGTTCATAAAATGCACGTAACTGTGGATGCTGTCAGGCTCCATTGGGTAATACTCATCGAGGTTGAAGGTGACCACGTTTTGGAAGCTCAGTCCCTCTTCTTTATGCATCCGTACCAATTCATCATACAATTGGGTTGGGGTAGATCCTGTTGCCAATCCGAGAACAGCTTTTTCTCCATTTTTGGTTTTTTCTCTGATCAATTCAGCAATTTGGTCGGCTGCATATTTTGATGCTTGTTTAGCCGTCTCATAAATATTTGCCGGCATCTTCTCATATTTCTCATACTCAGGTCGGACGAGGGGGGTAGACATGTAAAAATCTGGTTAGGTTGTAATTATTGTGACTCACCGGATACTCAAAAATCCGAAAAAGATAGAACCCGCAAAATAACGGTTCATAAGAACAAATCCACATTATGACGGTCATATTTATTGGATACAACAATTTATTAACGTGCTGACCTGTAATCACATAGAGATTTCGGGAGTATATAATGTAAAAGCACATTTTAGGTATTTTTAGGGGATTCGATTTCGTAGTTTTTAACAAAAATTAAAGCCTCAAAACCACATGATTGATACCCACAGCCATATTTATTTACCTACATTTGATGACGACCGAGCGGAAGTGCATGACCGGGCGGCCGAAGCAGGAGTGGAAGCTATTTTTATGCCGGCCATAGACTTTGATTCTATTACACAGATGGAAAAGCTTCATCACCCTGAGATTATGTTTTACAAAATGGCGGGTGTTCATCCCTGTGATGTGAAGGAAGACCTGCCGAAAGATTTTACAGAACAGCTATTTGGATTTTGCGATTCCGATGATTTTTATGGCGTTGGCGAGTCCGGCCTCGATTATTATTGGAGTACCGATCTTGTGGAGCAACAAAAGGAAAGTTTTCGAATTCATTGCAAGGTTGCTAAGCAAACCGGAAAACCGATCATCATCCATAACCGGGAAAGTACCGTTGATATGCTGAATATCATCGAAGAAGAGCAGGATGGAAGTCTGAAAGGCATTTGGCATTGTTTTAATGGGAGTTTAGAAGAAGGGAAACGTGCCCTGGACCTGGGACTTCATTTGGGGATAGGCGGAGTGGCAACTTTCAAAAATGCCGGAGTGGATAAAACTGTTGCCCGGCTGCCTCTCGAAAAGATGGTGCTTGAAACCGATGCTCCCTACCTTGCTCCAACCCCAAAGAGGGGTAAACGCAACGAACCTGCTTTTATGAAATATACCGCCCAAAAGCTGGCGGGTATTTTCGGGGTGAGCCTGAAGGAAATTGATATAGCAACCACAAAAACAGCGAAGCAGTTGTTTGGGTTGAACTCAAATGATATTCAATAATCCCTTACTAAATTGAACCGAATACCAACAAAGCCCTCAAAATCGAATCACCCCTCATTCAAAGTTATTTTTCAAGATTTCAAGTAAGAACCGCTATCTTCGAGCCAGCTAAAAAATATTTTCCATTCATAACGCATCTTTTCATGCAAAAATCACCCTATGCGCTAATTCTTATCCTGATACTGTTTACCGGTTGCAGTTCTTATAAAGATCTTTACGTCAGCAATTCTTCGGATCAATTGGCTTCTTTTAATGAGATGGCCGAAGGAAAGACGGGATACATCGTACTTAATACAGACAAAGTGATTGAGGGAATTTCGGTTCAGGTTCAACCTGATTCTGTTTTTTGGCTTAGTTCCTACAATCAAACCCCGATGAGTATTGAAACAGATCGTGTGAAGGAAGTGCGATACCAGAGAATACAAAGAGGAATGTTGCAGGGTGGAGGAATTGGCCTGCTGGTTGGCGCAGCCGCCGGAGTAGGAGTGGGATACTTATCCGGACAGGGTACGTTATTATCTTCCGATGATAATGCTGTTCTTTTTGGAATCATAGGCGCTGCAGGTGGCGGTGCATTGGGTGTTTTCTCCGGGCTCGAAGGTGCCAGCGAAGACCGGTATCGGCTCACTTTAAAAAGGGTTGCTGAAGATCAGTGATCAAACCGTTGGATTTGATCCTTATTTAAGCAACATCATCTTATGTACATTCCGGGCTTCAGGGGTCTGCACTACCACTAAATACATCCCCGATGACAAGTTGCTTCCATCAAAACGGAAGTTATGCACTCCTGCTGAAAGGTTTGAACGATTCAGCATTTGAACGGCCTGACCAATGGAATTGAATACCTGCACCTGAACCCGGCCGGGCTGATCAAGAGCTACCGAAATGGTTGTAGAAGGGTTAAACGGGTTTGGATAATTGGAGACGTCAATGGATCCCAGAAGGTCATCTTGAAATGCAAGTGGATCTGATTCGGTGCTTGTTGCAGTCCGTTTTTCTTTAAGTGCCATGATTCGCTGGTAGGAGTCATTGATAGTCTCTTCTGCGATTACTCCTTCTTCAATTTTTTTGGTGATCACTGAAATGATGTAACCGGCCAATGAGCGATCTTGATAAATATTGGTGCTGAAGAGCAGAATATCAGTATCTGAGTTAACGACCTGCACAATAGTCTCCTCCATCCCATAATTATCCTGGACCGCATCCATAAACAGTTCATCCGAGATCACAACGCCTTCAAAACCGAGGCTGTCCCGGAGGATATCAGTAATGGCATATTTTGAAAGGGAAGCAGGATATTGGTCATCCCAATCTTGTTTAAACAAATGACCGGTCATAATAGCATCCCGGTAGTCATTTTCGATGATAAATTTGAAAGGATCCAATTCGCGGTCTTCCCAGGTATTCGTGATATCTGTGAAGCCATCGTGGGAATCAGATACAGCGCTGCCATGACCGGGAAAGTGTTTCAAAGAAGTAGCAATATTTCGTTTATGAAACTCATCGATGAACCAGGAAGCATGCAGATATACGGTATACTCATCATCCGAAAAACTACGATCCAACTCACCGATGGCGGGACTGTTTGGGTCTACGTTTACATCTACAACAGGAGCCAGGTTCATGTTAAAGCCCGCATTGGCCATCCAGTCAGCCATCATTGCCGCTTGCTTTCGGGTTGAGTCCTCTAAATTGAATAGTGTCCCTAACTCATAAGCTGTATAGGTACTTTCATAACCGTTATTTTCATCCAGGCGGGCTACAATACCTCCTTCCTGATCGGTAGCTATAAAAAGAGAGGCATCAGAGGCGCCTTGCAACCGACCGTTTTGACTTCTGATCTGGCTGGGAAACCTTAGGTTGTATCCAAACAACAAGACCCCGCCTAAATTCCGGTTCGAAATATCATACATCAGGGAATCCTGAGATAATTGGCTGTTATCAAAACCAACCATGATCATCTGGCCGATCTTGTCTTGCAAAGTTTGAGCCTGAACGTTAGACAGAAATACAATGAGAAAAAGGAGAGTGGTAGCGAGAACTTTCAAATAGCCGGATCTTGGGTTAAAATTAAACGCCTCAAGCGTAAGGATTTGTAGCTTGAGAAAAAAATGATTGAAATGATTTTCTGTAAAAATTATTTAATAGATTGAAGCTGATGCTTAAGATGACCTAAGCAATAATCTGCTGAGCCGAAATAACTTACGGGTTCATTTTTTAAATGAGCCTCTTCTTTACTTTAGCAAAATCTGAACAGATGAATACACTAACTACCATTCTTCTTTTTTCATGGATAGCCGGACTGACTGCTTTTTTGGGTGGATTGATCTCCTATTTTGAAGAAACCGTTGAGAGTAAGAATAAGGATGAGTTCATACATGGTGTGATCGCTTTCGGTGGAGGGATCTTGGTTTCTGCAGTCGCATTTTCACTGGCCCCCGAGGGGATGGAAGTATTACCTTCATGGTTGTTGGGTGTTACATTTTTAGCAGGAGGACTTACATTCAGCAGTATTGATAAATATCTGAGTCGCAAAGGGGGAAGCAAGGCTCAATTTATGGCCATGCTTATGGATTTTGTTCCTGAAGCTATGGCCGTGGGCGCCCTTTTCTCCAAAAACAAAAATGCAGCAATTCTACTGGCTATCTTTATTGCAGCACAAAATCTTCCGGAAGGCTTCAATTCGTTCAGGGAAATTATTTCTGATAAAATACGACCTGCCCAAACACTTGCATTATTATTTGGGATCAGCTTTTTAGGGCCAATTGCGGCCATACTTGGATACTTTTTTCTGGAAGGCTTGCCGGTGGTCACCGCCTCTGTCATGACTTTTGCAGCGGGAGGGATCCTATATCTTGTGTTTCAGGATATCGCTCCCAAATCAACCATGCAGCGCCACTGGAGCCCGCCCTTAGGTGCTGTCCTGGGTTTTTTACTTGGTATGATAGGGCAGCAGTTGCTGGGTTGATGGGCTCACCAGGTGAAATGTAGATTGAGCTGCAATTCTAATAAAAGAAACCAACCGTTAATTTGATAAAAAACAGAAGTTGGCAGATATTCCGCCCTTAATTGAGGTCGTATCATTTATATCAACCCAAAAATTCACATTTACAATAATACTACTATGATTAAAACGGTCCTTATAATTCTGTTGGGCGTATTCTTCCTTGTCAATGGCATTAATCATTTTTACAACTCCCACATTGTACGCGAATATGCGGAAAAAAGAGGACTCTTTGAGCCTAAAGTCATGGTTTTTTTAAGTGGACTTTTATTGGTTTTTGGAGGATTGAGTATGATCACGGGGTATTTCATCATCGAAGGTATGATCGGGTTATGTATATTTATGACCATTGCCGCTTTCACTATTCATTCTTTTTGGAAGGAAGAAGACCGTGAAGACAAAATGATGGAGTTTATGAATTTTGTAAAGAACTGGGCGATCATTTTTGAATTGGTTTACTTAACAACGACCGTCGAAAGCAAATTGGGCCTCTTTTAAGACCCATCTCAAGAGTTTATTATGAGTGGAGAAGACCAAAGTATATATAAAAGCTTCTACCTTTTTTTGGGTAAAAGAAAATATGAATTATTGCTTTTGGGGCTTATTCAGCATCTGTTTGTAGGTATTTTTGTACTTGATTTTCAGTTCTATGTGAGAATACTTTGGCCGGTCAATATGGTGATCCTTGCGATTTTAGCCAGTGGCCTATTCCTGGAAACAGAACATTGGATTAACCGATTTAAAATGCCCCTGTTTGTAGCGGTCATTTTATTTCCAATTGGGTTACCCTTTTTTGGAGAGATAGACGGATATTTTGTTGCGTTAAGTTTGACGTACGTCCTTTTCTACCTGGTACTGCTTGTTCAAGTTTTTCGATATATGATTCGCCCCTCATATATCAACATCGATCTCATTACAGCGGCTATTTGCGGGTTTCTTTTGATGATTGAAGTTTTTGTGTTTGTAGCCTACATGTTGGTGCATCTCGATCCGGGCTCTTTTGCAAATGTAGATCTAAGCAATCCTCCCTCTACATTTACTGATCTTGTCTATTTCAGTTCAGTTACGCTAACCACCATAGGCTATGGTGATATAAGTCCCGTTACCCATCAGGCAAAATTGATATCTTCTTTCTTTGGTATTACGGGTCAATTTTACCAGGTACTTTTAGTAGGGGTATTGATTAGTAAATTTACCAGCCGTAAAAATTCTTAGAAAGTGAGAAGCTGCAAGTTTAATGCTTTCTCTTTTGTAAATTGAATGACTAATTTTGTAAATATAGAGGTCGCAGGTTGCTATAACTGAATGAGGTTTAAGATGATGACAGAAGTTCACCAAAAATTGATTGAGAAACTAAAAGATCGTTTCGAAGACAATCATAAGCGGCATGAAGGAATTAATTGGGAAGAGGTAAAGAAAAGGTTGCAAGCGGCTCCTGAGAAACTTAGGTCACTGCAAAAAATGGAAGAAACCGGGGGAGAGCCGGATGTGGTAGGTATTGATGAAAGAACCGGGGAGTTTATCTTTTACGATTGTGCTGCTGAAAGCCCAAAAGGACGCAGAAGCTTATGTTACGACCGGGATGCGCTGGAATCGAGAAAGAAATTCAAGCCGGAAAATTCTGCTGTTGATCTGGCACATGAAATGGGCATCGAACTGTTATCGGAAGAGGAATATATTGAGTTACAAAAACTGGGCATCTTTGATACTAAAACATCGAGCTGGCTGAAGACCCCATCAGATATTCGGTTACTTGGAGGAGCAATATTTGGAGACTTTCGCTTTGGCCGTACTTTTATTTATCACAATGGAGCCGAATCGTATTATGCAGCTCGAGGATTTCGAGGCAGCCTGAGAGTTTAGTAATGGCAATGGCCATTGATGAGATTATCCGCGTTCTTCTACCACTTTCTCATAAGCTGCTTTTACTTTGATACCCGCCATCGCTTCATTGACGTTAAAGAGGTGATCACCGATTTTTTCCAATCGGTTCAGGTAGTCCAGAAATACAAATCCTACAGCATTGCTGTACGCGTTTTTTTCTAATTGCTGGTAGTGGAATTCAAGTAATTCATCGCGGTAAGAATTGATCGTTTCTTCTAATTCCATTGCTTTTTGGAGATCAATGTTTCCGTATTCCAGCTGTAGGTTATCCCGCACCAACCGGATGTCTTCATGAATGAGATCCAGCATTTCCCTCAATCGCACCATAACGGATTCCCTAAGCTCCGTTCCTTCCGATTGCATCCGTTCAAAGGTTTTAGACATTTGGTAATAAATATCACCTACACGCTCAAGGTCATTGATAATACTGTGCATGCTTCGTATTCGTCGGGTTGCTTCTTCCGTCAGATTGAAGCTTGAGATCTTAGTGAGATATTCTGCGACTTCCAGTTCTATAGTATCTGTGATCTCCTCTCTTTTCTTTAGCTTCTTCAAAAACTGATCTTGTTTGTTTTGCTTGTTGAACAGAAGTCCTTCCATACTGTAGTGCATCTTTTCGATGAGTTTAGCAAACAGCTCGATCTCTTTATGAGCTTGTGAAATAGACAGCTCTGGCGAAGACATCATTCCTGAGGAAATGTACTGCAAACGATAAATGCTGTCTTCCCCTTCTTTCTCTTTTTGATATTTTTCAATAAAACGAACGATGTGCGGCACAAAACCTACCATCAAAAACACATTGAGGACATTAAAGGTGGTGTGGAACAGGGAAAGTCCAAGCGTGGCATTGGCCCGGCCCATTTCTGTGGTGGTATTGAAAACGGAACCTGCTTCGGGTGAGAAATAGCTCATTACCGTGTCTATGCCCATTAAGAAAGGATGGAGAAGGAGAAGCATCCAAAAAACCCCGAATACATTGAACACAAAGTGAAAACGGGCAGATCGCTTGGCATACACATTTCCAACCAGGGCGGCGATGTTTGCCGTTACGGTGGTTCCGATATTCTCTCCCAACACCATAGCTGCTGCAATGGGAAAGTCGATCCATCCCTGGAATAACATCACCAGGGTAATGGCACTTGCGGCCGAAGAAGATTGGGTAAGAAGAGTCAGCAAGGTTCCCGCGATCACAAATAATACAATGGAGAAAAACCCAAATTCAGTAAACTGATCCAGAAACATGAACATCTCGGGATTCTGCTGAATATTGGGAACTGCATTCTTTATGAAATCCAATCCGATAAAGAGGATTCCGAACCCGATCATCGCTTCAGCGAGGTTTTTCAGTCGTTCCCGCCCGGAGAACATAAATGGGAAGAAGATTCCGATCAGCATAACGGCAATAGGAGTGATCTTCATTTTAAAACCAAATATTGAAACCATCCAGGCCGTAACCGTTGTACCGATATTTGCGCCCATGATCACCCCGGTTGATTCCATAAAGGTGAGCAAACCCGCATTCACAAAACTGACGACCATCACCGTGGTGGTGCTTGAGGATTGGGTTACCGTGGTAGCGGCAAAACCGGTAAAGATTCCACGAAAGCGGGTGGTGGTCATGCCTTTCAATATAGCCCTGAGCTTGTTTCCGGCTACTTTTTGTAAACCATCGCTGAAAACCTTCATTCCATAGATGAAAATTCCCAGGGCCCCGATGAGTTGTAAGAAATCAAAAAAATTGTATGTCATGTCCTGAAATTATTTCAGATCTCTTTGAGAAAAACTAAATATGTGCTGATCTATTAATTGGCCCCAAGGTAAGGATGATTTCTCAGGACTGTGTTAAGATAAGATTAATATAAATCCTGCTGCTATGGGGTGAACCAGATCGACTATTGAGTAACCGGCTGAACTCCCAGTTTCTGTAACTCCGAAAATTCATCCAGCAGAGTTTGTAGAATTCTCAGGGAAGGATATTCGTATCTGTAAGGCCACTCATTTCTCAGGTTTCTGAAAAGCCTGCCTTTGTCAGGTTGGTCAAAGAGATCACGAAGCGCCTTGTCGTAGCCCATAATGGGATGTAACTCTGTCAATATCGTTGTCAGGTCACAACTGGTATATTCCAGATTCTCTGTTTTGGGATGGATTTCGTAGTCAATAGCGTTTTCGTTCAAACCAAAATGAGCAGCCATTTTCTTACATATAATTTGGGTAGCATTCACTTTTGCCTGTTCCGAGTATCCGGCAATGTGAGGCGTTGCGATATAAGCTTGGCTGGCTACTTCGGTATTGAAATCCGGTTCTTTCTCCCAGACATCCAGAATGTATTGATCGATGCCTCCGGCTTTAAAAGACTTCATCAGGGCTTTTTCATCAATGATACCACCCCGTGCCGCATTTATGATCAGTTTATAGCTTCGCCCTTTCAGCTTTTCATCATCCAGCCAGTGGTGGGTAGCATATACTCCTTTGAGATCTAACGGAACATGAAAAGTAAGGATATCGGTATCAAGAACTTCTTCCAAAGTAGCTGAGGAAAAAGACTTGTCCCGTTCCTGTCTTGGGGGGTCATATTCCACACATTCGATGCCAAAATTTTGCATAAGTTTCACAACTGCCGATCCGGCTTCTCCAACTCCAATAACCCCAACTTTTCCAAACTCTTCATTCGGGGCAAATTTTGCTCTCCACAGCAACAAAGCTGTCATAACGTATTCTGCTACGGCCCGTGCGTTACTGCCTTTAGCATCTGCAAGGGTGATGCCATGTGCTTCAAGGTATTCCTGGTCAAGATGATCTGTTCCTGATGAGCCGGTTCCTATGAACTGGAGGGATTCAGGAATGTTTGGAAATGTTCTTTCATTAAGATGAGTAACCGTTCGAACCAGCATGGCGTCAAATCCTTTGGGATTGGGAATACCCTCAGCGGGATCATAAAGAGTTAGCTTGGCTTGCGGGGGAATGATTTCTTCAATTTTATGAAGATTTTGATCAGCTAATACGTGTATCAAAAAGTGTAATTTGAGTGAGAAAAAAAGTGTATGAAAGTCTTATACTTGGAACATGGATTCAAAATATAATATAGTTTCGATTATACGCAAAAAACGAGATGGGCAAACTCTTGAGAAAGAGGAAATTCAGCATCTCATAAGAGAATATACCGCCGATGCTATTCCGGATTATCAGGTAAGTGCCTTTCTGATGGCTTGTTTTCTGAATGGCTTGAATGATGAGGAATCGGCAGCACTTACTGAGTCGATGTTGCATTCGGGTACTGTTGTAGATCTTTCAGAGATTTCCGGTAAAAAAGTGGATAAACATTCTACAGGAGGCGTTGGAGATAAGCTTTCGCTAATTCTTGCGCCCATAGTAGCTGCAGCCGGAGTCCCGGTCCCCATGATATCGGGCCGGGGATTAGGTCACACTGGTGGAACGTTAGACAAACTGGAATCCATACCCGGTTTTACGGTAGATATGAATTTGGATCGATATAAGGAGATCATAGGTAAGCACAACCTGGTGTTAGCCGGACAAACGGCTGAGATTGCCCCCGCTGACAAGCGATTGTATGCCCTGCGGGATGTGACGGCTACAGTCGAGTCCATTCCACTGATTGCCGGTAGTATCATGAGCAAGAAGCTGGCCGAAGGAATTGATGCACTGGTTTTGGATGTAAAAGCAGGTTCCGGCGCTTTCATGAAAACTACCGAAGACGCCATCAAATTAGGCGAAGCGTTGGTGGGTATTGGCACGCAGTTTGAGAAAGAAACCATCGCTTATGTGACCAATATGAATCAGCCGCTTGGCTACAAGATTGGGAACTGGCTGGAAGTGGAAGAGTGTATTGACGCCATGCATGGGGAAGGACCGGATGATATTATGGAGATCACACATTTGCTTTCCGGAACCATGATCTATCTTGGTGGAAAGGCTGATAATGTGAAGGAAGGAATTGAGATCAGCAAAAAGATGATCGCAAGCGGAGCGGCCTTTCAGAAATGGCTGGATATTGTAGAAGAGCAGGGTGGAGATGTGGAAATGATCAAATCTCCGAATAAGTATCCCAAAGCTGAATATGAATTTGTGATCAAAGCTGACTGTGATGGATATCTTTCTGAGATGAATTCCTATGAAATTGGTATGGCTTCGGTTGAAATGGGAGCCGGTCGTAAGAAGAAAGAGGATGACGTAGATCCACAGGCAGGAATTATCCTGAAAAAGAAAATCGGGGATAAAATTTCGAAAGGTGAAACAATTTTGATGGGATATACGAACAAGCCATCAGCAATAGAAGCTGCCAGCGATAAATTATTCGGGGCAGTAACGATTGCAGAATCTAAACCCGATGATACGCATTTGGTGAGTCATATTATTGACAAAGACGGCAGCAGGGCATTTGAGCTTTAACTGCTTGAAATACACTGAGAATCGGTTAATTTAGTTTATACATAACAAGGGCATTCAAAAATTAAGGAAAGTATTATGTTTCAACGATTTATCCGCGCTATAAAATCTATGTTCGGTGGCTTGATAAGCTCAATGGAGGATCCAAAACTCATTCTTGAGCAAAATATAAGGGAAATGAACGATCAAATTCCCCAGATGAATGAGAACATCGCAACGGTAAAGGCTAATATGCTGATGCTTCAAAAAGAGCAAAAGCGCAACGAAAAATCCATTCAAGACCTCACTGCAAAAGTGAAATCAGCCATCCAGGCCGATCGCGATGACCTGGCCGAAGGATATGCACTGCGGCTCGAGAAGGCTAAAGAGAATATGGTACATACCCAGGAACAACTCGACTTTGCTGAAAAAGCTTATGAAAAAGCAATCAAGGTCAAGAAGGTCTTCATGAAAGAAAAAGACCGAAAGATTCAGCAGGCCAAAGAAGCTTTACGCGCCAGTGAAAGATCTGAATGGCAAGCCAAGATTGCTGATACTCTGGAGCAGTTTGAAGTGGGCGGTATCGACCAAACGCATGATGAGATGATCACAAGGCTGAATGAGCGTACCGCTAAAAATGAAGCCCGTATGGAAATTGCCTTAGACAGTATTGATACGGAAACAATGGAAATAGAAGCGAATGCTGAAAAACTTCGTGCAAAATCACTTGTCGAGCAGTTCAAAATGGAAATGGGCGAAAAGAGTGGCTCCATAAACATGGATGAAGAGCCTGTTAAAGAACAGGATGGCTCCAAAACGGTAGGGAGCAAAAACAAAGAAAAGAGCAGTTCATAGGAGAACAACGCCATGAGCAACGAAGGTGAACAAGAGCGGGAACGGCTCAAAGAAGAATACAAGGAGCATTATCGCCGTATAAAAGAAGCTAAAGAGCGATTGAAACGTGCTGAACAAAAAGGAAAGATATCTCAGGCCGTTCATAAGATGAATGCGGATAATCTGTTGGAAACAATGGATGAATTCCTCGGTAAGGTCCGCGAGAAAGTATCTCATGTGGAAGCCAGGCTCGACGTTGCCATGGATAACCTTGAAGACGAAGAAACGGCTGCGGGAAGTAAAGTAAAACAAGAAGAGCTCGACGAAGAACTGAAGCGCCAAAAGGCAAAACAAACACTTAAGCAGGTTAAAGCAGAAATGGGTATGCTCTACACGGAGATCGAAAAACATGCCGATGAAATCCATGCTGAAAAGACTATTGGTAATAAAAAACCGGCTTCAGATAAAGAAAAACAAGACCCTTCATCAGCATCTGAATCATGAGTGACGAACTGAATATCAATTATACCCGAGAAGCTTTTATGAATCCCATTAATCTGGGGGTTTTGCTGGTTTCTACCTTAACGGCCTTTTTTATGTCGGGCATGGGCGATATCTCCAGCATGTTGCTTACAACCGTTTTTGGACTGGAGCTGATGTATCTGGGCATTGTTCCCAAATTGCCTCGCTTCCGGAAGAAACTGGAGCTGAAGAAGATTAAGGAACGTCATGCAGCCAACAACGAGAAAGAATTGTTTCAATCATTGGATAACAAGTCACAAAAGCGATTTTTGGTGCTCAAGCATTTAGCCAAACTGGTACAGGAGAATTTTGAGAAATTGCCTTACAGTTCTCAGGGGCTTCTGGATAACATCGGTAAGAAAATTGATGAGTTGCTGGGGAATTACCTCACCTTGTTGGATCTCATCAAACGCTATGAAGTGTATTTGAATACATCTCTTGAAAGCAATCTAAAAGAAGAAGTGAAGCGGCAGATCGAGGAGATCAAAGAACTCGAATCAGAGAAACTCAAGCGCACAAAAGCACGTCGCGTAGCCATTATGCAGAAAAGATTGAAGAAATTCAGCGTAGCCAAAGAAAAATATTTGGTTTGTGAAACGCACCTGGAAACCATTGAAGATGCCGTTCGATACATCTATGAGCAATCTATGACCATGAGTAATCCGGAAGAGATCGGTTTCCAGCTTGATAACCTGCTGACCGAAGTGGAAGAAACTTCGCAATTGATTGATGACTTAGATCAGGATATTTTACCCGAGTACACTACTGAGTGGGAGAAAGATCTGGACTTTGATTCCATTTTGGATGAACTCTCTGATGATGTAGAATCGGAAATCAAACCTGCAAAGAAAGTCAAAAATTAGACGATGAATCAAGATTTTGAAACGCTGCTGCTTGCAACCGACGAGAATGGCATTTGCACGCTTACCGTAAACCGTCCTGAAAAACTGAACGCACTGAACAATAAAGTGTTGAACGAATTGAATGCAGCGGTTGATAGCATCAAAGATGATCTCAAGGTTAAGGCTGTCGTAATTACAGGAGCGGGAGAAAAAGCTTTTGTGGCCGGCGCCGATATTAAGGAATTGAGCGCACTCGACCCGGTATCAGGGGAGAAAGTCTCAAAACGGGGACAAGATATCTTTCAGAAAATTGAAGACCTTACCATTCCTGTTATTGCAGCCATAAACGGATACGCTTTAGGAGGAGGTTGTGAATTAGCGCTGGCCTGCCATCTACGCATCGCTTCAAATAATGCAGCTTTAGGCCTTCCGGAAGTTTCCCTGGGACTGATTCCCGGTTACGGTGGAACTCAACGATTAACCCGTGCTATTGGCAAAGCAAAAGCATTGGAATGCATTATGACCGGCCGACAAATTAAAGCGGATGAAGCTTTTGAAATAGGCTTGGTGAATCAGGTGGTGGAAGGAAATCCTGTGGAAGAAGCCAAAGCTATGCTGCATAAAATTTTGAAACAAGGTCCGGTTGCTATCAAAAATGCAATACTTGCAGTAAAGCACTCCGGTTCAGAAAACGGCTTTGATACGGAAGCAAAATTATTTGGAGAATTGTGTGGCACCGCCGATTTTAAGGAAGGGACATCCGCTTTTCTCGAAAAACGGAAGCCTAGTTTTTCCGGTAAATAGGAACGAATCTAATCTGAATGAACGACGAGCCTCCATCGGGTAGTTTTACATCATTGATCTTTAGCAACAAGGAGAATCTATGACTGAATTGATTCTCATTGTACTTACCATATTATTAAGTGGATTCTTTTCCGGTTCTGAAATTGCTTTTGTTACTGCTAATAAACTGAAGCTTGAAGTGGCCTCCCGAAAGAATAATTTCCTGTCCAACTCCATTGAGTTTTTTACACGAAAGCCGGAAACCTTTTTAACCACCACCTTAGTTGGCAATAACATAGTGAATGTGCTTTATGCCACCTTTATGGCCTTATTTTTGGTGGAACCGATTCAGCATTATGCTCAGGTTTGGTTTGATTTTGTTCCTTCTGAAGTGGAAATCCTGCTTATTCAAACCATCATTGCCTCCGTGGTAATTATGCTGTTTGGAGAAATCCTTCCGAAAGCAATTTTTCGTGCATTGGCCGATCACATGATCGGGATCATATCTATTCCATTACGGATTTCTTACTACTTGTTCCGGCCGTTAATTGAAATTGCGAAAGGTTCATCCAATATATTAATCCGCTTTTTTGTGAAAGATGCTGAAGTCGTAGAACAGTATTATCGTCGCCAGGACGTGGAAATGATCTTTAAGGAACTGCGTGATAGTGGGGGTAGCCAAGACATTGACGAGGACGATTCGGAGATCCTTCACAACGTGCTGGAACTTTCCAACAAGCGGGTAAAAGACTCCATGATCCCTCGCATCGAGATAGAAGCTGTGGAGAAAGAGGCACCGATTGAAGAGGTTCGGGATGTGTTCATTCAATCGGGTCATTCCAAATTACCGGTCTATCGAAATTCCATTGATGATGTGATCGGAGTGGTATTTGCTCACGATTTCTTTCACGATCCGAAAACCCTGAATGAGATAGTTCGCCCGGTTAAACTGGTGCCATCCAGCAAAAAGTCTAAGGATTTGCTCACTGAATTTCGACAATCAAATATGTCCGTGGCCATTGTGTTGGATGAATACGGTGGAACAGCTGGCATGGTAACCATCGAAGATCTGCTCGAAGAAGTGGTGGGCGATATACAGGATGAGTACGATGTGGAAGATGAGATCATGAAAAAATTGTCCGAAAATACTTTTGTGGTAAGCGGAAATGTGGAGATTGAAGAGCTTTGCGAAAAATTTGAGGAAATTGAACTTCCGCTGGAACCTTCGGAGTATGACACCGTAGCGGGGTACATAATCAATCATTTAGGGCGCATACCTAAAGTAAATGAAGAAGTGGTAATTGAAGGTAAAAAATTTATCATCAGTAAAGCTACGCCAAGTCGTATAGAAACGGTGAAGCTCATAATTATTGAATAGTTTGAAAAGCTTTCATCTGTCAGACTTCAACTTCCAGTTTTTTAAGCATCATTCCTGCATAAGCCGTGAGATGAACTTAAAACTTAAAGCTGATAGCTGAAGTCTGATGGCTTTGTCATAAACAGCAGAAGATTTACATTCCATATCAAAATTAATTAAACAACCATGTTCGATCACTATCCAAAATGGTCTCAGGAATTTGCAAGAAAATATCTTAGTCGCACTATCAATCAATTTATTTTGCATGGAAATGTGCATGATCTTGTTCCCCTGAAAGAAGAAAATGGTACCAAGTTTACCCGGTTAAAATCTTTTCTTTCGGAGGAATTTTTTGGAGCCAGAGATTTCGTGATCTTCTATGATCGGGCATCCGGTATTTATTTCCGTGATAAAGAATCTCAGGCTGATTTTAATCAGGCTATAGCCGGTCGGGATAGTTTGGTAGGAACCGAGTATGCCCAAAAAATGCCTAAAGATCCGGTGCGGGTTATGTCGTTACTGGAACAGTATTTTCGGCTCCGTCTCGACCAAAAGAAAAGTGTGGCCCTGATCATTGATTATGCTGAAACCATTATTCCTATGAGTGATGCAGCGTCTATCGGAAATGAAGACCGAACGTCACTGGTATATTTATCCCGATGGGCGCACGACCCCATGTTTCTTGCCTCAGATTTTACTACGGTTCTCATCACAGAAAATCTTTCGGACTTAAATAAAACGCTGGTTCAAAATCCCTATACCACAGATATTAAGATCAATATTCCAGGTGAAAGAGATCGTTTGGAATTCATAAAATTTGAAACAGAAAAGGATGACTGGAAAAAGCTATCTGTTGTAAAACCGGAAATCATTGCACAGCAAACGGCCGGGTTGAACTTTGTAAATATTCGCAGCGTACTTTCCCATGCACGGGAAAACAAGGAAAAGATCACGTTCGAAGGATTATCAGAAACTAAGAAAGAACTCATTGAAGCCGAAGCATATGGCTTATTGGAGTTTGTTGAAACTCAGTATACACTTGATAATGTGGCCGGGCATAAGCAAGTAAAAGCTCATTTACGGCAGGCCGTTCATGCCCTAAAAGCAGGGCGACAGGATGTAATGCCGATGGGATATTTGGTATGTGGTCCGGTTGGAACCGGTAAGACCTTTTTGGTTACTTGCTTTGCCAGCGAAGTTGGGATTCCTATGGTAAAACTGAAAAATTTCCGCAGCCAGTGGCAGGGAGTTACCGAAGGAAATCTGGAGAAAATCTTATCGCTTCTTAAAGCCATGGCACCTGTTGCAGTTATGATAGATGAAGCCGATGCCTACCTTGGAGATCGTGATGCCAGTGGCGACAGTGGCGTTTCAAGCCGGGTATTTTCACAGATCGCAACATTTATGAGTGATACGGCCAACCGCGGACGTATTCTTTGGTTCCTGATGACTGCCCGGCCAGATCTGATGCCAATTGACCTGAAGCGACAGGGTAGAGCCGAAGAACATCTGGCTTTGTTTCCTCCTCATTCTAAAGAAGAGCGAGTGGAATTATTTGAAGCTATGGCGAAGAAAACGGGTCTTAAAATGACCGAAGAATATATCCCGGAAATGATCGAAGATGAGACCAAACGGTTGTCGGGAGCTGATATGGAAGCTGCTTTAACACGTGCCAAATTCCGTGCTGCCGCAGAAGGTAAGGTAAAAGTGACTCCGGAGATTCTGGATGCCGCCCTGAACGATTTCCTTCCACCAACATATCCGGAAGAAGTGGAGCTTCAAACATTAAGTGCTGTTATAGAGTGTACTTCTAAAGAACTGCTTCCGGAGCATTATAGAGAGATGGATCGGGATGAAATTCTCTCGACCATAGAAGAATTGAAGTTCCGTATAGGTTAGAAGCACGATCAGTGAACATCTGACCTTCTACTTCGAATTTTCAAATGGGTAATGCTTCATCAAAATGATGGGTCCTGCAAAGGAATCGTGAGTTAACCTTGGTTACTTAAGAAGCAGGAGTGATTTAAAATATCGGCTTATAAGCGGATATTTTCATTTATAGGCTTTTTAACCGATATTTGATTATATCCGTTTTAAAGCCTATAATTGATTATGACAAGTGTAATCACCGGAGATATCGTCAATTCCAGAAAAGCAGAAGCCGAAAAGTGGCTGAAGTTGCTGAAAGGTGCTTTGAATGAGATTGGCTCATCCCCAAAAAGCTGGGAAATTTACCGTGGAGATAGTTTTCAAGCTGAAGTTTCTGATCCATCAAAAGCACTGCAACATGCCATAAATATTAAGGCGACCATAAAGCAGGCGAAGGGGATAGATGTAAGAATCAGTATTGGAATAGGGGAGAAAGATTTAAATGCGCCAACCATTAGCGAATCGAATGGAAATGCATTTATACGGTCTGGGGAGGCTTATGAGCAGCTATCAAAGATTAAGCAGAATATGGTTGTGAAAAGTGGAGAAACCAATTTTGATGAAGAGATAAATCTTTATTTAAGGTTGCTGCTGATTGCTATGGATAACTGGACCCAAAAATCAGCTGAGTATGTCAGGTTAAGTTTAAAAGGGGAATTAAAGCAGGAAGAGGTTGCAAAAAGATTGGGTATTTCTCAGTCTTCGGTAAGTGAAAGGCATAAGCGGGCTTATCTGGATGAGGTTCGCACGGTAGAAAAACGATACAGAGAACGGTTGAAGAAAATGGGAAGGTAGTATGATTATACTCATTAAATTGATACTGGCACATCTTATCGGTGATTTTGCGCTTCAGTTTAAATCCTGGGTGGAGCATAAACGGACATACAAAATCAGGTCAGGTTATTTATATCTGCACGTGGCAATACATGCGGTTGTAACATTGCTGCTTTTATTGCCGGAAATTATGGCTGAGCCTTTTTATCTATGGATTCCGGTTATTATTCTACTGACCCATTTTGCCATTGATGCCATTAAGTTAACGATGAGAAGAGCGGACTCGACGATTCATACCGAAAAGAATACATCGCGCGAGCAACTGCTTTTTTTTGTTGATCAGTTACTGCACCTGCTAGTGATATTTGGGCTTTGGGTGTGGGTTGATTCAACTGCGTTATCTTTACTTTCCGGACTATTTACCCAGCAAAATTTATGGCTTTTACTCTGCCTGTTTGCTTTAACCCAACCAACAGCCATCATCATTAAAATTTTAATTGCGGGATGGCTTCCGGAGAACGAGAGTAAAGAAAGTAAAACACTGGCCAACGCCGGAAGACTGATTGGGGTGTTGGAGAGGCTGTTTGTTTTCGGTTTTGTGGTTAGCGGAAACTGGTCCGGCATAGGTTTTTTGTTAGCAGCAAAATCCGTATTTCGTTTTGGTGATTTGAAGGAAAAAGAGGGAATAAAGCTGACAGAATATATTTTGATCGGAACATTACTCAGTTTTGGTTTGGCAATGTTGGTGAGTTTGCTGTATCTGAAAATGAAGGATCTTTTACTATAGCAGAATTTTAATCCCCAAAACTGATTCCAACTCCTTTCGCGGTTTGAACTAAAAAACCATTAGGATTAACCAGGTTCTGTCCTTCTGTAGCCCGTTCCAGTGAAACCGACGTGATGTCATGATCGAGAAAGGATACCATCCGGCCAAATTCTTCATTGATTGCCATTTCCATTGCTTTCACCCCAAATTGGGTAGCAAGCACGCGGTCGTAGGCAATAGGGGTGCCTCCACGCTGCAGATGTCCTAAAACCATTTCCCGAATATCGTGTTCAAAACCTGCTTTTTTGAGCTGATCAGAGAGTTGATATGCAACTCCTCCCAAGCGGATATTTTCGTATCCAACCTCATCGCTTTTACGGGCTACTACGGTCCCATCAATCGGTTTTGCTCCTTCTGCAATCACAATAATGGCGAAGCCGCGACCTCCCACATAACGAGTATTTAATCGTTCAAGCACTTTATCAATATCGTAGGGAATCTCAGGGATCAAACAAACCTCTGCGCCCCCTCCAATGGCAGAATGCAAAGCAATCCAACCGGCTCCGCGCCCCATAACCTCCAGTATCATCAGACGGTGATGGCTGGCAGCCGTTGTCACTAATTTGTCCACTGCATCAGTGGCAATATCAACGGCCGTTTGAAAACCAAACGTATAATCGGTGCAAGCCAGGTCATTGTCGATGGTTTTGGGAACACCAATCACATTCAAACCTTTTTTAAATAGCTGGTAGCTGATCTTTTGTGAACCATCTCCGCCAATATTGATGACAGCATCAAAACCTTCCCGGTGAAGATATTCGATCATTTCATCTGAGCGGTCTTCAGTGATCCAGGAGCCATCCTCTTTTTGAACCGGCCAGCTGAAAGGTCCTCCTTTATTGGTAGTTTGTAAGATAGTACCGCCTTTTGTGTGTATTCCGGCTACTTTTTCATCATCCAGCTTAATGATCTCTTTTGGAGAACGGAGGACCCCATTGAAAGCTTCCATACTTCCGTACACTTCCCAGTTTGTTGTTTGCTGAGCCCGTTTTACAATTGCGCGTATAACAGCATTTAATCCGGGACAATCACCGCCCCCGGTAGTGACCAGTGCTTTTTTCATAGATGAAGCCTTTTGCTTGAGTTTTCTGAATGTATCAAAAATAGCTGTTTATGATTACTTCTTTTGCCGTTTCATCATAAAAAAGTGAAACGATATCAGTAAAAGCATTCTTTTAAATAGATGAATCCCAATAAAAGAGAATAGTATGAACATATTGATAATAGGCGCAAACGGTCAAATAGGAATGCGGCTTACCAAAAAGCTTCAAGAAAGTAAATATACGCCTATCGCTATGGTGAGAAAGAAACATCAGGTGGCTAAGTTTGAAGAGCAAGGAGTGAAAGCTATATTGGCAGACCTTGAAGAGGATATCAGTCATGCGTTTGAGAATGCAAATGCAGTTGTATTCACCGCAGGCTCCGGAGCGCACACGCCCAAGTCTCAAACAAAGGTCATTGATCAGAACGGAGCCAAGAAAGCAATAGATGAAGCAAAAAAAGCCGGCATTGATCGATTTATTATGGTAAGTGCTCTATTAGCAAATCGTGATCCTCAAAATTGGTCTGAACCGATGAAACATTATTACGAGGCCAAATCGAATGCGGATAGTTACCTTAGAAAGTCTGGTTTAGCTTATACCATCCTGATGCCCGGCCGATTGAAGAATGAGGAAGGCTCCGGAAAAGTAGAACTCAGCGAAAAGATCGAAGACCCTGAAAGCCGGAGTATTACAAGGGAAGATGTAGCCTCTGTCATTGTTCAGGCCATTGAAGCTAAAAATACTTTTAATAGAAGTTTAGATCTCTTACAGGGCCAAACGCCCATTCCAAAAGCAGTTTCTGAAATAGATTAAAATAAAAAACCCCGGTTTAGGTCAGTAAGCCGGGGTTCTCGGGGTATAATACGTAGTTTAGATGTGCTATAACTAACTACTACTATTCAACAATAAACTTGCCTTTCATCATGGCGTAGTGTCCCGGGAAACTACAGATGAAATCGTACGTTCCTTTTTCAGGAGCTTTAAATTCGATGGTGGTTTGTTGTCCGCCTCCAACGAGTTCGGTATGTGCGATAACCTGGTCAGTATCTTCAGGGATGTAGTCATTACCAGCAAACTTAGATGCAGCCGCACCAAACTTGTTGATCTCGGTTCCCTGAGTTAACAATACCCAGTTGTGGCCCATAGCTGCTTTTGGAAGCTTGCCTACGTGCTTCAGGGTCAATACAACGGTTTGACCTGCTTCAACTTTAATTTCGTTTAAGTTGAATTGCATCTTGTCATTACCTTCAATGGTAATTTCAACTTTATCCTGCGCCAGCACAGAACTTGAAAATGCTAATGTTAAAATGGTGATAATGGATAATAGGTATCTCATAGTAATGTTGGTTTGATTTACAGCGAACCGACCTCTATGATTTCGGACTCGCTTGTCTTTTTTGTTTCCAAACACAAGTTCCCGGTTTAATGTGAAGTTTTTGTGAATCTTGAAAAGAATTTTCAAACCAAACAATAAGGAGGCTTCTCAGTAAGATCAGGTACCTCCCTTTAGGAAGAGAAGAAGCATTATCAGGCTGCTTTTTTATGCTTTTTAGCGCAAGTTATAAGGGTAATTAGATTATCAGAACAATAGCAAATGCAGTACTTTAAATACGAAAACTTTAATTCATAATTCACTCACAAGAAATATGGCGAAGAAAGTAAGATGGGGCATTTTAAGCACAGCTAAGATCGGAATGGAACAGGTAGTTCCAGCCATGCAGAAAGGAGATTATTCAGAAATAGTGGCTATTTCGTCAAGAGACCTGGAAAAAGCTGAAAAAGCTGCTAACTCACTCAGTATTCCAAAATTCTATGGTTCATATGAAGAGCTGCTTTCCGATCCTGAGATTGATGCGGTCTATAATCCACTGCCAAACCATTTACACGTTACATTTACAATTAAAGCGCTGGAAGCGGGTAAGCACGTTCTTTGTGAAAAGCCAATAGCAATGAATGCCGGTGAAGCCGAACAATTGGTTTCAGCAGTTAAAAACTATCCGGAATTAAAAGTGATGGAAGCTTTTATGTACCGTTTTCATCCTCAGTGGGGAATGGTCAGGTCATGGATAAATGAAGGAGAGATCGGTGAGGCACAAACCATCCACTCTGTTTTCACTTACTTTAATGATGATCCCGATAACATCCGAAATAATCCCCAAATGGGTGGGGGAGGATTGATGGATATTGGATGTTACTGCATATCGGCTTCCCGTTTTCTGTATGGGAGTGAACCGATTAAAGTGATCGGTGAGGTTGAAATGGATCCGGAGTTTGGAGTAGACCGATTGGCTTCGGGTATTCTGAAATTTCCTAAAGGCACCGCTACCTTTACCTGTTCTACCCAGGCGAGTACGGAACAACATCTGAAAGTATATGGGACAAAAGGAATCATTGAAATGGATATTCCTTTCAATCCTCAGGAAAGTGTGGCTTCGATCCGGCTTATCAAAAACCGTAAAGTGATCAAAGAAATTGAAACGCAAGCTAATCATTACACCATTCAGGGAGATGCCTTTTCCAAAGCCATTCTTGAGGATTCTTCCGTTCCCACACCGTTGGAAGATGCGCTGGCAAATATGCGCATCATAGATCTTCTTTTAAACCATTCCAATTCCTGACGAGATAATTTCTTCTTTTCATATTTTTAACTGAAGGAGCTTATCCGGTTGAAATTAAATGCTATAGAATGGGGTATAAGTGTTAACTAAAAAATTTAACCATTTGGTTGAAATGTTTGGTTGAAAATCGTAGACTACTTCTAAAATCAAACAGGTTGATCGATGGCATTAGAAAAAGAAACGGAAGAAAAAATTTTTAAAGCAGCTCAAACAGTTTTTCAAAAAAGGGGATTTGAGGGGGCACGCATGCAGGAGATTGCAGATGAGGCTGAGATCAATAAGTCGATGCTTCATTACTATTTTCGGAGTAAGGATAAGTTATTCATGGAGGTTTTTCGTGCGGGGGTCCGGAAGATCATGCCACAATTGTTTGGGATCTTGAAAAGTGAATTACCTATAGAGCAAAAGGTTCAGGATATCGTGGTTTTTTATCATGAAATGTTCAAAGAAAATCGGCACCTGCCATCGTTTGTAGTATATGAGATGAATCAACATCCGGAGCGATTTACAGAATTTATAGAAGGCATGAACATTCATCTGCCGGAAGTTTTTACCAAACAAGTAAATACGGAAGTTCAGCAAGGGAGGATGAAGAATATCTCATCGGAGCAATTTCTATTGAACATTGTGAGTATGTGTATGATGCCTATGTTGGCGCGTACGATGGTGAAAACGATCTTTTCTTTGGATGAAAAGGGATACTCTGACCTTCTCGAAGAAAGAAAAGCGCTGATCCCGGAAATTATATTTAATGGAGTCAAACCATCATGAAATGCAGACATCTTATAGCTTTCATCCTGATGATCCCGGCACTGGCGACAGCTCAAAGCGAAGGGCAGATCTTGTCTTTAGATGAGATCTATGCACGGGTTGAAAACAGTTTTCCTCTAATGGAAAAAAGAGACTTACAGCAAAAGATATCGGCATTAAATGAACAGATCGTCCGGTCGGCCTTTTATCCCGAAATTCAGTTAAATGCGGATGCAAGCTATCAGTCTGAGGTAACGGAGCTGCCGATTTCATCACCGGGATTTTCAGCACCATCCTTAAGTAAAGATCACTATTCGGCCTCTCTCGATCTCAGTCAGTCAATCTATGACGGTGGTTCCACAAAAGCCCGCAGACGACTCGAATCCGATAAAAATGAAGCAGAAAATGTATCCGTCAGTGTTTCTATGTGGAGGGTCAGAAGTCAGGTAGAGGCTGTCTTTTTTGGTATCCTGAACCTGGAAAAGCAGCAGGAATCAGTGCGTATTTTAATGGAGGAACTGGAAGATCAGCTGGACCTGGTACGAGCAAAAGTAGATAACGGGGTTTTGTTACCGGGAAATGAGAAAGTATTGAAGGCTGAATTACTGAAAGCCCGACAAACAGACATTCGATTACAATATCAGATCCAATCATCTTTTAAGATATTAAGCGAATTGACGGGCTCAGACATTGAACCGGATACCAGGCTAATCGTGCCTTTGGTTGATTTGGAGCAACATTTAAAAGAGCCGGTCAAAAGGCCGGAGTTGGAGATGTTCAAGAAAAGATCCGAGATACTTAGCCTGCAACAGGAATTAACAGGGACGGATCGTCATCCAAAAATATCTGCATTTGCAAAGGGAGCTTATGGCCGGCCGGGCTTTAATGTTTTTGAAGATGAACTGCACACCTACTGGATGGTTGGGGTTCGTGCCAGGTGGAGTTTGAAAAATTGGAGTAATTCAGGTAAAAAGATCGAGATCCTGGAACTTGAAAAGAGAAAGGTGAAAGCAGACGAAAGCGTGTTCATGATCGAGCTTAGATCTGAATTGGCAGAAATACGTGATCAGATCGAACAACTGAAAGCGCAGATAAACCTGGATGAAGAAGTGTTGGAATTAAGGGAGCAAGTGGCGGAAGAAAAGAAAAAGCAGTTGGAGCAGGGAGTAATTACCTCCACAGAATATGTGACCGAGCTAAACGAGGAAGCGAAAGCCCGTGTAAACCTGGAAATCCGAAAACTTCAGCTTGTGCAAAAACAAATTGAATATGTAACCAAAAAGGGAATCTCATGGAATTAAGAACGATCGTTGTTTGGCTTACCGTAGGCCTGCCGTTAACAGGGTGCAGCAATGGAGAACTTTCAGATGCTTATGGACAGTTTGAAGCGGATCCGGTGATCATTTCAGCGGAAGCCACCGGGATACTTCGGGAATTCAATGTGGAAGAAGGAGAACAACTGGAAGCCGGGCAGCAAGTGGGGCTTATTGATACCACTCAGCTTGCACTTCAAAAGAACGAATTGAAGGCTACCCTTCGTGCCGTTCATGCTAATATAGCTAAACTTGAAGCGCAAGCAGAGATCTATAAAGAGCAGCTTGTTACAGCCCAAAAGGAATTGAATCGAATTACAAACCTGAAAGAGGAACAGGCTGCCACTGAACAGCAGGCAGATCAGGCCCTGGGACAAGTGAAGGTGCTTAATAAGCAGATACAGGCAGTAGAAGTTCAGAAACGATCGGTTTATGCAGAATTAGAGTCTGTACGAGCAAAAATTGCCCGGGTGGAAGATCAATTGGAGAAGGCAAACATCGTAAATCCTGCAGGAGGTTTTGTGCTTTCAACATACGCGATGGAGAATGAATTGGTTTCTGCCGGGAAGCCTTTATATGAAATTGCAGATCTGAACCAAATGGAGCTCAGGGTATATATATCAGGAGCACAACTGCCACAGGTTTCTTTAGGGCAGAATGTAGAAGTGATTATCGATAAAGACGCAATATCAACCGAATCGTTGGCCGGAAAAGTAAGTTGGATTGCCTCTGAAGCAGAATTCACTCCCAGAATGATTCAAACCAAAGAGGAGCGTGTAACACAAGTATATGCTGTAAAGATTCGGGTGAATAATCCTGAAGGAAAGCTAAAGATAGGCATGCCGGGTGAGGTAAACTTCAGTCCAAAAACCTCAAATTAAACTGCGTTATGCGGTCAGATCACAACAAAAAAGGCCTGAGATGAAAACGGTGGTAAAAGCAGTCGGTGTCTCCAAATATTTCGCCAACGTGAATGCTTTGGATAATGTTGATTTTGAAGTTACGGAAGGGGAATTGTTTGGGGTTATCGGGCCGGACGGAGCCGGGAAAACTACACTATTCCGTCTCATTAACACTTTATTGGTACCGGATGAAGGAAGCGTGACCGTGCTGGGGCTGGATTCCGTATATGAATACAGAAAAATTCGTCCTTTATTGGGATATATGCCTGGGAGATTTTCTCTTTATCAGGATCTGACAGTGGAGGAGAATCTCAACTTTTTTGCCTCTGTATTTGGAACCACGATTGAGTCTAATTATGAGCTCATCAAACCGATATACCGCCAGCTTGAGCCGTTCAAAACAAGGCTGGCCGGAGCTTTATCGGGAGGTATGAAACAAAAGCTTGCCTTAAGTTGCGCTCTTATCCATAAGCCGCGCATCCTTTTGCTGGATGAACCTACAACAGGAGTGGACGCTGTTTCCCGAAAGGAGTTTTGGGAAATGCTGAAAGTACTAAAACAAGAAGGGATCACCATCATTGTGTCTACTCCATATATGGATGAGGCTAAGTTGTGTGAGCGTGTCGCTTTGATTCAGGATGGAAAGATCCTGCAGATCGACTCCCCGGAATCCATAGTTGAAGGATTCAAAAAACCCTTGCTTGGGATAAAGGCAAAAAGTACGTATCAGCTATTGCAGGCGCTAAAAGCGTACCCAAAAACAAATTCTGCCCAGCCTTTTGGCGAGTACGTTCATTATACCGAAAAGAACCGAACTCCAGATCAGGATGAACTGAGAGATTTCCTCAAAAAGCAGGGGGTTTATGACGTACAGGTCGTATCTGTAAAACCAACTATTGAAGATCGCTTTATGGAGCTTATGGATCCTCAAAATGAGGAGGAAAATAATGCTTGATTTTGCCATCCAAACCAAAGGCTTAACACGCATGTTCGGCGATTTTACGGCCGTTGATCACATTACTTTCAATGTAAAACAAGGTGAGATATTTGGGTTTCTTGGAGCAAATGGAGCAGGCAAAACTACGGCCATGAAAATGTTGACAGGGTTGCTAACACCAACCTCAGGAGAAGCAAGAGTGTCGGGACGGGATGTGTATACCGAGGCGGAATCAATCAAGAAGAACATTGGCTATATGAGCCAAAAGTTTTCTTTATACGATGATCTTACCGCCGAGGAAAACATCCGTTTTTATGGGGGGGTCTATGGAATTCAGCCCCATGAGCTTTCACAAAAGGCAGAAGAACTCCTGGAGAGAACCGGGCTTATCGAAGAGCGAAAGAAATTGGTCAAAGACCTCCCCTTAGGATGGAAACAAAAGCTGGCGTTTTCAATAGCGATCCTTCATCATCCCAATATTGTTTTTTTAGATGAACCCACCGGAGGCGTTGATCCGGTTACAAGGCGTCAGTTTTGGGAACAGATCTATGAAGTTTCGGAGCAAGGGATCACGGTTTTTGTGACCACGCATTACATGGACGAAGCGGAATATTGCGATCGTATCTCGATTATGGTAGATGGCCGTATGGATGCCCTTGGAACACCTGCGGAATTGAAACAAGAACATTCGGCAGAAACCATCGAAGAAGTTTTCATCAAATTGGCACGGTCGGCAAAAAGGGGGGGTGGATGAACTCATTTTCAGGATTTGTGGTGAAGGAATTCAAGCAGATATATCGTGACAAAAGAACGCTTATAGTTCTGTTTGGGATGCCGGTCATTATGATGATCTTGTTTGGGTTTGCCATTCGAAATGAGATCAACAATGCGAAGATCGGCATTTTGGACAGAGCCAAAGACGAAGCTTCACAGGCGATCATTCACAAACTCGAAGCCTCTGATTCTTTCGAGATAAGTGCGTACCTGAAGAGCTATGATGAAGTGGAGGCACTGTTTCGGCAGGGAGAGGTTAAAGAGGTCGTAGTTTTTGAATCTGAATTCAGAAAAAAACTGGTAAAACAGGGGCAAGCAAATGTTCAGGTATTAACAGATGCTACTGACCCCAATCTGGCAAACCTTGTACAATCCTACACGGCCAATATCATACAAGATTATGCTGAAACATTGCATGAAGGCAAGCACCTGGAAACGGCGGGAATCAGTCCGGATATACGGATGATGTACAACCCGGAGCTCAAAAGTGTGAACCTGTTTGTGCCCGGACTGATCGCTGTAATTTTGATGCTGGTATCAGCACTTATGACTTCCATTTCCATCACAAGGGAAAAGGAGATGGGGAATATGGAGATTTTACTTGTTTCGCCTCTTAAACCTTATCACATCATAATAGGAAAGGTACTTCCATATCTGGTGCTGTCGGTTGTAAATGTGATCACCATTTTGATTTTGGCTAAGTTTGTATTTCAAGTGCCATTTGAAGGTTCTTACCTGTTGTTTTTTGCAGAATCCGGGTTGTTTATTTTGACAGCATTGGCATTGGGCGTATTTATTTCTTCGGCATCCGAGAATCAACAAACGGCTATGATGATATCCCTGGCTGGTTTATTACTTCCCACCGTTCTGCTTTCCGGTTTTATCTTTCCTGTGAGCAGTATGCCCGATGTTTTGCAGTTTGTTTCGCATATCATTCCCGCCAAATGGTTCTTGGTGATCGTGCGAAGCATCATGCTTAAGGGCTCTGATTTTTTATTGATATGGAAAGAAACGCTCATTCTTGTAATGATGACTGTATTGCTTATAGCACTTAGCATCAGGAAATTTAAGGTGAGGCTGCAATGAGAATTATTCGTGTACTTCTTAGAAAGGAATTCTTACAAATATTCCGAAACAAGTCGATGCTGCCCATTTTATTTGTGATGCCGGTCATTCAATTGCTGGTTTTGTCATTTGCGGCCACTTATGAGCTAAAAGAAGTTGATATGGCGTTGATTGATGCGGATCAGTCTGAACTTTCCAGAGCGTTGGTATCCAGGTTTCAGGCCAGTGGATATTTTGTTCTTGAACTTGAGACATTCAACCCTGAAGAAGCCCTTGAAGCCATGGATGAAGGGCAGGTGAGCATGATCATACAAATTCCACAAGGTTTTGAAACGGATTTTAAGGAGGGGAGGAAAGCCCATTTACAGCTCATCATAGATGCAGTTGATGGTAGCACGGCAGGTTTGATTCAGTCATACAGTACATCAATCCTAAAAGATCTTAATGCTGAAAAACTGGTGGAGGTGAACATGAGAAATGCGGTGTCAGCTCCAAAACTATCAAGCTCAATAAACATCATTCCGCAAAATTGGTACAATCCCAATTTAGATTATATAACCTATATGGTTCCCGGCATTCTGGTTGTTTTGGTTTCGATGATAGGGCTTTTTCTTTCCGGGATGAACATTGTGCGGGAACAGGAAATTGGTACCATTGAGCAACTGAATGTTACACCGATCCGAAAATACCAATTCATGATAGGTAAATTATTGCCGTTTTGGGTGATAGGAATGGTTGATCTTCTTATTGGTTTAGCCCTCGCGCGCTATGGGTTTCAGATCCCTTTTCTGGGTAATCTTTTTACAGTGTTAGCTGTAGCAGGTATTTTTCTGATCACCATACAGTCGCTGGGACTTTTGATCTCGACGGTAACGCACACTCAGCAACAAGCCATGTTCATAGCTTGGTTTTTGATGGTGGTATTTATTCTGCTGGGTGGATTATTTACACCGATTGAAAGCATGCCTAATTGGGCACAAAATCTGACTCTTGTTAATCCCATAGCCTATTTCATAAAAATCATGCGGATGGTACTTTTGAAAGGAGCCGGATGGATAGAAATTCAAAACATGGTTTATGTCCTGCTTTTTATGGGAAGCGTACTGTTGCTGGTATCCATTAAACGATACAAAAAGACCGCGCAGTAGTAAATCGCTGAGATTTTATACAGGAATCTCGACCTTAATGGAAGTGCCTTCGCCTTGCTTCGAGTGAATAGAGATGGAACCATCCATGGTCTCGATTAAATGTTTTGCTAATTGAAAACCGAAACCAAATCCACGCTCATTCTTTGTGCCTGCGGTAGATTGTGCATGGTCGGAAAGAATGTTTTCTTTCTGTTCCGGGGACATACCAACACCTGAGTCCGAAACTATAAACACCAATTTGGAATCGGGTGCAGGACTGAAGGAAAGTTCAACCTTCACAGAGCCATTCTCAGGAGTGAACTTATTCGCATTAGTGATCAGATTCCCAAAAATTTGCAGCAACTTATGCTTCGGAAAAGGGACATCCACTTTGTTGGAACTCACAATTACTGAGTAATTGATATTCTTACTTTTTGCCTGGGGAGTATATAGATTAAGCAGCTTTTGTTTGAGGGAGGATAATGTTAGCTCGTGATCGGAAATCTTAGCCGGGGAATCCTCTTCTTTGTAGTTGGAAAGAATATCATCAGCCAGTTCCAAAACGGATCTTCCCCCTTTATTAATAAGTTCAAGCAGCTTCATGAACTCTTCCATTTTACTTTCTTCTGCCTGATCACGCAGAATTTCTGCAATCCCTATGATCCCACCTATAGGTCCTCTGATATCATGGCTGACTTTTCGCTGGATCTCTTTTAGCTCATCCATATTATTGCGCATTAACTTGAGCTTATGTTCGTATTCAATGCGGGTGATCACTTCATTGGCAATGATCTTCAGGAATTCTTCTTTCTCAGGTGAGAGATCATTTGATTTGGTATCCATCACACACATAGCCCCAATACGGATCCCATCAGGGGTAGTTAAGGGCAACCCATAATAGTATTGGATATGAGGATCGTTGACCACATAGCTTTTTTTCTTAAAACGTTCGTCCTGAGTGAGGTCTTCTACCTCCAGAGGAGCGTCATCCAGAACCACATATTGGCAAACGGTTTCTTCACGTGGTGTTTGGTGAACATTGAGCCCATAATTGGATACCGTCCATTGGGTATTAGCTTCCAATAAGTTAACCAGAGAGATGGGTGTTCCGGCCACAAAGGCAGCAAGGCGGGTTAGGTCATCGAGTTTACCATGTATCTGTGAATAATCGATATCATAATCGGCTAACTTCAGCAACCTTTCAAATTCATTTTCTGGAATTGGAGCGGCAGGTTTTGACATAAATCAGAACTAATTAAGATCCCAAATTTCAACTTTATCAAGCGCAATATAAGGTACGGCTATGTGGTTTAGATCCGTATTAATACCAATGTCAGCAGGCCTGCCACTGGTTTTGATCAATTGCTTTTCCATCTTAGGTTGGAAAATACGAATTGAAGAATCTTGCTGACTTGCTGAAAAAAGAGTTTTTCCGATGAATTCAATACCATCAAAATAGCCGCCTTCCAATACCGCAAACTCTGAAAGTTCTCCACTCTCATCAAAGGAGTAAAAAGTTTGATCTCCATTCCAGGGAGCCAATAAGAATGTGTCATCAGCAGGATTCAAGGTGATCCCATTTGGAGCAATTGGTAATTCATCAAGAAATACGGATACTTGGCCATCCTGGATTTTATAAACGGTAGATGTTCCGGTATCGGTAACATATAAGTTTCCATTCTTATCTGCAGAAACATCATTCAAAAAGCCAATCTGAAATGAACTGAAATCCACGAAATTAGTTTGTTGGCCCGTATTTTTATTGAACCCGTGTACTCCAAGCACGTCGGCAACCCATAGGGTTTTATGAGTAATATACATACCTCTGGGAGCGTGTAGCGGGGCTTCTTTTGTTCCTTCCATGAACTTAAGTGCCTCCACTTTTCCCTTATCGTTTACCTTGGTGATGAAGCCGGTAGAATCCTGAGCATTGCCGCCACCGGTAAAATTGGAGATGAAATAAACCTTCTGATCGGGATCGTATCGCACCGCTTCCGGCCCATCTAAACCGGTGACTGCATATATTGTATCCGAAGTATCCTGGAAAGTACTCAGGTCAGGTTCCCCGGGTTTTTCAGAGGAGTTACAGCCGGAAAGTAAGCCAAGAAGGCTCAAAAATAGAAAGGTAGAGTATCTCATAATATTTAATTGTTGTACCAAGCCACGTCCCGGACTTCAAAAAGATCGTCCTGATCCCAATCCCGATTAATGATAATTCCTCCTATCAAAAGAAGGGGTTTTTCTCCGAGTGAATCCAGGCTGCCAGCAACAATATCGGTAAGTTCCCTTTTGATCTGGTCATAAGCTACTTCCGTTGCCATCACGATATCACGATCAGCTTTCTTGATCTCGTCATACCTTTCGATCAATATTTTATTGACCTGTCCCTGTTGATAGTCGTCATGAGAAATGTTGAGTACATTACCTGTCTTAACACTGTTTAAACCGGCAACGAGTGAGCCGCAACAGGAAGAAGATTCTCCCTGCCCATCACGGTTTATCATTCCAACCTTGCCATCTTTAGTGATACCGATATGTGGCCCGTAAATGATAACGGCGCCTCCATTATCCGGAATATGGCTTGCAAATGCTTTAAAACCGGTTTTGCCTGCAAAAGGAATTCCTGAAATTCCCCCCATAATAAATGGGCCAAAGGCTTTGAAGTAATCGTTTAACTGGTTTAAACTCTGGTTAACTTCGTCACTGCAAACAGAAGTAGCCCATAAAGTATTGCCTTCGTTCAGGTTTTCTTTAGGCAGCTCGGTTTCAATTAATTTTCTTAATTCAGAAATAGGTTGTGATTCAGGAAATAATTCTTTGATCATTAGGACTGCTTGTTTTTGATTTGGGTCAAAGATAAAGAATTTAACCATTCTCTTTAATTCATTGTAACAACTTTCGAACATTAAAAAAGCCACATCCCGGATTTGGGATGTGGCTTTTGAGCACACTTTTGTATTATGATTTTAGCTATTCACCTTGACCCAGGGAGAAGGCCGGCTCCATGTCAAAGGTGTAGAGGTTTTCTGTTTTTATGGTATCTATGGTATATCGGGTCAGGTTTTGGAGTAACTCTAGGATCTCCATTTGATTGGTTCTTCCATTAGTTGCCTTAAACCGACATCTCCAATGATCGGTACAAAATGTTTCAGGAAGGCCGTTTGGCCATACTTTAGTGCCCCGGTTGGTGATCATGCTAAGCTCGAATTTCTGCCCAGCAGCTTCCTGAAGACGTTCAGCTAACAGGTTTGGATTTTCCGGTTCCCAATACACAAATACATCTACTCCGAGCAGTTCGCGTTTTTGTTTTAAGGAAGGACGGAGTTCCGTTCTGCTCAGTTTCAATTCGGGAATTTGAACTTTTTGCTGGCCTGCATAGCTCACCGGCTCCAGGATTGAGGGGATTTCACCGAGCCTTTGGATCAGTTCGTCTGCAAATTCATCGGTTGTAACTTTCTTCTTACTGTCTGAGCCGAACATGTCGATTGTGTGAACTCCATCTTCAAGTGTTTTGAGCCAGGCGTTTTGAATTCGCTCTGCCGGCTGGTTTTGGCCAATATGTCGGAGCATCATGATGGATGCCTGTATGAGTGCCGAAGGATTGGCAATATTTTGTCCGGAAATATCGGGTGCAGAGCCATGGATAGCTTCAAACATAGCACAATCAGTTCCTATATTTGCCGATCCGACCATTCCCACTGAGCCTGAGATCTGAGCTGCTACATCTGAGACGATATCTCCATACAGGTTAGGCATCACGACAACATCAAATTTTTCCGGAGTGTCTGCAAGCCGTGCGGTACCAATATCTACGATCAGATTTTCGGCTTCAATTTCCGGATATTCAGAGGCAATGGTCTTAAAGATCTCATGAAAAAGTCCGTCCGTGAGCTTCATGATATTGTCCTTAGTGAAGCAGGTAACCTTATTTCGGCTGTGAGATTTTGCATATTCAAAGGCATATCTGATGATCCGCTCGGTGCCGGGCAAGGTGATGAGCTTGAGACATTGATACACTTCAAAAGTTTGGCGATGTTCAATTCCTCCATAGGTGTCTTCCTCATTCTCCCGAATGATGGTGACGTCCATTTCCGGATGTTTGGTATTCACGAATGGGTGATAAGCGCGGCAGGGGCGAACATTGGCAAAAAGCCCCAGAGTTTTGCGGAGCGTTACATTCAGGCTTTTAACTCCGCCACCTTGTGGTGTTGTGATGGGGGCTTTAAGCAGTATTTTGTTCTTTAGAACGGTATTCCAGGCATCATCTTCGATACCCGATTTGACTCCTCTTTCATAGACTTTTTTTCCCACTTCGATGGTATCGTATCTTAGTTTGGCACCGGAAGCATCTAAAATTTTAAGAGCGGCATCCATGATTTCCGGGCCTATTCCGTCTCCATGGGCAACTGTGATGGTCTGTAGTTTTTGCATGTTATCAGGTTTGAGTTTTTAAGTTGCCAAAAAGTTAAACCCTTCTTATCATAAATAATAATTAACGTATTTAATCAAAAACATAAATATTAGTTTATATGTCTTTTACTTTACATCAGCTTGATGTTTTTGCGGAGGTAGCCAAGCAAAAAAGCATGACAAAGGCTGCCGAAAAACTGTTTATGTCTCAACCGGCCGTTTCCATTCAGGTAAAAAAAATACAAGAACACTTTGGGGTAGATCTTTTTGAGGTGATTGGGAAGGAGCTATATCTGACAGAAGCAGGAAAAGAATTGTATGAGGCTCAAAAGAATATTAAAAAAGAAGTAAATAGCCTGGAAATGGCCCTTTCGGAGATCAAAGGAATGATGAGAGGGAGTTTAAATGTAGCGGTGGTATCTACCGCTAAATATTTTATGCCCTATATCTTGGGTGCATTCCGCTCTAAATTTGATAAGATCAAGATCTCATTAAAGGTAACCGACCGTAATGAAGTAAAAGAGTTGCTTCGTGAGAATGTATGCGACCTGGCTGTTTTTTCTGTGTTGCCTCCAGAGCTCGATCTTGAGGCCGTAGAATTTTTGGAGAATCCTCTTTTGATGGCATCGGCTCCGGATCATCCTTTGGCGCTAAAGAAGAATATTGACTTCAAGGAGTTAGAAGCATATCGTTTCCTGATACGGGAACCGGGTTCCGGAACCCGGATGGTGATGCAGCAGCTTTTTGAATCCAACAATATATCCCCGGAGATTGTAATGGAATTAGGCACAAATGAGGCGGTGAAGCAGGCTATTATGGCGGGTATCGGCATCTCTCTCATCTCTAAGTACAGCCTTACTTTGGAAGAAAGCGTAGGCAAAATATCCGTGCTGGATGTTAATGATCTGCCTTACGTGAATACCTGGAAACTGGTGTATCCAAAAGGAAAAAGGTTGAGTCCGGCTGCTAAAAATTTTATTGAATTCACTACGACTGCTTCATTAAGAGATATTTTGAAGTGAATGTTTGTTGGCAAAAGATCGGCCTGCTTTTACTGCCCTAAAAAACATATCGGTAAAGAATAAGGTGCAGGCAAACCCCTCACCATAGGAGCGAAATTTATTTTGAACCCAATCTCATAACAGAAGCTTTTTATCCGTATCTTTAGGGCTTATTGAAAAATCGTGAGTTCGCGATAAGACTGGAATACCGAAACTTTTCAGGTTTATAGAACCTTGCTGGCCTTTGTAAATCAAGCAGTCGTGCTTGCCTCTTGTCCATAGCTCACCCTTAATTTTATTCCGGACAAGAAGCAGTGCAGCACAAATTTCTATACGGGATTAGAACGACTAAAAAATACTACATGTCAACTTTTGAAGAACTGGGCCTCTCGCCCGAAATATGTCAAGCCGTAAATGATCTTGGCTTTAAAACCCCCACTGAAGTACAGCAAAGAGCGATTCCAACCATTTTAGCTTCTCAGCGTGATCTCGTGGCTTTGGCTCAAACCGGAACAGGAAAGACCGGTGCTTTTGGAATGCCCGTACTCCAGCAAGTGGATGCCAACTCCGACAATGTTCAGGTTTTGGTGCTATCGCCAACCCGCGAATTAGCCATCCAAATTGAAAAAGATCTGAAGGATTTCTCAAGACATCAGAAAGGAATCAGAACGCTGGCTGTTTATGGTGGAACCAGTATTGGCTCTCAAATCAGCGCACTCAAAAGAGGTGTTCAGGTTGTGATTGGAACTCCGGGACGTATGCTGGATCTGATCAAAAGAGGAAAACTGGATGTGACGAATGTCCGTTCTCTGGTTTTGGATGAAGCCGATGAAATGCTAAACATGGGATTTCAGGATGATCTTGATGCCATTCTCCATGATACTCCAAAGGAGAAACAAACGCTGCTTTTTTCAGCCACCATGCCGAATCAGATCTCCAAGATTGCTCGGAAATACATGAACAATCCGGAAGAAATTCAGGTGAGTGCACGAAACTCAGGCGCGTTAAATGTGGAGCATCACTACTATATGGTGCAGGCCCGCGATCGCTACGATGCGCTGAAGAGAGTAGTTGACGTGAACCCGGATATCTATGGAATTATTTTCTGCAGAACGCGAAGAGAAACCTCCGATATTGCCGCAAGCTTAGCCAAGGATGGTTACGATGTGGATTGGCTGAATGGGGATCTTTCTCAAAGTCAGCGCGATGACGTGATGAACAGATTCCGCACCGGAGAATTACAGCTATTGGTTGCGACAGATGTGGCTGCACGCGGTTTGGATGTGGATAGCCTGACGCATGTGATCAATTACAATCTTCCGGATGATCTGGAAGTGTATATTCACCGAAGTGGTCGAACCGGCCGTGCCGGAAACAGTGGAATCTCCATTTCCATTATTAATACCCGTGAGAAAAATAAGATCCGCGCACTGGAAAAAATGTCAGGCAAAGACTTCATCAAACAGGACGTACCGAGCGGTAAAGAAGTTTGTGGCGTTCGCATGATGGATATGGTGGAAAAACTCCGAACCACCGAAGTCAACGAAAAGCAGATCGAAAAGTATTTGCCGGAAGTGTATGAGCGGCTCTCAGATTTAGGCTGGCAGGATCTTATCAAACACTTTGTATCCATGGAGTTCAATCAGATCCTGGAATATTATGAGCAGGCCGGAGATATCAATGCCTCAGCAGGAAAATCAAACAAAAAGAACAAACGAAACTCTTCTAATAAAGGAAGTCGTAATTCAGGCGGCAGAAGCAACAGCCGTAGTGCTGAAGAAGGATTTACGCGTTATTTCCTGAATGTAGGAGGGAGAGATGGTTTGAACCCTGCAAGATTGATGGGTGTCGTAAACGAGCAAATGAATGGCAAAAAGCCTGATTTTGGCAAGATCGACATTCAGAATAACTTCTCCTTTTTTGAAGTGGAAGAAGGATTCGATTCTAAGTTATTTGATTCTATGAACGGATCAAAATTTGAGGGTCGTGAGATCGCTGTTGAGCTGGCCAAGCCGGATACGAATGGAGCTTCCTCGTCCAATAACAACAATGGATCTTCCTCAAAAAGATCCGGGAAAGGAAAACGGAAGTCGAAAGGAAAAGAGCCATTTGCGAAATCAAGCGGTGGCCGAATCAAAAAGAAAAGAAAAGCGGATGTTTACGCTTAATTCGTGAACCGGATGTGAAATAAAAAAAAGCCCGAATTCAGCATTGAATTCGGGCTTTTTAATAGTGGCTAATCTGTTTAAAGCTTCGTAGGATTAGGTGCATCCCCATAAACTTCTTTGGGATCGAAAACCTTTTCATCTTCCTCAAACTTCAGTTCACCGTCTTTTTGCTCGAAATTCTCTCCGGTGGGCACGCTGCGATAGAAGCAAGAGCGATATCCGACGTGACAGCTTGCACCATTTCCCTGCACTTCAACCCGAAGCCACACGCAATCCTGATCGTCGTCGATGCGCATTTCTTTTACGGTTTGAACCAGCCCGCTGGTGGCGCCTTTATGCCAAAGAGTTTCACGGCTTCGGCTGTAATACACTGCTTCGCCGATCTCGATTGTTTTCTTCAGGGCTTCTTCATTCATGTAACCATGCATTAGCAATTCGCCGGATTCATAATCGGTGGTTACAACCGGAATCAATCCATCATCCTGAAATTTTGGAGCCAGATCGGTTCCTTCTTCAACTTGTTCAACAGTGATGCGTTTTTTGAAATTAATGTCATTCATTTACTTCGATATTCGTTGTTCAATGTTCATTGTTCGTTATTCTTTTTTGGAACCGGATCATACCCTTCACCGCCCCAGGGATGGCAGCGCCCAATACGCTTAATGCCCATCCAAAATCCTTTTAATGGCCCCCATTCTTCCACAGCTTCGATCATGTATCGGGAACAGGTGGGTTGATATCTGCAGCTTTTCCCCAGCCAGGGGGAGATGGCCACTTGGTAAAACTTAACCAAAGTAACGATCAGGAAGCTGAATATATCCCGCAGCCATTTCATTACTCGATCTCGAAGGACGTGCCTTCTTTGCCGTCCATGAGCTGCACGCCCAGCTCTTTTAGGTCGTCGCGGATTTTATCTGAAAGCTCGAAATTTTTATTACTTCGGGCATCTTTACGGATCTCGATCAACAACTCGACCAACCCTTTGGTTAATTCTTCATTTCCTCCACCTTCCTGCGGCCAGATTCCAAGTACACCATCCACAAAGTTGTGTATGAATGTCTTGATCGCATCGAGATTTGAAGGAATGTCCTTTTCGTTAATTCGTTTTCTGATCTCCTTCAATTCTTCAAATAAAGTGGCAATGGCTTGAGCCGAATTGAAATCATCGTTCATGGAACTTTCAACGGAAGCTTTCAATCCATCCAGATCAAAAGCTTCTCCAGAACCTGCTTCCGCATTCTCAATAGTATTGATCATGGAATGCAGGTTCTTCAATCCGGATTCGGCTCCGCTTAATGCATCTTCACTGAAGTCGGTGGTGCTTCGGTAGTGGGATTGAAGCAGGAAGAATCGGATCACTTCCGGTGGCCATGCTCTGGTGAGCAATTTATGATCTCCGGTAAAAAACTCATGCAGGTTGATCGCATTACCTAGCGATTTACCCATTTTCTGGCCTTCCAGCGTCACCATATTGTTGTGGAGCCAGTACTTTACAAATTGTTTATCGTGGGCACATTCAGCCTGAGCAATTTCGCATTCATGGTGCGGAAACTGATTTTCCAATCCGCCACCGTGAATATCAAAACTCTCCCCTAAATACTTGGTACTCATAGCTGAACACTCTACATGCCATCCGGGATATCCGACTCCCCACGGCGAGTCCCACTTCATAATGTGATTGTCATCGGCTTTTTTCCAGAGGGCAAAGTCTTCGGGACTTCGTTTGTCTGAAGCTGTTTCTACCCGTGTTCCGGATTCAGCATCTTCGGTTTTACGGCCACTAAGTTTTCCATATTCAGGATCGGAGGATACATCAAAATAAACGTTGCCATTCACTTCGTAAGCATGACCGTTTTCGATCAATTTCTTCACCATCGCAATCTGTTCGGGAATATGTCCGGTGGCGCGTGGGGCAATATCTGGTCGGAGCACATTCAGTGCATCCATATCCCTGAAATAAGTGTAGGTGTATTTTTCGGCTATCTCCATCGGCTGCACCTTTTCAATACGAGCCTGCTTGCTGAGTTTGTCTTCTCCTTCTTCAGCATCATCTACCAAATGTCCCACATCAGTGATGTTTTGAACGTAGCGAACTTTGTAATCCAGATACCGCAGATAACGAAGAATAACATCAAAAGAAACATAGCTTTTAGCGTGCCCCAGATGCGCATCACCATAAACAGTCGGCCCGCAAACATACATTCCCACATGCGGAGGATTCAGCGGTTCAAAAAGTTCTTTTTTACGGGAAAGGGTGTTGTAAACGTGAAGTTTTTTTGATGTGTCAGCCACAGCTATCAGTCGATCTGAGTGTTAGTTTTGATATAGTCGATGAATTTTTGCTGAGTATCTTCATTCTTAAAAGCACCGCGATATTCAGCTGTAATAGTTGTACTGCTATGGTCTTTAATTCCACGGGTTGAAACACAAAGGTGTTTACTGTCGATATAAACAGCGACGTCTTCGGTTTCCAGGGCAGCTTGTAATTCTTCCGCAATTTGCAGGGTGAGCCGCTCTTGGACCTGAGGTCGGCGCGAATAGTAATCCACAATACGATTTATCTTGGAAAGGCCGATTACCTTTTTTCCTGATGGAATATAAGCCACATGCGCTTTTCCAATAAAAGGCAGAAAATGGTGCTCGCAAAAGGAAGTCACATGAATATTCTTTTCAACGAGCATCCCGTTATATTCATAACTATTGCTGAATTGTCGTGCTACGGGTTTATTCTTGGGATTCAGTCCCTCAAAAATTTCCTGCACATACATTTTGGCAACGCGATAGGGTGTGCCACTCAAACTATCATCCTCGAGATCGAGTCCCAGGGTTTTCATGATCTCCGCAAAATGTTCTTCTATGATCTCAATTTTTTCAGCATCCGTTTTATCAAATGCATCCTCTCTGAGCGGTGTTTGTGTTGAGGTCGCTACGTGATCCTCACCGATCTCTTCGGCTGTGATTTTATCTAAATCCAATGTTTTCAAAATTTCTAATTGTATTTTCAAGGAGTACAGGCTTGTTCCTGCATCTTTAAAACAGAACCTTAAAGTTAAGGGTTCCAAGCATTAATTGACAGCGGTAGAACATCGAAGCTGGCACAAAAGACATCGAAAGAATAACTGTATCTGATTGGGATTTTCGATGAGTTCGGGGGATATTCAGTCAGCAGTCAGCAGTCAGCAGTCAGCAGTCAGCAGTCAGCAGTCAGCAGTCAGCAGGATTTATTCTCATTATATATCTCATGAATTAAATCGAAAATCATCAATCCAAAAATCAAATATCAGAAAATGATCAAGCATGTAGTAATGTGGAAGTTAAAAGATGTAGCGGAAGGTAAAACCAAAGCCGAGAATGCCGAAACCATGAAGAAATTGCTGGAGGATCTGCCTTCGAAGATCGATGAATTGCAATCAGCTGAAGTAGGAATTAATGTGCTGGAAGGTAATGGAGAGGCGATTTGTGATATGGTGCTGACGGTAAGCTGTGCATCTGAAGAAGACCTGAACGTGTATGCCGAGCATCCGGATCATCAGAAAGTGGTTTCTTTCATCAAAAAAGTGGTGAGTGAGCGACGTGTAGTGGATTATATTCAGTAAGCAGTAAGCAGTAAGCAGTAAGCAGTAAGCAGAAAAATTATGTCTGAACCGGAACCGATTGAAATTCCTATTGATGGTGTGTTGGATCTTCACTTATTCAATCCTAAAGAATTGGGAGATCTGATCCCTGATTATATTGAAGCTTGCCTGGAGAAAGAGATCTATTCCATACGCATCATTCACGGAAAGGGGAAGGGCGTATTGCGGAGAACGGTGCATAGTTTGTTGGATCGTAACCGGCATGTGGAATCGTATTCTCTGGCCAGCGATCGGAGCGGCTGGGGAGCTACGGTGGTAGAGTTGGTTAAACAATAAATGAAATTGCTTTTTGACTGTCCTCCCTGATAGATTAGTGAACTGACCTATCGGTCCCTCCGGAGGGACACAGGTTCTTGCTACTAAACACCATCGTTCTCTAAGCTAGAATTCTAAATATCGGCAGGAACCTATCTCTCTTTGGAGAGAGACCGATTTCAGCTTCGCTGGAAATCAGAGAGAGGACAGTGTTGATTTAATAAATTTATGGAGTCACTTTAGCAACGCTTCCATCCTTCAATTCATATTTTTCTTTCGACTCTGGACAAACCGCAACTCCATCCTTATCAAACTCCAGGCGGTGACCATATTCACTCACCCAGCCAATTTGCTTAGCGGGATTACCAACCATTAATGCATACGGTTTCACCGGTTTGGTGATGACAGCTCCGGCTCCGATCAGGCAGTATTTTCCCAATTCATTTCCACAAATAATGGTGGCATTCGCTCCGATCGAAGCTCCTTTTCGCACAAACGTATCCACATATTCATCGCGACGAACAATGGCACTTCTTGGGTTGATGATATTCGTGAACACCATGGAAGGGCCAAGGAACACATCATCCTCACAAATCACCCCGGTGTAGATGGAGACGTTGTTCTGCACTTTCACATTTCGGCCTAATTTCACTTTGGGAGAAATAACTACATTCTGACCTAAATTACAGTATTCTCCAATCTCAGAATCCGGCATCACATGTGTAAAGTGCCAGATCTTTGTACCCTTTCCAATTTTTGCCCCTTCGTCAATAACCGCCGTTTCGTGTGCGAAATAGTCCATAAAGTCGTTAGATTTGATTTGCAGGATATTACTGAAAGACAGGAAGACAGTAAACAGGAATATCAGTGTACAGTTATCAGTGATCAGTAAACAGAAGAGTTGACAGTGTTAGTTGAATTTAGGAACCACTGCTAACTGCTAACTGCTAACTGCTAACTGTCAACTGTCAACTGTCAACTGTCAACTGAATAATGAAATGCCTATTCTTGAAGTCTGAAATTTTCAACAGCATTATTCATGAATTTATCAAAGCAGATTTTAAAGAAACAGTTTAAGGATCAGACAGAACGTTTAGGAGAGATGATCCAAAAGATGGGAAAGGTGAGTACCCAATTTTCATACATTCGCGGGGGATATTTTGTGGTTTCCATTCTGGTTCTTTACCTCATTGCGCAAACCGGCAGCGACGGTATTTTCTTTACGTCTCTGTTGGCTTTGACTGGAGGATTCATTTACCTGATTGCCCGCCATAAACGAATTACCGATCACAAAGACCGATTGTCTTTTTTGAAAGAGATCAAAGAGCAACACATCGCTCGGATGGAGCTGGATTGGGAGAAACTTCCTGATTACCAGTTTTCGGATGACCTGAAATCTCATCCTTTTGCCGATGATCTCCATATTGTAGGAGATTATTCGCTGCATCATCTCATGGACACTTCCATTTATCCTAAAAGTTCGGAGCGATTATCGTCCTGGTTGTTGAATGAAGCACCGGATCAAAAAGAGATCGAAAACCGCCAAAAACTGATCGCTGATCTGATCCCGTTATCGGGATTTAGGGATCGTATTCAAGTGCAGGCGTTCATGACACAGAAGGAAATCTCTGATAAAGACTGGAGCATGGATAAGCTTTTACGATGGATGAAAAATCCCAAAGAAGTAAACTTTCTGATCCCGCTTCTGATCCTTTCAACGCTTTCGATTGCTAACATTGTCTTGCTGATCACGGCGATCGGAGGATTAACGGGGCCGTGGGTGTTGATCACATTCCTGACGTATCTGGGCTACTACAACTTCAACAGTGACAAGATCGCAGAGTTGTTTGAAGCCGGGTATCAGATCGACAAACAGATGAGTAGGTTTGGTAAGATTCTGGTATATATCGAACAGTTTTCATTTCCGGCGAATTCTTCGTTGAAGGATTTCTTTACTTCTTTGAAAGATCAGCAAGTGTCACCATCTGCGTATTTGAAAAGGGCTTCACGATTGGCGGGAGCAGCATCACTTCAGGCCAATCAGGTGCTGTGGCCGCTGGTGAATATGGTGATTCCCTGGGACTTGTTTTTCTCAATGAAGATGGAGAAGCTGAAAAAAGAGCTGGCTCCCAAACTGGAGGAATGGCTGGATGATTTCTACGAACTGGAAGCTCTGAACTCCATCGCCAACTTTGCCTATCTGAATCCCGATAGCACATTTCCGGAGATCACCAATAACGATGAGATCTTATTTAAAGCTGAAAAACTTGGTCATCCGCTGATCAAAGATGAGGAGCGGGTTTCTAACGATTTTATCATCAAAGAAGACAAAGATCTGTTCCTTATCACCGGTTCTAACATGGCGGGAAAAAGTACTTTTTTAAGAACGGTTGGGATCAATTTAGCGATGGCGTTTTCTGGAGCTCCGGTTCAAGCCAAGTCCTTGAATACTAATTTGTTTCGGTTATTCACCAGTATTAACGTGAAGGATTCGCTTGAGGGCGGTTTGTCACATTTTTATGCGGAAGTGCGAAGATTGCGGCGCCTGTTGAATGAATTGGATTCGAATCACAAGATCCCGCTTTTCTTTTTTGTGGATGAGATCTTCAAGGGCACCAACAACCGAGAGCGATTTCAGGGCAGTACTGCTTTTCTAAAACACGTGGCCGGAAAGAATGGAATCGGGATGGTTTCCACACATGATCTGGAACTTGCTTCATTAGAAAAAGAGATCCCTCAACTAAGCAACTGGCATTTTTCGGAGACCATTGAAGGCGGAAAAATGAGCTTTTCCTATAAGATCAAATCCGGGCCTTGTCCTACCACAAATGCACTTAAGATCATGGAGCTGGAAGGTTTGCCGGTGGAGTGATTTTGATTTGATGGTGAATCCTTGAAATCCATTCGTCAGTTCGATAAAAGGAAAAGTGTTTTCTACGATAAGTGGTCATTTCGCGGCAAATGCCCGAAATCTTATTGCTTTATAGGAATCAATAGCTGGATTGTATGGATATATTTAGATTCCCGTCTGCACGGGAATGACTCTTCAGGTAGAGCTGAGCTTTAAATCAAACTCAATTGCAGCGTTCGGGCCACGAAGGCAGAAAGTCAAAAAGGTTCACCAAGAATTTGTAAATGCAAAATAGCCTTCGTGTTCCTTTATTGCATTTTGACTGTTGATCGTAATCTCTATTCAAAAAATTCTGTAACCTTTTCTGTCATCATCAGTGTATAAGGTTGAAAAACACAACCGCGGGAAATTTTTACGGTGAATTCAACCTCAGATAAAGCATTGATGATGAAAGTGAAGAATGGAGATCTGGATAAACTGGGTCTTTTGTTCGAGCGCTATAATCGTCCGTTGTACCGATTCTTTTATCGAATGTGCAAGGATGGTCAGGTTAGCGAAGATCTGGTTCAATCCGTTTTTGAGCGTCTTCTGAAATATCGTGAATCCTATTCCGGAAATGGTCAATTTAGTACCTGGCTTTTCAGTGTGGCACGCAACGCGCACATTGATCATTATCGAAAAGAGCAGCGGAATGGAGATTCCATCGAGATAGATGAAGAGCGATTGGAAGTGGATTCCGATGATCCGGTAGCGGTTCATAATAAAGAGGCAAAACAACATTTGTTGGAACTGGCGCTCGACCGTTTGGATGAAGATAAAAGAGAGATTGTGATTTTGAGTCGGTTTGAAGGACTGAAATACAAAGAAATTGCAGAGATCTTGGACACAACGGAAGGAGCGATCAAAGTAAAAATGTTTAGGGCAATGAAAGAGTTAAGAGATTTGGTGAACCATTTAAAAGACGAATGCAGCTATGAATGAAAAACACGAACAACTGATTGCAGATTATCTGTCCGGCGAGCTGGATGATGTCGGAAAAACCCGCTTAGAGGAACTTATTGCCAGTGGGGAAATTGACTTTATGGAATTCCTTGAGGTAGAGAAATTATACGAGGAACTGGGTGCTATACCGACACAAAAGCCTTCAGAAAAACTCAGTAACCGTTTTTATTTGATGCTGGAAGAGGAGAAGAAAAGTATCAAACCGGGTTGGTGGAAAGTCTTCATAGATAAGGTATTGCTTGAGGTTTCAAATTTGACGGCTCCTAAATTGGCGTACGCTTTAGTTCTTTTGGTGATAGGCGGATTCATCGGTTCACAAATAAATAATGATCAATCTGAGATTGAGCAGCTCAGTCAGGAAATGCAGTCTATGAAAGAAATGATGCTGGTGAATATGCTGGAAGGGAGTTCGGCTGCTGACCGTTTGAAGGCAGTGAATATTAGTTCTGAATTTTCTACTGTTGACCTCGATGCCATTCATGCTTTGCTTTTTACTTTGAATAACGATCCAAGTGTGAATGTACGAATCCAGGCTGTGGAGGCTCTTAAGCGCTGGGGAGATGACGAACGTGTTCGGCGTGGTTTGGTGCGATCTATTTCTACGCAAGAATCACCTATTGTGATAACGGAACTGGCGGATACAATGATTGAGCTGGAGTTGAAAGCCTCTGCACCTGAATTTCAAAAACTGTTGGAGGAACGTGAACTGGATTATTCGGTTCAGCAAAAGTTGGAAAGCAGCATCGCGGTGTTGATGTGAAAATAATGTAGAACCTGCGAATGTCTAACGAAGTTAATTTAGATGTCATAAAGGTAACAACCTCGTAGCGTCCTAAAGACCTACGAGCGTTGTGGCCCGAACGCTGCGAGGTCTTTTGACGCTCGCAGGTTCTCCAAATCAATGAAAATAGGATCATGAAAATATCGAAAATAAATACGCTTAAAATTGGTTTGGCAGGGTTGTTTGCTGTGATAGCGTCCACTCAGGTTTTGGCCCAAAAGCCCGTTTACACTCAGCGAATGAATGAGGAAGTTGAGATGGTCATTCCTGCCTCTGAATTTAATGCAGGTACGATCTTTCATATGGAAAACATTAATGGCGATCTAAATGTGGAAGGTTATGATGGAGATGAGATCATCATCACCGGAAATAAAATTGTGAAAGGAGCAGTTGGGAGTTCAGATGACTTTCACCCTGAAGAAATTTACCTGGATCGGCTGAGCGGAACCAATAGTATATTCGTTTTTATTCGGCACCCCCACGCTGAAGTTGAAATAGAGGGAGATGAATTAAACTATAATTTCAACAGTAAGAATCGGGATCGTAAGGGGAGATGGTACGATGAAAACCAAATGGAATTCGAGTTTAACCTGCAGATCAAAATTCCACATCGGTTAGAGGCTGAAATATCCACTATAAACGGCGGAGAGGTGGTTGTTTCAGGAATGAGCAATCGGCTTCAAGCCTCTAACATCAATGGAAGTGTAATTGTGGTAGACAACGCGGGTCCTGTGAACGCAAATACAGTAAATGGGAATATCAAAGTGGAATTAACTACTGTTCCGTCTGAAGATCTTGATTTCAACACCGTAAACGGGAATATAGAACTGATTGCACCTGAAAATTTGAATGTAGTTGTAACTTTCAAAAGTTTGCACGGTGAACTATATACCAACTTCGACCAAGTTAAACATGTGCGAGACCGGGTTCATAAAAGTAAGGATGGGATGTCCCGGTTTAGTATAGGATCCAGATCAAGAGTTCAGTTTGGTGAAGGCGGTCCCGAGATCCGGTTCCAATTGTTAAATGGAGACGGATACATCAAAAAGAAAACATCCTAAATAAAGAAATATCATGAAGAAAACGATTATTTATACTATCAACCTGTTTGTACTTTCGCTGCTAACGCTGCCGTTACTGGCTCAAAGTAATATTGAGGTACCCTTGACGAATCCGGGTCAACCGGGGAAGTTGATCATCAACGCCAATTTTTCGGATGAAGTAGAAGTACGGGTTCACGATCAGCAAAATGTAGTGGTGAATCACGATGGCCGCGATCGGGATGATAATGACAATCAAGCGATGAAAAACGGAATGCGACGAATTTCTACCGGTGGCAGTGGCGTTGAAGTGACTGAAGATGATAACGAAGTGGTCATTAAATCCGGGCCCATGCCAAATGATGACCTTGACTTAGTAGTCTACGTGCCCCGTAATTTTTCTTTGAAGCTAAATACCATACAAGGAGATGTAGTCGTATCCGGGCTTTCCGGTGAGATCGAGATCAGTGCGGTAAATGGGGATATCGAAATGTCTGATATTAGTGGAACCGTGTTGGTAAATAGTGTGAATGGGGATATGGAAATAGACTTCACAGAAGTCAATCCCGATGCCCCAATGTCGTTCACCGGGGTGAATGGAGATATCGAGCTGGCTTTTCCTGCAAACGCCAAATTCACTGCAAAAATGAAAACCGAGTGGGGCGATGTGTATACCAATTTTGACATGGATGTGGAACAAAGTAATAATCGTTCGGAGTCAGAGGATGAGGATGGAACATATCGCGTTTCCATAAGCAAATGGATTGTGGGGACCGTAAATGGAGGTGGCCCGGAGTATCTCATAAAAACGCTCCATGGAGATATTTCAATTCGTAAAAAGTAAACTTTTTTGAAACCATATTGTAGCTCGTTCGTCTAACGATTAAATTAATAATGGAGCTGTAAACAATTGTATAGCATTTGTTTACGGGGAATAGGACTCCGCCTAATCTAACCAAAAAGCTATGAGATTACTAACTACTATGATGGCATTGCTATGCCTTTCTGCAGGTGCCAAAGCACAGAATTCAATTCAAAAAAGAAGTTCCATTTTAGAAATTGTTGGGGATGATATCAGATCCGGAAGGGTAGCAAATCCTACGCTGGAAGCTGTAAAGGTGAATGGAAACTCTTTGCCTACTCTGGATGGGATTCTGGATGAAAAGATTTGGCAAACCGTGCCGGTTGCGGCCCATTTTACCCAAAGGGAACCTAAAGATGGGGTTCCGGCCACACAAAAAACACGAGCAAAAATACTTTATACCGATTCCCATGTTTATGTCGGAATCATTGCGTTTGACACAGCCCCAGATTCTATTGTAGCTCCTCTTTTTAGAAGGGATGGCGATGAATCGAGCGACTGGGTTCATGTCGCCTTCGATAGTTACAACGACAAACGAACCGCTTTTGTATTTGGAGTGAATCCCAGAGGAGTTCAAAGAGATCTCATGATCTACAATAATAACAATGAAGATAATAGTTGGGATGCTGTATGGGAAACGAAAGCACGAATCACGGATTTCGGTTGGACTGCCGAATTAAAGATCCCATTATCACAATTGCGATTTGATTCTAATAACTCAGAGCAACAATGGAGAGTTAATTTCAATCGATCTGTGGCAAGAACCGGCGAGGAATCTTTTTGGAGACCAACCCCACAAACCTCAACCGGAATGGTTTCTAATTTTGGAGAACTGACCGGTATTCATGATCTGGATGAACCTCGTAGATTGGAAGTGATGCCGTATGTTTCAGCAGATCTTACAAGAGTTCCACCACAAAATTCAGCCAATCCGTATTACAGCAGAAACGATCTTAGCGGACAGATTGGAGCCGATCTAAAGTATGGTATAACTTCAGATCTAACGCTTTCTGCAACGTTGAATCCTGACTTTGGTCAGGTAGAAGCAGACCCGGCTGTCATCAATTTGACTGCCAATGAAAATTTCTTTGAAGAACGCCGCCCATTCTTTTTGGAAGGACGGGACATTTTTCAGTTTGGCCGGTCGAAAACTTTTATTAGATACAATGCTCCTACTCAATTTTATAGCCGTCGTATCGGGCGTTCCCCTCAGGGGAGTGCAAGCCGGGCCGGGATAGATGCTGAGTATGTTGACATGCCGGATTACACCACCATAGCCGGCGCTGCAAAAGTGAGCGGTAAGACAAAGAATGGTTGGTCTGTGGGTTTCCTTGATGCTTACACTACTAAAGAAACGGCTCAATTTACGTCAACAACTGGACAAGAAGATCAATTTATGGTTGAGCCGGCGACCAACTATCTGGTCAGCAGATTAAAGAAAGATTTTAATCAGGGGCAATCTTATGTAGGAGGTTTTGCCAGTGCGGTAAACCGCTCCATTGATGGCACTTATTTTTCTGACTACTTACGCTCATCAGCGTACGTTGGGGGAGTAGATTATGAGCATCAGTTTGGAAACGAGCAGTGGATAGCAAGTGGTGCAGCTTCTTATAGCAGTATTCATGGTAGTAAGGATGCCATTCGCTTAGCTCAATTTTCATCGGTACGACATTATGACCGCGTTGATTCTGATTATCTATCTGTTGATGAGAATGCAACTTCTCTTCAGGGGTTTTCCACTGAGTTGAGTGTGCAGAAAAGAGGGGGAGATAACTGGCTGGGTTCGGTTACCTACTCCGAGACCTCTCCGGGCTATGAAGTGAATGACATTGGGTTCCAAACGCGGTCAGATCTTCGTTGGGCAGGCGCAGTAGCTATTTATCGTGAGACATCTCCAAAATATGTTCAATATTATGAGACATTTATTGGTTATGATCGGGGTTGGAATTATGATGGCGACAGGATCAGAAACAGTGTTATGAATGGTGGGGCAGTAATGTTCAAAAACCAATGGATGTTCAGTTATAATCTCGGGTATAATTTTAAGCAGTACACGGACCGGATAAGTCGTGGTGGTCCTGTTATGGAACGACCGGAAGATTGGAATTTTATAGCCAATGTAAATACAGACAGAAGTAAGATGGTCAGTTTTAACTTGGGAGGGAATCTGCGAAGAGAAGTAGCCGGAGAATATGATAATGCTATCTGGGCTGGAGTGAATGTTCGCCCTGCCACTTTTATGCAAATTAGCTTCAATCCGGAATTTGTGCATCAGGTAGATGTGGATCAGTATATTACAGCAGTCAATGATGCAAATGCTACTCATACCTATGGTAGTCGTTACGTATTCTCTGACATTGAACAGGCGGTTGTAAGTGCAAGTTTACGTTTAAACTGGACCTTTACGCCAACGATGAGTATTCAAACCTATGTGCGACCATTTATAGCAACAGGTAGATTTTCAAACTTCAAGGAAGTCGCAAGGCCGTACAGTTATGAGTATGATGTTTATGGTAAGGATATAGGAACGGTGAGTCAAAATGGTGAAACCTACGTCATAGACCCGGATGGGAATGGAAATTCAGAAGCATTTAGTTTTCGTAACCCGGATTTCAATTTTAGATCGGTACAGGGCAATGCTGTTTTCAGGTGGGAGTACCTGCCCGGATCAACCCTGTTTTTAGTATGGCAGCAACAAAGAGATGCGCAACTGGGTTACGGTGATTTCAATTTTGGCCGTGATTTTAACGGACTTTTCAACGCTAAGCCAACTAATGTGTTTTTAGTAAAACTCAGCTATTGGTTTGGAACGTAAGTAGCTTAAGAAGAGCAATAACAAGGCACATGAATCGCTTCATGTGCCTTTTTTTATAAAATACTTGTCCGTTAATTTGCAGTCGTTTTGCAGGTGCTTAGCCCAAAAGGGGCATAAAGTGGACAAAAACTAACCATACTGGTAAGTACAAACACGCCGGCCAATACTAAAAGGACAACGCCCCAGGTTCCGGTTACGGTTCCGGTAAAGTAAAGTGCCACAAAAATGGCAGCTAAAATAAACCGGATGATCTTGTCGACAGATCCCATATTTTTTTTCATAATCGCCTCAATTTTTTGTTAAAAAATCCATTCAAATAAAAAAACCAAACCTGTAATAATCACTACACAGAGTAAACAAACCACTATCATTTTTAGTACTTTATCCATGCAATAAAACAGGTAAAATCATTGTTACACACCATTGATGTAACAGTTCAAAATGAAATTTAATTTATAATCATAAAGAATTAATGAATACGCAACAATTAACTGCTGAGCAGATAAAATCAATACAGATCAGTTTTATCAATAAAGTATATGGCTGGATGGCGCTTGCATTAGCCATTACTGGATTTATTGCTCTAAGAACAGCTAATTCCGGGCTAATAGATATCATTGCCGGAAATCAGATTCTTTTCTTTGGGATTCTTTTAGGTGAACTTGGACTCGTATTTTGGCTATCGAGCTCCATCAGTAGTATGAACGCAACTCGTGCAATCACACTTTTCTTACTTTATTCTGCTCTGAACGGCCTCACGTTCTCGGTGCTCTTTTTGGTATTTACAGCAGGCTCAATCGCCTCCACATTTTTTATTACTGCAGGTACCTTTGGCATCATGAGTGCCTACGGCTATTTCACCAAAACCGATTTAACCAGCATTGGTAATATCGCCTTTATGGGATTGATCGGAATTATTCTTGCCAGTATCGTTAATATTTTTTGGCACAATGAAACACTGTACTGGGGAATCACTATCATCGGGGTGTTGGTTTTTGTAGGATTGACGGCCTATGATACTCAAAAGATCAAGAAAATGAGTCTTGAAGTAGATATTGAATCAGAAGAAGGAAGCAAAGGAGCTATTATGGGGGCATTGGCTCTGTACCTCGATTTCATTAATATGTTTATCTTTCTATTGAGGATTTTTGGTCAGCGTAAGTAATGTTGCCACTCAATCTCAAAAAAACTAAAATTTATTTTAAAGCCTGTGATTTAGATCACAGGCTTTTTTATTCAAATTGAATCAGGGTTTTAGTGCTTTAGTTAAAAAAATGATGGATTGATATAACTGCGGTTTTTGTATTCATCCTAAAAAAGAAATTATGGCAAATTTCGATCACCTATCAAAAGCAGATAAAAGCCGAATTATTGAAATGGCTTGGGAAGACCGGACTCCTTTTGGAGCTATCGAATATCAGTTTGGGCTAAGTGAAAAGGAAACCATTGAACTAATGCGCTCCGAGCTGAAAAGATCCAGCTTTAAGATGTGGCGAAAACGAGTATCCGGGCGCAAGACCAAGCATCGCCAGAAAAGAAGAGCTTTTGTAACACGTTTTGTAAGCCCAAACCAGAAGTGATATTTGCATTCAACTTTCCAGCAATTCAGCTACTTTAAGCGCACAGCCCCAACTCAGGGTGACTCCAGCTCCACCGTGGCCATAATTGTGAATGAATTTCTTTCCAAACTTCTCTTCGGCTTCAAGTCGTAGCCCATTATCTTTTTTTCGGATAAAACGATATCCCATTTTTGCTTTTCGTTTCAGGTAATTCCGGGTTTTAATTCCAAAACTATGTTCTATGATACCTTCGTTTAGGGATAAAATTTTTGCCGGAATTAGTACATCCCCAACCTTTATTTTATCACTCATTGCTTGATCCCCTTGCCAAACATCATTTCGAATGTTCCCCATTTGCCGGCTTCCTCCAAAAACCCATCCGTCTTGTCTGGAGTAGCAGTAAACATCCTGAGGAATATCATTTTGGGTTGAATAATGCTGTTTACCGGGCGAAAAATTGAACGAGACTAACTCGCCAGTGGGGGAGGTAAGTTTTGGGGCATCTTGTATTGAAAGTAAATGGCCCCGATATAATAATGCTGCATGATCATCAAAAAGTTGAGCGCCTGACAAGCCGCCACAGTTTATAACGACATCATATGAAAGCAAAGGAAGGTCATCTTTATTTAAATGCTGAAGGTTAAGTTCAGCTCCCATTTCCATCACTTTTTGGAATAATGCGGGAAGATAGATTCCCCAGTCTGCAAAATAACAGTTGAACCGCCAACCCGAGGAAACCGGAATACTTGGATGCCTTGGGTAGAAGTGTTTCTTAAAGTCATCAAAAGCCACAAAATTTCTCATCAGATTTTTATACCAGGGGAGCTCTTTGATGTCGTTGAAAAGCTCATAATGTTGAAATACGGAAAGTCCGGGAAATTCCTGGTCATATAATTCCTCAAAAAAGGATTGGCTCATTTTAAACAATTCGGGAATATTTTCTCCAAATACGGAGTGTGGAATTATGGAGGCTGCAGGATATAGACTGGCAAATTTTGGGTCGGGACCAGAATGTAAAGGGTGATGCTGACTTACCAGCGTAACATTGAAGTCCCTTTCAAGTAATACATATGCGACACTTAATCCACTAATGCCACATCCAATAATCCCGATATTCTTGTTTTTTTCCATTAAAAGAATTGGAAGATATTAATGCTATTGAAGGTTAGTTTAGTTTCAATGTAAAGCCATTTTTCTTTAATTTAATATATCATCTAAATGGCTTTTTGACGTGCATAAAATAATTCTTTTTAGCTTTTTTGGGGCTTTGAGTATAGCGGGTATCGCATGTAACCTGCTTACAGCGGAAAACCCTTCTTTAGATTACCCTACAGCTTATCCTGTACTTGAACTTTCTGAGGTTCAACAGATGAATGAAGAATATCAGTCAGCCAATAATAATCATATCTGTTCAACACTCGACAAGTATGGATTCACCGGGTTCAGCGAATTATTTTTTGAAGATGGACAAAGTCCTTGTGCAAACCGGGTTATTACACGGACTGAAATGAACAATTCCGATACCCTCATTTCTACTGCCAAAGCTTCGTTATCTCGTAATGCGGAATACACCGGCGTTCAGGATAGTGCAAAATTAGAAGTTAAGGAGTTAGTTCCTTTATATGGATGTACCATTTGTGAGGGCCCCGATGTAAATAATGTTCCTATTGAGTGGAAAGTAACATTTGAGAACCAAAAAGTTGATACCATTGAAATAAAGGGAACAGAAATCGCCGTGTTTATAGATGCGAAAGGTGTGAACAGAATTTGGGGTAATTGGTACCCGGATATAACTATTCCGGACATTATTACCTACGGCTATTTAGATGTGCAGGAAGGAATGGCCGGCTGGCAAATTGATATGCGTCCTTATACCGGAGAAGAAGAAATCTATACCGTAAAAGCTGGAGATATATCTGGAATACCCAGGAAGGTATTGTACGCAACAGAAAATGAAGATCAGCAGCAACTTGAAATACGTTATTGTTGGGAACTCCGGATTGAATATGAAGGTCAAAATTTTGACGGATGGCGGGCATACGTCGATATTGAGGAAGGTTTATTAATTGATCTCGTAAGTCAATAGCTTTTAACCTAAATTAAATACATTAAAAAGAATAGTTTTGTAACATTGAGGAGCATTACAACTCCTGTTTTTGCAAAAACCTATAATAAAGTTTTATAACATTTTGACAGAATCACCCAAAAAAATTCTCATCGTTGAAGATGATATGATAATCTCATTAGTGGTAGAGAATATGATCAAAAAGCTTGGCCACAGTTTAGTAGGAAAATCAGCTTCCGGAGAGGAAGCCATTAACCTGGCACTTGAACATAATCCTGATATCATCCTGATGGATATTCGCCTAAAAGGTGAAATGGACGGAATTGAGGCTGTTACTAAAATTAAAGAACAAATCGAAACCGATGTAATTTATCTTACGGGTAACTCTGACAAAGTTAATTACGACCGGGCCCATGCAACAAAATGTGTCGATTTGATCTCAAAACCTTTTACCATTGGCGAATTGACCCGTTCTCTTGAGAAGGTCGGGTGAATCTTTTTGGGTGCAACAACGTACTTTATCGTCGAATTTAAAAAGCTGACATTATGAGTACGAAATTCAAAAACCTGAAAAATGATCTGAAGGATCTGGAACAAGAAGGTCACCTCGGATCAAGTTCACAACTCTCCTCTTCATCTGGAAAATCAGGATCATCTTTAGCGAACTATGTATTACTTTTTGCCTTTCTGGCAACTTTGATATTCTATACCGGTTCCAAAATTAATTTTTCGGAAATACAGGTTAATCCAATCGAAAACTTTGTGCAGGAGTTAAATCAACCTGATGAAGATCTACTGAACCGAATGGGAGCTTGGATGACAGAAATGGGTTATGGTGAATTAACACACGAAGAATTGATCGCACTCAGGGAAGAAGGGGTTACGGCAACTTATACTTCTCAAATTCGGGAGGTGGGTTATACCGATGTCACCTTAGATGAACTTGTTGCACTCCAAAATGCCGATGTAAGTGCTACATTTGCCCGTATGATGAAAGAACTTGGCTATGAGCTCTCCATACAAGATCTTATCGACCTTCGTGAAAATGATGTAACCGCCTATTTTACCAGTAATATGATGGATCTGGGGTACACGATAGAGGATCTTACAAAAGAAAATTTGATGAGAATGAGAAGTATAGGGGTTACTCATCAACTGGCAGAAGAGCTGTTAAATGAAAATGGCGTCAGGGCTACTGTTGATGAACTGATTCGGCATAGAATAAGCAATCAGTAAGTCATTCTTAGAAAAAGGAACAATTATATCTGCTATTTGTTACAAGTAGTGAATCATAACAAAACTACTTGTAATGAAAAGACTTATACTTTTTTGTACAATATTTTTATTTGCGGGTTTTTTAACCTCAGCTGTAGCCCAAAACTTTATGATCGAAAATTCAGCCGGCTTGGGAGCCAAGGTTGGATACTATAAAGCTCCTGATGCTGATGATGGAACATTGTTCTTAGGAGGGCAGTTGCGCACCAAAGGAAAATATCTGGGTGGAGAGTTTTCAGTAGAATATCGTGGAGAGCAAACGTATACCACAACAGGTGGAGAATTGACAGTAAGTCAGATACCTGTAACAGGTTCATTGATGGTCTTTGCTCCACTAACCCAAAACTTTGCACCTTATGGATTGGCGGGTCTGGGAGGTTACTACACGGTCTATGATTATGATGGAGGCTTTGTGAATCCCGGTGATGATACAGAAGTAAAAGTAGGTTACCATCTGGGATTCGGTGCCGATCTGGCCATCAACAAAAATGCTGCTTTTAATGTTGATTACAGATACTTGTTTCTTGATGGAAACGATGATATCACGGAAAAACAATTCAGCGGTAATGTACTATCAGTAGGACTTACATTTTATTTCTAAGTAAAAAATATCCTATTTTAAAAGTCCCGCGCTTAACAAGTGCGGGATTTTTTTTGTTTAAATCAGTCATAAACATCACTCACTCTTACGCAAATCCAGAAATATGTCGGAAATAGTACTACCTGAAGTTGAACTCAATATCTATTCACCCAAAGAACCAACCGAGATCACAGTGGTTGAAAATTATGTTTGCACGAAAGAAAGCAGCCCAAATTTTGTACGGCATGTTACTTTTGATGTATCCGGAACCGAACTTGAAGGACGAGTGCGGATTGGACAATCGATCGGCATTTTGCCTCCGGGAGAAGATGAGCGGGGACGTCCCCATAAACTTCGGTTATACTCTGTTTCTTCGCCCACGAATGGTGAAGGCGGAAAGTCTAACCTGGTCTCTACAACGGTAAAACGCACCATTGAAGAACTGGACGGCAAGCTTTACACCGGCGTTTGTTCTAACTATTTAGCAGATCTAAAGCCGGGCGACAAAGTGAAAGCAACCGGGCCAAGCGGAAAGAGATTTTTGTTGCCTGAGAATCCCAGAAATTTTAATTATGTCTTTTTTGCCACTGGAACCGGAATAGCTCCTTTTCGTGGAATGATCATGGAGTTGCTGGAGTCTGATTACGATGGACACATTGCGCTTGTTTTTGGAGCAGCCTACAGAACCGACCTGATCTATCCTGATTATTTTATGGAAACAGAAAAGGAAAATGAGAATTTCCATTACATCGCGAAGATATCCCGTGAAGATCGCCGGCCTGACGGATCCAAACATTACGTACAAACGGCAATTGATGATAATAAAGAACAGTTGCATCCTATTCTGGAGCAGGAAAATACGCTTATCTATATTTGTGGGTTGAAAGGAATGGAAAAAGGGATCTATCAAAATCTTGCAAAGAACGGATTCCCCGAATACCTGGTATTAAAAGGCGATTTTGAGAATATTGATCCTGCAGAATGGGATTGGGATGAAATGACCCGGAATGTGAAGCCCGGTGATCGCACCTTTGAGGAAGTCTACTAAGGCGGCACGATCGGTTTTTATAGCTTAGGTTATCGTTGTTTTGTCATTTATACTTTTGGATGGATCTTGGTAACCCCTCCTGAAACTACAAATCGCATAAAATCGGTGGCATCGGTTTTGATGGGCGTGACTTTATCGCGCGGAACGATGTAAAGGTTTCCGGATACATTATAGGAATGAGGGCAATACACGGCTACTTCATCCATCAAACCGAGGTGTTTTAGAGAATCTTCGGTGATAAAACCGAAGCGTTTCATGCCCATGGGTTCACTGAACTCGATATAAACCGGTTTATTGAATTTCTTTTTTTCTCCCACAAAAGCTTCCGTCAGGTCTTTCAGAGAATTGTATACAATATTGATGAGTGGTGTTTTACTGATCAATTTCTCAAAAAGGAAAACGACCGGCCGGGCAAAAGTCCGTGACATCAGGTAGCCAAAAATGCTGATGAGAATAAATCCGGTAATGATGCCAAGTCCCGGGATCTCAATATCAAACCAACTGAACAGTAAAAAATTAAACACATCATTCATCCATACCAGTGTAACGTAGGTTAGATAGGCTGTTGCTACTACCGGTAAGATGATGAGCATACCGCGAAAGAAATAATTCAATATCGTTTTCATGTTGTGAAGCTAAATTCAGGTTCATCCCAAATCTAAAATTAAATATGGACACTTATAAGAGAGGAAATTCAGCAGTGGATCATTTGTGCCCCTCAATCACAATAATCAATCGGTAACCGCCTAATGGATGCTTAAAGTTCAGGTTACCGGAGAATTGTACTCCAATGCCCATTTCCTTGACAGGGGTAAAGAAGAGCTGGGCGTCGCCCACAATACCGGCTGAATAAAAGTTTATTTTTTTCTGTTGTTTATGATCATTCTCTCTACCCCAAATAAAAGCGGGTCCGCCCGCAGCCGATACTCTAAACCATCGGTTAACAGACGAAATACCCCGGCCGGCATGTATGGCACTAAAATGAGTAGTACCTAAGATCTCACTATTGGCACTGTAACCTGCTTGCCAAAATTTATTTCTTCCCCAATTGATCGTTAAGGAACCTGCCAATCTTCCATTGATCTCTTTATTGGTGCTGAAATCTTGCCCCAGTCCAAAACTAAACCAGCCTCTGTCAAATTGAGGAGATGAGGGTTGGGCTGTTACAGTTCTACAGCAAGCTAAAATGATCAGAAAAGGAAAGAGGATATAGATATATAGCTTTTTCATTTAAAAGCCATTTATGGTAAATGAGATCCGGTTCAAAGAAGTGCCATTCAAAGGGTGAGATTGATCTTCTGTATGGTAGGAAGCCCAGGAGTATGTAACATCAAAATGGTTCCTGAAATAAGTAAAAATTGGATGCTTCAACGAGGAAAGAAAGACTTTTGAGATGGATTGTAGGCTTAGAGAAACTCCCCGGGTACTAATTGGTTCAGGAAACCCGGGACCATAGAACTTGCCAAAACTAACGGTTGCAGATTCCATGATATGTAAACGTAAACCATGTTTTACCAGTGTTTCATCGTTACTACGGGTAGTGAGGAGGTTATCGAGCACAGGTAAGATTTCCAATTGTGACGAATAACTCGTTGATGTTCCATTCCAGTCAATAAGAAGATTTTCAGCCTCAACGCTCCAGTCAACACTCGCAATTTTTAAATAATTATCTCTAAAAACAGTTTGATAACCCAGGGATATAGCATAACCGACTACGGATTTCTTGGGGAGAGGATCAGGCCTTAATTCAGGCGCATATTGTATGAAATCTCCGGAATTTAACAGAGAATACCCGATCGATAGCTCTCCGAATAGATTATTATAAGTAAAAGGATATCCGGCTTGCACCCCAAAATCATAGGCATCTGCTTCAGCCTGATACATACCCAGATCAGAATTAATATCTTTATATGAAAAACCTGCATTTATGCGAATTCCAAAATCGTATCGAACTCCTATGGAGTACATATCATATTCTTCTTTTCCGGTATAATTTTCCTGAGTGATGGTATTATATGATGTTCCAAGATCGAGTTGATGATTTGAAAAGGCCATCCCAAAGGATAGGGGGATTTTTCTAAAATTATAGCCTGCGGCTATCGAAGTGTTAAATAGGGTAAGGTCACTGCTTCCCAAGTTTGTTAACCAATTCGTTCTACCCGGGTCAGTTTGAAAAGACAAGTTGTTGTATTTGCCAAAGTTGCCAAGCTGTGCCGGATTGTATACAAATGCATTGATATCGTCACTTTCCAATGCAGTGAAGACTCCTCCGTTGGCTGTAGTATGCGCATCCGGACGCATTTCTAAGAAGGGAACAGCCGTTAGTGCAATCTGGGCAAAAGCACTTGTTGCCAACATAGAAAAGAATAATAATGCAAAGCAGATCTTAGACATAAGCGTTATAGTTTGTTGATATATTATTATAACGCATTTAAAAATTAAAAGCCCAATGTATTTGTTTTGTCAGTACTTGTTTAGAAATTCATCAGTGTTTCCCGATCATGGTTTTTATCGTCTCAGTAAAAGAATGGGGATCATCCGGGGTTACCACAATCAGGCCATCATTTTTTGTGGTGATCAAAACCGTTTTTTTGCGGTGCGTTGCATAGGCTTTATAGCTTCCCAATATTTGATTGGAAAAGTAACCGAGATAGCTAAATAAGCCACCAATTCCCCATTTTCGGAGGGAACCCACCATGGCATCAGGCTTAACTTCCACTTTGCTAATATCTGAAAGGTTGATGTCTTTGGACCAACCCAATCTCAATATTCTTAATTTTCCATCCTGAAGGCTGTAGCCGTAAACCCCAAATACGGCGGATCCTAAAATAATACTCCAGCTTATGACCATTGATATCCAGGAATCGGTGAACGAATCCAAACCGATCAGCAGTATTACAATCACCGTTGTAATTGTGATGAGCATGCCATCCCATGGAGCTCTAAATTGAGTTTTCATAAGTCTTTTTTATAGTTGAATTGATCGGACTTCAGCTTTATTTGTGAATAAGATGCCTATTAAAAAAACGTATCAATAATTGTATTCAAATAAAAAAGCCACAGACCATTAAGCCTGTGGCTGAAGTTATTTAGAAGGGTAAACTATCCCAAAAAGTCTACACCTTTCTCCGGTACCAGAACTTCGGTATCTGTGATGCCTTCCAGAATCTCCTTGAATTCCTCGGGGTCACTGTCAATGGGTGGCCATGTTCCATAATGAATCGGAACAGCAACCTCACAGCCTATCAGTTCTACCGCATAGGCCGCTTCCTCAGGCCCCATAGTAAAATGATCTCCGATCGGAGCAAAAACCACATGGGGCCGGTAAAGCTCACCGTATAATTCAAGATCTGCAAAAATATTGGTATCACCCATATGATAGATACAAATATCATCTTCAAAAGAAATAACAAGTCCTCCGGGATCGCCGGCGTATTTACCCTTGTATGAGGAACTGTGGTTGGCGGATACGAGGGTTACTGAAAAATCATCGAAATGAACAGTGCCGCCTTTATTGAAACCGATGGCCTGATCTTCAGGAAGGCCCTCTTCCTGCAAAATTCCTATCAATTCCAGGATACCTACCACTTTTGCACCGGTTTTTTTGGCTATTTCAACGGTGTCTCCCACATGATCGTCATGACCATGAGTTAACAGTATATAATCTGCTTTTTCCACTTCTTTGAACTCATCGGGAGTGGATGGATTGTCTTTAAGGAAAGGATCTACATATATAATTTTACCGCTCTGGCTTTCCAACTTAAATGCGGAATGTCCCAGCCAGTGGGCTTTCACTTGTGTATTCATCAATACTCCTTTTTTGGTTAAGTCGATTTTGTTATCTGTTTAAGTAAATGTATTTCAGGAAAAAATGATTCAATGGAATTTCGGTTCATTCAGTAACCTGTAATGGATTTATATTTATAAGAAATCTTCTATCCATTATATTTATTTATAACAAAATCCGGAAAAATGTTTGATGGGATTAAAAATATCTTCGGTTCTGACTCACAGGAGGACAAAGTAATGAACTGGAATTCTATTGACTGGAATCAGTTCAATGCCATACTGCTATCCTCCAACCGAAGGCTTCAGGTTATTTATAAACACAGTACCCGATGTGCTACCAGTTATTTTGCCCTGAAAAATATTCAGATGCTTTCTGAAGAAGACATCGGGAAGGCAGATTTTTATTTGGTAAATGTGATCGGAGATCGGGAATTGTCACAAAAGATCGCCCGGGAATTGGGAGTAAGGCACGAATCTCCACAGGTCATTATTTTGAAAGGAGGGGAGGTTCAATGGCATGGTTCACATCAGCAGGTGCAAGCAGAAATTATATCAAGCCACTTATGATTCTAATTGCAGATAATTAGTTATTAGTATATTTTAATGATTGTAAATTTATTAAATGCGCTTTTGAGGTTTTTTGAATATCTAAGCAGTTATAATCAAAAATTGGAGTAAGTATATGGGGGAATCCCGCAAAACGGAAGTACTTTCATATCAACCGCTAACGATGGATTACGCCTTAGCCAAGTTTGGTTTGGGTAGTATGAAATTTTTAGGGTTGTTGGCCCTTTGGATCGGAATTATTGGGTTAAGTATTTCTTCGGTATTTATTGTAGAACATTTGTTTGGTTTTTCAGACATCCTGAACCAAGAGCGGATAGGGCAGGTTTTTTTGATACAAGTGCCCATGCTTATTGGAATGCTACTTGTTTTCTGGATTGGTTTTGAATGGGGCTTTATTCCAGTATTCGTGTCTACCTTTGTGCTTGCTTTTACCGCTTCTATGACCTGGTATTGGTCTCTTCTATACTCAATGTCGTTTACCCTGGGTTTAGCGATTTATGCATTGTCATATTACTGCGTTTCGTTTGATGTGAGTTTAAGTTCGCTAAAGAGCTTTACCTACTACATTGTAGTGTCCTTGTTTGCGGCACTTGCTTGTTCTTTAGGGGCATTTGTTTGGAGCCGTTTTTATAATCTTCCGTTGTTTGAAACCCTTATAATCTGGAAAAGCTGGTGGGTGAGTCTTTTTCTACAGGCTTTCCTGGTAGGCGGGCCGCTGCTTTACTTTGGTACTCCCAAGATCTATGAATGGAGAAACAGGAAATTTGATATCCCTGCAAAGGATGAAGTTTCCTTGAAATGGATCTATTCAACTATTTCGGTGCTTGTAACCGTGCTTGGAATGTTTATTATCTCTGCAAAACTGTTAGGATCTCAGTCTATTGAAAAGGAAATAGCAGGTTCCGGAATGTCGGATCAGGTTTTTCTTAGTATGATGAGTGTAAATGAATCCTTTGAGATTGTTACCTGGATCTCTATATCGCTTGTATTTTTTATTGGGATCGGAAGTATATATTTGGTAGGAAGCTGGAATAAGAATTTGAAAGAGGAGGTCGACGATCAGACTCATGAATTGAGAGAAAAGGAATTGAAACTTAGTACAGCGCTGAATGAAAGAAATCAGTTATTGAATGAAATCCATGATCGGGTTCGTTCAAATCTCACCATGGTACTTGCTATTCTGGAGCTACAACTGAAAAGTGATATTGGTAAATCGAATGAGCAGATCTTAAAAGAATCTCATTCTCTGATCCGATCCTTGACTATCGTTCATGAATCTATGGCACAAACCGGGCGGGCCAATCAGGTGGATCTGAAAAACTATGCCATCAAGTTGAGCAATCGCATTGAACAAGCTTTAAGGAAAGAGCATAAAAAAATACAGATCAGGGTTCATGCAGAAGAACATGTTGAGTTGGATATGGATCGCGCCATTCCTTTTGCTCTCATTATTAATGAGTTGGTTATGAATGCCTGCACCCATGGTTTCAGGTCAGAAGAAGAGGGATTAGTGGTAATTGAGATCTTCGAAGGCATGGGGAAACTTTCTGTTAAAGTGACAGATAACGGGTCCGGTCTTCCTGCAGATTTCGAAGCAATTTCAAAGCGGGGAATTGGGATGCGTATTGTAAAAGCTTTTAGCAAACAGTTGAATGCAGAGCTTCAGGTCGCATCTTCAGATACAACATCTTTTAAAGTCGAAGTTCCGTTGGAGGCTGCATGAGATCATTTTTAATCTGGTTACTAAGCGTGCTTTTGGGTGGCCTGGCCGGATATGGCACAAGTTACCTGGTAAACTTTAATCTATATCTTTTGATAGCATTTGGGGTGATCATTGGCAGTTCGATAGGTATTACTCTGAATATCCACAGGGAGCGGGAAGAGGAAATAGAGCTATTGGATCTTGAGGCAGAAAAGGAAAATGATAACACTCGCCCCTCCGGAGATCCGATCAGTCAAAAAGAGCTTTGATATTCTTTTTGAAATCAGGCTCTATAAGTCCGTTCTCCGTTATAAATCCCGTTATATACTCATGAGGAGTAACATCAAAAGCTGGGTTGTAGGCGTCTGTTTTTTTCGGGGTGATCTGAGTCTTTGCCAGAAAGGTTACTTCTTCAGGATCCCGCTCTTCAATTTCTATGTCATCTCCCTTTTCGGTGGATAAATCGAACGTAGAAACAGGTAAAGCTACATAAAAGGGGATCTCATTCTCTTTAGCTAAAACTGCCAGTGGATAAGTACCGATCTTATTTGCTGTATCTCCGTTTGCGGTTACACGATCAGCTCCCACAATTATTAAATCGACTTTGCCCGATTGCATCAAAGAGCCTGCAGCAGAATCCGGTATTAGGTGAAAGGGGATCTCAGCATTTTGAAGTTCCCATGTTGTCAGTCTGGCGCCTTGTAATAAAGGACGTGTTTCATCAACCCAAACATGGATGTCTTTGCCGGAGTCATTTGCGTGCCAGATTACTGAAAAGGCTGTTCCGAAAGCGCCGGTTGCTAAACCTCCGGTATTACAGTGGGTAAGAATATGCGAGCCCTTTTTTACTAATTCAGCTCCATTATGACCAATTTTTTTACACACCCTTTTGTCTTCATCATGGATGGTTTTTGCCGTTTCCAGTATGATCTCTTTAATCTCATCCAGCTCCTTATCCTTATTGGCATATACCGTTTGGCTGATCCGATCCAATGCCCAGCTTAAATTCACAGCCGTGGGCCGGGAAGTTTTCAGATATTCGATCCACCGATTCAGCTCTACATTGAAACTGGTAAAGTTTTTTGAATCAAGCTCTCTCACTCCCAAATACAATCCATAAGCACCTGCAATTCCAATGGCCGGGGCACCCCGGACCTTCAATTTTTTGATGGCATCCCAGACCTGTCCTATGGTATGAACTTCAGAATAGATCTCACGCAATGGAAGCTGTGTTTGATCTAAAATTACGAGGTGATCATCTTGCCAGGAAATAGATTCGTAGGATTGTTCCATGGTTTATTTTGATTCTATAAATAGAGTATGAGTTGTCACTCTGAGCGCTTTAAATATTAATATACGTTTCTCCTGTTGATCGCGAAGAGTCTCAAATTTTAAATATGGCAAAAATTAAACTTTGAGATCCTTCGCGTTTAACCTAATGGACAATTGAAGATACTGTGACGCTCAGGATGACAACTAAAGATACCCTTGTTAATGTTTCGCTTAAAACATTCTGAATAACGGGAACTTGACTTAAAATTGCGAATCCGAATGCAGAGAATGGTTTTTTTACTGAATCAATATCCGGCGGCAAAGCCATCGCCCCGGGGATCTACGCCACCGGTAAGCAGTCCGTCCGGTTCAACGAAAATATTATGTGCCCGGCCTATTGCAGGATATGGGAATAAACGATGCCCTTTAGCCTCCAGAAGCTCTTGCGTATCCGGACTCAATCCAAAATCATCAAAAAGTAAAACATCCGGGAGCCATTGATGATGAAATCTCGGAGCAGAGGTAGCCTGTTGAGCTCTCATATCAAAAACCGCACGGTTCAAAAAGCTTTGCAAGGTAGAGGTGATGATCCGAGGACCTCCGGCTGCACCAAGCACCATATTTATTTTTCCATTCTTGGTTACGATTGTGGGAGACATGCTGCTCAGCATTCTTTTGCCCGGTTCTATAGCATTTGCTTCTGCACCGATCAAACCATAGGCATTGGGCTCACCTGGCTGTGCCGAAAAATCATCCATTTCATTGTTCAGTAAAAAGCCAGCTCCCGACACAGACACATGGCTTCCGAACGAACCATTTAAAGTGGTTGTGACGGCCACAGCATTTCCATCTTTATCAACAATAGAGAAATGTGTGGTTTCAGTAGATTCTACATATCCGGCGATCTCTCCATGCGAAAGGGAAGTGGAAGCGGTTGCCGAATCCATCGAAAAACTTCCCATCCTCACATCATTATAATATTCACTTGTGAGTTCATCCATAGGAATATCCACAAAATCAGGATCACCCAAATAGTAAGACCGGTCAGCGAAAGCCCGCCTCATTGCCTCAGCAACGGTATGAACATAATTCGCTGAGTTGTGGCCCATTTCTTTCAAATTGTAATCATTTATCATTTTTAGGATCTGGGCGATAGCCACACTTCCACTGCTGGGTGGGGGCATGATGTGGAGCGTATAATCTTCATAATCAACTGCAACCGGATCACGCCACACACTTTCATAGTTGCGCAGATCTCGATGTGAGATAAGACCTCGATACCGTTTCATTTCGTTAACGATGGCATCCGCAGTTGGCCCGGCATAAAAACCCTCCCGACCAAATCGGGCAATGCGCTCCAGGGTTGTAGCCAGATCTTTTTGCACAAAAAGGTCGCCTTCCTCAAAACCTGTAGAGTCCTCCAATGTAAAATAATTTGCAGAAGCCTGATATTTAATAAAAGTGTCTTTATGATTATTCAGGTCTTCAGCATGAGAATAGGAAAGTTCATAGCCATCCCGGGCCAGACGAATGGCGGGCTGCATCACCATATCCAGGGGCAAGCGGCCATAGCGCTCCAGGGCTTTTATCATACCGTCTACGGTTCCCGGTACACCAACGGCCAGAATACCTTCCCAACTCAGATCTCCATCAAATTCCCCATTACGGACATACATATTTCGGGAAGCTTGCTCCGGAGCTTTTTCCCGGAAATCGAGTGCGGCCGTTTCCCCATTTTCAAGGCGAATAACCATGAACCCTCCGCCACCAATATTGCCGGCACGGGGCAGGGTAACGGCCAGCGCAAACTGAACAGCAACGGCAGCATCAACGGCATTGCCGCCTTTTTGAAGGATCTCTTTTCCAACTTCAGATGCGTACCGGTCGGCGGTGACCACAAGCCCGTTTTTGTAGGATTTTGAATTTAAAACCTGGGCAGAAAGGGAATTTGCTGTAAATACAAAGGTGAGCAATAAGAGAATAAAACGCATTATATCGGGTTTCGGTTTTTAAATTCTTAGCTAAAATAATGGTTTATAAATTGAATGCTGAACGAAAGATGTAAATAAAAATTCTTCAGGCCCTGGGGTGAAATTCTTTATGCACCTGATGTAAGAAAGAGCGGTCGATGTGGGTATATATTTCAGTGGTAAGAATGGAAGAATGTCCCAGCATTTCCTGTACAGCTCGGAGGTCGGCACCACCTTCCAGCAAATGGGTAGCAAAGGAATGTCGGAAAATATGAGGATACACGTTTTTGTCGATTTCCGCTTTTTCAGCTGCTTTCTGCACGATATTCCAGATGCTCATGCGGGACAATGCACTTCCGCGCATGCTCAAAAAGACTTTGTTCTTGGCTTTGTGTGCTTTTTCAGGATTAAAAAACCGAGGGCGTACGGCTTCAGTGTAATGTGAGATAGCATCCTGTGCAATTTCACCCACAGGAACCAGCCGCTCCTTGTTTCCCTTTCCGATCACGCGGATAAATCCGATCTCGAAAATAAGGCGGTCTTGTTCGAGCCCCGTAAGCTCGCTGACTCGCATTCCGGTTCCATATAAAGTTTCCAGAATGGCTTTGTCGCGGATGCCGGTGTCGGTGGTTAAGTCGGGGGTGGAGAGGATGGCTTCAATTTCCTCACGGTCCAATACTTCGGGCAGTTTGGATGCTTTCTTGGGTAGTTCCACCAATTCAGCCGGATTTGCTTTGGTGATACCTTCCACTACCGCAAATTCATGAAATCCACGAATACTGCTAATATTACGGGCTAAAGAACTGGCTGACAGCAATTCCTCATCCACCAAATAATTCAGAAAATCTTCGATATGATTGAGCGTAACTCCTGCCAGGTCCTTGATCTTTTTCTCGGTAGTAAGAAAGAGGAAATAACGCTCCAGATCATTTTTATAGGATACCACCGAATTTTCGGTCAATCCTTTTTCGAGCTTTATAAACTGAAGGTAAAGATCCAGTTCCTGTTTAAAAGCCACGGCTAATTGTTTTTCTCTTCTTGTTGAACCGTTTCACTGCCGTTTTCTGAAAGGGTTTCTTCTGAGATATCCTCTGTGTGTTCCTTTTCTTTTTTTGCCGATCCTTTCGCTTTTTCTTCGGCTTCGCGCTCCTTATCCTCAGGATATTCAACACGGCTGTGATACACACCTACCAAAATGTTCAGGAAGGTTTCTTTAATAACTTGCAGATGACGGAATGTAAGCGGACAATGGCTGAGTTGGCCTTCGGCTACCCGATCATCAACCATGCGATTCACGAGGTTCTCCAATTTACTGTAGGTTGGATTTTTCATGGCTCGTGAAGCCGCTTCAATACCATCAGCCAACAAGAGTATACCGGTTTCCTTGGTGGAAGGGAGAGGGCCTTCGTATCGGAACTGATCTTCCTGAAGCATACTTTTTAGGTTTTCATCTTCCTTGGCTTTTTCAAAGAAATATCGGATTACCGAGGTTCCATGGTGTGTTTTGATGAAATCGATAATGATCTCGGGAAGGTCGGCTTTTTCTGCCATTTTTACGCCTTCGCTGACGTGTGCTTTTATGACCATAGCGCTCATTTGGGGTTTGAGCTTGTCATGTTCATTCCCGCCCTTGCTTTGATTCTCCACAAAATATTCCGGTTTTACCATCTTACCGATATCATGATATAAGGCACCGACACGACAAAGCAGAGCATTTGCGCCGATTGCAGAAGCAGCCGCTTCCGACAAGTTAGCCACCTGTAAACTGTGGTGAAATGTTCCGGGTGCTTTATTCATCAACTCTTTGAGCAGGGGCTGGTTGGTATCACCTAATTCGATCAGCGTGAAATCAGTCGTTACACCAAAAACCTTTTCAAAAAGCAAGATCATCGGGTAGGTAAACAGAATAAAAACACTGCTGATCAAAACGTACAAAATTTCCGAACCGAACTGTTCCCATCCCTTGAGCGCCGTGATGCTAAAAGAGCCTAATATCAGCATGTAGGTCAATAATACGATACCGGGTGTGGTAAAGAAAAATTGGGAGCGATCCCTGATATCCCTCACAGAAAACACACCAAGGCTGCATGCCGCAAAAGTTGCTATCACGAATTCAAAACTATTTCCGTTTACAAGTCCCAAAAGGCTGGCTAACATTATAGAGGAAACCAGTCCTACGCGGGAGTCAAAAATAATAGTAAGGATGATAGGAGCTATTGCAACGGGTATTATGTAGGGATTTGCTATATCAAAATAGTTAATTAAGCCTGCTGCTAACGAAACCAATCCTAAGGTCAAAAATACCAGGAAGAACAGGGCATTGTCGGATGTAATATTTCGCCGGTAAAGGTAGATGTACATGAAGAAAACAAAAGTCACCGCAATGATAATGATCAACTGCCCCCCAAAGCGAATCCAGCGCTCAATCTGAGTGGCATTTTGTGAACGAGCTTCAGCAAGACTTTCAAGGATATTGGCTTTTTCCGAAGTCACCATATCGCCACGGCGAATGATCACCTGACCTTGAGCGATAGCACCGGTAGTTTCTGAGATTCGGGACAGTTCTTCCTGTAACCTGCTTTGGGTGTCTTCTTCGTTATACTTGTAATTCGGACTAATGACTTTATTATATAACTCCAAAGCCAAGCGAACCCGTTGCTCATCAAGTCCTTGGTTCAGCCTGAATTGCATAAATTCATTGGCTTCTCGAAGATCTCTCACCCTTGATAAATCAATGGATTGCTCTGTACTCTCACTTGTGTTTCGCAAAGTGATCTTGTCGATATTCAACGTACTTTTATTGCGATTGATAATACCTTGATTCATCAGTTGGTCAATAAGCGATTCCAGCTGTTGCTTTACCTGAATTCCTTCAAACTGATTTGGTGAAAGATTCTGTTGTTGTACCTGATGATAGCTTTCTAATAAAATTTCCCAGGACGCATCTGTAAGATCGATGTTTGATTCTTCCAAAGAACGGTAAAACTGTAAGCTGTCATCAGGAGCCAATCCCCGATCGTTCTTTGAAGACTGCCATACATGATAATTTTCGAGTACCGGCTGAATTTCACGATACAAAGAATCCAATCTAGTCTGAATGGTGATGGGTACGTTATTGTCTACCCTGAAAATAGGAGGCGTGGTTTCACGAATTTCGCGGCGTTCCTCTTCCAGCTCAGTCGCCGTTTTTTTGATAGCAAAATCAAAAGGGGCGGTCAGATCCGAGTTTCTCCAGGGTTGACCGGTAGTATAATTCAAACCGGAATTGACCGGATTATGAGGTAAAGAAAAAGCACTGATACCGATGAAAAAGACAACAATAGCAAACCGAATGTAAGGATTGCGTTTAAGAGAGTATTTTTCCTGTTCTTTTTTCTTTTTTTCGCCAATGAGAGGAGAAAGCTCTTTCTTTTTTTGGCCTAAGCCTAATTTTTCGAGAAAACTCATTAAAGTGATTCTGTTGAAATTTTTTGAAAGGTTGTTAACCCACGTATAATTTACAAATCTTTTTGCAGTAGTCTGACTACGTTATCCGTAATCATACAAGCATAAATAATGCCTAAATAGATTTGATTGTTGAATATTAGCTGACGATGTTTGCTAACTGCTAACTGCTAACTGCTAACTGCTAACTGCTAACTGCTAACTGCTAACTGCTATATATGTCCTTCAAAACTAAAAAAAGTCTGGGCCAACATTTTCTAACCGATAAGATGGTCCTCTTTCAAATTTTAGATACCATCGATGCGGATGAAAATACCCGGGTCATTGAAATTGGTCCCGGTACCGGAGCATTAACGAAGTGGCTGGCTGAAAAGTTTACGGATTTGCATGCCATTGAATTGGATCAGCGTGCAGTAGAGGTGCTGAAGAAGGAACTACCTGATATTACGATTCATGAGGAAGATGTACTTAAAGTGAATTGGGAAGAACTGGTAGATCCAGATAAGAAGAATATTGTTGTTGGAAATCTGCCTTATTATATCACCTCGCCTATATTATTTGATCTGATGGAAAATCGGAAGTTATTTACGGAAGCCATTTTGATGATGCAGAAAGAAGTAGCAGAACGGCTGGTGGCAGAAGCATCATCCAAAGAATATGGTATTTTAAGTGTGCAGACACAGCTTTTCAGTACCCCGGAAATTCTTTTTGATGTCCATCCTCATTCCTTTAATCCGCCTCCCAAAGTGATGAGTTCAGTCATAAAACTTCATTTCGATAAACCTGATTTACCGGTTTCAGATGATATGATTAAAAAAGTAGTGCGTACAGCTTTTAACCAACGGCGAAAAAAACTAAGCAATTCTCTAAAGCCGGTGTTGGGTGATGATCTGCCCGAAGGATTTAATTTTGATGACAGAGCGGAACACTGGGCGCCCAATATTTATGCAAAGTTGGCAGAGCATTTGGAGCAGTCTGACAGCCTTTCCTGATTACGTCAGATTTCCTTTTAAAAATACACGCTAAATGCCTTTAAAAAGGGAATGATAAAATCCTGATTTGGTTTGGTACGGAAGTTGCATAATGCAGTGCGAAACACTAAAAGGGCATAAGCCCAAGAATTTAAAACCTAAACCAAAATAACAGGAGTCATACAAATGGCTAAGATTCAACCTTTAGGCGACCGCGTGTTGGTACAGGCTGAGCCTGCTGAAGAGAAAACCAGCTCCGGAATTATCATTCCAGATACGGCTAAAGAAAAACCGCAACAAGGTACAGTGGTAGCGGTTGGTGCCGGTAAAGTAGAAAACGGCAACAAGATTGAAATGAGCGTGAAAGAAGGAGACAAAGTGCTCTATGGAAAATATGCAGGTACAGAAGTAACTCTTGATGGAGAAGAATACCTGATCATGCGCGAATCTGATATTATGGGAATCATTTCCTGATCCCGTTTTTTCAAAGAAATTAAATCATAAATAAAAAACGATAAATAATTATGTCTGCTAAGTTAGTTCATTATGACGTTGAAGCGCGCGATGCCTTAAAAAAAGGTGTCGATAAGCTGGCTAATGCGGTAAAAGTTACCCTCGGCCCACGTGGACGCAATGTTGTTATTGAAAAATCATTTGGTGCACCGCTTGTAACAAAAGACGGTGTGACCGTTGCAAAAGAAATTGAATTATCTGACAAGCTCCAGAACATGGGTGCTCAGATGGTTAAAGAAGTGGCTTCTAAAACCAGCGATAATGCCGGTGACGGTACAACCACAGCTACCGTACTTGCTCAAGCCATTTTGAGCGAAGGCCTTAAGAATGTTACGGCCGGAGCTAATCCAATGGATCTTAAATCAGGAATCGAGAAAGCAGTAAATGCTATTATCGAAGACCTGAAGAAAATGAGCCGCGATATCGACGATCGCAAAGAAATTGCACAGATCGGAACCATTTCTGCCAACAACGACGAAACCATTGGTAATTTAATTGCCGATGCCATGGAAAAAGTGGGTAAAGATGGTGTAATCACTGTTGAAGAAGCCAAAGGAACCGAAACATACCTCGAAACCGTAGAAGGTATGCAGTTCGACCGCGGATACCTTTCTCCATATTTTGTGACCGATTCAGAGAAAATGGTTACCGAAATGGAAGATCCTTACATCCTGATCTTTGATAAGAAGATCTCAAGTATGAAGGATCTGCTCCCAATTCTTGAGAAAGTTGTTCAAAGTGGAAACCCACTGTTGATCATCGCTGAAGATATTGAAGGCGAAGCACTTGCTACATTGGTAGTTAACAAATTACGTGGTTCTCTGAAGATCGCTGCTGTTAAAGCTCCGGGCTTTGGTGACCGAAGAAAAGCCATGTTGGAAGACATTGCCATTCTAACCGGTGGTACAGTGATCTCAGAAGAGCGTGGTTACAAACTGGAAAATGCTACCCTCGATTTCCTTGGAAAAGCTTCCCGCGTAACTATCGACAAAGACAACACCACCATTGTAGATGGAGCCGGAGCTGATGATGATATTCAGGCTCGCGTGAACCAGATCAAGTCTCAGATCGAAAGTACGACTTCTGATTACGACCGTGAGAAACTGCAAGAACGTCTTGCCAAGTTGAGCGGTGGAGTTGCTGTTCTGTACATCGGTGCAGCTTCTGAAGTTGAAATGAAAGAGAAAAAAGCCCGCGTTGAAGATGCTCTTCACGCTACCCGCGCTGCCGTAGAAGAAGGCATTGTACCGGGTGGTGGTGTAGCATTATTACGTGCTGCATCTGCTCTCGACAAAGTAAAAGGCGCAAACGATGATGAAAATGTAGGTGTACAGATCATCCGAAGAGCTATTGAAGCTCCGCTTCGCACTATCGCAAACAACGCAGGTGTTGAAGGTGCTATCGTAGTTCAGAAAGTACTGGATGGCAAAGATGCCTTTGGTTATAACGCCCGCACTGAGGTTTATGAAGACCTTATTAAAGCCGGTGTAATCGATCCTACCAAAGTAACCAGAACAGCACTACAAAATGCTGCTTCTGTATCAGGATTGATGCTCACAACCGAAGCTGTTATTTCTGACAAGCCTTCTAAAGGCGGCGACGATGACGACAACGGCGGCGGCATGCCAGGTGGCATGGGCGGCGGAATGCCAGGAATGGGAGGCATGGGCGGAATGATGTAAATCATCCCTCATAAATCTCGAAAGAAAAATCCTGCTTGTGCCGATGGTTTCCGTTGGCACCTCTGTTACAACGCAGAGCGTTGTAACAAGGACTTAGATTTTAAATCCCGTTCAATTCATTTTGAACGGGATTTTTTTATGTCTTCCATTTTCCTATAATTCTGATAAGTAAATTGATTAAGGAAAAGCCATGAAACCAATATTCAGAAATATCCTCGCGCTCATCACCGGTATTGTAGTTGGCGGGTTTGTAAATATGGGCCTCATTATGATCAGTGGATCCATCATTCCCCCACCGGCAGGTACTGATACTACTACCATGGAAGGCTTACAAGAGGCTATGCATCTGTTTCAACCCAAACACTTTTTGATGCCGTTTCTGGCACATGCTTTAGGAACCTTGGTGGGAGCGATGGTTGCGGCTTTTATAGCGGCTAAAGATCCAATGAAATGGGCATTTCCGGTAGGCCTTTTCTTTTTGTTGGGAGGGGTTTCAAACGTGGTTATGTTGCCATCCCCGCTATGGTTTTCAATTGTGGATCTGGTTGGCGCCTATCTACCGATGGCTTATCTTGGAGTATTATTAGCGTCAAAATTTCAACAGGAAAAATAAATTACCATGAAGATTTCAGGAGAATTTGAGGTGAAAACAAAACCGATAGAAGGATATGCTGAGGGAAAAGATGGAGTAAGCATGAATCGGATGTCGATTGATAAAACATTTTACGGAGCACTAAGCGCAACAAGCCGAGGGGAGATGCTGGCTGCAATGTCTCCAATAAAAGGCTCTGCGGGCTATGTAGCGATTGAACAAGTATCCGGTGAATTATCCGGAAAGAAAGGCAGCTTTGTCTTACAGCATTTCGGAACTATGGATAAGGGCACAGAAAGATTGATACTGGAAGTAGTGCCCGATTCAGGAACCGAAGAGCTGGAAGGATTAACCGGTTCCATGAATATCATCATAGAAGATGGAAAGCATTTTTACGAGTTTGACTATCAGCTTCCCAATTGATCTATAAATTGGCCGGGTGAAAGAACAGGGATCGAGGATTCTGCAAAACCGGAGGAATCTCGGGTTACGATGGCATCACAATTTGATTGCTTGGCGATAACGTAGTGAATGGCATCCTCAAAATCCGCCATTTTAATAGCAGAGCCCGATCGATGGTTTCTTTAGTCACGGATCCAACAACAGATGAAGATCTAAGTTCAATAATCAATTCGTAGGTTTTTTCCATAGAAAATCCCGCTTCAAAATGTAAAAGATAGTGTCGAAAGTGTGCGCTGCAATCGTTAAAGTAACCGATCTTTCTTCTGCTTCCTCAAAAACCTTCAATGCTTTGGATGCAAACGGTTTGCGGAATAAAGCAGCATCAAGACAAACATTGGTATCTAAGAGGACATTTTTAAATCCCATATTTATCTTTTAGAGCATCCATCTTCAGTTTTTTGTAATCATAATGATCTAATTTTTCAGATTCAGGGATTATATTATAAATGCGCTCCGCAACACTTCCGGGTTTAGGAGTATAATCTTCAATAGGCTCCGCAACCTGCTGTACGGCCTCTTCAAATAATTTGGAAACACTGATGCCTCTCTCTTTGGCAATCCTTTTAGCCCGCTCTTTGGTGTGTTTTTCTACGTAGGGTTTGCTTACTCAAAACACTTGAAACTGATTAATGCGCATAGATAATATAACGAATACGCACAATATTGCCTATTTCCGCGGCTTTCTACTTCTGATACTTATCATTCAATCCCACGCCTTTTTGGATCAGAGGAATGATCTTTTCAAGACGGCGCTGTTTAGTGGCTTCTTGTTTGGCTTCAGAAATATATTCGGCATATTCTCTTTGTCGACCGGGAGTGAGAGACTTAAATTGCGACTTCAGTTCTTTGTCTTCAGAAAAAGCTTCCTTCAGTAAAGGCGGGATTTTGGCTTCCCGTTTAAGGTCTATTTTTACTTCTTTTCCGGTCTTTTGGTTGTCTATGGCTTGTTGGACGAAGCCCAATACAACGGTATCATCAATTTCCTCTATAGAAGAAAATCGTAATTGCCGCATGGCTTTTGTTTTTCCTTCTTGAGCATTCTCTAATTTTCCTTCAGAATCGTGAAGCAAGGCACCCTGGAAGAACCAAATGCCAAAATGATGTTTGAAGCCACCCAAACCAACTACATTTTTTCCATCGATAGTATAGACCGGCATGTTCCATTTTATGGTTTCTTTCAGGTCGGTTTGAATGAGTAAATTTCGAAGGCGAGCAAGGCCTTCCTCCCATTTTGGATGTTTCGATAAGATCTGATCTACGGTTTTCTTTGCCATTGGTCTGAGTTAAAATTTGAGTGGATTATTTCACAAGAATCATCTTTTTAGTACTTACAAATGTGCCCGCCTCAAGTTTATAAAGATACACTCCGCTTGAAAGATTGGAGGCATCGAAGGAATAGGAATGAAATCCTGCAGACAGAGATTCGTCAACAAGTATTTCAACCAATTGTCCCAGGGTATTATAAACCGAAAGTGTAATGAATGCTTTTTGAGGAAGGCCAAACTCGATAGCAGTTACGGGATTAAATGGATTCGGATAATTTTGCATCAGAGAAAATGTTTTCGGCAAGGCTGATTCTTCAACAGTAGCCGTGTTCTGTTTTAAGAACGTAAGGCTTAGATCATTACCAAATTCGATGGAAGCAGTTTTTGTAAGTAGTTTTTGTGAAGAGGATTCAAGAGGATGCACATCCAGTTCGATCTTTTGGTTCAGGCTGATAGGTTTAGACCATTTTTCACTGTTCAAGTAAATGGAAATATCATCCATATTGTAAGCATCAGTTATACTAAAAAGTACCGGATCTGCATTCGAGCTTCGGATAGAAACAGGTATAGTAATTGACTGACCGAAATCAGGAATTGCATTTATATCTAACGCCGTTTCATCTTCACTTTGGAATGATAAACTCAGATACTCAGCCGTAAAAGGGGGCATCTCTACAGCATCAAGATCATCTTTGGTCTTTTTGGCTTCTTCGTGAATCACTATATATGAACTGTTTCTCAGAGTCTGCTCTTTTGTCGAAATCTCAAAACGTCCATAAAGACTTTTATTCTTGTTCTTGCCATAGAATTCTCCTCCGGCAGTGGCATCATTCGATTCAAATACCAGAGAAGATTCACTCGAAATTGAACCGGAGGATTGTACAAAAAACCCTTGAAAAGGCCTTATTAAACCGTTGGCAAGATCTCCGACACCGGTAACACTGTTATAGGATTTCCATTGTGATGAAACCGGATCATAAGCATAAATTGATCCTGAAAGTTCGGTAGTCCCTGAATTTTGATAAATTTCATCCCAGTCAACAGTCGCGGGAAAAGGATTCCCAACCAAAGTAAAACTATTCTCATTTTGGTTGATATCAGGGGAAGCTACATCGGTGGGTGAACCATTAACGGTAAGTAGTTTCGGAAATCCACGACTGGTAGAATCACCGAAAATGTCTTCATTGAACACATATATGAGAAAAGCGTTACCGGCAGAGATTGTGGTATCGAGATCGGCAACCGGATTCCATCCGGAGTTTGAATTTCCGGCAAAAGCATTGTTCCAGATCCAAACATTGGGACTGCCGCCACTGTAATCAGCATTAAGTGCACCTTGCGTATGCAAAGACTCAAGGAAATTCATGAGGTTGACATCGGTTGGTGCGGTTAGCATTCTGAATCCTTCCTGACCGGTAAGTTCAACGGCAAATTCATCATTGGAATACAGGTTATAGGGATCGATATGAAGGTCGACCGGTATGGTCATTGAAGCATTGTTGGGATCGTTTGTTTCCACGTAAATAGTCCCGTCGTAAATTCCTTCCGTATAGCCGTTCCCATAAAAAGTAACAGAGATGGTATCAGTGGTTCCTGCCGGAATCGTCAGGCTGTTATCACTGATGGACAAGGCAGGACCGTAAAGGTCGTTGGCTGTAATTTGAAGATCATCAATATATATGTAGTCAGAACTGTTGCTGCTTTGAAGGGAGATCTCAAGCATTTCCGGAAAATTCAACCCGCTTGATCTGGTTCTTGTTGTTCCATTATCAAAAATGTAACCTGCTTCTCCGCCATTATCAGCTGTAAGAGTAATTGAAAAATCATGCCAGTTATTATTTGAGTAGGTTTCTCCGTAGGAATAATATAATCCATCGGAATTTTCATAATATCTTATCTGATTGTCATCCTGCAACCAAAACCCGGATGAAATATCTTCACTGGATGGAAACTTGACAATGGCGCTCGGTGATCCTTCCATGTATGCCTTAAAAGAAATGTAATAGTCACTGTATCTGGAGGAGGTGGCAAAATAGGGTGAAAGCAGGCTTGGATAATTTGAGTACATAGGAACTCGCAAAGACTGACTTCCGGAAAATGCCTGAGCAGTTGTAATCTCAAAGTTGAGGTCATCATTTGTGGTTTTCCAGTTGTTATATCCTGAATAGCTACCTGTTTCATATCCTTCGGATTCCTCAAAGCCGTACGAAATCTCTAAAGGTTGTTTTATGGTCTTTGATTTTCTGCTTTTCAGGCTTGTAGAGTAGTTCATTTCTCCATCAAGATAGATCTCTAAATCTGAATCACCTGTGTTGTCAATGATGATATCTCTGACAGAAACGCCGGAAGGATACACCGTATCCTCAATAGCAGTGGTAGATAGAGATAATGAGGGAGGATCGATCACCGTGGTTTGGTAATCAGCGATCCATTTTTTTGAAATGCTCATAGACAAAGTGTTATCAGACGGGCCTCCGGCACCTGAATAAGAACCGGTTAGTGAATCTTCATAAGTAACCCTGGGATTTGAAAAATAAGGTACTGTTTCGGCACTTCCTCCACTCGACAAGCCTTCATAGTGCATGACGGTTACATATTCATTTGAGCTGGAGCCAGAAAAAGAATGTCCCGTAGAAAATTGGAAAATACCGCCTTTTTCACCGGCTGCATTGTTGGCTTGGGTTCGTCCGTGAGCGTTCCCAAAATTATGCCCTAATTCGTGCATCACTGTATAAGTGAAGTAGAGTTGTTGCACTCGGTTTACAGAAAACCCATAATCCGGAGTACCCCCCACTTCATTTGGGCGGTATCCAATTCCTCCTGTACCGTCATTGAAATATTCATAAATGGTAACTAAATCGGCTCCATATTGATCCTGAAGTGCATGAATATCTACCGTATCCGGGGAGCCTGTATAGGTATTCAAAGCCATATCAGTTAAAATATCTGATGCTGAAGTTTCATTGTTATCAGCAATTTCCAGGTAATTAACAAAGCGAATCTTTAACGCCAACTCAGAGTTATCTATGATCGTATTTTTGAAGCTTTCATTTAAAGCGATCAATTCAAAAATGTCAGTCACATTAGAACTGTTAGCGGCCCATTCTTTAGCGGCTGTTGTGTACAGCACCAGCACATCCACGGTGGTGGTATCGCTATAGTCTTCCGGATCATAACTTGGAATGGCATTTTCTCCGCCGGTTTTTGTTATTGATTTTGAATGATTTCGAGGATAAATCGTAGCATCAAAAGCACAGGAATGAGCTTCTTCTGTAATCTCAAAGAAGCGGTATTCACCCTTTTCAAAAGAGAGGCGAAAAGGAGTGCCTTCAAAATGCAAAACACCTGACAGCTTCCTATCCTTAAGTAACAAATAACTATGGCTGTTCCCTTCAATGGGCATTCCTGAAATACCTCTGTAGCCAAATTTGAGGGGTTTCATTCTTTTAACTTGTTGGATATATCGTTTCCCATTCAACTCTAATTCCAGATTTTGACCTTCTTTTAACGAATTCAGTAAAACAGATTCATCGACCCGAACTTGGTAAAGTGTCTCGCCTGTGGACTTGGCGGTTTTTGAATTGAATTTTAAGTCCTGAGCCTTAATCCCAAAAGAGAAAAGAAGAAGAAAGGTGAGAGATGCTATAAATGTTTTTTGAAGGCTGTACATAAAATCAGTTTGATGAAATTATGGACATATCTTAAACAAAAACAGTAGATGAAACAAATTTAGGTGTATAAAAAAAGCCCATGCACAACAAGTTGTGCATGGGCTTTTGGCTACATTCTTTGCAAAGAAATGAACCGATTATCGGTTAAACGTTCATCGCATCTTCCACAAGTTTATTTTGCTCAGCCTCGTGGATCTTCTTCTGTCCAGCAGCAGGAGAAGCGGAAGCCTGTCGTCCGACATACCGGATCTTTTGTCCATCCTGAAGAAGCTCCATAAATCGGGGGGCTACGAAAGTCCAGGCCCCCATGTTCTTGGGTTCTTCCTGACACCAGACAATATCCTTCACGGAAGTGAAATCTTTGAGCTGCTCCTCGATCTCTTCATCCGCAAATGGATAGAATTGTTCGAGTCGGGCAATGGCTACATCTTCGATCTCATTCTCCTGACGGTATTTCAGCAGATCGTAATACACCTTTCCGGAACAAATGACCAACCGCTTAATGGATTTCGGATCCGTATAATCTTTATCTACGATGAACGGCTGAAATTTTCCATCGGCCAGTTCATCCCGACTTGAGGTTGCCATTGGATGCCTGAGCAAGCTTTTCGGAGTCATCAGGACAGCAGGACGTTTGGTTTCCTGAAGCGCCTGACGACGAAGCATGTGATAATATTGAGCCGGGGTAGTCAGGTTCATTACCTGCATGTTATCTTCGGCACAAAGCTGCAGGAATCGCTCGAGTCGGGCAGAGGAGTGCTCCGGTCCCTGTCCTTCGTATCCATGTGGCAAGTTCATGACCAGAGCTGTTTTCTGTCCCCATTTGGCTTCGCTCGAGCTAACAAACTGATCAATGATGATCTGCGCTCCGTTGGCAAAATCACCAAACTGAGCTTCCCAGATCACAAGGGCATCCAGTTTTTCAGCGCTGTATCCGAATTCAAATCCAAGAGCCGCAAATTCACTTAGCAAACTGTTATATACATGAAAGCGAGCTTGATCGTCGGAAAGATTGTTTAGGGGTACAAATTTTTGATTGGTTTCCGTACCGTGAAGTACCGAATGTCGGTGTGAGAAAGTTCCACGCTCTACATCCTGACCCGTCAATCTAATTGTAGTTCCTGTTTTCAGGAGTGAACCGAAAGCCAGTAATTCAGCAAAACCCCAATCGATCTTTTTCTCGTTTTTATCAACGATTTCTGCACGTTTTGCCAGTTGTTTGAGCAACTTGGGATTGGCATCAAAATCTTTTGGAACGGTGTTGAGTTTGACTGCAATTTCCTTGAGCTCCTCAGCAGGATAGGTCGTATCCGGATATGCTTTCCACTCATCCTGAGGCGTTTCGGTTCGATCGATGAGATTGTCGGTCACTTCGAGATTTGGTGCTTTTTTGGCATCCTCAAAAGCTTCTTGCAACAACTGATCAAATTCATCGAAGATCTGTTGTGTCTCTTCTTTTGTGAGCTCTCCAACCTTCACTAAATGATCGGTATATACATCGCGAACGGGAGCGTGATCGTTAATTTCTTTATACATGCCCGGTTGTGTAAATGCAGGCTCATCACCTTCATTATGGCCGTGCTTACGATAGCCAATAAGATCGATGATCACATCTTTACCGAATTTCTGACGGTAATCGAGCGCCATTTGGATGGCGTGAACGGCCGCTTCCGGAGTATCCCCATTTACATGGAAAATTGGGGCAAGAATCATCTTGGCCAAATCGGAAGCATATTCTGTAGAACGCCCGTCTTTTGGAAGGGTCGTAAATCCAATCTGATTATTGATGATGATATGCATGGTTCCACCGGTCTTATATCCATCTAACTGAGACATATTCAAGGTTTCAGCAACCACACCCTGACCTGCAAAAGCAGCATCACCGTGCATTAAAACAGGAACGACACGCTTTTGCGGATCTTCTTTTTCGTGATGATCCTGCATGGCGCGAACGGCCCCCTCAACCACCGGATTTACTGCCTCAAGGTGGGAAGGATTGGGCATTAGTTGCAGCTCGATCTCAGAGCCATTGGCGGTTTTGTGAATGCCTTTTGCTCCAAGGTGATATTTCACGTCCCCGGAACCTTGAATAGAATCTGGATCAATATTTCCTTCGAATTCTGCAAATACGCGGTGGTACGGCTTATTCATAATATTCACCAGCATATTTAGCCGGCCTCGGTGTGCCATACCCATGAAGAATTTCTCGATACCATGCTCCCCGGCGCGTTCCAGCATAAAGTGAATCATCGGGATGAGCGTGTCGGCTCCTTCCAGGGAAAAACGTTTGTGACCAATGTATTTTTTGTGCAGAAATTCCTCAAAAGCCATCGCTTGATTTAACTTGTGAAGGATCTCTCGTTTGTCATCTTTAGAAAGCTGAGCATTGTTGCCGGTGGATTCCATAGATTCCCGCAGCCATTTGCGTTCCTCAAGATCAAGCAGGTGCATGTATTCTACACCAATATTTCCGCAATAAGTATCCCGCAGCAAACTGATGATTTCGCGCAAGGTCGCTCTTTCTTTGCCTCCGAGTCCACCACAGTAGAATTCGCGGTCAAGATCCCAAAGAGAAAGTCCATAATATTCGAGATCCAGTTCCGGATTTTTGCCCGGTTCTTTACCAAGAGGATCAAGATCCGCGAGCACATGTCCGCGCATGCGATACATATTGATAAGTCGCCAAACACCAACCACGCGCTGATCGTGTTCAAGCGTATTGGCACCGCCGGAAAATGGTCCGGAGTACGTATCTTCTCCGTAGGGTAGCGGCTCATAAGGAATATCCAGATCGGCAAAGATCTGGTCGTAAAAATCTTCCTGTCCGCTCAGCAGGTCATCAATTTTCTTCAGGAACATACCGGATTCGGCCCCCTGAATAATGCGATGATCATAAGTTGAAGTAACCGTCATCACCTTGCTAACCCCAAGTTGATTGAGCACTTCTTTGGACATCGCACGGTATTCAGCCGGGTAGTCGATGGCTCCGGTAGCAATAATGGCTCCCTGTGTTTTCATCAATCGGGGAACCGAAGAAACAGTGCCAATGGTGCCGGGATTTGTAATGCTGATAGTGGTACCCTGGAAATCCTCGATTTGTAGATTTCCATTCCGGGCTTTATCGATCAGTTCAGCGTAGGCGTGTAAGAACTCTTTGAAGTTCATTTTGTCTACGCCTTTGATGTTTGGCACCACAAGGTTTCGGGAACCGTCTCTGCTTTCAAGGTCAACAGCAACACCGAGATTTACAGAATCAGGGATCACGCGGTAGTGATTCCCATCCTGGTATAAATAAGAGCTGTTTAAGTTTGGAAATTCTTTAAGTGCACGGATTATCGCCCAGGCAATGAAATGGGTGAATGAAGCCTTGGGTTCGTGGCGACGCAGTAAATGTCGGTTGATGATGGTTCGGTCTTCTACCATCATTTTAACAGGAAGCACACGCAATGAAGTTGCCGTTGGCACTTCCAGCGACTCATCCATATTCTCAACGATCTTAGTAGCTACCCCTTTGATCTTCTCAAGCGTTGCATTTTTGGGAGCTTCAGGTTCTTTCTTTGCTTCCGGCTTTTTCTTTTCCTCCTGTTCTTTGGCCTGAACCTTAGTGTCTCCATTCGAGGGGGCCTGAGTTGGTGTTTTAACAGGTTGGAGTTCTTCAGGTTCGGACGCATCAACCGGTTTCCCTTCGAGCTCATCAAAATAGCGTTTCCAATGGGCAGGAACCGAGGAGGGATCGGATTGATACTGATCGTATAGTTCTTCTACAAGGGCGGAGTTAGGACCGAAGACGGCTTCAAGTGATTTCAATGGTATGTTATCCTCGTGCGATGTTTTGGCAGCGATTTAATGTGCTAATGAAAAATCCTTTAAAATGGTTCAAAAAAACCGATTTAGAGTGATTTTTGAATGACCTCAAAATTAAGAATTAGATTCTTAAAAAACGATAATTTCTGCCGGTACTTTTGTCACAACATGTAACAGGAAAAAGCCTTTATTACCGCGCGTAGGTTTACATCCGTTTATTGAGTATATTTATTATAAGGAAGGATAAAACAGTCGGTCTCAATTTGAGAAATTGCTTTTCAGATGAAATCGAGATGGAGTTGGATTTGGTAGAGAATAAATTTAAAAGCTTGATCCCCGGGTGGATATCTAAGTCTCCAAATTTATATTTTGTTATTACGAATGCAAGGGGTGATGTCTTATTCAGTAATAAGCACTTCAAAAAAATCTTTCTTCCCAAAAAAGATGCCTCACCCATCAACCTTTCGGATCTTATTGAGGATACCGATCTTCAAACGCTGCATCGGAATCTTGAATCTTGCCATAACAAAAAAGATGATCAACCGGTGGAAACCATTTACCGGTTCAGGCTTAAAGACACTAATCGATATAAGAGCGTAAAATGGGAGTGTTCCATTCTTGAGGATGAGCAAACCGATGAACAATTTTACAGCCACACCGGGTATGACCTGGTAGCTGTAGAGAAACAATCTGTAGCGGAAAAGCATTTTGATAAATCGCTGAACAACATTTTCGATGATCTTCAAATCGGGGTGTTGGTACAAGATGCAGATTCAAGCATTTTACTTTCTAATGTAAAAGCAGAAGAATTGCTTGGACTTAAAAAAAGAGAGCTATCAGGCCTTAAAGCCGATGATAAAAATTGGGATATTGTTAAGCCCGATAAGACTCCTTTTCCCTTTGATGACCTGCCAACGACTATAGTGATCAGAGAGAAGAAATCGGTTCGAAATGTGGTGATGGGAGTTTACAATCCCACTAAAGATCAATATGTGTGGTTGGAAGTGGATGCGCAGCCACAAATGAATGAAAATGGAGAGCTTGATCGCATTATTACCACATTTGTGGACATTTCTCTGCGGAAAGAAATTGAGGAGAAAGCAGAGCAGCAGCGTTTACAACTCCGCACAATGATGGATAATGCACCCATGGTGATTTTTATGAAGGACACCGAAGGCCGGTATCTTTTTTTTAACAGGTCTTATAAGGATTTTATGGGCCTGAAGTTGGAACCGGGCATTACGGATTACGATCTGTTTGATAAAGATTTCTCGGACTGGTGCAAGGCCAAAGATCAAAAAGTGATTGAAGAGGGTAAGAGTATCAGTTTCGAACATCGGGTTGGCGAGCAAACTTTTTTTGAAACCAAATTCCCCATCAAGAATGCGGATGGAGAAATTTTCGCGATCGGGGGATTTTCGCAGGATATCACCAGGCAGAAGAAAGAGGAAGAGCAGCTTCGATTATTGGAATCCGTGATAACGCATGCAAAAGATGCGGTTTTGATTACTAAAGCCAAATCTGGTGACGACCAAAGTCAGGTTATTACGTATGCAAATGATTCTTTTTATCACCAAACAGGGTACTCAAAAGAAGATATAATAGGAAAACCTCCGAGTATCTTAGAAGGGCCCGATTCGGATCCTGTTGAGTTGGAAAAATTAGGTAAGGCTATTGAAAACGAGGAATTCTTTGAAACAGAGATCATCAACTACAGGAAAAACGGGGAAAAATATTGGGTACGTTTCAGTATCGTTCCTGTAAAGGGCGAGGAGGGAAAGGTCACTCACTGGATTTCTGTACAACAAAACGTGACAGAGCGTAAGCAGTATGAGAAAGAGCTAAAAGATGCTTTACGAGAGAAAACCTACTTGCTTTCGGAGGTTCATCACCGGGTAAAAAATAACCTGGCGATAGTATCCGGACTTTTAGAATTACAGAGTATGGATACCGATCAGGAGGTTAAGTTACCCCTGCAGCGCAGTATCAATCGCATCCATTCCATCGCGATGGTACATGAGCTGATGTATCAAACGGAAAAGCTGTCTTCCATTAACATCAAGACCTACCTGGATAAGCTGATTCCTGCTATCGAGCAGACCATGCAGATCGTGAATGGAGTTGTTATAAATTTGGATCTGGAAGATTTTCAACTCAATATCAACCAAGCTATTCCACTTGGGTTGTTAATGAATGAATTGCTTACTAATTCCTTTAAGTATGCTTTTCTTAAACGGTTTGATGGGCAGATAGACATTAGTATGAACGTGAATGAGCATTCACTGGAATTTTTATACCGGGACAATGGTCCGGGGTTCAAAAATGGAACCGGATTTCAAAGCTCTGGCACGCTGGGTCTGAGTCTTATTCGCGCCCAGCTTGAGCAACTTCATGCTGAGTATGAGGCTATCACAAAAGGACGGTTTGAACTGAAGTTTACATTTTGCATTTCTGAACGGGGACCTCATTCCAATATCTGAGAAATTTTTTTAGGGAGCCGAAACCATTTTTTTGGGAATCGTAACATACGCTTCCGTTATTTAACACTAACTACAAAATACATGAATAAGAAAATGTCGGCGCTGCTAATCTTAGCGCTGGTGATGGTTTTGCAACCGGGTGTAGCACAAACCAACCAAATACAAACAAATCACCCCATGCTCTCACAACAAAAGGGTAACATCTGGAGCAAGCTTAACAGGGCATATCTTCAACCTAAATTTCAAAAAGCCGGTCAATTATCTGTATTAAATGAGGCTGAGATCTACAGTTGGTCGGGAGAAGGATGGTTTACCAATGGAAAAGTAAATTATCAGTACCAGGATGGAAATTTAGTACAGGTAATTGGTTCTGTATTTGACGGTGAGGGCTATACCATAGGCGACCGGACCACATACAGTTATTTGGATGGTTACCTGGCCCAGGAGATCTATGAAGAGGCAGATATGGAAACCAATGAGCTTCAAAACGTTGAACGCATCGGCTACGGTTATACTGACTTCAACGGCACAAAGCATCTTACGGGCATGTTGTACTCCGACTGGATCAATGGCTGGATTGTATCAGGCAAAGATGATTTCACTTATACGGATGGAATTATTTCCGGAGGTATCTATTATACAACCGATAACTTTAATTTTATTGAAGAAGAAAAGTTTACGGTAACCAGTAGTAACGATACCACGGTGATTACCTATTTTGTGAAATCCGAGAACGAATGGCTGTCAACCGAGCGGGAGATCTATGCCGGTTTTTCACCTCAGCAGCTATTCAATTATTACATGAACCTGGACCATTCCCTGTACGATATGATCTTTTCATATCCTTTGATCGTCCTGGAACTTCCTGACGTTCTCATTCAGGAACATCTGGATAGCACATGGGAGAATACCGAACGTATCAGCTCAAACAAATTCTATGAATTAGGAAACGATATGCTCACAAAGCTGCACAAAAATTTTGAGTATTGGAACGAAGTAGAATGGGCAGCAGAAGAGCGGGTTGAATATTACTTTAATACAGACAGCAGAATTGACTCAGCTCTTGTTAAGTTCAATTTTGAACCGCCTGCACTTCAAACCTATATGAAAGAAAGTTTTCTTCACGATAGTTTTGGAAATTTAGTAACCATAGTGACTCAGGTAGATTCCGGAGAAGGATTGCAAGAGTACATGAAGACGGAATTACGATGGAGTAACTCCGAACCTACTTCAAATTATGAAGATCCATTGGCAGCAAAAGGATTTAAACTGGCTCCGGCCTATCCAAATCCATTTAACCCTGCCACCAACATTCAATACACTATTGAACAAGCCGGAGAGGTATCCATCAAGGTGTATGATCTGCTTGGAAGAGAGGTCGCCGAGCTCATTGATGGCCGGCAGGCTGCAGGTTCATATACCATAAAATTTAATGCAGAAGGACTTTCAAGTGGAATTTATTACGTAAGAATGTCTGCAGGAAACTTCACTGCAACCCGGAGTATTTCGCTGGTGAAATAGGAAACGAGTTAAGTACTTTAAAAAGCCTCTTTAGCGAGGCTTTTTTTGTCAGACAATGTTTCAAAAGAGTTACTTCTTGAAATCATTTGCAGAAGAAAAGGCATTTTTTCTACGGGGATATAAGTGTTACAATCAATTCGAGTGAACAGATCATTTTAGATGCAAAGATATCTTTAATTCGCTTTCGGCAACCCCTATATTCTTCATCTCAACAAACTCACTGTAACCATCTGCAGAACGAATAAAAATCAAGGAATGAGCGAAAAGGACAAGCACAAAAAAACCGGCGCTGAACATATCAATTGGGATCTCTCGGATCTCTATTCATCCAATAATGATCCCCAACTGGCCAAAGACAAAGAGATAGTTATTGAAGATGCAGATGCTTTTTCAGAGAAATACCGCGGACGCATTAACGAATTGGCAGCTTCAGAATTTAAAACTATGCTGGATGAATATGAGGAAATCCTGGACCGTTCAGGTAAAATAGGCTCTTTTGCTTATTTGCAGTGGTCCACGGATACCACCAATACCGATTATGGAAAATTGGTGGCGGAATCGAATGAGCTGTCCTCGGAAGTATCCCAAAAACTGGTTTTTTTGGATGTAGAATGGCTTAAGGTTTCTGATGAAGATGCCCAAAGATTGATCGAAAGTGAAGAGCTGAAGAAATACAAACATTATCTGGAGCACTCTCGCCGCTATAAAGATCATGTGCTGGAAGAGGGGCAGGAGAAGGTCATGTCAGCAAAGTCAGTAACCGGCCGGAGCGCTTGGGTTCGGTTTTTTGATGAAACGCTGGGCGCAGCAAAGTTTGAGTTGGATGGGGAAGAACTTAGCGAGCAGGAAGTGCTGAGCAAATTGCATGAAAGTGACCGTGACTTGCGGGAGAGAGCTCACGCTTCGCTGACAAAGAAATTCAATGAATTAAGCCGACCGCTGACGTTCATTTTCAACACCATTTTGAATGATAAATCTACCAACGACCGCCTTCGAAAATATGATAGTTGGATTGATTCCAGGAATCTTGCCAATCAAACAGATCGTGAGACCGTTGATGCTCTTATTGAGTCGGTAACCGGCAAATATGAATTAGTTCAGCGCTACTATAAGTTAAAGCGTGAATTGCTGGGTCTGGATGAAATGAAAGATTACGATCGCTATGCACCCATGCTGGAGAATGAAGCTACTATTGATTGGAGTTCTGCGCAGGAAATGGTGTTAGACTCGTACACGAAATTTCATCCCGAAATGGGCGAGATCACCCGGGAGTTTTTTGAGAAGAATTGGATAGATGCAGCCATCAAGCCGGGCAAGCGGGGAGGAGCATATTCTGCCAGTACGGTTCCTTCGGCTCACCCCTACGTATTCATGAATTTTGATGGAAAAATTCGTGATGTGCAAACACTGGCTCACGAATTAGGACATGGAGTACATCAATACCTATCTCGTCAACAAGGTGTGTTACAGTCATCCACACCATTGACAACAGCTGAAACGGCTTCTGTATTTGGAGAGATGTTGGTCTTCCAGAAACTGATGAAAGAACTGGATGATCCCAAAGAAAAACTGGCGCTGCTTATTGGCAAGATTGACGATACCATTGCAACAGTTTTTCGTCAAATTTCCATGAACCGATTTGAGCACGCTATGCATACGGCCCGCAGGGAAGAGGGTGAGTTGACTACACAACGATTCTCAGAACTTTGGATGGAACAACAGAAGGCATTGTATGGAGATTCTGTCACCCTTACTGATGAGTACGGTATCTGGTGGAGTTATATTCCGCATTTTCTGCATACACCGGGTTATGTGTACGCTTATGCTTTCGGCGAATTGCTGGTGCTTGCGTTGTATGAAGAATTCACGAACCACCCCGATGGTTTTTCTGACAAATACATGGAATTGTTAAGTGCCGGAGGATCTGAATGGCCACACGAGCTGGTAGCAAAAATGGGCCTCGACATCACCCAACGTGATTTCTGGAACAAGGGGTTAGCCTCATTTGAACGAATGATTGAAGATGCAGAACGTATGGCAGACCAAATCAAGTAATCAATTATCAATAATCAAATTCCAAAGCCCAAAATTTCTTATATAGCATTTTTTGGGATTTATTGATTGGAACTTGGAAATTAATTTAAAACATGTCTTTAGACCGACAAGAAAAAGCTCTTCGAGAATTCAAACAGATACTGCAGGACCTGGTACACCTTCTGCGAACTTCAACACGGGTGCAATTAACCTATATGTGCTGGGTGAACCGTTCACGCCAGCAGTTTGTGTGGGAAACCAACAGCACCGGTTTGCCCAATGTGATGTTTCAGGATCGCGTTGCTTTTGAAAATCATTTTTTGAATGAATTCAAGGATGCAGAAGAAGTCATTCAGCTCAAAGTAGGAGAGGATGTTCCTAAAGCAAAATTGATGCATTATTTCGATTTTGTTCAAGCTGAAAACATCCTCATTGTGCCTTTTATAAATAAAGGTGAAACGGTTGCGCTTACGGTCTTGGAAAGTGAATTTGAGATCGATCAGGAGGAACTCCAGGACCGGATTATGGCGTATAATAATGCGTTGGTTAATGTTTTGGATACCTACCTTGAAGTGGTAGATCTGCATGAACATCAGCAGGAATGGGAAGAGTATGAGTCTGCCATTAACAGGATCGATTTCCATCAGCACCGGGTAGAAATATTGGGTACGGTGATGGAAGAGATGCAAAAGAATTTGCCGAATGGAGGCGCGGTATTGTTAGCCCCGGGTATGGAATCCTGGAACGTGGTGTTAAGGTCAAGCAAAGCTGTCAAAGCTCCCGATCTAGGTTTGCAGCTTGAAGAAAAAAGTGTAGCATATGAAGCTCTGGAGAAAGGTGAACCGGTCTTTACTATGCATTTTAATAATAACCCAAGGCGGATCACTTCAGCCGAAAAACGCACGGAGGGGGCAACTTTTGCTGTGCCTGTTATGATTCATGACCGACGACAGGGCGTTATCGTATGTTACGACAGTGATCCACTTACCTTTAAAGAATCTACGAAACACAAGTTGACGAATTTGGTCAGGATTGGAGCGCTGAGTATACAATCTTCTATGAAGAAATCCGGTATGATGGACGAGATACTTACCCAAAATTTCGGAGCCTTCATGCCGGAATTATGGGAAGCGGCTCTTCATGTAGAATTATCAAAAATGAAAAATGGGATAGGTCAAAACACATGGTTTGGCTTAGTAACACCGGAAGATGTATCGGGAATGAGAACCAAGTACCGGTTGGAAGACCTTCAGCAAATACAACGTGATTTTGTGTCCATGTTAAACCCATCCCGACACGGAATTCCAGGTATAATGGGTTACCACTCCGATTACGTGTATGCTTTTATGATACAAAGTGACGATGAAGAAGCCGTTAATTTTTGGATGGAGAAGCTGAAAGGGAAATTGGGAGAGGGACTGAAACTCTCAATTGGTGGTTCTATTCCGGTTCAGTTTAAGGTGGGTTGTACTCGCATCACACCCGATTCTGTCAATGCCTATCAAATAGTTGAAAAGGCAAAGAAAGCTTTATCTAAAGTGATGAATGATAATGAAGCAGAATTGGTGGTAGCCTGATGGGAAATGTGTATGTAATTGTAGTAGATGGATTAGGCGTTGGTGCTCAGGAAGATGCGGCTGAGTACGGCGATGAAGATATGAATACACTGGGGCATGTTTCTGAAGAAACCGGTGTAAAATTGCCTAACCTTCAAAAGATGGGTATTGGCAATATCATTTCTCTGCCGTCGGTTACTGAGAATGAAGAACCGCTGGCAGCTTATGGAAAACTCAGGGAAGTTTCGGCCGGCAAAGACTCTACTACAGGCCATTGGGAAATTGCCGGGATTCAACTTGAGCGTCCATTCCCTACCTACCCAAATGGTTTTCCCAAGGAAGTAATCGACCAGTTTTGTGAAGGCACTGGAGTCGATAAAGCCCTTTGTAATAAGCCGTATTCGGGAACCGATGTGATTCGTGATTTTGGAGAAGAACATCTCGCAACCGGAAATCCTATTGTATATACTTCAGCCGATAGCGTGTTCCAGGTTGCCTGCCATGAAGATGTTGTTTCCGTAGAAAAACTTTATGAATGGTGTGAGTTTGCAAGGAAAGAAGTGTGTACGGGAGAGCACGAAGTAGGACGCGTTATAGCGAGACCTTTCACAGGAGAAACTGGTCATTTTGAGCGAATTTCTGATAAAAGGCATGATTATTCTTCTATCCCTCCAAAGAATAATCTGGTACAAAAGCTGTACGATTCAGGCGTAAAAACCTATTCCATTGGGAAAGTGGCAGATCTTTTTGCCGGACAGGGATTCACCCAATATCGCCATACCAAAAGTAATGCCGAGGGCATTTCGCAGCTGCTAAGTTTGATGTCTGCTCAACTCGATAATAGTTTTGTTTTTGTGAACCTGATTGATACCGATCAGCTATTCGGGCATCGGCTCGACCCGGAAGGATATGCGGGAAGTTTAGAAGAATTTGACCGGGCTATTCCGGCTATTGTATCAAAAATTCGCGAAGAGGACTTATTGATCATTACAGGAGACCATGGCAATGATCCTTGCTCATCTTCTACTGATCATTCCAGGGAATTTGTGCCGCTTTTGGTATTTCCGAAGGGAAATGCAATGAGTGAGAATCTGGGAACGGGAGATACGTTTTCGAATATTGCCAAAACCGTAGCAGAATTTTTTAAGATGGAGAATGATTTTCCCGGAAAATCCTTTCTTAATTAACAAATGGAAGAATTTTAATGGCCAACGAATTTAAATTAGCTTTTTAATTTCGTATATTTCTTAATTGTAAAATTCATAAGAGCGCAGGCGCAATATTTGAGTTTTTCGGACGTGAACAAAGAAAAGCTTGAGCAACGACATATCATCTGCGCAACAGCGTACGCAAACATTCATTAAACGGTAAAAACACAGTGGCAAAAAGTTCAGGAATCTCTACACGCGAGTCAGAGTCATTAGATCGCTATTTGCACGAAATTGGAAAAGAGAAACTTATTACCCCGGATGACGAAGTTCGTCTGGCTAAAGAAATTCAGAAAGGGAGTCAGAGAGCACTTGAAGATCTTACCAAAGCAAACCTTCGTTTCGTTGTTTCGGTTGCTAAGCAATATCAAAATCAAGGACTTTCCCTTGGTGATTTGATCAACGAAGGGAACCTGGGATTGATCAAAGCAGCAAAACGTTTTGACGAAACCCGTGGATTCAAATTCATTTCTTATGCCGTATGGTGGATTCGTCAGTCTATTCTTCAGGCACTGGCCGAGCAGTCTCGAATTGTTCGTCTTCCGCTAAACCGTGTGGGTGCGCTTAACAAGATTGGAAAAGAGCTTTCAAAACTTGAACAGGAATATGAACGCGTTCCTTCTGCCCACGAGCTAGCTGAAAGTCTGGAAATGAGTGTAGGTGAAGTGGCTGATACGCTGAAGATCTCCGGTCGTCACTTATCTATGGATGCACCATTTGCCCAGGGTGAAGACAACCGACTTCTCGACGTTCTCGAAAACGAAGAGATCCCAAATCCGGATTTCGATCTGATGGGTGAATCTTTGAAGGTAGAGATCGAGCGAGCGCTTTCTAAACTGACCACTCGTGAAGCCGAAGTGATTCGATTGTACTTTGGAATTGGACGAGAGCATTCACTTACACTGGAAGAAATTGGTGAACGCTTTGACCTAACCCGCGAGCGTGTAAGACAGATCAAAGAAAAAGCACTTCGCAAATTAAGACACCACAACCGAAGTGCCGCATTAAGAGCTTATCTCGGATAATTCGAGATACTTATCGTGAGATGAAAGCCCTGCATGTCTTTGACGTGCGGGGCTTTTTCGTTGATGTAAATAGCTTGTTCTCCAAGAGATTTTCTCTGTATAAGTTTATGCAAAAAATGTTAGGTGAAGAACGTAGATAGGGTAGCCTGCCCGTTGTGTTAGGACTGGAATAGCAGGTAAAATTTTCAGACAGATTGTCCGGGTTACTTGATAGCCAAAAATTAACACACCTGAAGTATTCCCTGAAAAAAAGACGGCTGTAAAAACCGTCCTTTAAAGTTCAAAATTCGATGCCTGCCTGTCGGCAAAGGCAGGTTCCTTGTTGGGTGTTCCTAAGGCACCTGAACGTTATTCATGATCTTTGTAACGATGTCTTCGGGAGTGATGTCTTCCGCTTCCGCTTCAAATGTTGGAATGATACGATGGCGAAGAACATCCATTGCGATGGTGCGAACATCTTCCGGGGTTACATAAGCACGGTGTTCCATAAAAGCCTGAGCTCTCGCCGCAAGGTTGAGGTTTATAGTAGCACGGGGAGATGCTCCAAAACTGATCAGGTCTTCAAGATCATCTAAGTTGTAATTCTTAGGCTTTCGGGTCGCAAAAACAAGATCCACAATATATTGCTCGACTTTTTCATCCATGTAGATTTCATTGATGGTAGCGCGAGCATCCAGAATTTTCTTTGGAGAAACTACTTTATTCAATTCCACTTTTTTTCCTGTTTTGGCCTGTGCCCGCATGATCTCCATTTCTTCCTTCTCGGTAGGATAATCGATCTTCAGCTTAAGCATGAAACGGTCAACCTGAGCTTCCGGCAGAGGATATGTTCCTTCTTGTTCCACCGGGTTTTGAGTGGCAAGTACCAAGAAAGGTTCATCCAGTTTGAAGGTTTGCTCACCAATGGTTACCTGTTTCTCCTGCATGGCTTCAAGCAGCGCACTTTGTACTTTTGCCGGCGAACGGTTGATCTCATCAGCTAAAATAATGTTCGCAAAAATGGGACCTTTTTTGACCAAAAATTCCGCTTCTTTCTGATTGTAAATAAGCGTCCCAATCAGATCGGCAGGGAGAAGATCTGGCGTAAACTGAATACGTTGAAAAGCAGTATCTAAAACCGTAGCAAGACTTGAAACAGTCAGGGTTTTGGCCAACCCCGGGACCCCCTCCAGTAGCACATGTCCATTGGTGAGCAACCCAACCAAAAGCCGGTCGATCATATATCGCTGGCCGATGATCACTTTATCTAACTCTTTTCGGATATCTTCAATAAAGGCACTGTCTTTTTCGATCTTTTGTGTCAGTGCTTCCATGTCAACTGCGTATTCACTCATTTGATAAAACTTTATTTAATATTAGCGGATGATATGATTATTTTCTCGGCTTCAAAAAGTCATCAAATATAACAAATGGACGTTTTACAATCTTTTTTATTAGGAATTATTCAGGGCCTCACTGAATTTCTTCCTATCAGCAGTTCGGGACATCTTGTATTAGGTAAACAAATTTTAGGGGTTGAAGTGGAATCGGGTATCACATTTGAGGTGGTTGTTCACTTTGGAACGCTTTGCAGTATCCTTATCTATTATCGAAAAATGTTGGGCGATCTGATTGTCTCTGGATTACAATTCTTGAAGGCTCCTGTTGAAAAGAAAAATGACCCCAATGTGAAGATGATCGGATTTATTTTGATCAGTATGATCCCGGCAATGGCTATCGGTTTCACGCTTGAAGAACAGATCGAGTCTATTTTTTCATCTCCACTTCTGGTATCGGTGATGCTGATCGTCACCGGATTAATTTTATTTTCTACTCGCTTTGTAGGAGAGACAATCAAGGATGTGAGTGTGGTACGAAGTTTCCTGATCGGTATTGCACAGTCTTTTGCGATGATTCCGGGAATCAGTCGTTCCGGTTCAACGATTTCCGCAGCACTTTGGCTTGGCGTAAAAAGGGAAGAGGCTGCAAATTTTTCCTTTCTGATGCTGATTCCGGTCATAGCCGGCGCCATGTTATTGAAAGTTTCAGAGTTGTTAGAAGCAGGTCTTTCTGAAGCTGCATTTATTAATTTAGTGGTTGGCTTTTTTGCAGCATTCATCTCAGGTTACTTTGCACTCAAATATTTGATCCTGATCTTAAAGAAAAAAGGATTTCACTATTTCTCTTACTATTGCTGGCTGGTAGGGGCGGTTGGATTAACGTATTACCTTTGGGTATAGCCGATGCAAATTTTCGAGATAAAAATTCAAAAAATTGAGCGCTTGTTTCTTGAAGGCGGAGCCAAATATGGCTACCTTTGACGCTCATAAAACACAAGACATATGACCGTATATTTTTTCATCATGTTAGCAGTCCTGGCTGTGGGTTCGGCCTTGGCTATGATCATCAATAAAAATGTGGTAAACAGTGCCTTATTCCTGGTGTTGAATATGGTATCACTGGCCGGAATATTTCTTTTATTGAATGCACAGTTTTTGGCCATTATTCAGATCTTAGTATATGCCGGGGCCATTATGGTACTGTTCCTGTTTGTGATCATGCTTCTGAATGTTCAGGATGAAGAAAAATTATTCGATAAATTCAGGTTTAAATACCTTTTAGCTTTTGTATTAGCTATTGGGGTAGCAGGACAGATCATTTACAGTCTTGCCGGTGTTACCGAGATGCTCCCGGCTATATCAGAAAATATGGCAACAGTTGGCACCGTAGAGGCTGTTGGTGATGTGCTTTTTACAGATTATCTGCTTCCTTTTGAATTGACAGCTATTTTACTCACTGCAGCGGTAGTAGGGGCTTTGATGATCGCTCAACACAAAATTAAAAGAACAGAAGAGATATAATTATGGTTGGAATTGATTGGTTCTTAGGCCTCAGTGCCATTTTATTTACGGTTGGTTTGGTTGGAGTTTTGATCCGCCGAAATGCAATAGTGATCTTTATGTGTGTTGAATTGATGCTGAATGCAGTGAATTTGTCACTTATTTCTTTTGCCAGTCACCATGGAAACATTGATGGGCAGATTTTGGTTTTCTTTGCATTGGCTGTAGCCGCAGCTGAAGCGGTGGTTGGCTTAGCGATTATTATTGCCATCTTCCGAAATAATCTTTCTGTAGATGTTACAAAGATCAATTTATTACGCTGGTAAAACGCTTTATTAAAAGTCCGAAATTTGAAGCCTCTCCGAAATAATATTTGGTGAGGCTTTTTTTGTGTTCTTGCGTTTTGGATGATTCTCGAAACCTGAGTTTGATTTAAAACCGATAACGAAGAACTCAATTGTTCCAATCGAATCTCCAAAGTCTATAGTATCAAGAAATAAGGAGGTTATTCCTTAATATAGAAGGATTAGATCTCGAACTTGTATTCTATACAGTACAGTAGTCCTCATTTGTGTTAAATACTCGCTACTCTGGAAAGACGAGCTACTTTGTATTCTGAGATCATACTCCGGATCTCAAAAAAGATAGGTTCCAGAATAATTATAAGATTGACGGAACCATCAAATCCTCGAACTCTGTTTGTACTAAAACAAATACCCTGCAGTGAAATAGATTCCGTACCCTTCCCCGGAAAAACCGACATCCCCCCGAAGAATGAAATTGTTATTAAAGAAAGAGCTGGTTCCCCCAAATCCAAAGGTATAGTTCAGGTCTCCGATCACATCGCCGAAGGCTGTTTTGTTGGCAAAAGTGCGTCCTATATCCATGAAAAGTGTTCCTCCGAGCCGTACATCATATTCCGGAAACTCCAGTAGCCAGGTTCGTAATTCGGTATTCAACAACAAGGTATTATCATCTCTGAACCGGTTTTCAGGATAGCCGCGCATGGTTTCCTCGCCGCCAAGTTCAGGAAGAAGCCAATAGGGGACGTTTCCTGAGGAATGCTGAAAGGATAAGCGGTTGGCAAAAGTGATCTTTTTAAGCAGAAAAAAATGAGTATAGGCTCGTACATCACTTTCAAAAAGGAAATAATCGGCAGAGCTGCCAAATATAGAGTTCCCGACTTTGATTCCGGCTTTGGCATAATTTCCTTTGGTTGGCTCAAATTCACTGTCTCTGTTTTCCCAGACCAATCCTCCGCCTAGTGAAATTGCCCGCATGCCATCGACTCCCAAAGGCTGCTGCTGTATGATATATTGCCCGTTATCATTTCCCCAGGGAGTGCGGTACTCGAAATTGGCTACTCCATAGATATCCAGTTTATTTTTTGTGGAGTGTTTTAAAACCTGCCTGCGAAGCAAAAGTTCAATTCCGGTAGAAAATGACCGGTAAAAATAGAAATCGGAGCTGTCTTGAAGCGCATCGGGCAGGGGAGCATAATTACCAATTCCATAGAATTGACTTTGCAGAAATCTCGAAACGTAGAACTCTGAGGTAAAACGTTGTTTTTTGCCCAGAAATCGTGGTTTATCAAACAGGAAAGAAGAGGATATAAGGCCTTTGGTAGAGATAATCGCATTGACGTGTAAGTAGGAGTAAAACGGTGCTATACCGTCCTCGAATTTATAGCGGCTCATGATTCCTCCTCCAATTAGGCCAAGATCACTGCTGTAAGCGAGGGCCGGCAAAAAGGCATAATCAACTTGTTGTGTTACAGTTGAATCTGCCGGAATTGGAGCGGAGGTTGTTTGGGCAGATGCCGGCCTGCTTACAAATAGAATGGCAAGGACAAAACAATAAAAACAGAGATGGTTGAGTAGGCGCAAGTGAATATAGATTGAAAGGTGTTGATCAGATTACAGTGTCCTAAACTTATCTATTATCCATGATAGTTTCCCAAAAACTCTAAATACTGGGATCCTATTTAGGAAAGCACGAATTAAAATAAGGTAGCAAGGCCAATAACCAGGAAACTAAATAAGACAAAAGCCAGTGCTGCACCAATACCGGCTGAAAACCCATCAGATTTGATCTCTCTGCCTTCCATAGTAAAAGAAGGGATCAAGAGTTTCATGGGATTTTTTGAAAGCTTTGCAAGCCTCTCTGCAAGCAAAAGTGTTCCTTTCTCAGCAATACCAAATGTATTGTTTGGGAAATCAACGAACACCTTGCGAACAATAGCAGCCGGCTTGCGATAAAACCAGTCGGTGTCTAAAGAAATGGTAGGTGAAGTGTTCAAACGATCTTTAAAGAACCAGAATCCTACGAACGCCAAGATCAGTATTTGTGTCATCTCTACTAAAGTATAGACTGAGAATGGCTGGAATTCGGTAGGATAGGGCAATTGGCTATATAATAAATCCGGGGCAACACCGAACAAGATGCAGAAGAAAGCTCCAATGCCCATGGCAACTTTCATGTTTACGGGAATTGCTGAAAGATTGAATTCGGTTTTCTTCTCTCCAAACCAAGTATAGTACGGTAGTTTTAAACCTGTGTGCAGGAACGTGCCGATGGTAGCAATCAGGAGTAGGAGAATAGGCCATTCTAAATGAGCTTCTCCAAGCGCTTCTGATATCATGGTTTTACTTACAAACCCGTTTAGCAATGGTGCTCCTGAAATGGACAGTGCTCCAACCATATAAAGCCCCACGAGTAAAGGCATTTTCTTGCCAAGACCTCCAAGCTTATGGAGTTTACTGGTACCTGTTGCATAGATTACTGCTCCAGCTGCCATGAACAGGAGTGATTTATAAACGATGTGATTGAATGCGTGAGCCGTTGCTCCATTGAGGGCTATTTCTGAACCTACACCAATCGCCGTTACCATGTATCCGATCTGACTGATAATACTGTAGGCAAGAATTTCTCTGATGTCGTTGGCAAGCAAGGCATAAATAGTCCCGTAAATGGCCATGATCACCCCAACCCAAATGAGTATATCCCAACCCGGGAATAAACGGATCATTACATATACTGCCGATTTTGTTGTGAGCGCACACATGAAGATGGCTCCGGTGATGGTGGCTTTAGGATATGCATCTGCAAGCCAGGCATGTAATGGAGGAACGGCCGTATTAAGGGCTACTCCAAGTAACATAAATATATTGGCAAGATTATAAACCGGCTCAATGCTTTCAACCATCATAGAGCCGCCATTGGAAAGATGTAACAGAATGCCGGTGAGCAATAAGCCTCCTCCAAATGAGTGAACCAGGAGATAGCGCATACCGGCCTTATCAGACTCTTTTGTTTTACGTGCCCATATCAGGTAAGCGGAAGTAACCGCCATAAGCTCCCAAAAAATAAAGAGGGTGAAGAAATCACCGGCAAAAGTAACTCCAAGTGCTCCACCGGCATAGGCAAGTGCTGATGTTTGTTGTACCAGGTCTTTAATATGGAAAGCATAAATTCCGCCAATAATGGTGATCAACGAAAAAACAATACCAAACACTCTGCTCAGGCTGTCAACGGAAAGAAGATGCAGCTCGTAACTGGCAAAAGAAGTTTGCAATAGGCTGCCTTCCGGGAGAGTCCAAACAAGGAACAATGCTATACTGGGAAAAAGAATAAACGCAGAATTCCGGGCCCGCTCCGGTATCAGCGGGAGAACAACGGCTCCTAAGATCAAAATAACAGCGGGTACAGAAAGAAGCTCAACGATCATAATAGTCTTCGTCGCTTAAGATGAATATTTTGCCTAATCCTTTGGTCACAAAAATCAGTGCTAAGCATCCCAAACCTCCCCAAATGGCATAAAAAGCGGGTACATGGTTCCACCAATGGGAGGCATAGTCGGCGAGGTAAGTAAACTCGAGGATCAGGCTTACTATTAACAAAATTCCAAGTACGATCCAGTGCCAGTTTTTCATGATTACATAGGATTAAAGATGCTTGCAGCAACAGTTGATGCCATATCAAAAAAGTGAAAAAACAGATCCGGGTTCAATCCAAAAAGAATGGACAGCAGGGCCGTTCCACATAATGGAACCACCATAAATGGGGAAGCTTCTGTATGTCCTTCTAACTCAGGTCCACCTTTCTTGAAGTAAGCGCGGTGAATGATAGGGAAGAAGTATCCCACATTCAGCAATCCACTGATCACCAGGATCAGGACTGGGATCAACATCCCACCTTCAAGCGAACCGGTTGCCAGATACCACTTACTCACAAATCCATTTACCGGGGGAATTCCAGCCAGTCCCATTGAACCAACCGTGAATGCAGCCATGGTCCAAGGCATAACTTTAGCGATTCCGTTCAGGTCGCTGATATTCTTTTTGTGAAGATTGACCATAATGGCACCTGCACAGAAGAAGAGCGTGATCTTCATAGTGGCGTGAAACGAAATGTGGAGCATACTTCCAATTAGTCCCGTCTCAGTTAGTAATGAAACCCCTAACACAATGTAAGAGAGGTGTCCAACCGTGGAATAAGCCAATCGCCTTTTTAGGTTATCCTGAGCAAAGGCTAACAGGGAAGCCACGATAACCGTGACTCCTGCCAATACCATCAAAATATCGTTCAACCCGAATTCGGCCATCATTTCAGGCCCGAAAATGAATCCTACTACCCTGATAACTCCAAAAACGCCAGATTTTACAACAGCCACAGCATGCAGCAATGAACTTACGGGAGTGGGTGCAGCCATCGCCGAGGGCAACCAGCTGTGTAGCGGCATGATACCTGCTTTCACCCCAACACCTCCGAGAAATAGTAAAAAGATGACAACGGCCATGGAGTGGGAGACCTCAACATCCCCAAAGATACCACCGGGTCTGAATTCCAATGTTCCGGTTAATGCATAGGTTATTCCGGCGGCAGCAATAAGCAATAGGCCGGCTGTAAGGGTGTAGGTCAGGTATTTTCGTCCGGCAGCAATGGCTTTTTTATTCTCACTGTGAATCACAAGCGGATAGGTTGCCAGTGTCAGCATCTCGTAAAAGATTATGAATGTCAACAGGTTACCGGAGAAGGCAATACCGATGGTGGAACTCAAACAAATGGCAAAACTTGCAAAGTAGCGGGTCTGTTTCTTCTCGTGGTGACCACGCATATACCCGATGGAATAAAAAGAGGTAAAGATCCAAAGTCCGGATGCGATCAAAGCAAAGAAAACCCCAAATGTGTCGGCTTTTAGTACTAGTGGCAGGTTGGGAGCGATCTCCAGAAGTTGAAGTTCAATGGTATTTCCCTGCAGTGCAGAAGGTAATAGCGATAATACGAGCAGAAATTTTATGACTCCTGCCAAAATAGTCCAAAATTCGCGCAGGTTGGGTTTTCGTGAACTCAGCAAGATGAACGGTACCGCAGCCAGCGATACAAGAACAGCATATAAAGGGATGTACGTAAGCTCCATGGAGTTATTTACCTATTTAAAATCCTGCCGGAAACATGGTGAAAATTACATTTACGATATAAGCATTAAAGATACCTACCAACAATAACCCGATCGCCATTACGGCCATTGGGAACATCATACTTGCAGAAACTTCATTACGTTCTGCAACATCTGTTTCGTCAGATGTCTCGGCTTCGGGATCATTGAGATATACTTTCTCTAAAATTCGGAAGAAATAGACGGCATTCAGCAATGAACTGATCAAAATGACAGCCAATAATATCCAGTTACTGTTTTCAATGGTTCCCAATGCCAGGTACCATTTCGAGAAAAAGCCCGCAAGGGGAGGCAAGCCCACCATTGAGATAGCTGCAGTTGTAAAAGCAGCCATGGTCCAGGGGTATTTCTTCCGGTAAGAATTGTTGAATTTCGTGATCAGGGAATGGCCTTCTTTTAAGCGCAGGCTGCCGGATACAAGAAATAGTAATGCTTTCATCAGAGCATGGTTCAAAACATGGAGAACGGCTCCGATAAAACCAAAAGGGTTAGCCAGGCTAATTCCCATAATGATATATCCGATCTGGGAAACCGAACTGTAAGCCAGCATTTTCTTAAGCTCACTTTGTGCAATAGCCATCACCGATCCATAGAGAATCCCAATTCCGGCAAAAATACCTATGATGGTTGTGATGGGTAGCTGGTGATCGATGAGTTCAACCCCAAAAAGAAATAAAACGATTCGAAGCAAAATATAGGCCGCAACTTTGGTGCCTATAGGCGCAATCAGTGCTGATGAAGTGGAGGATGCAAAGGTATACGAATCGGGTAGCCAGCCATGTAACGGGAAAAGGGCTGCCTTCACACCGACTCCAACCAACATTAAAATGAGCGCGGCCACTACCGACGAATGCCCTATAACCTGAGGCAACATAGCATGCATATCTATGATATTCAGCGTACCGGTTACGGTGTAAAGGAACCCAACACCTAACAAATAAAGTGAACCGCCTACTGTACCAATGATCAAATATCGAAAAGCAGAAAAGGGAGCTCGTTTGGAACCGATGCCAATCAGTGCATAGCTGGAAAGGGAAGATATCTCCAAAAATACATATAAGTTGAACAGATCTCCGGTAAGTACCATGCCATTGAAGCCAAGCATCAGTAACATGGAAATAGCGTAAAAAGCCATTTTTTTGCCTGGGAATTCCCTATCGCTAATAAGCTTGGAATGTATCAGTACCAAAAATGCGACTGTATTAATCACAAGAACTATGAAAGCCGCAAGTCCGTCATAAACAAATTCAATTCCAATTGGAGGAGCCCAACCGCCAAAGGCATACCGGATGGTTTCTCCGGTTTGGATGATATTCATAAAACCCCAGGCCGAAAAGAAAGTGGCAATCCCACTGCCAAGTAAGCTCAGGTGCCTGACAACCTTACGGTTCCAGAATGCGACCACAGGAATCAGAATCGCAAAAAAGATATATGTAGCAGGTATTAAAGCCGGTATATCGGATCCGATCATTGAATCTTATCTAAAAGTTCTTCTTCGTTTAAGGTGCCGTAGCGGTTATAGATGTTGATCATAAGTGCGAAAGCAACCCCAAGAGTGGCTACCCCAACAACAATAGCAGTAAGCATTAGTGTGTGGGGCAGAGCGTTCAAATAATTTGATACTTCACTGACGGGAAGGTTATCGGCTTTTACCGGTACGGTAGCCCCATTTTTCATGGCAACTGAAACAAAAAACAAAATAACGCCTGCCTGAAAAATGGAGAGTCCGATGATCTTCTTCACCAAATTCTTTTTGATCAACATGCCATAGAGGCCAATCGCCAGCAGAATAATGGTAAACCAATACGCATAATGTCCCATAAAGAAATCAAGCATAGTCTTCTCCTTTTACCATGTTGTCATAGATCAGAGTTAATACCGTCATAACGGTAAGTCCAACCCCGATCTCGATGATGAGAATTCCCCAATATCTCAGGTATGCAGGCTCAAGGCCCGGAATGGGAAGTTCTCCGTAATCTAGGAAATATCCGCCCATTAAAAGTGCAAGCAACCCCGTTCCGAAATAGATAAATACTCCAAAAGCTGCCAGGGGCCGTGCGAGATAATCCTTGAATTGAAGTTGGGCAAGTTTGGTCCCACTGGCAATACGGATCAACAGCAATGCTGCGGCCAGCAAGGTACCGCCTTGAAATCCGCCGCCTGGAGAGTAGTGGCCGTGGAAGATCACATAAAAACCAAAGACCATGATGTATGGACTTAAGAACCGGGTTCCCAATAACACAATAGGACTTGGAGATCTATTCGTCATCTTCTTCTCCTTCTTTTCGGTTTCTTAGTAATAAAAAAGTGATAAGTCCTGCAGTGAAGATCACGATCTGCTCGCCAAGGGTATCAATAGCACGATAGTCACCGAGGATGACCGTTACGATATTTGGGGTATGGGCATCGTGATAGGCCTCCTGAATGTAATAGTTGCCGGGAACAGGAGTTCCGGTCATGCTAACTTCCTGATTCATCTGGTTGTCAGGATCTCCACGAAATGGAAGATCCGATGCAGCAAAAAGCAGCAAAAGAGTAAATGCTATGATCAAAAGTAATTTAAGGTACTTCAATCTTCTGTCTTATAAGTGGTTTGGTAAATGGCAACAACTAAAAGGATCCCGGTAACACCGGCTCCTACAACCGCTTCGGTAAAGCCCACATCAACAGCGCCCATGGTGGTAAACATCAAGGCCATCAAAAAACTGAACATGGTTAACATGACGGAGGCTACCAGCAGATCTTTAGATTCCAGCGCAATAACAGCGGTGATCAGCAAAAAGATGAATAAGATGAGTTCAAGTTCCCAGTACATCAGCCTTCCTTATCTTCTTTTTTATGATCTTCAAATGTGGGTTTGAGTCCTGCATGTAAAGCTGCCCGTGCCAAAGCATGAGCACCAATAGGATTGGCAAGAAGAATGAATAACAGGACCAATATCAGTTTTCCACCGTCGATGGTAAAGCCTTCATAAATGATCAGGCCAATGATGACAAGCATCATACCCAGCGTATCACTTTTACTGGTGGCATGCGTGCGTGAGTAAAAATCAGGGAGCCGTATAGTGCCAATGCTTCCGATCAATAAGAAGAAAATGCCGGCAGTAACAAGAATTATGGTAAAAACAGAGGTTATATCAATCATCGAAACGGACATTTACTTTATCGGAAGAAAAGTATTTGGCGATGGTTAACGATCCCACAAAACCGAGGATCGCATAAGCCAGTGTAATATCGATAAACATGCCGATACGGTCGAAAATGTAACCGATCAAACAAATCAGGACAATCGTTTTAGTGGCTATGGCATTGGTTCCCACAAGCCGGTCAAAAACGGTCGGTCCTTTTACCACACGATAGGCCGGTACGGCTATAATAGCCGTTAGAATAACTGCAGCATAGAGAAAGAAAGAATCCATTATCCTAATTCCTCCTTACTTTGTAAAACCTTAAAGTCAGAAACCACGGGGTGTAAATCTTTAGTGAATAATTTCAAAACTTGCCGGGGCATCTCGTCGCTTGCGATACCTTCAAAAGAATTGGGGGAAATGGCATGTACGATGAATTCATCCCCCTGAATATCAACGGTAAGGGTTCCGGGTGTCAATGTTATAGAATTCCCAAGAATCATTTTACAATGAGGGTTTGGGTAGTTTACTTTGAATTTTACCACGGATGTTTGAATGGGCAGGGATGGGCTCAAAAGGATCTTGGCTACATGGATGCCGGAAATCACGATCTGAACAAGCAGCCATCCAAAATAAAAGGGGACATAACTAAACCTGATATCATAGATGACATCGGTTTCCCCTTCAAAATAGGTATGCTTTTTGAGGCGATAGTTAATGGCCAATACAATACATACACTGATCACTCCCATCAAGCTGTGGGTGAAGTCAAAATAACCGCTCATCAGGTACCAAAATCCCATAAGCACAACAAAAGAAACAATAAGACTCTGAGAAGATATTGACTTCAAGTGATCATCAATTTTAGGTTAAGGGAATTTTATGGCCTCAAACATACAAATTCTGAGAATTACGCGAAACGAAAATCAGGCAGTTCTCAATACTATATTATATAACCGACCAGGATTGCTAAAAAACGAAACTAAAAATGAATTTTTTGTGAACACAGTTCCAGGCTGCGGACAAAAAAAATTAAGCGATTAAAATAATAGCCAAAGTGTTTATTTGAAAACGGGGAGGATTAAGTTTTGTGCCCGAAGCGTTTAAAGATTGTAAATGGGAGAGACGGAATGAGAAAAAAGGAAAGTGCGAAAGTTTTTTATTGAGCTGAATTTTAGGTATTTAACATATAAATGTGGGAGAGTTGGGTTATTGGAACTCACCTGTTTAAAAGTAGAAAGGTACGATATGGCTAATAAGGTAGAACAGGTGACCCGGTATTTTGCTGTCGGTGTGGTAATGATTTTCGCATTAGTAATGGGGTACATTCTGTATGAGTTATCCGGTACCAAGAGGTACTTTGGACGTCAGTTGGTAGAACAATCATCCCAACGAATTCAAAGTGAATTGGATGAATTTTTCAAGCCGATTGAAAATATAATGCTGACTGTAAAAAAACAGCAGGAACTAAATTTGCTGGAGAATTTTGATGTTGTTTCTTTGAACCGGTTTTTAATTCCTATAATAGACAGGTACCCGCAGGTTTCTTCCATAGCACTGGCCGACAGCAGGGGCTACGAATTCAATGTTCTACCCGCTGATTCCACAGGCTATTATTGGTTAAACCGGGAAGTCTATGTGGATAAATGGGGTATGAAAGAAAAATGGCAGCAATGGAATTTTAAGGATTCTCCTAATCGAGTTCGACTCTGGGAAGAACCCTTGCAAACTGACCCCAGAAATCGTGCCTGGTTTCAAAATGCACTTAAAGAAAAAAGCAGGCAAATATATTGGGCCGAACCATATGCTTATATGACCGGTCAGCTTGGCCTAACAGCTTCCGTTGCCTGGAATTCATCCGTGGATACCTTACAGCATATATTGGCTTTCGATGTGACTCTGGATGATCTAACGAAGTTGTCACAAACATTGAGTGTTACCGATAACGATAAAATATTCATTCTCACGAAGACCAATAAAGAAATCGTAGGATTTCCTAAAGAGTATAAGGAGTCCGATTCTTCAATGATTTCCAATATATACCTTTCTAAACCGCAGGAGATTGGCAATCCTGCACTAACTAAACTTCTTGATCATCCTAATGATACCATAGTTTCATTTTCGAGTGTGGGGCAAAATTGGTGGGGAATCACTAAAACTTACTCGATCAATTCCTCTCAAGAACTTTTGATCGCTGTCCTTGTGCCGGAACAGGATTATGCATATGAAATAAACAGCACCCGTAATGTCATGATCTTCGGTTTTCTATTGATCCTGCTCCTTTCATCCATATTGATGTTAAATCATAACAAATTGATAAAATTGGGAGTTGAGCTGAATAGAAAAAATGATCAGATCAATCAGCAAAAGGATCGGTTATTTGCTGAAGTCCACCACCGGGTAAAAAATAATCTTGCAGTAATGGCGGCCTTACTTGAGTTGGAGCAGATGGAAAATGAAAACCGGGAAGTACAGCAAGTGTTAATCCAATCACACCGAAGAATAAAATCTATGGCCACCATACAAGAAGTAATGTATAAGTCTGATGAATTGAACAGGGTTTTTGTAGCGGATTTTGTTCCCGGAATATTAAATTTAAGTAAAAGTGATTTTACCAAATTTGGAACCACTATAAACCATTCGATTGATTCGGTACAAATCAATACAAACCAAGCATTGACTTATAGCCTGCTGCTTAATGAGTGTATGAACTGTATTTCAAAATCAAGAATGGAAGAGGATAAGGAGCTAAGTTTTACGATTAAACAAACAGAAGGTCATCTTATTACAGAAATTGGAACAGATTCCAAGGTAGATTTCTTTGAAACAAGTGCTGGGATCGGGAAACAGTTAATTACCGTCTTATTGTCTCAGCTTGGGGCAAAAATTGAAAAACTCCGTGAGGATGAAGATATAACCTACATTATTTCTTTTGTGCTAAAAGATAAAAAGGGAATAGCCAGTAACTTTAATTATTAAACACCAGTGTGTTAAAAGCGGAGTCCCCGGGAAAGTGAATTTTTAGCAATGAGAGCACCATTGCCAGGAGAAGATCAGGGAGAGCTTGAATATTTTTTTAGTGTTCATGCTGATATTTTCAGTTTCAGTCCTTCTTTCCACTTTAGGTTTCCAACGCTCTTCCGCTTAAGGGGTATCCGCCTGAACGATCCGGTTGTTGAATTTAAGCTGAAAGGCCTGGTGCGATCCATTTACCTTCTCTCTGTTATATTTGTTACTAATTGAGTGTTCTTTGAGTTTATGTAACATTGCATATCATTAAATAAAAAATCGCCCCCTCGATCTCTCGCAAATCATTGTCAAAAAAAACCAAAGCCGATAAATCAAACGACCGGTTTATAAATTAGAATCCCCATTCGAAACCACTTCACAATTCAATCTTCCTTTCTGAATGTTCGATGTTCTTAAACCCATTCTAAATTCCGTAAAATTCATCCAAAACAGTCTTTACCTTGCAGAAGATTTTTGTATCTTTGCCATCCATTTTGGAACCGTGATCAGCGCGGTTCCCTTTTTATTGCAATTAAATAAAGACTAACTGATGGAATCCGCCTCGGCGTTATTTACTCTCATTATTGCTCTTCCACTGCTGGGTTTTCTGATTAACGGGATTACCGGGCTTTTTGTAGAAAATTATCGTACCAAAAAACAGCTGATCGGGATCATTGCCAACACAATGGTATTTATTCCATTTGTGATCGCGGTGTATTTCTTCCTGAACATGAATGCCGAGTCGGAAGCAGTGGTATTCAAGCTGTTCACCTGGATGGATGTCGGTACATTTAGCGTTGATTTCGCTTACCGTATAGACCAATTGTCTATTATGATGACCATGGTGGTAACCGGAGTTGGATTTTTGATCCATTTGTACTCCATGGGTTACATGGCCGATGATGAAGGATATTGGAAATTTTTTGCCTATCTGAACCTCTTCATCTTTGCGATGTTGAATTTGGTGCTGGGTAATAACCTGTTGCTTCTTTTCCTTGGATGGGAGGGAGTAGGAGTTTGTTCTTATTTATTGATCGGATTCTGGTATACCGATATGGCAAAATCAGATGCTGCCAAAAAAGCTTTTATTTACAACCGAATCGGTGATTTTGCATTCCTGATTGCCATGTTTATGGTCTTTCAAACAGTAGGAAGCCTTAGTTTTGATGTGATATTAGGGAACCTGGATGCTTTCTCCAGTGAGTACACCTTTATGATCGGGTTGCTGATGTTCATTGGGGCGACCGGTAAATCTGCACAGATCCCGCTATTTGTTTGGCTGCCTGATGCCATGGCCGGACCAACTCCCGTTTCTGCACTTATCCACGCTGCTACCATGGTAACTTCTGGTATTTACCTGATCTCCCGGATGTCTCCCATGTATGTGTTATCTCCTGAGGTGATGCTGATCGTAGCCGTAATCGGAGCTTTGACAGCCATTGTAGCTGCTACCATCGCCATCACTCAAAATGATATTAAGAGTGTGCTTGCTTATTCAACCGTTTCACAGTTGGGGTATATGTTTCTTGCACTTGGTGCCGGTGGATTTACCGCAGCTATGTTTCATGTTGTAACACATGCATTTTTCAAAGCTTGCTTATTCCTTGGATCGGGTTCTGTGATTCACGCAATGCATCACGTAGAACATGAGTTGGAGCATGATGGTAAACACGTTCATTTCGATCCGCAGGATATGCGAAATATGGGTGGACTTCGAAAATATATGCCTTCTACCTATAAGACGTTCCTTATTTCCACTATTGCGATTGCCGGGATTCCTCCATTAGCAGGATTCTTCTCAAAAGATGAGGTGCTCGCTATGACAGCAAATGCCGGAGCCGGAGAATTTGGTCAGTATATGTATATGGCACTATGGGTAGTGGGAATCATCACTGCATTTTTAACGGCTTTCTATATGTTCCGACTCACCCTTACAACGTTCCACGGAGAGTTCAAGTTGGGGCAGCGTTTTAAAGAAGCTGTTGGGGCCGAGAAGTACTTACATGAAAGTCCTGCTACCATGACTATTCCACTCTGGACTCTCGCCGGCCTGGCTACTGTTGGAGGATTTTTAGGTGTGCCGAATTTTATTGTTGAGACTTTCACTCACGAGGAAGCACACATCAATTTACTGCACAATTGGCTGTACAACATCACCGCTGATTATGAGCTAACCCTTTCACATGGCATAGAATGGGCGTTGATGTCTGCGTCTATTATTATCGCGATTGCAGGTGTGTTTACAGCATTCAAGATGTACAATAGCAATCAGCAAGAAGCATCGGATGCCAAATTGGCTTCTATGTTTGGCGGTTTATACCAAACCTGGAAAGACAAATATAATCTGGATGAAGTTTATGAAGGATTAATCGCTCGTCCTATTGTCCGTCTTTCAGACAAAGTACTGGCCGTCTTCGATATGAAAGTGGTAGATGGTATTGTTAATGCTACAGCCGGAACCGTACGTCTTTTCGGTTCACTATTCCGATACGTGCAAACCGGTGTGGTTTCAAGCTATGCGCTGGCTTTTGTAATTGGCGTGATCATAATTCTCTATTTAATGGTAATGTAATTTCCCAGATCTCTTGATGGAAACACTTTTAAATATCGTCATTTATTTACCGTTGGTTGGCATTCCGCTGATCGTTTTATCCAAGAATGAAACCACCCAAAAGTGGATTGCCTTGCTGGTGACTTCTGTTACTTTCATTGCCTCATTGCCACTTATGTTTGGTTTTGATGTTGCCAATTCCGGAACCGCTCAATTTTTGACGGAAGGGGGACGGTTGATCGAATCGCTGGATATCAAATATCTGGTGGGACTCGATGGATTGAGTTTGCTTCTTTTCATGCTCACCACATTTATGGGGCCGATTGTAATTCTTTCTTCCTGGAATTCCGTAACCAAACACCTGACCGGTTACTGGAGCATGTTGCTGCTGCTTCAAACCGCTTCATTGGGAGTATTTTCTTCTCTTGACCTGATGGTCTTTTACGTATTTTTTGAGCTTTCATTGATCCCAATGTATTTCCTTATCGGAATTTGGGGTGGTGCCGGACGAATACAGGCTACCATTAAGTTCTTTATTTACACTTTGGTTGGATCCCTTATCATGTTGGTTGGCTTGATCTACCTCGGTTACGATGCCGGCGCAGCAATGGGTGCCGGTACAACTTTCACCACCGACTGGCGATTCCTTTCCAGCGACATGTACACCATCGGCTTGGTTGAGCAAACTTATTTATTTCTGGCTTTTGCACTGGCCTTTTGTATTAAAGTGCCGTTATTTCCTTTTCATACCTGGTTGCCGTATGCGCATACCGAAGCTCCTACAGCCGGCTCTGTGGTTCTTGCAGCCATCATGCTGAAGATGGGAACCTATGGTTTGATCCGCGTTTGTTTACCGATCTTCCCTAATGCCTTTATGGAATTTGCCCCGTGGATGGCCGCTCTTGCCGTGATCGGAATCATTTATGGAGCACTCGTGGCCATGGTTCAAAAAGATGTGAAGAAATTAGTTGCGTACTCTTCTGTGAGTCACCTCGGTTTTGTGGTTTTGGGAATCTTCGCGTTAAATACGGTAGCCGTGCAAGGAGCCATCATTCAGATGATCAACCACGGACTTTCAACCGGTGCACTTTTCCTTATTGTAGGAATGATCTATGATCGTCGCCATACCCGAATGATCAAAGACTTTGGAGGTATCGCCAAGCAGATCCCCATTTTCACCGTAATGTTTATGATCGCGACTTTTGCTTCTATCGGATTACCCGGGCTGAACGGTTTTGTCGGTGAATTTTTGATTCTTAATGGTTCTTTTTTCTCTGAACTGTATAACAATAAGATCTTTGCCATTCTTGCAGCAACCGGTGTGATATTGGCAGCCGTTTACATGCTATGGATGTTCCAGCGCGTGATGTTTGGTCCTATTACTAATGAGGAAAACAAGAAATTAATAGATCTGAATGGGCGAGAAATTGGGTTATTGATTCCGTTAGTAATCTTTATGTTTTGGATCGGAATTCGTCCGGTTGATTTTACCAAATATTCTGAAGCTCAGGTGAATGAATTGATCGAAGCCTCTGAAGCCAAAAGTATGGCGGTATTGGAAGAGGCTCGTAACGAAGATCTGCCCAATTGGACGGCAAAATTTTACGATGTACGTGAATCAGAATCACAATTAGCATCAACCAAATAACAGTACAATGGCACAACCACTTTCCGAAGCAGACATCAAACAAGCGTTGAGTTCTCTGGAAGGATGGGAGTTCAGCGACGACAAGATCAGTAAAGAATTTGGTTTTAATGATTTCAGTGAAGCCCTGGGATTTATTGTCCGCATAGGGCTGGAAGCTGAAAAACAGGTTCATCATCCCGAACTGTTTAATGTGTACAATACGGTTCAAATCAGCCTTAGTACACACGATGCAGGGGATAAAGTTACCCAGAAAGATGTAGACCTGGCCAAAGCAATAGAAAGCGTTTCATAAAATTAGCTAATGGATTATTTAGGCGATATACAAGCTTTTTTACCCGGAGTGATCACCGCAATAGCCGGATTGGTGGTTATCGTAATCGAATCTCTTAAGAAAGAGAGTCCCCTTAATTTCTACGTTACCATTTTATCACTGGCATCAGCCCTGATCATAAGTATTCTTTCACTTGGAGGTGAGATGCAAACAGCATTTTCAGGCATGTTAGTGCATGGCGGCGCTGTTGCATTCGGCAATATGGTAATCTTGGCGGGAGCCCTTTTTTGCGTGTTCATTAGTGAAGATTATCTGCGGGGAATTAACCATTATTACGGCGAAACCTACGCACTGATATTATTCGCCACCACCGGTATGCTTGCCTTAGCAGGGGCCAACGACCTGATCACCCTTTTTGTAGGATTGGAAACTATGTCCATTTGTTTATATGTGATGGCCGGGTTGATCAAGGATGAAAAATCAGGAGCTGAATCTGCTCTTAAATATTTTCTGCTGGGCGCATTTTCTACCGGATTTCTTCTTTACGGAATGGCGTTGATTTATGGTGCTACGGGAACCACCAACATCCCAGAGATTGGTGCTGCTGCCAGTACTGAACTTCTTTTCTTGGCAGGAACTGCACTTCTTCTGGTTGGATTTCTATTCAAAGTTTCGGCAGTTCCTTTCCACATGTGGACGCCGGATGTATACCAGGGAACACCAACTTCTCTTACCGCATACATGGCAACAGCTTCGAAAGCAGGTACTTTTGTAGCTTTTATTCTGATTTTGTCGCGTGCCCTTCCGGTTATGGAAGGCCTGAACTGGCAGTTAGTGCTTAGCGTGATCGCTATACTGACCATGGTATTTGGTAACATTATCGCTTTAGTACAGGATAATGTAAAAAGAATGTTAGCATATTCCAGTGTGGCTCATGCCGGATATGCACTTGTTGGGTTAGCAGCTGGTACTTTTGAAGGATATAATGCCGTATTGTACTACTTGTTCGCTTATACCATTATGAATGTGGGAGCCTTTGGTGTGATCGCTTATTATGAGCGTAACAAAGGATTGGATTTTACGCAGGTTCAAAATCTGGCAGGACTCGGATTCAAGGAGCCGTTAATGGGGGTTGCACTTTCCATATTTTTGTTCTCACTGGCAGGAATTCCACCATTAGTAGGTTTTGTAGGTAAGTACTACGTATTTGCTGCTGCTATTAATGCGGACATGGTTGGCCTTGCTATAATTGGTGTTTTAGCTAGTGCTGCAAGTGTTTACTATTATTTGAGAGTCATGGTCTATTTATATTTCCGTGAGGAGCATCAACCTATTTCTCTCTTCACACCAACGTTAATGTATAAAGGAACCATTGTAGTACTTGCTTTGCTGACCATTTATTTTGGAGTTGAACCGGTACTGCCAGCTGAAGGCTTGATGGATATTCTGAGCGGCTTTGGCGGATATGGAGGAGCAACTGCCCTCATCCCGTAAGAGTGTAGAATTTTAGTGTATAAATTTAAAAAGTCTTTCAGATGAGTCTGAAAGACTTTTTTTATACTCAATTGGAAAGTAATACAAATTGTGTTACATTTTTGGAGAATATCAAAAGCATGGTAATAAAATGCGTTCAATACGTTTATCCGAAGAAATGGAGAAAGATCTTGAGGCTATTGCGGCTCAAAAGAAAACCTCACGGTCCAACATTGTAAAAGAAGCTTTGGTGGAATATATGGCAAAAGAGAAAAAATACAATCAACCTTTTGAGATTGGAAAACGCTACTTCGGGAAATATGGCAGCGGGGAAACCGACCGTTCAAAAACCTATAAATCCAGCATAAAATCTAAGATACGTGACAAGCACGCTCATTGATGCCGGTCCCATTATTGCGCTATTTGACAAAGATGATCAATATCATCAGAAAGTGATGGAGTTTATGGGAGGATTTGAAGGCCGTTTGATCACTACCTGGCCGGTGCTCACGGAAGTTTCTTACATGCTCGATTTTCACAAACAGGTACAGTTAGATTTTTTGAGTTGGGTGAGTGAAGGTGGAATAGAAGTGATCAATCTGGAACAGTGGCAGCTTTTGAAAGTAAGGGAGATCGTAGATAAGTACGCTGACTTACCTGCTGATTTTGCAGATGCATCGTTGTTAGTTGCTGCTGAAATGAGAAACTTGGACTCTATTGTTTCTTTAGATAGTGATTTTTCGGTATACAAATTAGGAACGGGGGAGCAACTAAAGAATTTATTTAACTTGTAAAAGAATCATTTCTCAATAGTTGGAATAGACTGCAAAAAAAGTGTATCTTTGAAAGCTCTGTTGCCCGGCAAAGTGCCAGGGTGACTGTTTTCATCTTAGAAAACAACCAAAGAAACACATACACAGATGAGTAAAAACTATTACGAGTTTACCTATATCATAAATCCTGTACTCGAGGATGACCAGTTTAAAGAAGTCGTCGATAAAGTATCCAAGCTAATCGAAAGTAACGGCGGCGAAATTGAAGAAGTAGATGAGTGGGGATTACGTCAGTTTGCCTACGAAATGGACAAAAAAGGAAGCGGTTATTACGTAAATATGTACTTCACTGCTCCTGCTGAAGCCATTGCATCCGTTGAAAGACAGCTTCGCATTGATGACAACATCATGCGTTACCTTACCCTAAAATACGATGCCAAAATGTTGCGTCACCGTGAGCTTCAAAAGAAAAATGAAGTTCCGGACATCTTCGCTTACGAAGAAGAGGATGATGACAACAACGACGAAAACGACGATTAAGAATAACCCCTCCAAAGAATATAGATTATGATTAAGAATCCATCACATCCAAAAAAAGGCCAGCGCAAGGTGAAGCAATGCAAGTTTACCCGTGCCGGCGTTGAGTACATTGATTACAAAGACACTGATACCCTTCAGCGATTCACAAACGACCAGGGTAAAATCTTACCACGTCGTGTAACCGGAACAAGCGCTAAACATCAGCGACAGCTAACTACGGCCGTTAAACGAGCTCGTTTCTTAGCACTGATGCCTTACGTAGACGAAAACATCCGATAAACCAAGTTGATAGAATATTATGAAAATCATACTTAGAGAAGACGTAGAAAAATTAGGACAATCCGGTGAGATCGTTGACGTAAAAGACGGATACGGCCGTAATTTCTTAATTCCACAAGGTAAAGCAGTAATGGCTACCAAAGGTGCCATTCAGGAGCTTGAAAGAAGGAAGAAAGAAGCTGCTCGCCAGGCTGAGTTTACTGTTAATGAAGCCAAAGCATTGGCTAAGCAATTAGAAGTTACTTCTTTGACCATTGCAGTAACCACAGGTGAAGAAGACAAAATTCACGGTACCGTAACAAATGCGGATATAGCCAAAGCGCTTGAAGAGCGTGATATTATGGTAGACAAGAAAGATATCACCTTAGATCAAGATGTGAAAGCATTAGGTGAATACACTGCTACTGTAAATCTGGTTGGAGATTTAAGCCCGAAAGTGAAATTTTGGGTTGTTAAAGACGAATGATACTTGTCATTCGGATTTAGATTTCAGGCACTAATTTCGGATGAAGTAAGTTTCATTCAGAGAACAGCATCTGCTAAGATGTTTACCAAACAGTTACCTGATCAACTTTTAGAAATCCGTGTTCATGAAATCAGTGCAAATCAAATTAATGGGGATCATCATTCTGATGTTATCCCCATTTTTTATTCAGGCACAAATCCCTGATCCTGTTAAATTCTCCCTGTCTGAAGCTCCCGATTCCGTTTTAGCAGGAGAAGTTTTTGAAGTTAAAGTACAAGCCTCCATTGAAGGCAACTGGCATCTCTATTCTATTTTGAATGATGAAGATGCCGGCCCTTTTCCCACCGAGTTTTCTGCAAAATCCTCAAACTTTGTTATTGCCGGTGATGTTAGGGAATCTGAGGCCGATGTAGAGTTTGATCCCAATTTTGAAGCTGAATTAGGGTGGCACAGTAGTTTTGCGGAATTCACGATTCCGGTAGCAATAAAAACAAGTGAGTCGGGTAAGCAAGATCTGGATATCGAAGTATTTTACCAGGTTTGTGATGATAAAGTGTGTCTTCCTCCCACTACAAAATCCATTATCGCAGGTGTGACGGTGACCGGCGTTTCTGCGAATCCCGTTGAGGCAGTTTTAGGAAGCAGCTCCTCAGATGGAGAAGAAGTATCCGGTGAGTTAGCAGAGATCAAAGAATCTTCAATGGGCGGTGAAGGTATTTTTGGGTTTTTATGGATCGCAATTTTGGCTGGTTTTGCAGCCTTACTAACGCCTTGTGTATTTCCGATGATTCCGCTCACCGTTTCCTACTTTTCAAAATCGGAGGAACATGGAAAAGGTGTCGGAAAAGCATTTTTATTTGGGATAGCGATTGTAGCCACCTTTACTGTGTTAGGAATTTTACTGGCGGCAGTCTTCGGTGTATCAGGAGCTCAGAATTTTGCATCTAATCCATGGGTGAATTTGTTTATTGCGGCCGTTTTGGTCGGCTTTGCTTTCAGTTTGTTGGGAATGTACGAATTGAGATTGCCTTACCAACTTACCAATTGGTTGAATAGAAAGAGTAACGAAAGCGGAGGAGTTGGTGGAATTTTATTCATGGCGCTAACCATAAGCGCCGTTTCCTTCTCTTGTACCGCTCCGTTCGTGGGCGGTGTATTTGCTGCAACCACCGGGGGCGAATGGTTTTATCCCATCATTGGGATGATCGGTTTCTCGGCAGCGTTTGCAAGCCCTTTTGTGATTCTGGCTATCTTTCCAAGCTGGATGCAATCGCTTCCTAAAAGCGGTTCATGGATGAATATTGTGAAAGTGCTTCTTGGTTTTATAGAGCTTGCAGCAGCTATTAAATTCTTATCCAATGTAGACTTGGTTTGGGAATGGGGACTGATTTCACGGCCGCTTGCCATTGCCACGTGGATTGCCATTTTCCTGCTTACGGGCTTATACCTCATCGGAAGTTATTCACTAAAACATGAAAAACGGCCCGACCAAATTTCAACCGGCAGAATGTTGCTAGCTATTCCATTTTTCCTCTTCAGTTTTTACCTGATGCCCGGATTATTGGGAACTTCACTTGGATTCTGGGATGCCTTCCTGCCTCCCAAACAAGTAACAGATGTTAGTTTAGTAGCCACGATAGGAACCGGCGGAGTATCAGGAACGAATGCCGATGCAGACGATGGCTGGTCCAGGGATTACGCCACTTCTGTGGAAAAGGCAAAAGCAGAAAATGTACCGGTCTTTATAGATTTTACGGGGTATACCTGTACCAACTGTCGGGCCATGGAATCAAATGTTTTTCCCTTGGATGAAGTGGTTTCACGGTTCAACCAAATGGAGCTGGTAAAGTTATACACCGACGGCGGTACGGGAGCCAAAGACAATCAAATGCTTCAATTTGAGCTAACCGGGAATGTGGCACTTCCAACTTATGTGATTATGGATCCGGAATCGGGCCGGGTTTTAGAGCAGCGATTAGGATATACAGATGCCGATGATTTTGTTGCTTTCCTGGAGCGTGGATTGCAAGCCTATTCCGATCTTTGATTGTTGACCCTTTCCGCGGAAAGCTTTAGCCTTCATCACACCTCAACAAATGTAGAAAACACTGACTGCAACGGCACGAACGTATCGGCTTTGGATTTTTTGCTGTACAACAGCACTATGCCTGATTTCTATGCCTGAGGGTCTGGCTCAAACGACTATCTCCAATCAGAAGACCCTTGAGCCGCTTTCGGTAGATTCAACATACTTTTTAGGAAACTGGGTACTTCGGGAAAGCATCCTGATCAAGGCGGGAGAAGAGGTCATTTCCGGTGAAAACTGGATCTTTGTTGAACAATCGGGAAGTATTCAATTTACTCAGCCTTTTTGGACAGAACGGGAAATCACATCCGTTACTGTTTTCTTTGAGGAACTGCCGGTTTCATGGCCCCGCTCTTTCCAGTCATTGGTTCCTGTGGAATTAGATTCTGCATTTTTCGAAGATCGGGATTCGCTTCAGTTACAATTACAATCCGGCACACCACAAACAGTTTTTGGTCCATCGGGTTTACGACAATCAGGGAGCTTGAGCCGCGGAGTGATTGTCGGCTCAAACCAGGATTTTTCCCTGGAAAGCGGATTGAATTTTGAGTTAAGTGGGCCGCTTACCGAGAATATCAACATTACTGCATCATTGACTGACCAAAGTATTCCTATTCAACCCGATGGAACGACTCAAAATCTTCGGGAATTCGATAAAGTCTTCATTCAGGTAGAGGCTCCAAATGCTTCAGTTGAGATGGGAGATGTGGATGTAAGTTTGCAGCAAAGTACTTTTGCCCAATATAATCGGCGTTTGCAGGGGGCTGCGGGCAGTGTGAATTCAGAATATGGGGATTATACCGGGGCGGCATCAGTAGTTAGAGGCACATATAAATCTATGCAATTTCAGGGACAGGATGGAGTTCAGGGTCCTTACAGGCTCACCGGAAGAAATGGCGAACAATTTGTGATCATCCTGGCCGGAACCGAGCGGGTTTATATCAATGGACAGCAGGTGCAGCGCGGAGCCGAGAATGATTACATTATAGACTATGGCCTTGGAGAAGTGAGTTTCACTAACAATGTACTGATCAAAGACGAGACCCGGATTGTGATCGAATATGAATATATAGATCGGGATTTTAACAGGACGGTGGTCGCGGCCGAAGGTGGAGCTGAGTTATTTGGTGGGCGAGCTTCCATCGGGGTCAGTGCTATCCGCCAGGCCGATGGTGATGACTTGCTTTCTCAGCGAAGTTTGTCGGAGCAGGATATTGCACTGCTTCAGGATGTGGGGGATGATCTGGACGAAGCCGTAGTAAGCGGAGCCTCTGTTGCCTCCGAAGAAGAACGGGATCAGTTTTTGCTGTATGCAAGAATTGACACGACTGTGAATGGGGAAACGTATACGATCTTTCAGCACCAGCCCGGGGCCGAAGGAGCTATTTATCGGGTTCGGTTTTCGAATGTGGGAGAAGGAAACGGGAGTTACCTTCGGGCCAGTGGACAAACGAATGGATTGTTGTATGAATGGGTGGGGCCCGGTGCAGGAAATTATGAACCGGCACGACAGCTTCCGGCTCCTCAAAAACAACAAATGGTAGCTTTGAATGGAAATGTGGAGGTTTCTAAAAACATCGAGGTATTTGGAGAATGGGCTGTAAGTGATTTAGATAAAAACCGGTTTTCTTCGCTGGATGATGGAGATAACACCGACCTGGGTTACGAGGCGGGACTCCGAATAAAAGAAGCAGAAACCGCCATTGGGGTGATAGATGCAAGGATCACTCGCCGTTACACCGGGCGAAGATTCGAATTTTTTGAAAGAACAAGAGATGTCGAATTCGATCGCAAGTGGAATATTACCCGAACCGGGCAAAGCAGGGAAGCTATCGATCAGGTAGCACTTTCGGTTCAACCCACAGCATTTACGCGCATTGCCGGTGAAATCGGGCAAGTACAAAGGGATGGCTTTCGGGGAATCCGTCAGGCTTCTTCAATTCGAAGTGAGGAAACGGGCTGGCTGGACTTGAGTTACTCACAGGATTGGGTACAAAGTGATGACGAACTACTTGATCAGGATGGAACCTGGTTCAGGCAACAGGGGAATATGAGCAGAGGTTTTGGCTTGAATGATAAAATTACCATCACCCCATACGTCCGGTTTGAGCAAGAAAAAAGGTTGCAACGGTCTTTGACAAATGATTCACTGTTATCGAATTCCCTCTCTTTCTATGATATCGGTCCGGGCCTTCAAGTCAATTTGGCTTCGCTTGAGTTGAATGCAGGGATTGCCTATCGCGATGAGAGAGGCGTTTTGGGCAATAAGCTTGAGGATCTATCCACCGCGGTTGAGCAGCGGTATAGTCTTCGGTTCAGCCCAAGTACTAATTTTGAAACACGGAATGAAATCCGGTTCAGGGATAAAACGTATGCGGAAGATTTTGTTGAACCGGGACGTCAGAACAGGAAGGGTATATTGGTTAAATCAGTGACCAATTATTCTACCAAAAGCAGGATTTTGGAAGGGGAATTCTTCTACGAAGCCAACACACAACGGCAGGCTTTGCTTCAGGAAGCATATATAGAAGTGGGACCTGAAATTGGGCAGTTTGTCTGGGACGATCTGAATGGAGACGGGGTTCAGCAAGTGGATGAATTTTTCCCGGAAGTGAGTGCCAATGAAGGAACCTTTATTCGACAGTTTTTACCATCTGACGAACTGTTACCTGCGGTAGATCTGAACGTTCGCATGATAAATACTATTCAGCCTTTTGTGAAAGCCGATGAGACGCTTTGGTATCAAGGTATTCGTCTTCGTTCCCGGGCAGATATCCTGGAGAATTCTACAACACAGAATCTGAAAGATATTTATTTATTGAATTTAGCATCGTTTCGGAACGATTCTACGACTATACAAGGCCGGATTTTTTGGGAGCAGGAGTTGGATGTTTTTAGAGACTGGCAGGGGGTGGATCTTAAATTTGGGGCAGGGGAGTCTCGAGGATTGAATCGAAGGAGCAGTGAATCCATCCAAAACTATTCAAGCCGTTTTTATGTGAACACGGGATACGGAATAACAAATCGAATCCGGCTTAAGCTGGATGCACAGCGCACGGAAAATTCAAGTTCAAGTGACATTGTATCTAACAGAAACTTTGATATAGAGTCATATAGTTTGGAGCCCGGACTCAATGGGACAATAAGTCGAAATTGGAATGCAGGATTGAATGTTTCATTCATCAGGAAAGAAGATCGGCAGCCGGTTGAGAATACAAAGGCGAGACTCTTAAAAATTTCAACAACACAGCGGTTATATCTTTGGAGAAAAGTTCAATCCACTTTAAGAATGGAATTCAGAAATACGGTTGTAGATGGAAATTCAACACCATTTGGAAGATATGAACTAACAGAAGGAACCGGGGAAGGAATAAATTTTTTATGGTCGCTCAGAAGTACCTACCGGATGAGCAATCTGATTCGTTTGAGTCTCGATTATGACGGGCGAACCGTAAAAGACCGTCCCACAATTCATACTATAAAATTAGTTATGAGTGCAACACTCTGAAGAAACTATATAATTTTATACAACTTATAACGGCACTTCTTGATTGCAGTAACAATACGTAAAAAACAGGTTTAAGAAGCTTTGTTACTTTGACATTTAGTATAAAATGAACTATTCTTTCGCTTCACAAATCTTAGCCTTTAACAATTAAACAATTAGTGGAGTAGACATGATATCGTCGATTGCTCTTTTTCTTTTACAAGCCCCTGCTGACGAAGGGTTTTTTAATGTCGTTGTAGCAAAATTTAATGATGGTAATGATGGTGGTTGGATGTGGCCTGTATTGGTTACATTGATCCTCGGTCTCGCCATTTTCCTTGAGCGGATCATTACCCTGAACCTTGCTGACATCAATACACGGAAATTTATCGTTAACGTACAAGAAGCTCTTCAAGATGGCGGTATCGAAGCTGCTGAAGAACTTTGTGCTCAAACCCGCGGTCCTGTTGCTTCTGTATTTCAGGCCGGTTTGATGCGAGCTCACGAAGGAATTGAAGCTGCTGAAAAAGCAATTTCAGCTTACGGTTCCATTGAGATGAGCTTCCTTGAAAGAGGTCTTGTATGGTTGTCGCTCTTTATTGCGATTGCTCCACTATTTGGATTCCTTGGAACGGTAGTAGGTATGATCGCGGCCTTCGATGATATCGAAGCTGCAGCTGATATCTCCCCAAGTATTGTGGCCGGTGGTATTAAAACAGCACTTTTAACCACAGCCGGTGGTTTGATAGCGGGTATTATTCTCCAGATCGGTTACAACTATTGCGTATCCAAAATTGACCGCCTGATTGCAGAGATGGAAGAAAGTTCAATTACATTGATCGACTCTATCATTATGCTAAACGAAGGTAAAGACCTTATTCCTCCGCAAGAGTCTGAAGCCTAATTAGAATCCAAACAATAAACAGGAAAGTAAAATGGTTGCAATTAGTGTAGGTCTTGCTTTTGGCTTATTGGGACTTGGCTTGCTATTTATGGTATTTGCCGGAGTTCGCAGCTTGACGTTAGGAAAGCAAGACTTTAAGAAAATTGGTATGATGGCCATTCCATTTGTTGTGTTTGGAATCTCATTTGCAGTCTTTGGCGAGTATGCCAAGGCAGGTATGATGACCGCCACAGTAATGATGGCCACTATGGTTTTAGCGATAGTTCTTACCGGACTTCGCGGAACATTCAAGTTTTAAGAAGAAGGACGCATTATGCTACTTAAGAAACGTAAACGAGAGAGTGCCGAAATCAACGGCTCCTCTATGGCTGATATCGCCTTTCTTCTGTTGATCTTCTTTTTGGTGACAACTACCATTAATGTTGATACAGGGATAGGTTTGGTATTGCCTCCTCCTCTTGAGGATGATCAGGAACCCCCTCCAATTAAAGAGCGAAACCTGATGAACATTCTGGTTAACGCCGAAGGAAGGGTTCTTATGGATGATGAACCAAAACAACTTAATGAAGTGAAAGCTTCATTGATTGAGTTCATCAAAAATCCAACCAATGATCCTGACCTTGCTGAAACACCGGAACTTGCTATCGTTTCCATTAAAACACAGCGGGCAACTCCATATAAAATTTATGTGGATATGCTTGATGAAGTGATGGGAGCATATAAAGATCTGAGAGACGAAGCTTCTCGAGCTAACTATGGAGTTCCTTTCAGTTCCCTGCAAGATGAAAGTCCCCAGCAAGAGCAAATTCAGGATATGTATCCCAAGAAAATCTCAATTGCTGAAGGAGGAGACAGCTAATGGCACATTTCAAGAAAAAACAGGCCGGCAGCAAACAGGAAATCCCTACATCTGCGATGCCTGATGTTGTATTTATGTTGCTCTTCTTTTTCATGGTGACAACTGTATTGCGTGAAGTGACACTCAAGGTACGTGTGAACCTCACCCAAGCAGAAAACATTGAGAAGATTGAGCAGAAAAGGTTGCTTTCATATATCTACATTGGTCCTGAACGACTACCCGGTAATAGACTGGGTGAAGATAAGGTTCAGATCGACGATGCTATCATCGAAGATATTGGAGCTATTCGTACGCTGATGTACGACAAACTTCGTGAACAACCTAAGCTAATTGTTTCCTTACGCGTTGATGAGGCTTCTGAATTTGGATTGTTGACTGATGTTCAAAAAGAACTTCAGCAAGCCAGTACGTTCAGGATCAACTACTCTACCCGTAGAGAACCTTAGTATAAAGTATTTATCAGAAAAGGCATCTGTGCGTTTAGTGCAGCTGCCTTTTTTTATTTCTAAAATCCCGATATACAGTTAATGTCAGAATCTGATTCTTTTCAAACAATACAAAGCATAGGCGTGAAAGGCTTGTTGGATAAGATCACAAGCTATGATGCCTATAAAAATGATAAAGTTCTCAAATCTATTGGGGATGATGCCGCTGTAATTAAAGAAGACGGCGATCAGTTGACCCTACTTTCATCCGATACCTATGTGGAGGGAGTAGACTTCGATCCGACTTACACGCCATTCAATCATTTGGGATATAAAATATTGTCAGCAGCGGTTAGTGATATTTATGCAATGAATGGAACCCCTGAAGCAGCTCTGATCAATCTTGCAGTTCCAAACAGAATGTCGGTACAAATGATTGAAGCATTATACGAGGGAATTTATGCTGCCGGAAAAAAACATAAGGTAGAAATTGTAGGTGGAGATCTGAAAGCCAATCATGCCAACCTTGTAGTTTCAATAAGTGTGTATGGAAAAGTAAATAAAGATGAGATCACCTATCGGAATACAGCCAAAGAAGGAGATGCCATTTGCGTAACAGGGGATGTGGGTGGAGCTCTGGCCGGTCTCCGTATTTTGATGAGAGAAAAGAAGTTTTGGGAAGAACACGGCGACGAATCCGTTCAACCCGAGTTAGGTGATTATCAATTTGTGGTAAAACGTCAGTTGGTTCCGGAAGCACGAAAAGATCTTATCGATGCGTTTAAAGCAGAAGGAATTGTTCCTTCATCAATGATCGATCTTTCCAAAGGGATTGTTAATGAAGTAAGTGCGCTTTCAGAAGCTTCACAATTGGGAGCACAGATCTATCAGGCGGCACTTCCAATAGCTATTGAAACCAGACAGGTAGCAGACGAAATGCAGGAAGATGTAGATCGGTATGCTTTGTTCGGTGGAGAAGATTTTGAATTAATGTTCTCACTACCCGAAGAAAAAGTCGAAAAATTTGTAAATCATTTTAAAGATTTTGTTGTGATTGGTCGCTTCCTTCCCAAAGAAAAGGGCTTGAGAATGCAAACAGCAGAAGGAGATATTCTATCTTTTGATGATTTGTCATAATAAGAGAGGTGGCACGTTTTTTGCCAACAACACGTTCAAATAAATAGTTTTAAATTTCATCAGATAAACTCATCTGAGCGCCAATTTCGTTATATTGCCGATCTCAGAATAATTATATAAGCTTTTTTAATGGCTCAGAATAACCCTAACAAACGTAAAACGATCAAGCCGGGCGGTGACAATAATAAAAAAGGAAATTCACCGAAATTTCCTACCTGGAGTATTTTTGTCCTGTTCTTTGTACTGCTTTTGGCTCAAATCCTTTTTTTTCCGGCCGAAACTGGAAATCGTATCAAATACAGTGAGTTCCTTAATTATGTAGAAAACGGATATGTGACGGAGATCACCATTACCAATGGTGTAGACGTTACCGGTATTTATTCTGACAAAGCTATTGAGGAAGGTATTGTAACGCCTCCACAGGATGGCGGTAGCAGCAATCCCTTTACAACCGGAGAGACTCAAGATTACAAAAAGTTTAAAACTACCATGCTTCGCGACGACGATATTCGTCCTGTTTTGGATGCCAATTCAGTGGAGTATGATGTAAGAATCGAAGAAGATTGGTTCAGCGGGATCTTTATTTGGCTGATACCTCTTGCCATTTTGATCGTAATCTGGATATTCATTTTCCGCAAGATGAATCCGGGACAGCAGGTATTGAACATTGGAAAAAATAAAGCATCTCTATACGATCAACAGAAAGAGACTAAAGTTACCTTCGAGGATGTAGCCGGACTTCAGGAAGCTAAAGCTGAAGTTGAAGAAGTCGTTGAATTCCTTAAGAATCCACAAAAATTTACCAAATTAGGTGGTGTGCTTCCCAAAGGAGTATTGCTGGTGGGCCCTCCGGGAACGGGTAAAACCTTGTTGGCAAAAGCTACCGCCGGTGAGGCAAGCGTGCCCTTCTTTAGCCTTAGCGGGTCTGACTTTGTTGAGATGTTTGTTGGAGTAGGAGCTGCCCGTGTTCGAGATCTTTTCAAACAGGCAAAAGAGAAAGCGCCTTGTATCATATTTATAGACGAGATCGATTCCATTGGTCGTACCCGTGGTCGTGGAATGGCTATGAGCTCAAACGATGAGCGTGAGAATACTTTGAACCAGCTTTTGAGCGAAATGGATGGCTTTAACTCCGATAAAGGAGTGATACTGATGGCTGCAACAAACCGTCCTGATATTTTGGACTCTGCGTTATTACGCCCGGGACGTTTCGACCGTCAGATCATGATCGACAAGCCAGACTTGAATGGAAGGGTGGAAATTCTGAAGGTTCATACCAAAAAATTGAAACTCACAGATAATATTGATCTTCGGGTTTTAGCTTCTCAAACTCCAGGTTTTGCCGGTGCTGATTTGGCGAACCTCTGTAACGAAGCGGCTTTGCTTGCGGCCCGCCGAGAGAAGAATGCGATTGAAATGGAAGACTTCCAGGATTCTATTGAAAAAGTTATTGCCGGTTTAGAGCGTAAGAATAAACTCATTAGTCCGGATGAGCGTAAGATCGTGGCTTACCACGAAGCCGGGCATGCTATTGTAGGATGGTTCCTTGAATACACCGATCCGGTGCTTAAGGTGAGTATTGTGCCCCGTGGGTTGGCGGCTTTAGGATATACGCTTCAAACTCCATTGGAAGAGCGGTTCCTGATGACTACCGAAGAACTTAATGACAAGATATGTGCATTATTGGGAGGGCGTGTTGCAGAAGAGATCATTTTCGGAAAAATATCGACCGGTGCCCAGAATGATCTTGAGCGAATTACCACGATGGCATTTGCCATGGTAGCCGAATATGGTATGAGTGATGAATTAGGATATATTTCCCTGAAAGATTCACAGAACCCTGAAAACAGTTATGGGTTCAATAAAAAATATTCTGAGCGTACCAGTGAACAAATAGACCGGGAGGTACGCAATATTATTGACAAGAATCATGACCGAACCCTTGAGCTGTTGAAAAAGCATCGTGATGAGCTTGAGAAACTGGCAGAGGCCCTTCTGGAGCGCGAAGTTCTGGATCATCACGCATTGAGAGAGTTGCTTGGAGACCGTCCACACGGTAAATATCCTGATGGTATCTTTGATGCCAAAAAGGACAAGTCCAGCCAGAATGGGGTTTCCGAACAGAAGGAAGAAGCTTCAGAAAATAAAAAGAGATCTGAGGATACGGTTCAGTCAAAAAGTAATGAACCGGAAGATTCCGGGAATACAGACGGAGAAACAAAAAATGAGGAGACTGAAGCTTAAATCAGGCTCCTTAACATTCACGTAATCTACGCATAAAGAAAGCATAACTCCGGCTTAACAGTACGGAAAAGGCTGAGTTTTAGTTTTGCATCACCATGTTGAACGCAAAACTAAACAACTCAGCACACGTGAAAAAACACATATTATCAGCACTCGTTTGTTTTGCGCTTTCCTTGACTAATAACCTGAAAGCGCAAGAAACAGGTACCATCTCAGGTACCGTTGTAGATGCCGAAACCGGCGAAACTCTGATCGGAGTTAACATTATGGTGGAGGGAACCGCTACAGGAACCGCCACCGACCTTGATGGAAACTATTCCATAAAAAACCTTGCTCCCGGTACTTATACCCTGAACGCAAGCTATGTCTCTTTTCAAAAGCAAACCATTACCGGTGTCGAAGTTACGGCAGGTCAGGTAACAAGATTAGACCTGGCTTTACAACCCGAAACGGAAGACTTAGGTGATGTAATCATCACTGCCGAAGCCGTTCTGGATAACGAAGCAGGACTACTTCGTCAGCGCCAAAAATCCATTTCCTTCAGCGATGCCATTTCTGCTGAATCCATTTCAAACTCAGGTAGTGGAGATGCAGCTGGAGCGCTTCAGAAAGTAGTTGGAGCTTCTGTTGTAGATGGTAAGTACGTGTATATTCGAGGACTTGGAGATCGCTATACAAGCACGCATCTAAACGGTTCAGAGTTACCAAGTGCAGATCCCAACCGGAAGTCCTTCCAGCTCGATATGTTTCCAAGTAACTTGTTGGAGAATATCGTCACCTTAAAAACATTTACTCCGGATAAACCCGGTAATTTCAGTGGAGGACTTGTAGATATTTCTACCAAAGATTTTCCTGAACAATTTTCTTTTCAACTTTCCGCTTCCTCCGGTTTTAACACTATGGCTTCTTTTAGTGAGTTGAAAATTGGTGAAGCCAGTGATACCGATTTCCTCGGTTTTGATGGGGGAAGACGTGATATTCCTAAAGAGGTACGCGATTATCTATCATCAGGAAAAGAGATTCCAACCTTACGAGATACGCGCAATGATCCCGATGCTGCAGAAACGTTGGATCGATTATCTAAGGCTTTCAATAACGAATTTCGTCCGAGAGAACAGCAATCGACGATGAATCAGAGTTATGGATTCTCTATTGGTAATCAAATTCCGGTGTTTGGTAAAGACTTGGGCTATACCGCCAGCTTTTCATATGGTCAGAGTTATTCAGGTTATAACGATGGAGTAGTTTCCCGCTATGATCTGGTTGGTAATTTTGATAGCTCAGAGCAGCTTTTCAGAAGGCTCGATGTGCAAGATATCAGAGGACAGCGCACTGTTGATTGGGGTGGAATGGCCTCACTTTCTTATCGATTGACTCCCAATCACAAAGTATCAGCCCGTTTTCTAAGAACCCAAAGTGGTGAAGCATCCGGCCGGTATTTAGAAGGTTTCCAGGTTGATATTCCCGATGCTCTTTTTCAAACCCGCACAATTCAGTACACAGAACGAAGCCTGACTTCATTTCAACTAAGCGGAAAAAGTTACTTCGAAGACCTTCTGAAAACCACTATCGAATGGAAAGCTTCTTCCGCAACCAATATTCAGGATGAACCGGATCTGCGTTATTTTACCACGCAGGTAGATACCTTTCCATCCGGGGCAATTTTACACTCCAGCCCAACCAATAACTTCCAGCGCCCTGGCCGGTTTTATCGTGATTTGGAGGAAGGAAACAGAACTGCCGGAGTAGATATAACCATTCCATTTGCGTCCTTCAACCAGAATTCAGCCAACTTAAAATTTGGGGGGAGTATCGTAGATGTAGATCGTGAATTCCTTGAGCGCAGATTCGATTTTTATACCGACAATACCAATTTCACTTTGAATGATGTTGGGGGAAATGAGGACGCATTTTTTGATTCCCTGGGAATTCTTGGATACAGCAGTAGTGGTCGGCCTCAGTTTGGAAACTATGTTCAAGATGCTTCAGCGCCCCGAAGTAACTATGATGCAGAAAGTCAGGTGAATGCTGCTTACATCATGACGGAGCTGCCCCTTACCGATTGGTTCAAACTGGTTGGCGGTGTACGTTTAGAAGATGCCAGTATCAATGTGGTCAGCCAGGATACTTCCATGCAAGAAGGAATACTTCGCAATACAGATTTACTGCCATCGATAAATGGGATTTTAAGCCTTTCTGAGAATATGAACATCAGGGCAGCGTATACCCAAACAGTTGCACGACCAACATTCCGGGAACTTGCCCCTTATATTACTTTTGATTTTGTGGGCGGATTATTATTCCAGGGGAATGCTGAGCTTAACCGAACTCTGATTACTAATTACGATGTGCGCTGGGAATTTTTCACGGCTCCCGGCGAGATCTTTGCTATTAGTGGATTCTACAAAGAGCTGCAAAATCCATTGGAACGAGTCATCAGAACTGACCTTGGAAACGATGCTCTTTCCATCCAAAATGTAGATCAAGGTAAAGTGTATGGGATTGAGTTTGAAGTTCGCAAGAACCTCGGTTTCATCGCAGATCCCTTCCGCTATTTCTCATTCGGTTCAAACCTTACACTGGTTCGTTCTGAAGTGGATATTCCAGAATTGGAACTCACGGTGATTCGAAACGCTCATCCTGATGCAGAATCATCCCGGGAATTACAGGGGCAGTCACCCTACTTGTTTAATCTCGACCTGGGATACTCTAACCCCAACCAAGGGCTCAAATCTTCCATAAGCTACAATTATTTTGGAGACCGCCTCTCCATTGTTGCAGAAGGAGCCACACCGGATATTTACGAACGAGGGTATCCATCGCTGAACTTTACGGCTAATAAGACAATCGGCACACACTTTGAACTCAGCCTGAAGGCCAGCAATCTCCTTAATCCGGATATTGTGGAATCTCAACGATTTAAGGGCGATGAATACTTTTACCAGCGCTACAAGCGTGGTCAGACTTTCTCAATTGGAATTAAGTATAAAATTTAAACCCAACACATAAATCAAAAAACCAAACGTACAAATGAAGAAAGCAACGCTACTTATTGCAGCATTTTTGTCGATGTCATTCCTCGCGATGGCGCAGACAACAGTGACTGTGAGTTCAAATATCACCACCGACACCGAGTGGACCGCCGATAACGAATACCTGCTGGATGGCATGATCTTCGTAACCAATGGCGCCGATCTTTATATCGAAGCCGGAACCACCGTTCGCGGAGCTGAAGGACAAGATTTGGATGCATCCGGACTTGTAATTACTCGCGGCTCCCGCATTTTTGCAGAAGGAACTGCTGAGAACCCGATCATCTTTACTGCCGAGAATGATGAAGGGCTTACCAAAGACGATGTAGGAGAGTGGGGCGGAGTGATCATACTTGGCCGTGCTTCCACAAACAATATCGTAGAAGCAACTATCGAAGGAGTAAATGAAATCACCGACGATCCTGCTTTGGTAGGTTATGGCGGAACCGATGATATGGACGATTCCGGAATTTTGCGCTACGTTTCCATTCGTCATACCGGGATTAANATTGGTTCCAGTTCAGGTAANGAGATCCAGGGANTNACTNTNGGTGGNGTNGGAGCNGGNACNACNATNGAATANGTNGANTCNTTNGCNTCNGGNGATGANGGCTACGAATGGTTTGGCGGTACGGTGAACACCAAGTATTTAGTGTCTGCTTTCAATAATGATGATGCTTTTGACTGGGATCAGGGATTCCGTGGAAAAGGACAGTTCTGGTTTGTGATTCAGGACAGCGATCAAGCCGGACGTTCTGCAGAAATGGATGGAGCCGGTGGAGATGAAACCGGAACGCCATTTGCTTATCCTGTGATCTCTAATGCCACTTATATAGGTCCGGGAGTGACTGCAACTCCATCCGGAGATCCGGGACAAATGCTTGAGTTTCGCGATAATACCGGAGCGTTGTATGCAAACTCGGTATTTACCGATCATCCCGGAAATGCGCTTCGTGTGGAAGATGTAGATGGAGTAGATTTCTTTGACTCCAGAGCCAGACTTGAAGCCGATTCCCTGAACATAACTAACAGCATTTTCTTCAGTTTTGGAACGGGAAGCACACTCGATGAAATGGCTACAAATGCCTATGAAGCCACCATGCTAAACGCTAACAGCAACTCAGCAATAGATCCCGAGCTTAGAGGGATTTCTCGCTCTGCTGATGGCGGGTTGGATCCTCGCCCAAATCCAGATAGCCCTGTTTATGGATTGGCTGAAAGTGTAGGTGATGGCTGGTTCCAGAATGTTAACTATGCAGGTGCGTTTGACGGTTCAAACTGGCTCGCTGGATGGACTGCACTTGATGCCTATGGATTCTTGGGCAAAGGGTTGGTAACGGATACAAAAGAGGAGACATATATCGATCTTCCTTCCTCTATCAAGCTCAACCAAAACTATCCTAACCCATTTAACCCAACTACGCAGATCAGCTTTACGCTGCCACAAGCGCAGGAAGTAACGCTGAAAGTGTACGACATGTTGGGCCGTGAAGTGGCTACACTGGCAAATCGTGAAATGTTCTCTGCGGGGATGTCAACGCTGAACTTCAATGCAAGCAGCCTTTCAAGTGGTATTTATATCTACAGGCTGACCAGCGGCAACATAGCACTCACAAGAAAAATGTCTCTTATAAAGTAGTAGCAAGTAGATTCCTACTCACAACATAAACGTCTCACATCACTGTGAGGTGTGCTGATCAAGAAAGCTCTGATGATATCGGAGCTTTCTTTTTTTTGTTTTATAGATTTAGTCCGGTAAGTCATTCCCGCGGATGCGGAATCTAATTGATGGAATTCCCCAACCTAATTCAAGCCTCCGCTTGGACTACACGTATATTCCACTAAAATATTTTAACTATACATTGATTTGATAGTGAAAACAGTTTATTTTCATCGTAAAATTACGATATACGATCATGGCTATCACAAAAGCACAATTGTTTAACGAAAAACAAATCAAAGCCGCGGAGTTTGCCAAGGCAATATCTCACCCCGCACGCATTGCCATTTTGCAGATATTAGCAAAAACGAATGCTTGTTATTGCGGAGACATCACCGAAGAATTACCCCTCGCCCAGTCCACGATCTCTCAGCATTTAAAAGCGCTGAAATCGGCCGGCATTATCAAAGGAGAAATAGAGGGGGTGCGAACCTGCTACTGTTTTGATGAAGAAAATCTTGCCGAATTCAAATCCGTGATGGAAGCCATGATAAATGAAATTTCAATTCCCGATTCCTCTTGCTGTTAACACTAATGGAAAATTTGATCAACATGAATTACAAGTGATATACGACGAGAATAAATTAGTCCCGTTAGGGACGAACTACATAATAGCCACGGGTTAAACCCGGGTTAGGAGCAACCTAAAGAAAAACCTCCGCCCGAATGTTGAATTGTCTAAATGCAGATCGGAGGTTGGGCAACAAAGTCTCCAAAGATAAAATTACAACAAATGAAATCATCAAAATGAAAACGCAAACAAAATCTCCCGAAGAACTCAAAGAAGCGGTTCGTAAAAAATATTCCGAGATCAGCGAACAATCCAAAGATTATAACGCATCATCTTGCTGCGGAGCCGGTGGATCATCCCAGGAAGTTTATAATATTATGACGGACGATTATGGTGAAGTTGAAGGCTACAATGCTGATGCAGATCTTGGTTTAGGCTGCGGGCTTCCCACACAATTTGCCCAGATCCAGGAAGGGGATTACGTTATTGACCTGGGTTCGGGAGCCGGCAACGACTGCTTTGTAGCTCGCCACGAAACAGGAGAGAAGGGTAAAGTTCTGGGTATTGACTTTGCAGAACCGATGATTAAAAAAGCTCGTGAAAATGCCGAAAAGCTTGGCTTCAACAATGTAGAATTTCGTTTTGGGGATATTGAAGAACTGCCGGTTTCAGATAGCGTTGCCGACGTAGTTGTCAGTAATTGTGTACTGAACTTGGTTCCAAATAAACCCAAAGTATTTAAAGAAATTTTCAGGGTGCTTAAGCCCGGCGGACATTTCAGCATCTCAGATATTGTGTTAGAAGGTGAGCTCCCGGAAGCATTGCAGGAAGATGCTGAAATGTACGCCGGATGCGTAGCCGGAGCTATCCAAAAAAAAACTTATCTCGAGTATATCAAAGAAGCTGGATTTGAAAACATTACTATTCAAAAAGAAAAAGCCATCAATATTCCTACGGATATTTTAAGTAAGTATCTAACTGAGGAAGAGATCGCCTCATTCAATGATGGAGGAAATGGAATTTATAGCATCACGGTTTTTGCTCAGAAAGTGGGAGAGGAAGCATCCAAGAAAGAGGCTGTCACTATGTTGGGATCTAAAAGCGCAGGATTTTGTGAACCTGGCTCAGGGTGCTGTTAACAAATAGTTTTGGCTGACATTTAATATGCAATACCGTAGGGGTAATTCATGAATTACCCCTACGGTTGTAAGAAATATCACTAAAGAACATGTACAAAGATTTAACGAAATACATCACCGAGCTGGAAGCTAATTTTGATTCCATCTCTTCCGAAAGAAAAGAAGATCTGGCAAAACTGACGGATTATATTCGCTCAAAACAAGAATCAGGTGAAACCGTCAAACTCAATTTCATCTGCACACACAACAGCCGGCGAAGCCACCTCGCACAGATATGGACTCAGACTGCAGCAAATTATTATGGGATTGATGACATCGAAACCTATTCAGGCGGAACCGAAGCCACGGCCTTCAATCCAAGGGCTATTGCTGCTTTGGAAAGAGCCGGATTTGCAGTAGAAAATCCTGGTGGAGAGAATCCGAAATATCAGGTCAAATTTGATAAAGAGGCGGACGCATTAATCTGTTTCTCGAAAACCTTTGATCACGAGATCAATCCAAATAAAAACTTTGCAGCCATTATGACCTGCTCGGATGCGGATGAAAACTGCCCGTTTGTACCGGGCGCTGAATTCCGGATTCCCATAACCTATCGAGATCCCAAAGAATCAGATGGCACGGATCAGGAAGCAGAGATTTATGATGAGAGATGCGCGCAAATAGCAAAAGAAATGTTCTATATGATGAGTATGGTCTAACATCCATAACACAAAAAAATTTACACCAAATAATCGCAAAAATACGATCAAATGAACACATCAACTTTTATTCAAAACCTGGTATCGAATACTGCCAAGGACTTACAATTCACCCTGCCGGATCAAACCAAACTTTCCGGAGATCTGCATATCACCGAGATTCAAAATCACAATGTGGATTCTGTGGATTGTGAAGGAAATATGCATCAGTATGTTGAAACCGTGGTTCAGCTTTGGATCAATGAAGCCTCAAAAGATGTAGCGGAATGGAGAACTGAAAAGGCATTGCAGATCTTTGAAATCGTTGGAAAGAAAATAGACTTTAAAGACGATGCTGAACTTTTTATTGAGTTTGGAGATACGGTTCACCCCACAATCAAGTATTCGGTCAGGGAAATTGAGTCTAATGGTGAAGAAGTGAATGTTGTATTGATGGTAAAACCAACAGCTTGCAAGCCAAAGTTAAATCTTGAAGCGACAAAAATGGGAGCTTGCTGTTAAGATGAGTAAATCAGAAAAAAGGATGGACTTTTTTGAGCGGTATCTCACGTTTTGGGTACTGCTTTGCATAGCAATTGGGATCGGTGTGGGCTATCTGGCAGGGGATTCTATCCAGGTCGTCAGCGAATGGGAGATCTACAAAGTGAATATTCCGGTCGCTATTTTGATCTGGCTGATGATCTACCCTATGATGCTTCAGGTTGATTTTGCATCCCTCAAAGAGATCAGAGAAGCTCCAAAAGGCGTAGTGTGGACCGTAATCATAAACTGGGCCATCAAACCCTTTACAATGGCTTTTTTTGCCTGGATCTTTTTTGATCAGATCTATGCTGCATGGCTCACACCCGAATTGGCCGACCAATATATAGCGGGGGCGATTTTATTGGGAGCCGCTCCGTGTACCGCCATGGTTTTTGTGTGGTCCTATTTGTCGGACGGTGACCCGAATTACACACTAGTTCAGGTTTCGGTAAATGATCTGCTCATCTTGATCCTATTCATCCCGATTGTGGGGTTATTGCTGGGTATTACCGATATCACCATTCCCTGGAATACGCTGGCAGCTTCTATTATTGTATTTGTCGTCATTCCGCTGGTTGCCGGATATCTGACGCATAAGATAGCGATCAGGCAAAAAGGGAAAGAATGGTACACGTCTAAATTCCTTCCAAGGTTTAAGCCGGTTTCCATTTCAGCTTTACTAATTACATTGATCCTGTTGTTCGCTTACCAGGGAGAACGGATCATCAATCAACCTATAGATATTTTGCTGATTGCTATTCCTTTGATCATCCAGACCTATTTTATTTTTGCATTGGCATGGTATGGCGGCAAGAAGATTGGTCTGCCCTACCAGGTATGTGCGCCCGGTTCCATGATCGGAGCCAGTAATTTCTTTGAACTGGCTGTTGCTGTGGCTATTGCACTATTCGGACTTCAATCTGGCGCAGCTTTAGTAACCGTAGTTGGCGTTTTGATCGAAGTCCCGATCATGCTTTCGCTCGTCAGATTTGCAAATAACAGGAGATTTGGTGGTGTATCCTAAACGTGAATTGCGGATTGTACGGATTTTGTGATTTCATGGATTTGGTTGTGGGGAAAGACAAATTCCGTGAAAGTCCCTTTCTGATGACAAAAGGTTTCCAGCAGTATTATGGTAGAGTTCATGAGTTAGAAAAAAGTCCCGATAGGGACGACCGAAATAATAGCCCAGGGTTTCAACCCGGTGTCAAAAAGATCATAAAGAAAAACCTCCGCCCGGTTGATATAAAAGTTTAGATGGATATCGGAGGTTGGGCAATCAAATGGCCAAAGAATACTGGAAGCAGGAGCTTCCGGGACTGCGTTACGAAGATGGACCTTCGTAACGTGATAAAAGGAGATTCAAAATCAGATAATCGAATAATTATAGTCCGAGGTCACCTTGTCCGCCTTCACCCGGAAGTCCAAGGTCTGTACCTAACTCCTTGTTAATTTTTTTAATAAAATGCGCTGAGAGCAGCGGCGATTCCTTCTCCAAATTCTGATGCACAAAGAAATACAGCTTCTCCAATCCCTGGTCTTTCCAGAATTTCAGTCGTTCAACCCAGTCATCTAAACGCGTATAATCGGATTCGTGATTGGCACCGACATATCGGATAAAAGCTACCGGAGAAGTGAGCCGCATGTGTAGCAAGTCTCTGCGTCCGGCGGTATCGGTTATGATATTAGCTACCTTATTTTCCTCAAAAAGTTGATACAGCTGATCCGCAACAGCCTGATCCTCAAACCAATCGCTGTCGCGAAGTTCGATAGCGAGGGGAATGTCATCTGGCCAGATTTCCACGAGTCGCTGAACACGATCAAAATTCTTTGGTTTGAAATCATCCCGCAGCTGCAGAAAGATCATTTCCAACTGATCTCCAAAACCGCGCATACCATGCAGATATTCTTCAAGCGGAGCCTCAATTCCCTTCAGCCGTTTAAAATGAGAAATACTATTGACTACCTTTGGGAAGAACTTAAAATGGTCAGGCGTCTTCTTTGCCCAGGTTTCAGCCTGATCAGGTCCATAAGTGCGATAATGCGTAGCATTCAGCTCGATAGAATTAAACTGTCGGGAGTAATATTCAAGTTCGTCTTTAGTGCCCCGGGGATAAAATCCTTTTAGATCCGATTTATTCCATTTCGCGCATCCCACATAAGCCTCAAAGCCATCGCTGCCCTTTTGGTTAAGGATTTTTAGAGTATCGGGATGATCAGGAGGGAGGGTGAAATCAATTTCACCGGGGTTATTTACTTTACCAAACTTCATACTTAGATCGATTTTTGTTCGTTTTTTCTTATCGAAGGTATTGGAGAATTCAACATCATCCAAGATTAAAATTGGCAGGAATTCTTCGTATATTTGAATCAGTTCATTAACGTAATGGGGGTGTTCTGGATTCGACGGGTTGAGTATCACCGTTGGTTGCATGTCGAGATTGTCCAATGATTCTCGTAATAACAATCATTATGGAACAAAAGTAATTGACAATAATTACTCATACCGCTTAGCAGCATAGACTGACTAAGCCGTCCCGCTGGTTAAGTGCCTGTCATTGCCAGCCCGGACGTCATACAAGACAGGATAGCGTAAGTGTGCTTTCTGTCGCATTTGCGTGAAACTAAAACAGAATAGTTGGAAGTCGCTTAGGTACTGGGCTCGGCTTTCGGCGAAATTATAATCAGTGCCTAAACATGTAGATACTAACAGGTCTACCTTCTCGGACCGGGGTTCGACTCCCCGCACCTCCACTAAATTTTTTAAAGCCAACTTGAGAATTATTCAGGTTGGCTTTTTTTGTTTGGGGGATTTCAGGTAAATGATAAATTTAAGGCATAAGCTTTTTTAGAATGTAAATGAGTTATATATGAGAATAAATATTTCATCCGGTGCAGAATGGGAAGATGTTGTTGGATATAGTCGTGCAGTCAAGGTTGGAGGCCTGATCGTTGTTTCGGGGACTACCGGTATTGATAAAAATGGCGAAGTAGTGGGAAAAGATGACATCTACCGACAAACCAAACAGTGTATTTTGAATATTGAAGAGGCGCTGAAAAAGGCAGGGGCATCACTGGAAAATGTGGTTAGGACTCGGACTTTCGTTACAGATATAGATCAATGGGAAGCTTTTGGAAAGGCACATCAAGAGTTTTTTGGGAAGGTGAAGCCTGCGGCTACTTTGGTTGAAGTTTCTAAACTCATTCACCCGGATCTATTGGTAGAGATTGAAGTGGATGCAGTGTTGGAAGAATAAATGAAAGCTAAAACCACACCATCACATTAAAGGAGGGCTGAAACCCCAGGTCATACACATCTATTGCCTGAGAACTGATGCGTCGCCTGTTTATGGGAGCGGAAGTGTCAATAACTAAATTGAGTTCCCGGTACCAGTCATTTTGATGATCAAAAAGGTTATATACTGAGGCGTTAAACTCCATTCGGGCATTATTGATTTTCAACTGATACTCCAGACCGGCATCAACACGGCGGTAAGGATCTAGTCTTTCCTGTTCTTCAACCTCTAAAAAATACAGCCGGTTTGGTACTCCTGTCGACCAATTAAACCCCAAAAAAAGATTAAGATCGGAAATGATCTCGTAATCAACTATGATGTTGATGCTATGCGTACGATCCCATTCTGCGTAGAAAGATTCCCCGTTAAATAAGTTTGGGTTACTGAAAGTTGCTTCAGTCCAGGCATAGGAATTCGTTATACTGAATTTCTTGAATCGATTCTTAAGAAGGATTTCCACTCCTTTGGCCGTCCCTTTGTTTCCATAGAACCATGGTGAGGCATTAAAACCATTCATTAAAGTTTGGGCATTTATATCGAATAAACGCGCGTTGCTCAGGTTCTTTAAGTAGCCTTCTATTTGAAATATGGTACTGCTTGCGGGCTTAAAATAAAGTCCTCCGCTGAAGTAATCAGCTGAAGTGGGAGCCTGTTCCCGTGAGCTGATGACCCATACATCCGGACTGCTTACGTTATAAAAGGAAAGCCGGTGCGTAAACTGATAGTTTCGGCTGTATCCCAGTCCAAATGAGAGATCTCTGTTTTTGAAAAACTTCAGCTTAATGCGTGGTGAGTAATACAGGTAATCGCCGTCCGTATAATAGTGTAGCCGGGATCCGATGTGTATATCCAAATCTTTAAATGAAGTGAGATCCATCTGTGCATAAAGATCGAATAGATCAGACCGAAATGTGGTTAGGTATCCCGGACGGTCAAAAGAGGATTCGAAATATTCCCCCATAAAGTATTGATAGGAAGCTCCAAAAACCCATTGAGTGTTTGGTAAAATAAGGTCAAGGGATTGATCTATTTTAATTTCATTAAAAACACTCTTATTTCTCAGAGGATAGGTAAATACTTCAAACCGATTGCCACTCTGTTCTACCCGGTTATAGACAAAATCGTCTTTACTGAATTCCGAATTATAAATACTAACACCGGCTAAAATACTGCTGTAAAGCCGGCTTGAAACGGGTGATTTAAAGGAAAGGCTTGAACTGAAATTTCCCCAGCTGTTCAATGTTTCAACCTCATCTCGTGCAAACCGCTGATTGGGGGTGCTCGGTTCAAAATTACGAACAAATCGTTCTGCATTTTGCGACACATCATCAGCACCATAATAAGCTCCTGCTATCAATCGGCTTCCATTCTTGAATTCAAAGTATAACTTACTGTGCAGATCAAAGAAGTTTGCATCATAAGTTCCGGGAAAAACTAACCGCGATTCAAGATCAGAAACTGTTTCGGATAGATTATTAGGCCGATCCACATTCAATCCAAAAGCGATCAGTTGATCATTTTGAAACCAGTTTAGGGCATTCATATATGAAGTACGTCCTGAGACCAGCCAACTGCTTTTACCTCGTGAAATAGGCCCCTGCATCGTTGCATTGAAAGAAGTATTGCTCAATCCGGCTGAGGCGCTAAGATCGTTCAGGGAACCTGTCTTGGTTAGTAACGAAAGCGTACCTCCGGGAGAGGATGGAAACTGAGCCGGCGTGACATCATAGAAAAAGCCGGAAGTTTTAAGTGCACTGGGGTTAAAACTGTCGAGCAGGCCAAACAGGTGACTTTGGTTGTATATCGTAATTCCGTCCAGCATAATATGAGTGGCATCGGCAGAACTTCCCCGGACATGTACTCCGTTATTTAAGGCCGGACCTGTTGAAACTGAGGGCAAAGATTGCAGCGCTTTGGTTATGTTATTTTCTCCAAGTGGATTCAGTACACCTGCATTTACAAAATTTCGGTAGATACTGTCAGACAGCACAGGAAATGAAAATCCTGTTACGATCAGATCGTTGGCTTGCAGGGTTGTGGGCTGAAGACGAATCGTCAGATCTTTGAAAACCGTATTTTTTGAGAGATCCAGTGATACTTTGTTGGTTTCGTACCCAAGAAAAGAGGCATTCAATACAATCGTTTTCTCCCGGAACGAGTCTTCGACCCGGAATACTCCTGAAGAGTTAGAGGCCACACCGTTCACAGCTCCATTTCTTTCCCAAAAAACAGTGGCATATGGAAGTCGTTCACCGCTTAGAGCATCCACAACCTGACCTGAAATAAGAATATTCTGGCTGGAAATTCTATTAGTCTTGTATAGTACAATTTGTTTTCTGGCGGTGTCTGTTTCAACTGAAACATTGTATCGTGCAAGTTCCGCTGTAAAGGTTTGAAGCAGAGAAGAGGAGGTTGCAGAAAATGACAGGGAGATGTCAGCCAGCTGAGATTCCCGATACAGGATGCGGTAGCCGTCCTTTTCTTCAATTTCATCCAAAATTTGAAGGACCGGAACATCCTGAAAGTTATATTGAGCTTTACTGAGCTGTGGGATGAAAATAAATATCAGTGATCCCCAAAAAATAAACCGCTGTAATTTTTTCATTAGTTGGGGGTGAAGGAATAAGTGGTTGGCCCGGTTTTGCTGAAGGTGCCATCCAGAACCAATTCGAGGTCTTTAAGCACGGAATCAAGATCATCCAATGGTATGGAACCGCTAAGGTTTTCATTAAGTATGGACTGATCTGAGGTAACACGAATGTTAAAATGCTGCCCAAGTTCGCTGAATACTTCTCTGACAGGCTTATTTTCAAAGACCAGCTCATCATTCAACCAGTCTGTGAATTGAGTTTCATTAGCTTCTTCTATCTGGATCTTGTTGTTTTGATCGATGGTTGAAGACTGTCCGGGGTATACCTCAACCGATTCCCGGCTTTCCAGTGAAGTATATTGGATTCGACCTTCCTGCAGATAAACCGTAGAGGCATTTCCCCAATTGCTGAGCACAAAACGGGTTCCCAAAACACGTACTTCAGAAAGATCAGTTCTTACCGTAAAGGTACGGCCGGAATGCTTAACAACTTTAAAATAAGCCTCTCCTTTGAGTTTATAAGATTCCAAATGAGATGATTGCTTTATGCTATATAATTCGGAATAGGGACGAAGGGTTACTTCGGATCCGTCTGCGAGAGTTACTACTTTTGATGAACCCTTACTTTCCGCGATGAGCCTGGGCTGGGTTAAATTTTGATATAAGAATATCCCCAGGAAAGCAGCTAATAATATTGTGGCCGCAATTGCATACCCCCGGAACTTTGGAGATAAGGAAAATATGTGTCCTTTTCTTTTTTCAGGATTGATCTGACCGTAAATGGCATTCCATATTGAGGCAGTATCAGCTTCTACAAATTCATTAAACGAGGAGGTTTTATATGCTAAAAGGGTAGATAAAAGAGGATCAGAAGAGGCATCTAACTCGTCAATATCAGGTAAAGTCCGGCCTATCTGTTTTGCAAGGATCAGGTCTTTATCGTTGGGAGATATGTCAGGGGTCTTTGGCATCTTTTATCAGGATAAACCGAACAAACCCGTCATGGGCTTGTTCGGTGACGTTTGAAGAATTGTGCTATATCTTTTGGTTAGTTATCATCATCACTATCATCATCACTATCATCATTATCATTATCATTATCATCGTTATCGTCATCGTCATTACTGTCATCATCATCACTGTCGTCATCACCGTCGTCTGAATATTCAAATTCGATCTCATCGGCAATAAACTCTGAGCTGTCGTTTGGATTCTGATATCCTTCCACTTCAGCTTTCACTGCTTTTCCGGCACTCAGAGCCATAGCAACGGCTTCAAGCGATTCGAGCTCGTCATCACCTTCCACTTCTGTTCGTCCGGTGATCACAACTACAATATCATTATCAAGAGTTACCGTTTGATTTAAAGTATCGACGGCGGCAACGGTTGCTTCCAGTTCATCATCTTCATCCGTTACAAAACCGGAACTGAGGTTAACGCGGAACAATCGATTGATGTTGGCAAATTTGAGCAAGGCTGTTCCATCACCATTCATTTCTATAGTACCGGTGATGGTTTTAGAGGAGCCATTACCGTTTGTACTGCGGAAAATGGTCAATTCGTAGTTAAGGGTACCGGTTACACCATTCGCCAATGAACCGCTTTGGGCAACAGAGTCTTTGTTGATCTGTATATCAAGGAAACTGATCTCATTAACATAGGATCTTTCAAAAGTATCACCATTTCCGGTCACTCCGTTTACGGTACCATTACCATAATGCACTCCATCTATAGTCATAACGGTGGTAGCACTGCTTACACCTGTTACAGAAAAAGTATCGGCCCTGGCAAACTCTGAACTTCTAAAACGGTTCTGTGTGGTTCCATTTTTGTCTGAGGTAAAATCAATGTTCTCGATACGCTCCCGGTTCATTCTTGGGGCTGCAATAAATTCACCGTTGATATCAGTAAATACGTATGTAAGTACTGCTGTCAGATTCTTTTGGAAGTTCTCTTTATCAACCGTGCGTTCAAACTGTATCGTATGCGTCCCGGTTTTGGCATCGTAATTGTACTGATAGTTTCTTTCACCGCCACGGCCGGAATAGCCTTTACGGTCATCATCTTCGTCATCGTCGTCATCATCATCTTTCATGCGGGAGTCAGATCCAAAACCGGAAGAAGAAACGGTAGTTAAGGCATCATTTAAGCTTGAAAAGACTCCGTCATTATCATCTGACAGGGCTTCACCCATGATTTGGCTGGCTGCTTCAATTTCTTCTGCTGTCAGTTCCTGGTTGATCTCTTCGGGAACTTCTCCAAGAGTACAAGCGGAAATGATAGCTGCAAGGGTTATGAGGGGTAAAAAAGGAGTAGGAATTTTTTTGAATAGTGCTTTCATAATGGTTTGATTGATTATGTGTTCACTGCTATTACACATGAATAACAAAGTTCCCCTAATCAAATATTACTTTTTTTCTGAATAAGTAAACAGGGCAGACTAAGCTGACTCTTAGAATACCCGTTTAAAACGTTGGGCCGATGCACATCACAGGTAATCTTTGGCAGCTCTTGAAAGGGTGGTACGGAGATCTTTCAGTGCAAGAGTCATATGGTTTTCAATAGTTTTAACAGATACTTCAAGAAATTCGGCAGCTTCTTTATAGGTGAACTCTTGCAGAAAACACAACCGAAATACATTTTGTCGTTTTTCCGGCATGGCTGTTATGGCATTATCTATCGCTTTTTTTAATTCGGCTTGATGAAGGTTGTTATCGGCTTGGGTAAGTGGATCTGTGGCATGCAGGTCCTGAATCTCTTCATCTCTGTCAAATTTTTCATGATCCCGAAATAAATTCAGCATCCGGGTGTAAGCTATTCTGAATAGATATGAACGCAGTGATTTTTGTTCTTCAATGGCGGACCGGTGTTCCCAAATGTATATGAATGCTTTTTGAATGAGATCTTCGGCAGACTCTTTTGCAACGCCTCTGGAGATCAGAAATCTAAATAATTCTTTATGATGTGCATCAAAAAAGGCTTTAAAAGCCTTTTGGTCTCCGTTTTTAATTTTTAAATACAGCTCTGTTTCGTTAGACTCCTCACGGATAGAAGCACTAAGGATCAGCAGTAAGTGAATGATGAATACATCCATGTGAATTTTTTTAGGTCTTAATTTTACAAAGATACCAAAGAATAAGAATAGGATATAAGAATGAAGATATTTTGGAGCATTTTGTTTCTGCTGGCAGCTTTCATTTCTCAGGACGATGGGACTGTTGAGATATACCAGGTAGAAGAAGATGACCGGATTGAACTTCACGGAAAGAACAAGAATATATATCCGGTTACGGTAGAATTGGATGCTGATACAAAGAATCTCAAGCCTGACCGAAAGCTTCCATTACTTGAAGTGATATCTCCGGAAAGTGAGAAAATGTTGTTGAGTTTAGATTTCCTGAATGGACAGAAGACATGGAACCTGAAAACGAAATATCGTTACTACATGGGAGATATCAATGCACGGCATAATGATGCCTATAGTTATCATTTACCTTTTGAAAGCGGTTCATCTTTTTTGGTGATGCAGGGTTATGGCGGGGAATTCTCTCATAAGGGAGAATTACAGTATGCCATGGATTTTGATATGCCGGAGGGCACTCCGGTTCATGCTGCAAGAGCCGGAACGGTAGTGAAGTTAGAGGAAAAGAATGCAAAAGGAGGCCCCAGGAAAGAAATGATGGATTTTGCCAATTATGTGACCATTATGCACGGAGATGGGACTTTTGCCGATTACAGCCACCTGAAAAAAGGAGGAGTTGCAGTTGAGGTAGGACAACGTGTACAAACCGGCCAATTGATTGGCTACTCGGGAAATACCGGTTTCTCAACCGGACCACATCTTCACTTTATCGTCAAAAAAGTAAAACGAGGAGGAGGTTTTATCTCCATCCCCGTCAAGTTTGTGACCGTAAATGGCATCGAGCTTTTGGAAGCCGGCCAAAGGTATACCGGCTACTAATGTTGAATTTGAAGGATAATAAATCACTTCTTTCTTCAATATTCCTTGTTGAATATTCGATATTCTACCGGCCTTCTTCGAAATAGTCATTCACTAAAACCGGCTTACCAAAACCAAGCTGCTCCAAACGGTCCATTTGCGTTTTGGCATCGCCCACTACCAACCAGATCATTCGGTCTGGATTGGCGTATTCTCTGGCAAGCTGCTGAATTTCTTCTTTGGTAATATTTTGGACGATTTCCTGACGATCCCGAACGTAATCCGGTTCCCAGCCATACGCGCTGATGTTTGCCAGCATATTCAATTTTGAACCGGATGTTTCAAATTGTCGGGCTGAGCTTTTGATCAGGTAACTCTTTGTGTTTTCAAGATCCTGATCGGTAAAGGTGTTGGGATAATCTTCCAGGATCTGTTTCACCAAAGCTGCCGACTCATACGTAACATTCGTCCGAACGCCACTGGAAATTGTAAAAGGCCCGGCAATATCGGAGCCGGAGAAACCGGATCGAATGCCGTAAGTATAGCCTTTTCCTTCCCGAAGCTCTTGGGTCAGTCGGGATGCAAAGCCACCGCCACCAAGCTTGTAGTTCATAATATTTGCTTTATAAAAATCAGGATCGGTTTCCGGCAAGGCCAAATAGCCAAATTGAAGTACAGACTGCTTGGCATTGGGAACATCATAGAAATATACCGTGGAAGATTCAGGCGCACCCGGTAACTCAAATTCCGGGATCGTGACGTTTTTACTTTCCCATTTCTGTGTAAGGGTTGTGAGCGAATTTACAACTTCACTTTCATTGATAGCCCCAACCACGTGCATATCTGCAACAGTAGGAGAGAAGTAATTTTCGTAGTACGTTTTCAGATCTTCCAGGGTGATATTCTCAACGGAGGTCGTCGTGCCGATCGGATTGAAGGAGAGAATATTGTCCTCCCCGTAAAGCAATTTGTTATAGGTGTTGGAAGCAATGCTATTCGGGTTGGCACTTTGCTGGGCAATCTGGCTGAGCGTACTCTGTTTGGCGAGTTCAAACTCACGTTCATCCCAGCGCGGTTCCTGCATAATCTCTTCTACAAGATCCATAGTGGCATCATAATTCCGGGCCAGGGTGTTTCCGCGAATAGTGATGGATTGTGGACCTGAATACACATTTATGCTAGCCCCTAAAAGGTCTATGGCTTCTTCCAATTCTTCCGGCGTTTTGTTGGCAGTTCCTTTGGTCATAAGTTCAGCCATCAGGCTTGAAACGCCTACTTTGTTGGCGTCCTCAAGCATCAGTCCGCCTTTTAGGGTGATCTCAAATTCTACGAGTGGAAGCTCATAATTTTCAATCCCGTAGATTTCCAATCCATTGGCCAATTCGGTCTCCCAAACTTCAGGAATAGCAGGTGTTGGGGTTTCTCCATAAGGAGGCTCAACTGTTCTGTCAAAGCTGGATGGAGTGCGTTCGTATTCGGTTTCTTCGGGAATCGTAAACTGTTCGCCTTCTGCATTGGCGACAATTTTTTCTTCCACTACTTCGGCTTCTTCAGATCCTTCCAAAATCAGATCGGTTTGCCCCCGGGGAACAAAACTGGTTGCCACAAAAGGCTGTCCCTTAATATACTTCTCATACACACGCATTACATCATCTTTGGTGACCGCCAGCGTTTTCTGAATATCTTCATTGATATAACCGGGGTCGCCCGCAAAGATATTATACTGAGCCAGTTGAAATGCTTTCCCAAGTACGCTGGATAATCCGCCATAAAAGTCCGTTTCAATGCCTGCCTTGATCCGTTGTAAGTCCTCATTCGTAAACCCTTCTTCCTCAAAACGGGTGAATGCTTCATTTACTGCTGCTTCAACCTTATTCAGATCTGTTCCCGGATAGGCACGGGTAATCAGGGAGATTTCTCCTGCGATTTCTGAATTTCCACTACGCATGAAAATATTGGAGGTTAACTCCTGTTCTTCCACCAATACTTTATACAGCGGGGCTTTTTTGCCATCTGAAAGCAGCTGGGTCAGAATATCGAGGGCATAGGCGTCCTTATGATAAAGATCAACACCGGGCCATACCATTCGTAGTTCGGGAAGACGGGCAAAATTATCTTCGTAGTATAATCTTTGGGTTTCATTCAATGAAGCAGGCTGATCAACTAACGGCTCAATCTCTTCACCACGTGGGATTTCATCAAAATACTTGTGAACCCATTCCCGTGCTTGTTGAAAATCAAAATCACCGGCTATTACCAGGGTTGCATTGTTTGGTACATACCAGCGGTTATAGAAATCCTTGACATCCTGAAGGGTAGCGTTTTGGAGGTCCTCCAGCGAACCGATCACTTGCCAGCTGTACGGATGTCCTTTAGGATACAAATTTTTATCTACCACATAACTCGCGTGTCCATAAGGCTGGTTGTCAACGCCTTGTCGTTTTTCATTTTTAACGACCTGTTTTTCTTTGGCAAGAACGGCTTCCGTAACGGTGTTGATGAAGAAGCCCATTTTGTCAGCTTCGGCCCATATCATTTTTTCGAGGGCATCATTAGGAACCGTTTGAAAGTAGTTGGTTCTGTCGCGACTGGTGGAACCGTTGGCGCCCGAACCGCCTATACGAGAGCTCATTTTATCTAAACCGCCCTTCCCAAGGTTTTCTGATTCCAGAAAGAGCAAATGCTCGAAAAGGTGGGCAAAACCGGTTCGACCTTCAATTTCCCGGGAAGATCCCACATGAAATGTAAGGGCAACCGCTGTAACCGGATCGGAAGCATCTTTATGGAAAATGACTTCCAATCCATTATCCAAAGTAAATTTTTCGTAATCCACCGAAAATTCATTTTGTTTTTTGGCACAGGAGGAGATCAAAAAAGCTCCAATCAACAGAAAGGAGAAGAGGAGGGAAATGCGTGATTTCATAATGGTAAAGTGATTAATGTTTGACGAAATATAAGAGCGGTAAAGGTATGGTTTTGTAAATGTTTTACCGCAGCAACCCTCTCTTTTTCCCTCCGGCTCACCTGGAAAGCATCCTAAACCTAAGCACCGCCGCAAGGAAAGAGGACTCCATGGTGATAGTTTATCCGATTCAGATAATTTACTTGAAATGAAATTATTACAAAGAAATATGTTTGAACCAAAAATCAAACTCACCAAAGCGTCTCCTTCCTTGGCGGACTTGTCCGTTAGGGAAGGAACAAGGATGGGTTCCTGTCAGGAAAGGCAACAAAATCCGCACCAACACGGAGCAAAGGAAAAAACTTCTTACGTGAATGTTCCTTGTTCGATATTCGATGTTCCTTGCCTGCCTGCCGGCAAAGGCAGGTTCGATGTTCTCACTCCCCCGGCACCAACCGCATTGTCCGTACATCAGACTCCTGAAATAAAGCAATTGAGTCTTGGTATAACCAACGATATTGACCGCTTAGCCACATCTCGGTTTGATCCCCGAAGTGATCTGAAAGTGGATTTCCGGATTGTCCGGTGGGGAGTATACTTTTGCTTTTACTCATATCCGACAGATCGGAGATACGGCGGATGGAAGGGCCTAAGACCATCTCAAATGGATTTTCCCATCTATATTGTCCATTATTGACGCTCATTCCGTGACTTTCCACTTCATACGGGCCTTTGCTCAATAAATTATTAACGATCAACTTAAGGGAAGAGGGAGCATCGGGGGCATCTGCGGCTTGCGCAAAGAGAGGAGGTTCAAAGGTTATCGTATGAAGCTGCTCCCACCGCCATTCGTAAGGTTCGCTTCCCAGAGAATCGCTCAGGAAGAGGATCGCATCCTGCATGCTTTTGATCACTATGTCTTCCTTGGTTTCCACCGAATCGGTAGATGTATCATCAAATAAAGGACTCTCTGTGTTTATGAGTGACGTCATGGTACGAACAGGTATGTTCTCGTAATGCACAAAATTATTGTATGCAACCTCACCGAAATCATCTAGCAAAGAATTTTTGGTGAAGTTCAGCATAAAGACATCAAATATAGAAGCCGCCGTGGAGCTCAGGCTATACTCAAAGTTCCAATTTTCGAGGTATGAGATGGGAAGATCAAAATTATACTCATCCTGACTTTTAATGATCTGCAGTATTTGTGGAGTGAGTTTAGCGGCAAAGTTAGAATATGAGTCGTTTTGAAGGTCCTCAAAATCACGGTATGTGAAAGTCTTGTCATCGGTCAGCTTTTGTTCGATGCGCTCAATACGGCTTGGCGGTTCCCAAAAAGTAGCAATATAATATGGATAGCTGTCGGTAGTAAGCTTGTTATTAGCATTGGCGATCCATCCGTTATCGGGATTTATGACACGAGGCATTTGCTCATGAGGGATGAAACCCTGCCAGTCCTGTTCCGGATCCCACCCCCGGCGCATTGTAATGGGGTCGCCGGTTCTGATGGGCAATTTGGCTACCGAATACATGGCAATATTTCCTTCAGTATCCCCATACATAAAGTTCAAACCGGGAACACCAAATGAGGGCAGGGCATCTTTGAAATCCTGAAAATTATCCGCCCAGTTAATTTTATAGAGCGTGCGTAATTCGTTTGTAATTTCATACCCGGTCCATCGCATAGAAATAAGCTTGTTGTCGGTAAGGTCTTCGGCCGGGTAGATGTCTGAGATCACCGGGCCGTGCTTGGTATATCGAATTTCAAAAGACCTGTCGTCACCGTTTTTCACCTTGATGATCTCTCTGATGCGATCAAATTGTTGATATTCTGCTTCCCCATTTTCGAGGGAATCAACCACATATCGTCCGCGGTCTTGCGGATCCTGTTGTTCTACAAAGAAGTCGGTATCGTCACTCATAATACTCGTAAAACTCCATGCCATATCATCATTTTGTCCGATGATAATCGCCGGGACTCCGGCCAGGGTTGCTCCCGAAACGTTTTTTCCATTGAGATTAAGATGCACTTCATACCACTTACCCGGCATATCAAGTCCAAGGTGGGGATCACCTGCCAGCAGCGGATAACCGGACTCCGTTTTAGAACCATCCACAACCCAGGCATTACTGCCCACATGTGTTCCTTCCATTTCCATCAACTCTCTTTTTTTGATCTCCTGCTTTAACATGGGCATCAAGGCAGAGGACAATCCGAGTGATTGTTCATCATTTAGAGTAGTTGGAGCCGTATCGGGAAAGCGAAGCTGCAGCTGATCGAATTGAGCAGGAGGCAGTTTTTCTTTTAGGTATGAATAGGTGACCTCACTCCACCAGCCCATATTCAGTTCCCAGCCCATCATTCGGCTCACCGCTATGGAACGAATCGGATTCCATTCAAGAGGCTCAATTTCAGCTAATGAAAATTCAACAGGTAACCGATTTCGGTTGTTGTTTATAAACGCATTCACTCCGTTTGAATAGGCTCCCAAAACCTGTCGCTCCTGTTGATTCAGGGTATCAACCAACTGCTCTGCCATCTTCCAAAAGCCCAGCGTACGCTGATATTTATCCAGGTTAATGAGCTCTTCATCATTCCCGAAAAACTCCGCAAACCGGCCTTCTGCTGCAATTTGAGTGAGATTCATTTGCCACAAACGATCCTGCGCATGCACATATCCCAAAGCATAATACAGGTCTTGCTCGTTCTTGGCATAAATATGAGGTACGCCAAATTCATCCCAATGGATTTCAACCGGTTCAGAAAGTCCGTTCAGTGAAATAGATTCCTCATAATCCGGAAGTGGTTTATAGAAGGTCCAGTAGAATGCAAGTCCGGCAAATCCAAGGATAAGGATCAGGAAGAAAATCAGCAGTTTGATAAACGTATTCATGGCAGAATTTTGAGGTTTATTCAGTTCCCAAATTTACACAATCTGAAGGGGAGATAAATAGATGATTTTAATTACGAATGTTTCTATTTCGAAGGATTAGAATCCTTCGTTTGTGTACTGGAATAGAATTATTGCTTTGATAATATGATCGCCAAAGAAAAGTAGGTTTCTGATAAGTCATTGAGGTCATTTATGGCCTCTGAGAAAATAAAGCCTTCTGCATTCAATATTCCCCGGCTTTTTGAATGATTCCGACTTAACTCGTATTTACCCAATGAATCGCAGAAAGAAATCAACTATGGAAGTCAATTCACATCGCATCACCCGAGAACAAATTGTACAGCAACTGGAAGGCGGACAGGCTTTTCTGAAGATCGAAGATCTTCTGGAAGAAGTTAAATTTGAAGATCTGGGAAAACGCCCCGCAGGTCTCCCGTATTCCTTTTACGAGCAATTTTTTCACATCCGTGTAGCCCAGTTTGATATCCTGGATTACTCGCGGAATAAATACTACCAGTCCAAAAAGTGGCCCGATGATTACTGGCCGCTGGAAGCTGAGCCCGAATCCAAAGCAGAATGGGAAGAGCTAAAAGAATCCTTTTTCAAAGAGCGGGATGAAATGATGAATCTGATCCTGGATGAATCCAACGGCTTGAACGCCCCGGTTGCAGGCGGACCTGATCATTCCTTTCTAAGAGAAGCTTTGTTGGTATTACAGCACAATGCGTATCACACGGGGCAGCTGGCTATTATTTACCGCCTGTTGAATGGGGAAGAGGGTTAGATCTTGTTTAACGAAGGGTTGAAACCCTTCGTTGGTGTACCGGAATAGATTTTTGATCAAGGGTTTGTTCTATATAATAGAAATGATCGTTTCCGGTACACCAGAGAGGTCATTCATGACCTCCCTTCTTCAGAAGATTTTGGTACGTACTCAAATCTATCCACACAGGAATTTTCTTTATGATGCTTTTCCTGATTATAGATGTAATTGCGGATCATTTTTATATCATGAAGACTTACTGAAAAGACTCCATATCCTTCCTGCCAGGCAAATCCATCTTTCCAGTTATATTTTGTATTTAACCATCTGGAAGATGCACCTTTGATCCAGTGTACAGCTTCAGCTACTGTTTGAGTAGTTTTGATGCGAAGCAGAACATGAAGGTGATCTCTTACACCATTTACCGTATCAACATTGTAGCCCTTTAAATTTCCCTTAGTTTTTATGTATTCACAAACCTCATTTCGAATTTCCCAGGATAGATAGGGTCTGCTCAATTTCGTCCGAAATACAATATGCAACCATATAGAATTGAATGTTTTTGGCATCTGTAAGGAATTTATTCACGCTTATTAGTTAGAGCGTTTTAAGATCAATTCCTTACAATTTTTTAACGAAGGGTTGAAACCCGTCGTTGGTGTACCGGAATAGATTTTTGATTGTGGCATTTTTGTACTAATAAAAATGAGTGTTTCCGGCACACCAGCGAGGTCATTCATGGCCTTCTAAAACAAGCGAGAAAAAATGTTAAATGTTCGATGTTCTACTCTCCCTCAAACATCTCATTCAATTGTTCTTGAACGCGGATGAAGGTGGTTCTTTTGGTGAGTTCTTTCAGTTTTTTAGCTCCAACATAGGTACAGGTAGAGCGGACACCTCCCAAAATATCCTGCACGGTATCTTCAACGGGGCCTTTAAAAGGGACCTTTACTACTTTTCCTTCTGAAGCGCGATATTCTGCAACGCCACCGGAGTATTTTTCCATGGCTTTCTCTGAGCTCATTCCATAGAACAGTTTGAACTTCTCTCCATTTTCTTCCACCAGTTCTCCGCCACTTTCCGTGTGACCTGAGAACATTCCGCCGAGCATCACGAAATCGGCTCCGCCTCCAAATGCTTTGGCCACATCACCGGGCGATTTACAGCCGCCGTCCGAGATGATCTGTCCGCCTAAGCCGTGAGCTGCATCCGCACATTCAATGATGGCCGAAAGCTGAGGAAATCCGACACCGGTCTTGAGCCGTGTTGTGCAAACCGATCCGGGGCCAATGCCCACTTTGACGATGTCGGTGCCTGCCAGTAATAATTCCTCCACCATTTCACCGGTCACCACATTCCCGGCAATGATCACCTGGGTAGGATACTTCTCCCGCACTTGCTTCACAAAATGAACAAAATGCTCGGAATAACCATTGGCCACATCAATACAAATAAAACGGAGCTCTGGAAATTCAGTCATGATCTTATCCAGTTTATCCATATCCGATTTACCTGTACCGGTACTAACAGCTATATACTCGGTGATCTCATCAGAAGCGAGATCCATAAAATCCTTCCACTCATCCAAGCTGTAGTGTTTATGGATCGCGGTAAACATTTTGTGTTCTGCAAGGGCTTTAGCCATTTCGAACGTGCCGGTGGTATCCATGTTGGCCGCCATCACAGGGACGCCCGTCCAGTCTTTTTCGGCATGCAGGAATTTGAAGGTGCGTTCCAATGAAACATCTGCTCTTGATTTCAGGGTGGATCGTTTAGGGCGGATCATCACGTTCTTAAAACCCAATTTTATGTCTAATTCAATACGCATGGGGGAAGTGTTAAATTGAAAAATTAAATGTTGATTCGTTCTTCTCTTAAGGTGCAAAAAAAGCGAGCAAATTTGAATGATGTTTTTGGTCTTTTTACCGGATAGTTCCTATTGTATTCATAAAGCATAAAGCATAAAGCATAAAGCATAAAGCATAAAGCATAAAGCATAAAGCATAAAGCATAAAGCACAAAGCACATTCATGCCCCGATACAAACTTACCATTGAATACGACGGCACCGATTTCAGCGGCTGGCAAATTCAACCGAATGCCGTCACGATCGAAGAAACACTGGAAAAAGCATTCTCAACAGTTCTTCAGCAGGATGTCGATTTAGTGGGGCAGGGGCGAACCGATGCCGGTGTGCATGCCCGGGGACAAGTAGCGCATGTAGATCTTCCGGATCATACAGATCTTGAAAAGTTGCTGCCGGGAGTTAACAGAATGGTAGGGCAGAAAATACAAGTTACAGAAATTGAACCGGTAAGCGATGATTTTCATGCTCGTTTTGATGCCATTGCCCGACAATACGAGTACACGATAACCACACGGAATATTCCGGTTATGCAACGTTATGCCTGGGCTTTGTATCAACCTGTGGATAAAAAACTGCTTGAAGAATGCGCGGCACTCCTTAAAGGAGAGATCGACTTCGCCGGTTTTTCGAAATTCAACGAAGATAATTTCACCACGCTATGTGAAATCCAGTTATCAGCATTTGAATTTGACGGAGAAGTGATCCGTTATCACATTCGCGCCAATCGCTTTCTGAGAAATATGGTTCGCCGCCTGGTTGGGACTATGGTGCATGTTGCACAGGGAAAAAAATCGATAAATGATTTTCAAAAGAAATTGCAAAAACCTGCGTTTAAAATACCTACGCACACCGCACCCGCCAAAGGATTAATACTGGAAAAAACTTTCTACAAAAAAGTTTAAAAAATTGTTGAAAGTAGTTGGTATAAGTGGTTATCTTTGTCGCCCCTCAAAGAGGGCAACACACTGAAATTCCTCGGTAGCTCAGTGGCAGAGCAGTTGACTGTTAATCAATTGGTCGTAGGTTCGAATCCTACCCGGGGAGCTTCTTCAATAGCCTGATTCGCAAAAAGCGAGTCAGGCTTTTTTGTTTTAATGAATTTAGCAATTACAGAACTGTTTTTTGCTACTTCGCATCTCTTTAAAAAAAATGCTTATCGTTTGACCAATTGATGCTTATGTTTTGAGTGTTTGTTGCTTATGAGTTATTGGGCTTGTAAAAATGGCTTATCTTCACAACGAGTTCAAATGTTTAAAATTTGTCCAAAACCGTCTTTCCAATTAACCGTTGCTTTTCCTATAATCGGTTGTTATTAAGAAGCTTTATAATAATTTACCGATGAGTGAGATTAAGAAGATTACAGATGCCATTATAAAATTCAGGGATGATCGAGACTGGGAACAGTTTCACAATTCAAAAGATTTGGCTGTAGCCTTGAATATTGAAGCAGGTGAACTTTTAGAACTATTTTTATGGAGGGGAGCAGAAGAAGCTGAACCTGAAAAGGTCAAAGAAGAATTAGCAGATGTTTTTAATTACGCATTTCTTATAGCTGAAAAATATGGCTTTGATATTGAACAAATAATCCTTGAAAAACTAAAGACTAACGCCACAAAATACCCTTCTGATAAAGCAAAAGGTACTGCTAAAAAGTATACTGAGTTATGAATTCTGAACAACAGTATTCAGTAAAAGAGTTAGCTTTTTCAGCAGATAATCTTCCCTTATTAGATAATGACTACTTTGCTAAAGATTTTTGGCCGGTAGTCTATATCCTTAGTGATGGAAATGTTAAGGAAGCATATGTAGGAGAAACTACCGATGCCTATGCCAGGCTGAATACACATCTCAAAAATAATCAAAAGAGAAAGCTTTCTTCAGTTCATTTAATTACAAGTAAGAAGTTCAATAAATCAGTTACACTCGATTTTGAGTCAAACTTGATACAGTATATGTCAGGTGATGGCCAGTATAAATTGCTCAATGGCAATTTGGGTTTGGCAAATCACAACTATTATCAAAAGTGGGATGTATATCGAGAGATTTTCCATTCTGTTTGGAATACACTACGGTCAAAAGGTGTTGCCAAGCATTCTATCGAATACATAGATAATTCAGATTTATTTAAATACTCTCCATATAAAAGTCTGACCAAAGAGCAGATCAAAGGATTAAAAACAATCCTAAAAAGTATTCTTGATCAGAATTCTAAAAATGTGATCATTGAAGGCGGAGCTGGGACAGGTAAAACAATTCTTGCAGTGTTTTTATTTAAGATGCTGAACTCTGATGGTGAAGATTTCAATTTCGAGGAGTTTGGTGAAGAAGAAAAAAAATTTATTGAGTTGATCAACAAAATAAAATCGATATACCCTGATCCTAAAATGGGATTAGTAGTACCAATGTCATCGTTTAGAAGTACTTTGAAGAAAGTTTTTAGGAATGTCGGTGGATTAACTGCAAGCATGGTCATAGGGCCGGCAAAAGTCTCAAGAGAACATTATGATATACTACTTGTAGACGAGTCGCACAGATTGAGAAGAAGAGTTAATCTTGGGGCATATTTTGGGGCATTTGATAAAGCTTCTGAAAGACTCGGATTTGATAGTAACAAGAATAATGAACTTGACTGGATAGTAAAGCAGTCAGATAAGGCGGTACTTTTCTACGATGAAGGGCAATCTATTAAACCTTCAGATGTATTGAAGGAAGATTTTGATAAGCTTAAAAAAGCGAAAGGAACACGTATTGAGAGGTTGGAGTCTCAATTCAGGGTTAAAGGCGGAAACTCTTACGTTAATTTTATTGACAAACTTCTGAATACTCGTTTATCGGAAGATCAGAGTAAATTTGAGGCTAAGAACTATGAGTTTTTGTTATTCGATTCAATTGAAGAACTTATAAAGACAGTTCGTGAAAAAAATGAAGAGAGTGGATTGTCTAGATTGGTAGCAGGGTACTCTTGGGAATGGGTTTCTAAACGAGAACCAGAGAAGTATGATATAGATATAGAAAACGTTGAACTTAGATGGAATACCACGAATGATGATTGGATAAACTCAGAAAACTCAATTGATGAAGTCGGGTGCATTCATACAACTCAGGGTTATGATCTGAATTATGCAGGGGTAATTTTTGGTAATGAAATTTCTTACGATCCCGAAAATGACCAGATAATTATAAAGGAAGAGAATTATTACGATAGATATGGAAAGCAATCAATAGAAGATCCTGAAGATCTCAAAAACTTTATTATAAATATCTACAAAACGATATTGCTCAGGGGTATAAAGGGAACTTATGTATATGTATGTGATGAAAATCTCAGAGAATATCTTTCGAAATACATCCCAAAAAGTCAAACCGATGAGAATACAGACACGGAAGTGTTTTCTTCTAATGAAGTAGTTCCATTTGAAAACAGTGTGCCACTCCATAGTTTAAAAGTTGCCGCTGGAGAATTTGGTGACTTTCAAAAAGCTGAAGAGCATGATTGGGTCAAAGTTCCAAATAGGTATAGAGACTTAAAAAATCTATTTGCATGTCAGATTGTTGGTGAATCGATGAATAAAGTAATTCCGAATGGTTCGATATGTCTTTTTAGAAAATATACCGGAGGCTCCAGGAATGGAAAGATTGTGTTAGTTGAACATTCGGATTTTATAGATGCAGATTATGGATCGTGCTATACCGTGAAAGAATATCATAGCAAGAAGAAACAAAAAGATGGTGAATGGGAGCATGAATCAATTCTTCTAAAGCCATTATCATATAATGAAGAGTTTGATGATATTGATTTAAGTGAGGATGGAGAAAGGAATTTCAGAGTAATTGGTACTTTCGAGTGTGTATTATAAATAAACAAATGTCTGGGAATCTTAACCTCAAAACCAAAATTGTCCAAACCAATGCCGCTGCATTTATTAAAGAGTATCGTTAAAAAATTCCACGGACTTATATGAGTAAACCGGAATAAATCAGCATTCCTTACAGCTCAATTTTTTTAAAAAAATCGTGAAAATTAACTATCGTTTATATATATTAACTACTGTTTATTTATAAAAACAGTAGTTATGAGACCAACAAGTACGCCAGATAGTTACTTAAGAAATCCCTTGGATCAAATTTTGGGATATCCAGGCAACATCCAGTTGCTTCGAACCTTAATTGATAGCGGGAGAGGTTTGAGTACAACGGAAATTTCCGAGAGGACGGGCCTGTCCGTTCCAGGGGTTCATAAAATTATTTCAAGATTACTTGAGACGGGTGTTGTGCAACGTGAGGGAAGCGGGAGAACGTCAAAGGTCTTTATTCGTGAAGAGCATCCTTTAACACCAGTACTAACCGAGCTTTTTCAAACCGAAAAACGAAATTCTCAGAATCTTTTTAAGAAACTTAAACAGTGCGTAGATGAACTGGAGGTGAAACCAAAGTCAGTGTGGATCTATGGTAAAGTTGCTAAAGGAACCGATGATTATGGAGATCCGCTTCAGATTGCAATATATGGGCATGCAAAAAAGATAGATGAGCTCACGGAAAAGTATAAAGAACGATTAATTAATGATCATGTTGAGAATGACTTTGATGTGACCATTGAGGTGAGAGGGGTTACTTCGGCAGAGGTAGATTTGATCAAAGAGCCTGACAAAATCATGATCTGGGGATTTGATCCTTCGCAATTGTATTCCGAGCAAAGTGAAAGCAAAAAAAGTTCGATATCTCACCAAGAATTAGATGCTCGTTCACTGAATGATGCGGGTTTATGGATGGATTTTTTAAAAAAACATCCTGAAGTAATCGAAAGAACAAAAACGAATCTCAAGGAGAAGATTCAGTCGGAACAATCCGGCGTTAGAAAGGAATTACAGGAATGGCATAGACTGCTTGAAAACATGTCCTTCCAACGGTTGAAGAAATTTATGCAATCAGATTCGGAGCGTTCCACCCGAATGCGACAATCCTTACCTTTCTGGCCGGTGCTAACCGAAGCCGAAAGAAAAGATTTTAAATCTATGGCTAAAGAATAATGAACAGAGAACAATTGGAACATGCGATACGATCTGCTTGCGAAGTGTCCGGAGATAACGAGTTATATATCTTTGGATCACAGGCTATATTAGGACAGTTTGCCACAAGCAGATGAAAAACTGACTCGTTCCATAGAGGTTGATGCCTCTCCAAAGAATAAACCTGAGGCCGTTGACAAGATTGATGGAGCTTTAGGAGAGAATTCTCCTTTTCATCATACGCACGGGTTCTATGTCCATGGAGTTTCGATTGAAACAGCTTCATTGCCCGAAGGTTGGGAAGAGCGTACCAACAAAGTTCAGGATTATATGGATGAAAATAATATTGGCTGGTGTGTTGAAGCTCATGATCTGGCTGCCTCCAAACTAATCGCTTACCGGGAAAAGGATATAAGTTTTGTTCGAACGCTACTCTTGGAGCAATTGGTCAATGCCCAAACTCTTAAGGATCGGATAAAGATGGTACAAAGTGACAAATCTTTAAAAGAAAGAGCACTTAACTGGCTTACTCGAATCATTGAGGAATCGTAGCCGGAGGAATTCTACGGAGTTATATGAGTAAACCGGAATAAAGCAGCATTCCTGATAGCCTCTTATTCACAAGCAAAAAGCCTGATTCGCGAAAGTGAATCAGGCTTTTTTACTTTTCAGTGATTATTTCATAATTGTTACTCGATATGAAAATGATTATCTGACCGTACCAGATCGGGTCGTGTGCCATAGGGATCAATACTTATATATTTAGGGAGGCTATCAACCTTTACGGTAATTTCCTGTTCTCCGCTTATTATTGTCTGTGAATCAAGTGATAATACTTGTTTCCTGGTAGCCTCTGATGGATGGGCAGTAAATACTCCAATTGTAACTGGCTCATCCATTTCAGTCGGATGATCCATACCATCCACTGATTCAAATTTTAAGGCTTTTACTCTAATTGTTATTTCATATCCACCTTCCTGAAGTTTAACATAACCTATATCTTCAACTGAAAGGTCATAAGTGATAATCTCTTTAAACCAATCGTCAATGAGGGCATGGTGTTCTTCTGAGGTGCCTGCATATAATTCGGTTAAAAATTCAAGGGTGGTGACAGTAGCATCGACCTCATGTTTATGCTTTTTTACTAGTGTTTTCAGGATATCATTTATGGCGTTCTCACCAATGAGATCTTTAAGTGCCATCATCACCATATAGCTTTTACCATATAACATGTAATGCTCACCCTGTTCCAAATACAACGGCTGTTCCGGGGTGGAGGCATAAGACCGGCCGGTAAAATAGGTGTGATTGGCAGACTTGCCCAGCTGGAATAGTGAAGGCATTCCATAATATTTTTCCATAACGACTCCTTCTGTGTATTTAGCAAATCCTTCTACAAAGATCTGGCCACCGCTGATACTTTGCGTGCCAAGCTGATGTCCCCACCATTGGTGTGCCACTTCGTGAATTGTTCGTTTGGCAACCAGGTTAAAAGCTTTCGGATCGCGCTCATCCACTAAATAGAGATTATCTTCTACCATACTGATAGTTCCTGCAGCCGCGAAACCTCCGAATCCCCAGAAAGATGGAAGTTCTGTAATGCGCAGATGATCGAGTGGATAAGGGCCGAACTCATTCTGCATATAATCCAGTGTTTGTTTCATGCTGTTCATGACGGTTGTATTGTTAAAGCCATGTCCAGAATGGTAGTATTGTTCAAGACTGATACCCTTATAACTTTCCTGAACCGTTTCATAATCTGCAGAGTGATAGGTGATGATGGGCGCCACAGGGTAGGGTGTTTTGTAACGGTAGTAGTTCCTGTCCTTCTCGGTCCACATTTCTTGAAGATTGCCTACAGAGATGCCTGTTTGACCGTCAGGAACAGAAAGTGTTGTTTCAAAATCGACGCGACCAAAACCGGATTCCATCAATTCAAAATCGGCTTCGGATGGTTTATCTATTGTACGCTTCGGTAGACCTCGTTTTCTACGTTCGTCGTTGTCTTGAATTTCAAGGCTTTCAGAGTATCCGAAATAAGGGCTGAAATCGCGCAGATGGATATAACTTCCATTCTTGACGATATCATTACCTGAGAACAAGCCTTTGCCATCATTAGTAGCGGAAAAAGTCAGATCAACGGATTGCCCGGGTAATACAGGCGTATCGAATTGGAATTCGTAGATCCCAAGTGTGGAATCAATATTAACTAACGTTGCACGTTCGAGTTGAATATTACTGATTTTTTTCTTCTCAATGATGAGAGATCGATGTACGGACGTATCACTCTTATTTTCGAGGGTGTATATAGCATCGACGGCGTAACTTCTTTGTTCTGGGTAAAGTGCCAGATCCGTAGTGATAGCTACTGGATATAACCATTCTTCCTGAGCATAATGCTTGTACTGTTTTTCATAATCTGCCCAGCGATTTAGCATTTCCTCAGAAGAGATATACTCGGATTCGATGTTGGTCTTGTAAAAGATCATACCTGAGGTAGTGAAAAAGGCCAAACCCAATACGATCACCGCAGTTAAATGGTAGGATGACCACTCTTTGAATACTCGCTTAATCTGAATGAAGAAACCATCAGTGATACCTCTTTGCCAAACATGCTGACCGATCAGTGAAAGGATTAATCCTAAAAGGAGCCAATGTGTAGATAACAGATTAAAACTGGAAGCATTGTTACTTACACCGGCCATGTCAGAAAAGACTACAGGTGGCATCGCTCCAATTCTCAAAAGCGGATGTTCTATGCCGAGATTCCCGGCTAACGAAGTTCCAAATACGGCAACTACCAATCCTGTGAGTCCCATGCCGATGTATTTATCCGGTGACAGCCCCTGTATAAACAAAGCAACCAGCAGGTAAAATAAAAGCGGTGTACCCTGATAATAAAATAGTGAAAGATATCTGCTAACGTCTATCTCCGGATGATCCATTATGAACTGAAAAGTAATAGCGATCAGGATCTCCAGGGTTATCAAAAGAAGTGGGATACATATCAATACAGAGACTTTTGACCAAAAGAAGGAAGCGTTAGAAGCAGGAGTGGCATCGAGGATCAAATACATGTTCTCGGTCCGTTCTTTCCAGCCCCATTCGCCACTAAAGAAGATGATCAATAATACACCAAATATAAAAATAGCAGTGGTGTTGAGTTCTGCAAGAATTGCAGTCACCGGATACAAACTTTCGGAATAGCTTCCACCTTCTACTAGTGTTGAATAAAACTCAGAGCCCATGATCACGGCCATTAATACGATCATTACCTGAAATGGGAGACTCTTAAATAATTGGTTAATTCCTATTTTACTTTGAGATAAAAAACTTTGCCAAAAAGCCTTGTTTCCGCTATTTGACGATGGACTAAGTGGTAAATAGGCCGTTTCAACGGGATTAGCATCATTCAAAGGTTCATTGGTTGAGTCAGGCTTTTGATTTTTTCTGTTTAGAGTCCTGAAAGAGAATAACCGATAAGCTCCGCCTAAAATAGCTGCGGTGATTGAGATCCAAAGCAATCGGTTTAGCAGAAAGTTTCCGCTCAGAGATACCAATACTTTATTTTTTTGCAGTGGGGTCAGGTATTGACTTTGCTCCATGAAGGCTGATATGCCAAACGGATCTGCAAGCGCGGCAAGCATCATATTGTCAGTGTGTGTAGGGGTTGAATCAGCAAGTACCGGGGAATTGAAGTAAAAGGAGGAGATAAAGTAAAGGACATATATCAGTACAGCGGATGTATAGATCGACATTCTGTTCTTAGTGAGAAGTCCTATCGAAAATATAAATCCGGTACAGATTAAAACATTAGGCAATACAAACACCAGCCAATTCCAGAAATAGGGGAAAGTTGAAAAGGGAGCCAGCCGCTCAGGGTCCATGTCCACGATCATAGTGCCGGCCATCATACCCGGCAGTAACATACTTACTGATAAGAGACTGAAGAAAAACACTCCACCAAACCGACTGAAGAAGAAATGATGTTTTTGAATGCCGGTAGAAAACATAATTTCTTGCATGCGATACGTGGAATCGCGTAAGATCCCATTGATAACAAAAAACATGATCGCAAATACTGATCCTAGCGTAAAAACAGAGGTGTAGTAACTGATCTGATACGGAGCATTGAAGTTGATCATATCCGGTGCAAATCCTTGTCCGCCGATTTGAAATCCGGTGAGAAAGAACAGAGTCATAGCAACGGGAAGCGCCCAAAGTTTACGTTGATATATGATCTCGAATTTGAGTAAGGATGCAAGCATCATACCCCCACAGTTTGAAGTTCTGAGTTCGAAACCATGGAGAAATAATAATCTTCAAGGGTAGGAGTGACGGCCTCAAAATCATTGCCGGGGGAACTTTCCGCTTTTACATGAATTTGGGTTTTCCCTGCTATGAGTCGGGTTGAGATTACTTTATGTTCTTTGCGGTAGTGCGATAGATCACCAGCTGAGATAGTTTTTCGCCAGATCTTTCCTTCCAATGTTTCCACCAATTTGGCCGGACTTCCGTGAACCACTAATTGTCCGCAATCCAATACCCCCATATTAGAGCACAGATTGTAAATATCAGCGACAATGTGGGTCGACAGGATCACAATAATATTCTCCCCGATCTTGCTGAGCAGGTTCAGGAAACGGTGACGTTCTTCGGGGTCTAATCCCGCGGTAGGCTCATCTACTATGATGATCTGGGGATCACCAAGCAGTGCCTGGGCAATACCAAAACGCTGACGCATACCCCCGGAGTAGGTATGTACATATTTTTTTCGGTGCTCCCATAAATTGGTTTGATGCAACAGGTTTTCAATTTGCTGACTGCGCTTTTCTTTGTTCAGTAACCCCTTCATTACACCTATATGGTGCAGTAATTCAACGGCCGATGACTTAGGATAAACGCCAAATTCCTGAGGAAGGTAGCCCAGCACCTTGCGAACGATATCAGGGTTTTTATGGATGTCTTCTCCATTGAAAAGTATGGTTCCCGATGAAGGAGATTGCAGGGTGGCGATCGTTCGCATGAGCGATGACTTACCGGCTCCATTAGCCCCTAAAAGTCCAAACATGCCATTATTTATTGTCAGTGAAACATCGTTTAGCGCTTTGGTTCCATTAGGATAAATTTTGGATATATGTTGAATGTCGAGGGTGTTCATAAAGGAATTTTGCTGTTTGGTTATGAGCTAACTTTTATCACATTGATTTGGGTGTCATCCGAGAATGTAAAACCGCATTTATCTGCTTAACTCAATTCGGTTCATATCAAAATATGTTTCGGTTTAATACTAAATTTCAGCGATAGAAATTGTAGTATGATGATTATGAGAAAAAGCTGAGGGCTAATAAGAATTTCATCTTTGCCCTCAGCTTATTAGTTGAAATTGAATCCTACTCCGGTCATTACAGCAAAGGCTTCTCTATTGCCATTATCTGACTCAATTTGTCCTGCCTGAATAATCCCTTGAAGATCGATTGAGAATGAACCCTTTCGATATACCTCATATCCGGAGCTGAGGAGTATAGCGGCACCAAAATCTATTCTGCACTGGTCACCGGTGTTATCCGTGTAGAAGGCCGGTACATCCATAGCTAAGCCAATACCACCGTTGATCCAAAGGTTTGGTTTGATCCAATATTGAAGGGATGGAACAAGGCCACTGATACTTCTATCCTGACCAGATTCTTCATAAGAAAGACCTTGGGTACTTAGCATAATGGCCAAATCAGGATTTATCATATAACCGGCTTTCAGATTAGGTAAACTGATACCAAAGCCGTCTGATGTATTGGCAGTGTTACCACTTAAAGAAAGGTGCCCAACTCCAACCATTGCGCCGACAACAAATCCTTTTCGGTCGGATTGAGTTTGGTTTTGTTGAGCATAGGCTTGTAGGGTTACAAGCATTAAGGTGATTACGAATATTGTTTGTTTCATAGTTTTAGATTGTTAGTTATTTGATTAGTTACCTTAAATCACTGTGAGCAAATTACGAGCACCTTACTGGGATCTCATTGACTTAGGTTAAGAAGTGATTCCCCTTTTTTTGTATTGCTATTTAAAAAAGGAATACGGTAATTCGGTTTAATTCAGAAAACTTGATGATGAGCAACTTTAAAATGTCAGCAATGATGGCTGAAAATCTTCCGATGGATGAGGAAGAAAAACAAGCCATCGATGAATGCATACCGATCAAAAACTTTGAAAGAGGCACCGTTTTACTTCGGGAAGGACAAGTGGCTAAGGACAGTTACTTCAATTTGAAAGGGTGTGTTCGTCATTATTATATCATTGATGGAGAAGAGAAAACCACTGCCTTTTATACAGAAGGAGAGTCTATTGCCTCCCTTAGCAGTTATGTGAATAAAACACCCGCCAATCATTACCTGGAATGTGTAGAAGATTGCACCTTAGCTGTTTTGAATTATGATAAAGAAAGAGAGCTGTACGGAAGAGTAAAAGGGTTTGAAAGCCTTTGCCGGGCCTCGGTGGAAGAGGATCTTGGTAAACAGCAACAGCTGCTTGCAGCATATATCACCAAAAGCCCTGAAGATCGGTACCTTGATCTGCTTGAAAACAGGCCGGAACTTCTACATCGCGTTCCCCAATATCATCTGGCAAGTTATTTAGGAGTTAAGCCGGAATCGTTGAGCCGAATTAGAAAACGAATAGCGGAGAAAAAGTGATTTTTAATCAAGAGGAATAAAAGAGAGTAACGTAAATAGAATATTTGTTGCCATGTGTACAAATAAGGGGTATCTAAAACCGAACTCAATTCTGGTATATCCTGCAATTGTGGCACTAAACAACTGTGGTAACGTAATAATGGGTAACAGTAAGAGATTCGCTAAATTCAATTCAAAATTGAAAAGATGTAGCCAAGCAAAACTAATACAAGAGAAATAATAAATGAATCTGAAATTATGATGCCAAAAGCGCTCAAAGTATATTTTGATCTTTTCTCTTCGAATAAAAACATATGCTATTAACATTAGTATAATTGCAAAGAATACTCTAATTCCGAAAGTCTCATCAACAAGTGATAATCTGGTCCTGAAAACAGCCTTTGTAAGTATATAATAAGTAAAAGCTCCTGAGGTGAGGGCAAAGTATATCGGTTTAAATTTCAGTGATAATCTAAAAGTAATCTCCTCGTAGACTGGTAAAATTATTCCTGCCACCAGTAGTAACATGATTGGACTGAATCGCTCCAACATACTTACCGCTGTTAGGTTTTTAGGTTCATATACAAATTGAAGTAAAGACGCTACTGCAATTGAAAAACAAATTTTTATAATGAATAAGCCAATTGTATCATAGGTTTTATTTTTTACTGATTTTACAGCTAACGGGTCACTATCTGGGCGTTTGATGAAGCTAAATAAATCACCTAAAAGAGAAAGGTAATATTTGGGTTTTATGAAAGGATAGGTCATTGAAATTATTTCTTGTTAGCATTAGTTAATCAGGTAATTCAGACTACGCAATCTTGGAAATTTCACGAGTAGCCAATGATTACACCCTTAATTAAGGATGTTACCAATACTCGAATATGCGCCGGATCTTTCCCTGCTCAAATTCGAATAAGGTCATTTGAGATTCGCCGACAGAATTTTTTTCATCTTCCTTTTTCAAATATCGACGACCAATTGCCATTGCATTTAATCCGGTGATCTTCTGATCGATAATTACATCGATAATTTGTCCGTCATATCCACCATCTTCCAGGTTTCGCTTGTATCCATTATAAAGGTCTTCCCGTGTATAGACCCCTCCATAATTGGGATGGACATAGGTAAAATCGTCAGTAAAAAGAGTAAAAACGCTGTCTATATCTTCAATTGTGGAATTTTCCTGGAAAATGATAAGGTTTAAATCGTAGTAGGCTTTTACGGTGTGATCAAGAGAGTCTTTGTGAGCTTGGCTTATTTTATTTTGAGCATTGCCTGTGTTTACGAACAATGTTCCTCCTAATACTAATACCAATAGGACTATGTTTTTTAACATCTAATCTATTTTAAACCATTGATTTGTTACAGTAGGTCGCTTTCTCAAAATCCCTGATATTAATAGAGATAATTGGAACCTCGGGAAACATAACATTGAGTTCAGAAATTATCTTTTGGGATAAATCTGCTTTTTGATCTGTGTTTCGCCCCTCCATGATATTTGCAAAAATGTGGATAAAGTCATCCTTGGAACTTCCTGCCATATAATCTTGAAAAGGATTGATCCGAACTTTGATATCCTCTGGATCAAAAAGTCCAGTGGATTTGGCGGTATTATAAACCAACTGCATTATGGATTCAGGTGATTTTGATTGTACAACTGTGTTGGAACAGTCAAGTATGAAATGTGGCATTATAATTTTGTTTGTTTAATTATTGAGATAATTCAGACAAAGCGATCTTAGCAATTTCGCGGGTAACCACCGTTGGAGAGTTGCAATCACAGTTACTAAAACCAACTACATAAATATCCTGATCCGGCAAATAAACTCCCATAGATTTGAAACCAAAAATACTGCCACCATGCTCTCTCACTGGTTCACCATCCCATTCTTTCAGGTGCCATCCGAAACCATAGGTGGTGTTTTCACCATTAGCCAATGTTCCGGGAGTAAAAGCTTTCTGAAGTGTTTCATGACTTAGCAGTTCTTCAGAATTCAGTGCATTTTGCCAGATCAACATATCATCCACCGTTGACATCAGCGAGCCAGAAGCATAGGGTATATTTAGACTCACCCACATTTTATTGGTATAACCACCTCGGTCATGATAACCGTAAGCTCGGTTTTTGATCAGCTCCCTGTCTGATGCATACCTGGAATCAGCCATTCCTAACTTGTCAAAGATCTTTTCTTCAATGAAGTTCTCATAGCTCATTCCTGAGACTTGCTCGATCACATACCCAAGCACTACGTACCCAGAATTATTGTATTCAAACTTTTCGCCCGGACTAAACTCCACAGGTTCATCTTTGAAGAAATCAATTAACTCTTTTGGAGAGAGATCCTTTCTTGCGATCTGCATGATCGTCTTCATTTTGGTGAAATCTTTTATACCTGAGGTATGATTCAGTAAATGCCTGAGGGTGAGACTGTCTCTCTGAACAGGAAAATCAGAGATATATTTACGGACGTCATCCTGTAGGCTGAGTTTTCCTTCCACTTCCAATATTAGTATTCCAATTGCGGTAAACTGCTTTGTCATAGAACCAATCTGGAATACATTGTTCGGGGTCATGTCAACACCCAGTTCCAAATTGGCTTTCCCGAATGCTTTTCTGTAAACAGGTTCTCCATCTTTTGCCACCAAATAGACACTGCCGGGACCATTTGCCTCAAACATTTCTGTTAGCAAGCTATCAACATAACTTTCAAGTGACTGAGCTTGAATATTTACATAAGGCGTTAGCAAAAAAGCATTTAGGATTAGGGAGGTAATTACAAGTTTTAGTGTTTTATTTATATTTAGGTGCATGTTTATAAGTGTTTCGTTGTTTATTGGAGCGCATTATTGATAAAACTTTTTTCTGTGAAATAGAACATTCCGAGCAGGACCTGCTGAGATTTCGTAACTGCAAGGATTTCTATTGCTTGGTTAGAACAATTATCGCCTAAAAATCTTGGTCTTTTTTAAACATCCTTTTTTGTCAACCATTTTAAAATGGTTTTGTTTGTTTCTACTGGTTTTTCCTGAGGAATCCAATGACCACAATCTATGCTTACAACATCAAGATTAGGTGCAAAATCTTTTAAACTCTCTGATTTTGGAATTAAATCACGATTGCCATAAATCATTAGTGTAGGATGTTGAATAATTGGTTTGACATCAGCCAACAAATGCCAGTTACGGTCAAGGTTTCTGTACCAATTAATACTACCTGTAAATCCGGATGATTCGAATGCTGATACAAAAACTGATAAATCATCCTCACTCATAATAGGTTCACCAAGAGGCTTTTCTGCTGTAGCCATGTTAATCAATAACATTCCTGGTTTGGGAGGAGCTAGTGGCACATTTTTACGAAATAGATTTCTAAGAAACTGAGATGTGTTCTTTTCTAAAATAGTATCTGCTACCCCTGGTTGTTTATTGAAGTGAACAAAGTAGAAGTCTTTTCCAAAGACCTTTTCCATGAACTCGAGCCAAGGTATTTCACCTCTCTCTTGATAAGGAAGTGCAAAATTAATCACTTTATTTACTCGTTTTGGGTGCAACAGAGCTAGATTCCAAACTACATTTGCTCCCCAATCGTGGCCAACAAAAGTTGCATTTTCGTATTCATAATAATCGAGTAATGCAACAAGGTCGCCTGTTAAGTGTTTTATATCATAGTCTGTTACTTTTCCAGGACGTGATGAATTGCCATAGCCTCGTTGGTTTGGAACAATAACATGATAACCAGCTTTCACTAATTCTGGGATCTGATATCTCCAAGAATATGCATGTTCAGGAAAACCATGACAGAGTATAATTGGTTTTGTATTATCATTTCCAGCCTCAAAAATTTCTAACTCGATATTATTTAACGATATCATTGTAGGTTTTGGAAAGTCAGTCGGGTAGGTAATTTGACTATTATTTAGTTTCATGTGTTTATGGATTCAGGTGATTTTGATTGTACAACTGTGTTGGAACAGTCCAGTACAAAATGTGGCATATCTGTTAGATTAATTGGCAAGAATCCAGGTTGAAATTTCACTTAAAAAATTATCTACAAATTTCTTTTCGAGTGTTGCATACTCATCCCTGCTTCCTGTTATCGCCTTTTGGAAGTAATGGTTAGCATGTTCAAAAGTTATTAAATGGTAGTCTGTTCCTGATTTAAGAAGGGCATTTTCCATGCGGTCTTTATTTTGACCAATTGTAACTTGGTAATCTAAACCACCAAACAAGCTTAGTACAGGTACTTCCAGTTGTTCGAGATCGCATGAAGGGTCATAGTAAAGAAAGGATGTAAGTGAAGGCAATGCATAAATGATTTTATATTCGTTTGCTTTAGCTATTGCATCTTGCTGTATTTTCAGGCTATCGATATCTCTTTCAGTCGATAACTCATACAAAATAGATTCAGTGGTTTTTTTGAATAAATGGTATGCCTCGTCGATATTCGTATTATCCTCAATAGCCCTCATCAGTTTGTTATGTGCGGAAACATCAGCTTCAATAAGTGATTTTGAAATGGAGGTCGTGGCGTATTCCTGTCTAACTTGATATAACACTACTTCTACAAGTGGAACCGAAGGGGCTCCCATTAGGATTACTTTTTTTACCGACTCATTTCCCACAGCTACTTTTGCTGCAAGAATACCTCCCTGACTATGTCCAAATAGTATAAAATCTTTGAATCCATGGACTTCATTGGATTTAAAATAGTCCATTATTCTTTCCAGGTCATTTGAGTGGTCATCAATTGTGCTGTTAACAAAATTACCCGTACTGGTTCCAACACCTCTATCATCATAACGGAACGATGCTATTCCTTGAGAAGCCAAATGGTCGGCAATGACTTTAAATATTTTAAAACCCTCTAGTGTTTCATCTCTATCCTGATCGCCACTGCCGGAGCTCATAATAACTAGTGATGTTGTCTCAAGAATAGCTGGAAGAGTTAGGGTACCACCAATTTTAACGTCATCCGTTTGTATGATTAGGTCAATCTCATTGGAATTTAGATTATTATTTTGTGGATAGGGGGATTGCCTGATAAGCCCAATAATTAATACAAAAAGACCAAAAATGAAGGTGATATTGAATAGAAATACTTTTTTCATTGTTGATTCCTCACTCCTTTAATGAGTAACCAAAGTGTCAGGGTTATTTCCCCGATGCCTGCTGAAAATCCAACGATGAGGGCAAACGTGCTTTTCAACTCCGGGAAAAAGATGAAGCCAAATGATTCGATCAGGTATCCGAATGCGGCAATCGTTATAAGTACACCAATGAATTTTGGAAACAAGCTTGATCGATACAGCAGGTATCCAAGCAAAAAGCAATGGATTCCAAAGAAAGCCCCGGCAATTAGATAGCCCATGTTATGCAGTTCCATGAAAAACAGTGAGAATTCCTGAAGCTGGGTGAGATCAAAGGAGGATGTAAAACCGGGAGATTCCAGCACTCTCAGTGCAGCGAAATGATTCAATAAGTTCAGGCTTCCAATTGCAGGATGGGCAATCAGCCGGAATGCTGCAGCCGTCATAGCCAGTCCTTTGCTGACCGGTTTTAGCAGGATATAAAGCAACACGGAAACACCGGTATCACTCAAAAAAGCAATGAGGTCTGTCATAAGTCCTGCTTTAAACAGAAAAGCATTATCTAATATATTTTGAGTGGTAGCACCTGCGTTTCCGGCAACAATCAACATCTCACGTACGGCACCCTGACTGAATCCGGCACATACAATAATGAGTAGGTATAAAAAACCGGTTATTCGGGCTAGTTTTTTAAAATTCGTTGATTCCATTTTGATCTCCATTAGTATTGTTAAGCTTAAAAAGTAATGACCACATTACCTGTTTTGTGCCCCTGAGCTACATAATCAAAAGCTTTGTTGATTGTGTCTAAGGTGAATTCTTTATCAATGACTGCCCTGAGCTTATGGTTTTTGAAAAGCTCAGTTATTAATCTCAGGTCATCCGTTTTTTCTTTGTTTTTTCTGAGTCCGGTTAAAGCGAGAATGCTTTTCTGTTTGCTTCGTCCGGTTCTTAGCATATCGAAGACAGAGCGCAGGCTGAGTATGGTCGTCAAGTATCGTCCTTTAGGGGTTAACAAATGCTTTGTTTTAGCAATGGAATACTTTCCAACCGTATCAAATATGATATCGTACCGGCTATGGATGTCTTTTATAGGTGTTTTCCGATAATCAATAATCCTGTCTGCACCCAAAGATTTAACCAAGAGTGCATTTTGGGAACTACATACTGCAGTAACTTCTGCTCCGTAATATTTTGCTAATTGGACGGCATACGTACCCACGCTTCCCGAGGCTCCGATAATCAGTACCCGGTCACCTTCCTTGATTTTTCCATGGTCCCGTAAAAAAGGTAGGGCAGTTAGGGAGCCATATGAAATAGCACCTGCTTCTTTGAAAGACAGATATTTGGGTTTGCGAACGATGGGGTCCTTATCTGTAACTAAAACATATTCTGCATGAGCTCCATAGTTGGTGCCACTGTCAGTAATGACCTCATCACCAATTTCAAAGCCTGTGACTTTTTTCCCAGTCATTTCAACGACACCGGATAATTCTGTACCCAGAGTTTTAATTTTTGGAGAAATAACTCCAGTGGCCATTCTGGGAAAGAATTTTTTACCGGATCTGAATATAGCATCAACAGCAGTTACGGTAGTCGCTTTTACTTTGATCAAGATTTCGTGGTCTTTTGGTATCAGGTTGTCAACTTCTTCAACTACAATAGAGTTTTTATTACCATAGGTTTTAAATATTGCAGCTTTCATAATTGTTCTCCGTTAGTATTACAGTGTTGAGCAAGATTAAAGAACTATCAAAGTTGTTTCATTGACTTAAGTCAATAAGTAAGAATAAAATCTTCGCCTGTGAAATTGATCTTAGTCAATGTTATAGTTAGGTAGTAATCAGATTTTCTTCAAAACCTCTTATGATCAATGATCGGGGTGTTAATTGAAATTTTAATTCAAAAGTAAACCATGAAGAAGTATTTAATAACCGGATGTAGCAGGGGCATCGGAATGGCAACTGTGAAATTACTTTTAGATGGTCAAGGTGTTTCAGTAATAGGGACATCAACGACTGGTCATTGTTCGGTAGATCATCCTGACTTTAGGTGTTATTCATTAGATCTGAGCTCATCAAAGTCCATCAAGGAGTTTTCAAGAAAAATTGCGGGTACAAGAATTGATGTTTTGATCAATAATGCAGCAGTTCTTTTGGAGAAATGGAATCGAACAGCAATTGATATGGAAGAGCTAAGAAAAACATTTAATGTGAATTTCTTTGGTACTATCGAGTTTACTGAGCAAATTTTAAACTCAGTCAATGAAGGCGGCCATATAATTAATATTTCATCTGAATGGGGTGCTTTCAGTGAATTAAATTTCGATGCCCATCAGCCCCATTATAAAATGTCAAAGACGGCTTTGAATATGTATACCAAGCTCTTGTCGAAAAGAGTAGAGGCTAAAAATATTACCGTTTCAGCTTTAGATCCGGGATGGACCCAAACAAACATGGGAGGGAGTGAAGCCCCGCGGAAACCTCAAGATGTAGCTCATGAAATTGTTCAGTTAAGTAAATCCGAAGTTCCTACGGGGGGATTTTGGCACCAAGGTAAAATTAGGCAATGGTAGCGTGAGCAATACCTTTAATTCATTGTATGAAAAAGCTCTTTAGTTGATTTTCTCACCTTACCCCAGTACTGTGACTCATCTTCAGATGATCGGTAACCAACAGGAGCAATTACCGTGGATTTTAAACCCAATTCCCTAAGATTCAGAATGTCATCATAGCTCTCCTTTTCGAAACCCTCCATAGGACAGGCATCGATCTTTAATTCTGCACAGGCCACTAGCAGGTTATTGAGAGCCAGATAGACCTGTTTCTCCATCCAGGTATGGGTCTCATGTTCAGGAAGTTCAAAGACTTTTTCTTTGATAAATGAGCCATAATTGTGCAGGGCCTTTTCGTCAGCATGATTTTGAGATATAACCATGCTGACATAGTTATCGATATCGTGTTCGGTCACTTTATCAAGGCGACAAAAGACAAATAGATGAGATGCATCGGTTATTTGTGGCTGATCCCATGAGGCTTTTCTGAGTTCTTTTCTGATTTCAGGATCTTCAATAACCAAAACTTTATATAGTTGAAGTCCATAAGAAGAAACCGATAGTCTGATGGCTTCTTTCAGTTTCGATAGATCATTAGGTGATAGTTTCTTGTTTGAATCAAATTTCTTGGTGGCATAACGCCAATTCAGGTTTTCTAAAAGTTGCATGATGTTGTTTCTTGATAAATGGTTATTGGGTGTTGGAAAAAGAGTAAGTATGCATTTCGAATTGATCCTTAAATCCGAGTTTTCTATAGAGATTTACTGCAGCATCTGATGCCTGGAGGAAAATATTTTCAGGGTTTTCGTTGATCAGTAATTGCAGAGAAGCCAGGGTGATCTCCTTGGCAAACCCGCGTCTTCTGAAAGCAGGCGAAACCCCCAAAGCGTGAATACCAGCGTTATTATGGTAATCTATAAATAACATTACTGTACCTACACTTTCTCCTTCACTATGAGCTATGTAGTAATTAGTGAATCTGGAAGTTGACTTGACTACTGAGGAAGGTATTGTGTAGCCAAATGCTTGCTCAAACAATTTACTCCATGTGTCGGCTTCCTTAGAATCCTTCACGTGTTTCAAATCTATTGTAAGCTCGTCATCACTATCTTTGAGCCAGGGTTTAGGCAAGTACATTGCTGTTTGGTGTGTAGTCAACACTGTAAAAGGTTCTATAGGACTACTCGTTGGTGATTCACCATAACTATCTTCCCATAATGAGAGTTTTAGTGAATTTTTGGAAGCTATTACTAAGTCATCTTCACCAATGCTGCTTCTTTGTTTTGAAAACCAAATTCTTGATGGCCAGTCTGAATTTAGAATGTTACTCAGATTGATATTACCATTTGTTTTAAAGCTACCGCACATTTCACCTGCCAAACTCCATAATGTTGTCAGGTTATAAATATTTTCTTTATTCAGGTATTCTTTGTCTTTCATTTTGAGTTGATTAATAAGATTCCAGTTATCATTATGATGACTCCAAGTATTCGCTTAAAGTCTGCAGGCTCTACAGGCAGGTTGAACCATCCGAAATGGCCGGCAATCACAGAAAAGATCAACTGCCCACACAGGCCAAGTGAGATCATGGTTGAGATCCCTAATTTTGGAATGGTGTAATAGTAGAGCGTGATCCCGATCAGGCTTAGCAATGCCCCCGTAAACCAAAGATAGGCCGGTATAGATCTTATCTCATTCAATGAGGGGTATTCATTGACAGATACCAGAACAGCTCCCAAAGCAAAAGTGGTGCTGACAATGTATGCAACCGCAGATGCGAGCAAAGGATTATTTAATAGTACTCCAAGTTGGGTGTTGAATCCACCTTGTGCGGCGAGGAACACCCCGCCTACTAAAGCCAGAATAACAAAAGCTAAATAGTTCATGATATTACCGGATAGGAATTGCAATGGGTCTCATTGGCGATCCACTTGCCCCACGGAGTTTGAGAGAGCCAGCTATGAATGCAAAAGTATATACCTCTTCCTGTGCAAGCTCCTCCAGATACATTTGTTCAATGAACATGACTCCTTTTTCAGCTAATAAATAGGTATGAACCGGAACCCAGTTGTCATCTCTTTCAGGGGGGAATGCTTCAAAACTTAAATTATCAGCGCCAAGCAGCATGACTTTGCGTTCTTCAACAAGCCATTTGGCTGCATCTAAACTTATTCCGGGATATTGATCCAGATAAGCATGAGCATCCTGGTAGTTTTTTGCCTGTCCAGTTCTGATCAAAACTACATCTCCCGGCTCTAAAGAAACGTTCTGATCCTTCAACACTTTTTGGAGATCAGATGCTGTGATCCGGTAGTTTGGTGTTAATTGACCCAAGTACGACCGCACGTCGATCATGACGCCCCGGGCAATGATGTTAGGAATGGTTTCCGCTCCGGTTTTTTTCCATCCTTTATCTCCAAGATGCTGCTCAGGTGTAAATCCATTCCAAATCTTACCATCCAGCCCAAAATGATTGAGGGCATCTATATGAGTTCCCATGTGGGTATACATGGAAATGGCATCACCGGTATAGCTTACTTTCCGGTTCATCTCCTCACCTAATCCATTGGGATTATCAACGATGGTCCCATTTGGGGTGTGAGTGAGCCAGTACTGATAACCGGGATCACCAAGGGCACTAAAACTTGGCATTCCAACAAAATATTCAACACTTAGATCGAATACTTTACCCGACTTTATTCGCCCAAGAATATCGAGCCTGGACTGATCGCTCATCATATTCAGGGTGCCTATCTCATCCTCTGGTCCCCAGGGGCTTTGGCCTGCTTGTTCTGTAGATTGTGCAAAGGTCTGAATATTCAATACAAATAGACCTATCATCAAAAAGGCGATTTTTTTTATCGCACTGGTAGGAGACACTCGTTTATCTGATTGCTCACTAAATAGGGCGATTTTGAAATTGCTTAATACTACCTGAAGTTTCTTGAACTCAAGAGGATTCGACAGACTATTAGAATTGGAGTTAAAGTTCTCATCGAAATTACCTAAAGAGTAAGTATGTACAGATTTTGCCCCCCAGAAAGGCATGACGTCCTTCAATACTGAAAGATTGGATGCCCCTCCGGTTTTGCCTGGGGAAGTACTGACAAGAAGTACCGGTTTATTTCTGAAGATCTTCTGGTCGATTCTGGATAACCAGTCAACAATGTTTTTGAAAAAACCGGGCATCAAACCATTGTATTCAGGAGAAGCTACTATAAACCCGTCAGCTTCTTCAAACTGCTGAAAGAGTATTTCTATTTTCTGCGGTATTCCCTCATCTGTCTCCAATTCTTGATTATAAATAGGGACATTTACATCCTTGAGATCGATGTAATTAACTTCAGCTTTCTGAAAATAAGAAAGCACAGCTTTGGTAAGCTTTGCATTGATTGAGTTCCGGCTGTTACTACCGGCAAGAGCTATAATTTTCATTGTACTATCATTTGGTTTTAAATGTGACAGCACAAAGTTCGCGGAGTAGAGAGCCTAATTCATTGACTCAAATCAAGAAGTCATTTGGAGCTCATCCTTTTTCTGACTCTACTTAATGATTCGGGAGTGATGCCAAGGTAAGACGCGATCATGAATTGGGGAACCCGTTGTTCAATTTCAGGGTACGTGTTTCTGAAATCGGAATACCTCTCTTCAATTGGTTTGCTCATTCCATGTATAGTTCGGTTCTGCAATGCTACATAAGCATTTTCGAATTTTATTCTATAAAATCGTTCCAAAGCGGGAGCTTCATCAAAGAGTTTAGTTAGTTCATTTTTGCTGATCTGTAAAACAACACTATCCTCTAATGCCTGAATAAAAAAAGTGGCCGGGGTTTCTGTTAAATAACTATATAGGTCATTGATCCACCAACCTTTGACAGCAAATTGTAAGATGTGTTCCTGTGCATTCTCATCGATATTATAATTTCTTAGACAGCCTTCTGCAATAAATCTCATATGATGAGAGACATCACCTTTATAGAGAAGCATTTCTTTTTTCTTTAAATGCCGTGGTATGAATCGTTCTCTGATTAGGCTTTTTATAGAATCATCTAAAGAAACGATTTCTGAGATATGGTCAATAAGTAACTGATGTGAGTCCATCTATGTAGGAGTGAATATTGTATAGATGAGCGATAATATAAAAGAGATTAAATGAAATGCACGCCTATCCAAAAAATTGATCGTATTTGAGCTGCAAGAGAGCAAAATCCATGAATGTACTTAAATAGGTAAGGAATAGTTTACAGAGAAAAAATATTGATAAGTATATTTATCTGATAAAAGTACTAAGCCTGATACACTTTAATAAACATTCCCAGGGTTCACAATTTTTCTTACGAATTATCTTTAACGGAAAATGTTTTTATTCATAAGTAAGAACCCCCGGATGTACTACATCTAAAGAAAAATTAAAAACTGAGTTGCTATGGAAAACCCTGCTTTACCCTCAGAACAGATTAAGAGTGATGAGATCGATCCCACTTTCAGATACTCAAGGAATGAGCTGATCGATACATTCAACCGCGTGAGAGCCTTTACGGAAGAGATTACGGAACCACTCGAAATTGAAGACTATGTTGTTCAGGTGACTGAGAATGCGAGTCCGGCCAAGTGGCATCTGGCTCATACCACCTGGTTTTTTGAGACTTTTTTGTTGGAGAAGGAGCTCAAGGATTACGATCCCATTCATCCCCAATACAGTTATTTGTTTAATTCCTATTATCTGCAGACGGGAGTTCCTCACTGCCGGGCAAGGCGGGGAAATATTTCACGTCCCACGGTAAAACAGGTGTTTGAATATCGGAAAAGCATCAATGAACACGTAGCCGGGCTAATCAAAAATGCCACGGACGAGCAGTACAAAAAATGGGCACCGATCATCGAGATCGGGATTCACCATGAGCAGCAGCATCAGGAATTGCTGATGACCGATCTGAAATATATGTTTGCTCAAAATCCGTTGAATATCACCTATAAAGAGGCAGATCGCCCGAAAGTAAAATCGGTTCCGGAATTAAGCTGGAGCTCTTTTGGTGAAGGTGTCTATGAAGTAGGCCACAAGGGCGATGACTTTGGATATGACAACGAATTCCCGCGCCACAAAACCTATATCCACGACTTTGAGCTTGCGAATCGCCTGGTAACGAATGCTGAGTTCATAGAATTTATTGAGTCAGGAGCCTATGGGGAACCAAAATGGTGGTTGGATGAAGGCTTTTCCACTGTTCGGGATGAGGGCTGGAATGCTCCGCTTTATTGGGAAAAAAGAGATGGGGAATGGTGGCAGTTTACCCTCAGCGGGATGGAAAAAATAGATCCGAACGAGCCGGTCACCCACGTCAGTTATTTTGAAGCCGATGCTTATGCCCTCTGGAGAGGTTATCGGTTACCCACGGAATTTGAATGGGAAGTTGCGGCTGAATCAATGGAGGTTACCGGCAATTTTGCCGATGCTGCAAATCTTCATCCGGTAGCATTACAAAATGCACGATCAGGCCTTCAACAAATGTTTGGAGATGTGTGGCAGTGGACCCAAAGTTCCTATGCTCCGTATCCAGGGTACAAACCGCTGCCCGGCGCATTGGGCGAATACAACGGTAAGTTTATGTGCAATCAGTATGTACTTCGGGGCGGATCGTGTGCCACTTCGAAGTCTCATTTCCGAAAAACATATCGCAATTTTTTCCACGCCAACGAGCGCTGGCAGTTTACCGGAATCCGTTTAGCAAAATAACATGAACTTGATGAAGAGTGAATTTGCCACCTTTGCAAAACCTGTGAAGGCAGAAAGCTCGCAGCGTCTTAAGGTATTGCGAGCGTTAAGGGATTCATACCGTAAACCCGAATACTACGAGGACCATCGGACGCTCGTAGGTTCTCCAGATAAAATTGCTAATCTGTAAAGGTATAAATGTACTCATCAAAGAGGAATATGGAATCAAATACAACAGAAGTAAGTGTTCATTCTGGGATGCTGAAAGAGGTGCTGGAAGGCCTTGGAAAGACTCAGAAAACATTGCCCAGTAAATTTTTTTATGATAAACGAGGGTCGGAGTTATTTGAACAGATCTGTGAATTGGACGAGTATTACCCAACCAGAACAGAGCTCTCTATAATGAAGAACAATATCGGGGACATAGCAGGGCAACTTGGTTCAGGCATTCAGCTTATAGAGCTTGGTAGCGGAAGCAGCCTGAAAACCCGCTTACTGCTGGATCACCTTCCGAATTTACATTCCTATGTTCCGGTTGACATCTCCAATGATTTTTTGTCCTCTGCGGCGGAGCAACTGCAATCTGAGTATCCAAACTTAGAAATAAATCCGGTTTCTGCGGACTATACCAAACCTTTTGATCTGCCGGATACAAACGAGGGCATCCGAAGAATTGTCTACTACCCGGGCTCCACTATTGGGAATTTTACCAAGGATGAAGCCGGTGATTTTATCGCTTTGATTTCAGAATTGATTGGAAAAAATGGTGGCCTGTTAATAGGGTTTGACCTGATCAAAGACCGGGAAACCTTGATTGCAGCCTATGACGACGAGAAGGGAATCACGGCTCAATTCAACAAAAATATCCTAACGCGAATCAACCGGGAGCTGGATGCTAATTTCAATCCCGATGCGTTTGATCACAAAGCCATTTTCAATGAAGAAAAAAGCAGAATAGAGATGCACCTGGTGAGCCAAAAAGACCAAACGGTTTATATGATGGGGTCAAAAATCACCATTGCTGAAGGAGAAACCATTCATACAGAAAATTCCCACAAATACTCACCGGAATCCTTCAGAGAAATTACTCAGCCCCATTTTAGAACTGAGAAAACGTGGACTGACGAAAACGAACTATTTGCCGTTCAATTCTTGACAAAGAAGCATTCGGTTTTAAAGGACTGAAAGCCTTGTATGTAAATTGTACGTTCAAGTCCTCACCACCGAAAAGTGCAAATAAAAGAAAGTATTTCACAATGAGTACCGCGGTTAGTTTAAGACCATAGCAACCCAGGTCCGGTTGCCCTGATTTGCGGGCAACAGCAGTCTTGTTATTCAATTTGCTCGAATCCAATAATTTTTTTTGGACAATTTTGCTGCCCGGCGGGTGGAGAGCTTCTTCAGTTATGCTTTTTATTCATTTAAAGATCCCGCAATAGAAATCCTTATGAACTTTTATGGATGGTAGGCTGAATAAATAAATCGAAGTCCTTCATAGATCGCTTTGAGAGGAACGGATCGGTGGTCTTCATCTTCAAAGTATACAATCCTGATATTCTGAGGCTCATCAGATCGCTCCGTCAATAGCGTGTAGTAAGTATCATGCCTTTTCTTATTCCGTTCGAGATTAGCTGCTCCCTGATTGGCCGTTGCAAGATATAATTTCTTGTGGAAGGAGGCAGAGGGCACTGCATTCACTTTGTTAGCCATCATCTGTTCGTTCCACCAGATGCTGGGATCTATAGATATAAAAGCATCATAAATGCTTGTGCTATCAGCATAAGCATTTATTGCCAGGAGTCCACCGAGCGAGTGTCCGGTCAGGATCCTGTACGTTTCGGTTCGGTATGTTTCATCTATATATGGGATCAGCTCTTCCTCAATAAAGGTTAAAAAATCTCTGCCGCCTCCCATAGTATTCGGGCGAACGGTTTTGATCTTTGTAACGGTGAAATCACGTTCACGATCAATATTATCAATGGCAACGACGATCATTTCCGGGGCCATATTGTTTCCCGCGCGGTCTGAGCTCAAAAAGTGAACGATACCTGTGGTTGTTTTAAAATGCGTGTATCCGTCCAGCAAGATCATAACCGGGTAGCTTCGATCTTCTGAAGTATGATAGGAGTCTGGAAGTCCGATATGAAAGGTTCGTGTTTCTCCCAGAACCTCAGAGTAGATATCCGATTTTATATAGGTTCCGGAATCTTGCATATTCTGCCCGACGATACGTTGTGAGCAAAGCAAGAGAATAATTAAAAAGGTAGAAGCAAGGGTTTTAGTCATGTTGTTTGCCTGATGAATCTGATCTTGTTGGGGGCATAATTGCGAAGATTCCTGAAATAATGATACTTAAATCGAGTAATATCACCTCATGTTTTTTACTGGCAGAGGGATTCGTTACTGGATTCTCCGTCTCATCCGTGTTCCATTAAAATAATCCCCGCAGGGGGATAATCATATCCTGTCCATTAAATTTTTTTGGATCTGTTGCTTCTTGCCATGTCGGGGTGTATAATCACGGATTCTTAATTAACCCTTCCTAAATGAAATCTTCCCTACTGGCTTTATCTTTAGTATTGGCAGTGGTATGCTTTTCCGGCACGGTTCGTGCTCAAGGAACTGCCCCTGTTACTTCTCTTTCTGATATTTATTATCCCGGCGATATCGATATCATGTGGCAGTTAGAACAGTCACAAGAACCGGAAATTTTGATCGGTTCAACCCAAAACTATGATGATGCTACATCAAAATACCTGGGTATTATTTACCTTTTTCAAAAGGAATACGGTGATACGTTCGATCTCAAACTAAACGTTGTAGATTCGGCCATTGTATATAACGGAGATTTTAGCACTAATAATGCTTTCAGTTACCTTCCACCGTATATATTTGTCAGGGACACGGTGCTTATGGTGGATGGCAGTTCTCTTATCGGGGTTCCGAATTCCCTGGAAACGGAACGACTTTGTTTGATCTATTGTGATGGAGGCAATACTGCCGGTAGCCTTGCCTACGAGGAGTTTATAACCTATGACGACAGTACCATTATTGCCCTTGAACAACGGTACGAGTTTGATCAGGCTTATTTAGATATTATCCGTCTTCGCAATCGAAATGGAAACCTGATAGCTACCGATACTATTTACACCGCGGATTCTCTCCCTTATTTCGTCTCTTCTGATTATGCCTATTCCCGGGAATCTGACTTTTGGTATGTACCCCTGTTTACTCAATTTACAAATGGGTTGTTAAAGGTGAACTTAAATACATTAGAGTATGAGTTCTTACCTAATTTGCCGACAGCCGGTAACAGGCCTTTCAAGGTATTAAATGATACCCTATATCTTGCGGCAGACAATAACCGTATTGATCTTTATGATCTCAAAACCGAGAGCTTTACCGGAATCTCTATTGACGAATCCCAGGTACGTGCCACACATCCATCGTATGGTCGTGCAGGTAATGAGCTTTATAATCCGAGTAGTTATTTCTTTCCAAATCTGGTTACAGATTCTCTCCGTATTTATGGGGGATTGGAAGTGGTTTGGGACCCGCTTAAATCAGCCTGGATATATACGGGCAAGGATTACAATCCTGACGAATTGGTGTATCATGAATATCCTTATTTCTTCTTTCGGACAAAGTTTCAAAACAGCAAGGATTACCGCACGGGTACGTATGAAGTGAACCCTGTTTATGCTTTTTCCTCCGAACCCTCTTACGTGAACGGGCTTTTCCTGCTGCGGGATTACCTGGGAAATTCTTTTAATCTGAACCCATCTCTTATATCTTTCCGGGCAAGAGAGGATGGTCAAATGATATCTACCAGCGAGTCTTTCTTTACTTTTGAACCGGTAGAAAATGTTCCTGTTGATTTCCGTATGGTGATGATGATCGACAACAGTTTCAGTGTGGGGGCCGAACTACCAGAACTTAAAGAAGCCGCTGTTGAAGTTATCCAGCAGCTTCCGGAAGACCTTGAGATCGCGCTCTATTCCTTTTCTGGATCTACTCAGCTTTTGGTGGATTATACATCGGATAAGGCTGCGCTGGCCCAGGCCGTGAACTCAATTACGTTGGGCGGAACCACTACAAATTTGCATGGCAGTATGATCACCGGTTTGAGCCGCTGGGAGAATTCTTATTCGGATACCGGACTTCAGCTCGGTTCCATGATTGTGATCACGGACGGAGAAGATACACAGGGAACTAATTCCGCTCAGGATGTACTCGATGCGCGGGGAGATAAACAGATCATTACCATTAAAATAGGGAATAGTTCTACCGTTATTGAGGATTTTGGTAACGCAGGCAGTTTTCGGTTTCAGAACTTTTCAGCCTTGCTAAATGGTATTGATGTCATCATAAAAAGACTAAATGAGGATGCACAGAATCTGATGTGGTTCAGCTATGCCTCTCCAAAGCGCGGGGACCAAGACCGGGTTTTTAGTCTGGAGATTCTCGGTTGGTTTAACCTTAACTCGTATAGTCGCGATGCCGGGTTGTTTTCCAATATTCTGGAACTCCGTTATAACAGTGCAAACTTTTCGGATATCATTCCGGGGGTATATGTGAATCGTTCGGTGTACGATACGGATGGCCTGAACTCCATTAAAGCACTACCGGGAGACAGTTTGTTACTGCAAGCTTTTACGTTACTCCCGATATTTCCGGAGCAACACACGTTCGAATTACAAGAGCCGATTAATCCGGGTTTGAGTATCCGGATTTTTGAGGAGGATAGCAGTCAGGCCTATTTGCATTTTGAACCGGGCATTCAACTCGATGGCAGTGATACCCTTATTGTCCGCGACGAGGGGAATTCTTACACCAGGAAGATACCGATCGAAGCTAACTTGATTACATCCAATGAGGAAATCAGAGAAAACCCTGAACGGTTTGAATTGACACAAAATTATCCAAATCCGTTTAACCCCGTTACCAGGATTCATTATTCGTTACCAGTAAATGGAAAGGTCCGGTTGGAAGTGAGGAATATACTGGGGCAGTTAGTTTCAACTTTGGTCGACCAACCCCAGATGGCGGGAAGCTATTCCGTGATGTTTGACGGCTCGTCTCTTTCGAGTGGTGTATACTTTTACAGCCTGAAAGCAGGAGACAAGACTCAAACCAAAAGGATGACTTTGATCAAATAAGCCTCATAGTTCTTCCAGTTAGTTACAGCCGGGGTCATCTCCGGCTTTTTGGGTACAGATTGATCTTATAGAAGTACCTTTTGAAGAACTTTACATCATCAGAAAGCAAAACCTGCGTTGATGAGGCTAATTTCTCATGAAAGATACATCTCAAAACCGAACCTGTATCGTGGCCAGTAATCCCTTTTTAGGTAAAGGTAATACTCCAAAGTGAATCTCCGAAACTGATCCGGAACGCAGGATATCCTCCTTGGCTTGCCGATAGGTTTCAAAGCGCTGCTCTTCCTCTGATCTGACTAAAAAACTTGTTACCCTGCCAACAGCCGGCCAGATGAAAATATGCAGCCGGTCCCGATCCGAAACATCTTCTGCTGCAAGACTGGCTACTCCACCGGCTACAATAGATGAAATTCCGCCAATGATGCGTTCCCTTTTCCTTTTTTGAGCAAGCTCTTCAAATCGACGGTCCCAAAAATAGAAATTTTGGCTTTTTTCGCCGGGGCTGTTTTTCAGGTCTTCTCTGAAATCTGCGTATAACCGTTCCGATTCACTTTTAATCTTGAAAGGAAGTAAACTCATTGCCCCTAAAAAAGCTCCTCCACCTAAAAGTGAATAACCAACGATGCGGGCATCATCATTCTTAGCAGCAGCAAGCGTTACAGTTCCTCCAACCGCGGTTCCGGCGCCCAATCCAAGTAATATGTATCCTCCGATCATGCGTCCCTGACGGTCTCTGTCGGCCAGTGATTCGAGGCTGTTGTCCAGTAAATTGATTAAAACATCCTGCCGGTTCATAGGAAGCGTATCCTGCAGGAAAACACGGTCTGTAACCCATAATTCTTGTGCAGCGATTTTGGCCGAAAATACCCCTCCCACTATCAGGGTGATACAGCAAATGCGATGACTAAGACTACCCAAATTCATATGTGCTCCTTCTTTCCGGCATTTTGAGGAAATGGCTGACTGAACCGGAATACAGCCACTGATATACTTAGCACAATGCGTACCCAAGGCTTGCAGTCATTATTCCCTGAATTCATGTAATTCAGGGTTGATCGTTGAGATAGGTATTTCCCGCACATACCAATGGCTCCATAACGCCCATAATTCTAAGAGGTGAGGGAAATATGGAAACCACACTGCTCATTGGTATAACCCATTGATGCCCAGCTTCATAAAAACTACATATTGTCGTGTGATTTTAGCATGGTTTGGTCTGTTAAGCAGGTCGGTAAGTATAAATATCATAAGACTATGAAATCGAATCCAAAGGTTGGTGAGTTCCATTCCAAAGAACACTTCCTGAAAACTGAAATAATGGCCCCGGCCGGGGACTGGGCTTCCCTGAAGGCTGCCATTCAAGGTGGAGCCGATTCGGTGTATTTTGGCATCGAACAGCTGAATATGAGGGCACGGGCATCCAATAATTTTACCTTGGCTGATCTTCCTAAGATCGCAGACGTGGCACGTGAGGAAAGTATCCGAACGTACCTGACGCTCAATACGGTGCTGTATGATCATGACCTTCCATTGATGAAGAAGATCATTGATGCGGTCAAAGAGCATGGCATCACGGCTATTATTGCGGCCGATCAGGCGGCGATTTCGTACGCTGCAAGAAACGGGGTGGAGGTTCATATTTCAACCCAGGCCAATATCTCGAATATTGAGATGGTAGCGTTCTACAGTCATTTTGCAGATGTGATGGTGCTGGCCCGGGAACTGAGTCTCGGACAAATGAAGAAGATCGTGGAGGGAGTGAAAGAACGGGACATCCGGGGGCCATCCGGTAACCTGGTACAGATCGAGGTTTTTGCCCATGGAGCACTTTGTATGGCTGTTTCCGGGAAATGTTATCTGAGTCTTCATACCTATAATTCATCAGCGAACAGGGGAGCTTGCAAGCAAAATTGCAGACATGCGTATCGGGTAACCAATGAGGAAGGCGAGGAGCTTCTGATCGATAATGAATACATCATGTCACCCAAGGATCTGTGTACGATCGACTTTTTAGATCAGCTGCTGGATACCGGGATCGAAGTGTTGAAGCTGGAAGGGCGGGGACGTTCACCGGAATATGTTAAAACTGTAACCCGGTGTTATAAAGAAGCAGCTCAAGCCGTAGCAGATGGAACATATACCCGGGAAAAAGTGGATGCCTGGAAGAAGGAACTTGAAGAAGTGTACAACCGTGGTTTTTGGGACGGCTATTACCTGGGCAGGAAGCTAGGAGAATGGAGTCGCATTCATGGTTCGGCCGCAACCAAAGAAAAACGTTTTATAGGGAAAGTGCTTCATTACTACCCAAAGGCAAAAGTGGCGCATGTGCGGATCAAAGCCGGTGGTTTTAACAGGAGTGATTCACTGATCATTATTGGCAATAAAACCGGGGTTGCTGAACCTGAAATTGATTCTATTTGGGTGGGAGATCGGCCTGCAGACGTAGTGGCCAAAGGAGAAGAATGTACGATCAGATTGGATTGTGTGGTGAATGAAGGGGACAAGGTGTACCTCTGGGAGGACAGAGACTGATGAAGATCACGTTTTACAGAGATCGATGTATAGGATGTAATTACTGCGTAGAGGCCTGGCCCGAGCGCTGGCAGATGTCGAAAAGGGATGGTAAATGTGTATTAATTGGTGGCAAGAAGAAAGGGAAGCTCTATCATGCGGAAGCAGGAGAATTTGAGCGGGAATATAACGAACGGGCAGCACAAGCCTGTCCGGTAGATGCCATTCGCATCAATAAATGAAAAATTCACCATCACCAAGACCGTATGTGGTTCATGCCATTAAACAGAAAATGAAATTTTAGTAAAAGAAAGTACTGCCATGACTGATCCATTTTTCTCTCCCAAAGGCGTAGCCATAATTGGAGCTTCTCATGATCCCCATAAGCTGGGCTACGGTGCTCTGCGGAATCTGATCCGGTATCGTTACCGGGGAGGGATTTATCCGGTTAATAAGAGATCTTATGAGATCCTGGAAAAAACTTGCTACCCAAGTGTGAGCGATGTGCCTGATCCGGTGGACCTTGCCATTATTATTGTCCCGGCTCCGGCCGTGGCAGAAACGCTGCGGGAATGCGGCGAGAGGGGGATTCAGCATGTGGTAATTGTCACCGGCGGATTTAGTGAAACCGGTCCGGAAGGAAAGATCATGGAAGAAGAGTTGCTGGCCATTGCCAAAGAGTATGGGATCCGTATAGTTGGCCCAAATTGCATTGGCACAATTGATACGCATACCCCGGTCAATACTACTTTTGTGGTGGGGATGCCTGAGCCGGGAGAGATTGGTTTTATTTCTCATTCCGGGGCTATGGTGGCCGCGATCATTGACTGGGCAAGCGGAAGTGGAATTGGTTTTTCACGTATCGTCAGCCTGGGAAATCAGATCGATGTCAATGAAACGGAAATGATGAGAACCATAGCACTGGATCCCAATACAAAGGTTATAACGGGATATATAGAAGGCGTGGCAAATGGACAAAGGTTCTTAAAAGAAGCACGTAAAACCGCCCTCGAAAAACCATTTTTGATGCTGAAAGGCGGGAAAGGAGAAAGCGGAGCCAAGGCAGTAGCTTCGCATACGGGTGCACTGGCCGGCAGCAAGGAAGCTTTTCAGACAGCGTTCAGGCACAGTGGCATACAGGAAGCAGAGACCATCGAAGAGATGTTTGAATGGGCACGGGCTATGGCCTGGCAACCGCTTCCTAAAGGAGATCGGGTGGCGGTTCTTACCAATGCGGGAGGTCCGGCTATTTTGGCGGTTGATGCCCTCGAAAAACAAGGATTGAAGATCGCTTCGCTTTCTGTGGAAACGAAAGCCTTCTTATCTAAAAGATTACCAGAAGCATCCAGTGTAAACAATCCGGTAGATGTATTGGCGGGCTCGGGTCCGGCAACTTATACGCTGGCATTGGAAGCTCTTTTATCGGATGATAACGTGGATGCTGTGGTTGTTATACAAGCTCCACAGGATTGGTTCTTGCCGGTGAGCCTTGCCGAGGTAGTAGGAGAAGTAGCCGGTTCACACCACAAAACGGTGATCACATCTATCATGGGGAAAGCTTCGGTGGAAGAAGCCCTGAAGATCCTACAAAAGCGCAAGATACCGAATGTTGCTTTTCCGGAACGCTCGGCTTCGGTCCTGGCGGCTATGATCAACAGAAGAAAATGGCTGGAGGAAGCTAAGGATGGCTCTCCTGAACGGATCAAAGCTGATCAAAATAAAGCCGGGGAAGCCGTACATGATGCGAATTGGGCAGAGCTGTTAAAGGTGTATGGAATTCCATTTCCGGATCAGCGGGAAGCAGCCTCTAAGGTGGAGGCAATTGAAATTTTTAAATCCATGAGCGGCCCGGTTGCCATGAAATTACTTTCTGATGACATTTCTCACAAATCAGACATTGGTGGAGTGATCCTGAATGTTAAAACGGCTGAAGAAGCTGGAGAAGCCTGGGACCGTATCAAAAAGGCAGCTCAATCAAGCAATGGGAAGCTAAAGGGAGTTTTAATTCAGGAAATGATAAGTGAAGCTCCCGAGGTGATTACCGGATTTGTACGTGACCCGCAATTCGGGCCAATGGTACTTTTTGGATCCGGCGGAACCGATGTGGAATTGTACAAAGATGTGGATATGGCGATCGCTCCGCTTACCAAAGTACAAGCACATAAATTGATGCGGCGGACTAAAGTGTACCAAAAGCTGCAAGGCTGGCGGAATTTCAAAAAATGCGATATCGAAGCGGTAGCTCAGGTGCTGGTGGCTCTGGGACAGATTGCATCGGATCATCCGCAGATCGGGGAGCTTGAGATCAATCCGCTGGTCGTTCTTCCGGAAGGTAAAGGCACTAAAGCGGTTGATGTAAGAGGAAGCTTACAGGCCGAAAATTAGGATCCAGCTCTTCTTCACATGTCCTTCACAAATAAAGACAATTTTATCTTAAATAGGAATAATACGTTTAAGACACCTTATTTGAGGTCCCAATTTATGACACATTCTCTTCATACTTTTTCCATTCCCGTAATGGGAACCGGGCATTCTATAGACTCCCCAATCCGCGTAGCACCTTATGGAATTGACTCCGTAATTTCAGTCGTGGATGACCTGCTGGTCGAGAAGATCCGAAAATATTACACTGAAAAGTTTAACCTGCCCTATAAGAATATTCCGCGTTCTGCAGAAGATGGACGGGCTAAAAGGATCACGGCCTATCTGGATCTGGTGCATGATATAGTGCACCGTACATTCGATGAACTGAAGTCGCAGCCCTTTTTTGAGGACAACGATAAAGCCAAGTATTTCAGGATGCTGCCGGAAGGAAATCCGCTAAAGTCTGTATACCAGCAGTTGTTGAAGATGACAGATGAAAATGAGCGTTCCGGCTTGTCTCAGAAATTAGAGGCTATGATGCGGCCGGGTTCTATTGATGTGAACATCATGGCAAAAGTGGATAAACTTAACTTCACTAAATCCGGTGAGCCGATGAGCGCTGAATACAGTGATGGAAGCGCGGCTTTGAGAGGCTTTGCCCTAAGTAAGCTCTCTTCCAGCCTGGTGTTGTCGGCAGGATTCAATCCACGGTTGTATAATTACCTGGCTGAGTTCAAAGACTTTTACCGGGATGCTTCAGGTAACATCAAAAAGAAGATCATTCTAAAAGTGAGTGATTTCAGGTCAGCATTGATTCAGGGTAAATACCTTGCCAAAAAGGGACTGGAAGTGTTTGAGTATCGCATTGAATCGGGATTGAATTGTGGGGGACATGCTTTTGCCACCGACGGACTTCTGTTGCCGGTTCTGTTGAAGGAGTTCAAGGAAAAGAAAGAAATGCTGAGTTCAGTTATTCGTCCGCTGATAGCAAAATTTTATGAAGAGGAGCGAGGTGGTTTTTCAGAAGACTGGAAGTTTACAGCACCTCGCATCACGGTACAGGGAGGTATTGGAACAAATGGCGAAATGAAGCGTCTGCTTGGGGAATATGACATGGATTCCACCGGTTGGGGAAGCCCGTTCTTATTGGTTCCCGAAGCAACTACCGTTGACAAGACAACACGTACTTTACTGGAAAATGCCAAAGAAGAGGATCTGTACCTGAGTGGGGTTTCACCGCTGGGTGTGCCATTCAACAACGTACGAAATACCGGTTCAAAGCAGTGGCATCAGGAGCGCATTGAAAAAGGGAAGCCCGGATCGCAGTGTCCAAAGGGATTTCTGGAATCAAATACGGAATTTACGGAAAACCCAATTTGTACTGCTTCAACACAATATCAGCTGTTGAAGATAGATCAGATCAATCACAGCGACTATCCCGAGGCAAAGAAAGAACGGCTCAAAACCAAGGTCTTGGATAAAGCCTGCTTGTGTGATCACCTCGGCAACGGGGCTCTGATCCAGCTTGGTATCCAAAAAGAAAGCCGCTCTCCGCAGGCTATTTGTCCCGGGCCCAACATTGCTTACTTCAACGGAGAATATACCCTGGAAGAAATGGTAGATCATATCTATGGCAGAGGGGAATCTTTGGTGGATGGAGACCGTCCGCATATGTTTGCCAAAGAATTGCGCATGTACGTGGATTACCTTCAGGATTTAGTGGATCAGCAGGAAGCAGATCCCGCCGAAGACAAAAAGCTGGTACGTTTTCGCAAGAACCTGGAATCGGGCATGGACTATTGTCTGGAGATCGCGGCATCCGAAGCATTCGAAGGGGAAAATCTCAGATCCATTATAGATACTGTTCAAAAAGAAAAGCTACGCTTAGAGCATATATTTTCATTGGCTGTGGCATAGAGATTAGAGGGGCGGAAAGATGATCCGCCCTTATTTTAGGATAAGGATATTCTTTTTCTTTTCGGAGAAACGGGCTGATTTGGCTTGTCGGGTAAGATTTAGCGAAAAAAATTTCGTTAATAATCTTTGAGACGAAAAAAATAATTGTTTCGGAGTTTCCTGCGTATTTAATTAGGGGATCTTTCTCAAACCATGGTTATCAGAAATGAGGCCATTCAGAAACTTCGCTAATTCATCAGAAGAGCAGTACAGAAAGATAATAATTATGAGAAGTTATCATCTCGGGAGCGGGCGCTATGATACAAAAGCTGACCAACGAATATCTTAATTTTGAAAAACAGGAACTGCTTGAGCCTTTTGTTGAAAAACTCTTGGCTTTAGATAATTTTGCCGGTAGTTTTTCTTGTCTTACCTGGCTGTCGCAAAACGAATTCTTGTATTTGAGCCGGGGCATCGAATCGGCATTAGGACATCCTCTCGAAAATTTTGAGCGCTACGGTTTGGTACGGTTTCAGCATCTTATTCCAGACAATCAAATACAGCGCATTTACTCGGGCTTAGATAAGCAGCTGGCAGAAATGGAAAAAAGTGATGAATCCATTTTCAGTAATATGATCTTTAGTATGGACGGGGCCATGCTGGATGTGAATAAAAAAGTGAGAAAAGTCTTGTTCCAGGCCTCCATCATGGATGTTCGTTATACGGAGATCCCAAGCTACCTGATGATCGGCACATGGACTGTAACGGAGGGGCGAGCGGATATCGAGGTGGCCGAACATTCTAAAGCATTACAGAGAAAGCTGCGGGATATCAAACAGTTGTATATTCAAGCCAAACCAAATCACTTCAAGGTATTAAAGATCCAAAAACAGATCTCGGCAAGAGAGAAAGAAGTTGCCTGCCTAATTGCAGAGGGACTGAGCACCAAGGCCATCAGTGACCGGCTCAACATAAGCTTTAATACCGTGGAAACGCACCGGAAAAACCTGCTGGCTAAATTGGAAGCCAAGAATTCCGCAGAGCTGATCTATAAAGTGGGCAAGTATATGAATATCAATTAGGGGTTTTCATAATCACTGAATTCAGGGATTGATTTAGCGGTGGTACGGCCTAAATTTCGGCTATCTATTCATCCTAATTCAGCATATGAAAAAACTACTGCTCTTCCTTCTTCTTGTAATCTGTTGTCATGGAATGGTCAATGCACAGAACGCGGAACCGCTCTATTATCAGGGAATCGTTGACAGCCTCTATTCAGAGATCCTGCATGAAACCCGCCACTTTTATATCTACGAACCACAAAGCACCCGGCAATTGGAAATGGCTGAAACCGAGCATCCTGTTCTGTATCTGTTGGATGCCAACAGTCAGTTTGCTCTGACCTCCCAAATCGTGAAGAACTTAAGCTTTGATGCTATTCCATCCATGCTCATCGTAAGTATTTTGAATACCAACAGAACACGGGATTTAACTCCTACGCATGTGCCATCCGATCCCTCAGGCTTTAATCTGTCTCAATCGGGGGGAGGAGATATGTTTCTTGATTTCATAGAAAAAGAGCTCATTCCCTATATTGACCAAAACTACAGTACGACTCCATACCGTACCTTTATTGGTCATTCACTTGGAGGGTTACTTTCGGGATATGCCCTGGCTACCAGACCTCATTTGTTTAATAATGTAATCTCACTGGATCCAACTTCCACCTGGGATGATGAGCTGATGTATCGAAGCTTGAAAGAAACCGGAGATAAAGGAGGGCTTGCAGGAAAAGGATACGTTTTGGCTGTGGCCGATCCGGAACCAACCGGTGATAAAATAATTGATTCACTATTAACAACCTTTCGTATTCCAAACGATAAAATGGCCGGTTACCTGGATCAAGTTGAAGGTCTTGATTTTCAGTTCAAAAATTATCCGAAAGGCAATCATACTGATATGGTCATTCCAGGCACCTATGATGGGTTGAAATTTCTGTTTTCCTGGTATGCTGATCTGAATCAGCAAATGATAGATGCTGCAGACCCCTTTATCAGTAAAGATCTAAGTGATGAAGAGTTGATCGCGCGTATCGAAGAGATCCACCGTCAAATGTCTGATCATTTTGGATATCAGGTTTTGCCAAAAGAGGATATGATCAATTCTTTAGGATATTGGTCGTTGCAGGCCGGAAGTATGAGCAGAAGTAAACTCCTGTTCGAGATGAACATTGCCAATTACCCGGAAAGTGCCAATGTATATGACTCCATGGGAGATTATTATCTGGCAGCGGATCAGCCGCAAGAAGCTGCCCGGTTTTTCAGGGAAGCATTAAAACGGGATGAGAATCCGGGTACGAGGGCAAAGCTGGAACAAATTGAAAATAAAGGAAGCAATGAGTGAGCGATTTTCATTCCTGCCCCGGCTTGTATTTTTACTGATCCTGATATCTTCGAGCCCATACGGCTTTTCTCAGGGTGCGGATACCTCAGCATACACCGAAGGGTACTTCGATTTCGAAACGGGCAAGGTACATTACCTCGATTTCGGCGGGACCGGTATGCCGGTAGTTTTTATTCCTTCAAACGACCGTACCGCTTTTACCTTTGAGGATTTTGCCCCCAGGTTTACGGATCAATTTCAAGTGTTCGCGATCACGTTGCCCGGTTCAGGAAAGTCTGATGGTTCGCCAAACCTGGCTTTTTCCAATTTTGACCTGAAAACCGAAGTGGCCATTGAGCTGCTGAACCACCTGAATATCCGGCGAGCGGTTTTTATAGATCGGTATTTCCATGTGCCGGTCTATTTAGCTGAACGATATCCCGACCGGGTAGCCGCAGTAGTGATGATGACCGGCTTCCCGCCGGATCCCTATTCCCTGCACCTGGAGGAGATCATGGCAAAGGATGAAACACAGATCCTGGAAATGACAGAACGATGGAATCAAACCATAGTGGACGAATTGCCCGATTTAGTTTTTGAACCGGAGTATATCAAAGGGGAGAAAAGTATATCCGTGCCTATCCTGATGTTGCGTCATGATCAAAATGATCCATTATGGGAAAGAGACTACCGGGGGATGCTGGAAATGGCTCAATGGTCCGTCGAAAACCCCGAAGATTTCCCGGATTCCCTTTCCAGGGAATATATTCAACGCCTTGCCCGGGACTCCGTTCTGCAGCAGCAGGTCAAAGCATTCTATGAGACAACCATTCAGGAGTTTTGGGAACAAACTGCCCGGGAGTTTTATCAGACGTTTAGTGAAGTCACAATCGTTGAACTGAGCGGCGAGGAGGATTACGGGTATTATCACTACATGCGGGCTCCGGATATGATCGAACAGCCTCTGCGGGAGTTCTTGCGATCTATCGAGGAACTGAAAGAGTGAGCTATTCCTGCTCCAAAAAGATCTCCCCAAAAACTTCGAATTGCTTTTGATTCCCATCCCTGATCTCAAATTCAAAGAAATCCTCCAGGTCATAATATCTGCCTTGCGGTTTCCCGAGGTAGGAATTCCCATACCAATGTACCAAGTGGAAGGTAAGTCGGTGGTTAAAGATGACTTTCAGCTGTGAATTTTCTGAGATCACTTCAGCAGATCCGTACATGGGATGTTTATAGACGCCTTCCAGGTCTTTTGATGTGATATCTGGAAGTTTATCCGGATCCTTTAAAGCAGTTTTATGCTCTTCCCAGTCACGAACCATTTCTGCAAAGGGATCTTTTACAGCCTTAAGGAAATTCCGGCTGTTGTCATCATAGGCCCAAAGATCGATGGCCTTGTAAAAGGTGGCGCGCCAGATCCCCGCCCAATCGCGATTGGTTAGTGTGAAAAAGGCTAACTTTTTGGAAGGCACCACACCGAACTGAGCATTCATTCCATCCATACTTCCCGGATGGAAAACCACTTTTTCACCCCGGTAATCGTGCAGAAACCATCCCATGCCATAGGTTCGGAAATTTGGCTGAACGAAGGTGTAGAGATCATCAAATTCCGGAAGGCTTTCCACCACATGAGTTCGGGTCAGGTATCGGAAGGTTTCAGGAGAGATGATCTGCTTTTTTCGGAAGCGGCCTTCATTCACCAAAAACTCGAGTAAATGCTCCATATCGGCCTGGCACGACCATATATTCCCTGCAGCTCCCATCTGATCGGCCAGGTTGATCGGATGGGAGATCCATTGGTTATCCTCATACAAATAGGGAGTGGCATAATTTCCGTAAGGTATCACATCAACTGCACGGGCAAAAGTATGGTCCATTTTCAGGGGATCAAAGAGATTGGTCTGTATAAAATCAGTCCAGTGTTGCCCTGAAACGGCCCCGATCACTTCCCCGGCGATCACATACATCAGGTTGTTGTATTCAAAAGTTGCCCGGAGCGGGTGGATCTTCTCGGCCATTGAATACCGGTTCAGTAGTTCTTTGGTGGAGGTGCTGTCGAGAAGCCAAAGCAGATCTTCAGAGGCATACCCCAGGTTGTGCGTAAACAGATCCTTGATGCGAGCCTCGTTGGTGACATAGGGATCGGATAACCTGAAATCGGGATAGTGATCTTTAACACGGTCCTCCCAGTTCAGCTTGCCCTGTTCCACCAGGATCCCCATAGCTATTCCGATCAGGGGTTTGGTTGCAGATCCTAAATTGAACACGGTGTGCCGGTCAACCGGAGTTTGTTCATTGATATTCTTTATTCCCAACGCTTTGCTGAACACCAGGCTGTCCTGATAGTAGACGGCCGTTACCGATCCGGGCACGTGCCTTTTTTGCATGGCGGATTGGATCACTGATTCAAAGGAATCGCTTTTGGTCTGTGCAAAGGACTCCGGAATACAGAATTGAAATAGAATCCAGAGAGTGATAAGTAAACTTGAAGCTTTCATTGGCCGAACTTTAGTTTTTAACCATTTGATGATGATGCTCAATTTCAGCTTTTGTCAATCCCAAAAACCGGGCAGCGTTATTGTAGAAAATATCTCGCTTTTGCTGATCCGTCAGCCATTCGATATCCAGGATCACCTGCAGGTGTTGCTCTACCATCCCGAAATAATCGGACCCGAACATCAGACGATCACCCAGGCCGGCTTCATAGAGCTTTCTCAAATTAGGCTCCCATACCGCTTTCGGCATAAACAGGCTTACCGCCGAAATTTCAGTATAGATCTGCGGATAGGCTTTCATCAGCTCAATGGCCTCATCGGAGTACTCGCCTCCATAATGCATCAGGTAGATCTTGAGATCCGGGTATTGCTCCAGAATGGGTTTCAGTAATTCGGGGTTGGCGTAGGCGGGATTGTAATTGGGATATTCCTCTTTATTGACCCGTTCCATTGGAGGACCGAGTTCTGCATGAATGCCCACAGGAAGGTCAAACTCGGCCGCGATCTTCCAGTAGGGAGCCAGTCGTTCGTCGGTGGGAGGGATGCCATAGTAGTTGAACATGGATTCACCCAGAATCTTCAAATTGCCCTTGCCGTAGATTTCCCGCAGCTCTTCTTCACTGTAAAATTCATTTTCACACGGTTTATCCTGCTCTACAAGTTGGTTACAGGGGAAGATGAGTCCGGCCCAAAAGCGATCAGCGGCTTCCGCATACAGGCTGGCATATGTTAGATTCCCGCCGCCCAATGCCAGTACCACATTGTTCTCGGTGAAATTCTTCACCATCCATTCCAGTTTAGCTCGGTCAATATCCGGATGCAGGTCGCGGTATCGATCATTTTCCTCATACCCTTTGGTGATATGAAAATGCATGTCGATCACGGGCTGTCCTTTGAGGAAGTTTTGCAGGGAATCCTGGGCAAAGGAACTGTTATAGAGGAGAAAGTATGCTGCTACAAGGATCAAAAATTTCTTCATAATGGGGGGAATGTTTGGAATTTTCTAAGCGATAAAATAATGATGGATTTTTGGTTTGCGTTCAATCCCTGAATTCAGGGACAAATTACCATGCAGGTCGAAGTTTTTTATATAATGAGCTCCCTTTGATGGATAAGTATGTTATCTAAATTGATAAGCAACTTTGGCAAGCTGAAACACAAGACATACCCCTTGCTTCAATCTGATTTTTAATGTGGTCATTCTCCACTTAGCTGCAATAAAAACCCCTTAATAGGTTCAACGATTAATTCAGGATTATCCCGGTACTCATAACCAATTATTTGAGGCACGTCGAGCCGGACTAATTTCAGGTTTTTACCGTATGCTTTTTTTAATTCATCCTGAGCTTCAATGGTAGCCGGGTAAACCCGGTTGATATGAAAATCGAAGACCTCTTTTTGCAGGTTTTTATCCACTGCTAAACGGGCAAAATATTCCCGGGCGGTGGAATCCTGTATCTTTCGAATTTCTGTATCCCGAAAAGCCGGATCTGAGGCCAATTGATCTAGGTATTTACGAACTGGGGAATCCGGCATGGCTCCTCTGACATCCTCCATTAGTGGGGAACCAACCAACACAAGTGCCCCAACCCCTTTCTCATTTCCAATTCTTCCGGATTTTGATACAATAGCCAATGCAGGGACATCGATGGATAAGGAATCCTTCTCTAAGAATAAAGGCCGATACTTACTTCTTGCCTGAGTAATAATCTTCTTGTCATTATTACCCGGACTTGCCTGTAGAAACATTTCGAATGCCCGGTTAGGATCTTTGGAATACATATCCATCCAGGGCACTGAAAAACCGGAGAGATAAACAATCCCCGCAACCCGATCCGGATAGTTTTCGGCCAGGTAGGTTAGCTCGGAACTCACGGATGCATTCCCTATGAATACCGCTCTATCCAGTCCCAGGGCATTGGTAAATCCAATGAGGTAATCTCCTTGACTCGGTACATCAAATTGACCCGGACCAGAGCGACCATAACCCGGACGGGTGATAGCAAATACCCGATTTTGATCGGTTAACATAGGCCCAAAATCTTGATAGGTAGAAGCATCCCAAGCTTCCGAATGGACCAAAATCACAGGTAATCCTGTACCTCCAAAATCCAGATAATGTACACGAATACCTTCAACATTAATGAAATGATCGGAAGAAGGGCTCTCTTGCTTCAATTGCTCTTGTGCAAACAATAGGTTTCCGAAAGAAGATAAGAGCAATAAAAATACTGTAAGTCTCATTTGGCTTTTTGAATTAAACTGGGCTTTGCTGCTCATAAAAACAATCCCTGAATTCAGGGATTGCATCTCGTTGTTTTTAGAGGTAATTCAACAGCTAAATAAGTTTCGGTGGTACATTCGATATCATCAAAAGTAAAACTGCACCTATGAAGAGCTTCTTCTTTTTTTCATTTTTTCTATTTGTGTTCAGTTGCCAGGTTTCGGCACAGGAACGCGTTTTTTTTAGTTCATTTTCGCCGGAGACCTGGGAGGTGTATCTCTCCGAAGATGACGGCAAGACCTTCAAACCTATCACGGATCATCCCGCCCTCGATTACGATGCGGTGATCTCCCCGGATGAAAAATGGGTGGTGTTCACCTCCGAGCGAAGCGGAGTCCCTCAGCTGTACGTGAAGCCTCTGGATGGAAGTGAGCCCGCCCGAAAGCTGATCAACTCCCCATCTTTTCAGGATCAGGCCGCATTTTCTCCTGACGGCTCCAAACTGGCTTTTGTTGGATCTCATGAAGGAAATGCGGAGATCTACCTGATCGATTTTCTGCCTGAAACAACCCTGGATATATCCCGGGCAAAGAATATCACAGAACATCCGGGAGGAGATTTCAGACCCAATTTTTCACCGGATGGAAAGCATGTAGCCTTTTCGAGCGATCGGGGACATGCTATTCGTCCCCACAGGGCCTTCCCCTTTGCCATGGATCGGATTGGTGATATCTACACCCTGAATCTGCAAACGAATGAACTCAAGCGTTTGACCGAGGAGGATGAGTGGGATGGAAGTCCCGTTTGGTCAAAAACAGGAGAGGAGATCTATTTCTACAGCCTTCGCCATGGAAACCAGGCTTCAGTTTTCAAGATGAATTCCGACGGTTCCTCCCAACAGTTATTGTCAGATACGACCCATCTTGGTATTTCTCCGGTATTGATCTCTGATGACCGGTTGAGTTATACGACTCTTAATCGTCGGGATGATCGGGTATATAACCTCGTTCTCGATATCAATTCCGGCCGTTTGGATACACTGTATAAAGGGGAGCTTGACCTGTTTAATCTGCATAGAAGTCCCAGCGGTCTTTGGGTAGCTCATGGTGCGGTAACGGCAAAGGAAATCCCCAGCAATCGGGGAGGATTTGCAGGAGGCCTGATCGGTGCCGGCTTTCCGAATGTGTGGAACGGGGATTCTCTGAATGTGGAATTGACGGCAATACGACGTGCGTTTGCTGCTCCACCGGATCCCAATGGTCCTTTCCTGATCTTTGATTCTATGAACCAGGGAGATCCCCTTCAGTTTTTCCAGGAGTATGCTACACCTTTTATATGGCCCTTTCTGCTTTTGGTTGTTCTTTTGATTTTTATGGTTTTTAGAGGATTTTATCTGGGATTCCGTAATCGAAAAGAGGAAAAAGTATCGAAGTTTATATTGGCAGGATTAGGTGTTTTATTCGCGTTTATAGTGATCTCAGCCATATTTTTTAACTTTTTCCTGATCAATTTTGAATCTTTTGACTTGATGCTTCCCATAATGGCAGCCTTTATGGTTATATTTGCTTTGATAGGGATTACGTTCAACAAAAAAAGCAACCGGCTTAAAACTTCCGCCCCGGCGCGATCAGCACTCTACAAATATCTTACCGTAAGTTTCGCTCTTTTGGGGGGATTGGCATTCTATCTGGCATTCTTTTCCACGAATATGGTGCAAACTCAACCCGAGTTGGTACGCGTCAATTATAAAACACTGGAAACAGAAACCCTGGATGTCCTCGACCGGAATTACGGAGTGCATCCGGCTTTTAGTACCGTCATTGATATGAAATTTATGAAGGACGGCTCCGGCCTGTTGATCACAACCGGGCCATTCAGGGGAGGGGAAGGCACGAAAGCCACCGTTTGGCAATATGATCTGGACTCAAACGAACAGATCAGGCGTACCGATTCGGATCATAATAGTGGGTTTGGAGATCTTTCCTTATCCAATAAAACTTTTGTTTTCAGGAGCAACCGGGATGGCGATCAAGATATATTTGTAGAAGAGAGCGGGTCGCTGATCAACCTCACAAACAATCCGGCCCGCGATAATTTTCCGGTCATCTCACCGGATGGGAATACGATCATTTACGTAAGCGATCAGAATGGAAAGGATGTGGGACAAGGCATAAAAACCATGGATCTGTACATTATTGAGCGTACCGGTGATGGGTGGTCTGTACCGGAGCAGCTGACTTATAATCAAGGCCAAACCGGGCATCCTTATTTCTCTCCAGATGGGGAGTGGATCATGTATACTAGTGAAGCCTATGGTATCAACGATGAACAGCCCATTTCACAGAGCTTTATTTTTTCTCCACAAATGTACGGTGAGATCGTTGCTCTTCGCCTGAAAGATCAAAAGCGAGTTCGGGTGACTCACAACAAATGGGAAGAGGGAGCCCCCATTTGGGTGAAAGCGATCGAGTAGTCGCGACCTTATAAAGGATAGTTGGAATTACATGATGAAGGAATTCCTGAAGGTTCAGGATACGCCTGCAAAACCTACTACATAATTTTTGCCGTAAAATTTAGCGCAGTTGGGGCAGGTGGTGTAGAAGAAGTAGATATCCTCCGGCTGCTTTCCTTCTTTGCGAACTTCACCCCGCAGCTGATGATACCATTTCCCGGCTTCTTTATATGGTCCTTCAAATACACGAGTCTCAAAATCACCGCTTAGGTACGACATATCTTCACCAGGTACTTCTTTGGTGACGGCGAAATAGTGTTCGCTTTTCCAGGGAGAGACATCTTTACTTAAAACCACGAAATGATCCATATCTGCAGCTCCGGCATCTTCGATGGCTTTAAAGGTTTTGGAAAACACGCTCCCCATATTAAGGGGCATATGAAAAAAGCTGCGGGTAGTGGCTTTAACAAAAGGTTTGTCTTCAAAATGCAGATTTTGATGATCCCAGCCCTGAGGCTTGAACCGGGGACAACATCCGGTGAGATTATCATAAGCATCATAAAATGGCAGTTCATTGGTTTTCATGGCAGACTCATATCTAAGCTTAGTTAGCAGATAACTAAAGCATTGAGCTATTCTTTTGATGTAGGACAACTTCAAATTAGCCGGAAAGGAAAAGCATTACTGTTTGTGAGCGTGTTTATAAAACATCTTATTTGTAGGTAAAAATTGTACGGGATAGCGTCGGGTAATGCTTGCAATTAAAAATCCTAAAGTTGCTAATCTTAGTTCAGGTAAGTTGTCAGCAGGTGAGGCGTTATTCCTGCCTGTCGGCCTTAGAAAAAAATAGCGGAAAGAAGATGGTGGAATGAAGCGTTAAGAAAGAAATCATACCGCTGAGAAAATAAGAATTAATCTCTGAGCGAGAAGGAATAAACATTGTTTAGTGGAAAAAGGAACCTTCGCCTGTCACGTACTGAATATTGTTGCTTCAATAAGGGGCAAAATTAGTAGCTAAAGGTGACTCCAAAGGAGTAATTTTAACTCGAACCGACAAAAAAATTAATAATGATTGAATTTGAAAACTAAGCAATAACTTATTTATAAATTCATCTCCCAAAAGATTGAAGGAAATCATGGCTTTAACATTGGAAAGTTCAGCATTTAAACAAGGAGAAGAAATTCCCGGGAAGTATACCTGCGATGGAGAGAATATATCTCCGCCGCTGCAATGGAGTGGGGTTCCTGAGAAAACCAGATCTTTTGCTCTTATCTTTGATGATCCGGATGCCCCATCAAAAACGTGGGTTCATTGGGTGATGTATGATATACCGGTTGAAAAAAGAGTTTTGGGCGAACATATTGCAACTACTGCCATCCTGAAAACAGGGGCTCTGCATGGATTAAACGATTTCAAGAAATACGGGTACGGAGGACCTTGTCCGCCAAGTGGTACGCACCGATATTTCATGAAATTGTACGCCCTTGATAAGATGCTGAAAGCCAAGCCGGGCCTCACCAAACAACAGCTGCTTGATGCCATGGAGGGACATGTTCTTGAAAAAGCTGAGTTAATGGGAACTTATAGGCGGAGGTAAGAGGCGAATTACGTAGTTATAAGGCTTAAACTGCGTAATTGGCTTCAAATGTAATCTGTAATCTCCAAATAAAATTGCACCCCTGAAAACCCAGATCAAAAATAAAAAAAGCCAACGATTTCCTTTCGCCGGGATTGTCCGGTTCAAGTTTTGGAGGTTTCATCTCAGCTCCGCTTAACGAAGCACCCTCAATCGCTGGCTCTGTTGCCAATACATTACATATCAACAACATGGACCGTTGCACACTTTTCTTTTCTTTAGTGGAAGAGCTAAGAATGCCCGGTCACTGATTCAGGCATTATCCCCGGAAGTACCGTAGTACAACCAAAGACTGTGCAAGTTCAAGTTGTCAAATGCTCTCTCTTGTTTCTGTGAGCAATGTACTGCTTAAAATGGGAACCGCATGTAAGGCGAAATTTTATTGCGATGTACAATTTTTTCTTACACGAAACCTCCCCGGTCATCTTACTCATCCAATACGAAGGTGATTTTGGCATTTACGCGGTATTTTTCGACCCGGTTTTTGGAAACAACGCCCTGAATATTCTCACAGTACACGCTTTTGATATTATGGACGGTTTTGGATGCATGCTTGACCGCATTTTCAATGGCTTTCTCCATTGTTTCTCCCTCAGCGATCACTTCTATAACTTTGGCTAATGACATGGTTATCTCTCCTTCACTTATATTATTGGTTACATAAATGATAGGGAGTCAAGGCGTATCTGATTGCCCGCCATTTCCTTTATGTGCAGTAGGGAAATGTACGAGTGAGATCGGCTGTCAGCCTGTGATGGTTCTGTTTCGGGCGGCACCTAAACCGAAAGCAAGTTGTACAGCTGCAATGATGAGCATGGCGTATAGAGGAAGATTCCAACTAAGCGTTACATCATGAATGATCCCAAATAAAACAGGCCCAAAAGCTGCAACAAAGTAACCTGCCGACTGAGCCATTCCGGAAAGTCCGGTTGTGAGTTCAGCGGAATCGGCCCGAAGTACCATAAAAAGTAAAGCAAGGCTGAAATTACCTCCCAACCCAAAACCGAGAATTCCTATCCATGCAGAAACAAGGAAGGTATCAAAAAACAGAATGCCGGTAATACCGATGATCTCCATGGTTCCGGTAATGAGCACGATCCGTCGCTGATCCTTAAACCGTCCCGCTATGATCGGGATCACCAAAGAACCTAAGATCCCCGTGGCTTGTGAAATGGATAAAATAAATCCTGCATTAGTGGGGCTCAATCCTCTTTCGATCATGATTTCCGGCAACCAGGCAAGTACTGCATAAAAGATAAGAGATTGTAAACCCATGAAGAGGGCGATCTGCCATGCAATACCGGAAGCTCCCAACTTTTTGATGGCGCTTATGATATGGATCGGGTTTTTTGGTTTGGTACGGTTCTTCAGCTGAGGAATCCATAGTAAAAATCCTAAAAGAGGAAATATCGCCCAGCTGCCCAGGGAAAATTGCCAATCAGTGGCATGTGCCAGGGGGACACTAATTCCGGCTCCCAGCGTGGCCCCGATTCCCATCACACCGGAGTACAAACTGGTCATGAAGCCCGAATGTTCGGGGAAGTCTCTTTTCACGATAGAAGGCATTAGTACATTCATGACGGCGATTCCGATCCCAAGAAAGAGTGTCCCCGCATATAAAGCAGGGATATTGGCAAACGAACGGCCGATAATCCCTGTCGTCAAGATCACCAATGCAGCGCCTAATGTAACTTCCAGGCCAAAGCGCTGGGTAAAATAAAGTGTAAATCCCGACAGCGCCGCAAAGCAGATCAGGGGAAGGGTGGTGATAAGGCCGATCATGCTGTAAGAAAGTCCCAGTGCAGTCTGAATGTATTCGGTAAGCGGCCCTACGCCGGATAGCGGAGAACGCATGGCCAGCGCGATAAAAATGATGCCAAGAATGAGTAGAAAATTTCTTTTTAAAAAGCTGAGAATGCGCGTACTGATGGAAGACCTCTTTTTTGATGAAACAACTAAAATAAACAGACCAAAAGATACGGATGTTTATGCTTGATACGATAGTTTTATCAGCAAGAAGGCATTCTAATCAATCTATTGCAGTGATAGATAATGAGGTATCGGTTCATTCAAACCTTCCCTCATTTTAGTTGTTTCATTGAACAAAAGTTTTGGGCCTGATTTCAAATGATGATCGTTCTATCTAATCCGATTTCTTCTATAAAATACTCATCATGCGAAACGACAAGTAGGGTACCTGAGTAATTTGAAAGTGCATCAGCAAAGATCTTCAGATTTCGCAGATCAAGGTTATTAGTGGGTTCATCTAAAATAATGACCTCAGGCTTTTCTTCTGTAAGTGACATACAGCATAGGGAAAGCCGCATTAATTCTCCTCCACTGAGGAACTGATTTTTCAGCGTCCACATTGGTTTGGGGACCAGATACCGGTGTAACATTGCCTTTAACTCATGGTCAGCTACAGATACTTCATTCGCTGCTTTTACTTGTTGGAGGATGGTGCATTCCCGATCAATGAATCGGTATTCCTGGTCTAATACGCTTACATGATTTGCTTTGACCTCAAGTATCCCCGAAGTTGGTTTGATTTCTTGCTTCAATAACTTAATGAGTGTGGTTTTTCCGGATCCGTTTTTACCCTTGATCCTGATTCTGTCTCCTGATCTTATCTTGAACCGGAGGGGTTCTGCAAAAACAGTAACTGAATCCGGATAGCTGTAATTAAGCCCTTTCGCTGTGAAAAGAATTTTGCCATCACGGATTGAAGCATCCTGAATGGATATTTTAATATCATTCTGTTGTCGTTTCTTTTCTCTCAATGAATTCAGGTGTTCTCTGCTTTCTTCAATTTTAGTTAGGTGCGCCTCATTAAGTTTAGAGGAAGAGTTTTCGGCCTTATTCTTCATGGCGTGAGCCAATATTTTCGGGATATTTTCCTTCCTCGCTTTTTTACTGCCCCGGGCATCGAGTTTCTGCTTTCTTTGCAAAGTATCCCGGTGCTTTTTCTTATTCTCTGAAATGGTTTTTTGAGCATGCCGGATCTGATCTTCTAATGCTTCCGTCTCGATCCTTTTTTGTTCTTCATAAAAGCTGTAATTGCCGCCATATTTTTTTACGCCAATCGAGGAGAGTTCGTAGATGGGATTACAAAGATCCAGAAGTTGTCGGTCATGGCTCACAGATAGCAGATCACAATTTGTGGTTTTTATGAAGTCGTAAACGATTTTTCTTCCCGAATCATCAAGGTGATTGGTGGGTTCATCCATCAGTACCAGTTTGGGTTGATGAACCTGAATTCCCGCCAGGAAAAGCCTTGTTTTTTGGCCTCCGCTGCATAACCCAAACCTGCATTCCAAAGGAATTTTAGGGAGCTGCCAAAACTCAAGTGCAGCCTGGTAACGTTCTGTGAAATCCCAATCATTGCCGATCAAGTCAAAATAATGCTGATTTACAGATCCCTGTTCTATGGCATGAAGTGCATCCAGTTTTACCTGAATTTGCAGAACTTGTGCTACCGTAAAATGATCAAACTGACCGATATGCTGAGGAACGTACCAAAACGGGGAACCGATCTGAATGGAACCGGAGGAGGGAGGCCGAAGGCCTGCTATTATTTTTAGTAAAGTAGATTTTCCTGTTCCGTTATCTCCAACGAGGGCTGCTTTTTCACCCGGTTCAAGTGAAAAATTGAAATTATGAAATAACAGCTGACCAGCAGGGTAAGAAAATGAAATGTTGTTTAGAAGAACTTGCATGAAATTTCAAGATGGAATGAGACATTTTTGTGGATGGGGCGGAATGACTCATTTGAATTTTCATGGCAATACGTGTGTGATAGGTTGTGTAGTTAAGATTTAATCTAAGCTAACCCGGATTAAGCAAAGTTAAATTAGCAATTCGCCGGGTGAATTTTGATTTCTTTTTTTAAATGATCGGAAAAAGTTTCAGACAGCAGTCTTTTGATTTCTTTCTGTGAAACCGAACCATTATTACGGCACTAATGCATTATTGATGCGATGAATTATCAGAAAGATCAATTCTCTTCATTCAGCGCTTTATTCATTGCTTGGTAATAAACGGTTCCCATGATCGCATACCCTTCTGCGTTCAAATGCACGCCATCGCCGGAGAGATGCTGGCTTGGGTTTAAAGCTGCTTCCATATCGGCAAGGATTATACGATCTCCGTTTGCCCGTCTGTCTTTGATATGCTCCCGGAGAGCGGCATTGTATTGCTTAACGAGTACGGCACGATCCTGGGTTTCCATCCCTGATTTCCCCACATTATCAGAAGAAACGGGGGGTATCGTAGCCGCAAGGATGTACGTTCCCGGGTCGGAAGATTCATAAATAAGATCGATCAGTTTGTTCCAACGGTCTGCGATCTCCTGTCCGGTTTCATCAAAGTACCAGGCGATGTCGTTGGTGCCAACCATCAGCGCCACGTATTTAGGACGATGCGTTTTCATCAGCGATTCTGCTTTATCCATGATGCCCTGAATCTTAATACCACCCACGCCTTCATGGTCAGGATCAGGGATGGAGCTATTCTGCCGCTGATTTCCAACATAATCCAGATCGTGGCCATCGGCTTCCAGTAAATTCCAAAGTTTTACCCTTGGGCGCGAATCGTTCGTCATACTGTCGCCCAGGGGCATGATCACCAGGGTTTCATCGGAAGGAGCCGGTGGTTCCGGTTCCGGCTGAGGTTCAATTTCGTAGGTCAAAGCAGCCTCAAGTTTTTGTTGGTCAGCATTTTGGATTTCTACGTTAATCAGGAAATCTCCTGAAAGGTCATCCGGTTGACTTAACCTGAAATTTCCATTGCCCAGGGAGTCGATGGAGATATCATCAGAATAGAGAACTACCGAAGTAAATTCTGCATCGCTTTCAAAATAGTCGAAAATGCTGAATTCTACAGAATCGCCTTGTTTTCCCGAGATCAGAGAGCCGGTTTGGGTGATTTCCGCAGGCTCGAAAACCGGTTCATCCGGGGTAGAATCCGATCCTGAGATGGCATAAATAAGTTCAGTATCCAATTCAAAGTCATCCTCATTCTTCAATTCTGCATGTATCACAAAATTACCGGTAGTATCGCGAGAGTGAACCACACGAAAGGAATCTTCCGAAAGCGCCGTGAATTTCAGATGGTCTCCATACAAATCAGCTGAAGTAAACGGCACCTTGCTTTCAAAATAATCGGGGATGAATAAAATGGAAGCTTTTCCAAGATCCCCATATAAGGTATCCGCCACCTGAATGATGGGTTCGATTTCATCCTGAATGGGCGGCTCAGGAACCGGTTCGTTGGGAATCTGGTCACAACTGATGGCCATCAAGCCAAGAAATAGAAACAAAAACAGGGAGAGAATATTATTCTGCATGGCAAAAGTAGGTAGTAGAATTAAAAAGCCCTTCCCTAAAAAGAGATTATGGGGGAGGGATTGTTACAATTTGAGGAAGGACATTCTATATAACAGATAAAATCGGAATTTGTTCCACATCCGAATTAAGAAAACAGAAAAATTTTGTCAGTGACAGTGTTAACACTATTTATCTTATTTGGAAAGAAGTGTGCAGAATTTTGATATTCCTTTCAGAGGACGTTTAAAAGATGTATTATTGGGTGTGAAAATTTCAGCCACATACCGATTTTTAGCAACACTTTTGAGTGTAAGCATCATCGCAGGTATTTCAATTCCTGCGGGATTGCATGCTATGACTGAGGAAGTGTGTGAAGCCGGGATCGGAGAGATCCATCATTCGATGTCATCGCATGCCGAAGATTGTCCAATGGAAATGGATGATACCCACCGGATGCCCAAGCATCATCAGGCTCACGACTTTGGTTTTGCATGTGCCTGTTCCATTGATGAAGCTCCGTTGAACATCGAAGCCCAGGCGCAGCTTAAAGTGAAAGCCCCTGTTTTGGCTGTCACCCAAATACTTTCTGCTGATCATTTCAGTGAAACCAAAAACCAATCTTTTCAACGTTCGGTTTCTGATAATTTTTCTTCACTGCCCATCTATTTGCTCAACGAGACTTTTCTGAAATAGGGATTGGTATATCCAAGAGTCAGTAGCCTTATTTCTGACCCGTGTTCTGAACATTGAATAGCAAAACATTCGACATTCAATCTTGAATTGGATACGTCTACTATTCTAAATCCTGCAAGCAAAATATGTTTTTGTCGGGATGATGTTCTTACCGAATACCAAATACCATTTATCAATTCCTAACAATTAAAACATGCTTAATAAGACCATCCGGTTTTTCCTGGAGAATAAGCTGGTCGCTGTGTTACTTCTGCTCATTCTGTGTGGGTGGGGATTAGCGGTTGCCCCTTTTAACTGGAACCTTGATTTCTTACCTCGAGATCGTGTGCCGGTAGATGCAATTCCAAATCTCGGAGAAAACCAGCAGATCATTTATACCGAGTGGGAAGGACAATCTCCCCAGGATATTGAAGATCAGGTAACCTATCCTTTGACCACCCAACTGTTGACGGTTCCGGGCATTAAAACCGTGCGCAGTAATTCTATGACCGGACTATCCAGTATCTATGTGATCTTTGAAGAGAACGTGGATTATTACTGGAGTCGCTCCCGCATCCTCGAAAAGTTGAATTCATTGCCAGCAGGAACATTGCCCGAATCTGCCAAACCGGCTTTGGGTCCTGATGCTACCGCATTGGGACAGATCTTCTGGTACACCTTAGAAGGCAGAGACAGTGAAGGGAATCCAACCGGCGGGTGGGACCCACAGGAATTGCGCTCTATTCAGGATTTCTATGTTCGATATGGACTCTCAGGTGCTCAGGGTGTAGCCGAAGTGGCTTCCATTGGCGGGTACATCAAAGAATACCAGGTCGATATCAATCCCAATAAATTAAAAACTTATGGGGTCACGCTGCCGCAAGTGATCGATGCGGTGCGGAAAGCCAATGCCGAAACCGGCGCAAGAACCGTGGAGCTGAACAATGCAGAGTATTTGGTTCGGGGAATTGGCTATGTGCAAGAGTTGGAAGATCTGGAATCGGCCGTAGTAAAAGTAGTGGAAGGCACCCCCGTTCGCATTCAGGATGTGGCTTTTGTAAGTATGGGGCCCGCACCAAGACGTGGCGCACTCGATAAAGCAGGGGCCGAAGCTGTTGGTGGCGTAGTGGTAGCACGACAAGGGGCCAATCCGCAAGCGGTGATCGATAATGTGAAAGCCCAGATCGAAGAAATTTCAGCCGGACTCCCTTCCAAAACGCTGGAAGACGGCACAGAGTCGAAAGTCACGATCGTGCCATTTTATGATCGCTCCACGCTGATCTCCGAAACCCTGGGTACACTCGAAGAAGCGCTCACCCTGCAAATTCTGATCACCATCATAGTGATCGTTGTAATGGTGATGAACCTGCGGACCTCGTTTCTCATTTCAATGATGCTGCCTGTTGCGGTACTCATGACCTTCATTGCCATGAAATACTTTGGGGTAGATGCCAATATCGTGGCTCTTTCCGGGATCGCAATTGCCATTGGAACCATTGTTGATATGGGCGTAATCCTTTCCGAAAACATGCTCCGGCATATGGAGGAAAAGGTGGAAGAGGAGTCACTTTTGGAAGTGATATACAATGCCACGGTCGAAGTGGCCGGTGCGGTTTTAACGGCTATTGCTACCACTATAGTTAGCTTCTTGCCTGTGTTTACGATGGTTGCTGCCGAGGGTAAATTGTTCAAACCTTTAGCCTACACTAAGACCTTCGCGCTCATCGCATCCATCATCATTACCATAACATTGATCCCGCCTTTTGCACATTGGTTCTTTGGGCTGAAGATCAAAAAACCAAAATTGAAACTTGGCTGGAACGGGGTATTGGTCATTGGCGGATTTGTAACTATGCTGACCATCTCAGGCTGGGGAGGTTTCCTGATCCTCGGATTTGGATTGATCAACGGAGCCGGATATTTCCTCGGTGAAAATTATCGCCGGCGCATTCCTTTATTGAATAATGCCTTAGCGGTGGTTGTAGTCACGTGGTTACTAACAACCTATTGGCTGCCTTTCGGCCCTTCGGTTTCCTTCTTCGGTAACCTGATCTTCATAGTGATGATCATTGCGCTTATACTATTCGTATTCTGGTTGATCATCAGATACTATGAATCCATTATCGGCTGGTGCCTGGATCATAAGAAAACCTTTCTCGCCATCCCTGCTTTCTTTGTGTTTTTTGGAGCGATGATCTGGTTGGGTTTTGCGGCAACTTTCGGCTTTATATCCAAAGGATTTAATGCGGTTGGACTTGAGATCAGTGAGACGTCAGTCTGGACGGCCGCCAGTGAAGCATTTCCGGGTTTGGGTGAAGAATTCATGCCGGCTTTGGATGAAGGGGCCTTTCTCTATATGCCAACTACCATGCCGCATGTTGGAGTAGAGGAGGCTGAAGACATGATGCAGAAGATCGATCTTGCCGTGAGTTCCATTCCAGAAGTGAAGCTGGTGGTTGGAAAAATGGGTCGGGCTGAATCGGCTTTGGATCCCGCCCCGGTTTCTATGTTTGAAAATGTAATCCTCTATAAATCAGAGTATCGCACCGATGAAGATGGTCGCCGAATTCGGTTTAAAGTGAATGCTGAAGGGAAATATGAAAGAGATGCCAATGGCGAGCTCATTCCGGACGAAGACGGCAAATATTATCGCCAATGGCGTGATCATATACAGTCGCCAGATGACATTTGGGACGAGATCGTTAAAGTCGCCAAAGTGCCCGGAACGACTTCTGCTCCCAAACTTCAACCCATCGAAACACGTCTGGTGATGTTACAATCAGGTATGCGGGCTCCGATGGGCATCAAAGTGAAAGGGAATGACCTTCGCGAGATCGAAGACTTTGGATTGAAGCTGGAGGAGGTGCTGCGCAAAGTGGAAGGCATAAAAGCTTCATCGGTGTTTGCCGAGCGGATCGTAGGAAAGCCATACCTGGAAGTAAAATGGGATCGCGAGCAGCTTGCCCGCTATGGATTGAATATCGAAGACGTACAGCAGTTTATGTCGATGGGAGTGGGCGGTATGGCAGTCTCTACGTCGGTAGAAGGACGGGAGCGTTACCCCATCCGCGTACGATTTGCCCGGGAATTGCGGGATAGTCCGGAAGCTATCAACGAGCTATTGGTGCCTGCTAAAACCGGCGCTCAGGTTCCGTTGAGTCAGCTGGCGGAAATTGAATACCGGCAGGGGCCACAAGCCATCAAAAGTGAAGATACTTTTCTGGTCGGTTACGTCATCTTTGATAAAGCCGACGGTTTTGCAGAGATCGAAGTGGTAGAGAATGCCACAGCCGACATTCAACAAAAAATTGAAAATGGGGAGCTGGAGGTGCCCGCAGGAATCAACTTTGAATTTGCCGGAGATTATGAAAACCAGGTTCGCGCCGAAAAACGTCTGAGCGTGATCTTACCTATTGCCCTGATTGTGATCTTCTTGATCATGTACTTCCAGTTCAAATCGGTGGCAACCACTTCCATGATCTTCAGTAGCATATTTGTGGCCTGGGCCGGTGGATTTTTGCTCATCTGGCTATACGGACAAGGCTGGTTCCTGAATTTTGACCTGTTTGGCCAAAACCTCAGAGACCTATTCCAAATGGGCACGGTGAATTTGAGCGTGGCCGTTTGGGTGGGTTTCATCGCATTGTTTGGTATTGCAGCAGATGGCGGTGTAGTAATGGCTACATACCTCGATCAGCTGTTTGATCGCAAAAAACCTGCCTCATCTTCCGAACTAAGAGATGTGGTTATTGAAGCAAGTACCCGTCGTATTCGCCCGACTTTAATGACTACTGCCACAACCATCCTGGCGCTGCTGCCTGTTCTCACTTCAACCGGACGTGGATCGGACATCATGGTCCCGATGGCTATCCCAAGCGTGGGAGGGATGTTTCTGCAGATCATCACGCTTTTGGTGATTCCGGTGCTATACTATTTGTGGAAAGAATTTAAAATGAATAGAAAAATATCATGAAAGAACATCGAACAAGGAACATCCAATATCGAACTTTGAACGGGGAGGAAAACTACCTGTTTTTTGATAGAGACCGATGTCATTTGCTAAAGAAATCAGAGATAGAGTACAGTAGGAGCAACGAAGCTCGAATACACCTTTCTGTAACCCGCGGTTCCGGCAGGCATTCCGAACCAACGGCTCGGAACGAAAGAAAATCCCCCCTTGAGGGAGGTGGATCGCGTAACGAAAGCGGAGCAAGACGGAGAGTGTTGACTTTGAGGACTAATGAGTTTGCAAATGAGAATAAAAGCCCATGGCACCAACACCTCTCCCTGCTAAAGCCGGACTCTCCTCAGGGAGAGATTTTCTTAGCGAAATTAGGGCGCTCTTTTTGGCTGCTGATTTTGTTTCTGATGCTATCATTTTCTTACACAGCAACCGCTCAAACTATTTCTCAGTACCAGCAGGAGGCTGCGGAGAATAATCCCCAGTTAAAAGCAGCTTATCAGCGATATTTAGCAGCGCTGGAGGAAAGTCCGATTGTGGGAGCGTTGCCTGATCCGGAAGTTTCTTTTGCCTATTTCATCAAACCGATCGAGACGAGAGTGGGGCCTCAACAGGGGCGTATTTCGGTTTCTCAAATGTTGCCATGGTTTGGGAGCTTGGGAGATCGCCGGTCGGTGGCTTCCCTGAAAGCAAAAGCAAGATATGAGGAATTTCAGGAGGCCCGAAACCGACTATTCTACCAGGTAGAAAGAACCGTACTGGATCTGTATGAAGTGGATGAAAGCATTCGTCTGGCCAATGAAAACCTGATGATTCTGAATTCGCTGGTGGAGCTGAGTCTTGCCCGCTACGAAACGGACCGGGCCACACAGGTGGATGTTCTCCGTGCCCAAATCGAACAGGAAGACCTTCGCATTCAGATCGAGTTGCTGAAAGATAACAGAGGTGTTCTGATTCAAAAGATGAAAGAACTGTTGAACAAGAAAGAAGCTTTAGCAATCAGTGCTCCTGATACGTTAACAGTGGAATATATTTCAAGCAGAGAAGAGCTTTTAGGGCAAATGCAGCAGCAAAATCCTGATCTCCAAAGGCTTCAATATCAGGAAGCTTCTTCTCGGGAAAACAGATCACTGGCTGCCAAACAAAACAAACCGGATATTATGCTGGGTGTGGATTACATCTTCAATGGGGAATCTGAAATGCCAAATGTAGCCAATAGCGGTGAGGATGCCCTGATGGTGATGGCCGGCTTCAAAATACCTCTGTTTGGAAAGAAAAATAGAGCCACTCTCAGGCAGGCAGATCAGCAGGTTCGGGAAACCCAATTTCAGCTTTCAAGTCGGGAGAATACCCTGGAAACGGAACTGGATGCTTCTTTGCGAGATTATGAAGACGCTCTTCGGCGATATCAGTTATACGATCAAAAGCAGATCCAACGCATCACTCAGGCTATTAACATTATGATGGAAGCCTACGCCTCCGACAGCTCTGATTTCGAGGAGATCTTGCGCATGCAGCGAAAACAGCTCAGTTACCAATTAAAGCGGGTTCAGGCTATCACAGATCAGCATCAAGCCAAGGCTTATATCGAGTACCTGACGGGCAAACATAATCTCAAAGAGAATATCGAATAGTGAATATTGACCATTATTGAATTTTGAATAGCTGAACAAATTTTACCTAAAAATCATACATCATGAATACTAAAAACATACTTATTTACTCAGCATTTATACTCGGCGGATTACTGCTGGGATATCTCTTTTTTGGAGGAGGATCGGCGGAACCCCAGAGCCTGGATGAGCACATTTCTGAAACCCACACCAATGAAAAGGGAGAGATCGTATACACCTGCAGCATGCACCCTCAGATCAGGGAAAGTGAGCCGGGGAATTGTCCCATTTGTGGGATGGAGCTTATTCCTGCAGATGATATGAATAGCGATGAGTCCCAATCGCTGGGAGAGAATGCCATTCAGTTTTCTGAAGCGGCTTTGGCATTGGCAGAGATCGAAACCACGCCGGTGAGAACAGGCATTCCCGTGATGGAAGCACGTTTACCGGGAAAAGTGGTGGTGAACCAGAATTTAGTGTCGAATGTGACGGCGCATTTTCCGGGACGAGTCCGGGAGTTGTATGTAGATTACATTGGCGATTATGTGCGTAAGGGACAGAAATTGGCTTCGATCTATTCCCCGGAATTGATCACTGCCCAGCGGGAATTGCTGGAAACGGCTCGCTTTAAAGAGCAGAATCCGAAGTTGTATGAGGCGGCACGACGTAAGCTCTTGCTCTGGGAATTTCCGGCTGAAACCATCAATCAGATCGAACGTTCCGGAGAGGTAATGGAAGAACTGGATTTCTTCTCGCCCGTCTCCGGTTATGTTTCCCAGATCGACATTTCCAGGGAAGACCACATCAACGAAGGATCAATGTTATACCGGGTAGCCGATCTCTCCAAAGTATGGGTGGAATTTGAGGCGTTTGAGTCGACGGTGAGTCAGCTGGAAAGGGGAGATGAAGTGAATTTTACAGTGAGTTCTCTTCCGGGAAATACCTTCACAGGAAAAGTGAATTTTATTGAGCCTTTTTTGGATGAAAGTTCACGCACGGTCAATGTACGGATCACCGCAGATAATGATCAGAACCGCATGAAGCCCGGCATGTTTGCTGAAGGAATTATCACTTCCAAAAAAGAAGGGCAGCCACAACTTTTGGTTCCCCGGAGTGCTGTACTGTGGACGGGATCGCGTTCAATTGTGTTTGTGGATGTTTCCACCTCCGGTACACCGGCTTTTGAGGCGCGGGAAGTCACACTGGGGATACGAGCCGGTAATGAGTATGTGATAGAAGCCGGATTAGAAGTAGGAGAAGAAGTGGTAACCAATGGCACTTTTAAAGTGGATGCCGCTGCCCAACTCAGCGACAAACTAAGTATGATGAACCGGGAGCCCGGAACCGGAGCCAATCGTGGTGCTCACGATCATGGCGGTATGGATATGAACTCCAATGAAATGGAACCGATGGAAGATCATTCGCAACATCAAATGTCCGGAAGTCTACAAGCAGACAAAGGCCTGAGTGTATTGATCCCGGAATACCTGAAGCTAAAAGAAGCCTTAACGAAAGATGATTTTGATGCAGCTCAGGATTATATCACCACTTTTTCGAAAGAGGAATTTGGAGATATAGAGGAGTTGAGGGCTGAGTTCAAGGTGATCTCCGGAATGCTGACCGAACGTGTTGAAGAAGAAGGTTATGATGGAACATTATACAAACAATACTGCCCGATGTATGATGGAGGCAGTACCTGGATCAGCGATAAAGAAAGCATTACTAATCCATTTTATGGTTCTAAGATGCATAATTGCGGAGAGACCGTAGAAAGACTTAATTGACATACTTACCTGACAGTGATTAATTAAGACACCGACAGAATAAATGTGTAACCCAATAAAACCCTTCTCGTTATGGAATTTATATTAACCCCCCAATGGGCTCCAAACATTCATCCTTTGCTGGTACATTTCCCAATCGCCATTTTGGTGGTTGCTGCACTGGCGAATCTTGTAACTCTTTTTGTTCCCTCTACATGGTGGGATGAGACCAAAAACACGATTCTGTATGTGGCTGGTGCCATTTTCGCCGGAATTACCTACTACAGTGGAACCATTGCCGCAGATACTGTTTTTCTGCCGACTGAAGCACAATCGGTGTTAAGCGAACACGCCGAATGGGCCCGGTATTTGCTTTGGTTCTTTGTGCTTTACGCTTTGTTAAGAATGGCTTTTCATTGGTTTGATCTTTTTGAGCGAAAGAGCTTCAAGATCATAGCTTTTATCACCGTTTTACCGGGATTGTTCATGATCTTTGAGACGGCAGAATACGGTGGAAAAATGGTATATGGATATGGTGCCGGAACCGGTCAGCTTCTACAGCAAGAAGAGCCGGAAACGTTTGCTTCGCCGGATAGTTTGAACGCTGTTTCATCATTCCATAAGAAAGAAAACGGAGATTGGAATTGGTCAGTAAGTTCAAATGCTGTAAGTGATCTGATTACCAATTTTAAATGGGTAGAAGGAACCGTTCAGGATCTGAAACCGGTGGTAGTGTCTGCTGAATCCCCAAAACTTAAAATAGAGCTTAGCGATCAAACGAATATGTTTGTCACCCGCAAAGAATACCGGGATGTTCAAATCGACTATTATCTGAATCTGGATAATCTGGATGGAGAAGTAGAACTCATTCATCATGTACAGGATACCGAAAACTATGATTTTGTATCTCTGAATGATGAGGGCATAATACGTCAGGGCAGAGTGGATAACGGAGAAACAGCCATCTTTGAAGAAGGAACCTTTGAACCAAACGGCGAGATATTTGTTCGTGTGGTAGGTGATGGATCACACTTCCGCGGATATGTAAATAAAGCAATGAAAGTACACGGACACGGAGATGCCCCGAAAGCCGGAAGTGTAGGCATAAAATTAAGCGGAGAAGGTTCAGTTTTGATCTCAGAGATTGAGCTGAGTCAGCTGTAGAAGAATTAAATAAAGGAGCATGCCATGAATCACGAACATCATCAACATTCCAATCAACATGATCATCACGGTAAAGGCGGGCATGATCATGCAGATCACTACAAACACGATCAAAAAAAGAGTGGAGGACATGCGCACCACGATCATCATAAAATGATGGTTCAGGATTTCAAGTTCCGTTTTTGGTGGGTACTGGGGCTTACCATCCCGATCATGGTGCTTTCTCCCATGATCCAGCATTTTCTGGATGTAGATTGGCGTTTTACCGGAGATACATGGATTCTGGCCATACTCTCGACCGGAGTATTTTTCTTTGGAGGTAAGCCGTTTTTAACCGGCCTGGTGGATGAACTCAAGAAAAAGCAACCCGGAATGATGACCCTCATCGGGTTAGCTATCTCCATAGCTTACTTCTATAGTACCGCTGTAGTTTTCGGCTTTAAGGGAGATCTGCTGTACTGGGAATTATCTACACTGGTTGGAATTATGTTGCTGGGCCATTGGATCGAAATGCGATCTGTCATGAGCGCTTCATCCGCGTTGGAAGAGTTAGCCGCCTTACTTCCCGGAGAGGCTCATAAAGTAAATGATGACGGTTCCACGGAGGATATACCGGTGGAAGACCTCATACAAGGAGATAACGTATTGATCAAGCCGGGAGAAAAAATTCCTGCCGATGGAATTGTGGTAAAAGGTGAGACCAGTGTAAATGAAGCCATGTTGACCGGGGAATCGAAACCCGTAAGCAAAACCAAAGGAGATGAAGTAATTGGAGGGTCAGTTAATGAAAAAGGCTCCATCACGATAAAAATTTCCAAGACCGGGGATGATTCCTTTTTATCCCAGGTGATGAAGTTGGTAAAAGAAGCCCAGGAAAGTAAATCAAGAACGCAGGATTTAGCCAATCGGGCTGCATTCTGGCTGACTATCTTAGCCATTACTGCCGGCTTGATCACTTTTGCAGCATGGGTCCTTTTCACCGGACAAAGTCTCGACTTCGCCATGAACCGAACTGTTGCGGTGATGGTCATAACTTGTCCACATGCCTTGGGATTGGCTATTCCACTGGTGGTTTCAAGATCGACGAGTATAGCTGCTACTAATGGATTTCTGATTCGCGACCGGACTGCTTTTGAAGAAGCCCGCAACCTCGATGCCGTCATTTTTGATAAAACCGGAACCCTGACGAAAGGAACCTTCACCGTAACTGATATATTGAACTTTGGAGAAACTTATTCCGATCAGGAGATCTTAAAATACGCCGCATCGCTGGAAAAAAACTCTGAGCATCCGCTGGCCAAAGGAATCTTGGAAAAAGCAGCAGAAACCTGGGAACCGGACGCCTTCGATTCTATCCCCGGCAAAGGTATTCAGGGAAAAGTGAATGGCAAAAGCGTAAAAGTGGTAAGCCCGGGTTACGTCCGTGAACAGGAAATGGGTTATCCAAATGAGGAGGTCGAGGAAATATCATCACAGGGCAAAACCGTGGTTTTTGTGATCATTGAAAACGAATTGGCGGGAGCCATTGCATTGGGAGATGAGATCCGCGAATCCTCCAAAAAAGCGATTGATGCGCTTCACAAAATGGGAATCGAGTGTATCATGCTGACGGGAGACAATAGACAAACAGCCGAATATGTAGCCAGAGAATTGGGGATCGACCAAGTGTTTGCCGAAGTATTGCCCAATGAAAAAGCAGACAAGGTAAAAGAAGTGCAAGATCAGGGGAAAAAAGTAGCTATGACGGGTGATGGGGTGAATGATGCTCCCGCACTTGCACAGGCCAATGTGGGAATAGCTATTGGAGCAGGATCGGATGTGGCCGTTGAAACAGGTGATATTGTCCTGGTCAAAAATAACCCACAAGATGTGACCTCCCTTATTCATTTATCCAAATCTACCTATCGGAAAATGGTGCAGAATTTATGGTGGGCCTCCGGATATAATATCGGAGCAATTCCATTGGCAGCGGGAGCTCTGTATGTATGGGGAATAATTCTAAGTCCGGCTTTGGGTGCTATTCTAATGTCGTTAAGTACCGTGATCGTAGCGGTTAATGCCCGTTTCCTAAAAATGGAAGAACAATAATTGTCACAAACAAGGCATGCTAATTCTAATTACAAACCTTCAAATTCATTATGAATGAATTTATAGCATTGTATGGCGAATCAACCAAAACAGCTCTTGGTTTCTTCTGGAAATCGGGGTGGGCATTTGTGCTCGGATATTTTGTATCGGGGATGATACAAGCCTTCGTGCCCAAAGGGAAACTGACAAAGTATATGGGCGATGGAGGTATCAAAAGTGTTTCTTTATCCACACTTTTTGGAGCGGCATCTTCATCCTGTTCATTTGCTGCACTGGCAGCCGCCCGCGCACTCATCAAAAAGGGGGCCCATTTTATAGCCGGTGTAGCCTTTATGTTTGCCTCTACCAACCTGGTGATCGAATTGGGGATTCTGATCCTTATTTTTCTGGGATGGCAGTTTTTGGCAGCCGAGATCATCGGGGGATTAGTGCTGATCGCTATCAGCAGTGTCCTCATTAAACTAACCTATCCCAAAAGCTGGATGGAAGCGGCTCGTGACAAGGTAGAATCGGAAGGCGACGGCCTGGAAGAAGATTTCGACTGGAAGAAACGCATCAAGAGTAAAGAAGGCTGGCAGCTGGTCGGACATAAATTCGTCAACGACTGGAAAATGGCTTGGGAAGATATTCTCATCGGGTTTACCATCGCCGGTTTTGTGGCCGTATTAGTACCTGAATCTTTTTGGAGTGAACTTTTTCTGGTGAATGCTTCCGGTATTCCTGAATGGTTGGTGACGTTAGAGAATGCTTTGGTAGCTCCATTTGTAGCTGCCGCCACGTTTATCGGCTCCATGGGGAATATCCCGCTAGCCACGGTATTGAATGAAAACGGGGTGCTTTTTGCCGGTATCATGGGCTTTATCTATTCCGACCTGATGGTGCCGCCGCTGGTGCATATCAATGCCAAATATTATGGATGGAGATTGGCGCTTTACATTGCCGGGATCATGTTTGTAAGTATTGTAATTACCGCTTTGTTGATGAATGGTTTATTCGGGCTATTGGGAATTACTCCGGAAAGTCAGCGCGTGGTTTCGGAGATCACCCAATTCAAGATCGATTATACGTTTTGGATGAACCTCGTATTTGTTTGGGTCGCTGGCTGGCTGGTTTGGCAGAATAAAAGCTATCTCAAAAACCACTCCATGAAAATGATGAGCATGGAAGGCGGCGGAAAAATAAAGGCCATTGCCGTTAGGGTATTTATCGCCATCAATGTGGTAGGGTTACTCGCCTTTCTGCTTGTTTGATACGTTTATCCTTTTCGCTATATAATTGAAGCAAGGGAAGAGGGTATAATTAGTAAAAACGTAAATGTTAAAAATAATTAATCTTAGAGATGTAACAATTGCTCGTCCAAATACTCTTGGTTTCATCAGCTGTATAAGACAGTGAGCGTTGAAACGCTTTGGGGTGAGTTCTATTCCTCCATTGGAAGGACATTTTGAGTGCAGGTTTATTTGGCAATGATCAGAACCTGAATTTAAAAATTATAACTCAAGATCCTTTTGATATGAAAGTACCTATGGAAATGGCGCTATCTGTAGCACGGGAGAATTTAAAAGAAATACGAACGGTAACCGAGTGGGCGCAGAAGATGGGTTATAAGTGCCCGAAGTATTTTTCGAGGAAGTTTAAGAAGTATTACGGGGTTCCTCCAAAACCCAAATTGGTGGAGTTGCGGATAGAGAAATTCCATGAGTTGATTAGGGAATTTCCGGAAATAAGCTGTTTTGAATTGGGACTTGAACTCGGGATTGGAGATGAAACTGATTTAAGTAAATATATAAAGAGGCATACACGGAAATACCCCAATGAATGGAAAAATTTATAAAGTTAAACTCTCTAATTACTAAGACTTTAGTTATGAAATATTTGATCGTTTTATCAACTGTTTTGCTAATGAATATTCACAATGGTAATGCTCAAAAACTTGAAGGTCAGATAATTGACAAAACAACGGAATCACCTTTGGCTTATGTAAATATTGGAATAGTAGAACTCGGAATAGGTACGGTTAGTGATGAAAAAGGCAAATTTGCGTTAAAAGTATCGAAAGATAAAGCCGATTCGGTGTTGTTTTCTGCATTAGGATTTGAATCGGTGAAATATTCTATTTCAGGTTTGTTAAAAGAACCAATAGTAAAGCTTAATCCAAAATCCTATGAATTGAAAACTTTTGATGTAGTGGATAAGGCCAGGGGGAGAGATAAAATATTTGGCAAGAAGAAAGGAATACCCCAGGGAGAAACAAACTTAATGGGGAATAGTCCTGGTGATGAGATAGGAGCTCACATTAGAATTAAGCAACCTACATATCTGAAAAGTGCAAACTTTAATATTACCAGAGTCAGTGGGGACAGTATGATATTCCGGGTCAATATATATGAGTTTAATAATGGGGAAATCGGAGATAATCTTTTGAAAGAAAATGTATTGCTTGAAAGCTCTCAGGAAGAGGGTATTGTTACAGTGGACCTAACACCTTACCAATTATTGATAGAACAGGATGTATTACTAACATTAGAAAATATAGATGTAGATTTAAATAAAAATGATCGAGGAATACTATTTAAATATGTACCAGTTTGGTTTAAAGCTAAAGGATTTTATATAAGAAAGGGCGTAAATTCTAAAAATGTGAATGGCAGTTTTTTAAAGCTTTTAGATGGTGTTGAGCTATGTTTCTATTTCGTCGGGAGAGAATTAAAGTGATAGAAAAATGGCAAGTAAAAGTAGTAAGTAAATGTTCTTGATTTATTTAAGATGTTTAAGAAAATTAAATCCGTCAACTTTAACAAATACATTATGCTATGAAAACAATATTTAAATTTTTCGGGATAACATTACTTTTGTCAATATTATCGTTAAATGTGGTTATAACGGGAAACACATTAAATGAAACAGAAGTGATGATCAAAACCCAGGAGGCTAATGCTCACATAGAGCCTGAAATCGCATGTCATTCATCTTCAAAGATTAACTTAGCTTATTCATATACTGATTGCTCGACATGCAATAACAGAAACTTCAGAAGAGGTATAGGTACAGAGTCAACTTGTATTCCTTAATAGGTATAAAAGGTTCTAAATAGCGTTTATGGGTATCCATAAACGCTTAATTTTTTTAACTTAACTCTTTTGGTTATGGTTCATAAAAATATTTTACTAATTATAGTTGCCAGTTTATTCATCTCATGTACTCATACGTCTGAGGATAGCAACCAAAAAATTTTAACCAAATTTCAAGACAGTATTAAATTGGAAGCAGAGCCTTTTCCAATTAATGAAAAGGTGTTAGGTATAATTTATTTGCAGCAATTAGACTCATTAATAATTGCCAGTACTATACAAGAAGATAATTTGTATTGGGTTTTAGAAAATGAAAAGGTAAAGGCAAATTTTGGTAATACCGGGAATGGGCCTAAAGAGATACCTTATCCTATTCACATTTATGATACATTTAAAAGAAATGCATTTCTATATGATTCTCAACTATTACTATTGTCTAAAGTTGATGTGGATGCTTCTATTGGGTCTGGAAAACTGGAAATAATTGATCAATATGAATTTCCCAAAGAACTATCTGGGATTCGTGAAGCATTTTTTATTAATGAAGAACTTATTGCAGGAATTTATGATGACCGATTTGACAAGAGATTAGATGAAAAAAGAGGCGTATTTTTCTTTCATATAGAAGAGAACTCCTATGAGCTTCTTCAATTAAATAACATTGAGATCACTCCGTATGAAGTAATGCCCGCTATTAATATAAATGCCAAAATGCCTACTCTTTCTCCGGATCGTACAAAAATAGCGTTGGCAAGTGTACATAACCCAATTTTAGAGATCGTGGATCTGGAAAAAAGACAAGTAAAGGAGCTAAAAATAGAGGGAGAAGATATTTTGGAAAATTATCCTCTTGAAGATTTCAAAGATGGAGAAGCTATTCAGTATTACACATTTATTTCTTCTACTGAAAAACATCTATATCTATTGTGTAAGGGGTATTCAGAGAATAATACTGAGGCTGGATCAGACTACTACATTCAAGTTTATTCATGGGAAGGGGAGCCTGTAAATCAATATGAAGTACCCTCTGGCATCGCGTTGTCTTCATTTTTTGTAAATGAAGAAGATGCGGTTCTTATAGGACATAGTTTAGAGAATGGGCAGACGTATAAATTCAAATTGTAATTCAGAATCTTCCAAAGATGAAACTTGAGCCAAAGATCCTATTCGTTAGTCTGATTGTTCTCGCTTTTTTTAGTTTATGGCTACTATACACTAATCATATTAGGCAAGATCAAATAGATAAGTTAGTTCATTTACAAAATGAACAAATTCTTAGTGGTAATGAACCTGAAAGCTGGGGTTTTGAACAAGCAGGTAACAGATCAGCTAAAATTGTACATCCTGAAGTTGAACTATCTTCAGCAGGATTATCATTGAGCGTCTTTTTTACAGACAATGGATGCGGTTATTGCGTGGATCATGAAGTTGAACTTTTGAATAAACTAAATGAAGAATTCGAGGGTAATTTTAATACTTATCTAATCAGTCACAACAAGTCTTTTTTAAAGCGCTTACACGATGCTGAATTTCCCTACACAACAATTGATCCTCAAGAAAAATTATTGAACAACGACTTTGATTTTGGAAATCCGGTTGCTCTCTTTACTGACAAAAACGGAGTTGTCCAAATCATTCATGTAGCTGAAAAGGATAACGAAGCAAAAAGCAACCATTTTTATGATAGAGCTGAGTCTCTTCTTTCTTCAATTCATAAATGAATAAGAATTATGACTCCTCCCCAACCACCCGATCCTGATGAAAACTGAACAAAAATATCTAATCAAAACTATTCCTCATCTTTTCTCGTCATCAACTAAAAAATACCCACTACTAAACCCATAGTTTCCATATCTGGTTTTATTTTACTATCCTCCGCTAAGTATTAATAAATTCTCTATTTGCTACTTAAAAAACCTATAGCTTCGGTGATCTTGGTTCTGGCGGTGCTCATTTTCGGGGGCATTGCATTGGAACGCTTATCCATTGAACTGATGCCGGATATTGATCGCCCCACGCTGTTAGTACGAACCGACTACTCCGGGGCACCTGCTTCGGAAGTGGAATTCCGTATTACCGAGTCCCTGGAGGGTATGCTTTCGGGCGTTCGGGGCGTACAGGAAATTGAATCCCTTACCCGGCAGGGACAAAGCCTCATCTTCCTCACTTTCGAGTGGGGGTTCGACATGGACATCGCTTTCCTGAATGTGCGGGAGAAACTGGATCAGGCGCGCTATATGCTCCCTGATCAGGCTGAACGACCCCAGCTGGTCTACTCTTCTGCTTCGGATGAACCCATTGCAACCATCGCCCTGCAGCTGGCCAATGTGTCCAATCAACAGTTTTCGAATCGACTTTCACTGAAGCGCTGGGCCGACCAGGTATTTACGCGTCGGCTGGAGCAGCAGGAGGGCATTGCCCAGGCACTGTTAGTGGGCGAGGTTCAACCCGAAGTACAAATTCAGTTCAACCCACGATTTATAGATCGGTATGGGTTATCGTTGTCGCAAATTCAGCAATCTGTACAGGAGGCGAATCTTTTTTCTTCTCCCGGAGAACTTCGGGACGGATGGTATCGCTATGCTTTGAAGATCGAAAGCCGGATCGAGTCGCTGGAAGACCTGCGGAAAACGCCGATCATTTCGTTGGCAAGCGGACGGGTTTTGCTTCTGGAAGAATTGGCCGAAGTGAAAATGGCAGAAGCAGATCCCACATCGTTTGCACTGTTGGATGGGGAAGAGGTGCTGAATGTACTCATCAAAAAAGAATATGGTTCAAATACAGTAGAGGTATTTGAGACGCTGGAAAATGTGTTGACGGAGATTCGTGACCAAAATCCGGATATCCTGATCGAGGTAATCCAGGAAGATGCCAGCTACATCGAAAATTCGATCTCTAACTTATTGCAAACACTGCTGATCGGGGGCGTGCTTGCATTCTTGGTGTTGTTCTTGTTCCTGGATGACGCGCGAAGTCCGTTTACTATTGGCATCTCCATTCCGGTCAGTATTTTTCTCACCTTTGTGGTGATGTATCTGTTCGATATTCAGCTTAACATCATTTCCCTGAGCGGATTGACACTCGGTATTGGTTTGCTGTTGGATAATGCCATAGTGGTGTTGGAAAACATCAGCCGCTACCGCCAAAAAGGGTTGGGAAGGTTTGAAGCCGCAAGAGAAGGAACAAAGGAAATCAGTCTTGCGGTTACCGCTTCTACGTTTACTACCATTTCGGTATTTTTGCCGCTCATATTTTTGGGCGGATTTGAAGGTGCCTTTTTCCGCGATCTGGCGGCCACGCTTTCATTCAGTTTGATCGCCTCATTACTGGTAGCCCTGTTTATCCTTCCCGTTTTTGTGGCTCAGATCAGCAGGAAGTCAAAATCAGGAGGAACGCTCAGTAAAGTCTCTGCAGGCCTGGATGCTATCGTTATGGCTTATGAGCGAAACCTGGGAAAAGTTATTCAAAAACCATTTCCATTAGTTCTATTTGCCATCGTTTTACTTGCCGGTGCGGGTTTTGCATTTATGACCATTCCCAAAGCGGTGTTGCCGGCAGACGAACCTTCAAAAGTAGAATATCTGGTTTCCATGCCCGGGAATACGGCCCTGAGATCTGCCAAGCAAGCATCTGTTACTGTCTCAAACATACTGTCAGAGCGGACAGATCGAACGAATATTTTATCACTTGGCGGCTATACCGATAACACAAACCTAAAATCCATTACCAACGAAGGACTGAATAAATTCACCATCTCAGTACCTGTGTCCGGTTTTGAAGAAGCAGAACAGGTAGATGATATCGTGGAGGCGATTGCTGATACTTATAGCAACTGGACCTTTCAGAAAATTGAAGAAGATGCTTCCGGCGTAGTTGGTATAGGGCAGGATGCACCCGTTCAGTTTAGTGTGGTTGGTACCGACCGGAATTTCAGCAAGCGGGTTGCTTCAGCGTTCGCCAAATTCATGAAGCAACATTATGATGAACTGAATCTGCGGCTAAAATATCCACAGCAAATACAAGCGTATCAGATACAGTTCAGGTCAGAAAACATGCTGGCATTTGACTTGACAGAAGATGAAGTCATTCGTTACCTGGAATCGTTAACGCGGGGAGCTTTTATCACCGATTGGAACCGGCAGGATGAGCAAATTTCCATCCGGCTGATCGGAGAGAAGGAGCAAAGCCTGAATCCGGAAGAAATCACCCTTGATATCAAGAACAAGATCATCCCGCTTACCGATGTCGTGGAAATCAGTCGCATTGAGGAAGCGGAGCAAATTGAACGTATTCGCCAGGCTCCCATTTTAACCTATAACTCCGATCTTACGTTTATGGATTGGTGGTGGGATGGAGGCGAGATTCAGCAATTGGTAAATCGGTTCATGCAAGAATCGGGTTATGAGATTCAGGTTCGGGGATCAGCTTTGCAGGTCATCAATTTATTGAAAGAATTAGGGTGGCTGCTGTTTATCAGTGTACTTTTGATCTACCTGATCCTCGCCATCCAGTACGAAAACCTGAAGTATCCGCTTATCATCATCCTGGCCATTCCTTTTGCCTGGATCGGTTCCTTCTTTGCCATGTGGATCGGCGGGGTGAGCCTGAACGCATTGTCTTTTATGGGTATCCTGATCCTGACCGGGATCGCTGTCAACGATTCCATCCTGAAAGTAGATTTCATGCGCCGTTATTTTGATGAAACCGGGAATCTGGAAGAAGCCATCAAGCAGGCCGGTATTAATCGTTTTCGACCGGTTGTAATGACCAGTATGACCACAATTCTGGCACTTATACCTATGCTGATACCATTTGGGGACGGATACATCCTCCGGCAATCACTGGCTATTGCCCTTATGGGAGGTATGATCACCAGCACCATGTTGACGTTGTACCTGATCCCGCTTGTATTTAAGTGGACGAATGGAACAGCCAACATGGAACAGGGAACATCCAACAAAGAACGTAGCACAGCTCGATAAACAGTATGAAAATTTTGAATTGGAAATTAGATAAGGATGAATTTTTTAGATGTAACCGAAAAGAAGTCCTCCCTTGAGGGAGGTGCCGGACTGAGCGAACGTGAAGTCGGGCGGAGGGTGAAAGCCGGGGGCGATGAGGTTGAAGTCAGATAATAACTTCCTGGCACCAACACCTCTCCCGGCTGAAGCCATACTCTCCTTAAGGAGAGACTAATTTTCATTTTGAATTTTTAATTCCTGAAGAGTGAAAGCAAGAAGAGATCAATAAATATCACATTATGAAACATCCCAAATATATACCACTGCTTTACTGCATACTGATCACAGCAACCCTGTTTACTGCTTGTAAAACGGAGGAAGAATCACCTGATGTACCTGATATGGACAGTGTGGAGATCCGCCCGGAAGTGGTCTTTGATGTGGTAGATGATAAACCGCTCAATTTCTACATCGAAAGTCGGGGAGTGGTGGAGCCGCTTCAGCAGACCAAGATCGTGCCTCGTATAAGTGGCTATGTGGAATCCCATATCATTGAGGAAGGCCGGCAGGTAGATAAAGGGGAAGTGCTGCTTCAGTTTGTGGATGATGAATGGGAATATGAGGTAGAACAGGCTCGCCAAGCTTATCTGAAAGCCAAAAATCAATATGAAATTGACAAGCGCTTGCGTGAGGGCTATTCGGGAGAAAGTAACGATGAAATGATCCGCATCAACAGCGGATTGGCTGAGGCGGAAGTAGCGTACGACCGCGCAAAATTGAATTTGAGCTATACGACCATAAAAGCTCCGTTTTCGGGGAGATTATCATTGCAGGATGTTGTAACCAATCAGGGTTTTATTTCTGTGGGTTCGTATGTATCTGCCGGCACTGAATTGGCATCCCTGATAGATGCAGCCACGGTACGGATCCGTTTTGATGTACTGGAATCCGAGATCAACAACCTGGAGAAAGGAATGGAAGTGGAGCTGTTTGGGCCTGAAGGAACAGAATACCGGGGTCAGATCATCGCGATATCTCCGGAAGTGAATCCCGATACTAAAACCGGACAGGTACTGGTAGAAGTTGATAACAGTGAGTACGGATTAAAAACCGGCATGACCGTTGACGGCCGGGTTTTTGTCCGCAGCCAGAAAAGTAAAGTCCGCATGCCCCGTGAAGCCTTATTGGAACGCGATGGGCGAACCTTAGTTTTCCGCCTGTTAAACAATGAAGAGGTGGAATGGATTTACGTTACACCGGTTGCAATGAATTCTGATTATGTACTCATCGACCATGAAGACATTAATCCCGGCGATACGCTGGCAGTGGATCAACACTTCAGCATCAGCCACCAACAAAAAGTAGTCCCGTTATTGGTTGATTGAAAATTGAATCAGTTTTCGCTCCAACGCAGAGCGTGTGGAGCGAGTGAAAAAGTAAAGATCGGAAATTATGAACCATTTAAGATACAGCTACAAAGAATTCCTCCCTTGAGGGAGGTGGATTGCGTAGCGAATGCGAAGCAAGACGGAGGGTGTAAGCCATGGGCAATGTTGTAAAAATCAGGTAAGTTGAAACCATGGCTACAACACCTCATCAAATTCAAACAGGCACAATTGCTTGAATTGATCTCTCCTCAGGGAGAGAATATAAGTAGTACCCCTACTGATTAATTAAGAATTCAAGGTTTTGGATTGGATCGTTTTTTTGCTCCAACGCCGAGTGTGTGGAGCGAGAGTGGAAATAACAATCAGGTCATTTTAAATTTCTTGTGAAAGAACTTCTAAACCGAAAATATCTCATTTCTTTTTTCTACATCATTGTATGTGTGATCGGGATAGCGGTGTGGCGAATTTTGCCGATCGAAAGTACGCCGGAATTGAATCTGCCATCTATAACCGTGAACTACAATTGGGGCAGTACCTCCCCGGAAGTGATGGAAATGGAGATCACGCGAAAAATAGAGCGGGAAGCCAACCGGCTGCGGGATGTTACCGACATTCGTTCTATTACACAAGAAGGCAGGTCTTCGGTTACCATCACCTTCCGCAAAGATGCCCCGGTAGATTACAGGGTTCTTGAACTCAGGGAATACCTTTTTGCGATGGATGAAAATCTCCCGGAAAGTATTTCTCCGCCCTCCATTACCCGTCGCGTTCCCGAAGAATTAGAGGATCAACAAACCTTTATCGTGTACACCCTGAACGGTGATCTGGCCCCGCGACGATTACTTGAATATACACGAACTAACATTCGTCCAAAGTTATTGGCGATCGAAGGGTTAGCGGAAGTGGCAATCCGAGGCGTTCAGGATCCGGCACTGGTGATCGAATTTGAGGTAGATCAGGTAGAAAAATATGGATTGGCTCCCCGGCAGATTCTGATGCAGGTACGGGATCGGTTGCGCTGGCGCTCTGCGGGTTTTGTGGAGGAAGGGATTTCACGCTACAGTCTTGTCATTCCTCCTGAGTTCAGCAGCATACCGGATATAGCAGGACTGAAAATTGAAATTCCCAATTCAAGAAAGCAGCTTGTACTGGACGATCTTGCCGAGATCTCCGTCCAGGATTATCCGGCACGATCTATAAAAAGGATCAACGGTGATCCTGCTCTTACCATCGAATTCGTAAAAGAGTCAGGAGCCGATGCCTTCACCCTGGCAGAGAAGGTGCTGAATGCCATGAAGGAGCTTGAAACACAACTCCCCGAAAACCTGTCGCTAATGCTTACGGTAGATTCAACCGAAGAGCTCCGTCAGCAATTTGATGACCTGCAGCTTCAGGCTGTCATAAGCGGGATCTTGGTCTTCCTGGTAGTCATTTTGTTTATCCGCAAAATTCGCGCTCCTTTAGTGATCATCGGAAGTGTGGCATTTTCAGTTTTATTCAGCCTCATCATCCTATACCTGATGGGATATAGCTTGAATATCATAACGCTGGCGGGTATTACCGTGGCCCTGGGTATGCTGATCGATAACGCTGTGGTCGTTTTTGAACACCTGAACCCCGGACTTCCCGCAGATAAATCAGATCGAATTGCCCATATCACCAAAGAAATTGGGAATTCCTTGGTTCCCGTACTTGGCAGTACGTTTACGACGGTGGGAATCTTTGTGCCCCTGCTTTTTGCCCTGGATGAACTCCGGATCTTTTTAGTCCCTCTGGCCGTAGCACTTACGGTTACGTTGGTTTGTTCAGTTTTGATAGCTTTTACGTGGATCCCATACTCGCTGGTATGGCTCACGCCCTCTGTCTCAGAAAAGAAGAAAAAGCAGCGCGGAACACGATGGTTGAACAGGTTGGTAATGAAAAGCTTTTTACTGAAATCGAAGCTTCGGTGGGTACTTCCTGTTGCTTTGATCGCAGTGATAGGCATCCCGCTTTTTGCAATCGAGGAGCCGGACTGGGATGCAGAAGAAGGAACCTTATGGCCAGAGTTCACCCAAATTTATTTTGATAACCGGGATGATATCGACAATTGGATCGGCGGAATAAGCAAGCGGTTTGCGGATGAAACTTATTTTGGAAGTCCCTGGCGGCGCAATAACGAGCAATCAGTGAATGTATATATTCGGGCTCCCCAGGGCACTCCGCTCTCCGAGATCGACAAGATCGTCAAGAACTATGAAAAGATCGTGCAGCCTTATGAGCAAGCCTTCAGTTATTATGAAGCCAACCTTTCGGAAGACTTCGGGGCCAGGATACGTTTTGTAGTTGATCCGGATTACGTGTTTAAGATGGAACCCTACGTTTTTTATGGGGAGGCTCAGTTTCTGGGAGCAAGGACCGGAAATTTTGCCACTTCGGTACAGGGCTTGAATATTCCCGGCATCAGTACCGGATTTGGCGGGAGCTCCTCAAATTATTCCATTCAACTTGAAGGGTATGCCTACGATGAACTCCTTAATTTAGCAAAAGACCTGGAACGCAGGCTCAAAACCAGCCGAAGGGTGAGTGAAGTAGACATCAACTCCTCGTACTACTTCTCACGGGGCGATAACTTTCAGCAATATATTTTGCGTCTTGATGATGAAAAGATGCTGGCTAACAATCTCGACCGAAGGGAAGTCCTTTCTACCCTGATGCTTGACCTGAACCCCGAGAATACGGTTGGAAAAGTTGAATTTGGAGGGCAGGAAATGTTTTTGATTGGGCGTAGTGAAAGAGACAGAGCGTTTGAAGAAGACATGATGAACCGCACCCGCACATTTGGGAACGTAAATTTCAATATGGCTACGATTGGGGAGATCACTCAAGAGGGCGCAATGGGTGAAATCAGGAGAACAAATCAGTCGTATGAAAGAGTGGTATCGGTGGATTATTTAGGAAATTACCGAATGGGCAGAGAATATATAGAATCTGTGATCGAAACTACGCCCGTTCCGGTGGGAGCCAAGATCGAGTTTGGGCGGGGGTTCTTCAGTTTCGGGGATGATGATAATACGCGTAATTTTGTATTTATCGCACTTTTGAGCCTGCTTAGCGTATGGATGATCGTCTCAGCCCTGTTGGAAAGCATTAAATACCCGCTGTTTGTGATCCTGGCCGTTCCCTTCAGTTTGATCGGGATCATGCTGGGTGGCCTTGCCAACGATATGGCTTTCGATCGCGGAGCCATTGCCGGCTCGCTGCTTTGCATCGGGGTAGTGGTGAATAACGCCATCCTTATTTATCACCAAAAACAGCTGGAAAACGGAAACGGAATTTTTGGCCTTCGCTGCTGGATGCACGTCTATCGAAAACGAATCCGGGCTATTTTGATCACAACGGTAACCACCATAACCGGCCTCGTCCCCATGATGATCTTCGGCAACAACGAATTCTGGGAGAATCTGGCTATAGTGGTTATCTGGGGCTTATCGGTTAGCACGATCTTGCTGCTGATTATGACGGGATTGCGGGTGAAGAGTGATAAATGATACCTATAATAGAATCTAAAAAGATATAAAAATAAAACCTTTTCATTCTTGAGATGCCTAAACTTGGAATACTTTTACTTACACTCGTTTGTTTATCTAAAAACTTCCAAGTTGCTGCTCAAAATCCGGAAATATTCACAAAACAAACAGAAATACGCTTACCCGACAACCATCTCATTGGGAATATAGAGGCGCTGGATGTTTATGGAAATAGCTTCCTTATTAGCGATACGTTTCAACAGCAGCAAATCTATTTGTACAAAAAGGGAGCGGATGCTTTGGTAAGGTTAGATCCTGAGGAGTGTTTTCCGGGCTTTACATATCACCCGATCCACGCTTTTCACCTGGCTGATCAATCGCTGTTTTTGGTGAATTCGGGACTGCCGGGATATCGGTTCAAACCCAATGGGGATTGTTTAGGAAATGTAGAAAAAGGATTTACCCCTGTTATTAAACAGCATATAGCAGTAGGAGAAAACGGGGACTTTTTTACCCTCCGAATGATACCGAACGGGGAAGTATTTTTAACCCATTACGACAAAACAGGTGAGCCTGTAGAAGAAGTCAGTGTAGGAAAACATTCTTTACCTCACTTCAATTATAGATTTGAGGGAGGCGGAATCGTGTTCCATGATGGAGTCATATACTATATGTGGTCATCAGGGAAAGTTATTCATCGGTATGATGTAGAGCGTAAAGAAACACTGGAAGAAATTTCCTTTGAGCCATCTTATGCATCAGCTATGACCAATGATATTCCAAACGATCCATTTTCGGGAGCTATGTTCAAGGCCATTGACAATACCCTGTCGGCGTATTATGTGATTCATTCGCTCTTCAAACTGTCCGAAAAGTTTTTGCTTATACAAACCAGCTTCAGGGAAAATGAATCCCGAATGTATGGGATTCACGTGTTAGATCTGAATACTTTGGAAATAAAAGAAGTGATTATCACCTATCAGCCATTCATCTTTGCCCGGGATGGAAAAGCATACCGGGTAAATGATCACAGAGAGGAAGGAGAAGGCCTGTTGAACCCATCTATCATGGTTTACGATCATATAGCGGAATCTGATCGCAATTAAAACTAAATTGATGTAATGTTCGTCTCATCAAAATTAAAATAAAATAGAGATTTACTATGGGATATAGATCAATTCGGGATACAGCTAAAATTTTTATCATGGTTGCATTGGCTACCGGATTGATGGCTTGCAACACCCAAAAGTCGTCCGATGTCATTCAAAAGAAAGATGGATTGGTGCAAAATCCGGATCGAGGACTGCTTCAGAATGAGGATCCTCCGAGGAATTTGAACTGGTGAAAACCATAGATCTTTCCGGGATCGAGGAGCCGGTAATAAGTAGAATAGGGGACTTACAAATTGATACCGAGGGTAATTGATATTTTATAGACCGGCGTATAAATAAGCTTGTTTCTATAGATCAGGATGGAAGGCTTCGGTATCCCACAAACATAGACGGTCCCCATGCATATGCAAAGCGGGCTTCCACCGGCAAGGCTGAGTCTCCCATCTACGAAGAACTACTGGATGTTTACAACTCCGATCACGAATTACTGTATACATTCAATGATACTGACTTTGTAGAAAGCCTGGGAAGTTTGTCAACCAGGGATGAGCAGGGATACTATTATTCTGCTTTCAGTGATGAGCTGCAGATCAAAAAATATAAAATTGTATCAGAATAATTATACCAATATAAATAAGGTAAAATCATAAGTAGCAATTTATTAGCACGTACAACTGAATGACTTTTCAACATCTTCAAGATCTTTGATCTGCATAGTAAGAACGGTTTGATTTTAGATTCATCGGAGGATAATCACAGATGTTCTTTTTTAGTTTTTTGAAATCAATGAAGCCCTGATAGCATCTCAAATTCAGGTCAATTAATCTTTGATTGATTGCAGGTTCGGTGCCTATATTCTGACGCTGTAAACAATTCATAGTTCCCAGGATTATTAATGAATTTATTTTCACTGTTAGATAAAGTAACCGTACTTCCCAACTTTGCGGTTGGCTCCAAAAAAGAACTCATTGATGCTTTAGTAGATGCATTAAAGGAAAAAATGGAAACCCAGGAGCAGCTGGAGGAAGTCCGAAAAGCTGTTTTCGAACGTGAGTCCATCATGAGTACGGGAGTAGGAAAGGGCTTAGCTATTCCGCACGCCAAAACTGCTGCGGTGGATGAAAACTTAGCCGCCTTCGCTTTATTGAAAGAGCCTCTCGATTTTGATTCTATTGACGGTGAACCGGTTCGGCTTGTGTTTTTGTTGGTAGGACCTGAATCTAATAACAGTCAGCACATCAAATTGTTGAGCCGCATTTCCCGATTGATGAACAGCGGGTCGTTCCGGGAGAAGATCTTAGATTGTACTACTACCGAAGAGATCCTTACGGCATTTCAGAATGAAGAAGAAAAATATTTTGTGAGTTAAATGAGATTATCCTTCCGACTGCTTTTCGTTTTTATACTTCTAATGGCAGCGGAATCTATTGCTGCTCAAGACCTTTCGTCGATCATTCAACGCGCTCCTAATCAAGAAGCATTTTGGTCAGTCACGGTGAGGGGTGAAAATGGACAAATCATAGAGAGCCTGAATCCCGATAAAAGTATTGTTCCGGCTTCCAATCAAAAGCTGGTTACCTCGGCTGCAATCCTGGATTATTTCGGAGCCGATTACCGTTTTGAAACCAAGATCTTTGGAAACGGCAGGATGGAGGGAGATACCTGGCTTGGCGATTTGATTGTGAAAGGGAGCGGAGACCCTTCTATCAGCGGGGACCTTTATGACGATGATCGCTACTATGTTTTCGATCATTTCCTCGAGCAGTTGAAGGAAAAAGGAATCCAAAGCATTCAGGGCAATTTGATTGCCGATGTTTCTTTGTTTGATGACCAACTCTACCCTAAAGGCTGGGATTGGTACGATATGTCTTTCTATTACGGCGTACAGATCAGTCCGCTTTCATTCAATAACAATGCGGTAGATCTGGAAGTGTTTGCAGATGGCGCGATTGGAGATACCCCTGCCATTTCATGGTTTCCGGACAGCACAGATTATGTACGGTTTATTAATGAGCAGGTGATCTCGCATCCTTCCACTGAATATGATGAATATTACCGGCGCGAAATGGGCGGGAATACCATCGTACTGGGAAGCTCACTTCCCCAAGGTTATTACGAAGATGAATCCTTGTCTATCGATAACCCTCCCAAGTACTTCCTCGATTCATTTAAAAAATATTTGAACAGAAATGGGGTGGAATTCAAGGGCCCTGTAATTGTTCCGGGACAAGCATTTCAATATGATAAATCGACAGTGCTTGCTTCTCACCGTTCTAAACCTATGTCGGAGCTCGTGAAATGGCTGAACAAAGAAAGCGACAATTTTTATACGGAAATGCTGGTAAAGAAATTATCGGCTGAAACCAGTGATGAACCGGGTAATTTTGAAGATGGGATCGAACAGGTTAAAATCTTCTTGACCAACCTGGGTATAGATACAGCTTACGTACAGATGAATGATGCTTCCGGGATGGCGAGCGGTAATTTCAACCAAACACAAATACTCTCTGATTTACTCTACAAAATGCAGGGACATCCCGAGTTTGATGCCTACTTTGCGAGCATGTCGGTGGCGGGCATTGATGGAACGCTTGCACACCGCATGAAGGGTACTCCTTTGTATAACAACTTCAAGGGAAAATCAGGATTTGTAACCGGAGTAAGAACGCTAAGTGGTTATATGAAAGCAAGTTCAGGGAGAAACCTAATAGTCAGTTTAGCTACTAATAATTATATTTCTGAAAAAGTACGCCCAATTGATGCCGTACACGAAGAAATATTGATGTACCTTTATGAGAACTACTGATTCATAAACGGCCTCTTTTTGATACGCAGAGCTCAAAATTTTTTTCATTAAGCAGAAATGAATGCCTGAAAGTAAAGCCCACATATTAGTCACGGATGATGAGAAAGCCATTCGGAATACGCTTCAGGAGATCCTTGAATTTGAGGATTACCAGGTATCGACAGTGGAGAGCGGGCAAGCGGCAATTGATTTTGTTTCGGAAAACCCAATTGATCTGATGTTTCTTGATATCAAGATGCAGGGCATGGATGGGTTGGAGACTTTGCAGGCCCTCAGGGAAAAAGGGTATGAGGTTCCTGTGATCATGATATCCGGCCATGGAACTATAGAAATTGCCGTGGAAGCTACCAAAATGGGTGCATACGATTTCCTGGAAAAACCTCCAGATCTAAATCGGTTGTTGATCGCCGTACGGAATGCTCTATCTCAAAAAAACCTTGAAAACGAAAATCGGCAGATCAGGAAAAAACTCCCCAAAATTCAGGAGATCATAGGCGAGAGTAAAGCCATTGAGGACATCAAGACCATGATCGAGAAAGTGGCTCCAACACAATCTCGCGTTCTTATAACCGGTGAAAATGGAACCGGTAAAGAATTGGTAGCCAAGTGGATACATGAGAAGAGCCCCAGGAGTTCAGGTGCGTTTGTGGAAGTAAATTGTGCCGCTATTCCTGCAGACCTTTTGGAAAGCGAATTGTTTGGGCACGAGAAAGGGGCGTTCACAGGAGCTTCTGAGCAGCGCATCGGGAAGTTTGAACAAGCTGATGGAGGAACTCTTTTCCTCGACGAAATTGGAGATATGAGCCTGGATGCTCAAGCTAAGGTATTAAGAGCCCTGCAGGAGAATAAGATCACTCGCGTGGGTGGCAACGATTCCATTTCCGTAGATGTGCGGATTCTGGCCGCAACCAACAAAGACCTGGAAGAGGAGATCAAGGCGGGTGAATTTAGGGAAGATCTGTTTCATCGGATCAGCGTAATCCCCATTAAAGTGCCGGCATTGAGGGAACGAAAAGAAGATATACCATTGATCGCCCAGGCATGTCTTCAAAGTCTTAAAAAACGTGACATCAGTTTCTCTTCGGTTTCATTTAGTGAGGATGGCTTGCAAGCCCTTCAACAAAAAGAGTGGAGTGGAAATGTACGCGAACTTCAAAATGCAGTGGAGCGATTGGGTATATTGGCTACCGGCGATAAGATCACTCAGGAAACAGTAGATAATATATTGCAGACCAGGGACTTAAGCTCCGAGGATCTCGGTAAATTAGCTGATGAGACGGAAGATTTTCAGGATTTTAAGGAAATGGCCGAACGTGTATTTTTGATGAAGCAACTGGATAAGCACGACTGGAATATCAGTCAAACTGCGGAAGCCATCGGTATTCAACGCAGCCACATGTACAACAAAATGAAAAAATATAACATAGAGCGATAGCATGAGCGCAGAAATTATTGACGGAAAGAAAGTAGCCGAATTAGTGAGAAGTCGTGTTCGGGAGGATGTTGAGGACTGGAAAGCCAAAGGACATAGAGCACCTTTTCTGCAAGTGATCTTGGTGGGAGACGATCCGGCATCCAAAGTATATACCGGAGCTAAAACGCGTGCCTGTGAAGATGTTGGCATCGAAACGCACACGGAAATACTTCAGGACACGATATCAGCTAAAGAACTAAAATCCATCATCCAAAAATACAATGAAGATGACGCGGTGGATGGAATTCTTGTACAGTTGCCGCTGCCTTCGCATTTGTCTTCGCATGATGTGATCGAAAGCATTGATCACCGCAAAGATGTGGATGGATTTCATCCCATGAACGTAGGGAGGTTAACAGTAGATCAGCCTTGCTTCCGAAGCTGTACGCCGGCGGGAATTATGGAATTATTCAAGCATTACAGCATTCCGGTGAAATCCAAGCATGCCGTGGTAGTGGGAGCAAGTAACATTGTAGGATCGCCTATGGCCATTATGCTTTCAAGAGAGAATTCGTCCGGTAAAGCAACCACCACGATTTGTCATAAGTACACCAAAGACTTGACACAGCATACCATTTCTGCTGATATCCTGATTGCAGCAGCCGGCCAGCCACACCTGATAAAGGCCGAGATGATCAAAGAAGGGGCTGTGATCATTGATGTGGGTATAAACCGGGTGGCCGATGAAACTTCAGAAAAAGGATACAAGCTGGTTGGCGATGTGGATTTTGAATCCGTCAAAAAGAAAGCCAGCTGGATCACTCCGGTACCCGGTGGCGTAGGCCCAATGACGGTAGCCATGCTGATGAAGAATACGCTTTTGGCGGCGAAGAAGAGTATTTATCCGGAGTAGGGAATTACTTCAATCCCAAATTCTTTAGCAGCTTTGGCCAAAACTTCATCAAAAGTGAAAAGTGGTTGTCGTTGTAGAAAACAGATTGACAAATGAAGCGAATCCAAACTTAAAAGAGGTAAAGTAGTTTGTTTGAGCATGATTTCAGCTCGTCTAAAGTGTTGAACTTCAAAATGATGCTCAATAAATATTCTTTCGTTGATCTGTCGTTCAAATTCAGAACTAATTAGCTCAGCATCTCCAGAGTCGATTGTCCCCATATGTAACTTTTTATTTAAAGCTGATATGAATTCAACTTTTGTCAAAGAGCTAATGTGAAGTTCCTGAGCCTCAAGAATTACAGAATTAGCTTTCTCTGTATGTATTTCAGGGATGAAAAAAGCCACTAAACAACTTGTGTCAACATACATTAATAACGGGCATTTCTTCTCATTTCAATTACCGTTTCAGAAAGAGGTTTCCCTTTTACTTTAATTTTTTTCCGGAATTCATCCATATCAGGAAATTTCTTCTTTGTTTCAGAGTCCTGATAATTCACTAGCTTGGCTATGGGCTTATTGTGCCTGGTGATGATGACTTCCTCACCACGCTCAGCCTCAGTGAGGTATTTGGCTAATTGCTCTCTGACTTTATTTACAGGTACTTTTTTCATGGCTTGGTTTTTAATTATGTACATAAATAAATGTACATAATTTGACCAAGTATTCCCATTAGGTTTCTAAGGCTATTTTTAAATCAAGAAGGTTGAAACCTTAGAATATTTAATTCTTAAAATAGGGTGACACTATGATGTCACTCGGTGTGCGTATCATTGAGTAAATCAAAAAAATAAAACTCAATGACCATGATGAATCAAGCACTTTCAATCACTCCAAAACAAAACAAAAACTCTGCATTATTTGCTGTTCCGGTACTGAAACGTATTCAGCAAGAAAGCATCGAAGAGTACAATGAGATGCAGCAAGCCTTTAATTTAATGGGCTGGGGCGACCTTCCGGATACATTAAAAATCGAGATCCATGAGGACATAAAATTTATGGTAGAAGAACTGAAGGGACGGTTTTCTTCTTGTGATCCGTTTGTAAAACGACGCCGGGAATCTATCCATTATTGGGTGAGTAACTTTCAGGAAGGCATTTGCAGCCTGGATACTGCTATTAACGCATTGAAGGTGAAGGCGCTTTAAGAGGTTTTTTCAGCTTCTTTGCCATGAGTTTTCTGCCCGGAAGAACGGTACACGTCTTCACTTTCAATGTAAATACCTTGGTCGGAGCCGCCAAAAGATCGAATTTTTTTGGAAAGGATATCGGTCAGGTCTGCAAGCTGTTTCTTCTGTTTGTTGAAGTAGTTCTTCAGGAAGAAGCGGCTCATGGCAAAGCCTCCTAATCCTACGAATGGAGCTATTAAAAGTCCTAATTCTTTACTGCTGATTTCTTTTACGGCAATAAGCGTAACAATAAAGGCAATGAAAAAACTAAGAAAGCCGGTCAGCTTTTTGAAAGGGCCCCAGGAGGAAACCATTTGTACTTTTGTTTTACCGTTTTTGGGAGTAAGTGAAAAATGTTTGTATCCGAAGTCACTTTTCCTCTGTTCCCATTCGTAGGTTTTTCCGGTTTTTCGTGTTTTGCCTATGCCTCCGGTGAATTTCCGGATTTCTAAAATAAGGTCTTCCCATTGTTCTTCCGTGAACTCGTTATTTAGGGTAGATACATGCTGAATCCTGGATGAGCCTTTTAAAAGACTATAATTTTGTTCGTTCAAATCGGGCTCATCAACGGAATCAAGTGCCTTGCTTAATGCCTCTTCACTGATGCCTACTTCTTTGGCTACAGATAGAAGTTCTTCGCGGGTTAAACCCACTTGCTCATCATTCAGATTCTCGTCTGCCTGAATTTCAGCAGCTTTAGCTAAGATCCGGTTGATTTGTTTTTGATCATACGTTTTAGAAGGAGGCATAAAACAATATTTAGAGTAGGTTTTTAATCCGCATGAAAATTACTATTCGATGCAGAACTTCCATAGAGATATCCTTATCTTTGAAAAACTGCAAGCCAAACTTTTTCATTGATGCATAAAATGAACAATTCTTCTCCCTTCGAACGCATTACACGCCAAGGACTTACTTATGATGATGTGCTTTTGGTGCCAAATTATTCCCAGGTACTTCCTCGCGATGTGGATACTACCGTGAACCTGACTCCTACACTCAAACTGAATGTTCCTATCATCAGTGCCGCTATGGATACTGTGTCGGAATACCGGTTGGCTATAGCACTTGCCCGAGAAGGAGGTATAGCCATGCTTCATAAAAATATGAGTATTGAAGATCAGGCAGAACACGTTCGTCTGGTGAAAAGAAGTGAAAGCGGCATGATCGTTGATCCGGTTACGCTTAAAGAAAATGCTACTGTCCGAGAGGCTCGAGCTCTCATGAAAAAGCAAAAGATCGGTGGGATTCCCATTGTGGATGAAAAGGGAATTCTTGTGGGGATCGTCACCAACCGGGATCTGCGGTTTGAGTCTGAGCTGAATAAAAAGCTTGGGGATATCATGACGCATGAAAACCTGATCACTGCAAAAGAAGGAACCAATCTGCAGCAGGCTGAGAAGATCCTTCAGCACTATAAAGTTGAAAAACTTCCTATTGTTGATGGGAACAACAAGTTGGTTGGGTTAATTACTTTTAAGGACATCGAAAAGAAGATGAACTTCCCGAATGCCTGTAAAGATGAAATGGGGAGATTGCGGGTAGGTGCCGCTGTGGGAGTGACTGCCGATACCATGGATCGTGTAGATGCATTGGTTGCTACCGGCGTAGATGCCATCACTGTAGATACGGCCCACGGACATTCTCAAGGGGTACTCGATACCATCAAAAAGATCAAAGAGGCTTATCCTGATCTGAATATCATTGGAGGGAACATAGCTACTAAATCGGCAGCAGAAGCACTGGCTGATGCCGGAGCAGATGTGGTAAAAGTTGGCGTTGGCCCGGGATCGATATGTACCACCCGCGTGGTGACCGGGGTTGGAGTTCCTCAACTGAGTGCCGTCATGGAAGTGGCCGAATTTGCGAATGAGCGAGGTATTGGCTTGATCGCAGACGGGGGTATCAAGCAAACAGGAGATATTCCAAAAGCCATTGCCGGAGGCGCTGATGCCGTAATGATGGGGTCTATGTTTGCAGGTGTGGATGAAAGTCCCGGCGAAACCATCATTTATGAATCCCGGAAGTATAAGTCGTACCGCGGAATGGGAAGTATTGGCGCCATGGATAAAGGCTCCAAAGACCGTTATTTCCAGGATGTTGAAGATGATATCAAAAAATTGGTTCCGGAAGGCATTGAAGGGCGGGTCCCCTATAAAGGATATCTGAGTGAAGTGGTTCATCAGATGGCAGGTGGATTAAGAGCGGCCATGGGATATGCCGGAGCGTCTAACATTGAAGAGATGAAAAAAGCAGAATTTGTTCAGATTTCAGCGGCTGCTTACAAGGAAAGTCATCCGCACTCGGTACAAATCACGAAGGAAGCACCGAACTACTCGGTTTCCTGATCGGCTCAACCCGACCATGAAAAACGTTCTTTTTATTGTCTATTATTTTCCGCCTATGGGAGGAAGTGGCGTTCAGCGTCCGCTGAAATTCGTGAAGTATTTGCGTGAATTTGGGTGGAATCCGATCGTGCTTTGTCCCGAGCCGGGAAGGTATCCTTACTTTGATGAAAGCTTAGCCGAAGAATTAGCATCGCTTTCTGTAGAAGTGATCAGGATAAACCCGGATACTTTATTTCATGTGGGGACAAAGAGTTCATCCGCTTCACAAAACCGATGGCAGGTACCCGATCTTTTCGCTAAAATTGCCCGCAGAATATTACGGCTATTTCTCTACCCTGATAATAAAAAAGGATGGATCGCCCCGGCCATAGAAAAAGGAAACGAGATCCTTAGCTCCCGAAATATTAAGGCTATTTTTAGTACAGCGCCTCCGTTCAGTAATCATATAGTTGGTAAGGAATTGAGTAAAAGCTCGGGAGTCCCTTTAGTTCTGGATTACAGGGACGCCTGGCTGAACAACCACTTTATGGATGGTATGTTTGACTGGCAGAAAAAGAAAATGCTCAAGTTGGAACAAGAATGTGTAGCAGAGGCAGACTCAATTATTGGGCTTGATGATTTCATGCTTCAGCAAATGAAGGACGAGTATGAGCTTTCTGAGGATACCCTGCAGGTAATACCCCATGGCTATGATCCCGAAGATTTTGAGAAACCGGGGCAGCCGACCTTAGATTATAAAAAAGGCAAGCTCAATTTCTTGTACAGTGGTTTGTTTTATGAGCAAAATCAGCCCGACGTTTTTTTGAAGGCATTACGTAAGGCAATAGTAGAAAAAGGAGTATCAAAAGAAAAAATACATCTCCATTTTCAGGGTGGTTTGGATCATCGGATCAAGGAACTGATAAGGAAGCTGAATTTTGAAGATATAGTATCGGATTACGGATATCAAACACACAGCCAGGCCGTAGCGAATCTAAAACAGGCCGATGTACTTTGGATGATCTCCAACTTTGACAGCTCTCATAAACAAGTGAAAAGCGGGAAGCTATTTGAATATTTTGGAGCTCAAAAGCCGGTATTGGGATTGGTACAAGATGGAAAAGAAGCAGAATTATTGAGACAATACACCGCCGGTTTTATTGCAAAAGTGGACTCCATTGAAGATACTGCAGAAACATTAGTAAAGATCTTTAGTAGTTGGAATAAGCAAACCCTGCCGGCCGGAAACTCAGAATTTACAGGATCATTCAACCGAAAACAGCTTACCCAAAAACTGGCTCAAATTTTTGACAAAATTTCATCCCAATAATATCATTGCTTTGATTAACTTGATGTACGATGATTGAACTTCTGAAAAAATTATTTGAGCAGCGGGAAAAAAAGATCACCGTTATACTGCTGGACGATTCCAAACCCGATGAAGATAATTCCTATAAGGTCTATCCGCGTGGGTTATTTGCTGCAATTCTCGGAATTTCCGGTTTTTTTGCTGTGATCGTTGCCCTCATTTTTATGCTTACGCCCCTGGGTGGATTGTTATACAGTACCGATGATGCCGAGATCAGGGCACAGATCCTGGAGATCACAGATAAAGCCATCGCCCTGGAAGATTCGTTGCAGCAGCGTGATGCCCAACTTCGTGAAATGAAGAACATCATGCGATTGAGCATTGATACTACCTTAGCCCTGGATCAGCGATTTGATGATTTCCTGAACCAAAGCAACGCTTTTCAAAACCCGGATTTTATCAGTTACGGTCAACCCGGTACATTTGAGAGGCTCAGCCAAAATGAAGTGCTTTTTTCGAATGTAGCTAAATCTGTGCCTGATTTTCCGGCCAAATATCCTGTGAAAGGTTCTCAAACCCGAGGTTACCTTCCCGATGATGAGCATTATGGAATTGATATAGCTACAAAAAGTAATGAACCGGTTGTAAATATTGCAGATGGATCAGTTTTCAATAGCAGTTGGACAATTAATAATGGATATGTAATATCCGTGCAGCACAACGACGGTATTGTAACCACGTACAAGCATCTGTCTACATTAAATAAGAAGGAAGGTGATCTCGTACTAAAAGGTGATATTCTTGGTGAAGTTGATAATGCCGGAGTACTCAGCACCGGCCCACATCTTCATTTTGAATTATGGAAGAATGGGGTGCCTCAAAATCCTGAAATCTATTTAATCAAATAAATCAGTTATGTTAAATTCAAAGAAGTCGACAAATAACAATTCTTCATCCGGCAGCTCGAGCCAGTCTCCAACGGTGAACATTTTAAGTGAAGGCACCAAACTAAAAGGAGATCTGAATTCACAGTCCGATATTCGGGTAGGTGGTACCGTTGAAGGAGAGGCTGTTTCAAAAGGGAAGCTTATTGTTACCGGAAATGGGCGTATTATTGGAAACATCACTTCATCAGATGCAGATATTGCCGGAAGGGTAGAAGGAGAAGTAAAAGTCTCCAACAAACTCACACTCAGGGAAAGTGCCATCATTGATGGTAATATCTACACCAAAACGCTGATCGTGGAAGAAGGGGCACAAATCAATGGCTCATGCCGAATGGGTACTGACTCCAAACAACTCTCGCAAAACAGTGATGCCGATTACGCCAACGATACTAAAGTAAAATCTCCGTCATAGATCATTGCCCAAAAACTTCCTTCCGCCAAAATATATGCAGTATCTGGGGTTAGGGGCAGAGATAGCAGCCTCTTTACTGATCCCAATACTGTCGGGGTATTATTTGGATAAGATCTTTGGTACATCCCCATGGTTGATTTTGCTTGGAGTGTTGGGAGCAATGATTGGTTTTGGATTCATGATCTACCGGATCTCCAAAAAACTGGATACTTCAGATGATGATTAATATAGAAGAGGGGGTTCTGAAAAAATCACTCTCATTTTCAGCGCTGTTAATACTGACCTCGGTCCCTTTTTTCTGGATTGGAGAAGCCCAGGGGGTAGCCGTTTTGTCCGGAGTACTGTTAAGCAGCATTTTTGTTTGTAGCAGTGCCTGGATCTTTGATGCGTTTAGGGAAGCTGAAAACAGCCTGTTTATAAAGGTTTACATCTTTTCGATCGCGGTCCGTTTTCTGCTCATCCTTTTGCTCTTCGGAATTTTGCTCGGAACAACAAAAATTGATGAAATCTATTTTACAGTTAGTTTTATAATTTCCTATCTTTGCCAATCTGTAACGGAAATGATTTTTATTAACAAAATTCTTCAAAAGAGTAGCAGCTAAAATGGTTCAAGCCCTGCGTCGAGTTTTACTGACTTTTTTCTTTTTATCGATCAGCACTTCAAATATTTTTGCCTCTGCATCAGACGCATCTGAAGCCGGTGAAGAACCGGTTATTGACGTTATGGGTACCGTTGCTGATCACGATTATTTCAAGACTCCGCTTGGAAAGATTTATTTGCCTCGAATTTTTTACTGGGAGAATGCCAATGGGGAGTCTTCTGTAAGTTTTTTCTCTTCAACAAAGAAAGCTCTTGCTTCGGATGAATTCATAGAAAGCGAAGAAGGTGCTATCGTTCCTGCAGGTGGAGGATCTATAAAAATTGATTTTTCTATCACTTCACACCTTTTGTATTACTGGTTTGGGATGGGGCTGGCTGTTTTGTTAACGGTAGCGGCAGCCAAGCGGTATAATAAAGGGGTTGGGCGAGATGTGGAGCCTAAAGGTACTTTTCAAAACATTTTTGAGGTATTGTTTTTGTTTATTCGCGATGATGTAGCCCGCGAAAATATTGATCATCACAAAGCTGACAAGTATGTGCCTTTCTTGTTTACAATGTTCATGGGCATATCATTTATGAATTTATTTGGGTTGTTGCCCTGGGGCGCAACAGCCACAGCAGATTTGACTGTGACGGCAACTCTTGCAGCGGTAACCTTTGTGATAACACAATTCAGTGGAACTAAAGATTATTGGGCTCACGTATTTTGGTTTCCAGGGGTACCAACATGGGTAAGAGCTATTTTGACCCCGGTTGAAATTCTTGGCTTGTTTACCAAGCCATTTGCACTGGCAATTCGTTTGTTTGCCAACATGCTTTCCGGTAAGATCATGATCATTGCCATACTTGGGTTGGTCTTTATTTTTGCAGATCTCTTTGGATCGGTAGCCGGTTACGGTGTTGGAATTTTCTCAGTTTCACTTACTGTCGTGCTTTACGCCCTGAAAGTATTTGTGGCGCTATTACAAGCGTACATCTTTACCTTGCTTTCCGCAGTATTCATTGGGATGGCTGCTGAAGATCACGACCATGCAGAAGAAGAATATTATACAGAACATATTGCTGAATAATTTTCAGCGTACTTAATAAAACCAAACATCAATAATTAAAACTAAACAACAGAACTATGGGATTATTAGCAGCTGGTATTGGAGCTGGAATCGTAGCACTTGGTGCCGGAATCGGAATCGGAATGATCGGTAAGAGCGCTACTGAAAGTATTGCACGTCAACCTGAAGCTTCAGGTGATATCCGTGGTGCAATGATTTTGACCGCAGCCTTTATTGAGGGTGTAGCTCTTCTCGGTGCCGTTATTTGTATTCTGCTTGCTCTTGGAATTGGATCATAAACAAAGGTAGGATTCTATCATGACTTTCCTATTAGCAGGTGGAGGAGGTTTACTGTCTTTCAATACCGGATTTGCGATTTGGATTCTTTTATCCTTGATCGTATTTCTATGGGTGATGACGAAGTATGCCGTACCTCCAATTATGACGGCGCTTAAGGATCGTGAGCAAAACATCAAAGAATCTCTGGAGGCAGCTGAAGAGGCTATTGCCAAAGCAGAAAAGATCTCCAAGGATAATGAGAAAGCGCTCCGTGAAGCTGAAGTGAAAGCTCAGCAGATCCGAAAAGAAGCCGTTGAAGAAGCTGAGTTGATTCGTACAGAACGTATCAGCAAAGCTAAAGAAGAGGCCGATAAGTTGATTGAACAAGCCCGAGCCTCTATAGAGCAAGAAAAGAAACAAGCTTTGGTTGATCTTAGAAAAGAAGTGGCTAAACTGGCCATTGATTCTGCTTCCAAGATCATCGATGCTGAGCTTGATAATGCTAAAAACCAAAAGCTGGTGGATAATTTCTTATCCGACCTGTCTAAAAACTAACCGATATTCATGCTGGTATCTAAAGCGGCGCGCCGTTACGCCACTGCACTTTTGGAACTTGCTAAAGAACAGGACGCTGTTGAGCGAACGCTTCAGGATGTTCTCTTAATCAAGAATACACTGGAAGGTTCTAAAGACCTTGTTTTGTTCCTTAAAAGCCCGATCATCAAACCTGATAAAAAAGTATCTGCATTGGATGCTATTTTCGGTGGTCAGCTTAGTGAAATGGTTCACAAATACATTTCACTTATTGCAAGAAAAAATCGCCAAAATTTGTTGGATGAGATCATGTATGCCTTTGTTGAAAAATACAACGAGTATGCAGGTATCATTTCAGCAGAAATATTTGTTGCCAGAGAAATGAGCGACAAGGAATTGGAAAAGGTGAAAGCCAGCCTTGAGAAATTCACCAATAAAAAAGTGAATCTCTCTGCTAAAGTGCAGGAAGATCTTAAAGGCGGTATGGCCGTTAAGATCAACGACACGGTAATAGACGGTACCATTAAGCATAAATTGGAACAGCTTGAAGATGAATTCCTGAGCTCTGCTACGGAATAAAATCACAACATTTTTTTAATCATATACACACAATGAGTCAAGTCAGACCAGACGAAGTTTCAGCCATATTACGCAAACAATTATCCGGCTTCGACAATGAAGCTGATACCTATGATGTAGGAACCGTTCTTGAAGTAGGTGATGGTATTGCTCGTGTTTACGGGCTTTCAAAAGTTCAAGCAGGTGAACTGGTTGAACTGCCTGATTCAAAAGACGACGACGGTAATTCAGTTACCGGAATGGTACTTAACCTCGAGGAAGATAACGTAGGGATCGTACTTTTCGGAGCTTCTAATGCCGTTGAAGAAGGTCATACCGTTAAAAGAACCAATGACATCGCATCTATTAATGTAGGTGAGGGTGTATTAGGCCGGGTAATTGATCCGCTCGGTAATCCTATAGATGGTAAAGGAGCCATTACCGGAGATACCATCCGTCTGCCACTTGAGCGTAAAGCTCCCGGCGTTATTTACCGTGAGCCGGTTGCAGAACCTCTTCAAACCGGACTTAAGGCGATCGACTCTTTGATCCCAATTGGTCGTGGCCAGCGTGAGCTTATCATTGGTGACCGCCAAACCGGTAAAACATCTGTTGCGATTGATACTATTATCAATCAAAAAGCAACGCAAAATACTGAGAAGCCGGTTCATTGTATTTATGTAGCTGTAGGTCAGAAAGGCTCTACGGTAGCTAACATCCGTAAAGTACTTGAAGACAATGGTGCTATGGAATATACGACCATCGTATCAGCTCCTGCCAGTGCTTCTGCTCCAATGCGTTATGTTGCTCCATTTGCCGGTGCTACCATCGGTGAATATTTCCGTGATACCGGTCGTCACGCTCTTGTGATCTATGATGACCTTTCAAAACAGGCAGTCGCTTATCGTGAACTTTCTCTGTTGCTGAAACGTCCTCCAGGCCGTGAAGCCTATCCCGGTGATGTATTCTACCTGCATAGCCGTCTTCTGGAACGCGCCGCAAAAATTATTGATGATGACAAAGTAGCCCAGGCTATGAACAACGTTCCTGACGAATTGAAGCCGATGGTTAAGGGAGGTGGCTCATTGACGGCACTTCCTGTGATCGAAACACAGGCCGGTGATGTATCTGCCTATATTCCTACCAACGTAATTTCTATTACGGATGGACAGATCTTCCTCGAAACAGATTTATTTAATCAGGGTGTTCGTCCTGCTATTGACGTTGGTACTTCTGTATCTCGTGTGGGTGGTTCTGCTCAGGTAAAGTCTATGAAGAAACTTTCCGGTACTTTGAAACTTGACTTGGCTCAGTATCGTGAACTCGAAGCTTTTGCAAAATTCGGTTCAGATCTGGATGCTTCTACTCAGGCTCAGCTCCGAAAAGGAGAGCGTACGGTAGAATTGTTGAAGCAGGATGTATATCAACCTCTGCCGGTTGAACAGCAGATCGCACTTTTGAAAGTGAATGATGAAGGTCTGCTTAATAACCTTGAAACCCAGGACATTTCGGAATTTGAGAATCAGTACCTCGAGCATGTTGGTATCAAGTTTGAAGATGAAATGGAAGCCCTGGCAGGTTCAGGTGTTCTGGATGATGCATTTGGGGATAAGCTCATAGAAGCGGCTGAATCCATTATTCATCAAATTAACGCCAAAAACTAATTCTGAAGCACCGATAATTTATCTCTGATGGCAAATCTTCGAGACATACGAAACCGGATATCTTCTGTTAACAATACGCAGCAGATCACAAAAGCCATGAAAATGGTAGCGGCTGCTAAATTGCGTAAAGCGCAAGACCGCATGAACCAAACGCGTCCCTACGCCTCAAAAATTGAGGAAGTAGCTGGACGTTTAGCGGGAAGCAGTTCGGTTTCAAATCCCCTTTTAAGAACTCCTGAAGAGACTAAAAATCTGCTCTTTATCATCGTTGGTTCTGATCGCGGATTATGTGGCGGCTTTAACAACAATTTGTTTAAAGAAGTAGAGAATCAGTTCAATAATACTTTTGAATCGTATTTGGACAATGATGCTATTTCTGTTGTTACCATCGGGAAGAAGGCGACGGCACATTTCAAAAAACGAAAATATAATGTGATAGACAGTTTTCCTGGATTCTTCGATAACATTGATTACGATGCAACATCGGAGATCATGGAAAAAGCCACAGCGCAGTTTACAGCCGGTGAATTTGATGAAGTGTATATTGCTTTTAACGAATTCAAGTCTGTAATTGCCCAAAACAGACGCGTTCAGAAAGTTCTTCCACTTGATCCGGAAAAAATCGCAAAATCTAAATCCGGTGATGCATCTGAACAAGCGATTGATTACCTTTACGAGCCAAATTCTGAAGCGATTTTAGACCGGTTGTTACCGCTGCATTTGAACATGCAATTATGGCGGGCCGTACTGGAATCCAACGCATCGGAACAGGGCGCTCGGATGACGGCAATGGATAGTGCAACTGAGAACGCCAAAGAGCTGGAACGAGACCTGAGATTGGAATATAACCAGGCTCGACAAAGTGCCATTACCACTGAGATCTCCGAAATTGTATCGGGAGCTCAGGCGCTTAGCGAAAACTAATTTTACTGATTTTAAACCTGGAGAGCTGGCAGAGTGGTCGAATGCGGTGGTCTTGAAAACCATTGAGGCCTCACGGTCTCCGGGGGTTCGAATCCCTCGCTCTCCGCAATAAAATAGCCCCATTTGGGGCTATTTTTGTTTTATGAACACAATCAATAATATGTTTCTGCATTCGTTTATGCCTCAAAATCATCCAACTATATGACTGTACGTACCTTTACGTCTTTTCTTTTATTGACCCTCTTTTGTTCTACTTCAGCTCTCGCTCAGGATACACTAAGTATCGACCTGAATACCTTTCTGCAAAAGGCTAAACAGAATTCCGGACAAATAAAGTATGAGCGCCAAAACGTTGCTTTGGCAGAGAATAGAATTGATCAGGCTAAGGCACAGAGATTCCTGCCCAATCTGAACTTTGACAGTCAGCATGGATTGGTGCCCGGGGTGGAAAGTGACAACCCGAATTTAGAGCCGGATGAATATTACTTAGACCCTAATTTGAGAAACGATTGGTCTAACTGGGCCATTTATACCCGATTTCAGATCAGTGTTGCCCAGCCGGTTTTTACATGGGGAGCCATTGGCAAGGCTGTAGAAGCGGCTAAACTTGCCGCCGAAGCTGCAGAATATGGTTTCGATGCCAAGCAATCCGAATTTGAATTGCGGCTCTTTGATCTCTATTACAGTTATGTGCTGGCACTGGAGATCGAGCGGTTGTTGGAAGAGGCTCAGGACAAGATAAACCAGGTGGAGCGTCAGATCAACAAAATGAAGGAAGAGGGCAGTTCCGAACTGGATGAATCCGAAGTATTTAAGTTTGAGATCTATAAATCAGAGTTTGAGATCCAAAAAACAGAAGTGTACGAAAATATGCGCTTTGTGAAAGAGACCTGGAACTACGCTTTAAGAAACGAGGAAGGTGTGATCTATGAACCTTCTATACAGTTTCTTGATCCCATTTCTTCTGAGATCGAGTCGATAGATTTTTACCAAAACGCAGCCTTCAATAACCGGCCTGAACTGAAAGCGCTCCAAAAAGGAAAAGAAGCCACTGAAACGTATATTTCTTCTCTGAAAAGACAAAATCTACCCGGCTTGTTTTTGGGTGGATATGTAAATTTTGCGAATACCCCGAATCGCCCCAGGCAATCTAATCCCTTTATTCAAAATTCTACCAACCTCTTTACCGGCGGCTTTGGTTTCACGATTCGTCAGAAGCTCAACTTCTTCAGTATTAAAGCTGACTTAGAACGTAGTAAAATTGAGTTGAAAAGAGCTGAACTTGCTAAAGAAGCAGCTCAGGATGGGGTGCTTTTAGAAGTGAACAATCAATACCAAGAGGCAGCCGTTGCCAATGTGAAAGTGAAACAAACGGATGAAGCTTTGGTGACGTCTAAAAAATGGCTTCGACAGGAACAATTGGATTATGATTTTGGTATGGGGGAAGTAAAAGATCTTATTGATGCCATGAGAAAAGAGTTAGAACTGAAGCTTCAGTTAAAGCAGCGAATATTTGAATTGAATTCTTCGTTAGCAGAGTTGAATAAAGCTTCCGGCATCCCAATAGATATGCTAATCACAAATTGATAACATCATGAAAAATCGATTTACAGGTATTTTATTTATTTTTGTAATGTTTTTTATGGGTTCACTTCACGCCCAGCAAAGCAGTGAAGACATCAAATCTTTATTGTTGGAACGTGACCAGCAGATCAAGGAATTGGTGGGGCCGGAAGGCACCAGCTATACCGATCAACAACGGGATAAGATGAAAGAGATCATAAATGGAGTCATAGATTTTGAGGCCATGTCGAAAGAAGCGCTGGCAACTACTTATGACACTATTTCTACCGATAAACGGGATGAATTCGTAGACTTGTTTTCTACTATTGTCCGCGACCAGTCGCTCAACAACCTTGATATTTACCGGGCTGAAGTCACGTATCGTGATATCACGGTGGAAGGGGATCAGGCACGGGTTGAAACCTTGGCTACGTTAAAGAATGTACGAACTCCCGTTAACTACGAAATGCATTTCAAAAATGGTGAGTGGGTGATCACGGATATGGAAATTGATGATGTTTCTACCGCGGGCTCTTATAACCGTCAGTTTCAGCGAATTATTAATCAAAAAGGATTTGAGTCGCTCATGAACAGCCTGAGAAAACGAGCGGAAAGAGCATAGTCGCCAATTTCCAGAACTTCTCAATAATCAGATTGTGATCTGTTTACCTTTCAGGAAGTGAGTTGTTTGTAGGTTTTGCCCAGATAGCTTATCCCGGATAAACTTACAAAAACCAAAATGGAGACAGCAGCTAAGACTATTTGTTGCAGAATGCCTGAGGTGAGCCAGGGTATGAAAATGACTCCTGACACAAAGATCAAAAAAGCACCTAATCCTGCAAGGTGAGGTTTATACATTTCCCGGAAGTGCAATTTAGCATTAACGACCCATCGCGCTTCCATCAATTCCAGCGAATGTAAAGCTAAAGTTGCTATGGAAGAAGCAATAGCGGCTCCAATCAGGCCTAATGAAGGGATCAGAATTAGGTTCATCAGAATGTTGGCCACACTTACAAACAGGCTGTTCATAAGCGTAAGTTTAGAGTGTCCCGTCATGGCCACAATATTTCCTGCTAAACTGAATGAGCAATAGATATAGGGAATGGGGAGTAAGAAATACATGAAAGTGGAAGCTCCTCCAAATTCGGGATGAATAAGAGAGAGCAGGTCTTCTTTGAAGATCGCGATCAGTAAAAGTGTGGGGATGGTAAGGGAGGCTACCCAGCCTGCCGTCTTTGAGAAATTAAGCGATAACTCTTCGGATCTCCCATCTTTATGGTAGCGTACAATATAAGGGGCAAATGCCGTGGAAAAGACCGTTTTTATGGCCTTTACCTCGCGGACGATCATGGCTCCGGCTCCATAAAAACCAACGATCGCGGGACTAAACCCAAAAGCCGGTAACATCAATACATCAATGCCGGTTATAAATCGGGTCAGGGTCATATTTACGTTTTGGGGGAGCGCAAAATCCAATAGCTGTCTGTCTGTTTTAAAGGTTTTGAATGCGTAAAAGAGTTTTGACCAGCTTAATTCCCGGTTGTAGATCCAAACTGAAACCAGAAAGAGCACTATCTGCGCAGAAAGATAAGCAAGAGCGATTCCGGTTAAGTTAGGTTCAATAAACCAAAACAAGACGGAAAAGGTCAGCAGGGAAAGGGGACGAAGCCATCCATTACTAAAGGCATCGTATTTCATGATCTTAAGTCCCTGTGTGGCAGCAAGAACGATACGTTCAAATGCCATCAGGGGCAGTGCCAGCAGCATAAACTGAAAGATCACACTCAGCCCTTTATTGAAATCCTCCTGATAGATCAGTTCCAGGAATTCCTGTCCAAATGCAGATCCTAAAAAAAGGATCAACACGGCCACACTCATGCTCCAGGCAAAGGCATTACTTAACGAACTATATAAATGGTGATGATCCTTTTCATCATCCGAAAAGCGAGCTACAAAGATCAGTGCGCCATCTCTAAAACCGGCCGTAAGAAAAGCCAGGATTATTTCGATGGTAATGGATGCTGTAATGTAAATGCCAAATACATCCGGTCCGTAAAACCGGTTTATGACAATCAAAAAAGCCGGGATGGAGGCCTTTCCGATCACTCCAATGGAATTTACAAAAGCCCCTTTTTTTAGTGCGGAATCGATACTCATTGCTATCTATCCAAAATGCTTTCGTAAAGAGATTCCAGGGTTTTTACCTGTTTATGGAGATCATATTCCTGCTCCATCTTAATTCGACCAAGCTTACCGAGGTTAGTTCTTAAAGATGGATCTTTTATAAGCCGGATCATGCGGTCAACCAATGCCGGGACATTCCTCTCAGGTACCAAAAAGCCGGTTTTGTGATCGTCAATGATCTCATGGATACCGCCGTGCCAGGTGCCAATAACCGGTAATCCGGTTGCGGAGGCTTCTTTAACAACAATCAAACCACTTTCGCGGTCATAGTTGGCAGGAACAATACTGGGGGCAAGCGATACATCCGACTTCTTTAACTCTTGGGCAACTTCTTCAGGAGATAATATTCCTTTGAAGAAAACATGATCATCAAGGTTTTTGCGCGTCGTAAAATCCCGAAGTTTAGCTTCCAAACTCCCGGAACCTATAAAAGAGAGGGAGGCATTATATCCCTGATCCAAAACCTGGCGCAGTGCCTTAAGTGCGTACACGTGTCCTTTTTTTTCGGTGAATCGACCCACCATTACAAATTTCACCGGTTCATCATGTTGCCGGCATTCCGAATAAGAAAATCGATCCAGATCGACGCCCAGCCGATACATTTGAATCTTTTCTTTGTCGGCACCCAACTCAATCAAAAGAGCTCTCAGATCTTCGCTGGCGGCTAAAAGTAAGTCCGCATGTTCGAAGATCCTGGAGGCTTTCAGGTTATACCTCCAGCGGGTGTAATGGTATTTCTTGATGCCTAAAAGGTCAGATACGTCATAACCGTGAAAGGTGACCACAAAAGGGAGATTGTATTTTCTTACGTAAGGCAACGCGTAAACAGCCCCGGTACCAAAATGAGCATGCACCAAATCGAAATTACCTTTCTTAAGGGTTCTGTCAAAAGCTGGCCAGTATGCCAGGTTCTCATACAGAAACTCAAAGCTTCTCGGAGGTTTGTGAAAATGGGCATAAGGAAACAGGTCTTCGTTCCTTCGGTCTTTGCAAAACACTTCTATGTGATAGTGATCGGAGTGCGCCTTTATCTCATCATAAATAAAGGTCTGTGAATAGGGGAGAAAAGATGTAGAAAATAAAGCAATTTTGCGCCGTTGGGGCATTCTTCACAGTTTTATTGAATTTAAATGGAGGGTAGAATATAGAAAAAAAATACCCGATCGCATCAAGAACAGAAAATTATACTTTGTACCTGAAATGGCGTATTTTCGGCACCGATAAAATGCACATCAACTACTACATTCGGTTCAGCACATAATGAAGGTCTTATTCTATGCATCAACATTTGGGGCAGACTTACTTGCCTTTGCTTTATATCTAAATAAAAAGCCGAATGTGACTGCAAAAGTACTTTTATCAGATCCCGGGCAATTTCAGAATGAAGGTGTTGCACATCTTTTTCCTCTTAAAGCAGAACTTATAAAGAAGACGATCAGGAACTATTTCTTTAAACCAAGTGGGTTCAAACCGGATATCACGATCATGGATAACAAGGTTCCGCTGAGAGCTCCTTCGCCTTATGGAATGATGCTGTGGCACGGATTCGGCTGGAAAGGGCCTAACGACATCAAGGAATTCAGTTGGTTGCATAAATCCATTACGGCTGCGTGGGGTACCGCTATGCAGCCAAATGATTTTTTCAGATGGCAGTGCTTTGGGCCATGGGATTTTAAACATCGCACCGAAGTAAGTGGCTTTCATCCCGATAACTGCCGGGTTTTGGGAGCTGCTTCGCACGACCTGCTCCGTAATCCTCTTCCCAAAGAAGACATGCAGCCTTATTATCCGTTTGATGTGGTGAATAAGAAAACCGTTTTGATTGCCCCAACATGGCACTACGGTGAAGTATTTTCACATTGGGGAAGTGATGCCGATATTTTTGAAAAATTACTTCAGCGCATAGATAAACATGATGCAAATGTTATTCTTCGGCTTCACGATTCATTCCGGTTCGACAAAAAGTATATCCGTTTTACCGAAGAATTGGCGGAAAGACATCCCAATACCATGTTGAAATTCAAGGATAAAAATCCGGATAATTTGCTGGATATGATGGTTTCGGATGCGCTGATCACCAACTACAGCAGTATCGCGAATTTATATTATGCAACCGGCCGCCCAACCATCCATGTTTACCCGGTCAAAAATGAAGACGAAGATTTTCTTTGGAGAAAGCAAACCGCGATCGGCACCCTTAAAACCACCATCGATTCTGTGAAATACATCTGGAAATTGCCACCTGAAGAACATGGAGGCATGATGGCTAAGAATTTTGATGCCCTTATCAATCAGGTAGACCGGGCTTTGGAAGATCCGGATTGCTGCAAGGAGCAAGCACAACAGTTTTTAGATGAATATATGTTGGGTGCGGATGGTAAAAATTGCGACCGCATTTGGAATAGCATCAACGAGCTGGTAAACCAGAAACTGTAATACATACATATACGAAAGGATATTTTGAAGATCGACATTACCCATAACGACCTCCAGCAAACGAAGGATCATATATTCTTTATTGTGGGTACGAGTCGCTCAGGTTCTACGCTCTTTCAAAGTATGCTCAGTAGTCACAGTAAAGTCGTTGTTCCCCCGGAAACGCATTATTTTCATTCAAAAGCGGTGGTAGATCAAGCTTTTGAAAGAGCTCAGGACAAAGAGCAGTTTTGCAGAGGTTTGATAGATTTTTGGTATGCCCACAAAACACGCATGCGGGATCTTGGCCTTGATAAACAAGAAGTACTGCAGCATGCAGAAAATCTTAAGCTTTGGTCTCCCATTCAGCTGTACATCCTGCATTTAACGATGTATCGCAAAGAACGGGGTAAGGAGATTTTAGGGGAGAAAACCCCGTTGCATATCTTGCATATTGATGAAATCATGGATGCTTTTCCGAAGGCTCGCATCATTTCCATGTTTCGTGATCCCCGGGCGGCTTCCTATTCTGAGATCAAGGCCTATTTTGGTTCGCCCTCGGTGCTTGTAACCACAGGACGATGGAAGCGATACGTCAACATTCACTTTGAAAGGGCAGAGAGCCTGCCTCGCGATTCATATATGATGATGAGGTATTGGGAGCTGATCCAAAACACTGAGGAGAAGCTCAGAGAGGTCTCAGAGCTATTGGATATAGCGTATGAACCTCAGATGCTTGAATATTACAAACGGGATGAGAAAGGCTTTGCAAAAGGGGAAACAGAATGGAAAAAGGGAACGTTGAAGCCTCTTCAAAAAGACAAGAATAAAGAATGGCGGGAAGGACTTGAAAACTGGCAGGTAGCCTTGATTGAAAACCGGGCAGGCCATTTTCTGACAAAGATGGGCTATGAACAATCCACTGAACCTTTACCTTTTCTTAAAAAGTGGTTTTTTGCCGGCGTCGATATGATGCGTTCTCTTTGGTCAACGGTCACAAATTCCAGAGATGAGGGATATCATGAGCCTCAGGATTTTGTAAAAGCGTATAATGGCTGATCATCCCCGCAAAGCTTTGATGGTTTTACGTTCTGTGAGCCAGATCACCGTTGCTGCCAAGGCAAGAAGAAGTACTGAAGCAAGGGTGATACCCGGAATAGTAGCTTCCCCAAAAAAGTAATTGGCTCCATATCTGAACAAAATGGCTACCCCGGTAAGCGGCACCAAAACATACAGGGCTGAAAAGCTTTTAAACCCAAAATACCAGGGATTTGTCTCGGTCACTTTTGCCCCAAAATAGAAGATGACCATAGAGATTACGGGGTATAAGGTTAGCCAAACCATTGCTACAGCCATCATGCTGATCTGAGAGGCGATGAGAAAGCCAGCAGGCAGTAAAATGGCATTTGCCAGGGCAAAATAGAACACAAAACGTGCTTCTCCCTTTGCGTTGATGAGTTTGGGAAGAAGGGTGATAAGGCATTGAACGATTCCCACGATCACAAATATCCGCATGTAGGGAACAGCATCCAGCCATTTTTCGTAGCCGACCAGCGGTAAAAACCAGTCAATGTAGGTACCCACGATGATCATAACGGTTCCCACCAACAACATACTGGCTTTACTCATGGTGAAAAAGTAATTTCGAAGCCGTTCAGCCTGATCCTGAAGTTTTGAAAATGCAGGATAAGCTACCCGGTTGATGACACTGGAAAGTTCCTGAACGGTATCGAAAACCAGACGGTAAGCGAACGAATAGATGCCTACCAATTCAAGGGAAAAGAACTTACCGATGACCAGGTAATCCGCATTGATATACAGTTTTTGAAAGGTATTGGATCCGGCGGTATAAAGTCCAAAACTGAGCAAATGTTTTACTTTTTGGTAACTAAACTGAAAACGTGGGAAGTAAGGTTTAAAGAACATGCTCAGGATCATTTGTCCCAATTTATGTGCAAGTTCAGCCAGTACAATAGCCCAGGCACCCCAGCCGGTATAAGCGAGGTAGATCATCAAACCTGCTGATGCAGCTAGAGAGACATTATCAATGATCGCGATTTCCTTGAAGGCCAGTTCCCGGGTCAATAGCTTGCTTGAGATCATGTAAAAACTGAATGCTACAATACCGATCATATACACACGGATCATAGGAGAGAGTACCTCCGTATCATAAAAATCAGCAACAAAAGGAGCTCCGGCATACAGCACTATATAAACCGTGACGGAGATCATGAAACTGACCCAAAACAGAGAATCAATTTGAATACGCCCGATTTTCTTCTCTTGTATGATGGCGGCCCCAAGGCCCAGTTCGGTCAAGGCTTTTGCTGTATTGAAGAATGCAATGGCAAGAGCTGCGATCCCAAATTCGGATTCAGATATGATCTTGAGCGTATAAAACAAGGCCCCGGCATTCAGCAGTCTCGCGGCTACGGAACTTACTCCGCTATATAAAACCGAGGATGCCACTTTTCGGGCAAAAGAAGGTTCACTCATAAAACAAAAAATCCATCGGTTTTTGACTTGGGTGTGTGAAAAAACGGCGGTGCAAATATAGGGGGAACTCACACAGAATTGAAACCCCGGTTCTCAACACGTTATCATAAGGTGAAATAATCATCAATTAAATGCTAACATCACAAAGACAAGTTCTTTATCTTTGCCCACGCTAATTACTTCATAAAAATGCTTAGAATGTCACAAACTACAAAAAATGATGCTCCCGACGGTAAACTTTTAGTTTTAACACCGGGGATGGGAGCTGTTGCTACCACCTTTATTGCCGGCGTTGAGTCTATCCGTAAAGGGTATACCAAGCCGATCGGCTCTTTGACCCAAATGCAAACGATCCGACTTGGAGCACGCTCAGAAAACAGAAATCCGCTGATCAAAGACTTTCTGCCACTGGCAAGTTTAGAAGATCTCACTTTTGGCGGATGGGATGTGAAACCTGATAATGTGTATGATGCTTGCGTACATGCACAGGTACTGAAGCCACAGGATATTGATCCTATTGCTGACTTTTTGAAAGAAATTGAACCTATGTCGGCAGCTTTTGAGCAGAAGTATGTAAAAAAACTGGATGGCCCGAATGTTAAAAAATTCGAGACCAAGAAAGATCTTGCTGATCAGTTGCGGGAAGATATCCGCAATAAAATGAAAGAAACCGGAGCATCCCGGGCCGTAATGGTTTGGTGTGGTTCCACAGAAGTTTATCAGTCACCTTCGGCTTGTCACATGTCTATAGAAGCATTTGAGAAAGGCCTGGAAGAGAATGATGAAGCTATTTCACCCTCCCAGCTGTATGCCTATGCTGCTATCATGGAAGGTGTGCCTTATGCTAATGGTGCTCCAAACCTTTCAGCTGACAATCCGGCTCTTACAGAGCTTGCAGAACAGAAAGGGGTACCTATTGCCGGGAAGGATTTCAAGACCGGGCAAACCCTCATGAAAACGATCCTTGCTCCGGGTTTTAAAACCCGAATGCTGGGTATTCAGGGATGGTTCTCAACCAACATCTTAGGAAATCGTGACGGTGAAGTTCTGGACGATCCGGAAAGTTTCAAATCCAAAGAAGTCACTAAATCCGGAGTGCTTGATACCATTTTACAGCCGGATACTTACAAAGACTTATATAAAGACCTCTATCATAAAGTACGGATCAACTATTATCCGCCCCGTGGAGATGAAAAAGAAGGCTGGGATAACATCGATATCTTTGGCTGGATGGGATATCCTATGCAGATCAAGGTAGATTTCTTATGCCGTGACTCTATTCTTGCTGCACCCATTGTATTAGACCTTGCCTTGTTCCTTGACCTGGCTCAACGTAAAGGCAAAGCCGGTATACAGGAATGGCTGAGCTTTTACTTCAAAAGCCCTCAGGTTGAAGATGGCCACGTGCAGGAGCATGACATCTTTATTCAGCACTTCCGCCTGAAGAATACATTGCGTGTAATGGGCGGAGAGCAACCGGTAACACACCTGTCTGAAAACTACGACTCGTACAAGTAATCCGGTTTATGACAAAAAAAACAGGAAAACGAACGGGAGTCATCCTGGCTGCAGGTTTTGGCTCCCGCCTCGCAGGTGTTGACGACGATACCCGTCTGAAACCCCTGACAAGCGTTAACGGAATTCCACTGATCTACCGGACCATCCAAAGTCTGGAGACCGCCGGATGTTCAAAAGTCGTTATTGTGCTGGGCTTTGGATTCGAGGAGATCAAAAAAGACATCCTTGGTTCTTACGAAGGGCAGACTCCCATTGTTTTTGCCCATAATGAGCAGTATAAATTAAGTAACGGCATTTCGGTACTTACAGCTGAGTCGCATGTAGAAGGTGATTTTATCCTGACCATGGCTGATCACATACTTTCAGACAAAATGATGAGGCTTGCCAAAGACCACATACCTCCGAAAGAAGGAGCCACCCTGTTGGTGGATTACAAAGTGGATGAGATCTTTGACATGGACGATGCCACCAAGGTGTACTCCGAAGCCGGCAAGATCAAATCCATCGGTAAAACCATCACAAACTATAATTGTATCGATACCGGTGTTTTTGTTTGCACCCATACGCTTATGAATGAGATCAGAAAAGTATATGACAGGAAGGGGGATGCATCACTCTCTGATGGCATTCAGGCTTTAGCTGATCGCGGAAATATGCATACTTTAGATATCGGGGAGGCTTTTTGGCAGGATGTGGACACTCCGGAAATGCTCCAGCACGCTGAAAAAATGCTTCAGCAGGAATAAATAAATTCTGTTGTAAATCTCCGGGATCTTTTAGGTTATTTTGGAGCGAGGTAATAGAAATATCCCGAAGCTGAGTCATTGATGGAAACTCTGCCATTCATTTCCAACAGTTCTCCTCCAACTACCTGTTTTGCCAAAAACCGCTTGATTCCCCCAAGTTCATTCAGCAGGGAATAGGTATTCAGGTGTTCCGTCACTGTTATATTCAGTTGTTCCATTTGAAATGGCTTCACCCTGATCCTCGTATCCAGTTCCCGTGGAGAGGAGCCATGAGCGATCTGCTCGATCTCGGAAGGGGTAAGCAGGTAAACATGTCCGTTGTGGAACCGGACCCCATACCCAATCGGGGTTTGCAGGTTAGATTTTTTCAGAGTGAGAAAATGAAAATAGAAGCCTTTGTTCTCATCTCCTGATTTAACCCGGTAACTTCGCTCAATAATTTCATTACTTAGATTATTCTGATAAATGTGATCCATATAACCGGTACCTGATACTTCAGTGGTATCTCCATTCAGGGCCACAAAACCTTTTACTTTGGCATGGGGAATCAACAGGTATAAGCCGATCTCATTGGACCCAAAGGAATATTTTCCGTCACCCAGCACTTTACCCGGAACGATGTCGTAATAGGTAAGGTCAACATCATACAAGATTCCGTCTTTTTGGGTGCGATAGCGCACACGATGACTGTCCTCAAATTTACCTTTGGCCCAAAGTGTACGTTCCGGATGCAGTTCAAGGAAATTACTGTCCGGCTCATTGGTAAAGGTTTCAAGGTGATATTCTTTGTTGACCACATAACTGGATCCATCTTCCATGTTCACCATCAGCTTGCCCCCGGTGACCCTTCCCTTGAAAGAAGATCCAAAATCGTTGATGGAGAAATTGATGATCACCTGCATTCCGTTGTCAAGATCCACATGATAGGTCCATAACTCATTAAAGTATTTGGAGGACAGGTTCTTTTCTTTAAAATCGGCCGGCTGAAGGTCGCGATACATGCCGGAAGGAAAAGTAAGGTGCTGTCCTAAGCCGGAAAGGGGTACAAATAATAAGACAATAAAAAGGAGAAGAGGGGTTTTATGCATTTGGGACAGAGACCGGATTGGGCTTAAATAAAATTGAATATCGTGGTTATGGATTTCACCTCACATAACACGATTGAATGATAATTGTTGCTCTATGAACGTTAAATTTCAAAAAGTTAATGGTATGAATTTACAGAAGCATTTAATAGAGACTTTCGATGTAATATTTAATACAAAATAGCGTATTTTTATGGTCTTTAATTCCCAAATTCCGTGAGTTAGTGTAAAATATTTGATTTGTTTAATACACAATAAACTTAACCACTTTTGAACAGACTATGAGGGTTATTCTGCACTTCACAGGAGGAATTATCAGCGCCCATTTTCGCTTTTACAATCTGAACATCTACAGTAAAAATAGTTTTTAAGCAGCTTTTTAATGAAAAACGTCCTTGAGTTTTTTAAGCCCATCCTAAAATTCAATTATTCTCATCCGTATTGGGTTGTCAGCATTGGTCTTTTGGTGGCAGTTTTTGGAGCCTATTATGCACTTCAGCTTAAAGTGGATACCGACATTGCAAGTTTGTTGCCGAAAGATAATCCCAATGTGGTAGCACTTGAAAAACTAAGCGAAACCGTTGGCGGCGAGACCGAAATGGAGGTGGTGATCAGTTCCCCAAGCTTTGAAGCAAATAAAAAGTTTGCTGAAGATCTGATCGAGAGATCCTTAGACCTTTATTATCCCCGTTTTGAGGATACATTCTTTAAAAGAGCTGAATTTCGAAAAGAAACAGAGATCGTTCAAAACAACGCCCTGTACCTTGCCAGCAACAACGAGCTGGATGAAGTGAAGAAGTGGCTGCAGGATGAGATCCAGCAAGCCAAGGAAGAGGCAAACCCCTTTTATTTCGATCTTGGCGAAGAGGAGGAAGAAGAGGAAGCTTCAGCTGAGGATTTTGAGGAAAGCTACAATATGCTGGTTCCCAGTGAGTATCCTGTAAACGAGGACAGCACCATCATGGTCGTTAAGTTCTTTCCTACCGGTTCCAAAAGCGATATCAAATACCTGGAGGATATGTTTGCAGCCTATGATGAAATGCTGGCTTCCATGAATCCAACAAGTTACCACCCGGAGATGGAAGTTCGTTTTGGCGGCCGGTTGCAGCGGCATCTTGAGGAATTTACCTCCATTATGAACGATGTCATGGGGAGCTTTGCCACCGGGATCAGCGGTGTGATCTTATTGGTGATGCTGTACTTCTTCTTTAAAAAATATCTGCACTACCGGCATGGCACCAGCGGCCGGGGCAGGTATTCCATTTGGTCACATATCATCCGGATGCCCGTTCCCGTTCTCATCATCGGGATACCGCTGCTGGCCAGTTTAACCTGGACTTTCGGTCTGACTTATTTTTACCTGGGGATCCTCAACACCATGACCTCTGTGCTCTTTGTGATCCTTTTTGGTCTCGGTATCGACTATGGTATTCACTTTTATGCGCGGTACATTGAATTACGCTCTGCCGGTTTGAGTGTGTATGATGCCATCCTGAAGACTAATGAAAAAACAGGAGAGGCCATCGTGGTTTCTGCTTTTACTACGGCAGCTGCCCTATATATCCTGATGTTTGCTGATTTCCGCGGATTCTCGGAATTCGGCTTTATAGCCGGAACCGGTATCCTGCTGGCACTTTTTGGGATGCTGTACTTACTGCCAGCTTTGCTGGTTATTTTCGATGAACGCCTTAACTGGATCCTGATCAGCGAGAATGAGGTTGAGGAATACACCGGCTATCACCGCTATCCCTTTGCCCGAACCATTATCACCGTAGGACTGGTTGCCTCGGTCATTGTGGTGGCTTTCAGCGGAAACCTGAGCTTTCAGTATAACTTCAGTGAGCTGGAACCCAAATTTCCGGAGTATGAAGAATTTCAGTCGTTTGCCGGACAGGTGGAGGACGGCAACAAAAGGAATCCCGCGTACATCATTGCTGAGACCAATGAACAGGTGGAGCAAATTGCCAACATCCTGAAAGAACGTGCCCGAACCGATACCGTATCGCCAACCATACAAAGTGTGGAGACGCTGCAGGAGCGATTTCCGAATACCGAGCAGGAAGAGCAGGCCAAACTTGACAGGATCGCTGAGATCCGGGAATTGCTTCAGGACCCATTTCTTGTAGATCAGGAAAGTGATGACCTGGATAAGCTGCGAAAAGCCTCACAGACTACTGAGCCGCTGAAACTGTCGGAGATCCCTGATTACCTGAAATCAAGGTTTGTGACCAAAGACGGGGAAGTGGGGCGGTTTGTGATCGTCTATCCGTCGGTAGGACTTTCGGACGGCCGTAAATCCATTGCTTTTAAAGATGATGTCCATGTTGTGGAACTGGAAAGTGGCGAAAAATTCTATGCTGCAAGTACATCGATCGTAGCCGCCTCTATGCTGGACCTGATGCGCACCGAAAGTCCGTATATGGTGGCCGCGACCTTCATATTCATTTATTTTTTCATGCTGTTTTCTTTCCGGTCCTTCCGGTGGTCGCTGATCGCCTTGCTACCGCTTTTGGTAGGACTTCTTTGGTTGTTCGGGATCATGATGATCTTCGGGCTGCAGTTCAACTTTTACAACCTGGTGGTACTTCCGGCCATTTTAGGAATAGGGGAAGACAGCGGGGTTCACCTGGCGCACCGCTACCGCGAAGAAGGCAAGCGAAGTATGTGGCAGGTACTTTCAAGTACCGGGCAGCACATCACCATGGGCTCGCTGACTACCATGCTCGGTTTTGCCGGATTGCTGTTTACCAATCACCCGGGTTTGCAATCCATTGGGATCATGGCCGTATTAGGTATTGGCATGACCTTATTGACGTCGATCACCTTTTTGCCGGCCCTTATACAGTGGCTGGAAGACAAAGACTGGATCCGGTTTTAACATCCGGAGCATGATACCGTCTATCAGTTAAGGAAGCCGTATTCAGGCTGGCTGTGGCTGTATCATCCCATCATTTTTTCGGTAAATAACCGACCAAGAGATTCGGAGGGTACGAACTGCGTTGAAGCTTCATTATTCTGCTCATTTTAAAGAGGAGTGATACCTGAATGTGAAAAGTCGGGGAGATGAAAAGAGCCAATGTTAACTATTTTTGAAAGTTCAAAAACCGATGCTTCGATCTGCGGGCATGCACCAGATATCGATCCCCTTGAAAGGTAAGCCTTTGTTTTTCTATCCGATTGATTTTTCATTCACAAAATAATTCTGCACATTCCGATGGACATTATCCGAACAGCTTAGGCGAACGATGGTTCGGATAACATCCCAAAAATCACATTATACGAACAAGAAGTGGCAGGAAAGCGTGTAAAGGCGGTTTCCGCTCGTTCGCCCTAACAATACCCTCGTTCGGATAATATTATGTTAGGTGTACCTGTTAATACACATCCATATGAAGAAAGCTTTTCTGATTATTGTTGCATTGGTCCTTGCTTCATTTTTATATGTAAATTTTATTACTAATGTTTATGCCCATTTTCAAGCTCAATCAATATGTGAATGGCTTAATGAGAAAAAGGAAGGAAAGCCAGCTGTCGGGCCCCAAGCATTTGAACATTTAACTTGGTTAAGAAAGAGTAGTGTTGGTGAATATGAATGCATGGTTGTTGAACCATATCAGGATTTTTACTCTGATAGAGTATCATCAATCTTAATTAGTGAGAATGATATTGATAAAATTTACCTGTCTTATGAATTAAGATATTTTTTACAACCCACATACTTTCATCATCAAACTAATTTTAAACATAAACATAGGTAAGTTACACCTAACAAGGCGTTTTAAATCGGACGCGGACGGGGTTCGATAGAAACTTGATTGCCAGGAATTAATTTCGCTACTTCAAATAAATCATAATCCCCGCGCCGTTTAAACGCCGGGTCGTTATGCCAAAACTAATTTAGATATGAAGAAGCCTATTCCCTTTTTATTGTGGATTCTTCAATTTATTGCAGTTCTAATAACTATACTGTGTACATATAGCCTATTTCTGTATGTTCATATACTTTTTGAATCATTCACTCTAACAGTTCTAGTAGGGGTTTTGACTTATTCAATTGTCATTATGTTAAGTGTATATCTCATTGTAGGTATATGGAAAAAATTGAATTCGACACGGCTATTTTCATTGGCATATTTATATGCTCTCTTATTAGTCTATACTATCATCAATGTGCTTCATTTTAGTTCCATCCCAATTGAAATTCAGTCTCAATATCGACTATTAAACATTATCATGGTCTCAATTTTAGGGTTAGCAATTTTAGTATTTACAATCCGCTTTCAGAGTTCGAAAAAAGTTAGAGCATATTTTGGCATAACAAGCGTTTCAAGCGGACTCGAACGCGGTTCGGGTCGTTAATTTTAAACTCCAGGCTCGCCGCTTAAACGCCGGGTCGTTATAGGGCTTCAATTTTCCACCATGAAAAAGGCAATTTGGATTACGATAGTTCTCGCCATTCTTTTCTTCTTTTATTATGGATCTTGGTTGATGGGTCCCGGGGCTTTTCCAAGAGCAGAATTCTATGAATTTGAAGTATCGGAAGATTCTCTGATTTCAATCATTAATAATGTCAAAAACGAAAATCCCAATTTCATTCTTCCTCAAAGTATTAAAATGCCTGATGGTGGTTATATGGAATTGAAAGATGGACGAAGTGACAGTACTTCACATTGGTATAAAATTTATTTCCATTACCCTGAAAAGGATCAAATTCTTCTTACTTGGACAAGAACTAATTTCAATGGAAAAACGACATTTGCCTTTGCTGGTATAAATTCATTTAAAAAAGAATGGAGATGGAAACCTCCAAATGAAAGTTTTTGGTGGTGGAAAAATCAACCTGATATTGATGAATTTGAACAACGAATTCTTAGTAAAATCAAAAATGAAATTACTACTGGTAATTAAGCTAAAACTTCCCGCCCTATAACAAGGCGTTTTAAGGGGACGCAGACGTAGCGTTGTTCAACCTTGTATCTGAGTAAATAATTTGGCTACTTCAATAAAAACCGAAAACTGCGCCCCTTAAACGCAGGGTCGTTAGTAGGCTTTTAAATCATATGTCAAAACTCATTGCCTTTACTTCTCTCCTACTCTTTCTCTTTCAGGGAGTAAAAGCACAAGATCATCTTGAACCAAGTACAAGTTTATTTGGGCTATATGATTTTGAATATGAATATGAGTCTCAAATTCGTGACACCCTTCTGAAAGGCCTTTCTGATTCTCCGGAGGTCCAAATAGTGATTACTCCATCATTCGGAAAAGAAATAGTTTTGCAACTTGAAAATGATCGCACCAATCAGGCCTTTAGATTAATTACTCAAACTGGGTCTCACAGCATTTGGTATAATAATTATGAGGACAATCCGAAGGAAATTAAGATCAAGAGAATAGAAAAAGAGTTGTCAGAGGAAGATTTTAAGTTAATCAAGGATCTATATAAGAGTGCTATTATGACTGTGAGATATCCTGATGAAAATATTATGGGGTTAGATGGTACTACTTACCAATTTGCTGTATCCGACTATGGAATAAAAACAGGTCAGACTTGGTCACCTAATGAGGAAAGTAGGATGGGAAGACTCGTAGATATAACTCATAAACTTATAGAGCTTTCTGAAAAACGTAGAAGATCAATGCAACTAAGCTCTGAGTTAATTTCAGAAATAAATAAACTAATAATTGAACTTCAATAAAATCAGCCTACTAACAAGCGTTTTAAATCGGACGCGGACGGGGTGCGATGGAAACTTGTTTGACAGGAATTAATTTTGCTACTTCAAAAGAAATCTTAATCCCCGCGCCGTTTAAACGCTGGGTCGTTAGCCGTACTATCATGAAAACCTACTCATCATTTATATTAGTGGTTCTTTTGCTACTTGTGGCTTGTGAAGTACCGTCTCACGAGTCTAAAGTTTACTTTTGGAGAGCAGTATACAATCCACTGGATTATGATGGGGAGTATCAAATTAAAACGGAAATTGATACCGTGCTGAAAGAATATTCAATCGATTCGAAGGTCGAAGAGTATAGAGCCCAACTTTATGTAGATGAAAAACACATTTCCCATTTAGTTGACAGCCTGAGGAGCGTTAACGCCTTTGCGGATACAACGAGTGTAAGTTTGGACTATCCTCTTTTCACAAAATTACCATTGGATGTTTCACTGACCCATTTTAGGGACGTATCTGACTCCTTGTTTGTACTTTCTACTCAGGTAACCACCCATTACTATCACACTGAGTATGGGTTAATCAAAGTTACCTTTCCCCATTCCGGTCATCCCGGCAAAGTATTTTCCTATGAGCTTAAGAAGATCATTTCAGGCCAAAATGGGAAAGTAGATACCTTAGAAGTTGATCCCATTATCCAGACTATCCGAAAAGTAAATCTTGAACGGATTAACCGAATGAATGAAAAAATGGGTTATGATGCCAAAGTCGAACAGTGGTATTGACGTACGGCTAACAAGGCGCTTCAAGCGGACAGGCCTCGCAATTCATTGCTATTAATTCACTTTTAGCTTATAAGTTCGTTACTTAATTACTCAATAATTATTTGCCTGCCGCTTAAGCGCCGGGCCGTTAGGTAACCTTTTAAGCTAAACTAATACAATTCATGAAAAAGGCTCTTCTTCCATTACTTGCGTTATTCTTTACAACTGCTGTTTTTGCTCAAGACTCTACTTCGATTACAAAGTCAGATGATTATGAATTGACTAAACTATTGAATGAATTAGTTGTACTTGAGAATTACAAAACTGACGATTTAAGCATTCGGATTTTTAAAGTAGGCAATGCATCAGGAAGTGCTGGATTTGCCAGTGGTGAAATCTCTCATTTATTGTATATAACAACTTCAGAATTTGATGAAGCTCCTGAGCAACATCTTTTCACAGTTGGGCCTTTTCTAAATCCTGAAATTGACACAATTTCTGAAACTAATTCAGGTGTGCAATTAAAAGTATTTTCTGGTAAATATGATGAAAGGTTTATAAAAACTTATATGGTTTCTCTTAGAAATATAGAAGAGCAAAAACCTTAGCGGGAAGGTTACCTAACAAGCGCATCAACTGGGACGCGGACGTGCCGTTGGTTTCCAAAGTTGCTTGTTTAAAAATATTCACCGTTTATTAACTCATAATCTCCGCGCCCGTTATGCGCTGGGTCGTTAGGGCGCGTCAGGCGCATCACTTTCTGTCAAAATATGTGGGCTTCCAGCCGGTGGTAATTTTTTGGTCAGGTAGCAGGTTCGGGTCGTTGGTGTGGGTTGCCTCTTCTAAAGTTTTCCCAAGAGTCGGGGCGCCACGTGTTCGGTTCTAAATTTTTTGGCTTTAAGGCTGTGGCGCTTAGCTTTTTCGGCCATCCTTCGCGGGCTCTTTCCCGTGCGCCTGTCGCTTAGTTCCGGCATTTTTGGCTTGCAGGGCAGCGGTGGTTTTGTTCGTTTCGTGGCTAGTTTGGCTGTCTCGCCCTAACAATGCGTTTCAAAGCGGACGCGGACGAAGTTCGGTCAAACTTGTTTCTAAGGAATTAATTTCGCTACTTCAACTAAATCATAATCCCCGCGCCGTTTAAACGCTGGGTCGTTAGCCGTATTCCATAAATCTTAGCTTTTATGAATAAAAAAGAGAAAAAAATTATTCCATGTAAGCATTGTGGTGAACCTGCGGTAAGCGAATTTACCATGTTCTGTAAGCGGTGTTATGAAGTAAGATCAAAAGTTGATCAGTTAATGAAAAGTAATCCAGATGCAGCTTTGGATTTATTATTGGAAAAACTTGCCAAAATCACTGAGTTCAGAATTCGTAAACGAGATTATGAACACATAAAGAAACTTGACTACAAGCCCCTGAAATTTCCTGACCCAATTTCCAAAGCCCCAGCTGAGCTTAATGTAACAACTGCAAGTTTTTATACTATTCATCAGATAACCAGACATTCTGTATCTGGAGCTTATCACATTAAACTTTTAGAGGATATTGAGTTTCACAACCTAAAGAGAATGAGTGGTAGCTTACTTTGTAAAGGTTATTTTGATGACACTAAAAACGTTTATGAAACAGATCATGAGATTACGTGCAAGAAATGTTTAAGAATGGCTAAAAGCTTAGAAAGGAGAAAAATTTCTTTGAAGTATTTGTCAAAATCTGAAGCAAAAGAATTCACAGAAAAAGTAAACAAACAAATTTATGGGTATTAAAATACGGCTAACAAGGCGTTTTAAATCGGACGCGGACGGGGTTCGATGAAACTTGATTGCCAGGAATTAATTTTGCTACTTCAAAAGAAATCATAATCCCCGCGCCGTTTAAACGCCGGGTCGTTAGGTGCATACTAATGAAGAAATTGTCAAACCTTTTATCATCTTCTTTCTTCAGAGTAATCATTTGCTTCTTAGTACATGTGCTTTCATGGTACCCTTGGATAATCCTCTTAATGCATATAGAAGTCTTTGATGATAAAGGGTTTCTCGTAGTCATTGCTGCTCCAGGTGCCTTGCCAATAGCATTAGCATTAATTACGGTGACCGATATACTATTAAAAAGAATCAAATATCTTCGTGAAAGAACTGATATTTTCTTCGGAATTGAACTTACAATAAGCCTACTCTTATTCTATCCTGTTTTAGGTCTTGGATATAGAGCCTTAGGTATAATCGCTCCAATATTAGAATGGTAATAGCACCTAACAAAGCGTTTTAAATCGGACGCGGACGGGGTTCGATAGAACTTGATTGCCAGGAATTAATTTCGCTACTTCAACTAAATCATAATCCCCGCGCCGTTTAAACGCTGGGTCGTTATGTGCCCGGCCAGGCTTTCAGGTTTTGTGTGTTGATCGGAGCTTTTTTGCGGTTCGTGGCATTTAATTTCGTCCGGTGCGTTGTTTGTGGTTTGCCACTAAGAAGTCCCGAATCTGCGCCCGTGGTTTTGGTAAATGTTTCGCTGAAAAAGTCGTTAGAATTGGTTTTGAATTTCGGGAGCGCTCGGGGCTTTGTTCAACACTCCTATTCCACACTTCCAGCCAGCCTGTCCAGGAAACAAAGGGCATTTTTAATTTGCAGTAATGGGTTGCTTTTTCCACATTTAGCGGTGGTTCAAACGCAGTCAGTTTTCACATAACAAGGCGTTTTAAATCGGACGCGGACGGAGTTCGGTGGAAACTTGATTGCCAGGAATTAATTTTGCTACTTCAACTAAATTATAATCCCCGCGCCGTTTAAACGCTGGGTCGTTATGTTCAACTACAGTTATGAAGTTCGATAAAACACTAGAAGAGTTGATTGCTTTACTTTTAAAATCGGGTGAAAATCACTGGGTAAAATATTTCACTGAAGTTCTTGAATTGTATAATTCAGGTTAGAAAAATAAAGCATATAAAAAAGTACTTGGAGCATTTGGAGGAATGAGAAGCTTCAATGATATCGGCTTAAATTTTATTACAAATGAAGAGGTTGATCGTGTTTTAGAGATCAAAAAGTGGCTTTATAACTATAGCAAATCTCATTAAAAAGCAGATTGTGTTTTTAGAGTTAAACATAACAAGCGTTTTAAATCGGACGCGGACAGGGTTCGATGGAAACTTGATTGCCAAGAATTAATTTCGCTATTTCAAAAGAAAATCATAATCCCCGCGCCGTTTAAACGCTGGGCCGTTAGCCGTACTACCATGAAGACCTACTCATCATTCATATTTGTGGTTCTTTTGCTACTTGTAGCTTGTAACGGACCGTCTCAAGAGTCTAAAATTTACTTTTGGAGAGCAGTATACAATCCACTGGATTATGATGGGGAGTATCAAATTAAAACGGAAATCGATACCGTACTGAAAGAATATTCAATCGATTCGAAGGTCGAAGAGTATAGAGCCCAACTTTATGTAGATGAAAAACACATTTCCCATTTAATTGACAGCTTAAGGAGCGTTAACGCCTTTGCGGATACAACGAGTGTAAGTTTGGACTATCCTCTTTTCACAAAATTACCATTGGATATTTCACTGACCCATTTTAGGGACGTATCTGACTCCTTGTTTGTGCTTTCTACTCAGGTAACCACCCATTACTATCACACTGAGTATGGGTTAATCAAAGTTACATTTCCCCATTCCGGTCATCCCGGCAAAGTATTTTCCTATGAGCTTAAGAAGGTTATTTCAGGCCAAAATGGAAAAGTAGATACCATAGAAGTTGATCCCATTATCCAGACTATCCGTAAAGTAAATCTGGAACGGATTAACCGAATGAATGAAAATATGGGTTATGATGCCAAAGTCGAACAGTGGTATTGACGTACGGCTAACAAGGCGCTTCAAGCGGACAGGTCTCGCAATTAAGTGCTGGTAATTAGCATTTAGCTCAGAAGTTTGTTACCTAATTAATCAACAATCATTTACCTGCCGCTTAAGCGCCGGGTCGTTATGCAGATCATTTAGTCATGAGATTTTTCGCCTATATCTTTTCAATGTTTTTGATCTATGGGTGTTCCAGTACCCGCCATCAAAATATGACTGCGTTAAAAGCTGATGAATCCTTACCCTGCTTTTCTCTTCCAAAAGGAAATACTTTTGAACTTAATGGTGAGCCATTTCAAGTAGATTCAGTTACCAACTTAGTTTTCAATTTTCACCAAAACAATACAACTGGCTATATTCGACTTTCTTATTCCGAAGAAGCGTCATATAACAAGTTCATGACAGTTATTGATAGAGCAAAGCAAGGGTATGAAGATTGGCGGGATCAAAAAGTACTTGAAGTGTACAAACAATCATATTTGGAACTTACTGATGAGGAAAAGGATAAAGTCCAACAACAATTTCCATATCGCATGAAGGTAGATTCGTTAAATTGTGATGCAAAATGGTAGCAAAAAATCTGCATAACAAGGCGTTTCAAGTCGGACGCAGGTAGGGTTCGCTGGAAAGCTTGTGGGCAATAAAATAAATCAGTTACTTCAACAAAAAACGAGACCCTGCGCCGCTTAAACGCCGGGTCGTTAGTGTGCTTAAGAAATGAAAGAAACTATACTACCAATTCTGATCATTCTTTTTTTAGCTCTTTCATCTTGTAAAAAGTCTGAAACTGTGCCGAAAGGTGTACTTACAAATTCTCAAATTCACTATGATTTAGTTGGAACTCATAATTATCCAAGAATTCACTTTTTTGGCCGAATTGAAAACTTCTCAAAAGATTCTATCAAAGTTATTTTGGAGAACAGGTCACAAGTCTCAAGCCGTTTGAATCAGTTTTTATGGTTTTTGGAAGATGATACATTACAGTTGATATCGTATAGCTTTGATAACATAGGAGAACAAAAAGTTTCAATACCTCCAGATAGTACTTTTAGATTCGTGCTGAGAACAGGTGACTTGGCTTTCTGGGATGAAGACAAAATGGAGCTATCTGACAGTACTTATTACAAGAATATGTTGATAAATAACTCAACAAAGGGTGAGATCTACTTTGTTACCCAAACAGGAGAAAGAATTCTAATGGGAAGAAAAGAGCCATTTCAAATCATTGAAGGATATTAAACAATGGAACCAGCACACTAACACCATTAAAAAGGACTTTGTCAAGTAGATAGTTTTTTCCCATATGCTGTAGTGCATTTATTTAAAAACAACAGGTTATTATTCATTGTTGG
>NZ_AQXG01000001.1 GCF_000375425.1 Gracilimonas tropica DSM 19535 | reverse complement strand
TTTTATTGTCTGACGGAGACAGTTTCCGGGATAAAAATTGGAATAACGTCACCGATGCAAAAGCCTCTTACTGGCTGACACAGCCGAGTTCAAACTTCAATTTTGATCAGGTCAAATTCCTTACCAGCGGTGACTTCTATTCACCTATTTTTCATGTATCAAATTCCCAACCGAAAAATACTTCAAATGCAATAGATTTTGAAACACCATTGCAATTTAATCTTTCTCAAAATTATCCCAATCCCTTTAACCCCATCACCCATATACAATATGGATTGCCCGCAAGTGGTTTTGTAAAATTGGAAGTATTCAACATTAAAGGTCAAAAAGTTGCCACTCTGCTTGACGAAAGAAAATCAGCCGGGTTACATAAAGTAACTTTCGATGCATCAAACCTTGCCTCCGGTCTCTACATTTACCGTATCCAAGCAGGCAATCATGTAGAAACCAAAAGATTTATCTTGATAAAATAAATATTTAAAAAAATAACATAACAAGGCAAATTAAGCGGATGCAGACAGGTCTTAATAGAGTTATTTTTTATAAATTTACTCTTGAGTTTTAAAATAGTCTACAATTTCCGCGCCGCTTATTTGCCGGGTTTTTAGGCTTTTTAATTAATTGATAAAATATCATGGCAAGATCATTTCAAGAACTACGGAAATTAACAAAAAAAGAATTGATTGAGGAGTATGACAAAATAGCTACGTCAACACGAGCTGGTCTTAGTTTTTTGGCTGACGAAATTCAACGTCGTGAGAATCAAGAAACAAATGATAGAATTGTTAAACTAACTGCTCAAATGAAGAATTTAACTATAGCTATAACCTTTTTGACAATTGTAAATCTCATAGTTCTAATCTTGGATAAAATATCTTAAAGAGAATATTTGGTATAAAAGAACAGCCTGAGCAGCAAATTAATATTGATGGCAGTTCAGGTCCGGAAAAGATTCCTGAACATATTCTGAACTTTGAAGGCAACGAATTATGGGAGGTTTATGAGTCAGGAGAGTTTTGATGGTATACGAAATGGCAATGAAAGCAGCCTATATAAATGGACAAGGGAAATACGTGTACTGCAACTTAGAGGGCCAAAAATTTTTAACAGCAGGTCGAAAAATCATACCTACTTTTATTACCACATTGCAAAATTGCATAGAGGAACTTGAAAAAACGGAGCTTCAAGTTCATAGTGACTTCGTGAAGATGAATATTACGATCTATCAAACATATGATTTACCCAGACATCCCCAGGATATTTGGCACAAACAGCTAAGAAAAAGGCTTTTTGAAAAAAGTGAGAAATCTCAGTGTAGAGAGTTTTGAGCTATACTCTCTATTACATTCTTAACTTACATACACAAACTCTATCCTATTCACCGGCTCTGTAGCCTCACAGCCATAGTGATCGGTAAGCATGGCTACAAAGTCGGCCGGTTCATAGTCCGGGAAACCTTCTGCGATGCAATCTCCTTTGGTTATGGCATTCAACGGTTCTTTCCGAACATCGGTGATCCGGATCCGGCAGAGCTTATTTACCTTCTCCCCTTTTCTCAATCCCATGCATTTCTCACAGGCATTGACAATATCACCGGGCTTTAAAAACCACCACCCGAACCGGCGGGTTACGGTTTTCTGCCGGTTCTTTATTTGACGGGTAGTTAAAGCAAAACTCATATTCCTGGGCATAACTTATTTCTCCACCATTTTTTGAATGATCTGATCTACTTCCTCTTTTTTCACCGTAAGCAGACTTCGCCGTTTTTTCCGGAAGTTAATGGCCCTGGGCTTGGGATTGAGCAATGGGCGAATGCAATCATAGAACAGGCTGCTTTTCATCCCAATACGGTATTCTACATATACCTGGGCTTGAGTGATTGTCATTAATGATAGTCTGTCCAGTTCTTCAAATGTGAAATCGTCTTTTGTGGCCATTGGGTGTTTATTGTATTTGAGAGGTTGGGGTTTGGGATAACGGTTGATTAATACTCTTCCTTATTATTTTAAAGCACATATTACATACAGTATCTCATTTTTCGGGAAAATCCTGCAGAATAACTTGGGGCGGTTTTAAAATCTAACCTTCTAACCATTTTTCTTAAGTATTTGTTAATATTGCCTTATTTATGGTTAGAATTATGGTTAGAAATGCCTTTTGATTTCTAACCAAATTCAGACCGTCTAACCTTGTTCTAACCACTTTCTAACCCTTTTCTAACCATACATCTAACCAAGAAATATTTATTTAAAAACATGTACTTAGATATTGTTAAAAAAGGCATGGTTAGAAAATTATTCATTTTTCAGTGTTATTTGTTCTGCGTGAGAAAATCATGGTAAAATTTTTTAGCTAAAACGGGATATCTTCCTCATTATCTAAGTTCTGTAAGTTATCGTATAGCTTTGGGCTTTCAGTAGCTTTCCGGACGGCTTCCCAACTCTCCTGGGGAACCATAAATATGTCTTTAAGTTGGTTTGTTTCGTCCAACTGATCATACCGGATGATATAGCTATGCATGGCTTTATTTACTTCCACAACATCGTTATGGCGATCAAAATATTTACCGTACCATTTCTTGGTTCCTTTCTCGTAGCCACCGCATTCAATTAAGTATTCGGTAAGGATATCCTTGAACTGGCCATTACTGACCGCTTTATCCCGTTTAAATTCTACATAAGATTCATAGATCTGCCCGAGATTGATGTATAGCTCATTACTGTTGTTGTTATAAAAGTAGTGCCACACATGTTTGATCCGTCCACTGGATGCCATATAAGCCAACTGACTGAGAACTGCATTTTCCTGCTCATTTTCTTTGGCCGCTGCAAACCTGGTAAGCAGTTCACTTTCCACAAACTTTCTGAAAACCGGATCTTCCCCGAAAATGAGTTCGTAACAGCCCAAAAGCCGGGTGTAATTATCTGTGAGCCGGTGTTCAGCTACATATTTTTTAGGATCTGCTTCTACTATTTTATCAAGCCGGTCTTTGAGATCAGTATATAGGCTACGGACATTCTTTTTCAGCTGATCCCTCTTTTCATCGGTTTGGTTGGTTAGTATATAGGTTGTGATCCTGCTAAGGCTGTCCAGGTTGTTTTCAAACCACTCGAACAGTTCATTATCATTTGATCGATACTCTTTTTTATACTCAAAATAGATCACACGGCTTTCCGTGGCATCGGCTTGATCTACATCCAGGTTGATACGAAAGTTTGACGTTAAACTAAGTGTACTGCGGATGGGTGTGAATTTATTCCTTCCGGCCCTGTCCACATCGGAAACCGTCCGGCTGGTCTTATGGTAGTACCCATTTATATTCTGATAGTCGATTCCGGATTTACTGGCATTCGATATTTCGGGATTGTATTCATCATAGCAAACCGGCAGTTGCGAGAAGTGTCCCATTTGGTTCTCGATGGCCGCAATGGTTACTGAGTTCCCTTTTAGCTCTTTGGTTTTATGAAGTCCGAAAAATGCCCTTAAGAATGTGTTGAAATAAGTGGTTTTCCCCGTTCCTTTCGGTCCATAGACATAAAGCATTACTGTATGCCCATTCATATCGTTGGCGTAATAGAGTTGCTTTTCGTATAGGTGATAGACTACATAGGCTAACAAGATCTTGGCGTAATTCTTGGCCCGTCCGGAAGGATCACCACCACCAATCAGCTGCAGCAGCTTCCCTTTCACTTCTCCCAGGAATTCCCCGGCGTTGTCCAGATCGGTTTTGATCATAGGGACCAACTGTTCTTTTTCTTTGGGCGATTCATACAGAGGAAGAGAGAAACCGGTATGTTCATCCACGATAAATTCTTCTGCTTCATTTGGACCAATGACTTTAGCCGGTTCCTCTTTGAATGGCGGACAGATCAGGGCATTCCCGAATAACCAATACGGCCGGGGGTTGTGATCCTTGGATTGAATAAAACCTACGTGATCGGGCCGGCGTACAATAGGTTTATCAAATTCACTTAGCAGCCATTTGAATATGGAAAGGGGCTTCACATGATCACGGCTCTTTTGGATGATCTCTCCCATGGTATAGGGCCGGATGGCTTTATAGAAGCTCCGAACATCATCCAGACTTTCCGGAAGCACTTCAATGGTATCTGTTTTGCGAAGTTTACCCCGCAACCGCTCACGTATGTTGATATAAAAGATACGGCCTTGGCGGTCGTCTTTTACAATGGAATTGATATCTATGGCAAAATCGGCAACCAATCGTTGATCATCGGTCATTGCATAGATCTTATGATCTTCCTCAAAGAAATAATTATTCAGATTTCGAACGCTATCATCTAACGCCTGCTCCCCTTCCATCCCAACTACTGCCAGGGCATCATCTTTGGAGGAAAGTTCATCGGTATTGAAAGCCAGTTCCAGGAGTTCATCTTTGGTTCCACCGTCCATAAGCCAATCAGAAACGTCCTGTTTATTTTTGAGTCCCGGAAGCTGCAAGATCCGGACGGTTTTGGCAATGCCAATTATGTTCTCGGTTACATTGACCGCATGTTCCCGTCCCGGATCATCATTATCCGGAAGAATAATTACATCGGCTCCTTTGAAAAACTCATTATACGAGTCCAGCCATTTCCCTGCTCCCATTGGAACAGTGGTTGCTACCAAATCCCGATTGCCCAGAGCTTCAACATCCTTTTCCCCTTCACATAGAAATATGGGTTTGCCTTCTTTTACTGCTTCTATCACTTCCGGAAGATTATAGATCACTCGGCGAACACCTTTTAAACTCCATGAATAAGATCCATCTTTCTGTTGTACCCGTTGCCTGAACTTTTTCGGATGAAAGCGCACGGCCTCAAACAGTACATTATCTTTTTCATCCCGGTATGGATAGGTGGCCACAATCCGGGACTGCTGTTTTTTGCCGGTTTTCCGTTGATCCTCCGGATACAAGACACCAAAATTTAATCCCAGGGCTTTCAAAATATCACCGGCCTCACAACCGGCATGGCATTGAACGGTGATCTTTCCGGAATCCTGTTCCTTCCAGGTTACCGATGGATTGTTATCATCATGGCAAGGGCATTGAGTTTGAACATAGCCTTGGCGGTGATCAACCTTTAAACCAAGGGCGTGAATTTCATCAAGTATGCGTTGCAATCGGGTTGAGGTCAAGGTACTGCGTATTTAAAATTGGTGGTTGATTTTCACCCCGTTCGCGCCAGCTTTTTTGCCCGTAATGTTTGAACTCTTTTGGGGGTGCGGGGGCTTTACGGGTTCTTTTGGGCTTACTTTTAGTTAAGGTCAATCGCTGATCGCGATTGGTTTATTTTTAAATGACTTTACCGGATAGAAAGGCAGCGGGGCAATTTCTTATATACCGCCGCTGCTTATTGGGATTGGTTATGAAACCGTCCAGTGCTCCTGTCCTTCCTCTGCATAGTTGTAGTGAGGCACGGTTTTGGGAACGGCTTGGTTTTTACCAGGATAGAATACAGACAAATGAGTTCGTTCATCATTTCCCGCTGTTATAATTGCCGCGTACTTATTGCCGCCTGCATCTACAAAGCATACGTTGCGACTTAGTTTTGCTGATTGTTTTTTCTTAGCCATGGCTTTGGATTTATGATTGGTTATTGATGATTAGGGCATTTATACCCAAATCAGGGTTTAAAGTCCTTAGAGGGCAAAATTCGGCTTTCATATTTGGCCGTAGAGCAAAGATCTTGAATTCAGAAAGGGTGAGCATTGATATAAAATCAGGGATTTATCATTGCTATCACTTACAATACCTCATTTCGTATTGGCGGATCATATTTGCGATTTCGGTATGCTGGCCGGCTTCATGAATTGGGTCTATATCGGGGATCATTGACAAATGCTGTTCATGCATACTTCGCTGAATTCTGGAAGGATAAAAGAGGCCCTCACTGTTATTGATTACCTCGATCAAATAGAACCGTTCTTCATCACTGATCTCCATTTCACTATTGAGCACATTCCATACATGAGAAGCAGCTTGATTCTTCATCTTGTCCCACACTTCACCGGAAATAGTTTCATACTTATAGGCTTTTAGATCCTGCAGTAGATCGAGCAATACTTTACGGTCTGTCATATCCAGTGGGAATTTTGCTTGCAGCTTACGCCGTGCTTTATGTAACGCCCTGATATCAATTCGCAATGATTTTGCTTTAAGCATCCTTAGTCCTCCAATTTTGCTACGGTGAAGCCTTGCTGCTCCAGGATCTCTTTCATCTTCTGAATACGGTGTTGACGAATCATATCCGCCTCTTCCTCGGTTACATATTGTCCATCAAAATTCACGTCCTCTACATCAATACCTTCATCCCATCGGTTCACTACAATATCTTTTTCCAGGTATGGCGGCTTCCAGTTAGTGTCTGGAATTTCCAAATTCACTTTCACCGGAATTTCACCCCGATTCAGATCTTTAGCTGCGCGGTGGGTTTTTACCATGCGCTCCACTTTGCTATTGCTGACGATTAGGTAGAATGTGTCTTTCATTGTTCAGTGGTTTTCGGATTAAAAACCGGAAGCCTTTACGGCCTCCGGTTCAGTGTTAATCAACTCACCTTGATTAGTATTAGGTGATGTTTCGTCCTTGCCAGAACGTTCTTTTTGAATGGCCGCTTGAAGCCGCAACATCCAATTTGTTTCAATAACCTCTACCCTTTGCTTTACCGCTTTCATGAGCGTGGCCAACTCTCCAAAGGTTATTTCATTGGGATCATTTGAGCCCTGAGCAATCTCAATCACTTCATCCAGTTTCTCAGCCTGAACCAAAAATGAGGCGATGGCTAACAGATCTATTTGTTGTTCTTGAACAGTCATGCTGCTAACCCCTCAAACTGAAGTCTCAAATTCTCCTGGGCTGGAACGCCCAATGGCCGTTGATGTTCAAATTGCCGTATATCGTTGGCAATCAACTGAATTTGTTCATTGGTCAGGTCGGGAGAATCGCCTTGCCGGTCAAACCAATTGTACACATTGATCCAGGTATCTCCGGAATATTCATAATGCACTTCAAGCAGGGAGCTTATCCCCTCAATGGTCATATAGGTATAGTATTGGTTCATGCGGTTGGGGTTTGTTTGGTCGTTTCTTTTTTGATATCAGAGCGTTTGATCACTCCGATTTTGTGCAGGCCGGCATCGAAAATCACAAAATCGAGTACATCACTTGCTACTTCTATTCCTGCCTTCTTATAGGTTTTTTTATGGTTTTGGAGCATAATTAAACCTATTTGAGTGATTCCAAATCGCTTTTGAGCTGCGCGTACAACGGCAGCTAATAGGTTGCTGTCTATATAGGCTATACTGTTACTCATGGATCTGTGGGTTTAAAACCGCCCGGCTGTTCAGAACCGGACGGTTGTTTTTTCGGGGTACAAATGAGGTCTTAGAGACCTGCGTTAAAGGGAACATTCCATCAAATAACCAACACCCTATCACCTGGTCAGTAAAACGGGTTCTTTCTTCCACAAGCAAGAGGATTGCCCCTGGTTCAATGGTGTTGTAATAATCTTTAGGAACGCGAATGTGGTAAATAGCGCTGCCTTTTTTTAGAATGAGGATATGCGGGAAATCGCCGGACTTTTTTGGGGCCTGTAAGGTTTTCCCCACCACTTCACCGGTGGTATTAGCTTTCTTGGTAGATAATTCAAAATCAAGGACCACAAAGGTTGCAATAAATACAAGCAAAATTACTATGGCCACAATAAGCCGAATAAATAATGGGCTTGGTTCTATGATTAGATCGTATTCCGGATTCATTTTCGCGCCTCCGGTTTTACGTAGTTCCATCCCAGGAATTCAAAGAATTCGAGTTCTGTCCGGAATGGCCCTGCTTGCTCTCCTGTTTTTCCGTGGATCAGTTTGCCATCTATGCCGTGGTATCCAAGATCTACCCATCGGGCAGCCATCTTTTTACTGTAATTTTCGGGGCCGGTACGGATCGCTAACATTCGGCCAAATTCTTCGACGGTAGTCATAAACAGGTCTACTGTTACCCCGTTTTGGTACACAAACTGATAGTACTTTGGGCCGCCTTTCAATACGTACAAACTTCTATCGGCATTATCTTCAATCCAGTCTATAACTTGATTTCTCATGAATTTTTTAGGAAATAAATCAACCAGAATGTTGACTTCTTTATGCTTAGGTACACATACAATTTCGATATCCTTTACATACGGCTGCTTGCGTCTTACCGAACCGGCGATCTCAAATTCATCACAAAGTGATTCTAACTGAAACTTAAGCTCGGTAGCTCTCATTTTGGCAACCCCCAATGAAATGGGGTCATAATTACATACGTGGATATTCATTTCACACCTCCAGTTCTTTTCCGCACTCCGCACAAACTTTCACCGGCAGATCGGCCAACATGGGTTCACCGGTTTTGTTTTTTGGATGAACCTGGCTTAACCGACCTACCTTTAGTTTCACTTCGAAAAGTTGTGATCCACACTTGCAGGCTACAATCTCTAAGTCCTCCAAGGTTACATTTACGCTTTTGGAGCTTCCGTTTTGGTGAAGGTTCATTCCGTTCATAGTGCTTGTTTTTGTATGGTTAACTTTTGGTAGTGTCTTTTGAACTGGCTCTCTACATGCTTGGTGAAGGAATACACATTGATTAGCATATCACGGCCACCGGCTGATTTGCGCTCTTCCTGCCGGGTCTGTACCCAGCCTTTGAATTTCAGGGCGGCCATACAGTCAAGAAAGGTGTAGATATCTACCTCCACTTCGGGCAACTCGATCTCGAAGCGGGTAATGCTGCCATTCTTGGCGATATAGGCTAATATTTTGTTTTCTGCCCTGGTAGCCATCCGATTACCCGATTAATCCCATTCCTTTAAATGCGAAGTAGAACAGTGCGATCCAGAAAGCAGCGATCAGGGCAAGACATCCAACATGCGGCCAATTCACCGTTGCACCTTGTACCTCTTTTCCGGATGAAATGGGCGAACCATTTAACCTGTAATTCTCAGGCCGGTTGTCGATTACTTTGTTCTTTGTCTTATTCATCATGAGAAGGTTTGGCTACTAATATTCTTCAAGGAAAGAAGCATGGATCAGATACCGGCCCCTTTTGTCCTTTTTCACTTTTTTCCATATACCCATTGAGCAGTAGCTTGACGCCGTTTTAGGCTTTATCCCTACTATTTTTGCCGCTTCCTTGGTGGTGTACCATTCTTTATCAGGAACTACAAATTGTACCATGTCAATTATTTCATCACACTGCTTTTTTATGAGCTTAAGACGAACAATTAATTCCTGTGGATCTGGATTTTTCATTTATTCCCTAAATAATTTGTAAGGTTTTGTGTTTTTATCGCTCTTACTGTTGCATTAACTCACTAAAAAATTGGTTTCAGATTTGAAGTATTCGGGGTCCAAATCTTTGGCTTTCTCAATGAGAAATCGGATCTCCTTAGATATCCACTCGGTTTTCTCAAATCCCTGTGCTACCCGAATTACCGCCGTGTGGGTTACTCCGCGTTTTTGGGTATCGGGGTTCACCAGGTTTCGGGCAAACTCAGAAATGGATCCCGGATACTGCCTATACTTTTTATTGATTTTAATGGCCGCTTTTAATTGTGCATGCGTGGTTTCAGGCATTTTTTTTGTATAATCACTTTTAGTTGTAAGTAACAGGTGAAAGTATAATTACATATTTGCAATTTTGTCAAGAAAAGAATTACATAAAAACAATATTGGGTACCGAATTCTCGATCTATGTTCTGAATTTTCAACGGATAAGGAATTTTTAAATAAATGCAATATTTCTAATCCAGCCTTCATTACGAACATTAGGAAGGGGTCTAATCAAAACCCAGGCGCTAAGTTTTTAGAACAAATTGTGCGCGGAACTGGCTGCTCAGGAACCTGGCTTTTGACAGGTGAAGGCGAGAAATATGAAATCCGGGAAAATGCAGCTTCGGTCGTTTCAGGTGAGAATAGCTTTAGCCTGATTACTCAGGCTTTTGAGCTATTGGATCGAATAGAACGGAAAGTAACCGGTTCATCAACAGATCCGCTACCTGCGGATGTTGAACTTGTATTATCTCGATTATTGAACACAAGTCTTGAACGTCGGCATAAAGATCAGAATTCGGGGGAATAGGGTTTTCATTCATTTATAACTCCTTAATTGTAACATTTTGCGGTTAGGTTACTCTTGTTAAGGAGAAAGCGGTTGGCAGGGGTGTTAACGCGCTTTTCTTAAAACTTCTTAGTTAGCTCTTGGTTGGACATTTCGGGCAATGATCAAATAAAACAAACAACCAAATAAACATATATAAATATGAAAAATGGCTTAAGAACTATCACAACTGCATTGTTAGTGCTTTTCGTATTAACGGGTTGCGGTACAATATTTAAAGGCAGCAGTGCCGATGTTAAAGTTAACTCAACCCCAGCAGGTGCATCTGTTTGGATTGACGGCATAAATAAAGGCACAACTCCACAAACCTTATCGTTAAAAAGAGATAAAAATTACGTTCTCGAATTCAGAAAAGACGGCTACGAAAATGTGAGAATAGCAGTTAATAAAAAGTTCGACATAGGGACTTCCGTTGTAGGAAATATTTTTTCCTGGGGTATAGTCGGAATTTTAGTCGACCTGGGAACAGGCGCTGCATACAGCCTCGAACCTTACGACTTACAAGCGAACTTAGCAGAACTCGAAGCAGCCGGTTTCATACCCAAATCTGAGAAAGTAAAAGAAGGTGAGGTCCATGTTTTCATGATCACCAAAGAAGAATGGGCTAAAATTTCCTCGAAATAACTTACATTTGTAATCGAAAATAAATGTTGAACGCGATCCAAAAAGATGACATTGTCATCTTTTTGGATCCGTTTAAGGGGTACAAAATGGGGGACAAAAAAGTGACCTAAACACCTTTTAAACACATTAGAAGGTATAAAATTCTTCATAAATTCAACTCAAAATCGCGTTCCTTCGGGAGTGAGGGTTCGAGTCCCTCCTTTGGTACTAAAAGCTTTGTAAGTCATTGATTTGCAAGGCTTTTTTTATTTTGTGGGTAAAACAGTATCCCGCTGAACCAGGATTTATAGTATGTTCAGGATGGCCGAGATTAAACTAAAATCCCATGAATCCTCAAATCCTGACCAATCCCGGTTCAAACACTATCAGGCTGAACCAGGATTCAACCTCCCCGTGCTCTATCTGACCGATTGCCGTTCTGATGGATGGTTAAGGGCTTTGCTACTCGAAACCAACCAATCGGTCAGACGGGCTACCCGTCAGACCGAGAGACTTATCTAAACCTCGCCTGAATTTCATCCAAAGGAATGTAGCTGATAGTTGGTTTTTTTAGCGGATCGAGATAAGGTTGCTCGCAAGCAAAAAGCTGATCTACTAACGCTTCCATCTCTTGTTCAGTCAGCTTCTTTCCGCGGGGAATAGCCGCTTTACCGGCAAAAGCAATGGCCAGTTTCTCGCGGGCTTCCAGTTTTATCTTCTGTCCCAGTTCCTGGTATTGATGGAGCATCGACACCAGCACTTCTTCTTCATTTCCGATCTCAATATCGGCCGGAACTCCGTTGATCATGGCCGTATTGCCGCTGAGTAACTGAACCGAGAATCCCATGCGCTGTATGATGGAATGCAGTTCCTTCAAAAGGGTATAATCAGAAGCAGAAAGCTCTAAGGTTTGTGCGAAAAGCAGCTGTTGCGTACTGGGCAATGCTTCTTCGGTCGCATTCATGGCTTTTTCAAAAATGATTCGCTTATGAGCCAAATGCTGATCTATAACCGTAAGGCCGGTGCGGGTTTGCGTGAGGATGTAACTGTTGTGCAATTGCCAAAAGCCTTTGTCCTGGCTAACGTTTTCACGTGGTTTATCCTGAGACTGAAACGTGTGGGTTTCAGCAGGCTCTTTATTTGAAGAACCATGCGCTCCCCTTCCGTATAGTTGTTCAGAAAATGCCCCGCCCCGTCCTCTTACGTTGTCTGGACGATTATTTATGCGGGATGGAATTTGAAATCCTTGTCCGCTTTGGTTGGTCTTGGATGTATTAAAGCTGAATCCGGAGCCAAAACCCTTTGTTGAGCGATCGTCATCACTGAGAAATACATCATCATTGGGCGCTACATCTGGAACTTGAAAATGCTTATTCAAGGCTCTGTTTACCACCGACCTCGCCAACTGTATCACACTTCGCTCGTCCTCGAATTTCACCTCCATTTTAGTGGGATGCACATTCACATCAACTTTAGAGGGATCGATATTGAAGAACAGTGCGTAGAATGGATATTCATTATTGCGGGTCCACGCATCATACAAACTCAGGATCACATGCGTCAAATACCGATGTTGAAAAGGCCTTCCATTCACAAACAAAAATTGCTCACCCCTGCTTTTCTTGGCCAGTTTGGGATCCGAAGCAAAGCCATGGATTTTCACATAACTTGTTTCTTCACGGAATTCAATCAAGCTGGCTTTGTAGGAACTTCCAAAAATCTGGGTAACCCGTTCTTTCAAATTCTGAATAGGCAGATCATAGATCACATCGCCATCGGCTTCTACGTAAAAGGCCACATCAGTGCTGGCAAGTGCAGCATACTGAATGGTTCGCAAAATATGGCGCAATTCGGTGACATCTGTTTTCAAAAACTGACGCCGTGCCGGTACATTAAAAAACAGGTTTCGAATAGCAATTGTGGTTCCATCCTCGGTAGCGGCTGGCTTAATATCACGTTCCTGACCCCCAAAAACTTCAAATTCCCAGCCATTGTCATCTTCCGGCCGTTTGGTCTTCACGGTCACCTGCGAAACAGACGCAATCGAAGCCATAGCTTCTCCGCGAAAACCCAGTGTTCTGATCCTGAAAAGGTCGTCAACGGAATTGATCTTGGACGTTGCATGCCGTTGAAAGCATAACGGAAGATCTTCTTTACTCATCCCACAACCATTATCAGATACCTGAATAAGGGTCTTTCCTGCATTTTGAATAAGGATCTTAACCTGATCGGCTCCGGCATCAATGGCATTATCGAGAAGCTCTTTGACCACAGAGGCCGGGCGTTGAACCACCTCTCCTGCGGCTATTTTATTACTGATCTCAGGAGGTAGTTGATGAATAATAGAATCGCTGATATGCGTATCGCTCAATGCGCTTAATCTTTTAAAGTGAAATTAGATAGATAATAATACTAAGAAGCACCGCATAGAATACCACGCGGGTAAACTGCTTGGGCCTGCGGCGGGTATGGGTTTCAAATTTGATCCGTTTTCTGCGTTTTTCCCTTTCATCCTTTTCAGGATTATAATAGCGAAACGGATAATCGAATTTTTTTGGTTTTGGCCGGAAGCCGAACATCGGTCGGATCATAGCATCACCTTATTTTTATGGGCTTTAAATAGCTAACGTGTAAAGCCAGCCGTTCTTATCCTAATATAGGCATTAGAATAGAAGAATGTCGAAAATCCAGTTAAGAATACAGAAGTAAAAGTAGTTCAAACTTGAAAGTTCGATATTCCTTGTTCGATGTTCTTTAACCGATGTTCTTTTGCTTGTAAAATTTGTAAACTCCCGCCCCTGAATTTTTCTTAATTTTATTTGTTTAAGATCTTCAATACAAAAGACTAACTGTAAATTATTTATCTAAAATGAGCACTGACAAAGCCAAGATTTTTTACACCATAACTGACGAAGCTCCTTACCTGGCAACCCATTCATTCCTGCCTATTGTTGAAGCATTCACAAAAGCTGCCGGAGTGAATGTGGAAACCAAGGATATCTCTCTGGCAGGAAGGATCTTAGCAAATTTCCCGGATTATCTTAAAGAAGATCAAAAAGTATCAGATGCTCTTACTGAACTCGGTGAGCTGGCCAAAAAGCCCGAAGCGAACATCATTAAGCTCCCGAATATCAGCGCTTCCGTTCCACAGTTAGTTGCAGCGATCAAGGAATTGCAAGAAAAAGGATATGCTATCCCCGATTACCCTGAAGAGCCTCAGAATGAAGAAGAACAGAAAATACATGACCGATATAATGTGGTTAAGGGAAGTGCGGTTAATCCGGTACTGCGTGAAGGAAACTCAGACCGTCGTGCTCCAAAACCGGTAAAAGAATATGCCAAAAAGAATCCACATTCCATGGGTGAATGGAGTGCGGATTCCAAATCACATGTTGCAACCATGGACAGCAACGATTTCGCTCATTCCGAAAAATCCGTAACGCTGGACCATGCTGACGATGTACGCATCGAGTTTGTGGATGACAAAGGCCATGTTCAGGTTCTCAAAGAAAGCACCAAACTGGAAAATGGCGAGGTCATTGATGCAGGTGCCATGAACAAGAGTGCATTGATCAAATTCCTCAACCAACAAGTGAAAGATGCCAAAGAGAAAGGCGTCCTCTTTTCCCTGCACATGAAAGCTACCATGATGAAGGTTTCTGATCCGATCATTTTTGGTCATGCCGTACGTGTATTCTTTAAAGATGTATTTGACAAACATGGAGATACACTTCGTGAATTAGGCGTAGATCCGAACAATGGATTTGGTGATCTTGAAGCTAAGATCAAGGAGTTACCTCAAGAAAAACAAAAAGAGATCGAGGCTGACATTCAGAAATGCTACGAAAATGGCCCTGATCTTGCCATGGTGAATTCTCACAAAGGAATCACCAATCTGCATGTACCCAGTGATGTAATCATCGATGCTTCCATGCCGGCTATGATCCGAACTTCCGGCCAAATGTGGAACAAAAATGATGAGACTCAGGATACCAAAGCAGTGATCCCCGAAAGTTCTTATGCCGGTATTTACCAGGAAGTAATCGACTTCTGTAAAGAGAACGGCGCTTTTGATCCAACTACCATGGGATCTGTACCTAACGTTGGCTTGATGGCCAAAAAAGCGGAAGAATACGGCTCACACGACAAAACCTTTGAGATTCCCGGAAATGGAAAAGTTCGTGTTGTTAACAAGTCAGGCGATACCGTTTTAGAACATGATGTAGAAGAAGGCGACATATGGAGAATGTGCCAAACCAAAGATGCTCCCATCAAAGACTGGGTTGGTTTGGCTGTTCGTCGTGCCCGGGAAACCGGCGATCCTGCTATTTTCTGGCTGGATGAAAACCGCGCTCATGATGCCGAACTCATCAAAAAAGTAAATGCCTATCTTCCTGATTTTGACACCAGCGGGCTGGATATTCAGATCATGAGCCCGGAGAAAGCCATGCGTTACACGCTGGAACGAACCAAAGCCGGTAAAGATACGATCTCTGTAACCGGGAATGTATTGCGTGATTACCTCACCGATCTCTTCCCTATCCTGGAGCTTGGGACCAGCGCGAAGATGCTTTCCATTGTTCCGCTTATGAACGGGGGCGGTTTGTTTGAAACCGGTGCCGGCGGATCTGCACCAAAACATATCCAGCAGTTTTTAGATGAAGGCCACCTTCGCTGGGATTCTCTCGGAGAGTTTCTTGCCCTGGCCGTTTCACTGGAGCACCTGGGTAAAACATTTGATAACGAACGGGCATTGGTACTTTCAGAAACCCTGGATGTGGCCAATACTCAATATCTTCAAAACGATAAATCTCCATCCCGAAAGGTGAATGAACACGATAATCGCGGCAGCCATTTTTATTTGGCGATGTATTGGGCCCGTGCATTAGCGGAGCAATCCAAAGATATGGAGCTGGCTGAACGGTTTAAGTCAATCGCCGAGAAACTGGAAGCCAACGAAGACAAGATCAATGAAGAGTTGATCGGAGCTCAGGGGCATTCCGAAAACATCGAAGGGTACTATTGGCCTAATCGAGATCTCGTTTTTGACCGTATGCGGCCAAGTAAAACCTTGAACGAGATTATCGAATCTGTTTAAGCATTTAATTACATTCAAAATCCAAAGCCCGGATCTTTAGGTTCGGGCTTTTTTATTGATCTCAATCAACCAAAGGTTTGAGATCAATATTCCCCTTACGTCCTTCTCAAATAATTCCTAAACTTGGGCATGCTTCAGCAACAAAAGATCACCGAAAAAATCAGAGCCCATGCCCTGCAATTAGGGTTTGATGCTTGTGGCTTTGCTAAAGCTGAGTACCTTCCCAAGGAAGCGCGAAGACTTGAAGAATGGCTTCTTCAAAACCGGAATGGCACCATGGGCTGGATGGAAAATCACTTTGACAAGCGCGTGGATCCGACTAAACTTGTGCCGGGTTCAAAAACCGTGGTTTCTGTACTGGCCAGCTATCATCATCCCAAACACCTTGCACAAATTGGGGTTTCCGACCGGCCTTTGATATCCAAATATGCGCAGGGACGTGATTATCACAAAGTGCTCAAAAAGAAGTTGAAGCATCTTTTTGGCTTCACAAAGGAATTGCTCGGTGGACTTGAGGGACGAATATTCACTGATTCTGCTCCTGTTTTGGATAAAGTATGGGCACAGCGAGCCGGACTCGGCTGGATCGGTAAAAATTCAAACCTGCTCAATCAGGATATCGGATCTTTCTTTTTTATCGGGGAGATGATCATTGATGCGGCCTTAAGCTACGATGCTCCTGTTACGGACCATTGCGGCACCTGTACCCGCTGCATTGACGCCTGCCCTACCGATGCCATTTACGAACCCTATCGTGTAGATGCCACCAAATGCATCTCCTACCTCACCATCGAACTGAAAGAGAAAATGGCAGAGGAGCTGCAGCCCAAAGTTAAAAACTGGATCTATGGTTGTGATATCTGTCAGGATGTTTGTCCCTGGAATAGCAAAGCCGTTTTAGCACAATTTGAAGACCTGCATCCCCGCAGCTACGTCACCGATCATGATATAGACTATTGGCAGAATCTGACTGAAAACCAGTACAACAAAATCTTTGAAGGAAGCGCCATTCGAAGAGCCAAATACGACAAATTCATATCGAATGTTGAAGTCGCTTCGCAAAACATTCAAAATGTAAACGCCGACGAATAACAATCTATCAGCGTGTATGGTGCTTATTTCTTTTAAAGGAAGAAAACCTCCAAGAATTTAGAATCCCTGAAGGTTTGATAGTTAAATCAATTTTATCTGGAAAATTAGTACCAAATTTTTGGGAAAATAACTTTTCAATCAGGTTGATAATCTAACCTAAGTTCTCAAGTTGATGCCTCAGAAGTTGTCATCGAATTACCCAACATCTACAAGGATGACAACTTTCTCTATCATATATCGAACTCACATTAATCTAAGACTTTACTCCTGAACCGGAATTCAATTTGATCTCAACATACCGGTTAGTAACCTACTGAGGAACAACTTACATCCTGATAACTGCTGTCCCAACAAAGTTTGGGATCCGTTCCGGTTTGGTAATAGCCTGTTCCGGTTTCCGTATCCCAAAATACAGTGATATCATTGGTTTCATCAGGGTCAGAGAATTGAACGGTATAGTGGTTTCCATCTTGTTCATAGGACCAAACCGTTTCGGTACCGTTGTCCTCTAAGTACGTAGTCTGAGATTGAAAAGAGTTTTCTCCCATTGATGACCATTCCGTTACAAAGACCGGCTCCTCTTCATTGGTATCAGTATTAAGATCATTGAAGGTCCAGCTGCCTGATTTTCCATCTTTGGCGATGCTTCCTTCAACCACCCGGTAATTATCAAACGCATTACCTTGTCCGTCATCTGCCGACCACAACATTTCCCAGTTAATGGTATTAGCGGATTCTTCAGCGATCAGAGTAATAGAAACCGTGATGTCCTCATATGAATAATCATAGTTCCAGATCCATTTTCCATCTTCAAAAGAAGCCGTTTCAGAATCAGCCATCCCAAAAAAGCCGGTGTAACTTTGAGTGATCATAGATAAACTGCCAATACCTATTCCCAAATAATAAGCCTCCGCATAATTAGAGTCGTTATTCTGAGGGGTATTATTTTCGAAATAGGAAAGATCCGCTGCTACATTTTTAAATTCAGGCAATTCCGGTGGATCTTCATTTACCGATACCGGGTCATCTCCGCAGGAGGCTGCAGTTAATGACAACATAACTGCAATCGCAAAAATTTTTATGTTAAATGTATTTTTCATCGCATGATGGGTTTAAGTGAGTGGTGTAGTTTGGTATTCATTCACTTATCTATGCGAAAAAAGAATCAAAAAGCGGTCACTTTTTTAAAATTTATCTTTTTTATCCTTTAAGGCTTTATAAAGCATTTCCCTTGCACGGAATATATGAGCTTTCACTGTACCCAATGGAAGATCCAGTATCTCGGCGATCTCCTGATAAGATTTCTCCTCCATATGACGCATCTCTATGACCGCCTTATATTTTTCAGGGAGATCTTCTATGGCTTGCTGAACGATCTGTTTGCGCTGCTTTTTTATGACCGGCTGATCGGTGAGGTAGGTCTCATCCGGCAGCTGTATCTCCATCTCACCGTCCTTTGTCTTGTATGGTTCATTGATGGATAACGTTTTCAGCTTTTTCTTGCGGAGATAATCAATAGTGTGATTGGTAGCAATTCGGTATAACCAGGTGGAAAAAGCGTAATCGTTGCTATAGGTCGACAGATTATGGAAGGCTTTCATAAACACCTCCTGCACCAAGTCTTCTACCAATTCTACTTCTTTGATCATCTTTCTGATGTGGAAATAGAGTGGCTTCTGGTATTTATCAACTAACTTCTTATAAGACTCCTCTTTACCTGACAGGGCTTCAGCAACGTATTTGTCATCTTCCAAACTACTGGCAGATGCGTTGGGGCGTGGAGAATTATTTTTAATTTCGGATTTTTCTTCTGGCATATCGTCTGTAATTCAGCTCTTAAAATACAAAGCCTGAGGCAAATGAAAATGAATTTTTTGACCGTTTTTTAAAATGCATTTCGAATATATAAGTACATCATCGAATTTCAATTCGAAACCACTAACCTATCAACATTCTACTATGAATAAAATACTGAAGTTTTTAAGTGTAATAACAATAATACTTATGAGTTCGCAATTGTATGCTCAGGAATCCGGATTACCTGAAGAAGGGACCATCAAAGTTGGGGCCGGACTCGTTTTCGGTTCCGGAATAGGATTTGGCAACCTGGATAATGACATCGGGCTAAGAGCAGACGGCTACTATTCGATCACTCCTGAGATCAGAGCCGGAGCTGATTTTACTTTCTTTTTCCCTAAATCACAGACGTACACCGGATTCGGCGGTGAATATACCGACAAGGCTACGGTCTGGGAATTGAATCTCAACGGAAACTACTACCTGCTTGAAAATGAAGGCATTCGTGTTTATGGCCTGGCCGGAATTAATATCACCGGGTTTTCATACAAGACGGAATCAGGAGGACAATCGATGAGTAACTCTGATTCGGAACTGGGATTGAATCTTGGAGCCGGAGCTGAATATGGGCTGGATTTCGGGGACCTTTTTGGCGAGCTTAAGTACGGTGGCCTGGGTGGAGATGCCGATCAGTTTGGCATTGGTGTTGGCGTGAGATTTGATATCTAAGATTAGGATCAAATAAAAGTGTCAGCCGGTTTAAGCTGGCACTTTACTTCATATTTAACGTGAGTTCGATATAAAATTTACCGTTTTAATATGTTGAAGAGTCAATTCGTGGCGTATGCCTTTGCCGCCTGCCGGAAATCTAATGGTTCTCCAGGAATCAACATCAGATTTTATGGTTATATGTAGATTCCCGCCTTTGCGGGAATGACCACGTTCGCTACTTTTACATCTGTAAGTTCCATTCTTATCTCGAACTCACGTTATTTAAAATAGCACCATGCCGGATTCCGCCGGTAGAAACAATCATAGACTCGATACCAAAATGAGTCAAAAATCCTTCAAGAATCAGCAAACCCGCCAAAAAGATATCAGCCCTTCCCTTTAGATAAACAGGATACTGTTCGAGCATCTGATCTGCTGAGTGTTCCGAAAACCGGGTTATTGCCTCCTTCACATCTCGGATGGTTAATATATGTCCGGCTAACTTTACAGGATCATACACCTGTAAATCCAGCGACATCGCAGCCAGCGAAGTCACGGTACCTGCAACACCAACCGCATTAGCAGATTCACCCGTATCAAAGAGCCTCCTTGTGAAATAATCTGCCACTTCTTTACGACACTGTTCTATTTGATCTTTAGAAGGTGGATCTTTTTTCAAAAAACGTTCTGTGAACCGAACAGAGCCCATATCGAAAGAGTGGCCATCAGTCACTTCTCCTTTTCTAAGCTGAGCCACTTCCGTGCTTCCTCCTCCAATATCAAGAATGAGTGTTTCCTGATCAGAAAAGTCTCCTTTGATGACAGAGAGCGCACCAGCTGCTGTCCATTCCGCCTCTTCCTTGCCCGATAACAACCGAATCTGAAAACCGGTTTGTTTCCGGATCGCTTCCATAAAAACGGTTTTATTCCGGGCATCCCGGACGGCACTGGTTGCTGTCACAATAACTTCCCTGACCTCGGGAAATTTTTCATCCAAAATAGCACGGTATTCAAGTAAGGCATCTGCAACGCGTTTTGTGGCTGCTTCATTGATCATTCGATCTGCATCTACCCCTTTTCCCAATCGCGGAATTCTCTGTTCTTCAAATACAGGCTTCAGAACTCCATTTTTAATTTCAGCGACCAGTAAAAGGACCGTGTTGGTTCCGATGTCAATTGCTGCTTTCATCCTTCAAATAAAATGGATATCCATTCTTTAAGCTGCCGTGTGTTTACATGAGTGAGCTTCTTAACTGCAGGTTGCTTCAGCATGACCTCCTCATCTTCCTCTAACAAACCGGAAAGCAGTAATTTTCCACCCTCCTTCAGGTGCAGAGTCAGTTCCGGCAGTAACTCGATCAAAGCATTTCGATTGATGTTGGCCAAAATTACATCGTACTTTTTTGCATCCGGAATGACTTCGGTGGAACCAAGTTTTACCTCCAGGCCATCAACTTCATTCAGTAAGATATTTTCTTTGGCATTGGTCTCACTCCACTCATCCACATCAAAGCCAAAAGCAGAACCAGCCCCCAATTTGAGTGCAGCTATGGCAAGAATTCCCGTGCCTGTGCCGGCATCTAAAACTTCGTCGTTCTCCTTAATCACTTCAGGCAGCCATTCCAGCATCAGCCTGGTGGTGGCATGATATCCTGTTCCGAAAGCCATCTTTGGATCGATCATCAATTCGATCTTATCTCCAATATCTGCCCCTGAGGAAGACCATGTTGGATGCACAAAAAACTTCCCGATGGTCTGCGGCTGAATGGTTCGCTCCCATTCTTCATTCCAGTTTTTAGGGGTAATGACCTTCTCCGTAAGAATAGAAGATTCCCCTCCAAAAAACATCAGTTTTTGTTCGATCTCTTCCCGCTTGGAGTCATCAAACCTGTTGGTGGGTATGGTAGCAACCAACAGATCATCGAGCTGCTCAAAACCTTCGAAATCCATATCCACCAATTCAGCGATCAATAATTCATGAAAATCATCTTTGAGTGATATGCGCAGCTCTACATAATCCATTATAAACGGTTGTAAATAAGTTCAAGAAGAACATCACCTACCGCACCCATCGTCTCCCGGCTTATGATCTCCATATTATCGTTGTGTGTATGCCAGTATGCTCCAAATTCTGCACCGCCACCGGGTAAACGCCGGTGATTGATAATATTAATGATGGGTATTCGTGCCTGCTCATTTACGATCACATGGTCATCCGCTACCGCAGCACCTTCTTCATTCAAGAAGAGGTCGCCGTGTCCTTTTTCGGTAGCAATACTCCAAACTTCTTCCACCAGGTCTGGTGCATAACTTAGAGAATATTGTTCTTTAGGAAATTGAGCATTTTCTGAGCCTACCATATCCAATAATATTCCAAAACGTGGGCTGTATCCCGGTACGGGTGGATTCTGTGACCAATGCCTGGATCCCAAAAAATATTTCTGTAAGCTGCCTGAGCGACCGTAATCTTCTCCGTCAAAAAGTACTATATCGACTCCAATGGGCGGAGGAGTATCTTTAAAGATCCGGGCTAATTCTAATAATACAGCCACTCCACTTCCCCCGTCATCGGCTCCTAAGATTCCTTCATCTATGCGGGTGGTGTCTTCGTCGGCTCGGGGTCTGCTGTCCCAGTGAGCTGACAACATGATACGGTCAGGAGCAGTAGTGTTGAAAGCAGCGATCACGTTTCCAAGCTGCAGTGTTTCATCATAGCCTTCTGCTTCAAACCGTTGAATAAAAACAGCGTCGGAACCGGCAAAAGCCCTAAATTTACTCTCCAGATAAGAAAGCGCGGCCTGATGAGCTTCCGTATTAGGAACCCGCGGGCCAAAATCCACTTGTTGCTGTACAAATTGATAAGCCGAATCGGCATTAAAAGAGGGAACTTCCCTTCCTTTTTCGGTGAATTTGAGTCCGGGTTTATCTTCGGAAGAACATCCTGCTAAAACAAAAAGGAACACAAAAAACAGCAATATTTTATTCATCACGATGTACCATAGTTGCGGAAGATTGAGATACCGGGTAAATAATGGTATCCATGATATTGACATGATCCGGACGATTGGCGATGAACACAATGATCTCGGCTATATCCTGTGCGACCAAAGGTTTCATGCCTTTATACACCTTTGCGGCCTTTTCCTTATCTCCGTAAAAGCGGACTTCACTGAACTCAGTTTCCACCAACCCCGGAGATACCATACTTACCCTGACATTGGTACCGTGAAGGTCTTTTTTGGTTGATTCTGTGATTGCTTTAACCGCATGTTTGGTCGCCGAATAGACCACTCCTCCGGCATAAGATTCATGTCCGGCCGTAGAGCCTACATTGATAATATGTCCGGCATTTCGCTTTTTCATCAGGGGAGAGATCAACCGTGACAAATACAATAATCCTTTCACATTCGTATCTATCATGGTATCCCAGTCATCAAAAGAAGCATCAAAAACCGGATCGGTCCCTTTGGCCAGGCCGGCATTGTTAACTAAAATGTCCACACTTCCCTTGAGAGATTCCACGAAAGATTCACAGGCTTTGGAATCCTGAATGTCAAAAGCAGCCGTCTCAACCTCGACACCGTATTTATTCCGGATGGTTTCAGCGATTTCCTCAAGCCGGGCTTTTCGCCTTCCTGTAAGGATCACATTCACGCCTTCGGCTGCCAGCAGTTCAGCGGTTTTCATCCCGATTCCGGCAGTTGCTCCGGTTATTATGGCTGTTTTTCCTTTTAACCTGTTCATCCTTTAATAACTTTCCTTACGAAGTTTGCAATTCAACCAAGCGGGCCGCATTCAGGATCTTACTTTCCTGAAAGCTGTCTCCCAAAAACTGAATCCCATAGGGCAAGCCGTTACTGTGCGTTCCGGCCGGCACGCTGATCCCGCAAACACCGGCCAGGTTAGCGGTAATGGTGTACACATCATTCAGGTACATTTGAATGGGATCATCCAGTTTAGCTCCCAAGTCAAAAGCGGTAGTAGGCGCGGTTGGGGAAACAATGACATCTACTTTTTCGAAGGCTTGCTTGTAATCATCCTGAATAAGACGACGTACTTTTTGTGCTTTCCCATAATATGCATCATAATAACCGGCACTCAGTACATACGTTCCCAACATGATACGCCGCTTTACTTCCGAACCGAATCCCTCGGTTCTGGATTTTTTATACAGGCGAATCAATGCAGAATCCAATTTAGCTAGCTCTTGCTGGAGCTCAATTTTTTCTTCACCTTCAGCGATCTCAAATGCTTCCTTCAGCGCCTTTTCTTCCTGCTTGAGTTCATCCAGTACTTCTTCTTTATTCGCACGATGTCCGTACCTAATGCCATCGTAGCGAGCCAGGTTACTGGATGCCTCTGCCGTGGCTAATATATAGTAGGCCGCGATCCCATACTTGGTATGTGGCAGGTGAATTGGAACCAATTCGGCACCATCTGCCTTCAGTTCTTTCAAAAGCTCTTCGATGCCTTTTTTGATCTCGTCATCAAGTCCTTCTCCGAAAAATTCCTCGGGTACTCCGATCTTGATCTTTTTATCAGGATTCTGAACCGTTCCCACATAATCATCGACTTCGCGGTGTGATGAGGTATTATCCATTTCATCAAAACCGGCGATCACTTCTAAAATTCGAGCAGAATCTTCCACGGTATTCGATAGCGGGCCAATGCAATCAAAAGAAGAAGCAAATGCCACTAACCCATGACGTGATACGCGCCCATAAGTTGGTTTGAGTCCTACCACTCCACAATAAGAAGCAGGCTGACGAATAGATCCTCCGGTATCGGAACCGAGGGTCACCATACTCATACCGCCGGCCACGGCTGCAGCACTTCCACCGGAAGATCCCCCGGGTACTTTGTCAGTATTTCTTGGGTTTTTGGTTGGGCCAAACGCTGAATTTTCTGTAGAAGATCCCATGGCAAATTCATCCATGTTCACCCTGCCAATAAAGATGGCATCTTCATCCCGCAAGCGTTCGATCACGGTAGCATCATACACGCTTTCGAAGTTCTCCAGCATTTTTGACGCACAAGTTACCTTCTTTCCGCGCTCACAGATCAGGTCTTTGATGCCCATGACCACGCCGGCCAGCTTACCTGCGTTGCCTTCATCTATCTTTTTTTGGATGGCATCGGCACGGGATAAAGCTTCCTCAAAATGGGTGGATACAAAGGCGTTTATTTCACCGTCCTTAGCTTCAATTTCCTGGATATGATGTTCTACAATTTCTCGAAGTTTCGTTTCTCCTGATAAGACTTTTTCGCGAGTCTCTGCTATCGTCATGTAGTTCAATTTTCGGCTTTATTTGCTTTTAGAGGTGGTTTCGTCTTTATTGACCGCATCATTGATATTTCGGGAACTGTCTTCAATTTCCTTTTTAATATCATTAGATGCTTGTCGGAATTCTTTGATTCCCTGCCCTAAACCTCGGGCCAATTCCGGAATTCTTTTTGCTCCAAACAACACCAAAACCACAATGGCGATGATCAGAATTTCAGGGGCTCCTAAACTGCTAAACATAAAATAATCCTCATTGGATTTAGTTGATGTATTTGTGCGAAGATAACAATATTTTCGGCACGAATTTGGAACAAAAATTTTATTAAATCACTTGTGTTTTTCTAACACTTGTGTTTATTACACTCATTCATCTTTAAAAAAATTACAAAATTATGATTTGGACCGTTGAATTAGCCGCAGCCTTAGACGATGCCCCCTTCCCGGCAACCCGAGAGGAACTTATTGAGTGGGCCGAGCGAAATGGACTGCCCAACCAGGTAATTGTAAACCTCGAAGAATTAGAAGAGATCGAACAAGGCGAAGAGCCGGTGTACGAAGGCATTGAAGATATCTGGCCGGATTACATCCGTAAAGAAGACTTCTTCCATAACGAAGAAGACGAAGGGTTTGACTACGACGACGTTTAATCTCTAATAAAAAATTTATCAGGAGCACGGGTATCCATATTGGATAGCTGTATTCCTGTACGACCTTGTTTGCATCCACTCGCAGCCTTCTTAAGATAGTATCCATACTGTGTTTTTTTACATGGCTGGATGTGTTTTATCCGTCTCACATCGAAGCCCGGCAGGTTCAGGAAAATGGAAATACTGAAGATGTAGTACGCAGGGTTCGGTTTTCGGGAAATGATGCCGTCAAAAACCGCACGCTTTTAACATTAGTACGAACCCGTACCAACCGTGAATTTCTGGGTATCCCCCGCTTCACCCCGTGGTATTTCATCTGGAACCTTTCCAATGGACGCTTTGGAGAGGAACCGGCCTACCTGAACCGTCAAACCGTAGGTAACGACATAGAACGGCTTACCCTTTATTACGAGTCGCTGGGATATCTTGACGTATCCGTCGATACTACGATTGTGGAATATCAGCCCGATAAGATCGAGGTTTCATTCATCATTCAGGAAGGCGAACCCTACCAAATTAAGACCATCTCTTACAAAGGATTACCCGAATTCAAGGAACCTGAAAAAAGATCGAACTTCATGCGTTCAAGTATCCTGACCCGGGAGCGGATCAATGATACCACCTTTGTCATGAACCGGCAGTATAATTCCCAGGAGCTTAGTGATGAACAACAACGCATCATTACCTTCCTGAAGAACAATGGGTATGCATCTGTTCAAAGAGATTCCGTGGTTGCTTTGGTAAAAAGCGACCCTTCCCAGGCTTACAGCCTTGATGTGCAATACCGGATCGAACCGGGTGGCATTTATCGCTTTGGGGATGTCCGGGTTCGGCTAAGTGATACCAAGGAACCTATTGAATACACCCAGCATGATACCCTGTCCGGCCCGCCCTATACGGTAGATAGTTCCAATCAGATCGTGCTGGCCAAGGAACCGGGTACACAAACCAACTTTAGCCTGCTTTCCTCTCAGCTGCTTTTCAAACCGGGTTCCATATACAATCACTCGCTGTACCTCGAAACGGTGAACGAATTTCAGAATTTGGGGATGCTCTATATTCGTAGGTTCAGCCAAAATGAAACACAGAGTCAAACGGACTTTTCCAGGGAAGAGATCCCGGCCTATTTTGATCTGCAAACGCTTACCAAGCACAGTATTTCTACGGAATTATTTGGGATGAAGCGATACGGATATGGTACCGGTTTTGGTATCGACTACAACAATAATAATGTATTTGGCAATGCCGAAAACCTAACCATCGGGGCCAATGCCAGTTTTGAGTTTGTGAGTCCAACCGTATTGGAGGAGATCGATACCACGGCTACACAATCTTCCATATTCAGAAGCTATGAACTCCGGTCAGAATACTCAGTCCCAAGGCTGAATTTCCCGTTTGCCTTCCTCGATAACCGTCCCGGGTTTACCAGCGGTGTAACCCGCTATTTGTTGGCATACAGCCGATCAGATCAACTTTTATTCGACATCAACTCTGATATTGGGTTCAACATGCGGTACGAGGTAAATCACACTCAAAATTATTCCAGTTTCCTGGACCTCATTGAACTGGATGTAGTTGATACCAATCCATCCGATGCCTATATCAGAAATTTACGTAATGAATTCGGAACGGATACCCTCTCCGACGGAACCATCGTTGATGCATTCGAACTGCAGCGAATTCTCGAGGATTTTAATCCACAGGTATCTTCCATCATCCGGTACACTTTTCGAAGTCAAGACACCGACCTGATCAAACGAAATCGTGGTTACTTCAGTGAATTTTCAATTTCGGTTGGCGGTAATATCCCTTACCTGATCGATCGTTCGGTTATTACTCCGGATACCCTGGAAGGCAACCTTCCTTCCCTCTTTGGGCTCAGTGATAACAGTTTAAGCTACAGCCGGTTCATAAAAATCTCAGCTGATTATCGACGCTATATCCCTCTTTCTAATTCCACTATTCTCGCCTGGCGATTATTTGGAGGATTTGCACATCCATATGGAAATTCTACCTCCATCCCACTCAACCGGCGGTTCTTTGCCGGCGGAAGTAATGACATCAGGGGCTGGGCTCCATTTCAGCTGGGTCCGGGTGAGATCTCCACAGATAACGTGAATATCCCCGGAGGGGAAATTAAACTCGCTGCTTTCGGTGAATTGCGGCAAAGTTTTATTCAAGACTTCCTGGGAGCAAACTGGCAGGCAGCAGCATTTGTGGATGCCGGTAACATTTGGTATGGTCCCAGAAATGACTTCCGGGATCAGGAAAACCAGGATCGCTTAGAACAGGGACGTTTCCGGTTCGATACCTTTTACGACCAGATCGCGGTAAGTGGAGGTCCCGGCCTGCGCCTGGATTGGGATTATGTTGTAGTTCGGTTTGATTTTCCCTTTCGGCTGCACGACCTTCAAGCTGGTTGGTTCAACAATAAGCAACTATATTTCAGTTTTGGCATAGGCCACTCATTCTAACTTAAGGAAGCGCCATGTTTGATAAATTAAATCGCATCAAAGATCAGTCAAATATTGTATTTAAATCAAAGTTTCTGAGGAATTTGAGTCCCGCCGAACGATACGAACTCCTGCAGCTGTGCCACCGCCGCAAATACAAGGAAGGTGAATATGTGTTTTACAAACATGATCCCGGCACAGGTATGTATTTCATTGAAAAGGGAACCATAGAACTGACTATTGGAGAAGAAGAAAAGCAGGAACAAGAAGAACATGTGATTCGCCGGCTCACACTGGGTTCCCCCGATAGCTTTGGTGCATTATCCATTGGTTATGATCTGCGCCGTAAATCTTCGGCAAAGTGTGTAACTGACTGCGAGCTACTCGGCTTTTTCAAACCTGATTTTGAGGTATTGAGAGATCGTCATCCACAAATTGCCGTCAAGTTCCTGCAAACACTTACTAACATTGCCCTGAGGCAACTTGAGACTACTGCCCGGAAGTTAGCGGATGTAGCCGGCGAGCAAACCGCACTGAATATTCAATTTCAAACCTATTACGAAGACATCAAAGAGGAAGCCGTATAAATGGCATTAAAAAAAGGTCAGGAAGTCGAACTCGACATCATAGACGCAGCTTTTAAAGGAAAAGGATTAGCCAAAGTAGATGGTTTAGCGGTATTTGTCCCCGGAACCACCCCGGGCGATAAAGTGAAAGCCCGCATCATCAAAAAGAAAAAGAAACACCGGGAAGCCAAACTGCTTGAGATCCTGGAGCCAAGTCCACATCGCATAGAGCCAAAATGCCGGCATGCTAAAGTGTGCGGCGGTTGCAGCTGGCAACATATCCCCTATGCCAAACAGCTTGAGTTCAAGACTCAACAGGTCAGAGACCATATAGAACGCATTGGTCATTTGGATGGCAACATTGTAAAAGATGGAATTGGAGCGGATCAGGAATTCTATTATCGAAATAAGATGGAGTATAGCATTAGCTCCCGCCGCTGGCTTACCGAAGAAGAGATCCGAAGTGATGAGTACGTGGATGATTCCGCTTTTGCTGCCGGACTCCACGCTCCCGGCCGGTTCGACAAGATCCTGAATCTCAAGGAATGTCATCTGCAGGTTCCTGAGTCTTTTCAGATCCTCGATTTCGTACGTTCGTGGTGTATTGAACATGATGTTGAGCCGTACGATACCCTGGAAAATACCGGATTCATGCGCCATGTGATGATCCGGAATTCTCATCACACCGACGATTTCATGGTGAACCTGGTGACCTACCAGGATGATCAAAAGCTGATGGAAAGCATGAAGGATGCGCTTCTTGAAAAATTTCCATTCATCACCACCATCGTTAATAATGTGAACGACACCAAGAGCCCCACTGCCGAAGGCCGCTATCAAAAAGTGTTGCACGGACCCGGATTTATTGTAGACAAGATCGGAGCGTTTTCCTTCAAAATTCATCCCAACGCGTTCTTTCAGACCAATACGGCTCAAGCCGAAAAACTGTATGAAGTCGCCCGAAACTATGCCGCGCTGGAAGATGGGGATATCGTATACGACCTTTATTGCGGTGTTGGTACCTTAAGTTTATTTATGAGCGGTCCTGCCAAACACGTAGTAGGAATAGAGCTTGTTGATGTTGCCGTGGAGAATGCTAAATTCAATGCTAAAGAAAACGGAGTCGAGAATGTTTCCTTTATCAAAGGGGACATGAAAGATGTGTTCACACAAGATGTGGTAGATGAATATGGAGCTCCAAACGTACTCATCACAGACCCACCCCGGGCCGGCATGCATCCGGATGTGGTGGAGCGATTGTGTGAGCTTAAAGTGCCCCGATTGGTTTATGTGAGCTGCAACAGTTCCACTATGGCCCGTGACCTTAAGGAATTAAACTCGGTGTATGAAATTGAAGAAGTACAGCCCGTGGATATGTTTCCGCAAACCTATCATATTGAGGCGGTGGCGAAGTTGCGGTTGCGGGGATGATGAACATCGAACCTGCCTTTGCCGGAAGGCAGGCAAGGAATATCGAACTTTTAACTTTGAAGGATATTTCCTTGGGTTCCATCACAGGGCGAACTTAAATTTCCTCTCACACAGAGCCGAATGATGTATCAGGTTTACATGTCCATCATTCCGTTTCCCCAGACCGGGCTTTCTGTTTTAGTGAAGTGAAACGGGGTGATGGATAATAGTCAGGGGCAACTTCCTTTTCACCATCTGAATCCTTTCAACAAATATGCCCATTTTGGAATTTACAAGCCGATTTCAACACCCATCCATCACCCGGCTCTTTCCTGAATGGAACTTATTCCTATTTATGCTGAGCCGAATGATGGATTCGTTGCGGAAGAGATCCTCACTCTTTTAAAACATCAGTAGCAATATTAGCCACAAGATCGGGATGCTTTCTACCCAAAAGGACGCATAATACCTTCCCTGCTCTTTATCAGATGCCCAGATGGAAATAGCTGTCAGTGCAAAGATTCCCAGTGTAACCGGAAGATCAGAATCGTTTATGTAGTTTTGAAAATACGCGAAGATGCCGGCTGCTGTTATCAATCCCGTTCCAAGCCATTTTGTATTTCTAATGCCGATATTTTGCGGGATCGTACTCAGATCCAACTCATCAAATTTCAGATCGCGGATCTCAAAAGGCAGGGTCAATGCGATCACAAAAAAGAAGATCTCTATACAATGATAGATGGCCTTGGCGTTGAGTCCAACGTTATGGTATTCAAGCGGAACCATTACGGAGGTTCCCATCCACACCAAAGCAATGATATAGATCTTAGCTCCAGATAAGCTTCTTAGATTTCTATTGTTAATTAGAGGGATGGCGTAAAGTCCCGTCAAGCCTCCAAAAATACCGGCTGTGACCAAGACATCCACAGGAAGCAATCGGGCAAAAAAGAGCATTCCTCCTGCGCAAAGCACCGAAAATAACCGAATCACGGTGATATTACGCGTAACTTTGAGTAGGTGAAGATTCGATACCCCGGCGTATTTCACAAAATTATAGCCCACGATAGAACCACACAAAATGAATAACAGAAGAGCCGGTTCCGGAACAAATCCGTATTGAAAAACCGTAATGGCAGCAAGAGATGTAATCGCCAGCGCGACATGAATGCTGCTTTGAAGATAAAAATCGAAGATCGACCGTAGAAAATTCATGCGTTTAATCTATTCAGGTTTAAGGGAAGATGAAACAGGAAGTCCATATTTGGATATAGCAACCAACTTCTCGGATTCAATATTCCATCACCCGGCTCTCTCCTGAATGTAACTTATTCCTATTTTTGCTGAGCCGAACGATGGATCAGGTTTACATGTCCATCATTCCGTTTCCACAGACAAGGCTTTCTGTTTTAGTGAAGTGAAACGGGGTGATGGATAATGGCCAGGGGCAACCTCCTTCTTACCATCCGAATTCTTTCAACAGATATACACACTTTGGAATTTTAAACGGACTTCAACACCCATCCATCACCCGGCTCTCTCCTGAATGAAATTTATTCCAATTTTTGCTGAGCCGAATGATGGATCAGGTTTACATGTCCATCATTCCGTTTCCACAGACAAGGCTTTCTGTTTTAGCGAAGTGAAACGGGGTGATGGATAGAAGCCAGAGGCAACTTCCTTTTCACCATCTGAATCCTTTCAACAGATATACACACTTTGGAATTTTAAACGAATTTCAACACCCATCCATCACCCGGCTCTCTCCTGAATGAATCTTATTCCTATTTTTGCTGAGCCGAATGATGGATCAGGTTTACATGTCCATCATTCCGTTTCCTCAGGCAAGGCTTTCTGTTTTAGTGAAGTGAAACGGGTGATGGATAGAAGCCGGAGAAAAAGGATCGTTTGCCAAAACTGCCACATTCTTTTACTTGAAGATGTTTTTCGATTGGCTATATTCGCATCATATCATAAATCAAATAAATACTTATGAGACTGAATGTTACCGTACTCTCCGTTTTTGGCTTGCTGCTGATCTTCACTTCTGCCTGTTCGTTTAACTCCGATCAAGTGACCAAAGAAGATTACCAACGGGCCGAGCGCATGCTTTCTTCCCATACCGGCGACCTGGTTTATAATACCATTGCCGGAGAAAACTGGACTGATAACAATACCCTGACCTATCGCTATACAAACAGACAGGGAACTGAATTCATGGCTGCAGATCCTGAAGCCGGAACTGCTGAACGAGCTTTCGACCATGAGCGACTTGCCGATATTCTATCCGGTATGACCGGTGAAGAGGTAGAACCACTTAACTTACCATTCCGAAGTTTTTCGTATACCGATGGCGGAAGTGCCATCCAATTCACGGTTCAGGGAAAAGAATATACCTGCACTCTTAGTAGTTATGAGTGTTCTGCTGAGAATGCCATTCCTCGAAACTGGAACGAATCAATTTCTCCGGATGGCAAGAAAGCGGTCTTCATCAGCAACTACAATTTGTACATGAGAAACCTTGAAACCGGACGGGTCACCCAGCTCACTTTTGATGGCCGCCAAGACTACGGCTACGGAACCAACAACGCCGGTTGGGTGAAAAGAGACGGCCCAGTCCTGTTGTGGTCACCCGATTCTAAACGCATTTCCACCTTTCGGCAGGATGCCCGGGGCACCAAAAGTATGACTTTGGTCTCCACAAAAGTCGGCCACCCCAATGTGCAGGACTGGAAATATCCCCTGCCCGGAGACAGCCTGATCTTCCGCCTCGAACGAGTCGCGATCAATCTTGAGCCCACTCCGCGCATTGTAAAACTCGATAAAGAGCCCGACATGCAGCGATCTACCATCACCGATCACGTGGCAAGCTGGAGTGGCGAGTTCCTGGATAATGCCTGGAGCGAAGACAGCAACACCCTCGCATTTGTGTCGGTTTCCCGGGATCATCAGGATGCTCATCTACAAGTCGCTAACCCAAACACCGGAAATGTACGCTCAGTCTATGAAGAGAAAACGGATACCTTTTTTGAATCGGGTGTGGAAAGCATCAGCTGGAGATTACTCAAAGAAAGTGATGAATTCATCTGGTTCTCTCAGCGCGATAACTGGGGGCATCTGTACCTGTATGACCTTCAAACCGGAAAGCTTAAAAATCAGATCACTTCCGGCAACTGGACCGTTCTTGAGATCGTCCACCTCGACAAAGAAAATCGTGTGATCTACTTCACGGGAGCCGGTCGCGATGGCGATGATCCATACTTCCATTATCTGTACAAGATCAATTTTGACGGCAGCGGCCTGACGCTTCTCACCCCGGAAAATGCCCATCATCAGATCAATATATCTGAACAAGGAGATTATTTTGTGGATACCTATTCCACACCCAACACTCCTCCCGTTTCTGTGATTCGAGACTTGAATGGTGAAACGGTCGTTCAGCTGGCCAAAGCCGATATTTCTGAACTTCAAGCGGCAGGATGGGTGGCTCCCGAACCTTTTACGGTGAAAGCCCGTGATGGCGAAACCGATTTGTACGGCTTGATGTACAAACCCTCCAATTTCAATCCTTCCGGAGAATACCCGGTTTTGAATTACCTGTATCCCGGACCGCAAACAGGAAGTGTGGGAAGCCGCGCTTTTCGCTCCTCCCGTTCCGATAAGCAAGCGTTGGCTGAACTTGGCTTTATCGTGGTTGAAGTAGATGCTCAGGGTACGCCGGGCCGTTCCAAGGAATTCCATGATTTCTATTATGGCAATATGGGCGATAACGGTATCCCCGATCAGATCGCGACGATCCGTCAGCTGGGTGAACGTCATTCCTGGATGGATACGAGTCGTGTGGGCATATTTGGTCATTCAGGCGGTGGATTTGCTTCGACCCGGGCCATCCTCGCCTATCCTGATTTTTATGATGTAGCCGTTTCCAGTGCCGGAAATCACGACAACCGCGTGTATGAAGATGCCTGGGGTGAGAAATGGCAAGGCTTGTTGAAAGGTATCAATAACGATGGTGCTACAGACGATCAGGCCACCAACTACGATAACCAAGCCAACCAGTTACTGGCAGATAACCTGAAAGGCAAGCTGTTGCTGGCCCACGGCACCATGGACGATAACGTCCCTCCCAACAACACCCTGCTGATGGTGAATGCCCTGATCGAAGCCAACAAGGATTTCGACCTCATTATGTTCCCCAACCGCCGTCATGGTTTTTATGGGGAAGATTATATGATGCGCCGCCGCTGGGATTATTTTGTGGAGCACTTGAAGAATGCGGAACCGCCGAAGGAATTCGAATTCGGGCAGCAAGATTAAGGGAACATTCAACCTGCCTTTACCGGAAGGCAGGCAAGGAACATCGAACGTTTAACCCTAAACTTTACCGGCTCCTGCGCTCTGCGTAAGAGCCTTTTGAACTCGTTCCGATGTCTGCTTCGCAAGCTGGCTCCTACGCTCTGCGTAGGAGCCTTTTTTGTATCTTCTACTTAGCGTTGCATTTATGGGGTAAGTTATTATCTTAGGGAGAGTTAATTCGGGGTTTATACGAACCGCTTAGGCAAACGACGATTCGGGTAACCTCCCAAAAATCACATTATACGAACAAGAAGTGGCAGAAAAGTGCGTAAAGGCGGTTTATGCTCGTTCGCCCTAACAATACCCTCGTTCGGATAATATTATGTTATACCTTTTTATTAAATCATCTATCAAACATGAAGATCGCTAAACTATTCACTCTTGGCTTGCTACTTGCAATTGCAAATCAACTTTATGCTCAACAAGATTCTACTCAAATACTTCAATCTTTAGAAAAAGAATTAGAAAGACTGCAAGTCAGTACCGCCCTGCTACTTCCATCACAAGGAATAGATTATTATCCGACTTGGTCTCCTGATGGCAAAAAATTAGGTGGCAATGTAATGGGTACTTGGTATTCCATAAATCTAGATAGCCTGGCTTTGGTTGAAACGACTTGGAGAGATGATCAAAAGCTTGGAGTAATTAATTCTCAATCTTCCCTCGCAGAATCTCCTCAAGCCGAAGCATGGTTTGATTCAACCAAGTTTAGTCCAAGGTCATTGCAATCTTCGGACGGTACTTTGATTGAACTTACACAAGAAGGGTTCGCGACGGTGTTTAAAATCACCGAGCCATCAGAAGAGCCAAGAGTTATATGGAAAAGCGGAATGGAAAATTGTCATAGTTTAACTTTATCTCCAGATGATGAAAAAGTAGCTTTTATTTGTGAAATGAATGGAATCTTCGTTTTTAACCTAAAAGAATAAAAAGGTATAACAACCGCATTAACGGCGGACGCAGCCGCGGCTTTGGTTAAATTTCTTGCCAATGATTGTTCAAATGAGTAGTCTTTTAAAAAATCATAATCCCTGCGCCGGTTATGCGGTAGGTCGTTATGCGTTTAAATATTCCACATATGAAATTTGATAAAGACGCATCAGTAAAACTCATAGGAATCTACTTTCTATATTCAATCGTTTTCTGGTTTTTATTTTTCTACGTTATTTCGTGGAGTATTCTAAAGATTCCAATGGGTTTAGGTATGATTTTTTATCCAGCGCTTTTCATCATTCCCGTTTTAATTTTTGCGTCCTCCTATCAAATTTTTATTTCATATTTTTCCTTACATGAAAAGAAGTTTTGGAGTCTAATATTACCCATACTTTTAATTTCAATAGCCCTAATAATCTTCTGTCCAATGGATTATGGGGGATCATATTTAAATTTTATCTGGGAGAAGTTTATAATGTCATAAAAACGCATAACAAGCGTTTCAAGCGGACTCGGTTAGGGTTCGGAATTTTATTAACTAAATCCAGGCTCGCCGTTTAAACGCTGGGTCGTTATATCTCCCTCCCCAAAATAAATAGCACTTGATTAAGTTAACATAATTGTTAACATTTGTTCTGTGAAAGAAATCAAGTTTTATAAAACCCAATCAGGCAAAATCCCGATTAAGGAGTTTTTAGACTCATTATATCCAAACACGCTCAAAAAGTCACTTGGGTTCTTGAGTTGGTAGAGAAATTAGACCAAGTTCCGGTTCAATATTTCAAAAAGCTTAAAAGTACCGATGACATTTGGGAAGTCAGAGCAAGGATTGGTTCAGATAGTTTTCGTTTACTTGGTTTTATAGATAATGATGAGTTTGTCATACTAACGAACGGATTTTCTAAAAAATCTCAGAAAACACCTAAACAGGAAATCGATTTAGCCGAACAGCGAAAAGCTGATTACCTATATCATAAAGGAGGAACATAACATGAGTGATCTTCAAGCTTATATCAGTGAGCGAAAAAAAACAGATCCCAAATTTGCGGAAGGATATGAAGAAGGATTCCGAAACTTTAAAATTGGTGTGTTACTGAAACAGGCCCGTGAAAAAGCGGGGCTTACTCAGGATGAAGTAGCCCAACAGTTAAATACCAAAAAGACCGCTGTTTCCCGTATTGAAAATCATGCGGAGGATATTCGCTTGTCTACTCTTGAGAAGTATGCCAAAGCGTTTGGGAAAAAACTTAGAGTCGAACTCGTAGATTGAGGGAGGTATAACCAGCGTTTCAACGCGGTCTTGGTCGCTTTTTGTCAGTTTGTAATTTGGTGGTTAAAAAAATTCCCGGTTTTGTTTACGTTACCGCCAATAGGCCAAGCAGGTTAAACGCCAAACCGTTATGCATTTAACTCAAGAATCATGAGAAATATGATGAAGCTACTTTTAATTTCACTTTTTATCCTCGTTCCGTTGCTCTGCTCCGGAATGGCCCATGGAGGCTCTGCCTCACACTTTGTATAAAGACGTCACCAACACGCCACCCCAATCCGGGTCCGGAAGTGAAAGCCATTCCTCTTGTTCGCCGACTTCAAAATTAAACGGCGGTGCCAAAAGGTCTACCCCACTCCCCTTTTTGAGCCGTATGCCTTGTCCGGAGATGATATCTTTGTTTGGAGTGAATGCTCCTTCCGGCAAATGTTCGGTAACAACCACATAGTCAAAATTATACAGTTTGGGTACGATCTGCCGGATCTCCGCATTCGAAAGATGCTGTAAGACATTCCGCAGGATCGCGCAATCGCCGGATGGAAATTCATCTTGGGCTAAATCAAGATATTGGAATTCCAGTTTTGGATGCATGAAAGTTTCCTTATTCCGCTCAATGAGATCCGGAACAATATCTACCGCTTTGTACTTTTTGGTATGTTCAACTAATTGCCGACCGATGTTGAAGTCCCCGCACCCCAGGTCACAAACCACCGGTACTTCTTCAAAGGATCGCAGGAAAGACCGGAGCTTCTCAACATAAGGAGTCACTAATTCCGGATGATGAGAACCGGCTCCTGAATAAAAATCCGTATCGCCTCCGCCCCACAGATTCTTTTCATAGATCTGCGCCATAGCCTCTTTGGTGGGCCAGGGTTTCTTGGTGTTCTTCTTATGATCATTCATGATCGCAATGGTAGCCATATTACAGGTTGGATGCACTTGTGTCCTCATTATAATTGGAAGGAAGTGTTATTATTCTGTTGAATAATTGCATTATCGTTTTTTGGTACTCCTGCCCACAAGTTCTTTAAATTCCAATTTGCCTCTCCCAAAATTGATCGTAGTTTAAATACCGTAAGATCAATTACAAAAACCATTTATGTTTCAAAAGCTAAAACAGAAACTCATTCGAGAGAACAAATTGAAGAGTTACCTTTCCTATGCCATTGGAGAGATCATCCTGATCGTGATCGGGATCATGATCGCGGTATCCATCAACAACTGGAATCAGCAGCGGCAAACGAATAGTCTCAAAAACGGTATCTATGAAGTGGTGATGAATGACTTACAGAGTGACTCTGCTGAGGTAAGCTCCATTCTCCGTTTTTACGAACAGCGGAAATCCCTTTTCGATAAAGTGATCAGTAAGAAGCTCTCTGAAACCAAATTAAAGGAATGTGTAGCCTGCAGGTATTTGATTACCAGCAGAAGACTTTTATCCGTGAACCAGAGAGGGTATTTACAACTGAATGATTTTCAGACGACTTCGAATCAACGAATGGATACCCTGGTTCATGACCTTATCAATTTTTACTCGGTCTCGACCGACGGTATCACCAAATTGAATGACTTTATCGAAAGTGATATCACCCACAATCTTCAGTTCTGGCGCGATGAATATTCCTGGTACAAAACCTATGTCTATAACGAAGAGTTAGACTCAAGCTCGATACACTATTTTGGAAAAAGCAGCGATTACAAAAATCGGGTAGCCTATCATCATACCATTGTTTATAAAAATTATATTCCTTTTCTGAATTACTTTTTGGAGCGGTCAACCTTTTTATTGCGACAGATACGAAAAAGACTGAAGGAAAATTAAGTTTCCTTTGACAGTATTTATTCCTCATTCGAAAAACAAAAATTATACTTACTATCTATTAAATCTATTTAAGTTTACGTTTTGCCCGAAGAACATAACATCATTGCTAAACATCATGAAAAAATACGTACTGCTTATCCTTGTAGCTCTTTTCAGTCTATCTTGTCAGACGAATGAGCAAGATATCTCTTCCATTGAAAACGATCTGTTGCCAACTTTCTACATTCAAGGAGAAAAGCCCGAACCGGCCTCCCTTGCAGACCGTATGGAGCATTATAATGTACCGGGGCTGAGTGTGGCTGTTTTCAGAAATGGAACCTTCGGTTGGGCTAAAGGTTACGGAATGGCTGACAAAGCATCGAATACCCCGGTTACCGCCCAAACACTTTTTCAGGCTGCTTCCATCAGTAAGCCCATTGCAGCCATGGCCGCTCTTGATATGGCTGAAGATGGTATCATAGACCTGGATGCCGACATTAATGAATACCTGAGCTCATGGAAGCTAAAAGACAATGAGTTCACAACGGATGAAAAAGTAACGCTGCGAAGAATTTTAAATCATACCGCCGGCACTACCGTTTGGGGATTTCCGGGTTATGAAAGAACAGATAACATTCCGAATGCCGTTGGTGTGGTAAGTGGTCAGGGCAATACTGATTCCGTATTTGTATACAAAGTCCCTGGAGTATCATGGCAATATTCAGGCGGTGGATATACGGTCATGCAGATCGCCCTTTCGGATGCAGCTCAAAAACCTTTTGAGGAAATCATGGCAGAACGAGTTCTGGAACCCTTATCCATGCATTCATCCACTTATGCACAACCGCTGCCGGATCAACTTCATGATAGAGCTGCCTCCGGATATCGTTCAGATAGTTCAGAGATCGAGGGAAAATGGCATGTTTATCCTGAGCAGGCAGCAGCGGGCTTATGGACGAATCCTACCGATATCGGGAGATATGCGATAGCCGTTCAGCAAGCACTTGAAGGCTCAAATGAAGAAGTATTGAATTCTGCCACCGTACAAGAAATGCTGACGCCCGGCGACAATAATTACGGATTAGGCCTTGGCATCCGTTATGACGGGTCTCATTTTGGACACAGTGGTTCCAATGCCGGCTTCAGAAGTGATTTCGCAGCTTCTAAAAAAGGAGGAAATGTGGTTGTGATCATGACCAATTCCGATAGCGGATCTCCCCTGATAGCAGAATTGATGCAGGCTATATTCCGGCATTATGGATGGCCTCAGCTTCAGCCAACCGTTAAGGAAAAAGCAGCTCTTTCCGAAGAGACTCTCAGGTCTTTTGTGGGAAAATACCAAATCGCAGAACTTGGTGAGATCTCAATTGTATTCAGAGATTCCGGATTGGTAGTTCCAAAAGAAAACTTTATTCAGACTGAAATTGATCTGGTTCCGGAAAACGATTCTACTCTTTTTGATGCGTCAGATGGGACTCCTTTTCATTTCACTTTCCGGGATGGCCTTCCTGTCGGTTTTGAAGTACAGGGACTTACCGGCACACGCATTGAACCTTGATTGACCATGGACAGCTATCCCATTTATTTTGGCAGATATGATATCTGTTAATTAGCAGTTGTACTTAGGAAGTTTTCTTTTGGCTTCATCCATCAAATTTGCCAGGTGAACCTGATGCCCGGAGCTACGGTCATAGTTCTATTATTGTTGGCCATTTCTTGCATTGTATCGAATTTCAGCTTAACCCTCTGCCACTTTTCTTTATCTATGCCACTGCCAATGGTTCCTCCTATCAAAGCGCCCGCAAGGCCCCCAAAAACAGCTCCGCCTAAGAATAATTCACCTGAGTTTGCTATATCGTAACACATCCAGTCCCCTTCATTGCAACTCTTGGAATCTCCCATTCCCATTGCTATTAAGCCAAAAGTAATTCCGGTCAATGCGGCCCCAATAAGCGCCCCTTCCGTTGTTTGAGATTCTAACCTTTTAACCTCCATTTTAGATATTGAAGTAAAAGGGATGTCATGCCAGGGAGGAGAATGAGTGATATCCTTGATCCTTATTTCTTTATCCGATATAGCTAAAACCTCTCCTATTAAATAGGTGTTCAAGACTGAAGGAGCCGTAATACGTACTGTTTCTCCCCTTTGAACAGTTTTTATTTGGGCCTTTAAAGGTATTACTGATATAATCAAATAACCCACTATCACTACGATCAGAATATTTAGTTTCATCATATTCCCTCCCCTCGTTCAGCTATATCCCTTGAATTGACACCGAATATTCACTTCTGTTTTAATTTCATGATACTCGTTTATGAACAAGGGAGATGACAGAGAATGTAAACCCAGCAAGTAATCATTAATCTTACGTTTATCAACATTTACCGGAATGCAGGAATTTTACCTACCAAAACAACCGCGTTTAAACCACATATAATCCGGACAAGGATATTATTTTTATAACCATAGTAACAATGATCATACAAGTTGATCATATCCACTTTAAAGAGTGAACTATGAAAGAAGTTTGCCGGGATGTAGAGTACAAGGGTTTTTCAGGTATTATAAGGTCAGCAATGATCGCTGTTTTCATTATACTGCAATTCTCTGGTCACAATGAGCTAACAGCACAGGAAGTACAGTCTTATGCCGATAAGTCAGCAGCTACAGCCAGTACTTTAGCATTAACTGCAACTGTATTACCTGTTTTTGCGGGCTTCAGTATTCAAAACCAGGTAGGAGGATACCTGGTATTGAGCGGCTTGGTTTTTGGCCCGGTTTTAGGATATACCTATATGGATGAATCTCAAATTGGATTCAAATACGCCGGCAGAAGATTATTAATTGTTGGAGGTACTATTGGCTCAGTGATGCTCATCTGCTCCATTGGTGACTGCTCCTGGGGTCTGTTTAGCAATGAAACAGGCAGTGAATTCGGCATTGCCATGACGATCATCGTATTTGGTACTGTAACCACCATCATTCACAACCTGATTGATAGTTTCAGTATCAAAAATCGCATTGAATTACATACAAAAAAGATCGCGCTGAGCCCTACCTATTTTCCTGAAGTTTCGGTGCCGGGTATTCGAGCGGTCTGGAGATTTTAAGCGTGCATAATTGTGTTTTTCTCATTCGGTCAAATGGTATTTATGACACATGTTCAACAGAAATTTCATATATGATTTTGGGGTTTCTCAAGATGATCCTAAAAGTGAACTTACCGCTCTCACGCTTCAGGAGAATGACCGCGTGTTGTGCATTGCAAGTGCCGGAGAAGTCCCGCTCGAATTACTGGTCCATAGTCCCGAATCCGTTATTATTGATGCCGTTGACATTGCTCTATCCCAACTTTTTCTTTCCAGGCTCAAACTAAGAGCAGCCTTACTCTTAGATACGATATCGGCTGCCCGGTTTTTGGGATACATGCCGGCAAAAGACTCCGAAAGAGTATCATGGATCAAACAAATAGATCCGGAATTCTCAAAGGCAGAACGTAACTTTTGGAAGAAACATCCCTCCATATTGACACTCGGTCCGGTTAATCTTGGAAAATATGAGACTTATATAAGGAAGTTCTCTCCTTTGGGCCGGTGGCTTCTCGGAGGTAAAAAAAGGTTGGAGGGACTTTTCGAAACCACATCTGTCGAAGAACAAAAGACCTATTTTGATGACGTTTTGAGAGCCGGTTTGCTAAAAAATTTGTTCAAGGTCATGTTTCATCCCAAACTCTATAAACAAAGGGGCATATCGGAGCAGGGATTGATTCACTGGCAAGATCAGCAGTTAGGACTAAAATTCTATCATCAGTTCAGAGATTTTTGCACTAACACGCCTGTGCGCAATAACTGGATGCTTCAGTTCGTGCTTTTCAACCGGGTTCTTTTTGAGGAATCACTTCCATCCTATTTGCAGCAAGGTGATAAATCACAGTTCCGGGAAATGGTAAAAAGAATTCGGTTTGCAGAGCAGTCCATAACAGGGATCATCGAAGAGTCAGATTCAGGATATTATAATAAATTTGCACTCTCGAATGTCAGCGACTGGCTTTCGGATGTGGATTTCACTGCTTTACTGCAACTCATTGCACAAAAATCAGGTCCCAATGCCCGGGGTTTGATCCGATATATTCATTCTGCCGATGTCACAGACCCTTCTCTTCAGAAGATTTTGGGGTTTGATCGGGAGTCGGGTGAAAAGCTTTTGCTCAAAGACCGGTTCCCATTCTACAAGTTGATCCCATTTAGTATAGATCATCATGCCAAAAACTAAACAGATAAAAAAGGGTAATAAGCCGGATAAATCTGCTTATGAGGTCAAAGGACTGGATGAAAGCTGGAATGATCGCTTTCTTGAGTTGAGCGAACGTGCACCGGTAAGAACGGAGAGACTTCGAATTCACTTTGACCGCTCGCCTGATATTTTCACCATACCAAAACTAACATCATACCGGAATGTACCTCTTGGTTTATTCCATGATGATCATCTTATCGGGTGTGCTGTAGCAGCATACCAGAAAAGGTACATTAATGGTGCTTTGACGGATGTTATCTATCTTGGAAATATGCACGTCATCGAAAGGGGAACTGGTCGCATATTCCTCAAAAAGTTATCGGATAGAGTGGTTCAAAAAATGAAAGACCGGCCGGAAGTTGAATACCTGTACGCTTATGTGATGGAGGGAAATCGACCGGCCGATAAACTCGTCCGCCTTGGTGAACTTGACTCCCGGTGGGCCGGATCAGTTTCAATGTCTACTATACTTACGATCAAACCGATCGCACTTGATTCCAAATACACTGTTCGAAAAGCCGAAATGGCTGATGTAGATCAAATCGTGGCTTTGCTTTCCGATGAGTTTCGGCAGCTATGGTTAGCTCCGGAAATGAGTAAAGAACGATTCCTTCAAAACCTGAATAACAGACAAAATATCGGCATCAAAAACTACTTCCTGGCTATTCGCAACAATGAGGTTGTCGGCACCTGCCTGGCCTGGGACATGACCCCATTCAAGAAGAATCGGATCTGGTTTCATGGATTCAGAATGGGTTTAATACGGTTTGGCTATCATATTGCGGCACGGCTAACCGGAAGTCCTCCATTACCTAAACCGGGCGAAGCTTTCAAAGATGTGACCATAGCAGAATATGCTGTACGTGATCGGGACCCCAAGATCATGGAAGCCTTGTTGAGGTTTGTTTATCGGGAATATCGAAGGAAGGGATACCAGGCAGTTATTTTTGGATGCGACTCCCATGACCCAATCATAAAGGCAACTAAGCCTTTTATTTCAAGGGAAGTTCGCTCCGGGGTTATCATTACCCCATTGCAGGAAAATTCGAAACGCAACTTGATTCCTCCAGATCTGATCTTTGCAGATGCTATTCAAATATAAAAGTAAATACGTTGTACAGGTTTTTGCTTGTATTCATTCTGCAGCAGAAAACCAGTGGTCAATGTTCCTGCACCTTCTTCCCCATCAAACGCTTGCGGAAGAACCAGACCAGGAATAAGGCAAGCCCCCATTGTACGATCACGGTCATCACAGAAAACGGGCTGAGTGGGTTGAACCAGGTATCTGGAGCATATTCTGCGGCTGAAAGGTACATCCACCATCCCAGAAGTGTCACCACTTCAATTGGCACTACGTATTTAATGATGATCTCCCACCATTTGCCCAAAGTAGCAGAGCGTTCTTCGGTATTGATCAACTCATCACGAAACTTACCGGTTCCATATTTGATGACCGCATAGGAGATCAGGGCTCCCGAAACCATTAACCCAACTCCCCAAACAAAGTCCTGATTGGCGAAGAAGGTCAGGTTAAGTGCCGAGGGCAAGCCAAAACCAAATCCTACCAAACAGATCACAATGGTAGCCCGCTTACGAACGGCCCCCATATCCACAAAAACCTTAACCGCAAGCTCGATCATGGAGATCAAAGAACTGAAAGCGGCAAAAGTCAGTCCCAAAAAGAATAAAATTGCGAAAATACTGCCTCCTCCCATGGTCGCAAATAATTGGGGCATCCAGATAAAAGTTAGTCCTGTTGAAGCAGGCCCGGACGTTCTCATTACATCAAGGATCTCTCCACTTCCCATAGAAGGACTTAGCGTGCCAAATACAGTTGAGAAAATGATGACTGCCGCCAATAAAGACACCATGTTATTTCCAATCCCGGTCTGAAAGGCACTGATGGTGACATCATCCGATTTACGCATGTAGGCTGCATACGTCAGGATCAGACCCCAGGCAGCCCCGGTGTCCCACGCATTCTGGGTCAAGGCTTCTAACCAGATCCGTGGTTCTTTCAAGGTAGACCAGTCCGGAGTAAAAAGGTATTCGATACCGAGCCCGCTCCCTTCCAGTGAAAGTGCTTTAAACAAAGAAACGAGCAATACCAGTAATAATGAGGGTATCAGTACTTTATTTACCTTCTCAATAGACGAAATCCCTTTGATCACAATAAAACCACCAATTCCCATTACCAGAGCATGCCCGGCCACGGGCCAGATCGATCCCTGAAAACCTTCCCAAATGGCATTCGCAGCTTGTAAATCGGCCGGAAGTGCTGAAGTGATGCTCGTGATCAAATAATACAAACACCAGCTTGCAACCACGCTGTAATAAAACATGATAGCCGTTGCCACAAAACCTACAAATCCGCCTAACCACCCTTTTTTCTCACCGATCAGGGCAACGAATGAACCGACAACGCCTTTTCGTCCATTGCGCCCCATGCCGTACTCAGCAATGATCAATGGAATTGACCAAAGAAAAAGAAAAGAAACCCAGGCGATAAGAAAGGCACCGGCACCTTCATCTCCCCCGTTCTGAGCTGCGATGCGTGGAAATCGCCAAATGTTACCTGTTCCAATGGCTATCCCCAGTACACTTAAGATTAACCCCAGTTTTGACGAAAAGCGTTCTTTAGTATTGGCTGACATGCAAAAAGTTTTTAAGGTTAAAAATAGGCGTTAAACTTTCCCGTTTAGCTGCAAGAAGTTAAAATTCTTATGTATCTTGCATTTTGATTCAATACAGGCTGTGCTTATAATTGCGAGCCAATCATAAAATGTATTAAACGAATATCCAAAAACTTTTTGAGCAGCTAACCAAATTTTTCATGTTTTCAGATCATAAAACGACGAATAAGTACCTCGCTCTCTTTACCTTTTTATTCTCTCTTGTCATATACTCACTTACTTTGGCTCCAACAGCCAGTTTTTGGGATGCCGGTGAGTTCATCGCTGTAGCCCACGGACTGCAGGTAAATCACCCTCCGGGAGCTCCCTTCTATTCCTTAGTGGGCCGAATATTTTCCATGTTTATGCCCACCGGTTATGTGGCTTTGAGTATAAACTTTATAAGTGCGCTTGCCTCTGCACTGACGATCATGTTACTGTATCTCATCATTGTGAGACTGGTTCGTGAATGGAAAGGGGATCCCGACAGCATGCCTTTGATGGATAAGCTGGGGATGTATGGGGGTGCTTTGATCGGTGCACTCACATTCACTTTTACCGATACTTTCTGGTTTAGTGCCGCAGAAGCCGAAGTTTATGCCATGTCGATGTTCTTTACCTCCATCGTAGTTTGGCTGGCTCTCAAATGGGCGGAAAACTATGATGAACCTTACAGTGAACGCTGGCTTGTATTGATCGCCTATATGTTTGGACTTGCTATCGGGGTTCACCTGCTCAATTTGCTGGCTTTATTCTTTGTTGCGCTGATCATCTATTTCAAACTGAAAGAATTTGAGTGGAAATCGTTTTTATTGATGGGAGCGGGATCCGTAGTAGCCTTCTTTGCCATCTACCCTTTTACCATTCAGAACATCCCCTCTATTGCCAATGGTATCGGAGATGCAACCTATGGATTGATCGGGCCAATGACCTTTATTTTCCTGTTTATGGCAGCGGTTGCATATGCGGTTTACTATACCCACAAAAAGAAGATGCGACTGGCCAATATCATTAGTATCTGCTACGCCATGATCCTGATCGGCTTCTCTTCGTATTCCGTGATCATGATCCGTTCAATTGCCGACCCTCCGGTAGATGAGAACGACCCGGAAACTGTGGAGGCTTTCATCAGCTACCTGAAACGTGAACAGTATGGAGCCACTCCTATCCTTAAAGGAAATAACTTCAACGAACGTACCGGACAGATCGACCGTAACAATGAAGAACTATTTCCGCGGCGCTATTCCCCGGATCCAAGACACCTGGAATATTATGCTCAATATGCCTCTGACTGGGAGTTCTTTTGGGAATATCAGGTCAATCATATGTATATCCGGTATTTCAACTGGAATTTTATAGGTCGTGAAGCAGATATACAAGATGCCGGCTGGAGGTCTGGCTTTAAGGAACCGGCCTACCCCGACAATAAGGCCAGCAACGCATATTTCTTTATTCCATTTTTACTGGGACTTTTTGGAATGATCTACCATTTCAGCTCCGACTGGAAACGAGCTTTATCGGTGTTGGCGCTCTTCATCGTCACGGGACTTGCCATTATAGTGTTCCTGAATCAAACCCCCTATCAACCCCGTGAGCGGGATTACGCTTACGTGGGATCTTTCTTCGCATTCTCGATATGGATCGGTTTAGGAGTCACCGGATTGATCGAACTGCTTAAAAATTATGCGAACAACAAATTTGCAGCCTATGGGTTACTGGCTGTGTTATTCTTTGCATCCCCGGTATGGATGGGATATCAGAATTGGGACGATCATGACCGCAGCGACCGCTTCATTGCCCCTGACTACGCACGAAACCTGCTTGAGTCTGTAGCTCCACACGGAATTCTATTCACCAATGGAGACAATGATACCTTCCCACTTTGGTATCTGCAGGAGGTGGAAGGCGTTCGAACCGATGTTCGCATCGTTTGCCTGAGTCTGTTGAATACCGACTGGTATATCAAACAATTGCGTGATCAGTGGTCACATGAGTCTGCACCTCTTCCTATTTCATTATCAGATGAAGAAGTTGAAAGAGTAACAGCAGGTATTACGCAATGGCAGCCTCAAAACATTGAAATACCGGTTGATAAGGAGATGCTTAAAGAAGCATTCTCAAATGATCCTAATTACAAGGAAAAGATCGGCGTAAAACCGGATACTTCCCTCCCAATCCTTCAGAATGGTATCGACTATGAAATGCCTGTGGATTCCTTGGATGATATGGTGAGCTGGAGAATGAACGGTCGATTGTACGGACAGGATCAGCAGGGAAATAACATCTACTACCTGCAGGTACAGGATCGGCTTATTCTTGATATCCTGAAAACAAATAACTGGCTAAGACCGGTTTATTTTGCCAATACGGTATCGTCAACGAGTCAGCTTGGACTGCAAGATTATTTCCGTACCGAGGGTAAAGCATACCGTGTAGTGCCCAAGAATTTTGAGAATGGCCGCGAAGACTATATCGATGTTGATATTATGACAGACCGCTTAAAGAAATTCCAGTTCCGTGAGTGGAATAATCCGGATGTCTATTTCGATGAGAATATTCGCCGGATGCTAAGTAACTACCGGTTCAACTTTATGAGCCTGGCGGAGAAATATAGAGAAATGGGAATGCCGGACAGTGCCCAATACTGGCTGAGATGGGGTGAGGAACGAGTACCTTTCCGCCCGGACGAAACCAATGAATCCGTTAAGTTACTGTATGCGGTACGATATGCACAGGCCGGAGCAAATGAAGATGCTGCCCGACTTGCAGGAAATAGCGAGGAAAAATTAATGAATTCCCTTTCCAGTAATATGGAGCGTTTTACGGAACTTGAAGCGGAGTTCAACACGCTGAACCAACAGTTTGAAAGCGCTCAAACCAGAGGAAACATCAGCGAGCAGCGAGAACTCAGGACAAAACTTCAGAATATAAATGCTGATGCGCAGCAATATCTGAGAGAAGTCCGAATGGCCCGACAGTCGCTGGTGTTGGTACAATATGTATATTTCCAGGCCGGTCAAACAGATAAAGCCACCGAACTGGCAACAAATGTCGATGCCATGATGGGGGCCAGTTTCCCTGCCATGCCGGCATCAAAAGAACAAAGCCAACAGGAAATCAGTCGGTATGGAATCAACTAATTCCATTATTTAATCTTAAAAGAAGGTGCCGTATATTTCAGCTCATTAATTGAATAACATTATGATCCATCAGTTCACCAAAGAAAATATCGAAACCATAGCCAAGGTCCTCGGAACTAAAGCCAAACCTCTTGGAAATGATGTTTTTCGTTTTGAGGTAAAAAGCGAAGATGAGCCATCCCGTAAACTCGCGCTTGAAATCCATCTTGGCCTCGATGTAAACGGTGAGCAAATGAACATGGTTTCTGTGTATGCATTTAATACCTTTTTGCAGCTGCATAATTGTACGGCCTTTGTAGCCAGTGATATGCTCCAGCAGGTTACCTTTTTTGGAAAATCCGGCACCAAAACTTCCGGATTGATCGTAGAGAAAACAGCCGGCTGTAGTTTATATGCCAATGTCGATGATGCTATCATCAGCGGAGATTTTACCGAATTACCCGAAGATCTTATGATGTGTGGTATCGCTCTCTCCCTCACCGAATCCATGGACGACGGTTTTTCATTTTAACTCACCCTGCTTTGGATAAAGACGCCTCTCCCATCCTTCAGTTTTTTAACGAAAGTGATACTGAGGTACCTTTATCCCACACAGCTGCGTCCAAAATACTTGCGCTAATAGCGCAGATGGAAGCGGTAAATTTTGAAATGGTAGAACTTGTTTACGTGGATGAAGCTGAAATCGTCCGCATCAACAAAGAACACCTGGATCGTGATTATATAACCGATATCATCTCTTTCCGCTATGATGAAGGAGAGAACTCTTCTGATAACTCAGCCATTGAAGGCACTCTCTTTTGTTGCGCACCCCGAATTGCTGAACAGGCAAATGAATTTGGCGAACCAATAGAACAAGAATTTCAAAGGATCTTCATTCACGGTTTGTTGCACCTGGTCGGTTATGATGATTCTTCCAAAGATGAAAAACAACGGATGACCGACTTAGAAAACAAATATTTATCGTTGTCAGGCAACAACAACTAAACGATTTTTGCGTACGCAGTTCATAAACTCATCACATGGACGAAAATCAAACTTCAAATAACATCAAAGAGCGGAATAAGGCGTACGGAGTTCAGCTATGGGAACTCTTAAAACAGCAAATAGATAAACATTCAGCTAAGAAAACGTCTGCAGCAGTTTTAGAAGCACCACCAAGACAAACAGGCAAGTACCCTTGGTTGATGAACCTGCTTTTTATGTTTCCTTACCTTTTGGCGGGGGTATTCATTCTTTCTTTTTTCTGGGATTTTGACGAGATGAGCGCCGTATTTTTAGGCCTCACTTTTCATTTTGAGGGATTGCTGAGGATCATCAGCATAAGCGGCCTGATCGGTTTTCTGACCAATTGGCTGGCCATTACCATGCTTTTCAGGCCCACCCACCGGCGCCCTATTCTCGGTCAGGGTTTAGTGCCCGCCCAGAAAGACCGCATTGCTTACCGGCTTGCCCGAGCTGTTTCAGAAGACCTGATCAACCCTGAGATCATCAAACAAAAGATCCATGAATCTCAGGCTATTGCCCGATATCGTGAGAAAGCTACCATCTACGTAAAGAAAGTAATTGATGATCCGGAATTCCGAACCCGTTTAAAATCTTTGGTGGTTAGTTATGTGGATGAAATGATAGCTGATCCGGAAGTAAGATCATCCATCGCAAAAAAACTCATCAAACAGATCGATGAAGCTATTGACGAGAACTCATTCGAAAAAGTGGCCCTGAAAGCATACAGCTTTCTAAAGGGACAGGAAATGCAGGATCTTGTTGAAAGTGCTTTGGTGAAACTGCCTACCGGCATAGAAAACGGATTAAATAAAATGGATTCTTTTCTGGATGAACTCCCTGCCCGGCTCGATGAGCATGGTTCCGTTATTGAAGAATTGGTTACCAACTTATTATATAAATTGATCAACCAGTTAGACGTACATGCGCTGGTAGAAGATAATTTACGGCAATACGATGAAAGAAGGCTCGAACAACTGATCAAGAATGCAAGTAACGATCAGCTTAATTACATACAATATCTTGGAGCTGTCCTGGGTACATTCGGAGGCTTTATTATCTGGGAACCGGTTGCGAGTATGATCGTTTTGGCGTTTATTATTTTAACTACTTTGACGGCTGATACGTTACTTTTAAAAATGAAAAATAAATCCTGATTTAAATTAAATTAATTCTCTTCACCCCATGAACTATTTATCGAAGCTCTTCATTTTTGCGACTTTGTTTGTTGTATCTATAAGTTGTGCAAGTACCGAAACGGCTACCAATTCCGAAAAGGAAACTGAAACCCGGTCCTCTTCTGAAACTGAGCAAACCTCATCTTCAGAAACAAACGCCACTCTCAAAGCTACTGAAACCTGGCATCTCACTCCTGCCAATGTCACGCCCTATATAGGTACCGGCGTTGAAAAGGCATATTCCGAATTTTTAGCAGATAAAACGCCCAAAGAAAAAGTGATCGTGGCCATCATAGATTCCGGAACAGATATTTTTCACGAAGATCTTAAAGATAAAATCTGGACCAATAATGATGAAGTTCTCGGAAACAAAGTAGACGATGATGATAACGGGTACATTGATGACATGCACGGGTGGAACTTCATTGGCGGACCGGACAGTACCCACGTAAATAAAGACACCTATGAACTTGTCAGGATTTATGCCAGGCTGAATGAAAAGTATGGTGATGTCTCAGAAGACTCAGTCAGCGATGAAGATCAGAAGGAATACCAATACTACCTTGACATCAAAAAGAAATTTGAAAACAGGGTTAAAAGTAATCAGCAGGAGCTGCAACAACTTACCCAAACCAGAAATGCCATCATGTTCGCCAAACAGCAGCTGGGTGTCAGCAGCATTGATTCATTGAGCACAGAAGAACTGCAAATATCTGGCAATGATAGTCAACAAACCCAGCAAGCAAAACAAATCGTCACTTACCTGAAAAGGAACGGAGCCACAGAAAAAGATCTCGAGGGGCTTGAGGAATATTATGAACATGTGAAAGGCTTGGCTGAGTACAGCTTGAATCCTGAGTTTGACCCGCGTCCTATTGTTGGGGATGATTACGATGACCTCAGCGACCGCTTTTATGGAAATAATGACGTTGTAGGCCCCCGAAATGATCATGGCACACATGTAGCCGGTATTGTGGGTGCCATTCGAGATAATAATATCGGAGCAAAAGGAGTAGCTGCAAATATTGAACTGATGATCTTACGCACCGTTCCGGACGGGGATGAACGAGACAAGGATGTTGCGAATGCTATCCGATATGCAGCCGAGAACGGAGCCCGTGTCATCAACATGAGCTTTGGAAAAGGTTATTCCCCTCAAAAGCAATATGTGGATTCCGCCATGAGGTTTGCTGACAGTTTAGGCGTACTTATGGTATCGGGATCAGGGAACGGAAGTGACAATATTGACAGTACAGAATCATATCCCAGCCGGTATTATGAAGACGGAGGTAAAGCTGAAAATTACCTGAGTGTCGGAGCCTCATCCTGGCGATCGGATTCAACGTTAGTAGCATCATTCAGCAACTTTGGCAAGACCAATGTGGATCTCTTTGCTCCGGGAGTGGACATTTACTCAACCTATCCCAATAACGAATATGAATATAACAGCGGCACCAGCATGGCCTCACCCGTTGTAGCCGGTGTAGCTGCACTGATCATGTCTTATTATCCCGAATTATCAACCCGGGAAGTGAAAGAGATTATCCTGGAAACCGTTACCAAATCAAATCAAGTGGTCTATAAACCCGGAACAGATACGCCGATCCCATTCTCAGATTTGTCTGCCACCGGGGGAATCATCAATGCTTATGACGCCTTGAAACTGGCAGAACAAAGAGCCGACCAGTAATTCTGTGACCGGCCAAACAGAATATGATGCTGTTGTTGTAGGATCAGGTCCAAACGGACTCAGTGCAGCCATCAGAATGGCACAGCACGATCTTAAGGTGCTTGTTATGGAGGCGAAATCCACGATCGGAGGCGGAACCCGCACGCAAGAAATCACGGAACCGGGTTTTCTGCATGATATCTGTGCGGCAGTTTTGCCGACTACAGCAAGTTCACCTTTTTTAAAAACCCTGAACCTTGAAAACTATGGCTTAGAGCTCATCCAGCCTGAAATACCCTATGCCCATCCGCTGGATAATGGCGATGCTGCTGTTGCCTGGTGCTCACTGGAGAAAACAGCAGAAAATCTTGGCACAGATGAAAAAAGCTATCGTAATTTATTTGCTGAATTTTCTGAAAATTGGAAATATCTGTCCGAAGATGTTTTTGGGACGTTGCGAATTCCAAAGCACCCTTTACTTATGGCTCGCTTTGGGTGGTATGGCATGCTGTCGGCTAAACACTTGAGCAACTCACTTTTCAAACTTCCTCATTCAAAAGCACTTTTTGCCGGTGCTGCTGCACATAGTATTATTCCTCTGAGCAATGCTTTTTCTGCTTCATTTGGATTGGTTTTGGCCGCTTCTGCTCATAGCGTTGGATGGCCCATTGCCAAAGGCGGAACAAAAATGGTTACTGAAGCAATGGCTTCTCTTTTGCAAGATCTTGGAGGTGAGATTCAAACCGGTGCAGAAGTAAGGTCACTGAATGACATTCCAACCACAAAAACCGTTTTATTTGACCTCACTCCCCGACAAATCGCAGAGATCATTCCCTATAATGCACCTGCGGGTTACCTGCGCAAACTAAGAAACTACAAGTATGGCCCCGGCGCTTTTAAAGTAGATTGGGCTTTGTCTGAACCGGTGCCATGGACAAACGAATTCTGTCGCAGAGCCGGAACACTGCATCTTGGTGGAACATTTGACGAAATAGCAAAATCAGAACAAGCGGTTTGGGAGGGCAATCACCCGGAATCACCCTATGTATTGGTTTCTCAACCCAGTTTATTTGATGATACCCGCGCCCCAAAAGGCAAACACACCCTTTGGGCTTATTGCCATGTCCCAAACGGTTCAACCCGGAATATGACGAACGTGATTGAAGATCAGATCGAAAGGTTTGCCCCCGGTTTTAGAGACACCATCATAAGCAAGCACACCACGCATGCGAAGCGCCTCGAATCGTATAATGCCAACTATATCGGAGGCGACATCAATGGAGGCGCACAATTATTTAGCCAACTTTTTGGGCGCCCTGTTTTACGATGGGATCCTTATCATATCCCTGAAACATCCATGTATATCTGTTCCTCTTCTACGCCACCGGGCGGTGGCGTTCATGGGATGTGCGGTTTTCATGCCGCTCAGTCGGCCTTAAAAAATGAATTTGGAATCTCCTCTGATAAAAGATGAGATAAGCGTATCTTTCAAACATGCTAAAAGCACTACATACGAGGCTTAAAAAACTTAAAACAGAGTCTGCAAAGGTAAAGCGGCAATCCCCAAAATGGACCATATTCAGTATGGTGATTGCTCTTCTTATATCTATTCCCATATTGACGGTGGTATTCTCAATTTTTACGCCCTCCGGAGATATCTGGCAACATTTAGCGAGCACCGTTTTGGGTGATTATATTCGCAATTCGCTTTGGCTGATCGTTGGCGTATCGGTAGGTGTGATCGGGATCGGTGTGTCATCGGCCTGGTTCATAACCATGTGTGAATTTCCCGGACGAAGGATTTTTGAATGGGCATCTATCCTGCCATTTGCTATTCCAGCTTATCTCATGGCATATATTTACACTGATTTTCTGGATATTGCAGGTCCATTACAAACCGCTTTACGTTCTACTTTAGGTTTAGGTATTGATGAATATTGGTTTCCAAATATTCGCTCTGTGGAAGGTGCCATCATAATAATGTCGCTGGCATTCTACCCTTATATCTACATGTTAGCCCGCTCCTCTTTTTTAGAACAATCGACCTCTCTTTTAGAGGCAAGCCGCATCATGGGATATTCCACCTGGCAGAGTTTTTATAAAGTGGCCCTTCCGGTTGCCCGGCCTGGTATTGCAGCAGGACTGGCACTTGCCCTCATGGAAACCTTGAATGATTTTGGCACGGTTCAATATTTTGGCGTTCAGACCTTCACCACCGGAATTTACAGAACCTGGTTTGGTTTGGGTGATCGACCTGCTGCGGCACAGCTTGCCGCTTTTCTGCTCGCATTTATTGTGGTTCTGATATTCCTGGAGCGTTATACCCGAAATAAGATCAGCAATGAGAAAGCAAATTCATCCCGCTTCAAGCGTCTAAACCGGTTCAAACTTAAAGGTGTTAAAGCCTGGCTGGTATTTGTTATTTGTTTTATACCGGTATTGTTAGGCTTCATCCTTCCGGTGATCCTTTTATTGAATATGTTTTTCTCAAACCTGAATTACCTGGATCTCAAGTTTATTGAATTAGCTTTTAATTCTTTTACCGTATCGGCCATTACCGGACTTTTGGCGGTGGGCCTTGCATTGGTCATGGCATATTCTGCCCGTTTGAACTCAGGATATTGGGTAAAGTTGTTTAACCGTATCAGCTCGCTGGGCTATGCCATTCCGGGCTCTGTGATTGCCGTTGGGGTACTCATTCCCTTTGGCTTTTTTGATAATACCGTTGATTCCTTTTTCAGAGACACTTTTGGATTTTCAACCGGATTACTTCTTAGCGGAACGATCTTTGCCATGGTGTTTGCCTATCTGGTGCGCTTCCTGTCGGTTTCGTTTGGAGGCGTTGAAGCCAGCATGGAGAAGATCACCCCAAATATGGATGAAGCGGCACGAGGTATGGGTTACAGCTTCTCAAAAGTACTTCGAAAGATCCACATCCCAATGATGAGCGGTGGACTACTTACAGCCGGCCTCCTTGTTTTTGTAGATGTGATGAAAGAGCTGCCTGCCACCCTAATCGTTCGGCCGTTCAACTTTGATACCCTGGCCGTACAAGTGTATCGCTATGCATCTGATGAACGATTAGCCGAATCTGCCGGTGCTGCTTTAATGATCGTGTTGGTTGGAATCATCCCCGTCATCATCATCAGCAGGACCATCGCAAGGTCCCGAAAGTCAGAAACTCAGTAAATAGTGAAATCCCTGCTTGTTATATATCCTCTCTTCCGTATTTTTGGCGCATGAAAAAAGGAAGAGTCATACAATCTACCGGCAGCTGGTATCATGTTGAAACGGACGGAGAGATCATAGAATCCCGCCTCCCCGGTCGTTTTCGCCTCGATGAAAAGGAAGTGACCAATCCCCTGGCTGTGGGCGACTGGGTTGATCTTTCGATGAACGAAGACGGTACCGGAACAATTGAATCCATCCATGACCGCCAAAATTATATAACCAGGGAAGCTACCCATGGCAAAAAAGGGCAACAGATCCTGGTTTCTAATCTGGATCAGGCCTGTGTGGTTCAATCAATAAAGAAACCCCGGCTCAAAGAAGGATTTATTGATCGGTTTTTAGTGACTTGCGAAGCCTATGAAGTGAAGCCGGTGATCATCGTAAATAAAATGGATCTTGCTAAAAGCGGTGGAATTGAATTCGCGGAAGAATTGAAAGAATTATATACCTCTCTGGGATATGAATTTTTGAGCACCAGCCTGAAAGATGAACAGTCCCTGGAAAAGCTCAAAGAACTGCTAAAAGATAAGACATCTGCATTCATCGGACCTTCCGGGGTGGGAAAAACAAGCCTCATCAATGCGATAGACCCCGGATATGATTTCAAAGTGGGCGAAATTTCTGATTTTTCGAACAAAGGTAAACATACCACAACCTTTGCCCGGTTGATCCCATTAAGTTTTGGGGGATATATTGCAGATACCCCCGGCATCAGGGAATTTGGATTGGTGAATATTGAACCATGGGAATTATCGCTTTTTTTTCCGGAGATGCTGGAACCCAGGAAGCACTGCAAATTCAGCAATTGCACGCACAACCATGAACCAAAATGCGGAGTAGCTGAAGCATTTGAAAGCGGCGATATTGCTGCAAGCCGGTATAACTCCTATTTAAACATGCTCGAATCGTTAGATTAGAATATTGAATCGCCCGTAAGAGGTATTCCGTCTCTCAAAAATTATATACATATTAACTTTAACTGTTCAACAAATTTCAAGGAGTACAAATGCTCGATAAAACAAAAAAAATCATCAAAGGCCTTTGTGCCGTTTCGGTACTCAGCCTTGCCTCAGTCGGTACTGCATATGCCCAATTGGGTGACATCGGTGCCGTATTACGTGCTGGCGCTGAAGATGCTACATTACTAACAAAAGAATATTTACGTCCTTTCCCCACCGGTTTCGGAACGGGTTTAAATGCAGGCTGGACTGAGTCTGCAGCACCTAAAAAAACATTGGGCTTTAGTCTCCAGATCAGGCCTTCTATTGCCATTGTTCCTTCCTCAGCTCAATCATTCGATATCAGTGCTCTAAGCCTTCAAAAAATTGAAGTTGCAGCAGGCGAAAATCCTGTAACCCCGACTGTTGCGGGTGATAACGTAACCGGAACCGAACTCATAATAAGAGAAAACGGACAAGAACTGACCCGATTTAATATGCCAAAAGGTGTTGGAATTCCAGTGGTCCCTGCCCCTGTCGTTCAGGCCGGACTTGGGTTAGTTAAGGGAACCGATATCACGGTTCGTTTTTTTCCTGAAACTGAGATCGGAGAATATGGAAATATCGGGCTAATTGGTGGAGCCATTAAACACGATATCACACAATGGTTGCCGGGAGGAAAACTGATTCCCGTTGATATTTCTGTTATGGCAGGTTTCAATCGCCTTTCTGTTAATGCAAACCTTGATGTTCCTGCCGAAGGCGTAAGAAATCCTAATGATCCGTCATTGACCAACAACCCAAATCCAAATTTTGATGAACAGGAAATCACCACGGAATTCAATTCATTTGTTGTGAATGCCTTGGTTGGTAAATCCTTACCTCTGATTTCGGTTTATGGAGGTGTGGGTTATCAAACCGCCTCTCTCGACCTTAATATTAATGGAGATTACCCGGTGAGTACCAATGTAGGTGGTCAGTCATTCTATAATGTTGTTTCCGACCCTGTTTCATTTGGATTGGATAGTGAAAGCTCTGTTCACCTTTTGGGTGGTTTCCGATTGAGATTAGGCGTATTAGCTTTCTATGGTGAAGCAACAGTTGCAAGTTACTTTACAGCCAATGCAGGTATTGGTATAAGTTTTAGATAAGTTCTTAGGACCTGATAACTAAAAACTCGTTGATACTAAAAAGGCACTCATTTGAGTGCCTTTTTTTATATCTGAATATTACTATCTGAAAACCTATTAAATAGATCAGGCAAATTGTTGGTTTGCCAATACCGGATGTTCTACTTTCTCATCCTTCTCAATCACCCCATCTCGTAAGCGAACTATTCTTCGGGCATGATCGGCAATTTCCTGTTCGTGAGTTACCACGATCAGGGTATTTCCCTGCCGGTACAGCTCTTCAAAAAGTAACATGATCTCCTCTCCTGTTTTGGTGTCGAGGTTACCGGTTGGTTCATCCGCTAATATAATGGACGGATTATTGACCAGAGCTCTTGCTATAGCTACTCGCTGCCGCTGACCTCCGGAAAGTTCGTTCGGCTTGTGATCAATACGATCTCCAAGGCCTACCTTAGTCAATACTTCTTTAGCTCGTTCATGCCGTTCGGCGGCTTTCATGCCGGCATAGATCAGCGGAAGTTCGGCATTGGCTAAACATGACGTTCGTGGCAGCAAATTAAAGGTCTGAAATACAAATCCGATCTCACGATTTCGGACTTCTGCAAGTTCCGCATCATCCATCTTGGAAACATTACTTCCGTTAAGCACATAATCTCCGGATGAAGGCGTGTCCAGGCATCCAATCATATTCATTAATGTTGACTTACCGGAACCGGAAGGCCCCATGATCGCAATGTATTCATTTTCTTGTACATCAAAGGAAACACCGGCCAAGGCATGAACTTCGGTTTGCCCCATTTGATATACTTTGGTAAGATCTTTGATATGTATAACTGCTTTATTCGACATAGTTTGCCCTAAGATTAATTAAATATGCTGCTCTTGTTATCAACGGTTACTTTATCTCCGTCTTCAAGTACATTTGAGAGGGTACGATAACTTCCGATGACTACTTCATCTCCTGCCGAAACACCGGAAAGGATCTGAATATGAGAATTATCACTGATCCCTGTTTCCACTTCTTTGCGAATTGCTTTTCCGTCTTCAACAACGAAAACAACTTTTCTGAAATCTTCTTCTTTAATGATGTTTTCATCATCCTGACTGCTGGCTAAAGTGATATCGGCCGTATCAGAATCCGTAGATTCTTTTTTATCCTTAGCAAAGTCCCGAACTGTTACGGCCTGAATAGGCACAGATACCACGTTCACGACTGTTTGCGTCTCAATATCTACCGTAGCAGACATCCCCGGCCTGAAATTAGGAACGAACATACCCTGAGGGTTCTCAGCCGTCTCCGTTCGCACCATTTGCTCAGCCCGGCTGTCCAGGTTATGAGGGGTTACGATACGAACTTTAACCTCGTAATTGGTTACCTGCTCATTTGTGCCGGCCCCTGTTGTTTGCGCAGAGTTAGCGATCTCAGTGACCACCCCGTCAAACTGTCTTTCAGGGTATGCATCCACTTCAATGCGGGTGGTATCCCCAAGCCCCACATTCACAATATCATTTTCGTTCACTTCCACCATTACTTCCATACGATCGAGCACAGAAACACGCATCATCTCGGTTCCGGCCATTTGGGAATTCCCCAATACACGCTCTCCCTGTTCTACCGCAAGGCTGGTGATGGTACCGTCTTGCGGAGCTCTGATCACCGTTTGCTCCAGTTCTTCCCGCGCTTGCCGCAGTTGAGCTTCTGCACTTTGGATCTGATATTCAGCGGCCTTCATACTGGCTTGCTGAGATTCATATTCCGATTTACTTTGAATGAATTCCATCTCAGAGATCATATCACGGTCGTAGAGTTGCTTATCCCGTTTGTAAGCTGCTTCTGCACGAATTAAAGCCGCTTTTGTTTGCTCTAACCTTGCTTTTTGTGTTAATAAGGCGGCATTCAGGTTGTCGATCTGAGCCTGGTAGATATCGGGTTTGATCCGAACTAAAAGGTCACCCTGTTGAACGACATCTCCTTCGTTGACGGCTAACTCAATGATCTCTCCTGAAACATCCGGCCGAATAATAACTTCGATCTCCGGCTGTACTTTCCCTGATGCAGAAACAAGTTGCGTAATGGTTTTCAGTTTGGCCTGAGTGGTCTCAACCTGAGTTCCCGAATCCGTATTTCCTATCACCCCCGTGAACCTGAGTGTTAATCCCACAACTACAATAGCTGCAAGACTTCCTAAGATCCAAATGAGGGTCTTCCCTGTTGATGATTTACCTTTGCCCATATCCTATCCCAATAAATGTAAGTTTATAAATAGATCTAAAATTCAACGGCTTCGCCACTTAGCTTACCCAGGTAATAATCCAAAAGCTTCTCCTGGAAGATCAGGTTATAGATAGCCTGCGTGTAATTCGACTGCGCCTGTACATAGTTGGCTTGAGCCTGACTAAGTTCGATGAGTGTACTTGAACCTACGTTATACCGTTCTTGTTGCGTTTCAAAAGCACGCTCACTGGCTTTTAGAGATTTCTCAGATGCTTCCAGTTGCTTCTGGTAAGAAGTGTAATCATTATAAGCTTGTGTTACCTCTTGAATAACTTGTAAGCGTGAATTCTCCAGATTCAATTCAGAATTCTTAAGCTGAATTTTTGAAGACTGAATGTTATACATGCGGTTCCAATTCTGAAAAAGAGGAATGGATACTGAAAAACCGATACCCTTATTCACGTTCAAGTCAAAAAACTGGTCACTAAAGTCAAATCCCTGTAAAACATCACTGTATCTTGATGATAAAGAAGCACTTCCAGAAATAGTTGGATAAAGAGAACCTCTTGCTATTTGAAGCTGGTATTCAAGACTTTTAATATCAGCTATGGCGCTTTTCAGATCAGAACGATTTAGTAAAGCTTGATCAATTAATTCACTCAAATTGAAATTCTTAAAATCTTGATTTAAGCCGTCTTCAGATTCAGGAATAGTAAATTCATATTCTCCAAGCGGGTCGATCTGTAGCTGACGAACTAATAATAATTTGCTAAACTTTAAACTGTTTTCTTGTTGTGTTACCGAAAGTTCATCGCTTGCAACTTGTGCTTCTTGATTATAAAGATCCACAGAAGGACGAGACCCTACTTCTACCTGAGCTTTAACTTGCTCAAGCTGTTGTTTTGAATTATTTAAATTTTCTTCAGCAATTTCCAGCAATTGGATATTTAGTAATACCTGTAAATATCGAGATGCGGTATTAAAAATAACTTCTTCCTTAGAACGCTGATAAATTTCCTCAGCAGAAATTTTAGACTGTTTACTGGATCGCAGAGAAAGAATATTATTGAACCCATCAAAAATTGTAATCCTGGCACTTATACTCCCACTTATTGACTGTGAAGGATCATTTATGATTCCACGATCTTCGGTAAACTGTCGACCAATGGTTCTTCCCCCGTTTATACTCCCGCCTACTGACGGTGCAAAATCAGCATATTCACTTTTGATACTTTCCCCGGCGAGTTCAAGATTGTTCTTTGCTTGTTTCAGCTGATAATTATTCTCCAGTGAAATCTGGATGGCTTCCTGTAAAGAAATGGTTCGGGTTTCCTGAGCGTTGGCTACTCCACTAATTAGGAGTAAAGCGAAGATGGTAGATGAAAATATTCTTCTCATTTTGAACATTAGATTTTGATTAACGGGTACGTACACGGAAAGGGACGAAAATAGTTACAGAATAGTTGCCCTGTTTTTTGATTTTATATCCTTTTACAGGATGAACCTAAATTATTGTAAAATTAATCCTCTGGATGCTGCTTTTTATGCTTCAGTTCCGAAACTTTATCGTCCAGGTAATCCAATAAAAGGTTCATTCCTTTTCTGGCTACGATCCGCTTTATTTCCGATGCGATCCTTGATTCAGAGTCACTGCTGTAACTGTGGCTTCGATTGGATGCTATTCGCGGAGATTTCTTTCTCTCTTTCCCTAATAAAAATCCCAGCACCAGAGAAGCTCCTACAGCCGGTAACGGGTATCTTCGGATCAGGTTCTTGGGGTCAAGATTGGTAGTCACCCCCTCCTTTACGTCATCAATAGACTTATCAAGGCCGCTTTGGATTTCAGCCAGTTCTTGTTCCAACTCTTGTTTCTTTTTCTCTATTTCAGATAATTTCTTATTCGCCATGACCACTGGTAGTTTTTTGATTGAGCGTTTCTGAAGAGGCTGGAGCTGTCAATTTTTTTACTTCTTTCTGTTTGTCTTTCTTATCAAATGATGAGAGCAATTCTGACAAAATATCTTGCTGGATCTTACCGGCTATCAGTGTGGGTTTGGTTAGAACCAATATCAACCCAACGATTAAAAATGGTGAAGCGACAATTAAATATCCGGCCCATTCCTCATCAAGTAATTCGCCTAAATATATAGCCAGAGCGGTAAGCCCGAAGACCAGCCCAAGAGCTAAGATCGTATATCCAAATAAATTCTGGATCGCTTTACCGATCCAATAGGCTACTTGTTCGCTGATGTTTATCACAGACAGTTCAAGCCTTGCTTCCACGTAATGCTTCAGCTCATTGGAAACATGTTTTATACGGCTCCCTAAATCGTCCATGACTGCACCTAATCGTCAGAAGTGAAAATTTTAGCTATGATAAAACCTACAGCCAATCCTGCCACTACAGATTTGATGGGATTTCTGCGAACCACCGTTTCTGCTCGTTCCTGAAGTTCCTCCAGTCGTACCTGAAGATCTTCATCATCCAGGATTTCCCGTCCCCGGTCAATAGCTCTGTCGAGGCGTTCGTTTAAGTTTTGAATGATCTCTTCGTTCATAATGCCCTGTGTTTTTTGTCAATATACTAAAATGAAACGGATGCTTAAATCATTTCATTGCAAAAAGTTATTCGTACCGTAAACTTTCTATCGGATCTAACTTGGATGCCTTATAAGCCGGATACACTCCGAAGATCAATCCTACGATCAACATTCCACCGAAGCCACCAATCACCGACCACAGCGGAATCACCGGTTCCGTCTCAATCCATAACGCCATCAGATTACCCACGCCAATGCCCAGGATCATACCAATAATCCCTCCGAGCTGACAAATAAATATGGTTTCCATCAAAAATTGACTTACGATAGCTTTTTGAGTTGCGCCCACGGCTTTCCGGATACCAATTTCGCGGGTTCGTTCTGAAACGGAAACCAGCATGATATTCATCACACCAATCCCGGCTCCTAAAAGCGTAATAAAACCGATGGCAAATCCACCCAGATAGAGAGCTCCTGTAAAAGAATCAAAGGTTCCCGATAAACTCTCGTTCGTGGATATCTCAAAATCATTGGACTCTCCGGGACTTACTTTTCTGATCACCCGTAAAATACCGGTCACTTCTTCAACGGTTTGCTCAATAAAGTCGATGGCCGGAGCCCTGACCTGTATATTAATGTTTCGGTTTGCTCCGTACGCATTCATGGCTGTTGTATAGGGGATCAATACGAAGTTATCAAACGATTGCCCGAAAATTTGTCCTTTTGGTTTCAGTATTCCGATCACCGTATAAGGTTTTCCGTCAAAGCGAATTTGCTTGCCGATCGGATATTCATTTTTGAACAACACATCCTGAACATCTTTACCGATGATTGCCACATTCCGTCCATATTGAACATCATCACCGGTAAAATTTCGGCCATCCTCCAGTTCATAGGAATTATTGGCCAGGTAATGTTCATTACTCCCCCTCACATATACATTCGGTTCGGTTTCTTCGTCTTTGAATTTGATGGATGAAAGCTGAAATACTTCATCCGGACTTACGGCACGGCCAATGCGCATCAGGTCATTGAGTCGTTCTGCCGTTTCAAAGGTAATGTCTTTTCGGTTTCGGATATCGTCACTCAATGAGCCCATTTGAACAGATGGGGTCTTCGAAACATTGACTACATCGGTTCCCATCAGGCTCATTGTGGTTTTAAAATAATTATCCAGAACGGCTACGGCTGTCGTTGAAACGATCACGGCAAACACCCCGATCACCAGCGCAAGCAAAGTCAAAGCCGACCGCAATTTATTGGCTTTAAGTGATTCTGATGCCTGTACTATAACTTCTTTAATATGCATGATTATTCAAACCTTAGAGATTCAATAGGATCAGACTTTGCAGCTTTGTAGGCGGGAATAAAGCCGAATAAAACTCCGACGATCGTACAAATTGAAAATGCCACTATTACAACACTAACATTCATCACGGCTACAAATGCCTGATTGATCAGGATGGTTAACCCGGCTGCAAGCGCAACGCCTATCAACCCTCCCAATAAACAAATTGCTATGGCTTCCAGCAGGAATTGAGTAAGGATCTCCCAGGCTTTGGCTCCCACGGCTTTTCGAATGCCAATTTCTTTGGTGCGTTCTCTCACCGAAACGAACATGATATTCATTACTCCAATTCCCCCGATCAGCAAGGATAAACCACTCAACAGAAAACCGACGGTATATATTCCTGCTTTCATTCCCTCCAGCTGTTGTTTAAAGGCCTGTGGTTTATTAAGCGCAAAATCATTGTCTTCGGTGGCATCAAGCTGCCGGATACGCCGCATGATACCTTCCAGTTCATATTCTCCTTCCCGCAGTGTAGGCTGATCCGGAAACTGAACACCGATCTGAATTCCGTACCTCAACCCATAAATTTGTCCATAGGCAGAAATAGGTATAATGATCCTGTTATCCGTATCTTCTAAGCCTAAAAATTTGCCTTGTTTCTCTAAAACTCCTACTACCGTAAAGCGTTGTCCCCCCAGCTTGATCCGCTTGCCAAGCGGGTTTTCGTGCTCAAATAAAGCTTCCATCAGGGTATTTCCGATTACTGCCACATTAGCTCCGGTTCTAACCTCTTGCTCCACAAACATTCTGCCCTCTTTGATGTTCAGTCCTTGTATACTAAGGTAATTTGCTGTAGCCCCGGTTAATCCGACCCCTTCAGCTGATTTTTCCTGGTATCGAACACTGGTTCCTCTGTTAGCTGCGGCCGTCACATTGTTAGCCAGATCACTGGATTCCCGTATCTGTTCTACATACTCAAGCTTCATTTCTTTGCGGTTTCGATATTCCCACCACTTATACTCTCCTCCCATGCCCCACGGCCATTTTTCAACATACACCACATTTTGTCCCATCATAGCCATGCTGTTCTCGAATGAAATATCCATGCCTGTGGTTACGGCATCCACAATGGTGACCATTGTAATTCCGATAATGATACATAGAGCCGTTAATGTTGAGCGGATCTTATTGATTTTGAGGGCGCGAAGAGCAATTCGAAAACCTTCTATAAAGCTGTTTAGAAATCTCATGAATGCATTTTATTTGGTGACAGTCGTAAGAACTACGAGAACGAAGGTGAAACGTTGCAGATTAATTGAAATATTTTGTCAACTTTAGACGCTATATTAATTCCCTATTTTAAAGAAAAGATAAAGCCTATTTATGAAAGTAGATGTTCTTGTTTTTGCTTCCCACCCAGATGATGCTGAACTAAACTGCGGTGGAACCATCGCTGCCCTAACGGAACAAGGAAAAAAAGTGGGGGTCATTGATCTCACCAAAGGAGAAATGGGAACGCGTGGAAACGATCAGATTCGGGCAAAAGAAGCCGAAAAAGCATCTGAAATACTTGGGGTTTCCTATCGTGCTAACCTGGATCTGGGAGATTCCTTTTTGCTGAATAACCGGAAAAACCAGCTTAAGATCATTGAGCAAGTACGGCTGACTCAACCTCATATCTGTATTACAGGTGCTCCCTTCGACCGACATCCCGACCATGGCAAAGGCACGAATCTAACTCTCGATGCCCTTTTTTATTCCGGATTGAAGAAGATCGAAACCCGGGATTCCAATGGGGCCGAACAAAAACCCTGGCGGCCGGCTCATATATTACACTATATGCAAGACCGTCCCTTTGAACCCGATTTTGTGTTCGACATCAGTGACTTTTGGGAAATCAAGAAGGAATCCATCCTGGCCTTTGCCACCCAGTTTAATGTCAATGATCCCGGAGACGAGCCGGAAACCTACATATCTTCCGAAAACTACTTCAAACAACATGAAGCCCGCGCTCGGTATTTTGGTCATTTAGCCGGATTTCCTTTTGGTGAGCCCTTCAAATATTACCTTGAGCCTACCCCCCTGAAAAGCATGGATGTCTTTTTTGAGCATTCGCCCAAGCGTTGAGCCGCTTCATATCATCTACATGAATCCGTTATAAGTTTTGGTGATCAAATAATTACCAAAACATGATGAGAAATCAGAAAACTGTCACAGTTTTAACAGTGAGCATCGCCTTGTTTTCTGCATTCGCAACGCTCATTGGAATTTTAAGTAACGGTGGTTCAGGGAAATTTCACTACGAAAGCATACGGGGAAAAGCTGTCGAGATTTATGGATCAGGCATTTACAGGCACATGTCGGCTGAAGTAGCCATACAGGGCATTGCTCAAGATTTTGTGACCTTTTTTATAGGAATACCACTGCTTTTAACTGCCTTGTATTTCTCCCGAAAAGGATCTTTCAGATCCAGATTTATTCTTACCGGAATCACCGGGTATTTCTTTGTAACCTATTTGTTTTACCTGGTGATGGGGATGTATAGTGCATTGTTCTTGGTCTACGTGATATTAGCTGGAGTTTCGTTTTTTGCCTTATCACTTAACGTTATTTCCCTTCGTTCAGAAAACAGCGCCTATCTTTTCGATGCAAAATCATCTGTGAAATTTCCCGGTTGGTTTTTGATCACAAACTCCGTCATAATAGGCCTTTTATGGCTTCAGGTAGTGCTTCCGCCTTTGTTTGATGGAAGCATTTATCCTGACTCTCTGGAGCATTACACCACCTTGATTGTTCAGGGGCTTGACCTGTCTATCCTTTTACCCCTTTCCTTTATTGCGGGGTATCAGCTGCTCAAAAAATCAACCATTGGTTATTTGATAGCACCGGTCTATTTGGTTTTTTTATCGCTCTTAATGGCTGCTTTAGTTGCTAAAATTACCTATATGGGGTTGGAAGGCTACCATATTATTCCTGCCATCTTTATCATACCTGTTTTAAATATGATGGCCGTTTATGCTGCCATTTCATTACTAAAGAAACTGGAAGAACCTAATCCGGCTCAATACTAACAAACCGGTCAATATTGCGGGCCATTTCAATTCTTGTGATCAGCGATCGCACAATTCTTTTATATAGCTCTTTGCCCAGCACTTTGTCTTCAATGCCCGAATCAATATTGGGATTGTCGTTTACCTCGATCACATACACCTTATCGCCAATCATCTTAAGATCCACTCCGTAAAGGCCATCCCCCATTAATCCGGCTGCTTTAGTAGCTGCTTTGATCACCTTCCGCGGAACCTCCTCAACCGGAATCGTTGTCGCATCTCCTGATTGATCTTTTTTCGGGCCTTTCCAGTTATAGATTTGCCAGTGGCCTTTTGCCATAAAATACTTGCAAGCAAACAAAGGCTGATTATCCAACATCCCAATCCGCCAATCATATTCTGATGGAACAAATTCCTGCGCCAGCACCATATCAGAATGCTTGAATAACCGGTTCAAAGAAGTTTCTAATTCCTCGGCATTTTTCACTTTTGTAACGCCCAATGAAAATGCGCTGTCCGGCTGCTTTAATATCAATGGATAGGTAAATCCTTGCAGCTCAGCCATATTCACCATTCCTTTGAAAAAAACATTCGTTTCCGGGGCCGGAACACTGTTCACTTTCAGGCATTCATGCAGATACACTTTGTTAGAACAACGCAGTATTGACCATGGATCGTCGATCACTGCCAAACCTTCCGCATAAGCTTTTCGGGAAAACTGATAGGTGTAATTATTCACATTTGTAGTTTCCCGAATGAAAAGAGCATCAAACTCCGAAAGACGGTTATAATCCTGGCGGGTTATAAACTCGATATTTACATCCAGTTCTTCAGCGGCTTTTTCTAATTTCTGAAGCGCTCTTCTGTCGGAAGGTGGATTTTCTTCGTTCGGATCCACTAAAACAGCCAGGTAGTATTTATATCGCCTTAATTTAGGACGCTGAAACCGCTTGGTTTGAAAATATTCTCGGGCGAAGTCTTTTACTGTTTCCAATTCCTCTGCGGGCACTTTATTTAAGCTCAAAGGCAGGATTCGCTTGATACTCCACTTCTCAGCAAACTGAAATTGAACCTGAAACAATGGCGATTCAAACATTTGATATAATCTTTGTGCCAATGACTTTAAAGAAGGATCTAAGGTTCTTCCAAAATAGACATTCAGCGTAAAATCATTCGATTTCACCTTTTTTAAGGATCGCTGAATCACCTCATCAATATCATCGGCTATGGAGCGAATCACGCTTACATCCCGAAAATCACGGATGGTAGTTACATTAGGAATTGCCCGGTGTTCCCGCGCCGAAGCAAGCAGCGACACATAATATCCAATGCTTTGATAGCGATAGGAATTACACAAGTTGAAAACACGGAGCGCCCTTTCGGCTACATTTGCTTTATTTGAAGTATAATCCCGCGAAGACATCACCTCTACATTTTCAAGCCCTAAATTCCATGCTTTTGGGTCATCCACTACAATCACGTTACTGATGCGCGTCCTCACCTCCTGCTCAGGCATGTGATACACAAGTCGCATTCCATCCTTGCCTTCCTCATAATAATCGGTAAGCAGTTCGGTGGACTCAAACCCTTCTTTCTTATACCAATTTATGAGCTTTTGATTACTTGCATCGGCTTCCAGCGAGATTCGTTCAGCGCCTTTTTCACGGGCTATTTCTCTTGCCTGATTCAACAGCATCCGGCCGATTCCATTTCCCTGTGCTTCCGGATCCACCACGATGGAGAATATTCGTATGGTTCTTTTGTAGAGGTATAATATCAAGCACCCCAATGGCTTGATGCTATCACCTGAAATCTTTTCGACAATCCAAACCTGCTGAAAATTACTTTTAAGTGACAGTGAAAGCGTTCTTTTTGAACTCTGTTGATAAACTGGAAATGCTTTGCTTTCCAGTTCAAGTAGAGTATCAAGGTCCCCCGGTGTAGATTGGCGAATAGTAAGTTCCATAGAAGTGGATTATTTAGATCATAAAATTACATGATTTAATGATCATATTTAACGTCTAACTTAAAATAATTTCAATTACGGATGTTGATTAAAAGCTTACTTCCTAAGCTGCTCCGGCTCAAAACAGTCCTGAATTTCTTTTAAAAGAAAATCCCTTAGAGAGGAATTTCCTGCAACTATCCGCTCTCCAAAAAGCCAGTTCTCTCCTCCTTCCCAGTCACAAACCACGCCCCCTGCTTCCTGAATAATGAGCGACCCGGCTGCTACATCCCAGGGGCTGAGTCCATATTCATAAAATCCTTCAAACCGGCCGCAAGCTACGTTACAGAGATCCCAGGCCGCGGTTCCCGGGCGACGGACTCCATGCGTCTTATCCATCATTCGCTTAAAAAGCTGCAGGTAATTATCCACCAAATGAAGGCTTCTATATGGAAACCCGGTTCCTATCAGCGATGAAGACGGATCTGTATTTTTTGAGACCTGAATCTCTTTTCCATTGAGGCGGGCTCCTTCTCCCTTCACCGCAGTAAACAACTCCTGACTCGCCACTTCCAACACCAAGCCTACTTTTGGTTGCTGATCTTCCCAAAGAGCAATGGAAACGCAATACCGGGGAAATTTATGGGCAAAGTTGGTAGTACCGTCAATAGGATCGATGATCCAAACCCGGCCTGCTGGTAAAGTTGATTTAGCAGAAGATTCCTCCGCTAAAACATGGTCATCCGGAAAAGCTTGCTGTAAGATTTGAATGATCTTTTGTTCCGATTCTACATCAGCATCGGTTACAAGATCGTTTTTGCCTTTCAGGTCAATATCAAAAGATTGGTCTGAGGCATATTTTTGAATAATTTTTGAAGCTTCGGATGCTGCCTTTTTGGCCGTTGCTAATTCGTTGGAATATTTCAAAATGAGTGGTGAATTTTAGATTCACTTCAAAGATATCCTGTTTCACATCCCAATCAAAAATCATCCGGCATCTTGCTTTAATATCAGTGAAAAAATAGAGATATTTGGCAACCTCAAATCAAAGACTAAAAAAGTCATCATGAATATCCCCATAGCCAGCGATCATGCCGGATATCCGGCCAAAGAGATCACCAAGAAAATTCTTAAAGAAATGGGCCATGAAACAACCGACTATGGCACCGATTCCGAAGACTCTGTTGACTACGCAGATTTTGCCGTAAAAGTAGCCCGGCGGGTAAATGACGGTGACGACCAACTTGGTATTCTTATTTGTGGCAGTGGTCAGGGTGTGTGTATGACGGCCAATAAGTTTCCCAAAGTGAGAGCCGGCCTGGTGTATAACAAAACATCGGCAGAAATGACGCGACTTCATAACAATGCCAACATTTTATGCCTTCCTGGCCGGGAGCTGAATGAGGATCAGATTCGTGAGATCCTTGGTATTTGGCTGAATACAGAGTTTGAAGGCGGACGGCATGAACGGCGCATCAAGAAAATTGAATCCCTAACTCAAGATAAATAACCGGAACTGATGAAATCACTTCAGGATCAAGACCCCCAAATTTTTGAACTCCTTGAAAAGGAAACCAACCGACAGAACTACAACCTGGAGCTGATCGCTTCCGAAAACTTTGCTTCCAAAGCTACCATTTCTGCCATGGGCAGTGTGCTTACCAATAAGTATGCGGAAGGCTATCCCGGAAAGCGTTATTACGGCGGATGCGAAGTGGTGGATGATGTTGAGGACCTTGCCCGCGAACGCGCTAAAAAGCTTTTTGGAGCTGATTGGGTAAACGTACAGCCTCATTCAGGAGCCACGGCCAATGCTGCTGTTTATCTTGCTTGTATGAAGCCCGGCGAAACTTTGCTCGGCTTTGATCTTTCGCATGGCGGACATCTCACACACGGTTCACCCGTAAATTTCTCCGGCATTAATTACAATGCAGAATTTTATGGGGTAGAAAAAGAAACGGGACGCCTCGATATGAACAAGATCCGCGAACGAGCTAAAGCTGTGAACCCCACTATGATCTCCATCGGCGCTTCAGCTTACCCCCGCGACTATGATTATGAAGCTTTCCGAAACATCGCTGACGAAGTAGGTGCTTTGTTGTGGATGGACATGGCTCATACCGCAGGACTCATTGCTACCAAAAATTTGAAAGATCCTCTTCCCCATGCGCATGTGGTAACTACAACCACACACAAAACTTTACGAGGTCCGCGTGGCGGGATGATCCTTGTTGGGAAGGATGGCGAGAATACCATTGGAGTAACTGCTGCTAAGTCGGGCCGAACTAAGAACTGGGGTGAAGTGTTTGATTCTGCTGTATTCCCCGGAACGCAAGGTGGTCCTTTGATGCATGTGATTGCTGCCAAGGCTGTTTCTTTTGGGGAGGCGTTGCAAAACGATTTCAAAACCTATCAGACCCAGACGCAGAAAAACGCCAAAGCTATGGCCAATAAGTTCATGGAGCTGGGCTATAATTTGGTGAGTGGCGGAACCGATAACCATCTCATCCTGATCGATCTCAGAAATAAAGGCCTTAATGGCAAGATCGCCGAAGAAGCGTTAGGCAAGGCTGCTATCACCGTAAATAAAAATATGGTCCCATTTGATACAGAAAGTCCTTTTGTAACATCCGGAATCCGGATCGGTTCACCCGCTATGACCACTCGCGGACTCAAAGAAGCAGAATTTGAACACATTGCCGTACTGATCGACAAAGTGCTGCAAAAGCCGGAAGATGAAGAAGTACACACCAAGGTTGAACAAGAAGTTCGGGATCTGTGCGATCGGTTTCCGCTGTACGATTTTGTAACCGCCTAAGGAGTTTCCATTTTGCAAGAACGACAAATTATGCAAAGCGAACCGCCCAAGGCCAAAAAACCGGCCGACAGAACGGCTACCATGTCTTTTTTGGAGCATCTTGAAGAACTTCGCTGGCGCATCATAAAAGGCCTGATCGGAGTCTTGGTCGGCTTGATCATTGCATTTGTCTTCTCCGATTTTTTTGTGAAAGAGGTTCTTTTAGGCCCTACACGCTCTGATTTTTTCATGTATGACATTCTCAGGGTAGACGCCATCAATTTCGAACTTCAAAGCCGCAGGCTGCCCGGACAGTTTTTCACATTCTGGGGCACTCTTTTTGTAATGGGTTTTGTGATCGGTTCGCCTGTTTTTATTTATCAGATGTGGTCTTTTGTGGAACCCGCACTTGAACGAAGCGAGAAAAAGAAGTCATTTTTTAGTGCTTTTTTCATCACTCTATTCTTTTTGATGGGAGTCTCTTTTGGTTACCTGATCCTGGTACCTTTTGCACTTCAGTTCTTTGCGCAATTCCAGATATCCGATATCATTCGAAATGACTTTGACATCAATGCGTACTTCAGCTCCGTTTCTATGTGGGTTATCTCTTGCGGTATCATATTCCAGATTCCGGTCATCAGCTATGCCCTTTCCAAGATCGGATTATTAACCCCTGAGTTTCTGAGGAAATATCGCCGTCATTCCATTGTATTCGCCCTGGTGATCGCTGCATTTCTCACTCCTCCCGATCCAATCTCTCAGGTTTTGATCGCAGTGCCACTGACCGTTCTGTATGAGTTTTCCATTTGGGTGAGCCGGTTTGCAGTGCGGAAGCGCAAGAAGGAAATCAATGAAGCCATTTCCGGTGTTTCGGAGCAGTAGCAATCCTTTTTGAAGCCTATAATCAGCTATGGTTTAACATTACTAAGCTTTATCTTTCTGCTGAAATAATTTCTATACGAAACAGTTAATCGACAAATCAATTTAAGCGAACACTACATTTTGATGCATCTTAAAACTTTGAAAGTACCGGTATTTTTAATCTTTATTGCTTCTTTGCTTCTGATCTCTTGTGATGATAATGATCCAAGACGAATTGACTACTCAACCGTGCCAGAACCTTTTTCAATTGAGGGAGCAGAAAAAATAACTACCGAGACGGGACTCGAATATTATGTGATCGAAGAAGGAATATGCCCCAGCGGTGATGAAGATATTTGTACCGTTAATGCACGCGATCAGATCCAAATATTTTACACAAAACGCTTAAAGGATGATCCCGACCGGATTCTTTCAAGTTCTTATGCTAATGGAGTAGAAATTCCGGTTACCACCTCGGTTGGAAGCGGTCGTATCATTACCGAGGAAGGTTTTAAACAAGGTGTTTTGGGTATGAAAAAAGGAGAAAAACGTGTCCTTATCCTGCCCCCGGATCTTGCCTATGGAAATAATCCAAATTCCCAGTATGAGCAAGACACCATTTGGATAGATCTTGAACTGGACGAAATTATTTACTGATCTCCAAGATATACCCGTTTAACTTTTGGGGCGATAACCGTCGTGATCTCGTAAGGGATTGTTCCGGCAAGCATCGCCCATTTATTTGCCGATAAATTTCCATTCTTAAGGATGGTGACTTCGGTTCCTTCCTGAAATTTATTTTCACCCAGGTATACCGCCATATAGTCCATGCTTATGGTACCGACTTGAGGGAAGATGTTTTCCCCGATCTCTACTTCGATCTTTCCGCTCAACCCCCTAAAAACTCCATCCGAATACCCAATTGGAACGATGCCAAGCCAACCGTCTTCAGGAGCTCTCCAGCGACTTCCATATCCTACGGTATCACCTTTGCAAATCTTTTTAACCTGCACCAAGTGTGATTTCCATTCGATGATAGCTTCAAGGCCTGTATTCGTTTTATCACCGGGCGCATAACCATATAAAGCCACGCCGATCCTGACAGCATCAAAGTAGTTCTTTTGCGAGTGATAGAGTATGCCGGCACTGTTGCAGGTATGGGTCATCAGATCTTTAGGCAGCTTCTCCCTGATCTGTAAAAAACGATTTATTTGCTGATCAACGGTAGGCTCATCGTTGCCATCCGCATTGGCGAAATGAGTGTAAACTCCGGTATAATTCAGATCCGGAAACTCATCCATCTTTCTGAGTACCTCATCTGCTTCTGACGGTAGCATTCCAAGCCGCCCCATACCGGTATCAAAATTAAAATGACATTTGGTACCCGGTAACAGACGCTTAAAAACAGAAATATCTGCAATGGTTGCGGTAATATTATACTCTTTGTAGGCCTGTTCCTCACCTATTGGAGGAATCTCAAAAACAAGGATCGGCTTCTCTATACCGGCTTTTCGCAACCGAATGGCTTCCTCGAGTTCGGCCACACAAAACCAGTCAACCTTATTCTCCAAATAGTTTGCAACGGGTATTAAACCATGACCATAGGCTTCATCTTTGATGACGGCCATCCTTTTAACATCTTTTCCAAGATAAGACTCGATGACTTTCAGATTATGGCCAAGTTTATCAAGATGAACAAATAGTGTTGAGCTCAATGAATTTCGTATCTAACTGAATGAGAAAAATTTCTTTTTATGCTTTTTTAAAATGACTTGGGCTGCATTATGTCCTGCAGCACCAAAAACGCCACCGCCCGGGTGACAAGAAGCACTGGCCAAATATAAATTTTTAATCGGAGTTTCGTACTGACTCATTTCAGGAATGGGGCGAAACATGAACATTTGATCGAAGCTCATTTCCACATGCATCACATTTCCGCGCAATAGACCATGTTTTCGCTCAATATCCAAGGGAGACTGAATGTACCAATCGATCAATTTTCCTTTCATATTTGGAGCGTAATCAGTTACCACATCGTAAATTTTTTGGGCTTCCCGCTCTCGAATATCATCCCAGTTCATTTCATTCGCCAGCTCATACGGATGCCACTGCGCCCATGCAAACAGCGTATGTTTTCCATCCCTTGCCACTTCGGGATCAATTTTGGAGAAGGTCATACAAAGCACCGCCGGTTTTTCTGGTGGCTTCTTCTGCATATAATCCCCGATCGCATTATTCATGTACTGAACCGAGGGCGCCAAAAGCTGAATGCCATTATGAATATGTGGATCTCCGGGGGCGGCCGTGTATTCCGGCAATTCTTCCACCGCACAGCGAATGACCATGCCAAAGCCATTTCCTACATTAATATTTTTCACTTTTGTAAACATCGAATCATCCAGATGCTCCCTTCCCACCATCTTCATCATCGTGGTTTGAACATGGGCGTTAGAAACAATAATGTTCGCTTTAAACTCCTCCCCATTTTCGGTTTGCACACCAATTGCTTCCCCGTTCTCGATAAGGATTTTTCTAATGGGGTGATCGGCTAAAACCTTCCCTCCATGCGCTTCGATCATATTTTTCATGGCCTGCGTAAGCATCCCGCTCCCGCCCTTAGGATGTTTGGCTCCACTTTCATGCAACATCGACTGCCAGCCGGCGAAATCTCCCGTCGCTGAATGATCCGGCAGCGGACCTGATTGTGCAGCAAACCACAATATGGCCGCTTTCATATAAGGCGACTCAAACGCATCATCCACCACTTTTCCATAACTGGATAGAATTTTCTGGAGTCCCGCCTGCTGCTCCCCTTTCTTGAACATCGAGCCTTCCCGAATTTGCGCCTTGGTCATTTCTGCAAACAAACTCCCCGCTGCCGGCTTCGACATAAATGCCTTCAACACACCCTTGTTGATCCTTCCCCAGAAATCAATGAACTCTTTGTAGTTCTCCACATCCTCCGGAGCTACTTTCGAGATCGATTCCAGTGTCCTCTCCACATCTTTCCAAAAGTGAATAACGCCTTTTCCCGTAGGCACCGGGTACGACATAATCGGATCCATATCAATGTATTCAAGTCCGTATTTCTCCAATTCGAGATGTTCAATAATTCCGGTTTGATGAATCATAATATGCACTGAAGAACCCACGTCCATCCGAAAACCATTCGGGTTTTCCTCGGATTGGAACATGGTCTCGGTTCTTACGGCCCCGCCAATAGTAGAATCCCTCTCAAGTACCAACACTTTATATCCGTTCTTTGCGAGATAGCAGGCCGTGACCAATCCGTTGTGTCCCGAACCGATTACAATAGCATCATATTTTGACATAGTTTTCACTGAATTTATGGTGGAATGATGTTGAACTTTTACTAAGTTCAGCAAACAGAATCCCATCTCGGATTCATTCCATATTTAGCTTATAAAGTACCGCAAATTATTACAAATCATGACTTTTTTTAAATCATTTCTGGCCTCTTGTTTGGGCATTTTCACTTCATTTATTTTACTGTTGGTCGCCTTTTTCATCATCCTCGCCTCCAGTACTTCCGAACCGCTTCCCGAGGTGAAAGAGAACAGTGTTCTCACGATAAAAATGTCCGGTTCCATACCTGCATATTCCGTTCCGAGTCCGGTGGAAAGTTACTTCAATCCTAATGCGGCGAATAAACTGTCGCTGGTAACATTAAAAGAGAATCTTGAAAAAGCAGCTGCCGATGATCGTATCAAAGGAGTTTGGGTAAAAGCGAATATGTTAGGTGAATCGTGGGCCAACCTCGAGCACGCTTATCGATACTTTAAGGAATTCAAAGACAGCGGTAAATTCTTGTATTTCAGCACCGATGATATCGGCTATAATGAGCAATCGTTTTACCTGGCCTCTCTTGCTGACAGCGTTTTCAGCCCTCCCTACACTAATTTTGAATTTGACGGGTTTGTATCACAGCTTTCTTTTTATGCTGATATGCTGGATAAGATCGGGGTTCAACCTGAAGTATTTCGGGTAGGTAAATACAAATCTGCTGTTGAGCCTTTTATTCAAACTTCTGCTTCGCCCGAAAGCCGTCAGCAGATCGAAGAGATCCTGGCAATGGCTACCGAGACCTTTGTTAAAGCTGTTTCAGAGAAAACCGGCCGTTCAGCGGCTGAAGTGAACGAAATGCTAAATTCAAGTCCGGTGAATCGCCTGGAATATGCGCGTGAAAACGGGTTGATTGATGCTTTTGCCTTTGAAAATGACGTTGAGAAGAGTATCAAAAATGAGATCGGGGTCGATGCTGATGATGAACTTGAAACCATTTCTTTCAGCACTTATGGCAAGATTCCATCTTCATTGGCCGGCGTTGATTCTCCTTCTTCCAGAGACCGTGTGGCAGTAATCTATGCCAACGGACCCATCATGCCGGATCTTGGAAGCCAGTCCCCGCTTGATAATTCAGGGATGATCACCGCTTCTTTCATAAAAAAACAGCTTGATGAGGCACTGGATCGTTCAACCGTAAAAGCGATTGTATTGCATGTGAACAGTCCCGGCGGCTCGGCTACCACTTCCGATCTGATCTGGAATTCGATCCGCGAGGCCTCCAAAAAGAAACCGGTGGTTGCATATATGGGGTCTGTTGCCGCTTCAGGGGGATATTATATCTCCATGGGAGCCGATACGGTGATGGCCGCTCCAAATACCATCACGGGCTCTATCGGCATTTTCAATCTGTTGTTTAATGTTCAGGAACTGACGGAAGACAAGATTGGGCTGGATTTCGAAGTCGTAAAATCTCATGAATATGCGGACCTTTTGGATCTTACAGAACCTTTTACGCCGGCTGAAGAGCGCATCATTCAGCAAAATGTGGATCATGGATACGAAGTATTCCTTGCAAGAGTAGCGGAAAACAGAGGAATGAGCCGGGATGAAGTCAACGAAGTGGCCCAGGGACGTGTCTGGACCGGATCTGCAGCGCTGGAAGTTGGCCTTGTGGATAAACTAGGCTCTTTAGAAGATGCAACGGCCATGGCTGCAAAAATGGCCGGCATTGATGAATACCGCATTGAAAACTTCCCGAAACAAAAAGGACTTTTTGAAGCCTTGATGGCAGAATCGGAAGCAAAAGTATATGCGTATGTAAACAGTTGGTTTTCGTTTACAAATACAGAAGAAATTAGAAACATACAGATGCTGATGGAGCAACCCGCAGGACAAAACTGGATGATCTTACCCACGGAAATCACCGTTCAATAAATATTTATGAAAGTCGGCCGATTTGAAATAGAACAACTCAGCGAAGGTATTTTTGAAGTATTTGAAGATGGACTTTTCCAAAAATCGAATGCTGAAGATATCAAAGCGAAAAGTCAGCTCGGCAAAATGGCAAACCGGTCTTCTTCCATCGGCATAAACCCCATTCTTATACGGGATGGCAAACATAATGTATTGCTGGATACAGGCTTAGGATGGGGGCTTGATCATAAAAGTAAGTATGTAAATACTTCTAACCTGGTTACCAATCTGGATATTTTCGGCCTCTCTCCTTCTGACATCACGCATGTGGTTTTGAGCCATTTGCATTATGATCATGCTGCGGGTTCTACCTTTGTAGATGATCATACTTCCACTCAGCCGACCATGCCGTATGCCAACTATTTTCTCCAAAAGAAGGAATGGTATTTTGCGCTTCAGGAACAAAATGCCAGGGAAAAACCCCTGGGTGCGGGCTATAATTTAGACGAACTTTACAAGCTCGCTGCCGAGGATAAACTGGTGATGGTCACCGATACTTATTTTGAACTGTTGCCCGGCATTGAACTCATTCGCACAGGCGGACATACCCCCGGGCATCAGATTGTGAAGATACAGGATGGTGGAGAATCGGCTTATTTTTTGGGAGACCTGATCCCATCGGAGCATCACCTTAATCACTATGCTATGCGACAAATGGATGTGGATCCGGTTCAATCCAAGAAAGCCAAAACCCTGATCTTACGTCAGGCATTGGAAGAGCAATCGCTGATGCTTTTTTACCATTCGGTTCACGCCAAAGCCGGAACCTTAGACCGCGACAAGGATAAGAAATTTGTGTTGCGGGAAATTTGAACAAGACTTGAATATGAAATTAATTTCTACCCTTTTTGTAACCTCCCTCCTGTTCATTTGGGGTTGTAGCGAATCCAAGACGGACAATCAGCAACGCTCCGATGCATCTGTGGAATTTGAAGGTACCCATACCTCCCAAAACTCTCTAAACTGGTCAGGCGCCTATTCGGGTATATTGCCCTGCGCATCCTGTGAAGGCATCGAAAATGCATTGGTTTTACATTCCGATGGTTCCTATTCCCTCAGCCTTACTTACCTTGGTGAAGATGAACCGAATACGTTTGAAACGGAGGGATCCTTTAGTTGGAATGAAGCCGGAAACACCATCACCCTGGAAAATGAAGAGGTCCCAAATCAGTATTTTGTGGGAGAAAATTACATCGCAAAGCTGGATGCAAATGGAGAACGAATTTCCGGAGATCTTGCTGACAGCTACCTTTTGCGTAAGGAATAAAAAGCAGCCAATCATTTTAAAACTGACATGCTGAAATCATTACAGGAAATGAAACCCGCCATTTTTAATGCCATCTTCATCGGTATTCCCGCCCTCGCGCTATTTTTGCTGATCTTTACTACCGATCCTTTTGAGTTCAGCACATTGGAGCTAGCCAACCGACTTATCGTTTATGTGATGCTGGGAATCCTCTCTTTATTCGGTGGACTGTTGGTTGGTGGGTTGGTTAAATGGTTGGTGACTTCTTCTGATTGAATTTACTGTGCCCTCGTTTCACCCGTTCCACAAATTCCACTCTAACTTTTTCTTTCAGTCCGAAACCACCCCGTACCCGATCTGACGGATCACCCGTCTGATCGATGGATTAGATTTGGGGTGCCCGATTCAGCCTGGCAATCGGTCAGACGGCTTTGAGCCGGCAGACCGTGAGGTCGCTGGGTACTCTCAATCCACAAGTTAATCTCGTTACCCTCGTTCCGCTGCTCTGCTACGGAACGTCTCATTGAGGCTCTGCCTCATACTACTCGTTTGGTATTATTCAGTTGAAGACCTTTGGGAGATATTGCTTACAAATTATTTTGGTATCGGCGTCTTATAGGTTGAGGCTGAGCCTCAATAGGGCATCACGGAGCAGAGCACCGTGACGAGGGCAACGCCTGTCAGAATCACCGGTTCAAAATGGTGTTTAATTACCGGCCGGCTGACTTATCAATGGAACCAGCGGTTCCTATATGCATTACGAACCTGAGGTTCGTAACGAGGATAATTACCGGAGATCTTGCAGAGATGTATATTTTGAGAAAGGAATAAAAGTTAGTCTATCATTTTGAAACTGTCATGCTGAAGTCTTTACAGGAAAATAATCCCGCTCTTTTTAATGCCATTTTTATTGGTATTCCTAGTCTTGTCATCTTTTTGTGGGTCTTTATTTTCGATCCCTTTGGATTTAGTACATTGGAATTGGCCAACAAAGTCATTGTCTACATCATGTTGGCGCTGGGTTCAATATTTGGGGGCTTACTAATCGGCGGTCTCTTTAAATGGTTATACTCACCTTCATCCTGATTTTTAGCTAATCTCTAGTTCGTATTTTTTAAAAAGTAATCAATGACTTGTTGGTAAAAAATGAATATGTACTAAAAGCAGGTCTTGGAATACTGATATTAGCCCTCCTTTATAAATGATATGAGCTTTTTCCATTCAACATTACGTATGCAGAATAGATAATTCCATTCGAATATAGAATAATGAAGAAAAATCTATTATGAGAAATCTAAAAAAATATTTGTCAAGCACACTGCTCGTATTAACCACCTTAACTCTAATCTCTGTAACAGGCTGTAAAGAAGTAGTTGGTCCTGAAGGAGAGCAAGGTCCACAGGGAGAAGTTGGACCGGTCGGCCCTGCAGGTGAAGATGGAAGCGTCATGTATGCTGGCCCAGGTGCTCCTACCGCAGATATCGGAAAAGAGGGTGATTATTACCTTAATACTAATACAGGCGAATACTACGGACCAAAAGATGAAGATGGGTGGGGCAATCCAATTATTGTATTAATGGGCGAAGATGGATCTGATGGAGAAGACGGAAAAGACGGAAGCCAGATCCATTCCGGTACTGGTGCTCCAGATAGTTCATTAGGGATAGTTGGGGATTTTTATATAGACCTTACTAACCAAAATCTGTATGGACCAAAGACTGATAATGGTTGGGGCAACCCAATAAGCTTGAATGGAGAAGATGGTGATGATGGAAGCCAGATTCATGCAGGTGATGGCCCTCCGGATGCATCACTTGGAGTTGTCGGTGATTACTACCTCGATCAGACTAACAAAGCTTTATATGGTCCCAAGACAGAAAACGGATGGGGTAATCCCATTGATTTGAGTGGTGAAGATGGACAGGACGGTACCGACGGACAAGATGGTGAAGATGGAAGCCAGATCTATTCCGGTATGGGTACTCCTGCTGCTTCTTTGGGGGTAGTTGGCGACTACTATCTTGACAAAAGCAGCTACGATCTCTATGGCCCCAAAACAGACCTTGGCTGGGGTTCCCCCATAAACATCAAAGGAGCAGATGGGAATGCGAATGTTACGCGATATATCTTCCCTGGTCATGATTTCACCGTTGATTCCGATCATAGTATCAGTATTACAGTTGATAATGCAGATGAGAGTGCTTGGGTGGTGTATTTAATGAAAACGGATGCTAACGACATTGATATCTACTACCACATGCCCGGATGGGGATACGGTGGAAATACGCAGTACAGTGTATTTCATTACTTCAATCTAAACCTTAGAATTCGAGCAGAAGATGGACCGGGAGAAGAGTATGATCAGATCAAAGTAGTTCGTATCGAATCTTCCAGCACCAATGACCACACTAAGCAACAATCTGAAAAGGATCTTATCCCCGAAACCCTGGACCTTACTAATTACAAGGAAGTGGCAGACTATTACGGATTTGGAAATAACTGATCATACAAGATTTTTGCTTTGTTTGATTGAATCTCAAAAGATCAGAAATAAAGTAGGCTCCTTACAAATGGATGTTACCGAGAGGTAGCATCCATTTTTTTCATCTCATTCCCAACGACCCGTTGGGAACGCCTGTCAGAATCACCGGTTCAAAATGGTGTTTAATTACCGGCCGGCTGACTTATCAAGGGAACCAGCGGTTCCACTATGCATTACGAACCTGAGGTTCGTAACGAGGATAACCTGAGGTTCGTAACGAGGATAAATTATTGTACTATTCATCTTTCCCTCCCGGTACGCATTCAAAGTATATTCCTTCATGATGCATATACGTGCTGTCTGCTCTATTTAGATCAAGTGGTTCGCCTTGAAAGTTGGTAGCGCGGTAGCCGAGTTCGTGGAACAGGCAGGCCGTAGCTGCATAATCCCACAAACTGCCACCCCCGACTTCCGGTTTCGGATGCTTGATCATAAAGGAAGGCGGATTTTTCAGCACGGTTATAGCATTCAATACTGAGCCGCTGCCATGAATCACTTTTAATCCTGAAAGGTCCAAATTATCTGCTTTATCATGCAGGAGCTTCATCAGCTCGTCCGGGCGGGAAGTTTGAGTTAACGGCTTATCGGTTACATGGGTCAGATAGTCGTTCGGTTCAGGTATGTGCAAAGGTTCATTATTGCGATACACGCCATGACCTTTTGCTCCATGATATAAGGTTTCAGTGCTGGGGTCATAGACCACCCCGATCACCGGTTCCCCTTTTTTGGAAATCAAGGCAATGGATACGGAAAACCACGGTTGCTTACGGGCGAAAGCCAGGGTTCCGTCGATGGGATCCACACACCAGAAGTAGTCCTTCTCGAAGCGGCTGCCATCGTCTTCGGTTTCTTCCGTCAGCAATGCCAAATTGTACTTTTTACAAGCCGGTAATAAATATGAGAGGATCTCATCTTCACATTCCTTATCCACTTTGGTTACTACTTGGGAGGCATAATTACTGCCCCCGCCTTTCTCTACCAGGGTAATATCGGTATCCATGTAGGACTTTATGATCCGACCCGCAGCCAATGCAGCTTCGATGGCGGTATCCTTCAGTTCATTTAAATTCATATCAGTTGATTGATGACTTCTTTGGTGACTTTTTCGCTGTAGCTGTTGATCTTCCAGTGCCCCGGACTCCACCCTTTTAGAAAGCGATGAAAATCGGCCCAGGCCACCCGGTACAGAGGCCGCCATTCGTTTTCCAGTGCCTCGTTACGGCCTCCAAGGGACTGATGCAGGTACCCGAAATACGTATCCAGAATTTTCGATTCCAGCCGTTCGCAGTCTTCCTCATCCAGGCAGCTTCCGATGAAATAGGCTACATCCTTCATACCGCATCCACCTCCTACGTATTGGAAATCCACAGCGGCCACTTCTCCGGTACCGGAAAAGCAGAAATTAGCCAGCTTGGCATCACCGTGTACAAACGTTTGGTAGGAACAGGAACTGAGCTTCTGATCGATGGCCTTGGCCGCTTTTTTCAGGTGTTCATCACTTAGTGCTTCCAGTTCCTGAGGACGGGTATCGAGGTGCCAGTAGGTACCGGTATCCCACAAGCCATCGGGATGTACTCCCAAAAAGCTTGCATGAAAGTCAGCCAGCCAGTGCAGAACGGCATCGATGTCATTCCAGTCCAATTTTGTTTTTCTGAGCGGATAGCCGGAGGCGTCGAGATCTTCCAGCACAATGAGCACCTCATCCTCGTGATGATGCACGGTATGGCAGTTCGGAAGTCGGGCTTTGCTGTCAGAACTGTAGCGCTCATACCAAGTGGTTTCCACCTCATAAGATCTCACCTTACGCCGGTGACCAATATCCGTATTCCAGCCCCGCGGATGGTTGCTTGCCTTCTCAGCCTGCACATGCTTAACAACTACGCTATCGGCAGAACCTCCATGAAGTTCCATACGGATGATCTTTCCATAACCGCTCCAGAGTTCCTGTATTAATTCCTGATCAGCTATGGCCGTTGCAGATGTCGCCTGTAGAATTACATTTTCGAGGGATTTCTTCATAAGCCCTGAAGATAGGAAACATTTCAGAGCAGTTTTGATCCATCAATCGAATAAGATGAAGAGCATCTGATCGGACCGGGTGGTCCGTTTTGTCATTCCGAACGGGGGCGTTCGGAACGAGTTATCCTCGTTCCGCGGGCTCTGCCCCGGAACGCATTCCCGGAGGCTCCGCCTCCAACCCTACTAAATTCCAGCTTCACCTGACATTCATTCCCCAAACCGCTGTACCGGAATCAGCCCCCGTTGTCCGGCGTAATTCCGTGCGGAGGAATACCGCCAGTCTCCGGGTGTATTCACAAAACCTGCTTTCACCGGGTTAAAGTGAATATAGTTTACTTTTTGTTCCACGATCTCATCCGTAAACAATTGTTTCGGGTGTAACCACTCCTGCCAAAGCTGATGCTCACTATCCCTGTGATGGTTTCTTTTCCCATATTTTAAGCGGGCAAGTATTAGCCGGTTCTTCTGCATTTTTAAATAGTCGATGATCGATCGGGCCGTATACGATTTAAACCGGGCTAACAGTTCGGGCAACTGTTCATGTTAGGCAATAAGATGCAAATGATTTGGCATGAGAACGTAGGCTCTGAGTTGTACATAGTGCTCTCGCTGCATATATCTTAATGCACCCATTATGATATCAGCAATAACAGGTTGCATAAACAACGGTATCCCTTCCAACACCGAGCTGGTGATGAAATAGGGATCATGGAGTTCGTGAAATTTGTATCGGCTTCTTCCCATATTTGTACCCTTTTTCTATGTAAGAGGGGTTTGGGAGGAATTCCTTACAGTTTTTTTGAATTACTTACCGGAGCCTGCCTTTTTGTAGGGTGAGGCGGAGCCTCGGAGGGGCATTCCAGGGCAGATCCCGTGGAACGAGGTTAAAGGAATTATTCTGCCGCTTATTCTACTAAGTTTGGATTGTTTAGAGCTCATATTTGGCAAGGTTATTTTTTCATAAAAAGGTATCTCAAGTTTGTTTACTGAAGAGATTATTTTTAATCTCATCGGATAAATAAGGGAAATTAAGCTCTATCCATTTTTTTGACTGTCGTTCACGTTTTTTAGATTGTTGCTGCTTATAAATATTACTGAAGTTCGAATTATCTAAAAGCATTCCTCTAATATCATTAATGTTTGTTATTCGTTCGTGTCCTTTATGGAAGTACTCATCAACTTTCCTTGCACATATAATTGTGATGGTAATAAGTGTTGAGGTATCCTTAAGTGTAATTTTACCATTTTTGAAATTATCTAAAGCCATATCAACATTGAAATGATGATACTTGTCGTAGATATGATCTTTTTTTGATACTAAGTATTGTCGATTGTTACTTGATAACCTTGCTTTTGAAGTAGCAAAATGAACAATTCTATTTCTCCAATGGCAAAGTAGCTCACATAATATGGTCTGGCTTTTAGTAATTCCTGGAATTTCTGATAGAAAGTTCTTTACTCTTTCAGCCTTTTTGGTGTCACTTCCAAAATTTATGTCTTCGTAAATCCAAAATGGGTTTTTAGAAATATTATCTAGGTAAACAAAAAGATTCTCTGCAGCATAAACATAAGCGGATTTTTCGGCGAAACGGCGTGACATTATTTTAGAATTCTGAATATTAGATGGATTCCAAGATATGTTTAATTCCTGTGGCACTTCTACTTCACCCTCCTTAGGCAAAAGAGCCAATGCGACAGCAATAGTATTTATAGAGTGTATTGCATTTCCTACACCCTCTAAGAATTTTGTTAGTTCTGCTGATTCCATAGTTGAGTGGCGTTGTTAGGATTCGAACCTACATCTCCCGAAATAAGTTTAACTATTTTAGTATCGGGTGTCTTACCATTAAGACCATGACGCCATTTTTAATTAGGTACTGTAACGGTCTACCACATAACCGGCACAGGGATTATGATTTTTTAAAAGGCTACACATTTGAACAATCATTGGCAAGAAATTTAACCAAAGCCGCGTCTGCGTCCGCCGTTAATCCGGTTGTTAGGCAAACTACTTTTCTTGACTTGAACTGTCTGAATCAGAAGTTTGCGTTGTATTTTGTTGAGAATCTGACTCCTGGGGTGGAGGAACTATGTTAGTTGGAGGAACGTACGATCCTTTGCTTTCGTCGATTCTTTTTCTTTCTACTTTTTTATTCTCTTCTTCTGGCATAATTGTGTTATTTAAATTTACAATTGAAAATGCACATAAAAAGATCACACCTATTATGAAGCTCCAAAGGGCAACACGATTTAAGGTTCCAGTTCTTTCTATGTATTTGTTTGTATTGTCAAACTCATCTATTTGATTAAAATTCTTTTTTATTTCTAAATCAAGAATTTCAATTTGTCTTCTAATGCTATTTTGACTTTCACCTATGGCATATAATTGACAAATGATACTTACAATCAAAAGAAGCCAAGAAACTCCAATTAACCACATACTCCAACCCGATGGGCTAGGGCTTATTTTTTCGATGAAAGTTATAGATATTACTAAAGCACCACCTGCAAGCAGCAAAGTATTCTTATCATATCTCGCACCAACCTCTCTTGCGGCATCATCGAGGCGCTGTCTTTCCTCTTTGTAAATATCGTAGAGCTTTTGTTTATGAGATAAATCCATGCCTTCTATTTTGTGTGCCTAACATAATATTATACGAACAAACACATTCTCAGCAGGCCTCGGATAATATCCTAAAATCCCCTTCAAACGTATTTACTCGTTGTTTCTATGATTTTACCCGTCTTGTTAGTCGTATAATGTCGCTGGATAAAACCCCGAAATAAGTGTCACCAATATAATGAGTTAGCTCATAAAGTCAACACTGACTAAAGTATATTTCAAAAACTGGTCATAAAACCAGATCAACCAGTTGCAGAAATAGCTTTCGAAATGTTTTGAACTGAAAAAGCTGTTTCTATTTCCATATTCCCCATTTACTTTAACGGCTCATTTTAAAACCAAATAAACATGGACCCCGTCACCCACGGACTCATCGGCGCCACCGCCTCCCAATCATTCGCGAAGAAAAAATCCTTTCGGGCAGCGGCCATCGTGGGATTAGGTTCCGCCCTACTCGCCGATCTCGACGTATTCATTGCCAGCGCTTCCGATCCCCTGCTGAACCTGGAAATGCACCGGCAGTTTACCCATTCGCTATTTTTCATTCCGGTTGGAGCTTTGGTCGCTACGCTATTGAGTTACTGGTTCGTGAAAAAGTATCTCACCCTAAAACAAACCTACCTGTTTAGTTTGGCCGGTTATGCCACGGCGGGACTCATGGACCTGATCACAAGCTACGGCGTACTCTTATTCTGGCCGTTCAGCTCCGAGCGCTATTCAATGGATATTATTTCTGTCTTTGATCCGTTTTTTACGCTGGGCGTGATTCTTTTCACGGGAATTGCTTTCTACAAAAGAGAGAAATTGTACACATGGTTTGCCTTAGCCTGGGCGATCGGTTATCTGCTCTTTGCCTTCACGCAGCAACAAAAAGGGGTTCGTATAGCTCAGGAAATTGCAGACTCTAAGAATCATCAGATCCAACAGCTCATCGTCAAATCGACCATCGCCAACCAAATCCTTTGGAGCATTCGTTATACCACGGATGATTCCCTCTACAGCTTTGGCTTACAATCTCTCCCCTTCGCCGAGCCGGTGGTGTTGGAGGGAACATCTGCCCCACTCTTACAATGGAAAGATGCGTATTCCCAATTTGAGGGAAGCGTGCTCTATCAGGATATTCAACGTTTTTCGGACCTCTCGGAAGGCGTTCTCATCCAGCATCCTGATCACAAAAATGTGATCGGCGACGGGCGGTATTCCATGCTTCCAACCACCAATGCTCCACTTTGGGGTATTGAAATTGATACCACTCAGCCGAATACTCACGTGGAATTTGGGACTTATCGGGATGCGAGTGAAGAAGTTCGGGAGTCTTTTATAGATATGCTGTTTGGGAGGAAGCTTTATTAATTTTGCCAAAAGAATAGGAAGCCGGAGCTTCCGGGACTGCGTGACGAAGATGGACCTTCGTCACGAGAAGAAAGGAAGGAGACGCTTGAAGAATAGCATTGTCAGGTTCTAACCATCGAAATAAAAATCACATTCCGACTATACTTTCTTACAGGAGTCCTCTTTCCTTGCGGCCCAACTAAGGTTTGAAATGTATTGCAGGCGTGCCGGAGGGAAAGAGAAAGAGAATAGGGTTTACTTAATCAAACCTCAAAACCACATTCCCCACCTTCTGCCCCTGCAACACATAATGATAGGCATCCCTGATCTCCTGAAAAGAGAATTCCCGGTCGATCAGCGGTTCAAAAGAACCATCATTCAATCGCTCCATGATGTATTGAATGCTTCTGTTGGTATCAGTGGGAACCGGAAACTTCACCTGCTGACCTTTACCAAATGGAGTAACAAGTGCCAAGAGCGGATTCTGTATCTTAGGTCCTAATTCGGAAGAAATATAGATCCCGCGGCTGGTCAGTATACGCCGACACTTACCGAATGTACTTTTTCCAACTGCATCAAAGATCACATCAAATGTGGCTTCACTTTGAGTGAAATCTTCCTTGTCGTAGTGAATCACTTCATCAGCTCCCAGGTCACGGATAAGATGGTCATGCTCTGATCGACAGACTGCTGTAATCGTAGCCCCATGATATTTCAGAAACTGAAGTCCTGCCGAGCCGATAGCTCCCGTAGCACCGTTCACCAATATATTCTTTCCAGAGATGTCTGGAATGCGTTTGATGAAATTGTATGCATAATGGGCACCCTCCATAGAGGCGGCTGCTTTCCCGAAATCAATTTCATCGGGCAATTTTGAGATACCTTTGTTTTCCTTCATGATCACAAATTCGGCATGCGACGAACACTGATCAGCATCCAGTCCCACAACTCGATCTCCTGGTTTGAACTTGCTAACCTTCTCACCCACGGCTTCCACAATTCCGGCAAAATCGGATCCTGTGATCGGATTCCGGGGTTTTCCGATCCCTGCCACCAAATGCATGATGATCGGTTTTCCGGTGAGATTTGCACAATCGGTTCGGTTTACGGTAGCGGCTTTCACCCGAACTACAACCTCATTTGGTTCAGGATTTTTCAGGGCGACTTGCTCAAACTGTATGGCATTTTCATCTCCATATCGGTGATGAACTGCGGCTTTCATGGTCGTTTCCATAAGCTAAATTTTTAAGGCACTTAACGAGGTTGTTTAGAAAGTACAAAAACTATCCGCATCTTCCCGATAGTTCAAGATGAGAACCTTTTGCCCGAACGCTGCGAGGACATTCAGACGCTCGCAGGTTCTACTATTTCTCATCGGGATAGCCTAACAGATATATTTGATTTGTCTTCCCTTCAAACTTTCCGGATTCCCAGGTATAATTATTTTTTGGAAGTCCATCCAACAGTTCATTCAAATCATCTTGCGTGTACGTTCGTGCATTAGAAACGGCACCGTCCCAGGCAAAAAACACAGGAATTATGGGAATCAAATACGTAAAAAAGAGTTGTTGAAAGGTCATAGGACGTACGAATGGAGTGATGAACAACGCCATGATGAAATTGATTGGCGCTGAAATCCACCATAGAAAAATAGGAGTACTGTTATCACTCAGTTCAAAAATGCAGATTGGTTGTTTGTTGTGCTGCGCATCTTTGAGAATATTCCGGGCATCATCGGGTCTAAAATGATGAAAGCTGCCAATCATCGTTCGAATACCGTTGATATCCAGTTTGGTTTGTATCACATTAACGGGCTCCGGAAGGTATTTGATCGCACTTTCCTCTCCCTCATTAAACTTTTGGATCGCTGCATTATCGGGATACAAATCTGATAAGATCAGGTTTACATCATCTTTACCATAGATAGTTTTCAGCGATTCAAGTACACCGGGCATAGGTCCCCCACTTCCTGAACAATAATCAACGATCGTTTTTTTTCCGGTTTGTTCAATGAGCCGGTTCAATAACTCTGCTACTTTCTTTTGGGTACCGATCAACCTGTGCATGACCATGATCAGCCGGGTCATACAGCTTCGTATCCATTGCGGAAAACCTGACAGGTCTTCAAATTCAATAAGGTGTATTCTTTTCATGTATTCCGTCTTATTCTTAAATGAGGTAGAAAGTACTTTTAATTTCTGGGATTACGATGTACTATTTAATTTGTTTAATAAAAACTCAAAAATAATCATACCTCCTTATAATCCATTAAATTCCATTTCAGCTTAGTGAAAATATTATCTAATGTAATTTTTGTGGTATTGTTGACTGCTCTCTCTGCTTTTGTTTTGTATTGGACAGAAGCAAAGAAAGAGGTCGAAATTCTTTGTTCTATGTTCAATGAGGGGGAAACGGCTGAATATGTCACAAAAACCCTGGATACCGGAAATCTTCTTGAATATACCCGCAGTGGAAGGACTTTGATTGCATCAAGTCGCTATAACCTCTCATCCGATGAATGCAAAGTGGAGTTTTCAGCAGATGATATCATCCTGAATGCGACTTACACCGAATATTTTGACCTTGCAAAAGCATTGGTTTGGATCGGCCTTCTGCTTTCTTCGCTACTGGGTATCTTTCAGCTTTTACTGGCGCTTGGTTATCCGTTGGGCAAATATGCGTGGGGAGGAGAGCACAAGATCTTACCCAAAAATCTGCGAATCGGCAGTTTCTTTTCGATGATGATTTTTGCTTTTACGGTATTCCTCCTGCTTATGTATCTGACTGGCCAACACTGGCTTCCTGAAGCTTATCCTGTGCTGGGAATTATGTTTCTGATCAGTTCCCTTGCCAACTTTAATTCAAAAAGTACACCGGAAAAACAGATTATGACACCGATCGCGATCTTGCTTTATCTGTGCTTCCTTAACCTCTCTTTGATATAACCGGAAAAACGAACCAACGCAGTGTGTAAGCAGCGAGTTAGTTCTTGAGTGCAGCGTCCTACATAATACACCCGGACTTATAACCATCACTCCATAAAGAATAAAACGGAACACTGTTCACTGCTAACTGCTAACTGTTACCTGATCACTGACAAACTATTTGTTCATCGAGATCAGGAAATCTTCGTTATTCTTCGTGCCTTTGATCTTATCCAGCAAGAAATCCATGGCTTCATACGGATTCATATTGGTCAGATAACGGCGGAGCAGTACAACTTTTTCCCGTTCTGCATCAGAAACCAACAGTTCCTCGCGGCGGGTTCCGCTTCTAAAGATATCAATGGCAGGATACAGGCGACGATCAGACAAGCGGCGATCGAGATAGATCTCCATGTTACCCGTTCCCTTGAATTCCTCGAAGATCACATCATCCATGCGCGAGCCGGTATCGATCAAGGCTGTGGCAAGGATGGTCAAGGAGCCACCATTTTCGATATTACGAGCCGAACTGAAGAGCTGTCGGGGCGCTTTGAGGGCTTCCGAGTCAATACCACCCGTCATGGTTCGGCCTTTGTTGGAAGCCGTGACGTTGTACGCTCTGGACAACCGGGTGATGGAATCCATCAGCATAACCACATCGTGTCCACTTTCCACCAATCGTTTGGCTTTTTCGAAGACGATCTCAGCCAAGCCAATATGATTTTCAGGCTTTTCATCAAAGGTGGAGGCTACCACTTCCGCATTTTTAACCGTGCGTTCCATTTCGGTAACCTCTTCAGGCCGCTCATCGATCAGTACGATCAAAATCTTTGTATCCGGATGATTTGCAGATATGGCATTGGCCAAATTTCGTAGGATGGTGGTCTTACCGGTCTTGGGTTGCGCCACAATCAAACCACGCTGTCCTTTCCCAACGGGCGCAAACAGGTCGATCATTCGTGTTGAATATTCTTTAGGATCAAATTCCAGCCGGTATCGCTGATCCGGGTGAATGGGAAGCAGGTCTTCGAAATCCTGCCGATTGTCCATATCATGAGGTATGCGCCCATTAACCCCTTCTATACGAAGCAATGCAAAATATCGCTCCCCTACTTTCGGCGGACGGATCACCCCAATAACCACGTCTCCTTGCTTTAAACGAAAACGTTTAATCTGCGATGGAGATACATAAATATCATCCGGACTCGCTTTATAATTATAATTCACAGATCTCAGGAAGCCGTAACCGTCAGGCAGAATCTCAAGCGTGCCTTCATTGAACAGGTAAGGTCCAAGATCCGGCTCTAATTCTTTAATACGTTCTTCCAGCGTCGGCGCATTCGATTCGGGAAGTTTATTATGCTCGTGTCCCTTTTGCTTTTTACTGTGCGGACGTTTTTTGTTCTTTTTCTTGTTGTCATCCTCTTTCTGATCCTTCTTCTTGTAGGAAACAATATGGCTCTGGCTTCCATAGCTTTTCATTTCCTCTTCCTTTTGTGTAGAATCATCATTAGAAGATTCTTCCTTCTCAGAAGATTTTTCTTGCTTATCAAAAAGGGTTTTTTTAGAAGCTTTAGCCTGGATCTCTTCGACCAACTGAGCTTTTCGAACTCCTGTAACTCTCTTTATACCAATTGATTTTGCGATCTTCTGTAATTCGTGAAGCTTTTTACCTTCCAAGGCTTCAAGGTCCCCGGCCGTAATACCGGCAGTTTCTTTATCTGACATAAAATGTAGCTGTTGTGAATATGATTCTTACTGAATATTTGGGGTGAACATCAAGCCGCAAGTGTAGCAGCAATAAAGGATATTCTATCAGGTAAGGATTGAATGAGCAGTGATAATATTATGATACGTCTGTCGTCCACCGCTTTGCGATGGGATAAAAGTAAAAACTTCCCATAAAAATTACTAACGCTGTCTTTAATTCCTTTAAAATAATTTTCGAGTTCTGTTCATCTAATTGAAGAACATCCATTTCCTTTTGAATTTCCCGGTAGCTTTTTGCCCGTTCTCCTTGCTGTTCTACAAAGTAAGCCTGCTTATAACCACTGAAATATTCTTTCATCTGTGGGTTCCATTTATCTTTCAAAGCCGAGAATATGAGTGTCCATTCCTCTTTTGGAGCGATCTCTTCCAGTGCTTCTACAGATGATCTCAGTGCTTGCTCGTTGTGTGAACCGCTGAAATACCAATCAAGTTCAGTATGTAAGCGTTCAAATCTTGCGGGCGCTCCGGGAAATAACTCAACAGCCTTTTTGAAAACCGAATGACTGACAGGAAATTTTTCAACAAGAATTTCAATGGTCAAATATACCATTGCTACATTCCACTTATTAACACTTTCCTTGAAGTGGGTATTCAGGTTCATTTTACCTGATCTCAAGCTGATATTGCCCTGATCCCATTTTGGATCCAAATGCTTTGCTTCATACAAAGGGGCGTTCATTTTTCTTGCAGCTTCACTAATTTCTTTTCGAACACTCCCGGTGATATCGCCGATCACAACCGGCTTATTCCTTTTGATGATCCCGGCTTTTTCCCGCGCGATCTTCTCCTTCGTATCTCCCAATATATCCTGATGATCCAACCCAATACTGGTCATAACTGCAACTTCGGAGCTTATGATATTAGTTGAATCCAAACGTCCCCCTAGTCCGGTCTCAATTACTGCAATATCAACTTTTTGATCGGCGAAATACCAAAATGCGAGAGCTGTACTTATCTCAAAATACGTGAGTTTTATTTTTTCGAAGAACGGTTCTGAAACCTGAAAAAATCTTAGGATTTCGGAATCGGGGATTTCTTGCCGGCATACCCTTACCCTTTCGTTATAGCGAATCAGATGGGGTGAAGTAAACAATCCTGTTTTATACCCTGCCTCTGCATACACCTGCTCCAACAAGTAACTGGTTGTGCCTTTTCCGTTGGTTCCTGCTACATGGATAGTTGGATATTCATCCTGTGGGTTGCCTAATAATTCACAAAAAGCATTGATCTTATCCAGTGAAAAATTAGAGGCAGAGGCTCCGGACTTTTGAAACATGGGAATCTCATTCAAGAAATCCCAAACGTCGGTTATTTTCTTGAAACGGCTCATGGCTTCAGATTTTCTTTCTTGTACTTATCAAACTCTTCTTTGAGCTGATCAACAAGTTTGTGTCCGATATGGAATCCGGTGTCATCTATTGATTGAGTCTCACGGATCTCTGAAATTGAATTAGTGGTGAAAACCGCCTCTGCGTCATGGAGTTTATCTAAAGTAAAAGCTCCCTCAACTACACTGACTCCTATTCTTTTGCAAATATCCAGGACGATGGAGCGAGTCACCCCGCGCAATAGATCGCATTCAACAGAGGGGGTAAAAATGCTCCAGTCCTTGACCCAAAAAATATTGGAGATGGTGGTTTCGCTGACATTCCCCCCCAAAGTTAACATAATCGCATCGTCAGCATTCTTTGACTTTGCCTCCTGTGCCGCTTTGATGTAATTAAGTCCGTTGCTAAGCTTGAAGCGTCGACTTAGCGAAGCTTCAGGTATACAGCGGGTGTTCGCAACAGTGAGTTTTTGAGGAGTAGCATCCGAAACGATCTCAGAGGCTTGCATCATCCAGCCGGCGTTCCTTGTTGTGGGAGCATAGCCCCGGCCACCATCTCTCCAACACTGAATGCGAACCATGGCTTCTTTATTCTTCAGATCGTGAAGGTTCAGCAATTCCAACACCTGATCTTTAAGTGCTTTTGAATCAAACGGCCTGTTGATATCCAGGTAATCCAGGCCTTCTTGTAACCGCTGAAAATGCTGATCCCATTTCAAAAATCCGCCCGGGTAACTTTTTAAAGTCTCAAAGCAGCCGTCGCCATACATCATTCCCCGATTAAAGGGATTTACGGCTGCTTTATCAGCGCGGATCAGTTTACCATTCAAAACTATGTGGGAGGTAATTTTCATTCAAAGAATACGGCTAAAGAATCATTACCAATTCCTTTCTCATACCCGATATTTGAAGTGAGAACCTCTGAGTTCTCATCAAAAAGAATATAACTTGGAAAGCCCGGTACTTTTAAATGATTATACAAATGTACACCGTCAGTATATATGAAATGTGGATATTTCTTGACCTCATTCAGCGATTCCTCGGCATCTTTAACCAGAGCCGCAATCACCGTCAAAGAATCCTGCCCGGCATGCAGCAACTCGATCTCATCGAGCATTGAAACTGATTTTTCAGACCAACTTGCCCAAAATACAAGAAGCGATTTTTGTCCATTGAAATCCCTTATTCGAATTGTTGAATCTGTACCTACCACTTTCAGTGGCATAATGGCCAAAGAATCAGAAGCCACGATATTCTCCCGAAACTGGCGGATCTGCTTGTTGTTAAAGCTGAATGAAGAAACTACAATGATGCCCATGGTTAAGATACCCACAGCGATCATGAAAGGCACAAATTGCTCTTGTTTAAGACGCATAGAATTTTTTGTCGAAAGATAGAGAAGATTCTACTTCAAAATGAGGGCTGAAACGGGATTTATTATGACTTCGGAAGTTGAAAACCTATCCCCTGTCAATTGATCTTGAAGCTCACTTTTCTTCACCCATTCGGTCATATCCATTTCAAGAGGTTCTTCTGCCCTATTCAAGATCACGATGACTTCTTCTCCATCAAATATTCGTTTAAATACTACCCATTTTTCACCTGGATCATGACCTGCTATTTCCGCAGTCCCTTTTTCCAAGGTGGGTTCATTATTTCTAAGTTCAGCTAATGACCGATAGTATTGATATAGCTCTGCATCAAAATTGTTTTCATCGGCGGGGCATTTTTCGCCGAAAGGATGGTGTGTTTCCGGTTCGTATTGTAGATCTTCCCAAACCATCGGTTTTCGGTCATCAGGATCATCGGCACCCCACATACCGGCTTCGGTTCCGTAATAGATCATAGGCGCCCCCTGCCACGTAAATTGAAATGCTGCCACCAATCGCTGGATTTGACGCTCTGCCGCATTGGGTTTTCTCACCTTAAATCCATCTCTTGGGTGACTTTCCCCCTCATATTCAATTCCGGGGTTTACGGTGAATGAAGCCAATCTCGCCGTATCGTGACTGTCCATCAGGTTCTGAAGCACATGCCCGGCTCCTTCAGGATAATCTTGCTGAACTTGTTTCAGACGACGAACAAACTCATCGGTATCAATTTTATCATCAATAAGGAAATCTTTGGCAGCGTATGCAAAGCGATAGTTCATCACCGAGGTGAACAGTTCTCCATTTATGAACTCCCTGGCTTTATCTGTCCAGATCTCAGCCACAGTAATGGCCTCAGGATTGACATCACGAACCAAAGCATGCCATTCCTTCCAGAATTCTTTGCCCACTTCTTCAGCTACATCCAGTCGCCAGCCATCCACTCCATCCGAAGGATCGCCGTCTCCATTGGGATCCATCCAACGTTTTGTGACTGCAAAAATGTGCTCACGAACCGGTTTCATGAGGTTCTCATTTCGCTCCTGAAATACCGGGAGGCCTTTAAAGCCCCACCAGCCTTCGTAATCAAATTCATTGGTATCGGGGGTAGCGGGATTGTCATAATCATTCACGATATACCAATTTTTGTATGGTGAATTTTCCTGATTCTTTACCAAGTCCTGAAATGCCCAGAATTCGGTTCCGGTATGATTCCAAACGCCATCAATCACCACTTTCAAATCACGTGCATGGACTTCTTCGATCAGTTTCAAAAACAGCGAATCGGCGGAAGTCCACTGCCAGGTTTCAGGATTTCCGGGATCTTCTGCTTCAAATTGATTCACGTCCCCAACCGGATCGGGCCCAAAATTCCGATCTATGTGGTGATAAAAGGAAGCATCGTACTTGTGCAAAGATTGAGCATCAAAAACGGGATTAAAATAAATCGCTCCCACTCCTAATTCTTTCAGATAATCCAATTTATCGATCACACCCTGAAGGTCGCCTCCATATCTGCGCTCATATATAGCGCCATAAAAATCATCGCTGGCTTTTACTTCCCATGCATCCCGCTGGTACCAATCCTGCGTCCATGATGTAGGCTGCCAGCCCTCCGGTCCGCGTGCTCTTTTTCTGTCAGGTTGATTAGTAGGATCGCCATCCCGAAACCGCTCCGGAAAGATCTGGTACCACACAATTCCTTCAGCCCATTCAGAGGCTTCATAATTTTCTTGTGGTTCAACTGCGTCTTGGGGTGAACAGGAAATCAAACCAATACATAGAAGAAGCAACAAAGAAATTGAGAATATGTTTTTCATATCAGGACTTATAAGGTGAGATAAGATCGATCGCGTTTCCCCGGGAATCCCTGTAGACCAGAAAATCGGAATCGGTTGTAAAGATTGGAGCTTGTTCATTGTTATACAAAGTCACTAAACTGACATCTGCCAAGGAAGTATTTTGATCATGATATTTATTCATAAGATCAAGAACTTCTGTAGGATCCTTTGTAATGGCAGATTGAATTTCCAGGATATTGTTCTCCATCATTCCTGCAATTGCAGCAACGGCCCTGGGTGAATTTTGTGAAACAAACAGGGTTTCCGTAAGAACAGCTTCACATGTTATGAATCTAAATGTATGATCACTTAGTACCTTTTTTACCCAAGGGTGAAATTGATCTCGTTTATGAAAAAGAGCAACCAAGGGCCCGGTATCAAGATAAACTGTCTTTTCCAAGGTCTTCTAAATACTTAGGATTGCTTGAGAGATCAGCCGGTCCTTCATCTATAATTCCGACATATTTTTCTAACTTTTCTAATGTTGAACCGGGTTTTACTTCAACCTCATATTCTATCATTTCTTCATTCACAAGGCTCATGATAAAGTCTTTTTGGGATACCCCTTTCTTTTTAGCAAGCATTTTGATCTTGGCTTTTTCTTCGGGAGTGAGCTTCATCCCAAACCATACAATGTCTTTTTTACTCTTGTCTTTCTTACCCATTGCTCTAAAATTATTTATTGTTGCAACGAATTTAATAATTTGTTGCAACATTTTCCATTTCGAATTTTCTTTGCTGAAAAGTGATAGCAAGCATTCAAAAGAAACCCATCTGACGGACAACCCGTCTGATGGATCTGTTCAGTACATTTGAGAGCCTTAATGCTAACGGTCAGACTTGTTTAACATCGGCATCCACATCATCCACAAAGTACATGGTGGCTGCAGCAATGATCATCACAATTCCACCTAAAACCAAGGCATACACGGCTTCTCCCTCAAAAAAGGATCGGGTTACATAACCCAAAATGGTAGCGGCAATAAGTTGGGGCAGTACGATAAAGAAATTGAAGATTCCCATATATAATCCCATCTTTTCAGCAGGAATAGAGCCGGCTAATATCGCATAAGGCATGGCTAATATGGAAGCCCAGGCAATTCCCACCCCTATCATTGAAATGATCAGCATTCCGGGATCAGAGAAAAAGTAAATGGAGATCAGGCCTAATCCGCCAAGAATAAGAGAGATGGCATGAACCCATTTTCGACTGAGCAATTTGGCCATAGGAGCAAGACCAAATGCTACAATTGCAGCTACCCCATTGTACACTCCAAACATCACTCCAACCCAATCAGCGCCTTGGTTATAGAGTGCTGACGTAGTATCACTTGTTCCATAAATATGTGCGGTAACACCGGCCGTGGTGTAAATCCACATGGCAAACAAAGCAAACCAGGAAAAGAATTGCACCAAGGCAAGCTGCTTCATGGTTTTGGGCATGTGAATAAAATCGTGCATTACAACCACTAAGCCCTGACCGGTTTTACCTGCCTTCTGGAGGATTCCGGCCATGGCCATTACCAGACCTACTACTGTTAAGCCCCCGGTAGCAACATAAACTTCTTTATCTAAACCGTATTCGTAAGTTAACCAGGTGGTAACGGCTCCAATGATGGCAAATACAACGCCTAAGGTAACCTTCTTTTGTCCATCACCGGCTTCAATTGGAACTTCACGAAGTGCATTCTCATCGGTAATTTCTTCTTTTTCGGTTTCCTCAAATTTTTTGAGCTGCTCCGGTGAGTATTCTTTGGATTTGAATACCGTCCAAACCACAGCGCTAATAAAAGCAATGGCGCCAAGGTAAAACGACCAGCGTACGGAAGGCGGTATAATACCCTCAGGAGCAGTATTGGCAACGCCAAACCAATTGGTTAAGATCCAGGGAAGTGCGGATGCTACCACGGCTCCGGTTCCAATAAAGAAACTCTGCATTGCAAAACCTTTGGTTCTTTGTTCGGAAGGAAGCATGTCTCCCACAAAAGCCCTAAACGGCTCCATAGAAATATTGATAGAGGCATCCATAATCCAGAGCATACCTGCTGCAATCCAAAGCACCGGTGAATTTGGCATAATAACCAAGGCCACTGATGCTGCGATAGCACCGAATAAGAAATACGGCCGACGTCTTCCCAATCGCGTCCAGGTGCGGTCACTGAAGTAACCTATAATGGGTTGAACCACGAGACCAGTCAAAGGCGCTGCGATCCATAAAATGGGGATATCGTCAACATTCGCACCCAGCGTTTCAAAGATCCGGCTCACGTTTGCGTTTTGAAGTGCAAAGCCAAACTGGATGCCGAGAAATCCAAAACTCATGTTCCAGATCTCCCAAAAGCTGAGTTTGGGACGTTTGTTTAAAAGTTGGTCAGACATAAGCCGGAAATTTTAAATTAATAATTAGATAAAGAATTTTATTTAACGAAAATAACCCACTGGTTTGGGCCAAAACTAATTTCTTCAGAAGTAACCATTAAGCTGTTTGAATTGTATGTGGTATAAGATTCATCCACTCCTACTTCGTCCAGAGAGGTGGTTGTTCTTTCATCCGAAAAATTAAGAACCACCACTACTTCACTTTCATCTTTCTCACGCTTATAAGCCAATACTCCTTCTGAACTTTCCGGAACTTGAATGAATTCAAGATCTCCACCGAAGTCGCCATTCCATAATGCAGGGTTATCACGCTTTAAGCCCACAAGGGTCGTATAAAATTCCTGATATTTATAGTCTTTCCATTCAATTGGATCACGTTCGAAGAATTCGAGCTGCTTATCTAAGCCAGACTCTTGCCCGTTATAAATCAATGGCATTCCGGCTATAGTGGCTGAAAGCACGGCAAAGTTTTCGAAGTTATCTCCATACATACCCGGATCGGTTCCATTCCAGGAATTCTCGTCATGATTTGTAGTGAAGTACATTCGATAAGATGTTTGGGGAAAATTAGCTTCCGTTTCCTGCATCAAGCTGTCTAGATCAGCAAACGTTTGATTCCCGTCTGCAATTTCTCGAATAGTATGGGCATATTGCCAGGCATAATTCATTTGAAAAGCTTCGATCAGTAACTCAGGTTCCCCATCCTCTGCTAACATAAAAACAGGCTTTATGCTGTCCAGAGAATCTTTAGCTTCCACCCAGAAATCAGTTGGTACCATACCAGCAACATCGGCGCGATAACCATCAATGTTAAAATCTCTAACCCAGTATTCTAACGCTTCGATCATAGCGGCTCTCATTTCTTCGTTCTCATAATCAAGCTGAATTACATCGGTCCAGTCGGTACCATGTGGTGGGGTGAAATTACCTTCTTCATCCAACTCGTACCACTCCGGATTTTGTGTCCAAGGATTGTCCCATGCGGTATGATTTGCCACCCAATCAATGATCACCTTAAATCCCAGTTGATGAGCTTCATCCACAAAGCGCAGGAAATCGGCTTTGTTGCCAAACTCAGGATTAACCTCTGTGTAATTTTGCACGGAATAATAGCTTCCCAAAGGACCTTTCCGATTTTTCTCTCCAATGGGATGAATAGGCATCAGCCACAGTATCCGAACGCCCATTTCCCGAATTCTGGGAAGGTCTTCCCTAACCGCATCAAATGTACCTTCTTCTGAATATTGCCGGACATTGATCTCGTAAATGCTTGAGTTTTTACTCCACTCTAATTGTTCAACTTTACTTTCGGGAGCGGTAGTTTCCACTTCCGGGGCCGCACAAGAAGACAGCATCAGTGCAGACACAGTTATAAAGGCAAGAAACAGGTTTTTAAATCGATTCATGAGTATTTCTGTAGTGATTGTTGATAAATTTTTTAAAAATTTACAGAACCTGCGAGCATCCTCAAGACCTCTCAGCGTTCGGTTAAATTTGGTCGTCGTATTTCACGCAACGCTCGCAGGACCTGTCGGCCGCTGCGAGGTTGCTGGAGTCTTAAGCGTCGTTCAACATTTTACATCCCCAAGATTTTCCTTGGCTAAATTCAAAAGTTATTATCATCATTTGGATATTTACGACTCATGAATTTATGTTCGGGAATTCTTCCTTTGAAGGGAGACGGTTGGTGCCTTCCGGCGACCAACCAGAGGGATGTGAGTCACGCTCACAAGGTCAAAATTTCAAATTTATTGGATGGAAGGGTCACGTATAATCTTCCATTTTCTACTCTGAAGACATTGCCAAAATGAGCTTTCAGGTTTTGGTAATCGAATTCGTCTCGTAACTCCATCTCAATTTCTTCGGTTTGAGCCGATTTGTTGAATACTACAATGGCCTGATCTTCAAAATAAGCACGGGAATAGGCCAGGGTATTTTCTGTAGTGATTTGAAATCGAAAATCTCCATATAAAAGCGGCATTTTACTTTTTCGGAGCTCGGTTAATTTCTTATAGATATTTCGGTTCTGAATTTCATTGGCTGTGAGCTCAGATTCCTCAAATTCCATCCAGCGGCGATTGTCGGGATCATTAGCTCCGGGCTGACCGTATTCATCGCCCTGGTACGTAACCGGAATTCCCGGGATGGTTTGATTGAAGGCGTGAAACATGCTCAGCCGGTCGTAAGCAAATGCTTGCGGGTCTTCGATTTCGCGAGTCCAGCCGGCTAGTTTACCGTCTTCATCCCAGGCCACTTCACCGCTTGTAAGGGTAATAAATCTTGTCTTGTCGTGATTCCCGGAGATATAGCCCATTAAATTATGGTAGCCGTAATAGTTGAAGCTTTCCTGCAACTGCGTCTGTAATCCTTCAAACGAATTACCCTGACCAAATGTATTCAAGCCGGCATCATATAGGCTAAAATCAAATTGTGAGTCGAGCATACCGGAGTTAATGTAACTGGCAATAAGCTCACGACTGCCGTAGGTTTCCCCGATCTGAAATACGCGCTTACCCGTTGGAATAGTCACCGAATCTTTGATTTTTCGAGTTAAAGTCCTCCAAAATTCGAGTTGTATATGCTTGGTGGCGTCATGGCGAAATCCATCCAGGTCAAATTCCTTCACCCAGTACAGAGCCGAGTCCGTCATGGTCTCAATCACTTCTTCTTTGGAAAAATCCAGCGTTGGCATGAAAGTATCAAACCAGGTGGTGAGGCGCTGTTCATCCCATAACTCGGTATTTAAAGTTCCATCCGGCAAATATAAATCGGTGGCCCAATCCGGATGATTTTGATATACCGGGTGCAATTCATGCACATGATTGGCAACATAATCCAGGATCACATTCATATTGTTTTGATGAGCAACATCCAACAGCTCCCTAAACTCATCTTCCGTACCAAAGCGGTAATCTACTTTTGATGATGAAATGGGCCAATAACCGTGATAACCTGAGAATTTGGTTGTCACTCCGCCTTTATCCCATAGGCCATATGCTCCCTCCGGATTTTGAGTGATCGGAGAAAGCCAAAGAGTGTTCACTCCTATTTCATCAAAATAACCATCCTGAATTTTTTGAGTGATACCGGCAAAGTCGCCTCCGTAATAATTAGCTTTGGGATGAATGTCAGGATCATCCACTTTCTTCGTATTGGCCGGATTTCCATCTTTGAACCGATCGATCAGTACGAAATACATATTCCAGCCTTCATAATCGTGGCGGGTTAGTTGTTCGGTGTTATTTATGATCTGTCCATTATTTAACGGGATGAGAACATCATTCGACCATTTGCCATTATCCCCAAAAGTCCAGGCACGGATATGCGAGCGCCCCATATGAGATGCATTAGCGGGTAACTCAAAGCTGACAAAGTCATCCTGGAAGCGGGTTTCAAGACGGTAATTTTCCCAAAATACGATCGTGTTTTCGGGGAAATCTGTTTTCAGATATACCGAAGGTCCGGAGTGATCATAAGTAGCTAAAGAAGGTTTTTTGGCTTCAACATCTCCAACGGTTAGCAGGGAATTGGTACCCCCCATTCCATTTGAGACCGTATTTGGGTTTGCAGGATCCGGCATTTCTTTACCATCCACAACCAACACATATTGATACACCCCTTCATTCACTAACATAGAAAATTCCCAACGGTCACCAGTCTTCTCAAACACAGCCGCATTGGGATTCCAGTTATTCATCTCCCCCTTCATCTTAACAGAATTCACCCTTCCTGATTCCGGTTCATAAGTCAATGTGATCTCTTGCTTGGCGGATTTCTTGAGCAGAAAATCATAAGCAAAACCGTCTGCCCAAACTTTCATGACATCCAAAGGAGCGTTCATGGATCCACTCAGGGTAATAGAACTTTTATCAGAAGAAAGCGTGGCTTGAAGTCCTTCCGGGGCTGCAACAGAATCGATGAGTGAGTGAGCTATAAAATAATCGGCTGTAACGATCTCCGTTTCCCCATACTCCAAATTGATGGGGGTAGCCAACCCAATGATCTGCGACTCCTCCGGAGCTTCGATGGTTGAAGAGCAACCTGCAAGAACTAAAATCAGCAGGGTATAGATGAATTTATAAGACTTATTTAACACGTATTTAATTTTAAATTTTGAATTCTTCCCGAATTCTCGGGATGAATTAATTTCTGATTCAAAATTCATCCTTTCAATTTTCTACTTAATAAGCATCATTTTTTGAGTAAAAACCTTCCCTCCCGCTTGCAGCCGATAGATATACATTCCACTGCTGAGATTGGAGGCATCAAAATTCACCTGATAACTTCCGGCTGACTTCCGCCCATCAACCAAAGTAGCCACTTCCCGGCCCAGCATATCAAACACTTTGAGGCTTACATCACTGTTCCCAGCAAGTTGGTAACTGATTACTGTATTCGGGTTGAAGGGATTTGGGTAGTTTTGCATCAACCGATAATTGGTTGGCATTTCATTATCAACTTGCTCGATAGAGGTAAACAGGTCGTCTTCAGTCGGTGTTTCAAACTGTCTGGTAGTGAAGATCTTGAACTCACCGGGACTTAAAGTCAAAGGGTAAGAGCTATTATCTGTCACATTTACGGATCCGCCGCTGAAGTAATCATACCAATTTCCGGAAGAAGGAAACGGTGCGGTCAGGCTTGCTTCGGTTACACCAAAATTACCAACCACTAAAACATCACTGTCTTCATGCTGAAGGGTAAAATATTTGATATCCCCACTCAGATTACTGAAATCATAGGTATAGGATTTTGTGAAAGCCGGACTACTTCTCCGAAGGTTGATCAGGTAACTCCAAACTTTATATAGATTTTTTCGCGCTTCATCTCCGTAATAATTCCAGCGAATTGGTTTTTGTCCGGTCCGGCTTGGGTCGGAGGCTAAACAGTCTCCATTACTGCCGTCACCCGGTTTCAGACATTCTTTGGGTCCGCCTCCATAGCCTAATTCACCGAACTGCCAGATCATTTTTGGTCCGGGCAACAGGAAGAAAAATGCGCCCGCAAGTTTCTGCCGGTTTAGTGCCGTTCCCAACTCCGTAATATCATAGTCCCCTGCAGAATTACCATATTTAAGATTCTTGAACATGAGCCACTGCTCATCGTGACTTTCCATATACCCTACCAACCGCCGATGACTGAATGAAGTTCTTGACTCTGAAAGCACTCCATATAAATTGGACTTACCATTTTCATTATATCCCATGGTAGCTTCGTTGTAAGGATCATTCATCTTACCCCAAAGCATGATGCCTTTTCCTTCCTGAACGCGATAGTTGGCCCATTGAGCTTCTTCCTGTTCGGTTCCAAGGTGTTCGAAGATCACATAAAAATCAGGATCAGCAGCCCATTGGTAATCGGCATACTGCTTCAGGACCTCGATTCGGTCGGTTTGAGGATTATTGGTACAAGTCTGACTTCCCCCGGCACAATTCTGTGTAAATCCTTTCGTAAGATCCCACCTAAACCCATCAATCTTGTACTCATTGATCCAGTGCTCGATCATGCGCTTGGTATAGTAGCGTGTGCCGGAATAAGAATGATCAAAATCATTAAATACATTGTAAGCGTGCCGGGCTTCTGAGTTGAAGTAGTAATTATCATCGTTTCCATAAAGCTGGTAGAATGGATTTGAACCCGTGGCATGATTCATAACTACGTCCAGGATCACCGCAATACCCCGACTGTGAGCCTCGTCTACAAAGCGTTTAAAAGAGTGAGGATCTCCATAGAACTTGTCTAAAGCCAGATGAAAACTTGGGTTGTATCCCCAGCTGAGATTGCCGTCAAATTCACTGACCGGCATCAGTTCAATCGCGTTTATACCCAAATTCTCTAAGTAATCAAGGGTATCCGTAAGGGTTTGGAAGTTTCGTGCTTCAACAAAATCCCGTAAAAGCAGTTCATAAATGACAAGCTCATCTTTCGATGGTTTTTGGAAATCAGTGATCTCCCACTGGTATTCTTCATTGCCGGGCCGGATCAAACTCACAAAACCGTTGGTTTTGCCTTCCGGATATGCTTTCAAACCCGGAAACGTTTCTTCAGAGATATACTGATCGTTATTCGGATCAAGTACTAAATCAGAATAAGGATCTGCGACTCTAAGTTCTCCCTCCACAAGATACTGAAATGCATATTCTTCACCGGGGGTAAGATTATCAAGAGTGATCCAGTGCCATACACTGTCGGCTTTCAGAGAGTCTTTTTTTAGCAAGTACTCTTCACTTGGCAGCCAGTCATTAAAATCACCGATCAGAAACACATAATCCTTGCCGGGTGCAAAGAGTGAAAAGCTTACGGAAGCGCTGTTGTTTTGATTATAGGTAATACCATCTTTTAAACCGTCAGGACGTTGTTCTTTTACTGGTTTTACCTCCGGCAGGTATACAAAAGAGGCGGAATCGGCTCTGGTTTCCCCGGCCTCCGTTACCACTTCAAATTTAAGGGTATTCAATCCTACAGAAAGATCGATCTGAGAAAGGTCGGTTATATGGAAAAGTTGCCTGTCAGCATCAAAGAAAGAATCAAGGGTACCTGCTACAGTCCCATTCACGTAGAATTGAGATGATTGGGTATCCACCGGATCTTCATTGGTTGAAGCGATGGTAGCCCAGATCTCTCCATCGGTTCCCACAATTTCACCTGAAGAAGGCTGCATTTGAAAAATAAGTGGATGGGTTACCTCCAGAAAAGAGTCGTTATTTTGCCCAATGGCAATGGGATTTAAAGGATCGGTAAACCATTGCCATTCACTTCCGCTGGCATCATATTGTTCATGAAACTTGTAGGCATATCCTGATGCTCCGTTACTGGAGGCTTCTCCTCCACCTACTTCAAGGGAGATGGTTTTATACCAGAACCCATATTGCTGATCTTTTTCCATCAAAGAAACATTGTCGATAGCGATACGGCCACTGTTGTTACTGCCCCAATTATTGAACTCGCCTGGAACGTATGCCCTTTGGGCTTCAGGATTGGCATAATACCTGAACGTAACCTCTATACTTTGAGCATAAAGATCTGTCAGAGTTAAGGAAAAGACGAACAGTACAAAAAACTTCAGGAACTTCATGCTATGAGATGTTAGGATAGAATATCAGCTTTTCCATTTACCTTGGTTGAGGTTCGAATGGTAAGCTCAGGTGAATAAATGGTTTGAGAGATGGCCTTATCTTTGTTGTTCATCCGGTCGATAAGGTTTTGGGTTGCAAAGAAGCCCATGTCGCGCATAGGCTGACGGATAGTAGACAACCCCATATATTCCGCAAGTTCAATATCATCATAACCGATGATGGGAATCTTCTTTCCGGCATCCTCCATGGCTTTGAGAGCACCTACCGCCTGAATATCGGATGCACAAAAACAAGCCTCGGGCATCGGTTCCATAGACAATATTTTCATCATCGCTTCATAACCGGCTCTTTCCGTAAACCCATCACGGTTCATGGAATCACCGGTAACAACCAATTGACTGTCATAGGGAAGGTCAAATTCTTCAAGGGCCTTTTTATATCCTATCAGCCGATCTCTTATAGGCTTGGACGTTTCCAATGCCGACAACATGGCCACTCTTTTGTAGCCTTTTTTAAAGAAGTACTTAGCTGCGCGGTAAGCACCCTGAGCATTATCAACACTCACAGAATCAAATCCCTGATAATGTTCATCAACCAGGGTTATGGGCACTTTATATTTTTGCAGCTTCTTCCAGTTTTCTTCCTCCAGGTGTATTGAGATAAACAGATACCCTTCTGCCCAACGGCGTTTAAGAACATGCTCCACCTGTTCCTGAACATCTTTATTGGGAGATATATTGAAGATGCTCAGTTCATAGTTCAGTTCACTCAATTTATCCTGAATGCCACTTAACACTTCCATGAAGAAGTAATTGGAGATCACCGGAACCACTACCATCACCGTGTTATTTTTACGGCTTGCAAGTCCTTGAGCAAATGCCTGCGGGTGATATCCCATTTCATCGGCAACGGCTAATACTTTCTTTTTAGCCTTGTCTGATACATTGGCACTGTTGTTGAAAACACGTGAAACAGTGGCAATGCTCACCCCGGCTTTTTTTGCGATATCGTATATAGTTGCTGGCACTTTTCTGAGTGAATTTTATTTGAATAAAACGCAGGTACCGGTCAAAGTACCTGCGAAAGACTTATTAGAGAGTTAAATCAATCTACTTGATTAACATCATTTTCTTGTTCTGAGCAAATGTGCCTGCTTCGATTCGATACAGGTACATGCCGGATGCAAGGTTAGATGCGTCGAACTGTACGGAATGCTGACCTGCAGCCAGGCGTCCGTTAACCAGTCTTGCAACTTGCTGTCCGAGAACATTATAAACCGTCAACGTAACATTAGTAGCCTGAGGCAAAGTAAAGTTAATGTTCGTTGTAGGGTTGAATGGGTTAGGATAGTTTTGGCTGAGTGTAAACTCTTGTGGAGTTTCAATGGTCTCTGTTTCATTTGAAACTACTACACCATCGTCTCCTGAGCCTCCTCTTCGAACTACAACCGGACCTTCTTCTGTGGCAAGGATGTATTCATCGTAGAGGTCATCGTATACGGAATCGGCTCTTATGAACCCACCGAATACCACTTCGATCTTATTCGCATCGTTGATGCGTACATTGTGATCAGCTCCAAAGCCGGCTTCATTATCTTGTCCGTTTACACCCATTTTGAATGCTCCTACACGGGCATCACCGGCAACGTATGAGAAGGTAGCTGAAAACAGGGAGTCTCCTGCAACCTCATCACCGTCTACACCACGGTCATTGAAGAATAGCCCTGCGCTCTTAGCGGCAGCAGAATCGACTCCCCAGTCTTCCCAACCATTGGCAAGAAGCGGACCGTTACCATATAACCATGATATTGTAGAGTCAGCACCGGTTCCGGTTTGAACATCAGCCGGAAGTGCACCACTGTCTGCTACGGTATAATATGCAGGTCGCAGATCTACTTCGAATACCACATCGGTATCTTCAGTGAATACATCACTTGGAGTAATGTTGTCAAAGTATGGTACGTTTCCATCAGGCGCGTTCTGAGCCAGATATTTTCCTTCAAACAATCCATCTTCCGTTACAGTGATCAGCTTGTCATCACCACTTTCCCAGGAAACAGACTCATCAGCATTCACGATCGTGAACTTATAAGCGTAAGTACTTGGGATTGCCTGGTTAGTTGGGAAGGTTACCGTAACTTCATATACGCTCTCAGTTTGAGTTTCAGTCATGGCATTAGAAGTAGCACTCCATCCATCAAAAGCACCTGTTACTGATACATACTCAGTTTCCGGATCAAAATTACCATTCAATTCCTGAATAGACATATCTACCTGGAAGTAAAGTTCTACTTCACCGAAAGTTGCATCATTCAGGTCTCTGTAATCGAATGAAGGCATTTCAGCATCCAGAGAATCATCAGCAGTTACCGTAAAATTACGGTTCGTGTTATCAGTTGGCTGATTCGCTTCATACCCACCGGTAATACGTCCTGAATTGGAGTAGATATGGAATTTGTAAGAATAATCTCCTTCAGTTAAAGAAAGAGTTTTTGTATAAATCCCATCATCATCTGCATCCATCAAAGTATCTGCGGCGGTATCCCAACCATTCATGGAACCAGGGATTGTAATGAAATCTTCTCCGGGTACAAATGCAGCAGAGTCAATGATATCATTCATGTCTGCCTGGAAGGTGATATCATAGTAGCCTAAAATATCACTAGCAAATCTTGGTGAAATCTGTGAGCCGTTAAACGTTCCAACAACACCGACAATATCAAATCTTGCAGGTGGAGTTACACCGATTGCTTCAGTTTGAGCTAATAACCGGATCGGTACTTCACTGCTGTCAGCATTTAAAAAAGCATCAACATTAGTTGATCCTGAAGTTGTGTCAGCAGGCCAATCAGCAGGAGTCGTTAAAAGATCATTAATTCTCACCAACGTTCCTTGAATGCCAGCTGTATCTGTTTCTGGAGTTGCAGCTTCTACAAATTCTTCGTAAGAAATTACACGTGGGGCTGGTAGTTCATTACCTGAGTTAATCACAGTAATATCTGTTTCAATATTACTTACCACGATTTCTCTTAAACCATTATATGTATCCAGTTCACCTGTAACTTCTACACTATCACCGGCACTTATATCTTTGGCCGGAGTTCCGAAATCAAAGATATTCAGTCCAACACCATTATCTTGAATAAAGAAAGATGTTCTTGAATCAGACTCAAGTGCAGGAGTAATAGCAATTCCTCGCACAGTAACTACCGTTCCATCCGTGCTGTCTTTAGCAGCTTCGATGGAGATAACATCCTGTGCAAACAAAGATGTAGTTCCTATAAGAACCATCATCAATGCAGTACTGAATAAGGTTGTAACCTTTTTCATAGTTGCTCCTATTTTTATTGTTATTGTTTCTGCTTATGCAGTTTCTTTAATGTAAGTTCTTAAAAACCAATTTCAAGTGTCCATAACAGTGGATCTTGCAGATATTCATGGGTCATATAGGCCACACCAAGCTCAGCGGCAATGCCATTGATCTCATATTTCAGCCCAAACCCTGCCGTATAGCCCTGATCTTCCATTTGAGATGAAAACAAGCTTCGATAACCGCCTCTCAGAAAGATCAGGTCATTGAATCCGTATTCTAACCCTACATCTATACTTTCTGAGTTATCACTTGGATGCTTGGCATCCAAGGCTACTTCCACTTTATGATTGTCAATATCTATGGCATCAATGGCCAAACCCACTTTAAATAAAAGCGGCATCGGCCATGAGTCGGTTCCCAGGTATCCCTCAAGTCGGTCGTTGTTCCCGTTTTTGCTTTCATCAATGTCTATAGCCTGACGTAAGTCATCTCCGGTCATTCTCATATCCGTCCCAAAGTTGGTGATCGACATCCCTATACGCAGATTCTTGAAGTTAGAGCGATAAAACATTCCCAGGTCTACGGCAAAACCATTAGCAGCCTCGTTCCATATCTTTTGCTGAACGAATTTGGTATTGGCTCCTATGGAAAACTGATCGGTAATGAATCGTGAGTAAGACACAGCAACAGAAAGGTCGGTTGGAGTGAAAATTTCTCCGGTTCCTTCAGGATTCTCGATTGTTGTTACTTCAATATCTCCATAATTCAATGCTCTTACTGAGAGTGCAAAATTTCCGGCCTCTCCTCCGTTAAGCACCACCGAAGCATCCTGTATCTGGGAATCAAGGAACCAATTCATATTGGAGAACGTGACGGTGCTTTTATCCAGCTGAGCCATTCCCCCCGGGTTCCAAAACATGGAACTTCCATCGTCAGCCACCGCAACAAATGCACCACCCATTGCCGAGGCTTTGGCGCCTGAGGTTATACTTAAAAATGCAGGACCGGTGGTACCCACTTTATCTTGTGCTTGTGCACTTAATGATAGTACCAGGCTGCCTGCCAGTAACAAGCAGTACTTCAGTGACTTTTTCATATTCATTGCTTGTGTCTTCATTATTTAATCAGTGCAATTTTTCCTGTTTTCGTACCAATCCCCGGTGCTTCCAGATGGTAAAAATAGATGCCATAAGCTACGTCCAGGTTTTCGCGGGTTCGCAGATCCCAATCGATATATCCCCTGTCGATGCTATCATCATGTTTTAGCTCGCGAACCAATTCTCCCCTTACAGTAAAGATCCGTATGGTTGAATTCTCAGGGACATTCTGAAACTGTATCTTTCGTTCACCACGACCACTGGTAATGGTAGGCGGAAGTTTTCCTTCCCAGCTTGCGGCACTTACATATGGATTAGGTACTACACGAATCTGATCCAGCATCTCTTGAGCTGTTTCCTCATCTACTTTGGATGATTCGGTTGAGTACGTATAGGTATCATTTGGGCGAAAGGCCTTATAGGTTTTGATCTCATAGGTATCCCCTGCTTCCGGAAGGTCACCGGTAGGTTCCCTTTCAGTCTGACCCAATATCGTTTCATAGAGAAAGCGAACTTCGTACGTCGGGCTCAGGGAATCTCCAAAAGTATCATAGATATAAATGAACTCTCTGTCACCTAATTCCGCATAGGTGGCTCCATTGGCATATTCGTCAGTGCCCTGGGTTTGGTCAAAGGCAAAAGGAACTTCTTGCCCGGTTGTGGTATTCGTGATCTTGAAATTGACCGGAGTTGCCGGGGTATTTCTGGCACTTGGGCCAACCCCATTAACAGTATCGATGGAGGTGGCCAAGATCTCGTCCCCAAATTCAATTTCGTAATCATAAGGAGCGATGATACCTGAGAATCGCCAGAAAGGACTATTACTGAAGGTTCCCTCACGTACCAATACATCAATATTGGTGGAATCTGCAGGATCAGCCCACCCCATGGCATCTTGATTCAGCCGGGTTTCGTCATTTTGGAAAGCAAGGCGCATTCCATCAAAAATGTTGGACTGGGCATCTTCAATAGATGCGTCAGAGATGATTATATCACCGTTATTGACAATGGAAAACTGATCGGCCTTAAGTTCATTATCTCCTGAAAACCGAACTTCATAACTTGAGTTCTCACGCAGGAACACCGGATCCAAAACTTCCACGAATACATCACCGGTAGCAAAGCCATTCGGATGTTCTACCTCTCCGGCTACCGCTCCCGCCTGATAACCCAGCACCGGTGTATTGGGTTCAACTTCAACCACGTTGATGTCGGTAACAGTGGAACCGTCTTCGCGGATAGTCACAGAAAAATTATTCTCGGCCGGATAAAAGTCGACGCTGCCCCGGTCGTATGCCACCAATGCATAATAATAGGTTTGTCCATTCACAACGTTCGTATCTACGAAGGAATGCTGCAGTCCGGTATCGTCTCCCAAATAAAATGGAACTCCTCGTACCCGGTCGGCCAGATCAGGATTGTATACGTAGGAAGGATCATTTTGTCCGGTTGAAGTATCCGCTACCGGCTGCCAGAGCCCGTTTATGCCGTTGTCCAGATCGAATTGGGCAATCGGTTCCAATAAAGCATCATTACCGAAAGCATCCGTAATTCGATCAGGATCAAGGAAGTTAGGATCGGTACTTTTGAATAGTTTATATCCTTCAAAATCTTTACCAAGAATAGGATCTTCGCTTTCTTCCGCAATACTGTTCCAGTATAAAGTCACTTTCTCATCACCAACAGCCGCATTCAAGGTTGGCTTTTCAGGCGGACGGGCGAAGTTGTAGTTTCGGTCATAGATCTCCTGAATGGTCTGCACGTTGTTGGTAATATTGGCGAGGTCTTCTCCGTATACAAGTGCCAGTGAAAACCGAAGAGTCTGACCGGGCTCAAGCCGGAAATAACCTGAGCTAAAGATAAAGTCTCCGTCTACTCCACCACTTCCCTGGTTTTGCTGAAGTTCATTGTTGGTGGTAAAGAAACCGGGAGACATGGCGCTCCATACCTGTTGGTCTTCATTCAAACGAACGGCACCGGGCGGAGTGAAATAGTAGAAACTTGACAAACCAACCTGATCGGTTTCATCGACATCAAGATTTTCAAAATTTGGTTCACCTACCGTTGGGCGACCATCACCTTCTCCGCGGTCTCCGGTTCCTGATACCCCGTCAGCTCCAACATCATCGGTTAGAGAATTCCAGTCTCCATCATTGTCAATACCATCATTCGGCTGCTCATCCACCATTGGGTTAAGCAATCCATAATCTATAGAATCCTGACGGGTTGGAGTACCATTCTCTCCAACTGCTTCGGCATAGCCTACATAATTTTTGAAATACAGAGGAGCATAAGTTTCAACATTACCATTCAATTCCTGATATCTTCTCTGGCTGTGTAATGATACATCTTCATCAATAATACCGTCAAGGTCTTCATCAATGAGATTTTTTTCTGTGACGGTTACTTCATCGATCTGTCCCTGAATTGTTTTCTTGGTTTCTTCAAGTGTAATACCTGGACTTAGTTCGTATTCAATACCCTGTGACGTTACCGTCATAGGTCCATTGCCCATATAAACAATAGACCGCTCATAGGTTTCCTGATCGATCAAAACAATTGGATCACCTTCATTAATGGTTCGGGGTAAGAAATCCTGTGGAGTGAATTGAGAGTTTGCAGGTGAGCCGACCAAAGCAGGATCTGTATATGGAAATCCTTCCACATTCAGTTCATTTGGGTCACCATCTCCATCATTATCAATTCCATCATTGGGGTCGCCTGGACTTTCCATAAATGCATAACCAACATATCCTACATCGTTACCATCCTGGTTGGTTCCATCTGCATCCCAGGAGTATACAATTCGATTTCCCTGGTCAAAGAAAGCAAGGTCATCCTGAGTATCACCGGAGTTAGCGTTCGCACTTTCGCCTGCAGCAGTTCCTACTACCAGTCCAACCGATACCCGTGGATAAGTGGTGGTACTGGTGTTCGTGATCTCATAGATATAGAACATGGCATCCTGCGCCAAAAACTGACTCCACTGCAACCCACGGACACTCATCGCGAGTCCCTGTCCGCCCCGTGTCAGGTCGGTACTATCCGGGCGAAACCCATAGGTTTCTTGCATAAAACGATCATTATGGTCATCTGCCCAAAAATAGGTTTCAAAGTCTGCGTTTTGAATACCGCGTCCAAAAAATCCATTCCATTCCACACTGCCATCCGGGGCTATCCAGGTTGGCTGATCAGGCCATCGGTCGGGCCAGGTAGATTCATCCGTACTGATAGCAGGCCGGTCATTTTCCTGATCCATATTGGCAAATCCCGGAATTGGTTCAAATGCCCAGACTTCGGTTTGCCCCGGTCTGGCACCCTGTCCTTGTCGATCTCCCGGCGTAGTCACAGAATGTTGAATAAGGGTATCCGCAACACCATCACTGTCAGTATCTACAGGAATTTCCATGGAAAGAACGGGGGACACATCACCGATATAGTTTACTTCTGATCCCCGGGGCCACTGACCTCGTATTTCACCGACACCTGCAAGGTATCCGGTGTTTTCAAAGGTAATCCAAACCCGGTTGCCATCCGCTTCCGCACTTTTACGATATTCTCGGCTGGACCGGTACTGAGGATCCTTCAGAAATTCTGGCACTTGCTGAGCTTCTGCATAGCTTTGTGCTAAGATCAAAACAGCAAATACAGCGATAAGTTTTGGGATATATGTTTTCATGCTTCTAAAACTGTCAGTCAGGTACATATTGAAATTCAATTAAAAATTGTAACGGATGCCGAATACCACTCTGCGCGGCTCATTATAAAAATCCGGTCGGGTATAGTTTGCATTTAAAAAATCAATGTCTCCCCTGAAGTTTTTCAGATCTTGATTTCTATAAAGAGAATATTCGGCTGTGCCGGTATCATTAAATACATTCTGTTCATTTCCGGTATCAAAAAGATTGTCGATCTTAGCATACAACTGTAAACGTTGATCATCACTAAACTGAATATCCTTAGTCAAATTTATGTCAATATTATACTTAGACGGTCTTCTTTGACTGTTCAAAGGATTAATAGAAGGGGGTGCAGTATTGGTACGAAGACTGTAATCAGGGGTATATGGAAATCCGGATCCTGCACTAAATATAGCGCCAAATCCCCATCCATCTTTTGTTCTGTAATTAGCCGTCACATTGACCGTGTGAAGCTGATCCCAATCCAAAGGTACAATACGTTTTTCGAGTTCGGTTTTAGCAGCCGCTGCATTATAAGCTTGAGCCGGGTCAGAAGCATTACCCTTTGCGATCTGGAAGGTGTAGTCAGCCGTCAAATACATCCCATTGTCAAATCCTTGATCTAACGTCAGCACCACACCTTTGATAAATCCAAAATCAGAGTTTCGGATGATCCCATATCGAACCGATGTTCCCTGTACTGCAATTGGATCAGTGGCAGTACCTGCAAGATTTCGAATATCCCGGAAGAATGCTGTGATCTCGACAGCTGAACTAGAACTCAATTCCTGCTTATATCCTAATTCTCCATTGATCGTTTTTTGAGGATCTAAATTGGCGTTCCCCAACAACCCGATCAACCCTGATCCTCCCCCCAAACGGAAGAATGGATTTTGATACAACAAATTGAAATTCGGGATCTGGAAGAAATGGCCATAGGAAAAATGGATAGCTCCGGTTTCCGATATCGGAAATGCAATTCCCAAACGCGGACTGAATTGCCAGGTTGGTTCAGAATCTTCAAAAACCAACGACTCGTCTTCCGGACGTTGTTCATCAAAAACCACATTGGGATCGGTTGGGTCGGTGAACACTTTAAAATTAGAATCGAAGTAATCAAAACGAACACCCGCATTAATGATCAAATCGCCAATCTCAACCTTGTCCTGTATGTATGCTGACATTTCGGTGGGATTTACATCATATGCAGCATTTTCAAAAACTCGTTCAACGCCCTCTTCAAGATCAGTTACAATTGAAGAAGCATCTCTAAAAACTAAATTATGGTACCTGTATTCAACGCCGGTTTTAATTTGGTTAGAATTGTTAACCTGACTGGTAAGATCAAACTTGCCGATCATTGTATTTGTTTCTCGCATGGTACGACCATTATCTGTACCACCGATTATAAAGCCTGAAGTTATGTTTGGAGCTCTGAAACCGGCATAGTCATTTGGCAGATATCGCTCGTCAAAAGGATCTTCAAATAAATAAGATTCATACTTCTTATAAGTATTGGATACGCTTACATCATAAAAAGTCCGGTCAGAAAGAGAGTGTGTCGCTTTTAAATAAGCACTGTAATTTCGGGTATATTCGTCGCGGGTGAACTGAGGTATGAATTGAGCTCCGTGGTTATAATTTCTAAACTCTTCACCCCCACCGATCACATTAGCTGAGATCTTTAATCCTGACACAGGCCGCCAGGTTAACTTAACCTGACCATTCAACTTCTCATATGGATTCATATTAACCAGGCTCGAATCCCCTGAACCAAGTGTATCCAAAAGGGCCAATTGTCCCTGATTGTTAATCCCTACATCATTATAATTAAACACTTCCCGGCCAAAAAACCAGCCATCGTTTCCAAAATACCTTCCACTCACAAAGAAGAAAAGATTGTCTTTAATAATAGGCCCATCTAAGCTGGCCTCAATATTCCTCACAGCAACAGGGTTCAGCTGATCGATCCCACGAAACAGGTCATCGCGGGTAGAAACATAATCACCGGCAAAGGTATTTACAGATCCGGTAAAATTATTACTTCCATCTTTTGTAACGATATTTACAATACCGCTCATTGCCTGTCCGTATTCTGCATTAAAAGCACCGGTAACCACCTGAACTTCTTTAACGGAGCTGTTTTCTACACCCGCTGAAAGACTGCCATCATATACATCTGTCACGGGTACACCATCCACCCAATAACCAACTTCCCCGGTTCGCCCACCCCGAAAGTGACCATCAACTACACCGGCCTGTAATTCCACTACTTCTGAAAAGTTCTCAACCGGGATAGCTTCGATCTGTTCGCTGGTAACAGAAGACAAACTGGCCGTTACATCTTTTCTGACCAATTCCCGCCCGGCAACTACGGTAACTTCCTCTCCTTCTACCACCTCAGGTTGAAGTTCAACATTGATTTCTGTGGTAAGATCAATACTGACCCTTACATCCTGAACTGTTGTCTGACTGTATCCTATATATGAAAATTCAAGGTTATAGGTACCCGGTTCAACATTTAAGATTATGTATTCACCATTAATATCGGTGGCATTACCTTTGGTAGTCCCCTCTATGATCACACTTGCTCCGATGATCGGTTCACCGGTCTCAGCATCCGTTACTACCCCGCGAATTTTACCGCTTTGGGCAAATGCAGATATCGCGATAAGGCTTACGATGAGGGTCATTAAATATCTCATACATCCAACTATTAGTCATTCAGATTAGTTGGATTCAATTTAATGTAAGCGCTTACATATATTCAAGTATAAATTAGGTTTTTAATGTTTATCCCGACTCGAAATCCACGAAGTGAACTGGTCAGTTTTTAATCCGTAAATATTACTGTTATTTATTTGTTTACATAAAATAAATAAGGCAAGAAAAGACCCGAATATTTTTATTCCAAAACCTTGATGAAAATATTTATGTCTTGTTACATCTTTTTCCTGAGAACAAATGTAAGGGGTTTCATACAAGCAAAATCAACCTTTAGCTGTTTCCTTTTTTCCGTATCTGTTCTTGATGTAATTGTCTAATATCTCCCGGAATTCCTCTCCTATATTGTCTCCCCTCAGCGTTGTAGAATGTTCGCCATCAACATATACAGGAGCTTTCGGTTCTTCAAACGTACCCGGCAGTGATATCCCGATATTAGCATTGCGGGACTCCCCCGGACCATTAACCACGCAACCCATTACGGCAACATCCATTTCCTCAACCCCGGGATAGACTTTTCGCCATATCGGCATCGATTCAACAATGTATTCCTGAATTTCCCGGGCAAGCTCCTGGAAGTAGGTACTTTTCGTTCGTCCGCAACCGGGACAGGCTGTTACCTGCGGAACAAAACTCCTGATCTTAAGTGACTGAAGGATCTGTTGTGCAACTTGCACCTCCAGCGCCCTGTCGGCCCCCGGTTCAGGAGTTAGTGATACGCGAATGGTATCGCCAATACCTTGTTGCAATATCACCGATAGTGCCGATGCACTCGCTACCATACCTTTCATTCCCATTCCCGCTTCGGTCAATCCAACATGCAAGGGATACTCAACTTCTTCGGCAATGCGCTCATATACTTTTATCACATCTTGAACGCCGGACATTTTGCAACTGATAATGATCTTATTGGATGCCAAACCTACATCTTCAGCGAGTTTGGAGGAGCGTTTTGCACTTTCCACCATGGTATCGAGCATTACTGCTTTGGCAGATTTGGGTTTTGGAAGCTTATTGTTTTCATCCATTTTATCAGCCAGCAACTGCTGATCCAAAGATCCCCAGTTCACCCCAATGCGTACCGGCTTGTCGTATTTGATGGCTTGCTCAACGATGGTCGTAAAATTCTCATCCCTTGTTTTTGTTCCGGTATTCCCGGGGTTGATCCGGAATTTTGCAAGCGCTTTAGCCATTTCAGGATACTTCGTCAGCAATTTATGCCCATTATAATGGAAGTCTCCGATCACAGGAACCGTAATTCCCCGTTTCAGTAATTTTTCTTTTATATAGGGAACTGCTTTTGCGGCCTCATCATTGTTAACGGTGATCCGAACCAATTCAGAACCTGACCTATTCAGATGCTCAATTTGATCTGCGGTCTCATCAATATCTGCCGTATCTGTGTTAGTCATTGACTGAACAGCTATTGGAGCGCCTCCGCCTACCGGAACATCTCCTACCATTACCTGAATCGATTTGCGTCGTTTAATTTCTGCCATCTTTGTGCTTTGTGCTTTGTGCTTTGTGCTTTGTGCTTTGTGCTTTGTGCTTTGTGCTTTGAAACTTAGTTTTTCTTACTCAATTCAAAGAGTTTTCGTTTTTCCTCTTTGGTGAGCGAGTCATAGCCTTTTTGTGATATTTTTTCGAGGATCGCGTCCAGTTCGGTTTGCTCTACTTCTTCGATGATCTCTGCATCCTGAACAATATGCATATTCGCATTTCGCTTTCTTTTCTTATTTCCGCCTGTTGGTTTGATCCTTCCAAAAAGATACTCTACATACCTGATAACCAGACTTAAGTCTCTTCCGTTTTCATGCGCTTTGATGAATAAATATCCCCCTAAAGCTCCTCCAAGGTGAACCAAACGAGCCACTCCATCACCACTTCCGAGAAATAAGATGTCGATAGCGATCCAGCCGGCTACAAAAAACCGGGCCTGAATGGGTGGGAATAAAAATAACATAATGGGCGCAGTTGGATACAGCATGGCAAAAGCCACTAAAATCCCGGTCACCGCACCGGAAGCTCCTATCACTAAAGCAGAGCCAAAAACCAAAGCTAAGGCCGCATCCAAGAGAGCTCCTAAAATTCCCGCACCAAAATAAATAACCGTGAATGTGCGGGGACCTAACGTTTCTTCAACTGCACGCCCCATCCACCAAAGCCATAACATGTTGAATAGAAAGTGAAAGAAACCTCCATGCAAAAACATGTAGGTGATCAGTCGCCAGGGCTGCGTGAGGAAGGTTGGAAAATTAGGATCAAAACCAAGATTGGGAACAATCCAGCCGTTCAGCGTTTGTCCGCCAAGCATTTGAATCACAAACACAATAGCATTGATCAGAATAATGGTCCGTATAGCCACAGGCATACGAAGGAAGCCTCGTTTCATAGCTCCTCCAAAAGAATCGTAAGAGCCCGCGCCTCCGAAGTTTCCACTACCGGGAAAATTAAATGGTCGGTTAGCCATAATACTCCGGTTTTTTTAGTCCCCAATACTTGATAAGTACAAAACCCACTATCAAACCGCCGAGATGGGCAAAGTGAGCTACTCCGCTGTTTGGCATAGAGAGACCGTTGAAGAGTTCAAAGAGTCCGTAAAAGGTAACAAAGTACTTAGCTTTGATAGGGATGGGAGGAATCAATAACATGATATAGCGGTCAGGAAACATCATTCCGAACGCTAATAAAATCCCAAAAACGGCTCCTGAGGCTCCTAGTGTATAGGTAAAATAACCACCAAAGAACATATGAATGATCGCAGCACCAATTCCGCATAATAGATAGTAGATCAAAAATCGCTTTGAGCCCCATAAATTTTCAATGGCTTGCCCGAAGATCCAAAGGGCAAACAAATTGAACATGATGTGATAGATATCCGCATGCAGAAACATATAGGTTAAAAGCTGCCATGGCATAAAGCCCTCTCCCAAAGGATTGAGCACAAGATATGGCGCTAATGCTGCTCCTATGGGAGTCCAACCGGAACCAAAGATCTGTTTGGTTAAAAGAAATACTAACCCATTGATGATCAAAAGATTTTTAATGACAGGCGGGAAAACTGAAAACCGGGTGTTGGGTGAAAAATTATCCAAAAATATCTGCTTTATTGATGATTCTTTTTAACTCTGTAATATACGTTGATGAACTGAATTTCATCTATAAGATATTTTATATCAATTATTTAACTGCCTTTATGTAAATGACAAAGTAACGGTATAGTAACAAGTGTTTTTTTAACTGATATGAAATTCCTGAGCATCAAAGGTACAAATTTCATTCCAATTGTTTGCCTTAAATACTACTCTTCCCAAATACGTTACTTGCAGCAAAATGTTATATGACTTGGAAATAATGAAGGATAGAAACGTCCTGATCTGAATAGTTTTTACATAGGTAAGCAATCAGGCTCTCCCGGTTAGCTCTCATCATTTGCGCGTAGCTCTCTTTTATCGGTTGCTTACATTCCGCACAATTCCGGGCAATCTTTAGCAGTGATATGGAAATTTGCTCTTCCATATCCTAAAATAGCTAATTTTACCAAGTTACCGAAATAATTAAGCTCATATTTCGATTTTAAGGGCTTATCTAAGGTTTAAGCATATCTTACCATTAACTAAATAAGACTGTTTGACTGTATAGGCTCAAATCTTTGGCTATTTCTTTTTGTGTGTTAATTGGCTCAATATCGGGTTTATCAGCTGTTGATAAACCCGTTTTTTTATCACCACCACCAGCCGACATATTCTCCCTCCCCTTTTCTAAGAGGATCTCTTTTCGGGCTTGTGCAAGTTCAAACTTCCACCCATCAGTTAGGTTTCTTCTACCTAATTGATTGGCATCCATCCAATCCTTAACCGCTTCGATATTTTCAAAATTTCCCAAGTCGCTTTTAGTTCTATATTTCGCAACGGTTTTATGGTCAACGGCACATTTTCTTGCAATTTCAGAATCACTCCACTGGCTCCACTCTTCATCATTCAGCAAGGTTAGTACTGCCTTTCGCTTATCTGCATTGGTGCGCCTTAACCCGTGTTTTGAGTTTGCAGAAACAGAATATAGAACAGCATCTCTTTAGCAAGTCGCTCAGATGTTAAGCTATGGTCATTTTGACCATCGCTTTTACCTTTCATCGACCCCGCTTCTGACATGCTTTACTTCTGCTTCAATATCCAAATATCCTATTTTATTTGAAGCATGGTAAGCACTGCCTTTCATTTAGCTGGTAAGCATAAAAAAACCCGACTGGATTTTCCAGCCGGGTGAAATAATTATCCTTTGAGAGAGATAATTATGGATGTACGCAAACTTAAGATTCAGGTGTGATTCCTACTACTCTACAGAAATGGTTTGGATGTGCAAACTGGATGTCTGCTCTTAAATATCCTCTTATCCAAATTTCCAGATTTTCCCATGCTGAATCATTCGCATCACTTGCAACTCGTGAAACTTCTAAGCGTAGCTGTGTGCGCATTCCTACAAGCATTTGACTGTAATCGCCAATAAACACACTTGATGCATCGGTAGATGTGCCTTGTGTTTGGTCAATGGGAACTTGATTAGTAACAAGTTTTTGTAAATCCTGCCAGCTTTGGGGCGCTCGTAATGGGTTATTATCGTTATCGACTAAGCGATCTAATTCACCCCAGGTGCGCGGTGCAAAGATTGCAGAACGTGGAACGCCGTTCGCTTCCAGTACTTTTTGATAAGCCTCTGAAAATGGCACGTAATTAGTTAATACGGCTCCATCGGTTCCAAGGCTTACTTCATTAACGTTGCTGTTAAGAAATAGACCTTCGGGTTCTTGTCCTGAGCCTGAACCGACTAAACCAACGCGATCTAATTCCAGCGCCAATTTTTCAGCTATTGAGTTTTGAATTACTTCGGACGCGTTCGGCGCATCTTCTGACAATTCAACTGTTAGGCGGGTACCTGCAATAAGCGTTTTAGCGGTTAGCGTTACTTTATCAAGGGTAACATCGCTTTGGCTCCATGCAGAACCTTCCGCCTTCCATTCGCTGTCAACATCGGATGTTACTCTCGCCATGTCTAAGGTTTTACTTGACATAGGAACCATTTTAGCGCCTGCCTGAAAAATTCGGCTCTTGTTTCTCGCTAAATCAATCACTGAAGCAGATAGCGGGGTGGGTACTAATTGCGAATCGTTGGAAGTATCCATTAATCGAGTTTCCCCGTTGATGATACCTCTTATCCAGCTCGCCCATGTTACGTCTTTAAACTTTTCAAACTCTTCCGGGTTCTGTCGCCGTAGATCATCACTGAATGAAGTGCCTCGATTATAAACCCGGATTTGTGAACCTTTTGTTGGGCCAGATGCACTTTCCCAAAGTTCAATTCCTTTTGCGTTTACATTAGGTGCGGAAAGGTGCGGGGCAATTGGAACCGCTCCAACTTCACTTGGTTTTATTCCTGCCTGTCTTTCCAGATCTTCAGCCTCATCCATTTTTTTATTAATAGCAGCAATTAACCGGTTATACTCGGTTGTTTCTTTGTTGGTCATTTCTCGACCTTCTGCTTTATCAACTATTGCTTGGGCTTTGTCGTTTAAAACGCCTGACTGCTCTCTTAAATCCTTTGCTTTAATTCTGCGCTCGTAATTGTCCATAACTATTCTCTATTGGTTTCGTTGTTGTTAGTGCTCTCTTTGAGCTTTGCTTAAATATAACTGATATACTGATACATATCAATTAATAGGTACTAAATTTGGTGTTTTATTTTGGGTAATAGCGTCCTGATAGAGCGTCCTAATTTCCGGGTGATGGAAACGTGAAAACCAACGCCATTGTATGAATAGCAATTTCGGTGCATGTTCCGGTGGCCATTCCTTCCAATCGGGGTGATCTTCAAAATAGGTAGTGGCCTGTTCTGCTAACTCAATAGCAGTATCCCAATTTCTTTGGTGAACGGCATCCAGCCATTTTTCACCCAACGCGATCAACTTTTCGGCATCGGTTCCCGGTTCAAAAATTTCAGTTTCAAGCTTTGCCAGTCGGTCGGTTGGTTTCATTTTACTTTTCTCATTTTTTGATTCTCATTAATCCTTTCCAAGTGCTCGATACGTTTTTCCAAGTCGCTCACTTCGAGTAATTTTGCATATCGACTGATAAGTCCAGAAAGGGCATTTGAAGCGTTTATCACTCGGTTTTCGTCCTCACTGGTCAAAATTATTTTCTCTAATTGCTTTATACTGTCTGTCATTCTTAATTGTGCATCATCCAGCGATAAAGGCTTACGGCTTCTTTTCTGTTTGTAAGTTCCCATATTATTTCAAGTTAGTTTTTTGTTAAAATGTTAGCTCAATAGTGCCAGAACATGGATTTTCAAGTTTTACCCCGCCCCGGTTGATTCGTGGCAGAAAGGGAAATTTTGGAAAGCAACGGTATCGATATGAATATCTGTTTTCTTTCTTTCCCCCGGGGGGTATCTATCTGTTTTCATTGTCTTTGGGCTCCTTTCTGTTAGCTACTTCGCTCAAGTGCAAGAAGAAAAGCGCCATCACAATTCCAATTGCTATGAATGCTACTGCCTGCCATAGGTAAACCTGTTGCGTGTCGATTGTACTCATTACTATCATCACCCCGGCAGCCGTGAAGGATAGACAGGAAAGCGATACAATTATAAATGTGTAGATGTTGTTTAAAATGTCTTTCATGATTCCATCCATTTTGTAATTACTTCCATCACATTGTTGGGAAACTCTTTGTTCTTCAGCATGGAAACAGATTTTATTTCACATCTAAAATCAAATTCATTTTCCATCACATAAACCAAAGTTAGATCTGTATGGATATTCACTAAGTCTGTAAACTTTTCAGGCAGTTCCCTATAATCTGCAATCTGGATATACGCTTTTGCGTGGTGCCCTTTTGTTTCATTCCAATACCTTCGATAATCATCGTAATTGGTGAAGTCGGCACCTTGGCAGCTTCCTGAAGTAATTAAACCCGCGGCATTGAGCATTTTTACTGGTTCGATAATTCTTTCGTCTATAATGGCCATATCAATTCCGGTTTCTTTTAGGTATTCATTTTGCAACTTTTCCAATGTTATAAACTCCTGGTCAAGACGTTTGGAAATTGATTTTATCTCATCCCTGTGTTGATCTACGTCCTGCTTTGCCAGCTCGTTTTTGCGGTCATAGAGTATTTCGCAAAGGCTCGTTTGTCGCTTCACTTTCTGGAATAACTTATCCGCGTTATTTTCTATCATTTCTTTCATGTTATTTCTGTTTTAATTTTAGTTCGTTACTATCAAAATCAGGTCGCCAATGGTCAGGCTTATTCACTTTCTGAATACGTTTCCTGCGCTTCTTTTTTCGCTTACCGTACAGCAGTTCTGCGATCTCATTTCCGTCAATATCATTGTGTTTATTCATGTCAGTTCAATTGTATTTGTGATTCAAGTTCAGCTCCAAAGATTTCCACAATATCATTTACTATCGGGTCGCGCTGCATTAATACTTCCAAGTCCGTGTCGATCTCATCCCAATCCTCTGGATATCCTCTCTCATCAAAGATTTCGCCCGTAAATGGGTTATATCCGTGGGGTGCTGGATTTCGGCTTTCATATTTAGCCGTAGAACGCTTATCGTCTTTAGGTGAAGGGCTTACCATGCTTCTATTGTGCCCGTTCGGTTCGGGTGTTCTGGGTGATTGCAGTCCGGTATTAAAACCACTGGTCAACGTCTTATTGATCTCACTCTCTTTCAGTCCGGTTGAACGTGCTGCATCAAATAGCAAATCTTTCACGGTATGTTCTTCTAACACTCCCCCGGCAACTAAGGAGCCCAAGGCAGCAGCACTTTTGAATAACTGATTATTTCGATCTCCTTCAGGTGCATTTGACAGGATACTGATCTCATCTTCGAGAGCTTTTTTACCATAGTTTAAAGTACCGTCAGGGGTGTTCACGTTCACTTTGCTATGTGAAATGAACGGTGAACACTTATTATCAATGGGCAATCGGTCGTATATCTTAAAACTATCCTTCACTATCGCGCCGGGGTCGTAACTATAAAACCGTGCATCATTAGGATTTTTACCCTTGCTGCTATCCAGGATAATACCACGGCTTGCAAAATCTTTGATAAGCTGCTCAAAATGTTCTGCCTGTCTTTCTGGATGCTTCACCTTAACAAGTGCCCAAACTCCTTTACCGCCCGTACTCAATGCTGAAAAAGCTACATACACAATCTTTGCAATCTCATCCCGTAAAGCTTTGGCGTCTTTGATATGTGGATTATCTTTACCGTCAACGTCTAAGGATATCCATCCCGTCCGGGTGGTTACATTCTCCAATTTTCTACCACCTTCACATATCGCACCAACGGTTATCAATGGAAGTGATTTTTTCAGATCATCCCGTCCGGTGCTTCTATACTGTTCAACTTGTTTGGCATAGCGTGAACCCTCTTTACATACCTTCAGCCATTGAGCCAATGGAATGGATTTTGGGTCAGCTTGGAAGCTCTGGAATATGGATACTTTCTCATCAAACATGGTGAACTCCTTTAGTACTGTGGTGGTCGTACTGTGTTGGGCACGCCTTATACATAGGCGTGCACACAGTAACACAGTGGTGTGTTAATAGGTGTGTTAACACAGTAACACAGTTAAAAATCCTTGTTTGTAGCGTTTTGAATAGGGGTGTCATGTTTTTGTCAGGTGTGTTACCCCCACTTAACACAGTACCCCCTAACACAGTTACTTTTTTACTCATCATTACCCCCCATCGGATGGATGGAATAGTATGCTTTTGGGCTTCTATCCCGTCCATGTTTTTTAATGAAATTGTTATTCAGATAGTGGGTAAAAAATTGCCGTGCTTTTGTTTCTCCGATATACTCTTCAACATCGGTAACGGCTTCAATAATTTGTGATGATACATCTGAATAAGACGGACGGTCAGATATATTCCGGGCAATCTTTTGTAAAATTTGGGTGTGTTTATACTCATCCAGTTCGGACGGGACGCACTTCTTGGAATTGGTATCACTTTTCGGCTGCCAGCCTTCCACAATTTCAGGCAATCCAATTTCATTTACACGGAATGCGAACGGCTCAAAGGCTTTATTTCGCGAATACTCAACCTCAACCTTGGATACTTCAGCATCTTTTTCCACGGTAACGGAAACGGTCGTTTCAGCTTTATTTATAAGCTCCGTTCCAATGTGTCCCCGCGCGTTAAAATCTCCCTTGTTCTGGTGTAGAACGGTTACGATATGTATCTGCTTCTCTTCAGTCCACTTAAGCAGCTTATTAGCCAAATTTGTGGCTTCACCTTCATCATTTATAGATGTTACGATATCCCGGACGCCATCAATAACTAACAGACCTAAATCCGGTGTGGAATTGATGATCTCTTCGATAATGATATTACGCTCCTCGGTTGAAAATTTCCTGAGCGCGTACACTTCAAAATTAGGCGGTTGCGGCTTTCCAGTCAGTCGCGTAACACGTTGGGCAACTTTGATAACATGGTACTCGCCTTGTTCGGTATCCACGAAAACAACTTTATCTTTTCCGGGGGGCAATAATCCTTCAAAAAAAGAATCTTCGTTTTTAAACCCTAAACATGCAGCAAGCACAAGTGCCATTAAGAAGGTTTTACGGCTTTTTGCCTTACCTATCACTAAAGAGAAGTTCCCAAGCGTACCAAATATTTCACCACCAATTTTTAAGGCTGTTTCAGGTGGTGGCAGCTCCCTTGTATAGTCAATCCGTGCAAGCTCTTTCAGTGAAGGTTTCCCACCAATCGGGGTAACATCGGAAAAGTCGTCTGTATCCCTTTGCCGGAATGCTTTATACCTTTCCTCTAATGGAACCGGCTTAAATTGCCCGTTTGATATTTGCTCTGTTTTCTGCATGTGCTTTTCCTTTGAAGTGCAATAGAAAAACAAGAATCGTATATTGATACGTGCTTTTCCTGCCTTGGAGTTCGTTGCTCCAGGGCTTTTTATTGCGCTACATATTTTGCGGCTTCCTGGTCAAGCTCGCGGTTGGTTTTAACACGTCCAGCCTTTAGGTATTCGATCAAATCTTCGGGCAAAAAGTATAGACGCTTTCCGGTCGGTTTGTAATGTGGAATTTCCCCCCGGCTTGTAAGTTTATACAGATGGGATTTTGACAGGTCGAGAAACTCGGCTGCCTCTTCAACATTAAGGGGTTTTTGATAAGCTTTCGTAGTCATAATCTTTCTGTTTTTTGTTAATTGTTGACAGAAAGATCAGCATGTAATTAACGGCGGGTAAGGATTTATTAATTAATCCCCAATTAAAATAAATTCTCCCCCATATTGCACTATTGCGGGAAACTCATTTTCGTGCATGTATTTACCCCACTTATTATTTAGAAAGCCCCTCACAAATTTATTAAAATCGTTCTGATCCTGAATCCATTGATCGCCGTTTTCATCCGTAGATTGATAAGCAGGTTTAGTCATTAAGTGCCCCGCAAGTTCGTACGTGCTAAATGGCATTTCAGTTTTATTTTTAGAAATAGTAAAAAGGTATTTATTAATATCTTGGGCAAACTGTTTTTCAGATATACCGCATTTACTAATTAGGCTTTTTCGACCTCTTCGGGATTTATTGACGGTGCTATCAATGAAATTTACTAATGCTTTTTGGATATAAAAGTCAGGCCAAAAACGACTATCTCGCGGGAAAACGTTTTCAATTGAAACCATTTTACCAAGACGATCAAATACTATTTTCAAATCTACTGCCGCCACGGCGTAAACCTTTTTGCTATCTTTATCTAAACCCCGGTCAAAGGCTGTGAAAAACTCATTTATAAATTCAGTCTGATAGTTAGATAGCCTGAGCCGAAATTCTAAATATTCATCTTCAGAGATCACCCGGCTGCCATTCAGGTGGTTGGCTATTTCTGCAATCCACCTAAAAGCTCCAGATGAACCGTCAAGAGCGCTATTGATTTCATCCAGCCATTCATTATAGTAAATTCCAGCAAGTTTTTGATTTTGTAAATTTATAAGCATAGCTGAAGCGTGCAAAGAGTATAGATAAGCCTCGACCGTTCTATCCCAATAGCTTTCTCTGTAAAGCCTAAACGTCCATAGGTATTCAAAATAATCTTCGTCATTGTCGTATGGTTCTGCAAGTTTTTGATTTTCGTTCTCTAAAAAATCATACGCACTTTTATTGATCTGTTTTAGATATTCCGTGTTTTCCCGGCCAAAGCTTTTTTTGGTTACAACATTTTTCAGCCAGTTTTGTATTTCCAAGGGTGTTATCATAATAGAACCTTCATGCGTTATTCCTGTTTTTAATCCAGCACGTCAATTGCTGATTTTTTATCGGTATCTCTCAAGTGTAAATATTTTTGTGTGTGCTCAATGGAAGCGTGCCCTAACAACTTACTCACTGTAAAGATGTTCACCCCTTTATTAAGCAACCGCGTTGCGAATGTGTGGCGTGACATATGGAAATGAATATGCTTTCCCAACTCGGCTTTCTTTGCCCACTTAGGCAGCCAATATTCCACCTTGCTGGGTGAAATATCGAACACATATTCAGATACCCTATGCTTAACATTTAGTAGTTTTTCGGCTCGTTTACTGATAGGAATATAAATCAGGTCATTTGTTTTCTTCATGTTGATGGAAATTTGCTTATAAGCCTTTCCATTATCCCGGACGTCCTCGATATCACTCCATTTCAACCGTTGCACGTCCGAAAGTCTTAACCCCGTATAGCATGAAAAGAGAAAAGCCCGTTTCACCTCAATATTACTGATATCAGTTCCCCAAAGTTTATTCAGTTCCTCATCATTCAGGTATTCGATCTTTGGTTCATCCTTTGGAATGTTTTCTACCTCATCCATCGGATTTTTTTTCAGGTGCCCTTTCTTCACTGCTTTATTAATAACCGATTGCAGCACTAAAAAATACGTCCGGGCTGTGCTTTGCTTCACTTCATCCAGCAGATAGTCTTTAAATCCCTTTATCCACTTTTCGTCAACACCACGGAATGAAATATCATCTTTGCCAAATTCCCGAACATGAAATAAAACCGTGCTAACATTCCGGTTCCCTTTCTTCTCAAACTCATCTGCGATAATCTGCATAAAATCAGTAAAGAGTAGATCATCATCCTTTTTGTCAAAATCGTAGGTTTCATTAAAGATCTGCAACTCCCTTTTTGCTTTGATAGCCTTCGCCTTATCCCGTATCTCTTCATCCTTATTCTTATCACCTGTTAAATGCCCGATCTTCAGGAACTCATAATTCCGTTTCCCTTTGTGATAGATATCTAAGTACAAAGACTTTTTGCCCGATTTTAAATCCTTTTCTCTGATTTTGATTCCCATAATACACTACTATTCAAGTGAAAATTGGCTGTGATTGTTACTATTGAGTCGAGTAACAAAACCAAAAAAGTTTAAGTGAATGAAACTCTATTCGTATAAACTTGGCTTACATCGACCGTCTAAAAGTAACAATATAGTAACAAAAGTAACAGAAAAAAGAGAAAAGAAAGGAAAGTAACAAGACTAAAACCGCCTTTTAAGCACGTATAAGCAAGGAAAAGCAACTAAGAGTTAACAACTCTGTAATATACGTTGATTCCACTCAAAGTTACGCCGGGAATTCCTTGCCCGGGATACGTCGTATCTCCACAAAGATACAAACCTTTGAACGGAGTTTCGCTTGGTGTCCATTTTAGCAAGCTTCGTGCCATAGTTTGGGGAATTCCCCCCACTCTGCCCTTTTTTCGGTACACCCAGTTTTCCCAGGTAATGGGAGTGGCTGTGTGGATCACTTCAATTTGTGCGTCAGAAAATCCGGGCAGCTTTTCTTGCAGAGTCTCAACGATAAAATCCTGAACCTGTTGTTTGGCCGTTTCATATTGGCCGTTCAACGAATACCACCGTTCGGGATCAGCGTGCGTTGAGATATTAAGTGTGCGTTTTCCGGCTTTGGCTCGTAAGGTATCTCCCTTTTTCGACATAGACACAAATACTGAATCAGAATCTGTAAATGGAACGGTTTTTCCCTCTTTTAAGTGAATTTGATGGTGCAGAGGCAAATCTTCGGGATAAGTGTCATTAGTGGCAATGCCCAAGGTTATAGCCCCCCAGGCCGACTCATATTCAGCGCTTTCTTTTTGAAAATATGATCTCATTTCCCCGGAAGTCACTTCTTTCATATTCCAAACCGGGATATTTGAAATTACAATGGGCGCCCGGTATGCAAAGGATTCTTTTCTTTTATTTCGGGTGTGAACTGTGAACTGCCCCTTATCTTTTGTGATCATTTCAACGCCTTCTTTAGTATGCAGTGCACCTCCTCTTTTTTGAATGAAAGCCCTGATTGTGTTTACCATCTCAAGCAACCCACCGGGTACGTAGAAATTGGAATAGTTGGTGTACGTCAATCCTGCAGCACCAAATAGAAAGGGTGTATCATCAGCTTTCGATTGGGCAGTGATCATAAGCTGTTCATTCACGAAACGGCGGAATTTTGGGGCATCAATTCCATATTCTTGCATTACCTCGCGAACCGATTTCAACGCATATTTAAGCACCCATACATCCAGGGGGTTATTATTGATGGCCAGCGATCCCCATTCTGAAATTTTTTGTGGTGGGAAAAAAGGATTTCTTAGCGAGACCTTCCAGACCAAATCCGATACGTTAAAAGCTTCTTCCCAGAAAGTACGCTGTCCGGTTTCATTTCCAAAAACGCGAATACATTCCTGAATCCATTGCTCCCGGTCTTTGTACCGGGTGATCTGTTCCCCATCCAGCCAAACCGACATGCTTGGAGTAATCTCTTCCCTGGGAATTTGAATACCGGTTTCTTGCTCCAGCTTCCATAGCGGTTGATTCTCGTTAAATCCTATCAGCGTCGTGGCACCCGATTCGAACACAAATCCCTTCCTGAAATAAGAAGACGAACACCCTCCTGGCGCATGCGCTTTCTCAAGTATCAGGACTTTGTAGCCATCTTTAGCCAACATGGCTCCCGCGCTCATTCCCCCCATACCGGAACCGACAATAATTACGTCATAGTCTGTATTGATATCCATGCCCGACTAACATATACACCCATCAAATTTGTTCCATAAAAACAAAAAATCATTCACCTTCTAATACCACCCAAAACTCCATCTGACCGATTGCCGGTCTGATGGATGGCTAAGGCTTTGTTACACGAATTCCTACCATCGGTCAGACGGCTTTGAGCCGTCTGACCGATATGTGATGTGGTGAATTCAACCCTGACAAATATTTTTGTAGCGTAACTCCATAGTCGCAAGCAGTTGCCCAATTTTCGGGTTAACTATTTTCCTTTAAAAACTTCAGGGCAAAATTTTCTATTCATAGTGACCTTTGTTTTCTTACTCATATTTTACAAGCACGTTTGAATCCAAAACGATACGCAATTCTATATCTGTTTAAAATATTCCTCCCCTCAGCACATAGCACATAGCACATAGCACATAGCACATAGCACATAGCACATTCTACATTTTCCATTCAAAAAAGTCGCGGGGTTTAGTTAGTTTTATGGCTCAATCATTTTCAAAGCATGGCACAGACAAATACATCACAGGAAATCATAGAAGCAATTAAAGCTTCCCCTTCTACAAAAATAAAATTGGCCGTTACTGATATTGATGGGATCCTGCGGGGCAAGATCATCTCAAAAGAAAAATTTCTTAAAGCCATAGATAGGAATGTTGGTTTTTGTGATGTGGTTTTTGGCTGGGATGCTAACGATATGGTATACAACAATTCTAAAGTAACAGGCTGGCATACCGGCTTTCCGGATGCAACAGCCTCTATTGATCTCTCAACATCACGAGAAATTCCCTGGAATGATAATACTCCTCTTTTCCTGGCCGACTTTCACCGGGATGAGAACATGTCGAATGTTTGTCCGCGCACATTATTGAAAAGAGTTTCTGAAGAAGCCTTAAATCTCGGTTTCAAACCAAAATTCGCCAATGAATTTGAATGGTTTAATTTTCGGGAAACTCCGGATTCTCTAAATGAAAAAGGAGGAATCAACCCAACCCCCCTCACTCCGGGCATGTTTGGATATTCCATTCTGAGATCATCCCAGAACCAAGCCTATTTTGATGATCTCTTCAATTTGTTAAAGAAATTTGAAGTCCCGCTGGAAGGCCTGCACACCGAGACCGGAAACGGAGTTTATGAAGCGGCCATTGCCTATACCGATATTTTAGAAGCTGCTGACCGGGCTGTGCTTTTTAAAACAGGTGTAAAGGAAATTGCTTCCCGTCATGAGATCATGGCAAGTTTCATGGCCAAGTGGAATGTAAATTTACCGGGATGCAGTGGCCATATCCACCAAAGCCTATGGGATGAGAAGGAAGAAAAAAATCTGTTTTTTGATGATAGTCGTGATCATTCCATTAGTACGATCATGGAGCAATATATAGCAGGACAGCTTCATTGCTTGCCTCATATTTTACCCATGTATGCTCCTACAGTAAACAGTTATAAACGCATGGTTGCTGGTTCATGGGCAGCTACTTCTGTAAGCTGGGGAGTTGAAAACCGAACCACAGCTCTTCGGGTTATTAACCAAACTGTGGATGCCATGCGATTGGAAAACCGTGTACCGGGTGCTGATACCAATCCATATCTGTCTATGGCTGCAAGTTTAGCTTCGGGCTTGTATGGGATCAAAAACGAACTTTCACTGGATATTGAAGCTACTTCCGGAAATGAGTATGATCATAAGGATCATCAAAAACTTCCTGCAACACTGGCTGAAGCAACCGAAAAAATGAAACATTCGGATCTGGCACCCAAATTATTTGGCCAGACTTTTACTGACCATTTCAGCCGAACAAGAGAGTGGGAATGGGAGCAGTTTTCAAACGCTGTTACCGATTGGGAAATAAAACGCTACTTTGAAATTATCTAAGAAAAAGGATGTATGTCATTTATTGATTTTAATGAAATTGTAAAGGAAGCGTGGCGTGCATACGATCCCACCCGAACCATTATCACCATTACAGATATCAGTGCCAAGGTATCTACCAACCATGTTTATCGGGTTACTTTCAAGGACGGTAACATCATCATAGCCAAACTGTCTTACTTTGGAAAGTTTGAGCATTTTGTAGAAGATCATACCATCATCAATTCCCTTTCCAATAACCTTCCCGATCCATTTGAAAACTTTCTTGCCCGGTCACTGATCAAAGAAAATTCACTGTTTGTCCACCGGCATAAAGATGAGGTTATAGATGCCTGGGTGGTTTTTTACCGGCCTATCAAGATCAAACGCAAGCCGGCAAAACGACAATCGGAAGAGCAGATCAAGAAGCTTGGAAAAGAGTTTGCCAAATTTCATAAAGCCTGCCACACTATCCGAAATACCCTTCCCGGATCCTCCAAGACCATGGAAGTAGATATACGCCATCTGCTCGATACTCTTGATACAGAATTAGGCCAACATGAGTACCGCATGCATGAAGATCAGATCCGAAAACATTGCGATCTCTTTTTTACGAACGTAGAGAAACTTGGAGCCCAAAAACTGGATACCATCCCGGTTTTTGTGGACTGGAATATTGGAAACTTCTCGGTCACCCCGCAATACCAGTTATTTTCCCGGTGGGACTATGATTGGTTTCGTATCAGTAACCGAATGATCGATTTTTACTTCTTCGCACGCATTGTTTCGGATGTAGGTGACCGAACCGTATTCAGCTACGATGCAGACCCGATGATGGAAGACCGATTCATCACCTTCCTGAAAGCATATCACAAGGTCTTTCCACTCACTGAAACAGAGATACGTTTTCTACAGGAATCCTATCGTTTTTTTATTCTGAACTATGTGGTAAAGTATGGCAAGTATTTCTTTCATGATATTTTTGCCACAAAACTTCAGCGTGAAGCCTATGAACGCTACCTTCCCCAGCTTGACCAAAAATTTGACCCAGAACCTCTACTCAAAGCCTTAGACCTGTAATGCATATACGAGTCCCCTCTTTTCGAGAAATAGCCAAGCAGTTTAAAGTCATATTCCTGGATTCTTATGGTGTTCTTAAGAACCATAAAGGACTTATAGACGGAGTTTCCGATACCATTCAGTTTCTTCGGGAGGAAGGAATTGAGCTTCGGGTGCTGACCAACGATGCCTCAAGAAGCCAGCAACAGCAATCGGAAGTATTTGACCGGCTGGGTTTGAAGAACCTGAAAGTGGATGAGATCATAACGTCAGGAATGCTCGCGAAACAGTTTCTTTCACACAAAATTAAAAGCGGAAAAATTGCTTATCTAGGAACCGAAAATTCAGCCGAATATATCCTTCAATCCGGGTTGGAGCATATAGCCGTTCGTGATATTGACCTGGAAAACCTGGATGAAATTTCTGCTTTTGTATTCCTGGATGACGAAGGATTCGACTGGAATACGGATATTGATACCACGGTCAATTTCCTGCGAAGGAAAACTGTGCCGGTGATCGTTGCCAACTCAGATAAATACTATCCGGTCAATAAAAACGACGTATCCGTAGCAACAGGTGGTATAGCCAAACTGTGCGAAAGCATGCTCAACAAAAAATTCATTCATTTCGGAAAACCTGACACCCAGATGTTTAACTATGCTTTTGAACATATCAATCATGATGCGTTCAAATACACCAAAGACGACATCCTTATGGTTGGCGACACTTTGAGTACCGATATACTTGGTGGGAATAAATTTGGGCTGAAAACCATGCTGGTCCTTACCGGAAACACCCGCTCCGATAATGCCGACCTCTGGATCAACTCTTCCGGAATTATCCCGGATTACATCTGCAATTCAATTTTGGCTTAAGGCAGAAATTTAGAAAACAGGCACATCGCCATCTCGCAGCTCAGCCATAAAGGAACAGTTACCTGGGTAAGTCCGAGCCGGGTGATGGAGATGGGCCACGGGCTATATCGTTCCCAAAATTTATACCCTTCAAAATAAAGATTACAATATTCAACCGATAAGAATAGGTTAAAACTCTTAAGGATCAGATAAAAGATGCAGAGGCTCCTTTCAACCCTAAATTTCGTTCAAAGGTAAGAGTTGTTTGGAATCCGTCAGGGATGTTTTTCATCTCCAATTCAGCTTCTAACTGACTGCTTAATATACGGATCAAAGTGAGGCCAAAGGATCTCATTTCACTGAAATCAATATTTCCGGGGATGCCTGTTCCATTGTCGCGTACAGTTAAGAAGATATACGAATCCCTGTTTTTTAATTTTACCTTGATTTCCGGATTTTTCTGGCCTTTAAAAGCATGATTCATGGAATTGATGATCAATTCATTCAGTATAAGTCCTACAGGTACAGCCTGATTAATGTTCAACTTCACATCATCAATTTCGAGAAGAACCTTAGGTAGGAATTTACTTTCAGTTTGAGTGGAGATAATAGAATCCACCAATTTTTGAGCATACTCTTTAAAAGGAATGGTCGAAAATGTCTCCTGCTGGTACAGCAGCTCATGAACATTGGCCATGGCTTTAATCCTCAGCTGGCTGTTTCTGATGAACTCTTCAATGTCCTCCTTCTCATCTTGATACAAATTCAATTCAAGCAAAGCAGAAATGACCGCCATATTATTTTTTACACGGTGATGAACCTCCGAGAGTAAAACTTTCTTTTCCTTAAGAGACTTTATCAGTTTTTTGTCCTTCTTTTTTCGCTCCGTAATATCTTCCTGAATAGCAATGTATCCGATATTTCTGCCTTCATCATCAATAATAGGATTGCTTGAAAAGCTGACATTCAATAGTTCCCCCCTGCTTTGTCTTATTAACAAATTCTCCGGTCATCTCTTTGCCGCTCGTGATCGTTTTCCAAAATTTTTGATAATGATCATCGCTTTGTTTTCCTGACTTTAAAATACGGGGCGTACTGCCCTTTACTTCATCTAAAGAATAGCCGTACACTTTTGTAAAACTGGGATTTACATATTCAATATTACCCTCCCTGTCAGTAATAAACACAACATTTGACGAACGTTCGATACCCAATTTGAACTTTTTTAGTTCCCTCTCATAAGTCAGCCTGTCTGTGATATCATGTACAATTGAATACAAGAACATATTTCCATCAAACCGAACCAAGCCACTGTAAACCTCAACGTCTCTGATCTGCCCATCTGCTAACCGGTGCTTAAAATGGAAAGAGTTTTTTTCCTCTTTTCGAGCCTTTTCCATTTCTTCTGCAACCTGCCTGGCCGACAATATGTTGATCTCACTTATCTTCTTTCTCAGAATTTGTCTCTTGGTCCATCCATAAAATCTCAAAGCTGCGGGATTCGCATCTTTAATTAACCCCGTTTCCATATCTATGAGCAACATAACGTTGTGGCTTCGGGTAAAAATGGTGCGATAGCGCTCTTCACTCTCTTTCAGCTTTATGTTAGCATAGTAACGCTGACTGATATCCTGAATCATTCCAATTCCGGTCTTTTTGCCATCTTCATGTAATGGATGAAATTCCACCCGAATAGCGATGAGGCGGTGGGATGTAACCGTCATATATTCCCCTTCATAAACCCCAACCACTCCGCCTAATGCTTCATAAATAGCTTCTCGAATATTTTTATCCGGAAGCTGAGTGAGGTCTTTTCCAATCAGCTGTTCACGGGTTGAACCTACAATTTCTACAAACCGGTCATTGCAAGTAGTAATAACCCCCTGTTCGTTATAATAGATGATCCCGATCGGGGCCTTTTCAAAGATATACTTATAGGTATGATTATCATGAACAGATAATCCATTTTTCTTTATTTCGGAATCTGAATTAAAATCAGATACACTATTCATTTCTTCCGGCCTCAAATTTTAACGAACTCTTTGTTGGAGAACATTTTCTGTCCTTGCAAAGAGTATTAAGTTTTTTTTAAGATTCTATGAATCTCCGGAAAAAATGATCTCCTAATTATTTCGGGGGAATCGTGGTCAATTTTGTAGCTCACCAGCATAAACCTGTTAAAATCACTCCAAACCAACACGCTGGAAAATCCGATCCACATTTCGGGTATGATGATTGAGGTCAAAGGCTTCATTGATCTCTTCCTGAGTGAGCGCTTCTTTGATGGTCTCATCCGCCTCAACAATAGGCCTGAACAGCGTTTGTTCTTCCCAGGATTTCATTGCTAAAGGTTGAACGGTATCGTAAGCCTGTTCGCGAGGCATGCCTTTGTCGATCAATTTGTGCAGCAGTCTTTGGGAGAAAACCAATCCCTGAGTTTTCCAGATATTGGCTTCCATATTATCCTCAAATACCACCAGATTTTCGATCACCCCTGCAAACCGGTTCAACATATAATCCAATAAGGTAGTGGCATCCGGCAAAATGATTCGCTCCGCTGAAGAATGTGAAATATCGCGTTCATGCCACAATGGAATATTTTCGTAAGCAGTAACCATATAACCGCGCAATACACGAGCACATCCGGAAATATTTTCTGAACTCACCGGATTTCGTTTATGCGGCATGGAAGATGATCCCTTTTGCCCTTTTCTGAACGCCTCTTCAGCTTCCCGTAATTCACTACGCTGAAGGTGACGAACTTCCACCGCGATCTTTTCAAGGGTTGAACCGATAAGTGCCAGCGTGGATAAATAATAGGCATGCCGGTCGCGTTGTAAGGTTTGGGTTGAAATAGGCGCCGGACTAAGCCCCAATTTTTCACACGTATATTCTTCAACTTCCGGTGGAATGTTTGCGAATGTTCCAACAGAACCAGACAATTTCCCAAATTCAACGTCTGCTGCTGCTTTTTTGAAACGCTTGAGGTTTCGGTTCATCTCAGCATACCAAAGAGCGCATTTCAGCCCAAAAGTCGTCGGTTCGGCGTGAATTCCGTGCGTACGCCCCATCATAACCGTGAACTTATGCTTTTTTGCCTTTTCACCCAGTACTTCAATAATCCGCTCAATTCCTTCCAGCAGAATTGCATTCGCTTTTTTGAGCCGGACCCCCCATGCAGTATCCACTACATCGGTGGAGGTCAATCCATAGTGCACCCATTTTTTTTCATCGCCTAATGTTTCGGAAACCGACCGGGTAAATGCTACTACATCATGGCGGGTTTGAGCTTCAATTTCTTTGATCCGGGTGACATCAAATCCCGCTTTTTCGTAGAGCTTATCTACGTCTTCCATAGGTATTTTACCCAATTTGGCCCATGCCCAGCAGGCAGCAAGTTCTACATCTAACCAAGCTTGAAATTGTTGTTCATCGGTCCACAAATCCGACATTTCTTTGCGGGAATAGCGAGCAATCATGCGATCTTTTTTTCGAATTAAAAATTACGACCCAAAGATAAAGCTTTTCTTTTTCAGGTTTAAGGAAGATTTCTCCTAAAAAAATGAAAGGGCTTTTTTAATTGGTTTGGGTCAATGTAATCGCTTCCATAATAATAATTATCAAATAACACACATTTCATATTTTAATAATGTTATTGTCAATTTTTGGCTTAATATTTTTATATTATTATTAATTAAGCCTAATTATTTTACCATAATTAAAAAATAGTTAGCAATTCACTCACTCAATTTCAATCAATCCATTAAATATGAAGCTACGCTACGGAATAATACTTACCGCCATACTACTTGTACTTCCTGATTCGGCTTTGGCAATTTCAGACATGACCTATGCCGCTAATAACGCCATCGAACTAACGGAGAAAACTACCTTCCAGGCTTATGGAAATGAATACTCTACCCTTGAAGAGTTCAAGGCATCCACTGATTACATCAAGTTTGTTATTGATAACCTGTGGATCCTGATTGCCGCCTTTATGGTACTGATGATGCATCTTGGTTTTGCTACAGTAGAAAGTGGCCTTACGCAAGCTAAAAATGCTGTAAATGTGATCTATAAAAATGTTTTTGTTTTGACGATCGGAATCATTCTTTATGCATTCATAGGATTTCAGATCATGTATCCCGGTGATTTTAATGGCTTCTTTGGTTTTGGAGGTTTTGGGATCGGATTCGACCCTTCTGATCCAATAGGAATGCTCACTCCTGCTTACGGTTTGGATATGACCATTTGGGCCGATTTCATTTTCCAGGCTATGTTTGCTGCAACAGCCGCTACCATTGTTTCCGGTTGCGTTACGGGACGTATAAAACTTTCCTCTTTTATGCTTTTCGGGGTTTTATTGCTTGCTTTTGCTTATCCCGTAACCGGAAGCTGGCATTGGGGAGGCGGCTGGTTAGCCGACCTCGGTTTTTATGACTTTGCGGGTTCTACCCTGGTCCATGCAGTAGGTGGTTTCGCCGGACTTGCGTGTGTGCTTTTACTTGGACCTCGCACCGGAAAATATAAGAATGGAGAGATTCATGGAGTTCCGGCTCATAATATCCCTTTAGCCACCGTAGGGGTATTTATCCTTTTTCTTGGCTGGTTCGGTTTTAATGGGGGTTCCGTACTCAGTGCAGACCCGGAAACTGTTTCTTACGTGTTTGTGACTACAGCTTTAGCCGCTTGCGCCGGAGCGCTTTCTTCGATGATCACAACCCAAATGGTTATGAAAACACTGGATGCTCCTATGGCTCTTAATGGTATTCTCGCCGGACTTGTTGGTATCACAGCCGGAGCTGATGTTGTTTCACTCACCGATGCCGTATTGATCGGTGCTATTGCTGGTGCAATTGTTGTACTGTCCATTCTCATGTTCGATAAATTGAGGATTGACGATCCGGTTGGAGCAATCTCAGTTCACGGAGTATGCGGTGTTTGGGGAACCCTTGCAGTAGGAATCTTTTCAACAGAACACAGCTTTTTAATTCAGTTGTTGGGCACCGTTTCCGTTGCAACTTTTACCTTTCTATTCTCTCTGTTGGTATTTGGAGCAATAAAGGCTTTTATGGGTGTTCGTGTTTCTAAAGAAGTAGAATCCGACGGATTGGATATCTCCGAACACGGAAACCACGCATATCCAGAATTTTCACCTTTTAAAACATCGGAATTGGGTGCTTTTGCCGATTAAGTCTTCAGAAGCAGTGCTTGATTCATCCTGGCCCGGCAGAAATGATGAAAGCCGGGTGTGGATGAAATCTTAATCCTCATTTAAATCGTTGCAAACTTTCGGAATATGATGGCCTTAGGCAAGGTATTTTATAATTCCCTTTATTAAGTCTTTCACCAAACTAAATTGATGCTGAGGCTCTTAATAAAAAAAGAACAATGTGAAAAATCGGCTTTTATTTATTGAACAGGCATCTTCAGCTTCGTTCCCTTTTCTATTTCCTGATCCAGTTCTACCTGGTTTAGGATAGCCACATCTATAGGCTGAATTTCCATCGGAAGCTCATTCGGAAGGAAAGATGAAAAGGGAGCCGATCGTGAAGTGGTGATCAACTCTAACCGGACCGGTTTTATATTCAGAATATTAGAGTCTGTCAGTTGGGCAAAACTCTGAGGGAGCTTACTGAAGCGTTCTTCATACTCGGGATACTGCTCTGCAAGGGTATAATTCAAAAAACGATAAATATTCCCCTGATATGCAAGGGCTGTGATTTGTATCCGAAGTTCAGAACTGTCTTGAGTGAACGCTTTTGCTACCCCCTGATAGCCACTCATGCCATTATTGGAATAATTAACTTGCTTAATTGGCGTAATCCCATCCTGACCCAAGAAGGCACGAACTGAACTTTGTGGAGAGTCATTTTCTGTGTCGATAGTAAATTGACTGATGGCATTCTGATCATCATTGACCAAAATAACGGCTGAAGGCTGATTGATCACCTCAAATCCATCGGGAACCATAAACTGGAATTTCAGGTCTGGATGATAAAATAAGCCGTTCCTTACAAAGCCTTCCCTTGGGTTTTTTCCATATATGATGTTCTCAATCATTCCCAGGTATTCATCTTTGTCAATGATGGTTTGTTCATAGCCTTTTTCTGCCCATTCCTGTGCCATTTTAGGAATATTTTTTTCACGCTCACCGGGATCAGGGTGACTTGAAAGCAATGTAGGAATTCCTCCACCGTGCTGTTCGGAAATCCGTTTCAAGGATGTGAAAAAATCAGCCCCTTCGGCTGCCACATATCCTTCCATCGCAGAATACTCAACACCAAGAGCATCCGACTCCCTTTCGTCATCGCGGCCGTATTTCAGGAATAGAAGCTGTGCGGTCTGACTGCTTAACTGGAGAATATTGCCGGGATCATATCCCAGAGATTGTCCCAATACCGCTCCGCCAATAATAGCAACCTGACCTATTTGCTGTTCTACTGCACGCTGAGAAGCATGGCGTGCCGCCACGTGTCCAATTTCGTGTCCCAATACAACAGCAAGCTGAGCTTCATTATTCAAATGTCCTAATAAGCCCCTTGTCACATATACATATCCTCCAGGTAAAGCAAAAGCATTGACCACTTCACTGTTTAAAACACGAAATGTAAATTCAGTGTCCCGAAACTTTTGCGGTGTATCCTCTCTTCTGAGATGACTCTCTTCCAGCAGGTCTTGCCCGATTTGGGAAACATACTCCGATAATTCCTCATTCTCATACAACCCGTATTGGGCAATGATCTCTCCGTCAGCCTGCGCTCCGATCTTTTCTTCTTCTTCCCAACTGTATCCAAAGGCCCGCTTATTACCGGAAACCGGATTGATCTCAAGTGAAACGCAGCCATTTAATATCACGGCTACAATTATAATGGGCAAAAAATAGTATGTGCGCATATTCTTCATGATGATAAACCTATATCAATTGATTAGCTGTAAATGGTAACAATAATTCGTGAACTTTGTTTCAGGATTCGTGCTATCCCACCACATTCACTTCCGGTGCAAGTTCAACCCCGAATTTTTCCTTCACCGATTTCCGAATATCCTGAGCCAGATTCCAGATCTCTGCTCCGCCCGCATTTCCGTAGTTAACAATGACCAAAGCTTGCATTGTATGCACACCAGCATCGCCAATTCTTTTGCCTTTCCATCCGCACTCATCAATGAGCCAGGCAGCGGGCACTTTTACCTCCTCACCGGCCGGATAATGCGGAATCTGGGGATATTTTTTCTGAAGAGCTTCAAATGCTTTCCCGGTTATCACCGGGTTCTTAAAGAAACTTCCCGTATTTCCGATCTTGGATGGATCCGGCAATTTACTCTGCCGAATTTCTATAACGGTATCGCTTACCTCCTTGATGGTGGGTTTAGCAATGCCTTTTTCCATCAAAGCATCCGACAATGCCCGATACGAAGTATTGACCTTGGGATGTTTCTGCAGCTCCAATACAATGGAAGTGATCACAAACCGGCCTTTTAATTCTCTCTTGAAAACACTTTCTCTGTATCCGAATTGACAGGCTTCTTTGGTAAATACCTTTCGTTTACCGGTTGTGATCTCGATTGCTTCAAGGCTCACGAATACCTCTTCCAGTTCAACCCCGTAGGCACCGATATTCTGAATGGGGGCAGCACCGACCGATCCGGGTATCAATGATAAATTCTCAATACCACCCCAATTGTTACTTACACAATGCATCACTAAATCGTGCCAGTTCTCCCCGGCCCCGATCTTTAATTGTATATGATCTTCAGTTTCGTTCTGAATTTCCCGCCCTTTAATTTCATTAAGCAAGACCAAACCTTCATAATCATCTATAAAAAGAACATTACTACCACCTCCCAAAACATACACAGGGATCTTTTCTGCATGAACAAACTGTAACACTTTACGGAGATCCTCCACGGAGAGAACCCGGGCAAAATAGCGGGCTTTTGCAGATACTCCCATTGTATTAAAGTCAGAAAGATCTACATGTTCACGGATCAAATGGGAATAATCATTCATTCTCTTCTACTGAAGGCTCTTCTTTTTTGGGATGTTCTACTTTCACTCTCACTTTTCGGATCCGGTTATTCTTTACGGAGTGAACCGTAAGCTCCAGGTTCTTATATTTGATACGCTCTCCAACCATTGGCAAACTCTCTGTTTGGTGATAGATCAGTCCACCCAGGGTCTCAAATTCGTCATTCTCTCCGGTGATGTCAGTTTCAAGGATCTCTTCCATGTCATCGAGATCAATCTTGGCATCAAAAATATAGATACCACTCTTGAATCGGGTATAAAGTGTTTCTTCTTCCCCGGAATCGTCGGTAATGTCTCCCACGATCTCTTCCAGAATATCGTCCATAGTAACAATTCCTTCCGTACCTCCATACTCATCAACTACAATAGCGATATGTGTTTTCTCTTGTTGAAAATCACGGAGCAGGTCATCAAGTTTTTTGGTTGCCGGGATGAATAAGGCTTTACGAGAAACAGTCTTCCAATTAAAGGAAGGCTCTTGCAGATCATTATTTAAATATGGAAGCACATCTTTAGCATATAACACCCCTACAATATTATCGAGGTCATTTTCATACAAAGGCATTCTTGATAGTCCATTTTCACGGATCTTCTTCAGCACATCCGGCAGGGAATCATCCAGAGAAACGGCCACGATATTAACACGGGAAGTCATGATCTCCCGTACAGCAATGTCACCAAAACCAATCACATTCTCTATGATCTCTCGCTCGTCTTCTTTTATGGATCCCTCTTGTTCCCCCACTTCCGCCATCGTTCGGATGTCTTCGGAGGTCATTTTACTGGGAGGTTTTGGAAGATATCGTTCAAGGCTGATAGTGCTGTCTGCGATCAGTTTTGCAAAAGGCTTCATCAAAATAAACAACGTGTAGATAAAGGCACTGTTTCTTCGGGAAACTTTCATCGGGTTATTTATGGCAATTATCTTCGGTGTGATCTCGCTCAGGATGAGAATCATAAATGTGAGAACAATCACTTCTACCGTAAAAACAATTACTTCAGAAAGCCCGTAGGCCTCTACAATATCACCTGTAATCACAGCGGCGAGCACAGACGCAACTATATTTGCAAAGGTATTACCGATAAGGATCGTAGCCAGTAGGCGCCGGGGTTTTTCCAGCATCTTGATAATACGGTCGTCAGCAGAACCGGCTGACTGATCCTGCTTAAGGTCTTCCATTCGGGTAGAAAGAGAGAAAAGAGCTACTTCAGATCCCGAAAATATGGCTGAAAAGCCTAACCCGAGTAACAAAAACAAAAGTTGCAGACCCAAAGCCCAAGGATCTAATCCAAGTACCTCAGGATGTTCTGTTACGCTAAGCAAACTGTCTTGTACCAAACTGAAAGGATCGTCGGGAATATCCAATTACGATTGAGATTTATTGAACGTGAATGTTCTTGTTGAATGGCAAAATAAAAGATTTTGTGAAAAGGTGGATATAAAAAACGGCACAGCTAAAAACTGCACCGTTTTCTAATTTTTTTGAATAGATGTCTTTAGAATGGAAGATCATCATCCATGTCATCGAAGTTGCTGTCCAGCTCAACATTACTGCTCATAGGTTGACTGTTTCCCTGGTTTTGTGCTTGTGAAGGGGATTGATTTCCGCCTTGTCCGCCGCCACCCTGGCTATCCAACATGATCATACGTAATGCTTTGATCTCTGTCGTATACCGCTTTTGACCATCTTTATCTTCCCACTGGCGGGTTTGAATAGGCCCTTCGATGTAGACTTTTGATCCTTTGTTCAAATACTGCTGGCATACTTCAGCAGTTCGGCCCCAGGCAACCACACGATGCCATTCCGTGCGTTCCTGCCATTCTCCATTACTGTCTTTATACCGTTCGCCCGTGGCAATACTTAGTGTGGCTACGGCTGTATTATTTTGTGTGTATCGTACCTCCGGATCTTGGCCTAAATTTCCAATGATCATTGCTTTATTCAGTGAACTCATAACGTATCCTGTGTTTTTTTGCTGTTTCTTTACAATGTAAGAGTAACTTCAGAACAATTCCTTACAAAAAAATTTCAAAAACTTTCAAATCATTAAGTCTTTACTTAATGATTAAAAATTAAAAACATGTCTTAAAACATCACTTCTAAGCCAAAATTAATATACCTGCACCGGGGAACTTGCTTACCTGAAGATACTATAAACATACGTTGAATTTTGTAACAAACTTCACCCCTGAGCCCTCTTGAGTAAAAGGAAGAGACAAAATTAATGAAGGCATATGTTTAATGAACCGGTCAAAGAGGACTCATCAGAGACCTTAACAGATAATCCAACAACTGTACGCAAAAGAGCCGGATTGGAAACCTATAGCGGCACCTGGACAAAAGCTCAAGCTGCCCATCTAATTCGAAGAACCCATCTTGGGTTGAAGGTCAATGACCTTAATTATGTGCGTAGTTTTAATGGCGCCGTTGATGCAGTAGGTACGCTCGTTCAGAATGCGCTAAATAAGCCACTGCCCGATGACCCTCAATGGTACAGCCAGGGCAATTCGGGAGATGTATTGGATGTGTATGATATTCAATTCCGATGGATGGACATGATGTACAACAGCGGACTTCAACAGCGAATGCAATTATTTTGGAGTAACCATTTTGCCGTTTCCTACAGTAACATGAATGCACTTCCAGAAAAGGCAGGCAACAGCTATGCCAGCCATATGTATAAATATTGGAAACTGTTATTCGAATTTGGCTTTGGTGATTTCAAGACATTGGTGAAAGCTGTTAGTAAAAATTCTGCGATGTTGTATTACCTCAATAATTATAATAACCCTGTGGGGCAACCAAATGAGGATTTTGCGCGGGAGTTGATGGAGCTTTTTACTTTGGGTACCGCAGACAAAGACGGCAACCCTAATTACACTGAAAATGATGTCTCAGAAGTAGCAAGGGCTGTCACGGGCTGGCGGGTAAACGATGCTTCCCTTTCCGGTTATTTTGATGAAAACCGTTTCGATAACAGTAGCAAGACCATTTTCGGACAATCAAGTAATTTTGATCTGGACGGAGTAATCGATCTCATTTTCAGTTTGAAGGAACAGGAAGTAGCTTACTTTATTTGCAAGAAGATCTACGTCTTTTTTGTTTCTGCAACTCCCAATGAAACTATCATCACCGAACTTGCTGATCACTGCGTCAGTCAAAATTTTAATATTGCAGAGGTACTGAAAAAGCTCCTTGGCAGTGCACATTTTTATGAAGAACAGTTTTATGGCAGCCGGATCAAAAGCCCTACCGAGATCTTCATCAGTTATTTACGGGAGCTTGAAATAACTCCCACATCCGGTCTGAAAGAATTTATTCGTCTGCGTATGCAGGAACTTAATGAAGAACTGCTTCGCCCTGAAACTGTGTTCGGCTGGGCCGGCTACAATCCTCCCTATTCAGATGGCACACCCGGACATTACGCCTGGCTTAACACTAATTTACTGCCTTCCCGTTGGGACAACCTTACTGATATAATTTATGGAAGCAACGGCTCCGGCAATCGGTTCAACCCAATACGTTTAGCAGAGAAAATCTCCGATCCTTCCAATCCATTTACGCTGGCTGAAGATCTGGCTGAGCATTTATTAGCACCTCCTTTAGATACGGTGGGTGTTCGTACCGTTGAAGAAGATTTTGCAGGAAACCCGGCACTTCATCCCGCTGAGCGAATCCCTGATTTTGATTCTTTCCCGGCTTATAAGATCAATCTCACCAAGATACTACTGGGGCCCATTCCATGGTATGAATTCACTGCAAATTCCGATCAGGATGGCAACTTGTATTACCAGGAACACTTCGCGGAAAGCATCCGCCAATACATTACCTATCTGCAGCAACTTCCAGCTTACCAGCTCATTTAATTTCAAAAATCGCCTAAACGAATGTGTAAAAAAGACCTCAAAAATCCCGGATTATCACATACCCGCAAAGGTGCAAGCCTGGATGACAAAGAAGCGCACCAACATGATCACCAATGCTGGAGCCGACGCAGTTTCCTGAGTACACTTGGGTTTGGAGCCATCGGTTCTTCAATGCTCTTGGGCGGTATGCCAATAAGTACATTTGCCCGCTCCAAGTTTTTCAACCGACTTTCCCGGGCAGATAACGATCGCGTTCTCATACTTATTCAGCTTAGTGGCGGAAATGATGGATTGAATACCATTATACCTGTAGAAAATGATATCTATTATCAAAAAAGGCCTACCATCGGCATTGCCAAACAAGATTCTATTTTACTGAGTGATAATATTGGAATGCACCCGGCTATGAGCAGCCTTCAGTCTTTTTGGGGTGAAGGCAATATGGCTGTGATCAATAATGTTGGTTACGCTGATACCAACCGTTCCCATGCCCGAGCCACAGACATATGGACAACCGGAAGTGGTAGCAACAACATCGAAAACACCGGTTGGGCCGGACGATTTCTGGTAGAAGACAATCCTGACTTCATTGCCAATCCCCCCGAATTTCCATTAGGTGTACGTATCGGAGGTTCCGCTACACTATTTCAAAGTGAGTTCGGAAATTTAGGGGTCACTTTTGGAGGAGCAGGCCAGTTTACTCAATTTTTGGAGCAGGGTGGTTTTTACGATGAGAACAACGTACCTCAGAACGATTTTGGCCAGTCACTGTCCTTTGCCCGAAAAATAGCGAACTCCTCTTTCAAGTATCTTGAATCCATTCAGGATGCAGCGGATAATGCCACCAACATCGGGGATTATCCAAATTCGTCTCTCGCACAAAGCCTTTCTGTAGTAGCCCGGCTCATTCGCGGTGGACTTCAAACCAAACTTTTTCTGGTCTCAAAAGGCGGGTTTGATACGCACAATAACCAAGGAGGAACAGAAGGAGGTCATGCCAATTTACTCGCTGATATCGCTGATTCAGTACAAGCTTTTTATGCAGACCTGGAAAGCGACAATTTGCACAACAGAGCTTTGACGATGACCTTTTCAGAATTCGGCCGTACGCTGGATGAGAATTCCTCCAATGGTACCGACCATGGTTCTTCAGCTCCAGTGATGGTTTTTGGACCGGTGAACGGCGGACTCTATGGAAATCACTCTAACCTGACCAACCTTGACAATTCCGGAGATCCTGTTTTTAGTACCGACTATCGATCTGTGTACACTTCCATTCTGGATGATTGGTTTGGATTGGGAGATGAGGAAACAGGTTCAGTAATTGATGGGAATTTTGAAAAGCTGGGTTTTGTAAATGCGATGGCGACAAGCACGGAAACTGCCTCTGCTCCGCAAACCTTCATGCTGGATCAGAATTATCCCAACCCCTTTAATCCCACTACTTCCATTTCATTCTCTCTGGTGCATGATTCTGATGTAAAACTCAGCATTTTTACCATTAACGGGAAATTGATCCGGACGTTAATCAATGAACGGAAAGCAGCCGGTGAGTACAATGTTACCTTTGATGCCCGCGGGTTATCAAGCGGAACGTATCTCTACAAACTGGAAACCCCTACCGGCACCAAAACCAAAAAAATGACGCTGATAAAATGACTTATTCAAGAAAACAAGAACTCAAACCGAGGATACTCTCCCTTTTACTATTTACCCTTTTTGTCTTGGTTCTGATGACCGGATGTGATGTAGTTAACTCTATCACCGGGAAGGATGATGACAACGATAAAGCAACTGCCATACACCCTGTTCTTCTGAATGGCAGCTGGGGATTCATTTCGAGCTCTGGGAATATCATCATGAATCCCCAGTTTGATCTGGCAAGGGATGTTTCTGATGGTATGGCTGCCGTCCGTAAACAAACGCTGTGGGGATATGTGCAGGTGGAACCGACAGGAACAATGATCGAGCCACAATTTATCAGTGCAGGTGATTTTGAAGATGGATTGGCTCCGGTCCAACTTCCGGGACAGTCTTATGGTTTTATAGACCGAGCCGGAAATTATGTTATTGAAGCACAATTCGATTTTGCTCAGCCCCTTTCTGAAGGAAAAGCAGCTGTACGGTTGGATGGCTTATGGGGCTACATTAACGCAGATGGTACATTTTTGGTAGAGCCAACCTACAGTGATGCCCGTCCGTTTTCAGATGGACTTGCCGCCGTAGAAACTTTTGAGGGCTGGATCTATATCGACGAAAACGGGAACGAAAGTATTAACCCTACATTTAAGATCTCGACGGCCGGTGAGTTTGTGGACGGCCTTGCTCCCATTGAAACTTCCGATGGCTGGGGTTTTATCAATAAATCCGGTAATCCTGTCATCACCCCAAAATATCAGGAAACCGGTCGTTTTTCCCAGGGACTGGCTTGGTTTCGGGATGGAGAGTATATCGGTTTCATAAATAAGGATGAAAAGATCGTTATAGATGCTCAGTTTGCCGAAGTAAAACCATTCTCTGAAGATATGGCGGCTGTACGTTTAAGTAATGATTGGTTCTACATTAAGAAAGGAAGCGGACTTGTTTCCATCACCACTCCTTTTGAAAATGCGGAAAGTTTTTCCAACGGCATTGCCCGCGTTCAGCTTGGAACCGATGATAACATCCGATATGGATATATCAACAAAAAAGGCGAATACATTTGGTACCCAACTCAATAAATCAATTCATCATGAAACGCTTATTTTTACTTTTGGTTTTTACTTTTTCGATCACATCATGCGATGTGGTTAACTCTATCGTACCCAACAACGATGATAACAAGGTGAAACTTTATCCTGTTTCGGTGGACGGTGAATGGGGATATATCAATGCTAACGGCAAGATTGTGCTGGAACCTGATTTCCAAAATGCAGCGCCTTTTCACGATGGACTTGCAGCCGTTCGGGAATCCTGGGGATGGAAATACATCAACTCCAAAGGAGAAATAGTTATTGAGGAAAATTTTAACGAAATACAGCAATTTTCAGAAGGCAAAGCCGCGGTTCGCTTCGATGGCCGCTGGGGATATATCAACAAATCGGGAAGTTTTGTGATCAACCCGAAATTCCGTAGCGCCTCTTCTTTTTCTGACGGCCGGGCGTTCGTGCGTAGCGTGGATTATTCTGATTTCTATTATATCAATGAAAACGGAGACCGCATAGAATCCGTAAACATGCCCGGCGATATGGATTACATTGAGGAGAATGAGTTTCGGGATGGTCGAGCATTAATTTCCGATGATGACCTTTTTGGCTACATAGACAAAAATGGCGATACCGTTGTTGATCTCAAATATGCCGAAGCACGCCCATTTTCTGACAAACTTGCTGCTGTTAAGATCAGTGACCGATGGGGATATATTGACCGATCCGGACAAGTGTCCATTTCACCACAATTTATCAGTGTTGGAGATTTTGGAAATGGCTTGGCACCCGCGCGAAGAAATTCTAATTCATTTGGCTACATCAACAAAACCGGGGAGTTTGTGATCAGCGAACAATTTCAGCAAGCAGGAACATTCGCCGAAGAACGCGCCCCGGTGATGATCGATAACAAATGGACCTTTATCGACAAATCCGGCAATCAGATCACCTCTCCCAAATTTGATGAAGTGAATCCCTTTTATAATGGGCTGGCCCGCGTTACGATCTATGTACCGGTGGGCGAAGAGATCGAAGAAAATTATGGGTATATCAACAAATCTGGAGACTATGTTTGGTTTCCCACCCGGTAGTTAGGACACTTTTCCATCGAAATTGTAACATTGTGCCACTGTAATTCTCTTGTTTAAAAAAGGACAAGCAATGATTTCAGATCAAATAATTCAGGATTATTTAGAAGAAGAGCGCAACCAATCCGGAAAATTGAAACAAATAAAGATCGCAGCATTGATCGTTTCTTTAGCCATGCTGATCTTATTCTCAATTTAAGCTTATTTCTTGCATGGAATTTGGTATTATTTGATGGTTTATCATTAAATATCAAGCTCTATGAAAAAGCTTCCTTACTGGCTCAAGATCTTCATCGGAATTTTGGTTTGTAATGCAGTAGGATTGTTAGCAAGCAGTGTTACCTTGCCCGCCATCGAAACCTGGTATGCCGGCCTTAATAAGCCGCCTTTTAATCCTCCAAACTGGCTTTTTGGGCCTGTATGGACTACCCTTTACACATTAATGGGCGTTTCTGCTGCCGCTATCTGGCAAGAGGGTTTTGAGAAAAGCCATGTCAAAAATGCCCTTTCCATTTTTGGAATTCAGCTTATGTTGAATGGTATATGGTCTTTTTTGTTTTTTGGATTCCAAAGTCCTCTTTTCGCTTTCGTCGAAATTCTATTATTGATGGCAGCCATCATTTTTACTTTCATTCGCTTTAAGGAAATTAAACCCTGGGCCGGTTGGCTGCTTTTACCCTATTTAGCCTGGGTTACTTTTGCATCCATCCTTACGCTTTCCATTTATATCCTAAATTGAAATAATTCGCTATGAAATCACTTAAATACTTTCTGAGTCTGCTCTTCTTACTGTATGTCTCATCGCTAAGCATTCAAGCGCAAGTTGATGCATCCTACTTTGATTATATGGATGTTTTTGAGTTGCAAATGGTGGGCACTCCTGAAATTTCTCCCGATGGGAATACTATTATTTATGAGCGGCATCAATTTGATGTAATGACCGACCGCCGGTTTACAAATCTTTGGAGTATTTCTTTTTCCGGTGATGAACACCGCCCTTTGACGTCAGGAAAGAGCAGTTTCGGAAATGTAGTGTGGTCTCCTTCCGGCAACCGTATAGCCTACACTTCCTCCGAAGAAGGCTCAAACCAGATTTTTGTCCGCTGGATGGATTCCGGTGTTTCAACTTCCATCACCAGCCTAACCGAAAGCCCTGGGAACCTGAGCTGGTCGCCCGATGGAAGCTTGATCTTGTTTTCAAAATTTGTACCCGGTTCTTCTTCTGCGGTGAAAATTAATATTCCATCGCCACCATCCGGAGCAAAGTGGGAACAATCTGCTCAGGTAATCGACAAGGCCGTGTACCGGCGTGATGGAGGCGGATATGTAAAAGATGGCTTCACCCATATTTTTGTAATTTCTGCGGAAGGCGGTGCCCCGAGACAACTTACCTCCGGAGACTATGATCACAGTTCTGCCTCGTGGGCTCCCGACGGAAACATAATCTTTACAGCAGATCGCTCGGGAAATGCAGATCTTGATCCCAACAATGAGCAGATCTACGAAATGAATATCGAGACCGGTGCAATGACTAAGATCACTGACAAACGTGGTCCACATAGCAGCCCCAAAATTTCTCCAAACGGAGAACTCATCGCTTACACCGGTTATGATGATCAATTTGTGGGTTACCAGCTTACTGATCTATACGTAATGAATCGTGACGGCTCAAACCTGAGAAAAGTTTCCCAACAAGTTGCTAATGATATATCCTCAATCACCTGGGCTGAAAACAGTCAATCCATCTTTTTCCGATATACCGAAGAAAGTGTAGCAAAAGTCGGTAATATAAAATTGAATGGTGATTACACTGAGGTTGCACAAAACTTATCGAGTACAACCATTGGCCGTCCATACAGTGGCGGTTCTTATTCAGTAGCTAAAAACGGACGGTTTGCATTCACAACCGGAACAGCTACTCAACCGGCTGAACTTGGTGTTGGCCACTTCCCAACCCGGATGCAAAACCGTACCATTACCAATCTGAATGAACAATTTCTGAAGTCAAAGAATCTGGGACAAGTGGAAGAATTTTGGGTCGAATCTTCTGTTGATGAATTCAGAATTCAAGGCTGGATCCTTACTCCTCCCGACTTCGATCCCAACGACCAGTATCCCATGATTCTGGAAATTCATGGCGGTCCCCATACCGCTTATGGTCCACAATTCTCCCCGGAATTACAGTTAATGGCGAGTCGGGGTTATGTCGTCGTTTACACGAATCCTCGCGGAAGCACCAGTTATGGAGAAGAGTTTGCGGCTTACATCAACCATAATTACCCCAGTGAAGATTACAATGACCTGATGGATGCGGTGGACTATATCCTAAACAAGGGTTATGTAGATGAAAACCAACTTTTCATAACCGGTGGAAGTGGCGGAGGAGTGCTAACCGCATGGAGTGTTGGAATGACCGACCGCTTTGCAGCAGCTGTTGTAGCCAAGCCGGTGATCAACTGGTACAGCTTTGTATTAACAGCTGATGGAGCTCCTTACTACAGCAAATATTGGTTCACTGAAAAACCATGGGAAGATCCTGATCAATATCTTGAACGATCCCCCATCTCGTTGGTTGGCAATGTAACTACCCCCACTATGCTACTAACTGGTGAACAGGATTACCGAACGCCTATGAGCGAAACTGAACAATATTATGCCGCTTTGAAACTACAGGGAGTCGAGTCAGCTATGGTTCGCATTCAGGGATCCGGGCATGGTATTGCAGGAAAACCGAGCAACCTGATCCGAAAAGTGGGTTACATTTTAGGGTGGTTTGAGAAGTATAAGAAGTAGCAATTAGTTTTCAGCAGCCAGTTCTCAGCTTTTTGTTTTTTAGGTCATTCCCATGCAGGTAAGAATCTGATTTTTGCTGAATTGAAATATGTTGTTTTTCCACTGCCAATACTAATCAGATCTCAATAGCACTATAAAAGCTAAAACCTGATAGCTGATAGCAAAATACACTTCGTAAACCTAACGGTATTCAATATCTTTGGTGTCAAGTATTAAACCATCAAATTTTTTTAGATGACATTTGCTGTAAGTCTGCCTTTTTTGAATGAGATTGTGGCGCTGTTCCTTGTCAGTGTTTTGATCGCCTACATCTGCTACCGAATCAAGTTGGTACCCATTGTCGGCTTCTTGATCGCCGGCGTTATTATAGGGCCAAATGCGTTGGGACTTGTTCAGGATATTGAACTGGTTGATATGTTAGCCGAGATTGGGATCATCTTGCTTCTATTCACCATTGGAATTGAATTCAGCCTGGAAAAATTAGCCCGTATCAAAGATGCCATTATGATCGGGGGTGGACTGCAAGTTGGAATTTCTGTAGCGGCAGTGGTCGGCATTTTATTTTTGTTTGAAGTGGATTGGAAAGTGGCAGTGTACACCGGCTGTTTGGTGGCGTTGAGTTCAACAGCAATTATTCTGGGATTATTGAGCGAACAAGGCAAAACCGATACTCCCGTGGGCAGGCTTTCACTTGCCGTACTCATTTTTCAGGATCTGGCTATCATCGCGATGGTGCTTTTGATACCCATTCTGTCCGGAAAAAGTGATTCTATTTCCGATGTATTCCTGGTACTTGGAAAGGCTGTTGCACTGATCGCCGTGGTTGTATTTGCCGCCCGAAAGGTGGTTCCCTGGATCCTCGAAAAAGTGGCCCAAACCCGCCGACAGGAATTATTTTTATTAACCGTAATGGCCATTTGTTTTGGAACCGCAGCGCTCACAAATCTTGCGGAAGTAAGTTTGGCATTAGGGGCTTTCCTTGCCGGACTTGTGGTAAGTGAAAGCCATTACAGTGAGCATGCCCTCAGCGAGATCCTTCCTCTAAAAACCATATTCAACGCGGTGTTCTTCGTTTCTGTTGGAATGCTGCTCGATCTTCAATTTGTGATCGAAAACCCTCTTTTGGTGCTTGGAGTTGCTGCAGGTGTGATGGTTCTCAAATTTCTCATCAGCTCTTTTAGTTTACTGGTATTAGGCTATCCCGTTCGGATTGCTGCAGCGGCCGGAATTGTGTTGGCACAGATCGGTGAATTTTCCTTTGTTTTGGAACGAGCCGGTCGCCCCGCAGGATTAACACCCGGAGGTTTTGGCGAAATGGGATCTCAAACCTTCATCGCCGTTTCTGTTTTATTGATGATCATGACGCCCTTCTTTTTAAAGATCAGCCCAAAAATCGGTGAATTGCTTGCGCATACCCCACTCCGAAAAATTGGAGATAAACGGAAAGAATCCACTTCCGAAGAACAGCATCCCGATCTGGAAGATCATGTAATTCTGATAGGATATGGTCCTGGTGGACGAAATTTAGCCAAAGTATTCAAGGACACCGGTATCCCATTTATCGTGATAGAAATGAATCCAAAATCAGTCAATGAAATGCGAGCTGAAGGAATAAAAGCAGTTTATGGGGATGCCTCAAGAACCCACATTCTAGAACATGCCGGTGTTTATAAAGCCAAACTTTGCGTGGTGGTGATCAACGATCCCAGGGTTACACCACGCATCATTAAACTTGCAAATTACCTGAACCCGACCATTCAGGTCATTGCCCGAACACGATATCTTTCAGAAGCAGAATTATTGAAAGAGGCAGGAGCAGATCAGGTAGTTCCTGCAGAGATGGAGACAACGGTTCGCCTATTTTCAAATGTCTTAAAATCGTACATGATTCCTCAGGAAGAAATAGAACAGCACATTCGCGAGCTGCGCAAAGAGGATTATCAAATTATGCGTGGAAGTATTCAGGAAGCCCATTTAATGGTACTGAAAGGCCTGGATGAAGAAGGATTACACACCCGCGCCGTGGTTGTAAAAGAAGGCTCATTCGCAGCCGGAAAATCTCTGAGTGAACTTATGCTCCGTAACAAATATGAAATCACCATTTTGACGGTGCATCGTTCCGGAAAAAATATTGGGAATCCCGCGGGAGAGTTCACCCTTAAACCCGGCGACCGTTTAGTGATGGTTGGATTAGCAGATCGCTTTGCTGACGCTGCAGAAATCTTCCGCGAAACTGAAATTCCTGAAGAACTGAAAGAAGATATCTAAATTCAGAACTTGATCACATAAAAAACCCGCTCAAATAATTGATACGGGCTTTTGAAAATATTGATCATTGTTTAAATCTACTTCCAGGCACCTAAAATCAAACCCATCAACGTAAAAACGACGATCCAAAATCCACCGTTGATAAAAATGTATTTCCAGGATTTTTGCTCGTACAGCGCGTTCACTCCAATGGCCATAGCCACCCATCCAAATCCGGTTAGGAAACCGTAGAATGAGCCTTCCTGAAGTCCAACCTCATTCCCAAAGAACATAGCCAGGCAATAGGCCATGATAAACTGAAAAACCAAGGTAAACCCGAAAGTCTTCGCCATATTGCTATTTTGAACTTCTTCCTCACTCAGGCCCACCGCTTCCATCCAAGATTTCCCGAACAAAGGGCCGTACCAAATGAACCCAATTGCAAAACCTACCAGAGATGCGGCTATCACTGCTAACCAATTTATAGATACTGCTTCCATTACAAGTCCTCCTTTTTTATTGTTGTTTTATAACCCGATTCTTTATTACCTCATGAATCACAAGCAATTAATAAAATTTACTTCAATACTACAATAAGTCATCAATTATTCCTGATATTTCTTTTTTGAACCGAGCTTTTGTATGATATTTCTTACCTTTGAGGTCCAATTTATTATAAATCAAATTTGAAGCATGAAGTATCCTGATTTTAATCAGACCATTCCTATTGATGAAGTGGGTGTGGAAGAACGGGTTTCCCGGCTGAATAAGCGAAGCATCAAAAAGGATTCCAAAATACAGGCCCTGAAAATGGCTCTTAGTATGATTGACCATACTACACTGGAAGGCAGTGATTCTCCCGGAAAAGTAATTCAACTTTGCAAGAAAGCACGGCAACCCCATCCTGCCATTCCAGACTTGCCAACGGTGGCCGCGGTATGTGTATATCCAAGAATGGTAAGTGTAGCTAAAAAAGAATTGAAGGGTTCAGGAATTCATGTGGCTAGTGTGGCAACCGCTTTTCCAAGCGGCCAAGCTCCTCTTTCTCAAAGACTTGAAGACACTAAATTTGCCGTAGAAGAAGGCGCAGATGAAATTGACATGGTGATCAGTCGCGGTGCTTTTTTGAATGGGGAATTTCAGCTCGTATTTGATGAGATTGCTGCCGTTAAAGAAGCGTGTGGAGATGCTCACCTTAAAGTAATTCTGGAAACCGGAGAACTTCATACCTTCGAAAATGTGCGCAAAGCCAGTGACATTGCCATGCACGCCGGGGCTGATTTCATCAAAACCTCCACCGGAAAAGTAAGTCCTGCTGCCACACAACCAGTTACTTTAGTGATGCTGGAAGCCATCCGTGATTTTTATTACGACACCGGGAAGATGATCGGGATGAAGCCGGCCGGGGGAATTCGAACGGCGAAACAAGCCATCCAATATTTGGTTATAGTTAAAGAAACGTTAGGCGCCGCTTGGTTGAACAAAGACTATTTCCGTTTTGGCGCAAGCTCCCTGACCAATGACTTATTGATGCAGATCGTGAAGCAGCAAACCGGTCATTATCAATCGCTGGATTATTTCAGTAATGACTGATCTCACCAAAAAGAATATTTGAATTAAGCACTACTATTATGTCCAATACCGAAACCAAAGAAGCCGCTTACAAACCTACTTCTCCCAACTCGAAACTGGATTTTGCCTCTGTCTGGGAATATGCTCCCGCTCCTCAAGATTCAAAATTTGCAGAAGTAAAAGAGCAGTACGATCTGTTCATTGGCGGAAAGTTCGTAAAACCATCCAAAGGGAGATACTTCAAGAGTACCAATCCGGCTACCGAAGAAGTAATCACCGAATTTGCGGAAGCCACTCAAAAAGATGTGGACAAAGCCGTAAAAGCGGCTCGCAAAGCCTTTGAAGGCGAATGGTCACGGATCTCCGCTAAAGAACGTGGAAAGTATTTGTACCGAATTGCCCGTATGCTTCAGGAACGAGCCCGTGAATTTGCAGTACTGGAAAGTATGGACGGCGGAAAACCTATTCGCGAATCCCGTGATGTTGACATTCCTTTGGTCGCTGCCTATTTCTTCTACTATGCCGGCTGGGCAGATAAACTGGAATATGCTTTTCCCGGTAAAAAACCGGAGCCTTACGGCGTTTGCGGACAGATTATCCCCTGGAATTTCCCATTACTGATGCTGGCCTGGAAAATTGCTCCCGCCCTTGCAACCGGAAATACAGTGGTACTGAAACCGGCCGAAACAACTTCCCTAACTGCTCTTAAATTTGCGGAATTGGTGAAAGATTGCGGTCTCCCCGATGGTGTGATCAATATTGTAACGGGAGCTGGACAGACCGGTTCAGAAATCGTAAATCACAAAGATGTAGACAAAGTTGCTTTCACCGGTTCTACGAATGTCGGTAAGATCATCCAAAAATCTCTGGCAGGAACCGATAAGAAATACACGCTTGAGCTTGGTGGCAAAGGCGCGATGTTGATCTTTGAGGACGCCCCGATCGATCAGGCGGTGGAAGGCATTATTAACGCTATTTACTTCAACCAGGGACATGTTTGCTGTGCCGGTTCACGCCTGTTGGTTCAGGAAGGTGTGGCCGATAAAGTGATTCAAAAACTTAAAGACCGATTGGAAACACTGATCGTCGGAGATCCCCTGGATAAGAATACTGACATCGGTGCTATCAATTCCAAAGAGCAGTTTGAGACGGTAAATAAATACCTGGAACTTGGTGTTGAGGAAGGTGCAGAAGTCTATCAATCCAAGTGTAATATTCCGGATAATGGATATTTCATTCGCCCTACCCTGTTTACCAATGTTTCTCAATCCAATCGCGTGGTGCAGGAAGAAATTTTCGGACCGGTGCTCACGGTTCAAACCTTCAGAACCGCAGACGAAGGAATCGAAAAAGCCAACAATACGCCATATGGACTTGCTAACGGCGTTTGGACCGACAAAGGCTCAAAGATCTTTAAAGTGGGAAGCAAAATGCGCTCCGGAGTGATTTGGGCCAACACCTACAACAAATTTGATCCGACCTCCCCATTTGGCGGCTACAAAGAAAGCGGTGTGGGACGAGAAGGCGGCATGCACGGATTGGCTGCATATATCAAAAACTAATTGAACTGAAAGGAATTTAGATCATGGCTGAAGAAAGAATTGACGTAAAGAAAACGTATAAAATGTATATCGGCGGGGATTTTCCGCGCAGTGAGTCGGGCCGAACCTACAAGGTTTTTACCTCTGATGATGAATTCCTGGCGAATGCCTGTCAGGGTTCGCGAAAAGATTTTAGGGATGCCGTAAAAATTGCCCGCGGAGCTTTTAGCGGATGGAGTAGTCGCAGTGCCTATAACCGTGGACAAATTCTCTACCGCATTGCAGAGATGTTGGAAGACCGGCGAGATCAGTTTATGCGGGAACTCGGCCCTATCGGTTTTAAAACAGCGGAAGCGGAAGCTGACATCAATGCGGCCATTGACCGCTGTATTTACTACGCAGGCTGGACGGATAAGTATCAGCAGGTGTTTGGATCGGTGAATCCTGTTGCAAGCTCACACTTCAATTTCAGTATGCTTGAGCCGACCGGTGTAGTGGCTGCTTTTGCTCCTGAGAAAAGTCCGCTTTTGGGATTGGTTTCCTTAATCGCTCCCATCATTGCCGGCGGAAATGTTTGTGTGATTTTAGCATCCGAGAAATATCCGCTTCCGGCTATCACTTTTGCCGAAGTACTGAACGATTCTGATGTCCCCGCCGGCGTGGTAAATATTCTAACCGGATTTCGTGAAGAATTAGCGGAACATTTTAGTACCCATATGGATGTAAATGCCATGTGTTACACCGATGATCTTCCAAAAGAAATGAAGAAGATGATAGATGAAAACGCATCATTAAACGTTAAACGGATTGTAAAGCGACCTGTGAAAGACTGGTACGATGAGGCGGTTCAAAGCCCTTATTTCGTAACCGATTTCCAGGAAACAAAAACCACGTGGCATCCCGTAGGATTTTAAATACTTTATGAAATACTCAATACCCATTTTAGCCCTGTTACTTATATCAGTAGCATGTTCTTCAACAGAAAAAAATGTTCAAGGTATGATGGATGAGGCTAAAGAAAACTATTCCGGTGACGTAACCCTTACCAATTCAGGCATCAACCTTGATACGTTCAGAACCCGTTTGTCGGATGCGTATGCTTATCGGGAAAACCAAATACCTGAAGAATTCAACCAAATTAAAGTAGAACAAAAAGAGGAAAAGAATCTCTATGAGGGGTATCGCATTCAAATATTTTCGGGGGAGCATGTTTCTAACGCAGATACCGTTGCTGCCAATTTCAGAGCATGGGCAGACACAACTTTAGTCGGCTATCAGCCCGAAACCTATGTTTTCTTCAAAACACCGTATTACCGTGTTCATGTTGGGGATTTTCATGAACGAAACCGGGCTATCTCATTTTCAAATATCGTTAAAAGATATTTTAGAGATGCATGGGTTGTTTATGACCGCGTAGAACCTGCCAGAGTACCGGCCGATACTACTGTAATTGAGACACGTTAGAATTTATATCGCTGATCCAAAACTTTTTGAGTATTATTACGAAGAAGTTATCAACTCGTAATTATATCAAAGTTTACATTGGGTCTTAAAAACGAAGCACAATCAGGATACGGTACTAAAAAGTTTTATCAGGAATATGTTTCCGGTATGAGCCGGGAACGATTTTCAAAAGAACTTACCGCTGATACAGAGCGCCTTAAACAAGTTTATGAAGAAGCGGTAGAAGACATTGAGCGCCAGCAAGGTCAGCAGTTACCGGGACATGTAAAATTTTTAAGGCTATTCTCAGACCTTACCCAACGCCTTAATCCCACTCGCCGCCTCATTTTTGGCCTTGGGTCGCTAAGCTTTATCGGTTATTACATTCTGAATTTCTTTGGAATACTTCAGTACTTTTTCGTGGGAGATCTTCTGTTGCCCTTTGGGTTTTTGTCTATGTTTATGTTGCTGCTTATAGAATTGCTGGAAAAATCTGATGTCCAGAAAGAGATCGATCTTGCCCGGGAAATTCAATTGAGTTTACTCCCAGGAACTTCTCTCAATAAAAAAAATCTGGAGGTCTATTCATTTGCTCATACCGCTAAAGAAGTGGGTGGCGATTACCTTGATGTAATTGAAACTGAAAAAGGAATCTATGTGGTGATTGCAGATGTTTCGGGCAAAGGCCTATCTGCTGCCCTGTATATGGTGCGCCTTCAGGCTTTGGTTAATCTTATCATCGAAAAAGAACAACCCTCACCAAAAGAACTGTTCCTTCAGCTCAATAACTACATTAAAAGTAACAGTAAGGATAAAACTTTTGTAACAGGCTGCGTTGCTTTTTTCCCTAACGATGAAGATCATTTTGAATACATCCGTGCCGGACATAATATCCCGATCTATTTCAATAAAGAACGCGACAGAACATTCAAACTCAAAGCCAATGGTTTTGCTCTTGGAATGACCTCAACGAAGATCCTGGAACAAAATCTTGAGGTAAAGAAATTTCATTTCAAACCCGGTGATTCAGTTCTTTTCTATACTGATGGTCTTAACGAATCCCGTAATGAACACGGTGAAGAATACGGCGAAGAGCGTATTGAATCTCTCATGGAGATCTATGGATCACTTCATGCCAAGACTATTGTTAGCAAAATTCAATCGTCTCTGGAAGCTTTTATAGGCCCGGTCAGTCCCCTTGATGATGTAACATTTACCTGCATACATCGCCCGGCCGAATAAGGAGTTTTAAAAGCCGTTTTAGGTTTAAAATTGAAACAGCTTTTTAAAACAATTTCTATTTATTCAGAGGCAGCTTCTACGATAGCTTCTGAGGTAATTCCAAAATGAGCAAATAGCTCTTCATAAGGAGCTGATTCTCCAAAAGAGTTTATCCCAATTACAGTTCCCTCATCTCCGACATAGCGTTCCCAGCCAAATGTTGAACCGGCTTCGATTGCAACTCTGTTTGTTACCGATTCCGGGAAAACAGCAGATCTATAATCCTCATCCTGCTTTTCAAACAGTTCCCAGCTTGGCATACTAACCACCCGGGCATCTATTCCTTTACCGGCTAGCATTTCCTGTGCAAGTACCGCAAGGTGAAGCTCGGAACCGGTTCCTATTAAAATTGCATCAGGGGTAGAATTCTTAGAATCTGCGTAAATATAAGCCCCTTTTTCTACAAGACCGGCATTATTATTTTCGCTGCGGGGCAGTGTTGGTAAGTTTTGACGGGTAAGAACTAACAAAGTAGGGCCTTCAGCATTGTTCAATGCAGCTTTCCACGCATAAGAAGTTTCGTTAGCATCTCCGGGTCTGATAACGGTCGTATTTGGCATGGCTCTCAAACTCGCTAAATGCTCAACAGGTTGATGAGTTGGGCCATCTTCACCGAGCCCAATACTGTCGTGCGTAAGAACAAATAAAGAAGGAACTTTCATCAAAGCTGCCAAACGAATTGCAGGACGCATATAATCGGTAAATACAAAGAAAGTAGCACCATAGGGAACTACTCCGCCGTGTAAGGCCATCCCATTTACGGCGGCTCCCATGCCATGCTCACGAACCCCGTAATGAATGGTACGTCCTGTTGCACTATCTACGATATAGGAACCATAACCATCTATATCTGTTTTAGTGCTTCCTCCTAAATCGGCTGAGCCCCCAATTAAGTTGGGAACCACATCCTTGATCGCATTTATTACTTTCCCTGAAGCAGCCCTACTTGCCATTCCTTTCTCATCCTCCGGGAAAACTGGAAGATTACGTACCAATTCGGAAGTGATTTTACGATTCGTCCAAGCCTTAAACAAATCTGCATCTTCAGAATAAGATTCTTCATATTTACTAAAAGCCTTCTCCCATTCTTTCTCGGCTTTTTCTCCTTTCACGACTTCTTTCCTGAACACTTCCAAAGCCTCTTCCGGTATATGGAAAGTCTCATCAGAAGGCCAATTGTACGCCTCCTTGGTTAACTTTATTTCCTCTTCTCCCAAGGGCGAACCATGAGAGGATTCACTATCCTGTTTATTGGGACTTCCAAAACCTATATGGGTTCTGCAAATCACTATGGATGGCTTTTCGGTCTCATCCTGAGATTCTTTAATGGCCTTTGCGATTTGATCATGATCATGACCGTCAATCTCAAGCACATGCCAGTTATATGCCTCAAACCTTTTCTTTACATCTTCGGTATAGGTAAGGTCTGTTGACCCCTCAATGGAAATACGGTTAGAATCATATAAATAGATCATTTTTCCTAAACCCATATGGCCTGCCATAGATGCTGATTCATGAGAAATACCTTCCATCAGGTCACCGTCACTAACAATCGCATAGGTGTAATGATCAACTATAGTGTGGCCTTCCCTATTGAATTTTGCAGATAGAAATTTTTCAGCCATCGCCATTCCTACTCCTGTACCAAAACCTTGCCCAAGTGGCCCTGTTGTGGTTTCAACCCCGGGAGTCATTCCATATTCAGGGTGCCCGGGGGTTTTACTTCCCATTTGACGAAAATTCTTAATCTCATCAAGACCCAAATCATAACCTGTAAGATACAACAAGCTGTATAACAACATCGAACCATGACCTGCAGAAAGTATGAAACGATCTCGATCGTCCCACTTTGGGTTTTTGGGATTTTGCTTTAGAAACTTTGTCCAAAGAACGTATGCTACATCAGCCATTCCCATTGGCATTCCGGGATGTCCTGAATTAGCCTTTTGAACAGCATCCATTGAGAGGGTTCTTATTGTATTTACGCACAACTGATCTAGCTTTGAAGCGGGCATTATGTTTTATTAGGTTGAAAAATGTGAGTTAGAAATGTCGCAGAAGATAGGAAAAACGAGATTTTCTATAAAAGAAAAGATACAGTTGATTATCATTTATTCTGAAAAATAATAGACATAAAAAAACCACGCTGAGATATTATATCAGCGTGGTTTAATTCTAAGATAAAATAACTTTAATCAGCTGTTGAATCACATTTCAATTCAAACTCCATTTTGTGTTCAGCAGGAGACTTAAATGGGCCGTACAATGCATTACTGAATGCATCACATGCTGCTGATTTGTTGCCAAGAGTTTGTTGGGCAAAACCAAGTTCATAATAAATTTTAGCTTTATCGGTTCTACCGCCGGTTTCAAAAGTCAATGCTTTGTTGGCATTTTCTACCGCTTTATTGGGGTTACTCGCTTTATTATGAGCTTCTGATAATCGGTAGTACACATTTGCAGATTCATTATTGTAATCAAGAGCTTGTGTCAATATCTCGATCGCATATTCAGTATCTCCGGCTTCAGATGCTCTTGTTCCTACAGCAAGCAATTCATCGTGCGCAGCTTCGCGAGCCATGTCAGCAACTTCGTCATCTCCTTGTGTCTCGGCAACCTGAATGGCACGGTCGTACCATTGCATTGCTTCATCGATTTTGTCATCCATGATTCCGTCACCATCGGTGTCCCCTTGCTTCTTCACAATCTTTGCTTTGTGATAATAAGCAGTTGCATAATTAGGGTTTCTGTTGATGGCTTCATCCACAGCTTCTGTGGCTCCGGCATAATCTCCATCACCATAAAGAAGTACAGATTTGGAATAGTAAAGTCGTGGAATATTTCCTTTGGCTCGAGGTACTACTCGTTGGTCATTAAATTCTTCTCCAACCTTTACTGTTTCTTCAAATGCCGCAATAGTTGCGTTGAGGTCTTCTACAGATCTGGAACGCTGAAAATTTTGATAGACAGTAGCCGCTTTCTTGAAGTAAACCACCGGAATTTGGTTTTCGGCTTTTTGTTTAACGTCTTCTCCGTCAGGACCTAACTGATTAGCTATGGTAAGGGCTTCTCTGTAAGCTTCGATTGCTGCATCATAATTTCCTGCATTTGCTTCTTCGTAACCTTTATTAAATGCAGTAATTGCTTCGGCTTGAGTTTGTGCAAGAGCAGGGATCGCCAGTAAAGTGGCAAACAAAGCCAGTGAAATTTGTTTTAAAACCTTCATATCTATTTTGTTTTTTGATTTGTTGCAGCATCGAATTTAATAAATTCTGAGGCTGAATTTAAAATTATAACTGAATTTTTGTCGGTTTTATTATTTGCTTTAACCTATACCCGGTAGCAGATGTTCCTGTTTTTAAAAATAAAAATTGGGCATAGGTTCCTTTTTACTGTAGAAATCACAAATAATATCAACAGTCTCATCTGTAGAATCTGTAATATGAAATAAGTCTGTATCTTGTTCTGATATCGTTCCATTTTGCTTCATAGTTCTTTCCATCCAGTCTACTAATCCTTCCCAGTATTCGCTCCCAAATAAAATGATAGGAATACGATCGATCTTTCGGGTTTGGATAAGAGTCAAACTTTCAAACAGTTCATCCAAGGTACCAAAACCGCCCGGAAAGACCACAAAGCCCTGCGCATATTTTACAAACATCACTTTCCGAACGAAGAAGTAATTGAAGTTAATGGTAAAATCAGGGTTCACATATTGATTTGTACCTTGTTCAAATGGCAAACTGATACCCAATCCCACTGATTTCCCCCCTGCTTGCTCAGCACCACGATTTCCTGCCTCCATTATTCCCGGACCACCTCCTGTGATGATCCCAAATCCCTTTTGAGTGATCTTATCAGCTGTTTCAACTGCCAGCTTATAATAGGGTTCATCCGGCTTGGTGCGGGCAGAACCAAATATTGATATACAGGGACCTATCTGGAACAATTTATCATATCCCTCTACAAATTCTCCCATTACTTTAAAGATGCTCCAGATATCACGGTCAAAACCGTCCATCTTAGGTTTCTTCTGAAACTCTCGTGTTGTTTCCTGATCCATTCTTACTTTTCTGCCTTAAAATTTTATTGATATTGAAATAGCCGGTACCGGCTGATTATTAACAGCCATCAATGTTCCCGGAGTGACCCTTGCTTTTAAAGACAAATCATCCGATACATCAAAGGGCCGGAGATGTGCATATACATAGGCATCAACTACATTGAGTGCATAAGCCAGTCCAACCATCACAAATGTGAGATCTCTTCGATTTCTATAGAAATTTCTGCTATCTCTTAATGAATTCAAGTTTGCATTTTCACTTATATAATCCGGTGTAGGCCCAAAGCGATTGTCATCCGGGGTATTCGGGTTAAGATTATAAAAAGCGGCCCTATAATCTGTGTACAAATCATGATTATACATACTGTAATATACCAACCCCCCCAATAAACCATACACAATCGGTACTTTCCAAGCTTGTTTGTTGGTCACTTGTCCCCACCCGGGCAAAATGAGAGAACGGCGCAGTACTTTTTTGGGGTTCGGGTATTTCTGAGTTTGCCCATCCGTACTGTCATTCCTAATAGAATATTTAAAGTCTGCAGAAGAAGTCAATGATGAACCAAAACTCAGGTTCTGTGAAACTCCCCGGCTTGAACTTATCAACAAGATCAGACAAACGAGACTAATCCATCGAGTCAAATATGTTGAGAATGCGTTCCAGGTCATCATCAGAATAATATTCTATGCGGATCTCTCCACCTTTCTTTTTCGGTTTTACATTAACCTTGGTACTAAACGTTTTACGCAATCTTGAGGAAATTTCTTCATAAAACGGATTCGATGGTTCAGGTTTTGAGGTCTTACTCTTTGACCTTGAAGGGGTCGAAACATCTCTAACAGCATCTTCAATTTGCCGAACTGAAAGCCCATCTTCGATCACTTTATCGAGAATTTTTTTCTGAACCTTTTCATCCTCTATCGTGATCAGAGCCCGTGCATGGCCCATTGAAATCTTATTGGCTTTCAATGCAGATTGTATAAAATCAGGCAAATTAAGCAACCGCAACATATTGGTTACGGTGGTTCGGTTCTTTCCTACCCGTTCAGCAACTTCAGCCTGAGTGTATTCAAATTCTTCCAAAAGGCGTTTATAGCCAAGAGCTACTTCCAATGGATTCAATTGCTCTCGTTGGATATTTTCAATCAACGCAAAGGCCATACTTTGCTCATCATCGGCTTCGCGGATGTAGGCCGGAATTTCTTTCAGCCCTGCCAATTTAGCTGCTCGCAAACGCCGTTCACCACTTATAAGCTCAAAGCGCTTCTCACCAATATACCGGACGGTGATAGGCTGAATGAGTCCATGCTTTTTGATGGAAGCACCCAACTCGTCCAATTTTTCCTCATTAAATTCCTTTCGGGGCTGATGCGGATTCTTCCGAATATGCTCTACAGGAACATCAAGTACTATATTAACATGTTCTTCCGGTTGAACAACAGTTTTCTCTACTCCCTGCCTCTTTTCATCTTTTCCTGATGATTCTCCTTCTTCTTGATACTCAGGGAAAAAAGCTCCTAAGCCTCGTCCTAAAACTTTTTTGGTAGCCATAATTTAAAATCTTTCTTAATCGCTAAGAACCGGGCTGTCCTTAAATAACTTCTTATTTTTCTTGATGATCTCACGTGCTAATGCCAGGTAATTTTTTGCACCTACACTGGTAGAATCGTATAAAAGCGCCGGCTTACCGAAGCTTGGAGCTTCCGCAAGACGAATATTACGTGCTATGACCGCTTTAAACACCCGATCATCAAAATAACGTTTTACTTCTTCGGCAACCTGGTTAGAAAGCCTTGTACGGGTATCGTACATAGTAAGTAACACTCCTTCAATATCTAGGTTCGGATTTAAATGCTGCCTCACGATTTTAATGGTATTCAAAAGCTGCCCAAGTCCTTCCAATGCAAAATATTCACACTGTACCGGAATTACGATAGAGTTTGAGGCAGTTAAAGCATTAATAGTCAGCAAACCTAAGGATGGTGGACAATCAATGATTACAAAATCGTATTTATCACGAACGCTTTCGATAGCTTTCTTTAAAATCCGTTCCCTTTCTTCACGATCGATCATCTCAATTTCTGCACCAACCAAATTAATATGAGAAGGGACTAAATCAAGGAAATCCAATTCCGTTTGTCTAATGGTGTCATTAATATCGGTGCTTCCTATCATGATTTCGTACACCGAGTTGGTAACTGTTTTCGTATCAATGCCTAAACCACTTGTCGTATTGCTCTGAGGATCAATATCAATAACCAAGGTAGGATGCTCAACAGCAGCAAGACTTGCAGCTAAATTTATAGCTGTTGTTGTTTTTCCGACTCCACCTTTTTGGTTGGCGATTGAGATTACTTTTCCCATTAATGAACCTGCTTTATGCTTTCCATTTATTTTGTAACAAATTCTAATATAAAGCGAGGTGTACTGCTATACAAAAATACTTATTCACATTAAAAGGTAAAGTTATCCACAATAAAACAGTATCCGCAATATTTATAAATAGTTACTTAGGTGATCCGGTCAACAATATGCCACCTGAAGACCCACTAATTGCGGGATCATTAACTAATTGAAGCTTCTCATAGCTTTGACTGAAATCTTGTTTGATATCTTCACCTTCAGCGGTTTGTGAACCAATTTGAAACCGAAGTACTTCGTTACGGTCAACCCAAGGTTCTATTTGCCCGGCTGACTGTACAGTAGGTTGCACTTTCTGTTGTGGGGAAAGAGAATAATAATAGAGAGCACCGGAAAGCCCTGTTAAAAGAACAATAGCAGCTGCCCCGAGTTTTAGATAAGAAGTAACATCAAATGAAGTTATTATTTTCTTAGACTGTAGCTTATTTAAATCATTCGCGATGTTTTGAGTTATATGTTTAGGAGGATTTTTTAAAGGAAGATTTGAGAGCTTTCGTTTGGTAGCTCTCAAACTCTCCACTTCAATCAGTAAATTTTCATCCTCACGCATACGTTTTTCGAATTCCATTTCTTCAGAAGGATCCATTTCCTTCATCAGATAACGGATAGCGTTGTTTTCATCCTTGTGCATGTTTTAGCTCTTCTTCTTTTTCTTCCTCAAAATACTTTCTCAGATTTATGAGTGCATAACGCATTCGACCTAATGCCGTGTTAATCGACACATCAGTAAGTTCTGCAATTTCTTTAAAGGGCATTTCATAATAATGCCTTAACAAAACAACCGTGCGCTGTTCTTCTGGAAGTTTAGCAATGTGATTCATCAAACTTGAGCGTGTTTCTGTTTCCACCAACTGTTCGTCTGCATCTACATTACTTTCATCTTCCATCCGATCAAAATAATCGGTTGAAGAATCCTCATCACTCCATCCACTAACGTCGATATAGCGCTTTTGTTTTCTTAGATAATCAATAGTAGCATTATGAGCGATACGCATCACCCAGGCAATCCATTTACCTTGTTCGTTATACGTATCATCCATTTTGGTAATTACTTTGGTGAACGTAGTCTGAAACAGATCGTTAGCTATTTCAGGGTTCATCACCATGCTGTAAATATAAGAATAGATCTTTTGTTGATGACGATTCATGAGTTCATTAAACGCGGATTCGTCATTATTTTTTCGAAATAATTTAACAAGCTCTCTGTCTTTTAAGTCTTTGTAACTTGGCTTTTCAACGTGTCTTTTGATCAATTTCATAATAGTCACCCTAAATTTGGGATTAAGCTCATAAAAGCTTGAATCGGACTAATCACTCTATGTTCCAAAACAACCAGATTTAAATGAGCGTTTCAAACCGTCAATGTTAAACGGTCTCCTATACAATAATATCGACCGCCATTTTTTAAAATCACATGTTAATGTGACTGGTGCTAACATCGAAATAAACAGGTCTAAATTTTGTTAATGACGATTTATTTATCAAAATAGTTGTACACTTTTTCACCAACCGATTTTCCAACGGCTTCCTGCAGTTCTTTCTTGTGTGCTTGTTTGATTTTTTTCACGGAGCCGAATTCCATAAGTAATTTTTGAGCTGTTTTTTCTCCTACTCCATCTATATCCAACAACTCTGTTTTAACCGTTCGTTTAGCTCTTTTTTGGCGATGAAAAGTGATAGCGAATCGATGTGCTTCATCCCTGGCTTGTTGCAATAATTTCAACGCAGAAGATTTCTTCGGAATCATGATCGGGTCTTTCATACCGGGCAAAAATACTTCCTCCAGTCTTTTCGCCAATCCTATGATCTCGCATTCTCCATAAAAGTCAATTTCCTTTAAGGCTTGAACCGCTGAACTGAGCTGACCTTTTCCTCCATCCACAATGATGAGATCGGGAATTTGAGACCCTTCTTTCATCACTCGGGAATAACGGCGCGTAAGGATTTCCTTCATAGAAGCAAAGTCGTCTGGTCCTTCTACGGTTTTTATGTTGAACCGCTTATACTCACTTTTACGAGGCTTGGCATCCACAAAACAAACCATGGAAGCTACCGGATCAGACCCTTGCAAGTTAGAGTTATCAAAACATTCTATTCTTCGGGGAAGTCGATTTAACTTCAGGTGCTCTTTCAATTCTTTCACAGCATGGGGAATTCGGTCGCGTTCGGCTTTAGCTTTTTCAAGTGCCCTTTCATTTAGGTGCAATTTCGCATTGGCTTGAGCCATTTTAATGAGCTGCTTTTTCTCACCGATCTTGGGCACTTTAACCGGCACGATCTTCCCGCGTTCCTGCTCCAAATATTGCTCCAAGGGTTCAGTCTCAGGTAGCTTATGACTCAAATATACTTCATCTGGAATGGCTGCCATATACTGACCGGTATAATAATCTTCCACGAAAGATTGCAGCATCTCTCCCATTCCCAGTCCGTTTATATTTTTCAGGAACCGGTGAAACTTCCCGATCATCTTCCCTTCCCGCACTTTGAATAACACGCCACAGGCTTCGCCGATCTCCTCGTCTTTACGTATGGCAAACACATCGCGATCCACTTTCTTCGAAACCACCATCTTCATCTTCTGGCTGTAATGCTCCACAGCTTCAAGGCTGTCGCGGATTTGTGCGGCTTCTTCAAAAGCCAATGCATCGGAGGCGATCTGCATTTCGTCTTTCAGTTCGCGAATCAGCTGATCGGTTTGCCCATTCAGCATCCGCTCTACTTTTTTGATGGTGGCTTGATACACTTCCTCATCCCAATCCCCAGAGCAATTTTCCAGGTAATCATCAAAGCAGGAATGCCAGTTTGGGACGCTCTTCGTCTTGTCGATATTCTTTTGAGAGACAGCACACGTGCAAAGCCCAAATGCTTTTCGGATGGTTTCCAGCATGCGCTTCATAGCGCCTACATTATCATAAGGACCAAAATATTTACTGCCATCTTTCACCACGGTTCGGGTTGGATATACGCGCGGTTTGGTTTCATCGGTGATGCAGATATACGGGTACGACTTATCATCCCGATACATAATATTATACCGTGGCTGATACTGCTTGATGAGATTATTCTCCAGAATGAGCGCTTCGGCTTCGGAGTCGGTTACAAAAACCTCAATATCGTCGATCTTAGAGACCATGGTTTTAATACGTCCATCTGCTGGGCGCGATTCCTGAAAATACGAGCGCACCCTGTTGCGGAGCTTTTTAGCCTTTCCTACATATAACACCGAATCGTTAGTGTCTTTGTAGATATATACGCCCGGAGATGTAGGCAAATTGGCGACTTTTTCGGAGAGATTGACTTGTCCTTCGTTACTCATGGCTCAAAGATAAAAGATTTTTGATGATGGATGTATGAGATGAATAGTTTTTCTTTGGCTACAATTATATGGAACGCGGATGACGCTGATTAAATGAGTTAGAAAAAAATCCGGGTTAACCCGAAAGATCAGCGGCATCCGCGTTCCGTTCGTTTGCATGCCATTCTGTTTATTGTTCTGTTTTGGCGGTTTCGTGGCAAATCTCCCCACACTTGGTTTTTATAATGCCTAATTTTGAGATATGGAAACAACACAGACTTCTCCCAACATCCCCATTATTTTTGAAGACAATCACCTGTTGGTGATCGATAAACCAGCCGGACTTCTCTCCCAGGAAGATCACACAGGAGATCCCGATGTGCTTAATTTGTGCAAGGCTTACATCAAGAAAAAATACAACAAACCGGGAAATGTGTATCTGGGACTGGTACATCGGCTTGATCGACCGGTGAGTGGAGTGATGGTGCTTGCGAAAACATCCAAAGCGGCTTCCCGTCTCTCCTACCAGATTCGTAAGCGAACCATCAACAAAACATATTGGGCCCTTGTACAAGGACAAGCTCCCGTTTTCGGAGAATTGGTTCATTTTTTGGAAAAAGACAACCAGTCCAACATTGTGAAAGCCTATAAATCCCCAAAAGGTAAAGCCAAGGAATCACGCTTGAAGTTTATCACCATAAAAACGAACACCAACTTTAGCGTGATTGAAGTTGATCTGATAACCGGTCGTCCGCACCAAATTCGGGTGCAGTTTGCAAAAGAAGGGCATCCGTTGTGGGGCGATCACAAGTATGGAAATCCACAGGAAGCCCAGGGAAAAGATATAGCATTGCGAGCGGTGAAGTTAGAGCTGGAGCATCCCACCACCAAAGAACTCATGATCTTCAAAGCACCAAAACCCACCGGCCAACCCTGGAATATGTTTGAATATTAGCGATCGGAACAAATGATTAGTGTGCCAGTCCGTTGCCGGCCCAGGGTTTTTTGAAATGAAAGGCAAAATCGGATACCATCCAGACTCCGAGAGCCGGACGAGTCATAGCAAACCGATAGTTGTATGGAATGGCAGGGTGCCCATACGATATATAAAGCCGATAAGGAACTGAATATTTTTTTGCCAACGATATACCATTCAAAGGGAGGCTAAAGAACTGTTCTAACTCAAAGTGATCTTGTTTACCCTTTAATAACTGAATTGTTTGCTCGGCTAATTTCTTATCATGAGTAGCAATGCCAATGTAAGGCACCTTGCCTGCTAATTTTTCTGCCAGCGCCAAATAGTTATCCCTGCTGTCGATCTTGTTGAAAGGATCTTCCCACTGCCCTTTCACCAGACGAACCGATAGTCCTAAATCTATTGCTTTGTCCGCATCATCGAGGCTCCTTTTCCAGCGCGAAGGCAGAGTACAACCAAGAAAATCATGGTAGTCGGAAGTATCTTCCAAAAACCTAAAATTTGTATCGCAGGAATCGGGAGCCAGCGAATCGATGTGAAGGCGTACCCTTGCAGCCTTAGCCATTTCTAAAAGTTCATAAAACAAGGCATAATCGTAGCCAAGAGCATCCAGCTTTATGGAAAGGTAGGCATTGCCGCTATTTTTTTTCACAGAGGTCAGTGCCGAAATAAAGCTCTCCATATTCTTGTTTTTGTCTTCCTCAGAAAGTTCTGTAAGCTCTCCATTTTGCCAAGCTGAAAGAATATAATTGTAGCCTCTCGAGTTTGCCCATGCACAGATCTTTAAAGCATCTTGTAGTTTATTGCCGGCTACATGCCTTGAGGCAATTCTTGATACCACTCTATGTCTCAACTTTTCTAACATGGTGCTTTTTAACCCCTTTCCATTTATACATGCCATGGTTTAACGTATCGTGATAATACACAGCCAACTTATCTTGCAGCTTTACAAGTTTTCCTTCTATTGATTTTGGATAGATGCTGTACGAAACCAATTCATGCACTCCCGTTGCCCATATATGTAGCCAGTCGTCATCATTTCCTAAAAATTCCACACCTTCCAGTCCACATTCAAAACAATGCCGAACCACATGATGCATTAACAAGATACCCGGAGAGTATGATGACCATTCCTCATCATACCCGATCTTCAAGAGCCACAAACGATTGTCGTATTCAACTCCAAAATGAACGGCAATGGCTTTTCCATCTATCCGCATGAAGTTTAACCTAAGCAGTCCTTTTTTAGCCATTTTCCGTCCATATTCACTAAAAAATATCTTCAGCGTGGGATGTGTAGCAATAGCTGTACCTATCCTTCCTTTCCAGTTAGCCGACTCAACTTTTAGTACTTCATCAAGATATCTGGCAAAATTTTTCTCTGTGGGTTTTACAAAATCGAATTGCACTTCGCCAGTTTTCTCTACCTTCTTCTGTAACCGCCTGAAACTGGATCTTCTTCTGGGTGATAATCTTTGCTCAAACGAATCCCAATTTTCTTGAATAGCTACATACGGAATTTGTGCATACTCTTTAGAATATTCTACAGACAATTGCACTTTTAATTTCTCCTCAAGCAGTATAGCTTCCGGAGCTTTGTTGTATAATCCCCGTATGTAGACTGGCATTTTTGTATCCAACAGGGCTTTAATGAGTAAATCGAGAGCACTTTTACTGTCATATAAAAACCCGGTGGGTTCTCTCAAGATCGAACTCCCTAGTATTTCCAGATGAGGAATTACTTTGCCTTTTAGCGCCATCGGTGCTACGGCAGATAAATTATTTCCCATAATAGTTAAGAACATCAATTGGCTATTCATCTCAAATGCCTTCGCCCCGGCTGTAAACCAACTGCTAAGCAATAATGGATTACCTACACTTTCTGCAAGTTCATCCCACTGATTTTGATATTTGACCAGACTTTCAAGACTCTTAAAATATTCGGTATAATAGCGCTTATTCGATTCCTGATTCAAAAAGCTTTTGTACACTGTGATTAAATCATTGCTCAACCCGTAACTTTCCCACTTTTCAAGTTTGTGCTTTGAAAATTCCATCATCCCTGTTTCCCTCGTTTATATTTTCAAGCTTAATGTAAACCCAAAACTGTTTTTGGTTCTTTAATGCCTTTAAGCATACTTAATCATTAAGGAACATTGCATAGAGAACTACCCTGCTTAACTGTGGGGGTTTTCCTGATACCTGCATATGAGAGGATAAAAGAATGTTTACAGATCAGAGTGCTAAAAAGGATGGATACTTTCTATCTTTTTAAGCGCAGTAGAATCAGCGATGTTTATAATAGGAATAGAATCGTTAAGAATTGGGATCATTAAAGAATCTGCAGAATAAAGAAGTGAATCCGGCTCATTTTCAGGCAAAGGTTTGGGTAAAAATGCCAAGCCACTTAATTGTTCCATGTTTTTTAGGATCCAATGGCTTCGTTCTTGTACATATTCTGAAGCCGGAACCGGTTCAATGATTTTTGGATTTGGCAGAACTGTAGCCATTCTTGCTGCTTCTTTTGGAGTAAGCCGGGAAGCTGATTTTCCGTAATAAAAATTCGAAGCAGCATTTACTCCAAACATACCCGGGCCAAATTCCGCTGTATTCAAATACACTTCCAAAATTCGTTGTTTGGTCCACATAACTTCAATCAATACCGCAATTCCTGCCTCTATTCCCTTCCGAAAATAACTGCGTGCAGGCGATAAAAATAAATTCTTTGCTACTTGCTGGGTAATCGTACTTGCGCCACGTATCCGGCCTTTTCGCTCTTTCTCCTCAAGTGCCTTGTCAATCGCAGAAAGATCAAGTCCCCAATGCTCATAAAATCGCTGGTCTTCAGACGCTACTACTGCCAGTTTCAAATGATCCGGGATCTCTTTGTAAGGAACCCAGGTTTGGCGCAAATTATACCGTTCCTTGCCTATTTCTTCCCAATCTTCCTGAAGCGTAAAAGCTGTAAAAGGTGGGTTTATCCATCTTAGCAATAGGACTATCATCAACAACCAAAATGACCAGCCAAGGAATACCCCGCCAATAATTTTCAAATATTTCTTACTTCCGGTTGACTTCGTTCTTCTTTTCTTCTTCAGCACATCTTCCATCATAAGTCATATAAGTTTGCTCTTTTATTAATTTTATGGAACCTTCGGATCACAGAGGGATTTTAAAATTCAACGGGAATTAACCACAATTAGCATGGACAGAGAGATCAAAAACAACGGTCAGGGTATCCTTTTTGAAAATTCATTTTTAGAACCTTTGACCAAATCGCCGCCCTATATATCCGCCATTACGTATTCATTACTTGGGCTAGTACTGCTGGCCATTGGAGTACAACGTTCCGGAGTTGACCAATTTTGGGTTGGAGCTGCCATCTTTGCCGGTGCTCTTTTCTTTTGGACCCTCTTTGAATACTTCGCTCACCGTTATTTGTTCCATATTGATGAGTATTTCCCGGAGTCAGCATTTGCCCAAAAGTTGGCTTACACCCTGCATGGAATTCATCATGAGTTTCCAAGAGATACCGAACGCATCATTATGCCTCCGGTTCCGGGACTTATGATCCTTGGCTTATTATTCCTGGTGTATTTCCTATTGATGGGAAATTACGTGTATTTATTTCTACCGGGTTTCATCACCGGGTATTTGTTATATACCCGCATTCACTACAAAACCCATGTAACCCCGGTGCCTTCGTATTTGAAATCAAACTACAAACATCACGCCTTGCATCATTATAAATATCCCGAAAAAGCATTTGGGATCTCTACCACACTTTGGGATCGGGTATTTGGCACGATGCCGCCGGAGGATTAGCAGCTATTCCTCAATCTGATCCAATTCATCCGTTTCCACCAATCCCTCGGGAAGCTGTTTGGAAGCTTTAGCTCCCAGTTTCCGAATCATTTCGGCCTGACGAACCAAGTTACCTGAACCGATTGAAAGTCGATTCATGGCTTCGTCGTAACTATCCTGCGTTTGGCGAATTCGCTGACCGATGTCATTCATGCTTTCCACAAAAAGCACAAACTTGTCGTATAACGCACCGCCGCGTTTGGCAATTTCCATGGCATTTTTATTCTGATATTCCTGCTTCCAAACACTGTCGATGGTCGCCAATGTAGCAAGCAAAGTTGAAGGACTCACAATTACGATATTTTGATCGAAAGCTTCGTAGTAGAGATTGGAATCGTACTGAAGCGCGGTTCCAAAAGCCGGTTCAATCGGGATGAAAAGCAGTACAAAATCCGGGCTTTTTTCTCCATGAATTTGCTGGTAATCTTTTGCACTAAGTCCTTTTACATGCGTCCGGATGGAATTAACGTGCTCCTTCAAAAACCGTTCCTGATCTACCTCATCATCCGCTGAACTAAATTTTTCGTAAGCCGTTAGTGACACTTTAGAATCAATGATCAGGAATTTTTCATCAGGCAGGTGTACCACAACATCGGGCTGAAGGCGTTTTCCTTCTTCCGTGGTTACCGAGTATTGGGTTTGATATTCTCGCCCTTTGGTAAGACCCGATTTTTCCAGAATCCGCTCAAGGATCACTTCGCCCCAATTCCCCTGAGATTTGGAATCTCCCTTCAATGCTTTGGTGAGGTTCTTGGCATCCTCGCTCATTTTCTGATTCAGCTCCATCAAATGCTTCAATTCTTGTTTGAGGGAACCGCGGGCTTCCACTTCATCTTTATGCGTCTCCTCCACCTTCTTCTTGAACGCCTCCAATTTCTCGCCCAGCGGATTCAGCAACTGATCCATTTGTTCTTTATTCTGCTTGGTGAATTTCTCGGATTTCTCTTCCAGTATTTTATTTGCCAGGTTCTCGAACTGCGTGGTGAGCTGCTCCTGCATTTCAGCAAGCTCTTTTTTCTGTTCGTTGAGCCGTTCCTGCAGGTTTCGGTATTCCGCATTTCGCTCGGCAAGCTGTTTGTCTAATTCGTTAGCTCGCTTTCGTTCCTCGCTAAGCTCGGCTTCTTTTTCTTGATGAAGATTACTTAGCTTGGTTTCATATTCCTGAACTTCCCTCTCCCATTTCTGCTCGGTTTCGGTAAGCTGCTCATCCAAATTGTGATTCCGCTCTTCCAAACGAGAGCTTTCAGACTTGGATTTAAAATGAGCGATCAAATACCCGGCTATGCCCCCGATGATGAGTCCGGCACTGACTAAAACAATATCCATAAAATACGATTCTTTGATTTGGCTTGAATTACGGCTCAAATATAAAAGTCACCGGTGACATTTATTGTCACTTTAGAAAAGAAATAGTTATAACCGCAGAGATCACGAAGAATGCGCCATTTACGTGAAGAATAAAATAACGTACTTTGCGAAAACTCTATGTCTTTTACAGTTAACTACCTCAGAATTTTCTGTAAACCCTTCTGAAGTTCAGGGTGCCGATAGATCCACCCGTGTCTCTGTCCTTCAATTACTTCGTAAGAATCTCCTGCTTTCAGGTATTCCGTTAATTTAAGAGAACGCTCCACCGGTAGTACTTCATCCGCACCGGCATAAAATATATGAACCGGTTCTTCGAGTTGTGGCAAGGCTTCATTGGTTCGGAGCGTATAATTCATGAGAGCATCGGGCAGAAAGGGAAACTGACTGTCCTTTACATCAACCAGGCTATAAAATGGAGTCCAAAGAATCAGCTTCTTGGGATCAAAATCTTTGGCCACCTGGGCGGCTATTCCTGACCCCAGCGAATACCCAACAATTACTATGTTCTTTTCCCCATATTCCTCGGCCATTTGCCGGAACACAAATTTAATATCCCCCACTAAATCTTCTTCATTTTCCAGCTCTCCCCGACTTTTACCATAGATACGATAATCCGGGTAGATCATATCATAGCCGTTGTTCAGAAACAGCGTATACTTATCGGAATTGGTTCGGTTTGAGCCTCGGTTTCCATGCAGGTACATCACCAGGCCTTTAACAGAATCGGATTCCGTAAAAGCATGAATGGCATGAATTCGAACTTCGGGAGCCGGTTCAAACCAACGTTCTTTGAAATCAAAAGAATACTCGTAGCGGGCGTCTTCTGACAAATACCGAGGATTGAAGATGATGGATTCTTGTATGGTGTAAAAGTAGATGCAAACACCCAGATATAAAACTACCAGCATTCCGCATATGGAATAGATTGATTTACGGATCATGGTGTTTGTTACCTGCATAAAAATAAAAAGGACACAAGCGGTTCAGCTTGCATCCATAAATCCACAAAAAAATGATTATTTAACTTCGGCTCCGGCCATTTCATGAATTTTTTTCCATTCACTTTCCCGAACCGGAGTGATGGAGTATCTCCCAAGGCGAAAGAGTTCCATATCGTCAAGAGCAGCTTCTTCTTTCATGGCATCTCTGGTGACAGGGTTGTCGAATTTCTGAACGAATTTCACATCCACTAACTGCCAGCGAGGGTCGCTTTCGGTACTTTTTTCATCAAAATACTTTGAATCCGGATTGAACTGAAGCGGATCAGGGTAAGCTTCGCTTGAAACTTCCATCGTCCCAACAATAACCGGTGTAGAGATATTGGAATGATAGAACAGCACGCCATCGCCGGGATTCATATCATCCCGCATAAAATTACGTGCCCCATAATTTCTGACGCCCGTCCAGGGAGTTTCCCCGTCTTTCTCCAGGTCGTCTATGCTGTAATCATCCGGTTCCGATTTCATTAACCAATATTGTCTATCGCTCATTGTATTCGCTTTAGATTTAAAAATTTACTGATGCGCGTTCCAACACAGAGCATGTGGAACGAGATTGTCTGAAATGATGAATGTTGAGTTAAAGAATCATTTAAAATTCAACATTCATTATTTTGAATGATACTTGTCCACGTACCACAAAATTGTTTGGCGCAGCATTCCGTCAAAATCCTGGGAGGCTTCCCATCCCAATTCATTTTTTATTTTTGAAGCATCAATGGCATAACGAAAATCGTGTCCCAGTCGGTCGGTCACAAAAGTAATGAGATTTTTGTAATCTCCATCCGGTCCCTCTCCTACTTCTTCATTCAGTATATCACAGATTTTGCGAACCAGATCGATATTTTTCCATTCGTTGTTTCCACCAATCACGTAGGTTTCGCCGGATTTTCCTTTTTGAAACGCAACTTCCAGCGCATCGCAATGATTATGGACGAACAGCCAATCCCGAACATTTTCGCCTTTCCCATACACCGGTATCTCATTGTGGTTAATGGCATTTCGAATCACTACCGGAATCAATTTTTCATCATGCTGATGGGGTCCGTAATTATTCGAACAATTCGTAGTCACGACATTCATTCCATAGGTTTGAAAGTAGGAACGCACGATAAAATCACTGCTGGCTTTTGAGGCAGAATATGGTGAATTCGGAGCGTAAGGAGTTTCTTCACTAAAAAAGCCCCCTTCTTCTTCAAGTTCGCCATATACCTCATCTGTTGAAACGTGCAGAAAGCGATTGTTTTTCCAGGCTTCTTCATCGTCTTTCCACAGCAGGCGACATTCTTCCAGAAGATTGAATGTTCCTACAATGTTGGACTGAATAAACGGCTCCGGTCCCTGAATAGAATTATCCACGTGCGATTCTGCCGCAAGGTGAATTACTCCTTCGGGTTTGAATGTTTGCACTACATCATGGACTTCATCACGGTTCACTAAATCCACTTTTTTGAAATAATAGCGGCCGGAATCTTTGAGAGATTTCAGGTATGATTGATCCGAAGCATACGTCAGCTTATCGATATTAAAAATTTCCCAATCGGGGTGTTTTTCGTGAAGTCTTAAGATGAGATTTGAGCCAATAAATCCGGCTCCGCCTGTTACAATAATTCGCATGTTAGAATAAATCTTCTTCGGTTATGGATGACAGTAATGGTAATTTTCGGTCTTTTTCAGATAGTATCGGACGTTCAACATCCCAGTTAATTCTGATGTCGGGATCGTCCCATCTCACCCCTCGTTCTCCATCGGGATTGTAATAATCGGAGCATTTGTAGGAAATGATGGCTTCATCCGAAAGCACCGAAAATCCGTGGGCAAATCCTTCGGGAATAAATAACATCCGCTTGGTGTCATCGGAAAGTTTAAAAGCCACATAATTTCCAAATGAGGGAGAATTTTTGCGAAGATCTACGGCTACATCAAGGATGGTGCCTTTTAAGCACTGTACCAATTTTGCTTGCGGATTTTGGATTTGGTAATGCAAGCCACGAATGGTGTTTTGGTAGGATTTTGAGACATTATCCTGCAAAAAATGCACATCCATTCCGGCTTCCTCAAAAACCGATTCTCGAAAAGCTTCATAAAAATAGCCGCGGTCGTCTTCAAAAACTCTGGGTTCTATAAGCTTAACCGCCGGTATTCGTGTGTCTGAAATATTCATTTTTGTATGTCAGCCAACATAGTTTTGAGTCCTTCTTTCCAGTTTATTAGCAAAACGCCGGGAATGTTAGCAATTTTCTGAGTACTTAACAGGGAAAAAGCCGGACGCTTTGCTTTCGTAGGAAATTCCGAACTATCCACGGCTTTTACCCCTACCTCAATTCCCTGCTGACTAAAGATTTCCTTTGCAAATTCGTACCAGGAGGTCTCTCCCGTTGAACTAAGATGAAATATTCCGGATTCCTTTTCCTGAATGAGCTTCCAGGTATTTTCAACCACGTTATGGGCAAAAGTTGGGCTTCCAAACTGATCGCTTACCACTTTAAGTACGTCTCTTTCTTCCCCAAGTTTAAGCATCGTTTTGACGAAGTTATTTCCAAACCGACCGCAAAGCCAGGAGACGCGGATTAACAAAAAATCACACCCCGAATTTTCCAGGTACAACTCTCCTTGCCGTTTGCTTTCGCCATACACATTAATGGGATTTGTGGGGTGATTTTCAGGGTATCCACCGGGAAATTGTTCTCGATCTTTCAAATCTCCCGGAAACACATAATCCGTAGAATAATGAATGAGTTTGATGTTCTTTTCGGCACAATAATCTGCAAGGTTTTTCACTCCATCTGCATTTACCGCAAAAGCTTTTTCACGTTCCTCTTCAGCCTGATCCACTTTGGTATAGGCTGCACAGTTTATGATGAGATCGGGCTTCAAATTTCCCAATACGCGGCGAGCATCCGGATGGTCAGTCAGATCAAAATCGGATGAAGGAAGAGCAATAAATTCAACGGCTTGCTTATTTAAAAAATAAACCCATTCACTGCCAAGCTGACCGTTTCCACCTGTAACCAAAATCCGCATACATCATCCCCGCACTAATTCGTTTGCCACCCGGTACGATTCAGGCGTTCCGGCATCGGTCCACCAGCCTTCCATCTCAGAGCTCACCATTTTTCCCTGTTGGATGTAGAAGTTATTGACGTCTGTGATTTCCAACTCGCCCCGGCCTGATGGTTTCAGCGTTTTGATGCATTCAAACACATCCGAATCATAAAAATAAATACCGGTTACCGCATAATTAGATTTGGGTTTCTCAGGCTTCTCTTCAATGGATAACACTTTTTCGCCATCCAATTCTGCAACACCATATCGTTTGGGATCCGGAACTTCTTTGATCAAAATCTGAGCGCCTGTTCCATCGTAATTATCCATGGCTTTTTTCAGTGACATCTGGAATATGTTATCCCCAAGAATTACCACCATTGGTTCATCTCCGGCGAAGTTTTCGGCAAGTCCAAGCGCCTGAGCAATTCCACCAGCTTCATCCTGAACTTTGTATGTGAACCGGCAGCCAAAATCTTTTCCCGAACCAAGCAGGTTTACCACTGCTCCCATATGTTCGGTACCTGTAACAATCAGAATTTCCTCGATGCCCACTTCCGTCAGCTTTTCAATGGGATGATAAATCATGGGTTTGTCGCCCACGGGAAGTAAGTGTTTGTTGGTAACTTTCGTAAGGGGGAACAATCTTGAACCGGTTCCGCCTGCTAAAATAATGCCTTTCATGTGCAGTTTTATTGTTTTGGTCTGAAACTGTCTATTTCACTTAAGATGTAAATGGAAAATCCAATGTTTACCTATAAAATCTGTTGAAAGCTACCTTTTATTTTTATGAATATGAAGTCAGATATCTTCTTGTAACCCGAGCAATTTTTCAGGTATGAATGAGTTTTTGATGTTGTTTAAATTTACTTTTAAGAAGTGGCAAGAAGTAGTATTAGAGTCTGTTAATTAACGATTATTAACTCCGTAAGATGGCTGCTAATGGTTATTTTAGACTAAATGTTAGGAGAGCAAAAAAGAATCTCAGAATTGAAAAAATTAAAATCCTATATAAATCTACTTTTGCTTTTGGTCTTCCTGCTTTCAGGAAGCCATACTATGGCCCAAACTACAAACTGGACCGGATCGGTAAGCAGTGATTGGAATAATGCAGCCAACTGGAGCAATGGGGTTCCCGCTGCCGGCTATACAGCTGTTATCACGAACTTTTCCAACAAACCAATTCTGAGTACATCCGCAACTGTTGCAAATATTCAGTTCGGAAGTTACTGGCCCGGACCTGGTGTTACTTTTCTGACTGTTGAATCAGGAGGGTCGCTTACCATCACCAATCAAATGAGATTTGATGGAGATGGCGGTTCACTTCACATTGATGGTGGCTCAGTTAATCATACGGGGACTTCGCTAAACTGGGGATCGAATGTAAACCGCTACATTGAAATGACCAGCGGTAGTTTTACAACCAATGCCAACTTTGCCATAAACGGAGGAAATACCACCACGCAGCCAGGCTTTTCAGCTGGAAGCGGAACGGCAACCTTCAATGCTAATTTAACCATCAACAGCTCCAACAAGCGCTTTGATGCCGGCTCCGGAACCATCAATGTTTCAGGAAATTTAACCGTCGGTCAAAGTTCTATATTTAATCTGGAAACCGCTTCTCTTACCGTAGATGGTACTACCATCATTAATGGAGATTTTAATGGCGATGACGGTACTGCCACATTTGACGGACCTGCGGAAGTTAAGAGCAACGGTGAGCTTTTTCTGGATACGGGCAATTTAGTGTTTAATTCAACCTTGGATGTTGAGGGCAACGGTTATGCTTATCTGGGGTCAGGAACAGTGGAGATAAACAATAATGTACAGGTGCAAAGCTCGGGATTCTTTTACGTGCAGAATGCCACCGTTAACATCAATGGCGATGCCGATTTCTCAAGCAACGGTAATTTATTTGTTGATAATGGTACCATTAATGTGGCCGGAAATGCTTCGGTTACCAGCGGTGGTTCCATGACACTTGGCGGCGGAAATCTGAACCTATCCGGAGATTTTGAAGTAACCGGCGGCAGCAGTTTTCAGGCAGATTCCAGTACCGTTACCTTCAGCGGAGACAGTACCCAAACCATCACCACCAACGGCAATGATCTAACTTTTAACGATGTGGTTGTTGATTCCGGAGCTACCTTTCAAACTGACGGTGATACAGAAAACGTAATTATTGTGGAAGGCAACCTGACTGTTAATGAAGGCGGAAGTGTAAATGTTCAGGATGATGACAAGCTTGATATTCAGGGAGAGGTAAATGGTGATGGCGCTGAGAACGTACAAAGCCCTGCCCCCTTTGCGGTCACTGCGACAGCCCCCAATTTGACTTCTGTGGTTATCACCTTTAACAAAGCGATGGTGGAAAGTCTTGCCGAAAATGCTGCTAACTATGTCATAGAAAGAGTTAGTAATTCGGCTCCCATCACCGTAAATAGTGCAACGCTTAACACCGGTGGAGATAGTCGTCAGGTTACGCTTTCGATCGGCACTATTCAGGAAAATGCAGAATACCGCATTATCATGAATAACCTGGAAAGTGTGGACGGTGGTGATTTATCGGTAAATCACATTAAAAGATTTACCAAGCAAGGTCCCATCACCTTTTATAGCCGGCAAAATGGAAACTGGAGTGTAAATTCAACGTGGTCAACGGTCAGCCATGCCGGAGCAGCAGCAACCAAAAATCCAACCAATACCCCAAATTCTACTGTGATTGTAGGAGCTGGACATACCGTTTCCGTAGTTTCTGGTGTGACCATAGTAAATTTAACAGCCGTTTCTGTAGCTTCATCTTCAAAGTTAATTATTGGTTCTGGCGGAGTGATGAACCTTGGAACTAAAGTTATCGGAGGCGCTGGAACTTTTGAAGTCTCAACCGGAAAAATCATTATTGGTTCTGCCGAGGGTATTTCTTCATCGGGAGCCACCGGAAATATTCAAACCACAACCCGAATTTTTAGCGATCAGGGTTCTTATACCTACAACGCCTTATCAGCCCAAATTACAGGCTCAGGATTGCCCAGCGAAGTAAATAGCCTTGATATCGATAACGTGAATAACGTGATAGCCACAAATAACCTGGAAGTTTCTGGCACACTCACTTTGACCAATGGATCTTTCATCATCTCGTCAGGAAATAACCTTATTGCCAATTCAAAAACTATTTCGAATGGAGATTTAATTCTGGAGCGCACTATTTCAGGATCCAATGGTTGGCGATTGCTTTCCTCTCCTCTTTCCAGCAATTATGAAGATCTTCTTGACAGCACTATCACACAGGGCTATCCCGGGGCTTTCTACAGTACGGGCTCAAATCCCGGCGATACGCTTCAACCCAACGTTTTATATTACGATGAAACCTATGCCACAAATGTTGATGGCGGTCCCGCTACCGACAATCAACGCTGGAGAGCTCCGCAAAATGCTACCAATACTGTACCCGCCGGATTGGGACTCTACACCTATATTTTTGGAGATATTGATGCCGACCCACTGTATAACGATCAATTTCCACTCCCACTTACGTTAACGGTTCAGGGACAGGAAAATGAAGGCGACGGAAGCAAACTGGATTTTGGAGTTACCTACACGGCCGATGCTGATTCTGGTTGGAATCTGATTGGTAATCCTTTTGCTGCAAGCATAGACTGGGATGATAATTCTAACTGGACCAAAACCAACATCGACAATACGATTTATGTTTGGGATCCGGCCACCAGCAATTTCAAAACCTGGAATGGTTCAGCCGGAGATCTTTCTAGTCAGGGCTTGATCGCTCCTTTCCAGGGCTTTTGGGTGAAAGCAAACGCAGAAAACCCCGAGCTTGAAGTCTTTAAAGAAGCTAAAACATTTGGCGGTACCTATACTGGCAAGCGAACCAATTCTAAAACAGAGCATCCGGTAATTTCCCTAAAACTTTCTTCTGGTGAATTGGAAGCTTCCACACATTTTATGTTTTCTGAGGAAGCCAATCTTGGTAAAGACACCTTTGATGCCTATCGACTTGTTCCCCCTCCGGGAATATTCTCCTATCTGGAAATGAGCTCTATTGCCCAAAACGGGATGCGGTTTGCCATCAATAATTTACCGCGTCGTTTTGGCAAAACCATTGAAATCCCAATCTACATTGATGCTTTTGAAAATGGCTATTCAGCAGACAAAGAACTTACTTTAAATCTTGAAGAACAGAAGAACATCCCCGCTGGCTGGACTATTCAGCTAATTGATAATCAAACAAAAGCGAAAGTCAGTATTTCTAACAATCAGCAGTACCGGTTCACTCAAAAAGGTTCAAAGAATTTTGTTGCACCTAATTTGAGTTTCGGCAGCAAACCAAAAATAGCCTCCGAAAATACATCCCGATCTCCACGGTTCACTTTGTTGATTTCCCCTGGTGAAGATGCCATCGGTTTGCCCCAGGATTACACCTTGCACCAGAATTACCCAAATCCATTCAATCCTACCACAAATATCAGTTTTGAACTCCCGATCCAAAGCTACACCGTTCTCACCATATTTGACATGCTGGGGCGTGAAGTAACTACTCTGGTTAACGAAGAACTCCCTGCCGGAAATCACATATACACCTGGTATGCCGGAAATCTCTCCAGCGGAGTGTACCTCTATCGCCTGATGACCAACGAAGCGGTGACAACCAAAAAGATGATTTTGGTTAAATAAACTAATTTTCCCCCATTCTTTTCTGAGAAGCTGCCTTCCAATTAAATTTGATTCTTGAGAACCTTATCGATTAATTATTCATTATTATAGTAGTTGGAAGGATAACATTAGAGTGGAATTCAGCTGATAAAATATTACCACTTTTAGGAGTAGCGAAAAAATACATGAAAGGGTTACGAAGGATACTATCTTCATTTCTTTTTATTCTGGTTTCTGCAGGATTTATATCGCAGATTAACGCCCAGGATGTAATAAAAGCATCCGGTGCTACCGAGATTTCTATAGATTCTACTATAACTGGTGGATATGTTACCATAGACGGACCTACCATTCGTGAAACCGGAGCTGGACAACTGGAACAAGGCCAGGATATCATTCTTACTCTACCGGGTGGTTATGAATGGAATACTTCTCTGACCGCCGGTGACCTCACACTTACTATCGAAGCTTCGGGAGCAAACAATACCGATTTAGATGTCAGTTTCAGTGGGTTCAATAATACGCAGGAAGCCGTTTTTACTGTAGATAGTGAAAGTGAAACAAAAGGTCGCGGTAAAGGCCCTGGTCGACTGGATATTCAGGGATTGCAACTTCGTCCAGCTGATACCAATGTACCGGACGTAGCTACCATTACAAATGAAGGAACTACTGGACCTGATCTCAATTATGGAGATCTGAGCAAAGTGGCCGGGAGTCCTGCAGAAGTTCTGGTAGAAACACAGCCCGATGGTTCCGGGCAAATAGTGCAACAGCAGGATATTCTGGCAGGCAATCAACTTACGGTTTATTCGGTAGCCAGGGACGTAGGCGGAAATTTTGTAGAGAATATTGCACTATCAAACGAATCGGACTGGAGTCTTATTGATATCACAGGTTCTGTAACCCAAGCCGGAATAAGTGCCGCTACTGACCTGAGAAGTGCAGTATTTTCATCCCAACAAACAGGTGCTGCAAAAATTCAGGCTTTTTTGGCTGATGTAACCGTAACGCCATCCCAGGAAATTACGGTATTACCCAGAGAGGCAGATCAAATGACCATCCAAACGCAGCCTCCCTCCTCTGCTACAGCCGGAGAAGCCTTTTCGAATGATCTCGTTGTTCACCTGGAAGATCAATTCGGCAACCTCGTTACTACTAACAGTTCTACTCAGGCTACAATTGACATTGGCAGTGGAGATGGTTCTCTCTCGGGCACTTTGACGCAAACAGCCAGCAACGGCGTGATCACTTTTAGCGGGCTCTCAGCCGACGTTGCCAACAATATCACTCTTGAAATTACCAGCAGCGGACTAAATACCCTCACCACAAATTCTATCTCGGTAGATCACAACCAAGCCGTTGACCTGAATTATGTCCAGCAACCCACCAATACGGCTCAGAATGGCACTATTGAACCTGCCGTAGAATTGCAGCTACTTGACGATTTCGGCAATGCAGTGGATAGCGTTGTAACAGTTTCCATCAGCAATGAAAGTTACTGGAAGAACAGTTCTACCCTATCCGCGGATACGGATGCCAGCGGTGTTGTGACTTTTGCCAACCTCAATCTTTCAAATAACGCTACCATTGGGACCGCAAGTTTCGATGCTTCTTTTACCGGAATTAATGCTCCTGTAACCAGTGCTAATTTTGAAATCATTAGTTCTGATGACCTTGCCAATTTTGTTATTCAAAACCTGAGCGAAACCGACATTGGCGAGCAGGAAGCCGGACAATCGTTTGACATCCGAATTCGGGCGCTGGATGGAAATGGAGATGTATTCACCAGCTTCACCGATACCCTTCGGCTCACATCAAATTCTGATATTCAAGTCAATGGAAGTGATGTACCTGCCCTGACTACCGATAACTTTGTGAATGGTGAATTGGATACTTCAATTACTTTAACAACTTCAGGTCTCTCCCGGATTTTTGCAGAAAACGAAGCCGTAAATCGAACCGGGCAAAGTAATGAGTTTAATGTAACGCCGACTAATTTTGATGTAGCCGTTTCACAAATCACTGCAAATCCCACAGAAATCGTAGCCGATGGAAACAGCACTTCAGACATCACCGTGCAGCTAAAAGATGAATTCGGAAATAACGTACTAAGCGGAGGCGAAACAGTAGCATTGACCACTGATGCAGGAACCTTGTCCGGCGGAGGAACAACGACAACAGCCACCGATCAAAATGATGGAACCTATACTTCAACGCTAACATCCTCCAGCGATGCAAACGATCTGGCTACCATCACCGGTACCGTGAATTCCAATTCCATCACTGATAATGCCACGGTAGATTTCGTTCCCGGAGGTGTCGAAAGCTTCGTAATTACCCTTCCCGAAACAGCCTCTGAACCCGATACCCAAACCGCCGGCACTCCTTTCAATATTGATATTGAAGCGCTCGATGCTTCCGGGAACCGGGTGGTGGACTTCAATGGAAATGTAACCATCTCCTCTTCTTCCGTGATCTCTTCAGGAGCATCCGCAACTCTTTCGGGTGGGTTTTTGAGCGGGCACAGCATCACATTAACAGAAGCCGATACAAGTGTAACGCTCACCGTAACCGCCGATGATCTTTTTGAAATAAATGGAGTGAGTGAAGAATTTGTGGTTGTCGCCGGTACCCCGGATGCAGCTAATTCAGCCGTTGTCGCCAACCCCAAAGTGCTTCAGAATGAAGGGAGTACTACTTCTTTAATAACCATTATTTTGCGGGATGAATTTGGTAACCGGGTGTTAACGGAACAACCGGTTGGACTCAGCGTCTCTCAGATCGAACAGAATGATAATCCCTCTCCCGATGGAAACGCAGATGCTTCACTTTCATCAGTAACCTGGAATCCGAATCCTTCAAATTATACAGCCACATTAACGCCAACTACCACGGTAGAGCTTATTGAGTTGATCGGAACTTTTGGGAGCTTGCCAACCACAATCACTGATCGCGACACCGTTGATATCGTAGTCCCCAACACCTGGACTGGTGGAGCTGGTGGTCCGCCTGCCAACAGAACTGACTGGACCAAACCCGGAAACTGGACTTCAGGCGTCCCAACGTCTGACGATTTTGTGATCATCCCAAGCGGTCCCGATCCTCCTATTCTGGATTTGAATATTGATATTGGAAGTTTGCTAATTGAAAGCGGCGTTTCGCTCACTTTATTTGGTGGAAATGCGATTTCAGTTTCCGGAAATGTAGAGATCAATGGAATCCTGGATATTGAAGATAATACCGGGATTGATATCGACGGTAATTTTATTGGCTCAGGTTCCTTTTCATCCGGAGATAATACCGAAATTAATGTGGAAGGAAATACCACTATTTCCAGCTTTCTTGCCCGTACCACGGGCACTTCTGTAACCTTTGACGGTTCAGCCCCACAAAATATTTCCACGCCCAACTTTCTGGCTCAGGAGCTCATTATTCAAAATGATGTGGCTGCGGTATCCGGAAATCAACTGATTGATGTGAATGTGCTTGACATCGCTTCAGGTTTTACTTTTGAGATGACAACCGGAATTAACGACACGCTGGATGTTCAACAAAATATCACCGGAGATGGAAATTTTATTCTGAACGATAACGCCATCGTACTTCGTGGAAATCTCGATCTCGGAAACATTGATGCCAGTGAAGGAACCGTGATTTTTGGAATTCGTCCCGGCGAAACGGATTTTTCAGGATTATCTCCGCAGCAGGTATCCACGCTCAGTGAAATGCAAAATGCAATCATTAATAACCCAAATGGAGTTCAAACGTTTGAGGACATCATCATTGGCGGCAACCTCACGCTTGAAAATGGGCCGCTTATCATCAGTTCCGGAAAAAGTCTGATTGCCTCAAATATCAGCTATAATAATGGTACGTTACGGATGCGCCGGGGCATAAATGCCACACAGGGTTGGCGAATGCTTTCAGCTCCACTTGATACCACTTTTGCTGATTTCCTGGACAAGACCGTCACACAGGGCTATCCGAATTCATCCCTTGGAAATGCTCCAGCCGACTCCCTTCAACCTAATGTGCTTTGGTATGATGAAACCGATGCAGAAAGCGATGAACAGGATAATGATGGCAATCCACTTAGTTCCACCGATAACGATCGCTGGCGAGCTCCCAACGATGCTAACGATAAAGTAACTGCCGGACGTGGATATTTTGTGTACTTCTTCGGGGATATTGATGCCGATCCCCGCTATAACACCGGACTTCCTCTGACGCTCGATATCGAAGGACGGGAACATGACGGAAACGGAACAAGCTTCACCTTTCCGGTTACCTATACCGCTGATGCCGACACCGGCTGGAATCTCATCGGGAATCCATTTGCAGCAACTATCGACTGGGATGATGGTAACTGGACGAAAACGAATATGGATAATGTGATCTATGTTTGGGATCCCCAAACCGGAGAATATCTGGACTGGAATGGAATTTCAGGTTCTCTTGAAGATGGAAAGATTAAGCCATTCCAGGCATTTTGGGTGAAAGCGAATCCCTCTCCAACACTTTCTGTAGATCAAAATACCAAAACTACGGGAGGAACTTTCGCTGGAAAAAGCAATCAAAACCCGGCGTCCATCGGTTTTAAGCTTGCGGCTGATACGCTGACCAAAGAGATGTACATCACGCTTCATCCCGAAGGCAGTAACGGAAAAGATATTCGGGATGCTTATCGCCTGTTGCCATTCAATTCGGCAACTTTCCTTGAATTCTATTCTACACTAAACAATGGCACTGAGCTTTCTATCAATAATCTGTCCCAAAAGTTTGGAACAGAAATAACTGTTCCTATTCATGTTGGAGGATTTAAAGAAGGAAGACCACTGAACGGAAATTACACCATTTCATGGCCTGAATTCGGAGATATACCTTCAGAATGGACCTTAACACTGGAAGACACCGAACTCAACAAATCTGTCAATATCAGGGAAACAGAATCGTATGAATTCGACCTGAATCAAAGCGCCGGAAAAATATTTCAGGCTAATACAATAGAGAATTTCAGGTTGATTAACGAAACCCAAAAGGGAAAAGCAAAATCATCAAACGAAGACCCACGTTTCCTGCTTCTTATTGATCCCGGAGCAGATGCCGGAGATCTCCCAGAGAAATTTGAACTCTATCATAACTTTCCAAATCCCTTCAACCCATCTACCACCATTCGATTTGCTGTTCCTGTCGAAAGTCCAATCGAATTACAAGTATATGATGTTCTCGGGCGTGAAGTTGCTGAGCTGGCCAACCGACGATTTGATGCAGGATTCCACCGCATAAAATGGGATGCTGGCGGACTTTCCAGTGGTTCCTATTTCGTACGTTTGAAAACAAACGAAGGGGTTTTTACTAATAAAATGACGCTCATCAAATAGGCTATTTATAAACTTTTCTTATGCGGGTTAGAAATGGCTAATGCTGACCAAGATTAGTTTCCCAGTAAGTATATTCCGCGAAATCAGTTACAGGAATTGCAATTTTGGGAAGAAGCAAAAAGTTTCATACCGCTTTATTTTCATTGATCATACTGTGCTTTTGTTCGGATGTAGTTTGGGGACAGGTATCGGGTTATGATTTCAGGAAGAAGTATGTTGTAAATGAATCTCAGGTTTCAGGCTCCACTAACCTGACCAATTTCCCTGTGCTCATTGAAATCACAGATACTGATTTCAGATCTACCGGTAATGGAGGCGATGTTGAAAGTCCCAATGGGTATGACATCATTTTTACCGCCGACGATGCAACAACTGTTCTTGACCACGAGCTCGTAGATTACAATGCTTCAACAGGATTGATCCGCTTTTGGGTTCGTTTTCCCACCCTCAATGCCAACACCGATACCGGTTTCTATATCTTTTATGGCAACTCCAGCCAAACCACTGATCAATCCACAGCTTCTACCTGGGATAGCAGTTACCGAATGGTGCTTCATTTGGATTCGGGGACTATTACCGATGCAACAGTCAACGGAAATAACGGAACCGATAACGGTACTGCCGACATAGCCGGAAAAATCGGGCGAGCACGGGTATTTCAATCTGCCAATGATGATAACATCCAAATTGCTGATGATGCTACCCTCGATATCACCGGAGATATTACTATTTCTGCCTGGCACCGTCCCGATGGTTTTGCAGGAGGCCCGGATTTAATCACGAAAGGCGGATATCAGGATTCTTACGGAACCTGGTACGACAACAATGGGCAACTCCGATTTCAAACCAATAATAATGCCTTAAACAGCACCAGTAATATCACCAACAATCAGTGGAACTATATAACTTTCACGAAATCTTCTTCAGGGCGAACGATTTATATCAACCAAAATGCAGCCGGTTCTGATGCTAATACCACGGCTTTCAACCAAAACAACAATCCCCTTTTCATTAGTACTACTCAGTATCCGTTTAATGGAAGTATTGATGAAGTCCGGATTTCCAACGTAGCTCGTTCTGCCGACTGGATTGCCACCGAGTACAACAATCAAAATACCCCGGCTACCTTTATCTCCGAAACGCCGGATGTACCCGTCCTTGCCGATATTGAACAAAGCCAGCAGATTTTTATCAGTGGCGGGGCTTCGGTTTTTGTTACTTCCAGCCTTACTATATCGCACCCATTTGTTACAGAATTAGACAGTGCAAAGGTTGAAATCAATACCAATTTTCAAAGCTCGGAAGATGTGCTTGCATTCACCAATCAAAATGGAATAACCGGTAGCTGGGATTCCTCTACCGGAGTTTTAAGCTTAAGCGGAACCACCACACTTGCCAACTATCAAAGTGCATTACGAGCAGTGACTTATGAAAACACCAACGCCAGCTCACCCGATCTTAATGTTCAGGAAATTTCTTTTACCGGCTATTTCAGTGATGATGCCACCAATAGCGTAGTCAGAAATGTAGCCATCATTTCCACTATAAATGATCTTTCTACAGAAATTTCAAATCCCGTTTTTCATTTCGATGCACAGGATATTAACGGCGACTTAAACCTTGGAAATCAACCTGGTGACGGCTCACAGGTAGCCACCTGGGGCGACCGCTCCGATAACGCTGTGGGATCAGGAACTGATCTTTCCGCAACCAACGGAACCGCCAGCAACCGCCCTATTTTCAACAGCAACTATTTGGGAGAACGGGGAGGAATTCTCTGGGATGGCACCGACGATAATCTCAATCTTCCATCAAATGCATTGGTAAATACGGGCACCAGCTATGATGAAAAATCCTTTGGGGTGATATTCAGGACAGGAGCTTCTACTAACGGTTTACAAGTAATTTACGAGCAGGGGAATAATGAATACGGTTATCAAATAAGCATTAAAGATGGCATTGCTTATGCCTACACCTACAGTTATTTCTTTGGATTCTTCCCCAACGACAACAGCTCCATCAATCTTGGTCCGGTTGAGCCAAATGAAAGTTATATCGTGGTGGCCACCCACGATGCTACCTCAGCAACTGCTGCAAATCAAACATGGAAAGCATCCATCAATGGCGGCTCTGTTCAAACACTGACCGATGTTGAACCCCGGGAAGATCACGCAAGCGCTCCCATTATTGGAGAAGAAAACAGCACCCGTGATCCTGTTACCTTTGCCAATAATCCTGCAGGTACCAATAACTTCAGCGGTTATATTGGAGAATTTGCTTCCTGGAACACCGCTTTTAGCGAATCAGAAATGATCAGTGTGTATAATTATTTCTGCGAAAAATGGTGTAATGAGCCTCCGGAACTCAGCTCCATTGAAATGACAAACCTCGATTTTACAGAAGGTGATTCGCCTGCCTCGCTGACTTCAACTCTCACTGTTTCCGATTCCGACAACACCGTTTTAGACAGTGCAAAAGTTATCATCTCAAACAATTTTGATTCTTCTGAAGATGAACTAAGCTTTACGCCGGTTGGAAATATTACCGGTTCATACAATTCTTCTACCGGAGTTTTATTACTAACCGGACAGGATTCTCCCGCAAATTATCAAACTGCACTTCGGTCTGTGACGTATGAAAATACCTCTAATGCTCCATCAACTGCTTTACGGGATATTGATTTTATTGTGTACGACTGGGATGATGAAAGCAATACCCAAACCCGTTCTGTAAATGTAATCTCAGTAAATTCCACGCCCACCCTTTCCGGAATCACTGGCGGCGTAGTTACTTATAATGAAGGCTCAGGTCCCGTTACAGGTCCGTTCACAGTTAGTATTTCGGATGACGACCCCACCATGGCCAGCGCAACCATCTCCATATCAAATAACTATATTTTGGGTGAAGATGAACTGGCCTTCACCGATCAAAATGGAATCACCGGAAACTGGAATTCTTTTACCGGAGTTTTGTCGCTGACCGGTTCCTCAAGCATTGCAAATTATGAGACGGCTCTGGAATCAGTCACCTACGAAAACAGCAGTTCAGATCCGGTAGAGCTTACACGTACCATTTCATTCACCGTTAACGATGGAACAAGTAACAGCAACACCCAGTCTCGCGATTTTGACATAAATGCCGCAAATTCGAAACCAGAATTATCTGATTTAGAGACCTCAAATGTTACCTACCTTGGAAATCCTGTAGAAATAACAGCCGAAATTACCGTTTCTGATCCCGATGACACCCAGCTCGACAGTGCGTTTGTAATCATCTCCAATAACTTCGATTCTTCTCAGGATTCGCTCAAATTCCAAAATATATTTGGCATCACAAGCACCTTTAATGATGTGACCGGAGTCCTGAAACTAGAAGGAACGGCATCATTGGAGGATTATGAAACAGCCCTTCGTACAGTAATTTATGACAACTTTGCTTCGGTTTCATCAGGACCGAATCGTGAAATCAGTTTTGTGGCCCATGACGGAGAATTAGCCAGCGATACCTTAAAACGGAATATTAATGTGAATGCCGTAGAATCCATAAATGGACTTGAAGTTTGGCTAAGAGCGGATGTGGGGGTTGTAACCAGCGGAAGTGAAGTAGTAACCTGGCAAGATCAGAGTGGAAACAACAATGATTTCACCGGGGTCGCAGATGCCAATAATCGTCCAACAACCGTTGCAAGTTCTTCTTTCCTGAATAATCAACCCGCCATAAACTTTGCAGGAAATGGAGATCATTTTGAGGATAGCGATGGTGAAAACTACATCAATGGGTCATCGGAATTTACCATCTTCCTGGTACTTAAATCGGATCTTACCAACACCGACCGCGGACTATTTATAGCAGAAACACCTGCTACTCAGGATAAAACGTTAACCATCCGTTACGATGCAGCGGGTGCTAATAACAACGGGGCCTTCACTAATGTGGTAAAAACGGGAATTCTCGCCGACAATCAGGCAAATCAGCTGGAAAGCTTCTCTGACATTCAAACCACAAACGGACAAATTATAAGCTACCAGTGGCAAAGCGGACAAACCTACGATATTTTTATTGATGGTATCTTGAATAACCCATCCGCAGCTGGACCTCCTCCTACCGGAACTATCACAGGATCAACTACCGCTATTGTTGGTAAAGGAGGAAAAGATGCCCCGGATACGCAAGACCAAAGCTGGGATGGGCAAATTGCCGAATTCATTTATTACGACCGTCTTTTGACGAAACCTGAGCGGGAAGGCGTTGAGGATTATCTTTCTGACAAATACAAATTATCGATACGTAAAATTACGGTTGCTGAAGGTGGAGAAAACATTTCTGCCGATGATGCAAATTCAACCTACACCCCATTAACCGGCCCGATCATAAAAGAAGGATTTGCAGGTGAATTATCTGCCGGAGGAACCATTGTACTTGAAGTTCCATCTGGATTTGAATGGAATACCGGGGCAACTCCTACCGTTACTACTTCTGCGGTTTATGGGGGAACATCCACACTTGATGTAACCTTCACCAGTATTTCCGCAACGCAGGTTACACTCACCGTAAATACGGCCTCAGCTTCCAATCCCGGCGAAATAGATATTACCGGACTTGAAGTACGCCCTACTACCGGAATTTTACCAAATACGGGAGACATCAATAACTCAGGAACAACAGGTCTTGGCGGAGGAACCAATTATGGAACCCTGACTATGGTTCCTGGTGCTGTGGATAGTTTGGTGGTTATTCAGCAACCTTCTTCAACCAATTTAAATACGGTAATCTCCCCTTCTGTGCGGGTTCAGCTTACCGATCAGTTTGGAAATGAAGTTAAAACTGCCGGAACCAATGTTTCCATAGCTTTAAGCTCCGGCAGCGGAACTCTTTCAGGAACTACCACCACGCAGACCAACACACTTGGGATAGCCGAATTCGCAAATCTCGAAATTGATGAGACTGGCACCAAACGCCTCACCGCAACCAGCACAGGACTTGATGACGCGGTTACCAACACCTTCCAGGTTGTAAATGCCGGTGTTCTCACTGGTTTCAAAATTGAACGCGTTCCAAGTGGAAACATCAGCCAGAAGTTTGCCGGACAGAATTTCAATATCAAAATTACAGCTATTGACGGCATTGGCGATACCATCACTTCTTTTAATGGAACGGTGAGTGTTACGTCGTCCTGTAATCTTGGAGCCGGACAAGGAACTACTCCTAATTTCAGTTCGGGAGTGTTGTCTTCGCTGACTGTAAATATCACCAACGTAAAACGCTGTACGATAACCGCCACCAATTCTGCCGGTTCCGAAAGTGGTACCAGTAATTCTTTCCTTGTTATCCCCGGCCCGGTTGATGAGACGCAGACAAGCATCACCGCCTCTCCCACAGTAATTCTGAACGATGGGTCCTCCACTTCTGCCATCACTGTTCAGGCAAAAGACGAATTTGGGAATATTATTGATTCTGGGGGAGAAACGGTTGCCTTGAGCACTACACTCGGTTCTATTGGCGGAGTTACAGATAATGGAGACGGAACATATTCGGCCACATTAACTTCGTCCACATCTACTGGCATCGCAACTATTTCCGGCACGCTTAATGGTGATGATATCACCGATGAGGCCGAAGTAGAGTTCGCTTCTTTCAGTCATATTTGGGAAAGTCAGCTGGGTTCACTTTCGGATGCCTCCAATTATTTCGATCCGGATAACTGGAACGTCAACAGCGTGCCGAATGCGTCGTCAGTAGTTTTGATTCCCGCTAATCCTGCTGTAGGAAATGAGTTTCCGGCGGTCTCTCAAACCGACACCGAAATTGCAGAACTGTCCATAGAAGCAAGTGCTGAGCTAAATGTAGCCGGAGGAATCAATTTCATCGTCTCCGGGGATGTAACCGGAAATGGTCAGATACTGGGTAGTAATAATGACTCCCTCACGGTAGGAGGAAATCTCAATATCTCTGAAATTACCCTGGGGACCGTCATATTTAATGGAAATACCGATCAGGAAATTGTAAGTCCCACCGATTTTATCAATTTGGAACTGGATAATCCAAATACGCTCACCATTTCAGAGAATCTCACCGTAAATGGATTGCTGACACTTACCGATGGAGAATTATTGATTCCTTCCGGGATAAACCTTCTGGCCAGTAATTTGGCCTATGGCTCAGGAAATCTGAGATTCCAGCGTAGAATTTCCGGCGTTCGCGGCTGGAGAATGCTTTCTTCACCTGTTAACTCAACCTTCGGAGATTTTCTGGATGGCACCCTGACCCAGGGATATACCGGTGCGACCTACTCCACGGGCTCCAACCCCGGAGACACTCTTCAGCCTAATGTAATGTGGTATCTCGAGGATTATGATACTAATGTTGAAGGACTGCCAGCCACAGATAATGACCGGTTACGCGCTCCTGCCAACGCCACTAACTCTGTAGCCGGCGGACGAGGATACTGGGTGTATTTCTTTGGAAACATTCCCGCAGACCCACTTTATAACGATCCGCTTCCCGATACCCTGGATGTAGCCGGACAAGAATTTGGTTCAGGAAGTTCAGAATTTGATTTTGGAGTCACATATACGCCTTCAGCCGACTCGGGATGGAATTTCGTTGGAAATCCTTTTGGAGCTGCCATCAATTGGGATGATAATGCGAACTGGACCAAAACCAACATGGAATCCACCATTTATATTTGGGATCCTGCGGCTAACAATGGTAACGGTGAATTTTTAACCTGGAACGGTTCAACCGGTTCTTTAGGAAGTGGAATAATCCCTCCCTTCCAGGGATTTTGGGTGAAGGCTAATGGTCCAGGTCCGGAGTTGATAGTAGATACGGAAGCCAAAACTACCGGCGGTAATTTCTTACGGAAAGAGGCTCCGGAATCAGAAAAAAAACATCAGGATTACGAGAATTATGCTCCGGTTATTGCATTGAGGGCAAGTGGAGAAGAGCTTACAAAGCAAACATTTATTATGGGCGGCAAAAATGCATCCATTGGTAAAGATATGCATGATGCGCTTCGACTGGTTCCATTTTCAGATACCCATATTGAATTCTATTCTACTCTTGAAAATGGAACAGAACTGGCCATCAATAATATTCCAAGGGAGTTTGAATACCGGCAAAATATTCCTCTTCATTTTGCTGCTTTCAGACACGGCAGACCGGAAATGGGACAATTCACCATCTCCCGCGATATGCTTCGAAATGTCCCTGAAGAGTGGCTGTTAATCCTGATTGACAACGACTCTGGCAAGCAAATTGACCTGAGGGAAAACGCCAGCTATACCTTTAGTTATAACTCCGACTCCAAGCTGTTCATCTCCAGCCCGAGTGAAGGAGCGCCTGTGAAACGAAGTAATTTGGACCGGTCCCGGTTTGTGCTCAGATTAACCACCGAAGAAATTGAAGCCAACATCCCTGAAGAATTTTATCTCTATCAAAATTATCCGAATCCTTTTAATCCAACAACCACTATTCCATTTGGGTTAACAGAAGAAAGTGATGTCCGCCTTGAGGTATTTGATATCCTGGGAAGAAAAGTACATACCCTGGTTTCAGAAAAAATGCCCGCAGGCCGACATACCATTAGTTTTAGAGCAGGCAGCTTAGCCAGTGGTTTATATTTGTACCGCATAATTACCAACGATAATGTGCGTACCAAGAAAATGCTTCTCATCAAATAGTAGTACTCTCTTCCATATACCTTTCTTGTAATTTTTTCCAATCTGCCTTTACAAAAGCTTCGTACTACAGATAAAGTGGTTTGAAAAAATCACTATTTATTAAAACATTTTAATATTATCTTTATCCAATAAATAAAGTGGTTGGACATGGCTGGATATGATGAAGTTTTATATGTGATGCTCTCCATGGTGATTGTATCGACGATGGCATTAAATGCTAATCGCGTGATACAAGTGAACAATTCAACCATGATTGAAGGGCAGCTGGAAGGACAAGTAGTAGCCTACGCTCAGGATATAATTGAAGAATCCAGGGCACTGGCATTTGATGAAGAGACAACTTACGACTCTGAAGGAAACAGCACGGTTCCGGTTTATATCCCCTCTGGATTTTCCGCATTAGGACCTGATGACACCTCTGCCGACCCTGAAGTCAACCGCACTCAATTTGACGACTTTGACGATTTTCATGGCTTTAGGGAAAGCGTATCAATTGGAGGGGTTGATTACGATGTCGCAGTAAGAGTAGAATATATTGAGACAACTAATTATCAAGATTTTTGGGTGGTAAGTGGCAAATCTACTCTGAAAAGAATCACGGTTGAAATTCAGTCCAAGTTCCTTCAAAAAAACTTAGATAATGAAAACACCATCTACAATTTCAGTTTCATCCGAAGTTATTATGCAGATTAGAATACTATGAATTACGGAATATTAATTAGTTACATAATAGCCGGGTTCCTGATGTTAACCATCCTTTCTGTGACTCAAAATGTGAATTATAGCAATCAGGAAGTTTCAACAACTCTTACAAAATCCAGTCACAGCAAAGCAATTGAGGATATGATCATCCACGATATTCCAAAAATTGGTTATCAGGAAAAGGGAATACTTTCAAATATTTTTGTAAAAGCTGATAGTACTGAAATCTCTTTCTACAGTAATCTCGATGATGCTGGTAATGTCGAACTTGTTACATGGAAATACACCGACGCTCCTGTTACAAATTCAAAAAACCCAAATGATGAGATATTGGTACGCACAGTTGACGGTGATAAAACTGAAATAACCGTTGGTGTCACAAAGTTCAGGATCAATTACTACGACTCTTACGGCTCTGACATTCCTATGACTACCCCGGTGAGTAGTTCTGATTTCTCTAAGATTGTGCAGGTCGAGATAGAACTGGAATTGCAAAGTAATTATACCCTTTCTCAGCGGAATACAGACTCTGGCAGGTACACCAAAACCTACTGGAAGAAGCGATTTTCGCCGGTAAATTTAAGACCAAATAATTAATTAACTGAATACACAATGGGACGAGCAATGTTGATAATTAGTGCCGGTGCAGTAATTGTAATTGGCATCATCCAAGTAGGCATACAGGGCCAAAGAGAAGGTATCACAGCAAATAATGCCGTCTCCGCATATGAGACTGAAATCAGAAACAAAGCATTCACTGCCGCTCAAATTACAATGGAAAGAATTAATGAAAGCGGAGGCTCATGGCATCCCACAAAAAGCTCACCCTGGATCGAAGAAATTGACGGTGATTCTATCTCTCTCTACTACAATCTTATTAAATCGACTTCGACCGGGGCATTCTCTTCTTTACAGGGAGATACTCTTGAAATATATGCTTCCTCCTGGTATCAGAATCCCCTCACAAATAAAAAAGAGAGCATTGATATTATTACGACTTATGTAAAAACAGCCATGCACTTCGTCCCCGAATTTCAATCAGCGATGTCTTTAGCAGTCGGTGAACATGATTTCTCCTTTGCAGCGAGTGGTAGCGCCTTAATAAGCGGTAACGATGCCAGCGGTACTTGTCCCTCAAAACCAGCTATGACCGTAAGGGATGAAGGTTCAGCAGATAAAATTACCGGAGCCGATAACTTTGTTGAATGGCTGTCAGGCGGAGATAACTCTGAGCATTTTGAAAGTGACAGTGCTGCCATAGCTGTTGACCCAGATATATCGTACGAACCCGTTGATGAATTAGTAGCTCGGCTTGCTCAAATGAATGAGGTGGTGAAAGTCAGTGGTAATTATAAAGGGAGCATGGGTACGGCTGACAATCCCGGTGTATTTTTTGTAGAAGATTACGCCAAACTAACCGGTGGTATTTCCGAAGGATATGGCATTATGGTAGTTAGAACCAATGGGGAACTGGAATACGAAGGGGAACTTTCTGTAGCCGGAAATTTTACTTTTAACGGATTGGTAATCTTTGAAAATGCATATACCATGACCGGACGGGGAACTCCAAGAATAAATGGCTCCGTACTTGTAGGCAAAACTGAAAACAACTACTCCAATTTTGATATTGACCTGGGCGGTACCATTGATATACAGTATGATTGCACCGCTGAAAAGTATGCACAACTTGCCTCAGCTTCCATGCTAAAACAAAACAGATACGTTCGGCTGAGTACCTTTGAGTAAAATCAATCCTACCTCCTGGCTTTCGTTCTGTTAATATACTTTAGAAAACTTCTTCGATAGAAACGGACGTTAATTCATCCATCTTGGGAGATATAAATTGCTGACCTTAATCACTGATTCTTAGGTGCGATCATTGCATTAACTTCGTAAAATTGGCAATACAAACCTTCCCATAATCGCTTCTGCTCAAACAAAATTCCTATCTTTTAAATAATAATAAAATCTAACGCTATTAGTATTATCCAGTAGTTATTTTAAATACAGTTAGATGTTTTTAGGCCTTACAGCCTTGCTTATGCTTCGTGTTTTTTTAAGCAATTTGTAACAATCTACTACCCTCGATACTCTTGTAGTTGAGTTGCAATGAATAACCAAATTATTTAGATCATATGAATGACTTTTCTGATGTCATATTTCTGATGGTCGCGATGGTCGTTTTCTCCATGCTTACGATCAACACCTCCCGAAGCTTCATGAATACTACGAGCACGTCTATCCAATCTACAATTGAATATCGGGCGATAGCTTTGGCACAGGATGAGCTGGACAACATACGCTGGGCTCCGGAAATCCATTTGAACCCTACGTCCAACCAATATCTGTTTGACTCCGATCCCATTACAACAACCGTAGAATATGGTTCCAGCGATGAATTTTCAGAAGAGTATGAAGTGACCCGAAATTCAGTTTTGATTGAAAACACTTCCACCCAAAAACAGTACCGTGTTACCGTTCAGGTTACTTCTGATGCAACCGACCCTCCCGTTCAGGTTCAACTGGAATACATTAAAACTTACTTTAAAGAATAGGGTGAATTTATGAATATGGGCATCATTACAAGTTTTGTGGTAGGCGGTTTGATGCTGCTCAGCATCCTTGCCTACAATATGCAGCTATCCTCCAGTACGCAAGAAACAACCATTTCTGCCATCAATCAGCAGCGCCTGAACGATATCGTTGAGGTCATTTCCTTTGACCTGAAAAGGGTTGGTTATAACAATACTACCTCATTTATGGATGATCCCATCATTACTGCCGAGCCGGATGAAATCGAATTTAAAACCTCGGAAGGAAATATAACCTGGTACACCGTTGAAGATGATAAAGTCACCACCACAACCAATCCCAACGATTTTTACTTGTATCGTGACGATGGAAATGGAACCATCACAAAATACCCTGTTACCCATTTCAAACTCATGTACTACGATAAGGATAATAATGTAGTAAACGACATTTCAACTTTGTTCCAGCAAAGAGATGTAAGCATTGAAGTAGAAGTTATGGTGGAATCAGGAGAACCCATGAATTCCAGATTTGTATCCGGCGGTGATGTTAATAATACCTATCACCGCACTGTTTGGAAACGCACTTTTTCTCCTAACAATATTAACAAACCATGGTATTAATACCCGTATAAAAGGAGGCTCCTATGGGACGCGCATTGTTACTTTTAGTTAGCGGTCTTGTTGTTATTTCAGGAATTATTCAGATATCAAATAACAACCGGTTGGAAGTATTGCCCGAAGAATCCGCCAACTATTTCAAAGAACAGCAGGCGAAAAATGTTGCAACAAGCCTGGTGGATAATGCTGTACAAAATCTGTTTCGTGATATGGAATGGACCGGCACCATAAGCACCGATCAGGACTATGCCGGAAAAGGACAATTATTGATGTATGGCATGAATTCATCCGGACTTGATACCGTGGATCACAGCGTTACAGAATGGAATCAATACAAAGTTTTGATGATCAGCCGTGCAGAATACGAAGGCTACACCGCTGAGATTGAAGTGCTTTTACAGCGGGATTCATTTTCAAAATTCTCTTACTTCACCGATGCAGAAACACTTCCCCATCCCAACGATGATATCGAAATTTATTTCTATGATGATGATGTCATCACCGGACCCGTTCATACAAATGGAACCTTAAGAATCGCCGGTTCTCCTACCTTCAATGGAGACGTCAGCAGCCCCAATGACTGGGTAGGACAAGATGGAGACCCAAACAGCGATGATCCCGATGAGCGCCATGGAGATGAGACTCCCATTTTTAATGGCAATACAAATTTCAACATGGCTACAACGCGAGATCTCCCCGACCAAGCTCAAATCAATGAACTGATAACCACCGCAAATATGGGCGGACTAACCTTTGATAGCGACAAAGTGCTTGAGTTTTTTGTGGATGGCAATGGTAATCCCCAGGTTCAGGCAGCAGACATTTACACTTATGCCTGCGGTTATCGGAATTGGTACACTTGCGAAGGCACAACTAATCACACCAACTATTCATTATCGAATTACAATGGACTCATAAGTGTTGAGGGTACTGCAAGAGTGAAAGGCGAAATCAAGGGAAAATATACAGTGCATGCGACTGATGAAATTGAGATCATGGGAGATATCTATTACGATACAAATCCACTCGATGATCCCGATACCCCATCTCCCGACCTTTTGGGTCTTGTGAGCGAAGGCAATGTAATTGTTGATAAAGATGCTCATCAAGATAACGGAAGCAGTAACCTTACAATACATGCTTCAATTATGGCTCTTGATAACGCATTCACCGTTGAGAATTACAATAGTGGAAGTCCCAGGGGAACCTTGAATATTTTGGGCGGAATCATTCAGAGAAATCGTGGTCCGGTTGGTACTTTTAATAATTATGGTACGGCCTCAGGTTTTTCAAAAAATTATATTTATGATGATCGCCTTAAAGAGACCATTCCTCCGTCATTTCCTCGTGAAAGTATTTTCACCATTGTATATTGGAAAGAAAAAATTCAATAAAACCAGTCGAATTATTTTCTAATTTCATAAGAACATAAACCTATTTTTGATATCTATTTATGAAACATTTGTTGTCAGTTATAGCTTTTTTTCTGGCCGTTGGATTAGGTTCCGTACAGGCACAGTCAACTGTAATTTTCAATGTAAATCTTCAGCCTAATCTTGAAGACAGCGCATTTGTACCGGGGCGTGATATCATCCGGGTAACAGGAAACATTTACCCGCTTTCAACTCGTCCGGTTCAGTTAACAGATGCAGACACCGACAGCATTTATACCGCCGAAATTAGATTCACGAGCAGATACGTTGGCGAACAATTGGAATATAATTTCGAAATTGTGAAACCAAACGAGACCGAAACAGAACGCATGTCACGTAAATTAAATCTCCGTTCCGGTGAAATGGAACTTCCCGCACTTTATTTCAATGCTTTTGCCTGGTGAATTAGCCTGAAATCCTACATGTTCAAGAGAAATCTTAAAGCCTTTTAACTTGTGTTACATCAAGCTAATTAAAGGATATTAACTATTATTGTTGGCCAATTACTACGAACTTTATACCGCTAATATTAAGATTATAGCTTTAGGTATAATGCACAGAGTTCTCTCAGCCCTATTTTTATTATTAATTTTCTGTTTCCAGAATTTGCATGCTCAAAACGGAGAGGATCAAAGTATTTCTGCACGTGTAAATGTAAGTGCAGAAGTGATCCAATCTATCGAACTCATTACCATTAATACCATGCAATTCGGCAATGCTCAACCGGGTCAGCAGGAGATCTATGTAAACCCTGTAACAAGTTTAAACGCCGGATATATGATTGCAGTTGGTACTCCGAACGCCGAATTCAGATTAAATTATGTTCCTGAACGTGAGCTCACTCAAATTGACGGAGACGGAACACTGACTTTTACCTACGAAATTTCCGGAAATTCCATTGAAGACCAATCTACTTCCGAACTTTTGGAATTGGACAATCGCAATATCCGTTTTAATGAAGAAGGACAATTTTTCATCTGGGTTGGCGGGCGTGTAAATCTTCAAAATGCAGCGCCAGGAAATTATGAAGGCGACTTCACCATTGAGATTGATTACATATGATAAATAAAAAGAAACGAAATAATGCACTACTCGGATCTGCTTTATTCATTTGCAGAACGGGTTTTCTGTTTCTTCTTATCATGGTTTTTACGACTCAACTATCTTCTGTTTCGCTGAAAGCCCAGGAAATAGATTTTGGTGATTTCAGCAGCAAATATGCTGTCACTCTTTCTGAACTCAACCCAGCTGAAGATTTGGAATTTGGAACCGTTATTCAAAATGAAGGAGTTAAATCCATTGATCTTGTAGACGCCAAAATATTAATGATTGAGGGCGTCAAATACCTGGATGTCATTGTCGATATCACAGCTGACAATTATCTCTTCCTCGACTCAGACGTGGCCTGTAATGGAACCAACACCAATTGCATTCCATTTACGCTGCAAGCTGCTTATGCAAACCGGGGATCAAACAACACCAATCAGGCGGTTTTGATGCAGATAGCTTCTAATGTTGCCAGTGCACAATTCCCTATTTTAGCGAGAGGAAATCAACCACCCGGACCTCCTCCTACCCCGGTTTATGAAGGATACAATCCGGCTCTATTTAACGAGACCGCTTACATCTATATTTATGGCTCCTTAAATGTGGGCAACGTAGATGCAGGAAGTTACTCCGGCGAGATTACTATAACCGTTTCTTATGATTAAGATTCGAAATATCATATTACTTTTCCTTTTTTCAGCTTGTTATGTTTCTCCTACATCTGCACAGTTCATCAATTTACAGCTAAAGGTTGAACCGGAATTAAGTGCTACCGTGGAGCAGGATCTTGACTTTGGAACTCAGGTGACTAATTCGGGGAGAACCGAGATCCAGCTTGGGGACATCAACATGGGGGTTTTTAGCATTAAAGCCTTCCATACCCAAAATGTATATCTCACTTTACAGTATCCCGAATCTCTTGAAAGTGATAATCCAGCTAACGAAGCTGAAATTCCTCTGGAACTGAATATGGCATACAACAATACAGGCCAAAACAGTATTAATGGAGCCGATATCCTGTCGGATAACAACGGAATGGTTTCCATTCATGAAGACACCCGCCTGGAAAGCCGCAATGATATCTGGAAGATCATGTACATCTATGTATATGGTGCCATAAACGTTGGCAACGTTCCCAATGGAGTTTATACCGGCGACATTGTTCTTTCGGTGGATTATGATTGATGGCTCTAACACAAGAAAGATTAAAGAACTCTAAATAAAAGTCTGATGAGACATGTTTATTTTAGGTCAGACAAAATTGTCATCTAAGACTTTTTAAGTCAGGTTTCAGCAAACAGTTAGACCCTTTTAATTAAAGCTATCTAACTTGGATGAAGTAAAAGACTTCGATAATTTTATCACAGAATTTAAAACAACAATAAAACTAAATCTCACGATTATGAAAACGCTCAAAACACTTTTAACCGTTTTTGCCGTAGCCGCTGTATTCTCAGCAGGCGCTTATGCGCAATCAGCCGATGTTAGTATTGCTGCTGACGTTCAAGCTGCAATTACTGTCACAAAAAATGCTGATGTTGATTTTGGAGTTATTTCTGCAACTTCCTCACCAGTATTGGATCCCCAAGGTACAAATACCGCTGATGTTGGGGGTGGAAGTGCATTTGGTAAGCTCACTGTAAGTGGTCCAAACGAAACCCAATTACTTATTGATTGGGATCAGACCACAGTAACTCTAGGAGATGGAAATAGTAATACTATCCTTTTTACACCTGATATTTCAGCTAATAGTACTGACGCAATTGCATCTTCAAGTGATGTGACAAAAAACACTGCTAATACTGTTAGTGAAACATCTGCTACTGGAGCTCTCTATATCTACATTGGTGGTAACTTGGGTTCATTAAATGGTGCAACAACCGGAGTATATAGTTCAGATACTGGTGATGGTGGCTCTGGCCCACTCAATGTTTCTGTTAGTTATCAATAAGTTTTTTAAACTTTCAAAAAAAGTTCCATAATGATTATGGGACTTTTTTTTTAGCTAACCATTAATGATGTAAAATTGGAAATAATGAATTATACTTTAGCTTATCTTATCAAAGTGAAATAATAAGTACAGCCATGAATTTCAGAAAGTCATTTTCGTTAATTTTACTTGTAACAATTCTCCCAGTACTTACTTTTGCTCAAGTTTCTATAGCTCCAACTAATGTGTTTCTGACAGAAGATTCTAAATTCGGTACCTTCATGGTCATCAATAATTCTAGTGAATCTCAAGAAATTAGCATTGAAACTACATTCGGGTATTTTATAACTGATGAGGAAGGGAATAAAACAACAACTTATGAGGACTCTGCTCTGGCTCAAAAGTATTCGATAGCAGATGATATCAGGGCTTTCCCGAAAAACTTCGTATTGCAGCCTAGCCAAAGACAAGTTGTTAGATTAAGAATAATAGGTTCTAATAAAGTAAATGATGGGACATACTGGACTAGATTAAAAACCATTTCTCAGTCAGAAAGTGCTCCTGTAGAACTTAGTGATGAACAAGGTGTTGGAGCTAATATAGGAGTAGTTATTACTCAAGTATCTGGTATTTTCTATAAAGTCGGTAATACTACGACTGATATAATGATTGAGAATATTGAAAAAGGTACTGTTTCAAATGGAGAATTACAGTTAATAACTAAGTTCAAGAAAGGAGGCAACTCTCCCTTTCTTGGATCTGTAAAAACTAACATTAAGAAAGATGGCCAAGTTTTAGTTTCTAAATTTTCTTCCACTAGTTTCTACTTCGATGGAGTACATAGTGAAGTTGTAGATATAAGCGAGTTAACTCCAGGTCAATACCAAGTAGAAGTTACTTTCGAAACACGCAGAAGCGATATTTCTCCGACAGATTTAGTTCAAATGGAACCGGAAACTGCAACCACGACCGTAACTATCCCCTGACGTGTACCGATGGAAGTCTTCAATATCAATCATATTCTCTTTCATTTTTTGTATTGGCTTCTTCCCAAATGATGCTTCTGCACAAAATAATGACGAAGATGTTTTTGAGGTTTACTTAGACTTCCGTCACCGTGGTGTTATCAACACCGTTGTTATTTCTTACTATAAGAATGACGAGTTCTATCTCCCCGTCTCAGAACTTTTCAGCCTTTTCAATATCGACAAGAATGTTAACGGACTCGTCATTGAAGGGAAATTTGGAGTCGATCAAACTCCCTATCGTATTAATCTCCAAGCCAATCAGATCCGTTTCGGAGACAAAACCATTGAGCTTACCGTTGATGATTATATCCTCAGAGAAATTGACAGTTATTTGCGGGCTGAGGTATTCTATGAAGCATTTGGACTTGATTTTACCATAAACTTCAACAATCTAACCCTGAACTTACAAACCAATCAGGAACTGCCTGCAATAGAACAGGCTATACGATCTCAACGTAGGCAAGTAGCGGACCGAAATCGCCTTCAGGATACCAAATATGATTTGATGTACGACCGCCAGCGCCCCTTCCTAGATGGCGGTTTTGTAGATTACAATATTTCTGCAAACGCAACCCCCAATAACCAAGTGTATAATTTTAATACCAATCTGGGTATTCAGCTTTACGGAGGAGATCTTCAGGGTTCAATTTTCGGAAGCTACTCGGATAATTTTACCAACTTTGCCACCGACAATCTTCGCTGGCGATATATGTTCCGGGATCAGCCCTGGTTGACAAAACTCACCATCGGACAAACCACAACTGACGGTTTTACAAGAAATTCATACACCGGGGTTCGATTATCAAATGAGCCTATTGAGCCCCGAAGGATGTTTGATGAGTTTGTAGTTCAAGGAAGCACAATCCCGGAATCTGAAGTGGAACTATACATGAACAACGCTTTGATCGATTTTCAGGAAGCTGATGAATTAGGTAATTACCGATTTCTTACCCCTGTTTCTTATGGAACCTCCCAACTTGACCTGAGAATTTACGGTCCTACCGGTCAGGTCATTGAGCGTTCCGATCGTATACAGATTCCTTTTACTTTCCAGCCTCAGGGAGTGTTTAACTACACGATCAATGCCGGTCAGTTAGACAATCCTATTTTTGGAGAAACTTCACAGCAGTTCACTGCCCAGGGTAACGGTGCTTATGGTGTCACCGACTGGCTCACGGCTAAGGCAGGTATAGAGTTTTTTCAAGGATATCATACTGATCTCCCGACTTTTACGGGCAGTGTATCTTCGAGAATTTCTTCTAATTACCTGTTAACCCTTGAAGCAGCTTCTCAAGCTTATTACAGGGGATTATTGAACGTCATCTACCCGAATTCCGCAAGCATAAACATAGATTACACGGATTTCACAAGTGGTTTTGGAGTATACAATCCCTCCAATGATGATAAACGTTTAGTAAGCAGTGTTTTTTATCCATTTAATTTTGGTGGATTACCCTTCAATTTAAGAGCATCAGCTTTTTCCCGGTTCCGAACTAACACCAGTAATACCTCCTTTCGCTTAGATGCGAATACCAGAATTGGAAGAATGAATGTTCGGATTGGATACAGCGATCGATACACCGGTACCTTCGATCCATTCAATCCAACTCAAACAGCTTTCTTCGAAAGTTCTGCTACTTATAACATCTCCAGAAACAGGAACCTTCCCAATTTTATGCGGGGTGTTTTCCTGAGAGCACAAATGAGGTACCAGCCTACTGTGGATCAATTCGAATCTGCTGAATTTCTTGTATCCAGAAACCTATTTAACAAGGGGCAGTTCCAGTTATCTGTAGGCCGGAATTTTGCCCGAGACTTTAATACGATCCGCTTTAGCTTCGTGATAGATTTCGATAAAGTAAGAACCAACACCACCTTTAATAATGTAAGTGGGAATAACAATCTCACACAAAATATTCGAGGTTCTATCGGGTATGACACCAACTACAACAACTTCCTCTTTACCAGCCGCGATCAGGTTGGCCGTTCTGGTACTGCTATACAGCTTTTTGTGGATAACAATAACAATGGCACCTTTGACGATGGAGACGACCCCATTAAAGGAAATGCCGTAAGAATCCAGCGATCCGGAGCGATCAGTCAGTCTAAAGATGGAATTCTTTATTATACCCAGATGCAGCCCTATTTCTATTACAATATGGAAATGAATAAAGCCGCCATTCAGAATCCTATGCTGGTTCCGGAATTTGAAAAATTTGGACTCATCACCGATCCAAATCGCTTTAAGAAGGTGGAAATTCCATTTTATATGTCTGGGGTTATTGATGGATTTGTGGAAAGAATGAGAGATGATAGCAGTAAAACCGGGATCGGAGGATTAAAGCTAAGATTATCAGATTCTAACGGAGATTTTGCTAAAGAATTAAGAACATTCTCTGACGGAAGTTTTTATGAATGGGAAGTGCCTCCGGGTTCATATAGTCTCGAAATTGACCGGGGTAATCTTCAACAATTGCAATCTAAGTCGATACCTGAACGTCTGAAATTTGAAGTTGAAGCTATACCGGAAGGGGATTTTGTGGAAGGACTTTCTTTTTTAGTAGTCCCTCAGGATTATGAAGTGCCGGAAGTTGAGGCCTCCCCTATTACTGCAGAGGCCATTCCCAATGAGATAAAAACGGACGAAAAAATGTTGGCATTGGAATCTGAACTTGATCAAAATTTGGATGAAGTTTTAAGATTGATTATTAAAGCACAAAATGCTTTCTATAATAAGAACCTGAGCCGGGCAATGAGTCTTGTTAATGAATCACTGAATATTTTTGAAACTGCTCAAGGTTATGCTTTAAAAGGAAGTTTGGCTTACTTGAATAATGAGAAGGAAAATGCTAGATCTTATTGGGATTTAGCAAAAAAATACGATCCGGATATTTACATTCCGGATATGGAACAATTAGACAGAATGGTAATACCTGAAGCGGAAAGTACTCCTAAATGAGAATAGCATCACTTACATTTCAAAATGGTTCGAAAGTAAAGCAGTATTGCAATGCTTTGCTCTCGCATTTATGGAAAGTGATACTCCCGTTTTTTCTTCTCCTCCTTCCCTTCACGGTAACATATGCTCAACCCAATACCGCTGAGTCATTGGAATTAAAAGTAATTACCCTTGAACAACAGTTCGATGCTCAAGTTCTGAACGTATTATCCAATTACTTTGATAGCCGAAAGTTTTTTGTGGATATAAACATCGATGCACGATTTGTAGACGAGACTTTCCAGACCACTCAAAATCAAATCATCAAAGGCGGACGAACTCAACAGGAGAATGTAATAATGCCGGGTCTGCCTTTTCTACCTGAAGAAAACCGGAGGACGGCAGAAGTTCAAAGTAATGATCAGGAAACCACCCAAACGATCATAAATGAGCAAACCATACAAAGGTTGCAGATCCTAAAGCTGAGCGTCAACGTATATGCTGATTCTTCAATCTCACGGCAACAAGATCGGGTTGAATTTATGCGGTTAATAGCCGGGATAGCGGCTAAGATCAATGAAGTACGGGGCGATGAAGTAAATATAACCCTGATCAACATGCCCGACTTTGGGATTGAGTCGCTCCCTCCTGTCAGAATTGAAGAACCGGCAGATGCCCGGGAAACCTTATTGGGTTCAGTAAAAGACTATATCCCGGGGTTTGTATTACTGCTTTTGGTTGGACTGACTTTGTTGATTGGAAGGCTTACTCATTCCCCTTCAAGAAAACAGCCGAAAAAAGATCATAAAGCCGGATTATCGAGAGATGATCTTAAACACGAAATGCATGTTCCCCGTGAACGAATTCCAGGAAGCAAACAACCCTCGGCTGAAGACTTTATTGATGACCATAAGGCATCTGTAACCAACAGCAATGCAGGGACAACATTTGTTACCGACCAATTTTTAAACCACCCAAAAGAAGTCGCCTTGCTATTTGAATTTTGGATGGAAAACGATCTCAAAAAAGGGGCTGAAAAAGCTTCGAATATAATTCAAACAGTAGACCGGCACCTTATAAAAGCCCTCAAAAGAGAATTAAAACCTGCCTACTTTGAAACTATTCAGGCCCAGTTAAATTCGACAGAACCCTTGTCGCCGGAGGCAACAAAACCGGCTATTGCCGAATTCGCCGACGCACTCAATAATAAACTTGGAAGCGGATCAGCTAAGGCCAAGCATCAACAATTGGGGCTATTCCAGTTTCTTGATCACCTTAAAGATTATCATATTGTGCAGCTTCTTCATGGAGAAGATAGGATCACTTCAGCTTTGCTTATTGATTATCTTCCGGAATCCGAAGCGGCTCAAGTGTTGAATAAGATCGGCAAAGACCGAACAGTCGATATCATGCTTGGTATAGCCCAATTACATACTCTTTCGTACAAAGAACACAAAGAGATATCCTCCCGATTGTTCTCTAAAGCCATGGATATTTTGGAGGTAGAAAAAGAGCTAAAACAAGGGACTGAAAATATCCTGAGAATAATTCAACAAATGCCTTTAGAAGATCAGGCTAACTATATAGAACAATTGAAAGCTTCCGGATCGCCTGTTGCAGGGATTATAGAGGAACAATTCATCACTATTGATCAAATTCCACACCTGAGCCATTCTTTGATCAAGAGAGCCATTGCGCACATCCCCACAGAACTTTTATTGGAAGCAGTTTATAGCTTTGATAATGAAATTGCCGATAAACTTTTATCTGTTCGTCCCAAACGGGAACAACATCTGATACGTATGGAACTTCAACAGATGAATTATTCTGATAAAGGCGAACAGGCCAAGCATATGGTTATAGATGCTATTCGTAAAGCATTGAATTAACTTCTCCCTCAAAAGGGCTAAATATTTAAAAAATCAGTGGTATCAGTTATTTCCTCTTTGAGAAAGATATTAACCGGATTGTACATAGGCATTTCAGTTCTGTGCATAAATTGCAGTGCTTCAGAAAAAAACAGATCTGCCGATGAAAGCACACAAACAACTCAGGCTGTCGATTCTGTGAGTGCAGATAGCACTGCTCAGTTGACACTAGAAGAGCTGGAAGCCCAAAAAAGGCAGCAAGAACTGGAACAACAATATATCCGGGAACTGAGTGAACGATATCAGGGACGGGCCAACGGAATCACTACCTTCTATTCCTCCGCACAGAGGCTATTTTATATGGGGAAATTTCAAAGTGCATTATATCATATTAATAAAGCTGCGGAAATCAAGGAAACAGCAGATATTCTGGCTCTTAGGGGGAGTATTTATCTCGGGCTTGGAGACATTGAAAAATTTACCGAGCAATGGAGACTTGCACTTGAGATGGACAATGAAGTCCCAATCCCAAATATCCCCTACCTGATACAACAGTTGAAAAAAGAAGGACTGATTGGTGAAAACTACAATCCACAAAATTAGCCGTTTATGCGTACTTCTGTTTTAAATATTCTGTGTTTTTTGATCGCATCGGTGATATTGGTATGGGGTGCCCTTTTAGTAATCGGGGTAAGCAGTTTTAACTTTATTCCTGATGATTACCGGTTCTTGAATTTACCGAGCCTGGCGATCGTCTTCGGGGGTATTCTTGCAAGTGTTTTCATTAGTTATGAGTTCGGAGATGTATTCAAAGCCATTCGTGACAGTCTTAAATTATTTTCCTATAGCAAGATCACCGATGAACTGCTTGCCGAAGACATCGAAAAAATCATTCAATGGCAAAAAAGAATAAAAGCTGACCGCATGGGAGCTATTGAGGAGTTAAGCCTGGAATACGAAGAAGAGTTTGCAGGCTACCTGTTTTCTGTTCTGGATACAAACTATTCAACCCAAGAACTCAGAGAATTGGGACAAGCAAATATCCAGGAAAGCTATATCAGGCAAAAAAAGATCAACGACATCATTTCGAGCATGGGTAAAAGCGCTCCGGTTTTTGGAATGTTGGGTACCTTATTTGGGCTGATCGTAATCCTTTCAGACTTTGATCAAATAGAAACGCTGCTTACAGGTTTAGCCGCCGCTTTAATGACAACCTTATATGGAATTATTATCGGTAACTTTATTTTCAATCCCATGGCACGAAAGATGAATAATATCGCATCTTCAAAATATTTCCGGAAAAAGTTAATTCTGGAAGGAGTACTTTTGATTGAGGAAGGAAAGACCGCACTTCAGATATATGATAAACTCCAGGCCCACATCCAGCAAAATCGTTCAGGTATAGCTTAGAATCAGGTGAGTAGTAAAGATCCGAACATAGAGCATGACAACTCTTTGTTTCCTAAACAGGAAATGGAAGAATCCGAAGATGAAAGCTGGCAGATCAGTTACCTTGATATTATAACTATTCTTCTCGGTTTTCTGATCATTTTACTTTCCGTCTCAAAAATGTCGGATAATGAAGTTTTTTCCGTTTCAGGCCTTTTTAAATCTGATGTGGAAGAAGCCAGGTTCATTACCACTCCCATTAATAAGATCAGAAAACAGATAGAACTTGCTTTGATAGAAGAAGTTGCTGATGATCAAATTGAAATCAAAAGAGACCTCAACGATCTTCTTATACGCCTCAAGAGTGATAACCTCTATCTATCCGGAAGTGCAACTATTCAGGCTGAGGCACTTACACTTTTAAATAAAATCGCACGAGCTTTAAAAAATAACGCCTACAACGATTTTAAGATTGAGGTTGAAGGCCATACCGATGATGTCCCCATCCATTCTGCAGCATATGAATCGAACTGGGAATTATCGACTGCACGAGCCACAAATCTGGTTAAATTTCTGGCCGGAATGGGTATTTCCAAAGACCGTCTGAAAGCATCAGGCTATGCCGATTCACGACCTATTGCCTCTAATATTGATAGCAACGGCAAGCCTATTCCTGAAAACCGGGCTCAAAACAGGCGGGTAACACTCAGACTTTTTTATACCGAACCCCTTCCGGTGGCAGATGCATCCGGTTCAGAAAAAGAAAAAAATGCGGTGTCTTCTCTTGATCAGCAATGCAGATATTCCGTTCAATTAGGAAGTTTTTCCTCCTTTGGAAATGCTTTCAGGAATGCCTCAAAATCTATTTCATCCCGCTCTGCTGGCAATACGGATTTGAATCTCGTGTATAATGGAACCCATTTTTCACTTCGAACTTCACCAGATAATAATCTTCTAAAAACCCTTGATAAGGCAGAAAACCTGAATACGAATTGGGCAGGATCTGCAAATGGTATCATTCATCAGTGTTACGATAAGTCGTTTATACCCTCTTCAATCGAATACCAAATTCAGTTGGGAGCATTCCGATCTGTTGAAAACGCTCGAAATTACGCGTCTTCTCTAGAAAATAAGTACGATATCGATATGGAGGTTTCATCGGTTTCAAACGGACTTTACCGGGTACAAACCCAACCGCTGCAGAGTCTCTCAGAAACCTTGAAGCGATCTGACTTTCTGGAACGAGCTACCGGAAATAAAAACCTGGTAAACTATAAAAAACTATCAGGCTCCAATTACTCCTACGATTTTCAGATCCAGTTGGGACTTTTTCAGTCATTGGAAAAAGCTCAGGAACTATCCAATAAAATTTTGATGCTGATGGGATTGAAAACCAACATTATAAAAGCCGGCAAAGATGCCTTTATTTTAGTCTCAGAGCAGTTCAGCGATTGGGAAGGAACACTTCAAAGCTATACAGATCTATCCAATACCAGTTATGATCTTCAGCCCGTACTTTATTTTATAGAACAGAAGGCCGGAGCTTAGATCACTTGTTTCCTCATCCGCGCAACCGGAAGGTTTAGCTGTTCCCTGTATTTGCTAACCGTTCTTCGCGCTACTTTATACCCCTTTTCATTCAACATATCGGTTAGTTGCTGATCGCTGTAAGGATCTTGCTTGTCTTCCTTATTGATGATGTTTTCGAGAATATTCTTTACTTCCCGGTTAGATACTTCTTCTCCGCTTTCAGTTTCCAGCCCCTCATTGAAAAAGTATTTTAACTCATAAACCCCAAAGTAAGTCTGTACATATTTACCGTTTACAACTCTCGAAACAGTCGAAATATCCATGCCAATTCTTTCAGCTACATCTTTCAGGATCATAGGTTTGAGTCCTTCTCCGTACTTAAAGAAATCTTCCTGCAATGCCACAATGGTCTTCATGATATTCATCAGCGTATTTTGCCGCTGACGAATCGACTCTATAAACCAATTTGCCGAATCGATCTTACTCTTCATAAAGTTTCGGGCATCTGAATCTGATTTTTTCTCTTTCTTGGATTTGATCTCTTCCCACATTTGCTTGTATTCCGGAGATATTCGGAGTGAAGGGGCATTCCGTTGGTTCAGGTTGATGATGAACTCCCCCCGATCACTTTCACCGTCTTCAATGCCCTTCCAGTAAACCTCAAAATCCGGCTCAATGTAATTTTGAGTTTCCTCAAGTCCACTTGCCACAGCACCGGGCCGTGGATCCATTTGCTTTATAGCCTCAAATGCATCGTTCAATTCTTCCCTGGTGACTTTGAATTTTTTCAGCAACTTAGAAAAGTGTTTTTTCTCGAATGCTTTCCATGCATTTTTAACAATCTGGATGGCAAGGTTCAAGCCCGGCAGCTTCTTCTCTGAGGCTCTCAGTTGTACCAATAAGCAGTCTCTGAGATCTCGGGAAGCTATACCAATTGGTTCAAGCTGTTGAATCTCTTTTCGAACCTTCTCAACCATCTCTTCATCAATCAAAATACCCTGGTTGAAAGCAATGTTATCCACCACCGCCTCCAATTCACGCCGGAAATAACCATCTTCGTCAAGTGAGCCCAAAATTTGATCGGCTATCAATTGTTCCTCATCCGTAAGGTCAAGTAAATTTACCTGTTCCTCCAGTTGTTCTAAAAAAGAAGCCTGATAAGGATTGGGAAGCTCCTTCCATTCTTCAATATCGGGATTAAAAGAATTACCGAACTGCTCGCCATCATATTCCGTGTTTTTATCAAACTCATCCCAGTCAACTTCGTGCTCCTCAAGACTTTCGAGCGCTTCCTCTTTCTCTTCTTTAGGATTTTCATCAACCTCAGAAAGACTTACAGTATCCTCTTCTCCGGGATCTACTTCTTCCAATACCGGATTAGCTTCGATCTCTTCTTTGATGCGCTGTTCCAGTCCTATAGTAGGCAACTGCAGCAGTTTTATGTACTGAAGTTGTTGAGGCGAAAGCTTTTGCTGTAAACTCTGCTGCTGTTTCTGATTTAAATTTTGTTGGTTTCGAAGCATATAATCTACTGACTGCGAATCTCTTTACAAGCTCTTAAGAATGACTGATACCATTTTTCACCGTATCTGCGAACCAATGGTTTTTGAAGGAATTCAGCTAAATAGGTATTCTCTTTTTCTCCCTTCTCACAAGCGGCGGAACAAAGTTTAGGAACATATTCATAATTGGCATAATCAAACCCTGCAATATGTTTCAAACGTACCGGAAATAAATGACAACTGATGGGTTTTTCCCAATTAAAGCGCCCTTCAAAATAGGCTTTCTGTATAGCACAATAGGCAATTCCCTGATCATCATGCTTCACAAAAATACATTCGTTACTTCCTACGGTTGAGATTTCATATCCTTTGCTTTCCGTTCCGATCACTACTCCGTTACGCTCAGCAACCTGAACCGATTCTTGGGGCAATTCGTTTTTCAGCAATCTATAGGCCTTATGTAAAACAGGGATCTCAGATTTTGATACCGGGGCTCCGGCATCACCCACCACGCAACATGCTCCTTTGCAACGGGGTAAGTCGCAAGAAAATTTCGCAGTCGCGATGTCGTCAGCAAGTATGGTATTTTCAACTTTGAACATGAACTAAGATAATAATCAGTTCGACACTTTTCGATGAATCTAAAGCATATTTTAAGATTTATTTATACTGCTTTTTTAAACAAATTAATGCGGTTAATATTTGTGATAATTTTGTATCGGCTCTATCTTCAGCCCATATGAGAAAATTAACCCCATCAGAGCGAAAAATTCTGGACCGCCTCATTTTTCCTGAATCATTTGATGTGATTCAAGAAGAAACAGAACTGGCTTACGGAGAGATCAGGGATGATATCATCAACCTCATGAACTCACGGCTTATTGAAGTGGTAGATTCTGATCATTCTCCTGCTGACAACAGTATTCAGTGGTTTGACTCGGATAATATCAAGGAATCTACTTTTCGGATAACAAAATCTGGCATTAAACACATGAAAAGACAGCTATGAAATTTCAGGCAATTATAGGTGAAAACGAACACGATGTTGAACTTGATCCCGAAAAAGGCACTTTTACATCAGGTGATGGTTCCGGAAAATATACTTTTGAACATGTCAATGGACGCTTTATTCTTCGTGTGGGAACAAAAACCTACAAAATTGATAATGTAGCTAAAGACGGTTCCAACATTGAGTTTTCAATGAATGGCGTTTGGCACACTATTCAGGTTAAAGACGAGCAAGAACTTTTGCTGGATCGACTCGGATTCAAAACGGGAGCTGCGGCCGGCGAGGGTATCCTGAATGCCCCCATGCCGGGTAAGATCCTTGAGATCATGGTAAACGAAGGCGATGAAGTTGAAAAAGATCAGCCTCTTGTTATTCTGGAAGCCATGAAAATGGAAAATGAGCTGAAGGCACCAATTGCCGGAACCATCACAAATATTTCGACAGAAGTCGGAGCATCATTAGAGAAAAATTCACCTATACTGGAGATCGAACCCATTGGATAAATTTGTAATTGAAGGCGGTAAACCACTTAAAGGAACCATCCCGATCAGCGGCTCAAAAAATGCTGCACTACCCCTGATGGCAGCTTCTCTTCTTGGAAACTCCGCTTCTACCCTTCACAATATTCCCCGTCTTAAAGATATTTATACGTTTAATAATGTGATCCGCGTGGTTGGCGCTCAGGTCGATTTTCATGAAGATGAAAACAAGCTTGTGATCGATCCAACACACGTCAATCACCTGGAAGCACCTTATGATCTTGTACGAAAAATGCGTGCTTCGTTCTATATGCTCGGCGCTCTTGTTGGAAAACACGGGTACGCCAAAGTTTCCCTTCCCGGCGGTTGTGCGTGGGGACCTCGTCCCGTAGACCTGCACCTGAAAGGTATGGAAGCGATGGGCATCGATATCTCTCTGGAAAAAGGATATGTGATCGCTAAAGCCAATGATAAAATTGAAGGCGGTTCTTTTAGGCTTGAACCTAGTTCTGTTGGAGCCACGGTGAATCTATTGCTGGCTTCGGTTTTAAAAGCCAAAAAATTTACGATCAAGAATGCAGCTAAAGAGCCGGATGTGGTACAGCTTTGCAATCACTTGGTAAAAATGGGAGCTAATATTGATGGCATCGGAACCGATACGCTCACTATAAAAGCCGTGAATGAGCTTAAAGGAATTGAAGTTTCTAATGATCCTGACCGCATTGAATTGGGGACGTTTATGATTGCCGCAGCGATGTTTCCCGGCTCGGAGCTTACGCTTACCGGTTGCAATCCGGAACACCTTGGCAGTTTCACCAAACAGCTCAAAAAAACCGGTACCACTGTTGATATTGACGGAACGACCATAAAAGTAAAAGCTCCGGATACGCTGAAACCGGTATCCATCAAAACAGAGATTTATCCCGGTTTTCCCACCGATCTTCAGGCCCAATGGGCTACGATGATGACCCAGGCTGAGGGTAAATCCAAAGTCACCGATACGGTATATTTTGATCGATTTAGCTACGTCCCGGAACTCACTCGTCTCGGTGCAGATATGGAAGTGGAAAAGAATACGGTTCATATTTCAGGAAAAACTCCGTTGATAGGTGCTTCGGTGATGAGTACCGATCTGCGCGCCAGTGTAAGCCTGGTATTGGCGGCTTTGGTTGCTGAAAATCATTCGGATGTGCTGCGTATTTACCACCTTGACCGTGGTTATGAGGATCTTGAGAATAAGCTGAGTGCTGTTGGAGCGAATATTAAACGGGTTGATGAGGATTGATTCCTTCTTCCCTTTCTGAATTAGAACAAGCGGTTCGTATTGAGTCTCTGGGTAATTCAGCGACATTGGAAATACCAATTCAATTACCCAGCCTCGCTCCACACGCTCTGTGTTGGAGCTTAGCTTTATCATATCGTCTTCTCTTCAATAAAATAATCCTAAAAAGCGTTTACATTAATGAGCTTTCACAGTTATATTCATTAGACGAGAAAATCGACCCAAACAAGCTTTTTAAACATTATTTTCTATTGCGTAACGCACGGAATACATATCAAAAACGAACTTTATCGGCTCCATTGACTTACTCTTTGAAGGATGCCTTTATCGATTTTTTCTTGTTCTGCAAAATCTTATCAATAGTTATAAAGCAGAACCTTTTCTCTGATTCCAAAACGGAATCAACCCAAAAAACAATTTTAACAGACATTACTCCCGAAGCAGCCGCTCGTCCGTTTGCTTCAATCCCCTCTCTACAACACGAGAACGTACTCAATTTGCATCATAAATTAATACGATGGTTTGTTTGCAGGGGCTTTAGCGGCTTCCGGGAAAGGAAGAATTTCACCAATGAAAAATCAAATTATTATTCACTCTTCGGGCAATCAGACCCGTATCGCGCTTTTAGAAAACAACGAGTTAGCGCAGCTTTTTATAGAGACGGAAGAAAACCAGCGAACAGTTGGTAACATATACGTAGCACGAGTTCACAAAGTGCTCAGCGGTATTCGCGCTGCTTTTATAGACATGGGTACTCCGAAAGACGCTTTCCTTCACTTTTCGGATGCCGGCGACCATTTGGATGAATACATTACCAAGCTAAACGGCAAAAACGCGATTCCCAATCACGCCCAAAAAGAACTTCAAAACAAGGATAAACTCTCGAATGTAGAGAAACAGATCCTGGCCGGAAAAATGCTTCGAACCGGACAGAAGCTGCTGGTTCAAATTGTGAAAGAACCAATCGGCTCAAAAGGCCCCCGAATCTCCACAGATATCACTATCGCAGGCCGTTTCCTGGTGTTGATTCCTATGGGCGACTACATTGCGGTTTCCAAAAAGATCAACAACTACAAAGAACGTCGCCGTTTGAAAGGTGTTCTAAACAATATGGTGCCCGATGGTTTTGGAGTGATCGTGAGAACGGTTGCGCAAGGTCAGGATAAAGAATCTCTTGAAGATGATCTTCGGAATGTGCTGAAGAAATGGGAGCAGATCGTAGATAAACTGGAAGATGCCAAACCACCTTCTCTCCTCTATCGTGATCTGAATATGACGGAAAGTTTGATCCGCGATCTATTTGCCAAGAACTATGACCGTGTGCTAATCGATGACCCTGAAATGTACAGGCAGATCAAATCATATGTAGGGCAGATCGCTCCTAAGATGGTTCCTAACGTAGAATTATATAAAGGCAAGGAACACATCTTCGACTACATGAAGATCGCCCACGATGTGAATTCTATTTTCAGTCCGCGTGTACGGATGAAATCCGGTGGATACCTCATCTTTGAGCAAACCGAAGCCATGTATGTGGTAGATGTGAACTCAGGTCCTTATGCGGCAAAACAGCGGCAGGAAGATAATTCCCTCAAAACCAACTTGGAAGCTGCAAGAGAAGTAGCCAAGCAGTTACGGCTGCGGGATATCGGTGGAATCATCGTGGTTGACTTTATCGACCTCCGCGATGACAAAAACCGCAAGAAGATCTATGATGAACTGAAGAAGGAGTTTGCCAAAGATCCCGCCAAAACAAATGTAATTGGCATGAGTGATTTTGGTTTGGTTCAGATCACCCGACAACGAATCCGGCCAAGTGTGGTGAATTCAGTTTCAAAAGTTTGTCCGGTTTGCGGCGGCTCAGGAAGTGTAGTCACCGAAGATACCATCATCACCGATCTCGAAACCTGGCTAAGCAAATTCAAGCATAATACCAATTATCGTGCAGTTGACCTCTATGTAAATCCTTTCCTGAAATCGGTTCTGACAAAAGGACTGATGAGTACCCATTGGAAATGGATGGTAAAATATCGTATCAAGATCTCGCTGGTGGGTGACGAAACCGTTTCAATGAACGAATTCCGTGCCACTCTTGTGGGTTCTGATATTGATATCACTGAGATTGTTATGCTTGACGAATCTATCGAAGATGTCCTAAGTCGTGAAGGCGAGTTATTAGAATTGGACAGTGGAAAAGGAAACAAAGAGAACCTGGATATCTCCAAAAAAGAGAGAAACAACGGTAGCAGAACGTCAGGCCGTAATGACAATTCGAACGGAAGAGGAAAATCGAAGTACTATAAGTCTTCAAATTAAGGCTTGGCTTGGTTTTTGTACCTCACCTGTTAAAATTATTAACGAAAATTAGATCATGAATTTATCTGAATTACATGCCACTACGGTTGTGGGTGTGATCCATAATGGCAAGGCTGCAATTGGAAGTGACGGCCAGGCCACAATGGATAAAACCGTTATGAAAAGCACCGTCAAAAAGGTTCGAAAATTATACGACGGTAAAATGTTAGCCGGATTTGCCGGTTCTACAGCTGACGCTTTTACGCTTTTTGAGAAGTATGAAGAGAAACTCAGCGAATATAATGGAAATATGGAACGCGCCGCCGTAGAACTTGCCAAGGAGTGGCGTAAAGACAAATTCCTTCAAAAATTACAAGCATTGCTCATTGTGATGAACAACGAGAAATCACTGGTGATTTCAGGACAAGGTGATGTCATCGAACCGGATCATTCCATTGCTACCATTGGGAGTGGAGGCTCCTATGCATTGGCAGCCGCCCGCGCCATGATGAACCACGCTCCGGAATTATCGGCAAAAGATATCGTAGAAGAGTCGCTGCACATTGCAGCTGACATCGATATTTACACCAATCACAACCTTACGATCTTAGAAATTGACAACTGATATGTTAGCTATTGAAGAGAAAAATTTAACCCCACAACAAATTGTGGCTGAACTCGACAAATATATTGTCGGGCAAAAATCAGCCAAACGTTCGGTTTCCATTGCCTTAAGAAATCGTTGGCGCCGACTTAATGCCGAAGAAGAGATCCGGGAAGAGATCATTCCAAACAATATTTTACTGATCGGTCCCACCGGAGTCGGTAAAACAGAAATCGCTCGCAGATTAGCCCGTTTAGCACATGCTCCTTTCATGAAAGTGGAAGCATCCAAGTTTACAGAAGTTGGTTACGTAGGGCGTGATGTAGAGTCCATGATTCGTGATCTTACCGACGTTGCCATTAATATGGTAAAACAGGAAATGCAGGATCGGGTAAAAGAAAAGGCCGCTGAAAAAGCTGAAGAACGTATTCTAGACATTCTAATCCCTCCTGTAAAAAAATCCGGAGTAGGATTTAACAGCTCTTCGAATTCGGATGATTTTGATCCTCAAAAAGCAAGTGATTCAGAATTAAATGAACGCACACGAGAACGCTTCAGAGAAAAACTCCGCAATGGAGAACTGGAGGATCGAGAGATAGAGATCGAAGTAAAATCGAGTAAAGGAAGTCCCATGATGCAGGTTTTTGGGCCTCAGGGAATGGAGGAAATGGGTATTAACCTGCAAGATATGCTCGGAAATATGGGCAAAGGCGGTAAAAAGACAAAACGTAAACTGCCTATCAGTGAAGCCCGTGAGATCTTGACAGAGGAAGAAGCTGAGAAACTTATCGACCACGAAGCTGCGGTTCAGGAAGCCTTGGAACGCGTTCAAAAACAAGGCATCGTTTTTATTGATGAAATTGACAAGATCGCAGAGTCCTCGAGCAGCAGCGGAGGTAAAGGCGGACCTGATGTTAGCCGGCAAGGCGTTCAACGCGACCTCCTCCCTATTGTAGAAGGAAGTGCCGTGAACACAAAGCATGGTATTGTCAAAACAGATCATATTTTGTTCATCGGTTCAGGAGCTTTTCATGTATCCAAACCTTCTGATATGATCCCGGAATTGCAGGGACGATTTCCAATTCGGGTTGAACTAAATTCTCTCACCGAAGATGATTTCGTGGATATTTTATCCAAACCTAAGAATGCCCTTACCAAGCAATACATTGCGATGTTGGCTTCGGAAGGAGTAGAAATCGAGTTTTCAGATGAGGCTATCCGTGAAATTGCCCGTATAGCAGCTGAAGTAAATTCATCGGTTGAGAATATCGGTGCAAGAAGGCTTCATACCATCATGTCGTCCTTATTCGATGAACTCTTGTTCGCTGTTCCGGATGACATCAACTCAGGCAAGATCACCATAGACAAAGATTATGTTGACAAACAATTATCCGGCATTGTGAAGGATAAAGACCTGAGTCATTATATCTTGTAAAAGAAATGCAAAAGGGGCACTAAAACGCCCCTTTTATTTTTTATCTGTTGAATGTGTTAGCTTCTGATTGTGCAATACTAAGTATTTTATTACAATCGTTACGCACGGTGACAGCTTAACATTTTATTTTAGAAAGGTTTTTAGTGAATATGTTTTTTATGCAACTCAAAAAAATACTCTACCCCAACCTATTAATTTTACTGACGCTTGCAGCGCTCAGACTAACCGGTATCGACCCTGTTATCCATTCCGATAATGATGATACCAAGAATCTCACCAAATACCATCAGGCGCAGCGCAGCATTGTAGCTAACTACTTTGGCGAACCCGATCTGAATAAGATGTATAAGCGAAGTATCATTCGTATGGTGCAAGCCGTAAAAGATTCCACCCTTAAAATAGATGGAACTCCGGTTGATACCACATTTTCCGGCTTGGAAATCAATTCTATCAGAGATTCATTTACCAATTTTGAGAAAGCCTATCTTTATATAGCCAACAACAGTCCTGATGAGAACATGAATAAGTTGACTGATGAAGCCATCCGCGGCATGTTTTCTACACTCGACCCTCATTCCATTTATATTGAACCGGAGGATAATGAACAGATTCAGGAAAACTTTGCCGGTAAATTCCAGGGAATAGGCGTTCAGTTTCAGATCATTGAGGATACGATAACTGTTGTTTCAGCCATTTCGGGCGGCCCCAGCGACCAGCTTGGTATTCGATCAGGGGATCGAATCATTAAAATTGAAGACTCTACGGCGGTCGGTTTCACAAATGAAATGGTTTTAAGAAAACTGAGAGGTGAAAAAGGTTCTAAAGTGAAAGTAACGGTGAAACGCCCTAATGTGGAGGATCCTATCAACTTCAATATCACCCGTGATGACATCCCCCTTTATACCGTTGATGCTTCGTATATGCTGGATGATGAAGCCGGATACATCAAGATCAATCGATTTGCTGCCACCACGCATGATGAATTTATGCAAGCGGTAGAGGACCTCAAAGAAAAGGGAATGACCAAGCTTGTGTTAGATCTGCGAGATAACCCAGGTGGTTACCTGAGTCAGGCGATCGCAATAGCAGAGGAATTCTTTCCGCGTGGAACCGAACTTGTATCTACCAAGAGTAAACATGACCGATTTACCCAAAAATATTTTTCCCGGAGAGATGGTGCTTTCAAAGATAAGCCGGTGATTATTCTTGTTAATGAAGGTTCTGCCTCAGCCAGCGAGATCGTAAGCGGTGCCATACAAGACCATGACCGCGGATTGATTGTAGGAAAAAGATCATTTGGTAAAGGCTTAGTTCAACAGCAATATGAGCTTGTAGACGAAAGCAGTGTTCGGGTCACTATTTCCCGATATTATACCCCGTCTGGGCGGCTCATTCAAAAACCTTTTGTTGAAGGTGGAGAGCAATATGCTTATGAAATTTACAGACGCGATAATGCCATGAGCGATGCCGTAGAATTTATCGAGCATGTCCCTGATTCCCTAAAGTACAGCACTGATAATGGACGAACGGTATATGGCGGCGGTGGTATTGTGCCTGATTATATTGTACCTGATGACACCACAACTTCCGCATATGTATTCAATTTCGCTATCAGAAATCAGGTTTCTTTTGACTTTGTTCGCTCTTTCCTCGATGAAAACGGAGAAACTTTCAGAGCGGAGTGGAAAGACGATTTTGAACGTTATCGTAAAGATTTTGAGTGGGATGAAAAAACCGAAGCTGGGCTTAAAGATCTTTTGATCAGCCGTGGAATGGTTGTTTCAGATACAGTTGATTCCCCATCCTTTGCAAATGATTCCTTATATGTACCGGCCGGTCATTATGAAGAGGTAGCCTGGCTTCTTGAAGGCCGCATGAAGGCTGAATTAGCCCGACAGGTTTGGGGGCAGAAGTACTTCTACCCTATCGTAAACGATGTATTTGATAAGACACTGAAGGAGGCCGTTACCCTTTGGGATGCCGTTGCACGTCTCGAAGCCCTGGCTAATGGCAAAGCCGATGCTTTCTCGATCGAACAAAGTAGAAATTGATGCAAGTGTAAAAGCTTCGAATTAATTCACAGAAAAAGCCCCATAAATTCAGTTTTATGGGGCTTTTTTATGACTTTCAATTTGAGGAGATATTGCGGCTAATCGTTATCATTTTTAAAAATATCGTCAATAAGATGACCATATTTATCTGCAATAACGCGGCGTTTCACTTTTAATGTTGGAGTGATCTCTCCGGTTTCGACCGTAAATTCATTAGCAACAAGCCGGAAGTCTCTGATCTTTTCGTGAGAGGCAAGTTCCTTGGAGAAAGTCCTTATTTCTTTTTTAAACAGATCGTTAACTTCCTCCAATGCAATCAATTCCTCATTGTTTGAAAACTTAAGCCCCTGCTCTTTTGCATATTTTTGTACAGCCTCAAAATCGGGCACAATAATGGCCGCCATATAATTCTGCGCTTCTCCAACAACCACGATCTGATCGATCCATTTACTCGTTTTAAATAAGTCTTCTATCGGTCCCGGATAAATATTTTTACCTCCGGCATTCACTATCATGTGCTTGATACGATCGGTGATCTTGAGAAAACCTTCATCAAATTTCCCTACATCGCCGGTATGAAGCCATCCATCTTTATCTATCATTTCCCTGGTAGCTTCTTCGTTGTTCCAATAGCCTTTCATTACATTCGGTCCTTTACACAAGATCTCACCCGCTTCAGTGGTAAGGCTTGTAGGATAGTCCTCGCCACTTATCTGTCCAAGGATCTTTCCATCCTCCAGTCCCTGAATGGCTACCGTAACACCCGGAATAATGGTACCCACAGCTCCCACTTTCTCTTTGCCGGGCTGATTCGCGGCCATCACCGGAGATGTTTCGGTGAGTCCGTATCCCTGAAGAATATTCATGCCTGCACACTGGAAAAAAGTATCAATCTCCGGTGGCAATGCAGCACCTCCTGATACAAAGAGTCTTACATGTCCTCCCGTTCGTTCTTTCAGTTTATCGAACACCAGTTTGTCTGCTATCTTTTTCTGTACACTGATCAACCCCCGTTTCCCTTCAGCATATTTTCTTCCGGTTTCAACGGCCCAATTGAAGATCGCTTTTTTCGTATCACTCCCCTCCTCTACACTTTTTACGATCAGGTTATACATCTTTTCAAAAAGACGGGGCACTGAGATCATAATAGTTGGCTTGGCTTCAGGCATATTCTTTGACACGGTGTCAACACTTTCCGCATAATAGACTTCAACCCCGGAAGAGATCATGGCGTAATAACCGGCTGTGCGCTCAAAGGAATGACATAATGGGAGAAAAGAAAGTAACCGGTCATTTTGATCCCAGTAAATATGCTGGGTTGCAGCTTTAACGTTACTCACAATATTATGATGAGTAAGCATGGCTCCTTTGGGTTTACCGGTGGTTCCTGAAGTATAAATAAGCGTGGCAACATCTTCAGGTTCTACTTCCTGCGACCTCTGTTTGATGGTCTTTTTATGTGATTCAAGCCACTTTCCTCCATCCAACAAAACATCATCATACATTCTAACATAATCCTCATCCAGTAAATGCTCAAGCTTCGGCTCATCGAAAGCGACCACTTCGGTAAGATCAGGACAGTCTGCAAATATTTCTACCGCCTTTTTGAGTTGAAAACCGGTAGATACAAAGAATATCTTCGCACCGGAATCCTGTAGAATATATGCGCTTTGTGAGGCGGGAAGTGTGGTATAAAGAGACACATTTATGGCTCCAACCAGCTGAATGGCAAGATCAACAGCCGCCCATTCATATCTGTTCTCACTTAAAATTGCAACACGATCTCCTTTCTCTATGCCCCTTTCAACCAGGTATGCAGCTATGGAATACACATCATCAGTTACCTGCTCCCAATTAATAGGCTGATATTCTGCATCCGGAGTGGGTTTGTAATAGAATTGATTTTTTCCTCTCCCCTTATGTTTCTGCGAAAGGTTAACAAACAATTCAGTAAGTGTTTCGAAAGGGACTATAGTTGGCATAATTAGCTGATTTATTCCTTAGGTGACTCCGCTCAAATATAATATTCTTGAAATCAAAAACACGGGTTTCATAAGCAAGTTTACAACTCGTATATTAAGGCAAACAAATTTATTTTATGGCACATCCAGCACACGAAGATACAGTTCACTTAGTTAAAGAGATCTTTCGTTCGTACCTCAAAGAACGAAACCAACGGCAAACCCCGGAACGTTTCATGGTTCTGGAAGAAATTTATACGGCCGACGGCCATTTTGATGCCGATGACATCTTTTTTCGGATGAAAGAAGCCGGAACCCGAGTTTCGCGTGCCACCGTATATAATACGCTCGATTTGTTGGTTGAGTGTGGCCTGGTGCAGCGACAACAGTTCGGTAAGAGCCAATACTATTATGAAAGAGCCTATGCTTACCAACAGCACGACCACATCATTTGCAGAGAATGCGGTCACGTTTTGGAATTCTGTGATCCACGAATCGGCGAGATTCAGCGCATGCTCTCCGAAATTCATGATATGGATATTGACGGGCATTCCCTTCATTTCTTCGGCACATGTACCGATAAAGAAGCGTGCCGCAAAAGACAGGAAAAGGAAGGAAAGATCGCAGAATTGAAAGAATCCTGATCGCCCCTCAATAATTATTATAGATATACCATAGTACCTTTTCCATCTCTGTTTTTACCTGGCTTGATGATGAAATGTAGTGATTATTCATAAAGGAGAAGAGAAGTTTAGTTCCTTTCTGTGTAACTATATAACCGGTAAGGCAATGGTTATTACTCAAAGTACCGGTCTTTGCAAATACATATGGCTCGCCTCCTTCCCGGTGTTCATACCAATTTTCGATGGTACCTGATCTGCCACCGGCAGGTAAATAACTGAATAAAGTTGAGTCTTTCACAAATTCCTCATCGATCTTTTCAAGGAGCTTAACCATGCTTCTCGGCGTAAAAAGGTTGTATCTCGATAATCCGGATCCATCAATCCAAACAGCTTCATCCGGAAGATCCTGTAAATATTCTTCCCGGACCGTTTCGATGACCGTTCGTGAATTCATCGGTAAGGAATGTTCTGCTGCAATGGTTAGTAAAAGCTGCTCTGCGATAAAATTGTCGCTTGGTTTCAGCATCCTTTCTAAAACCGTATCCTTTGGAATACTATATAATCGTGTGGTAATTTGTGGCTTCATCATATCCAGGTACGTAACACTTTTGGATAAAGTGTCACTAAGTAGTTCCGTGATCAAATATGGATCATAATGAAAAGGCCGATCTGCCGTCCACTTAACTGTATCGGATTCGGGTTTATATTCCAGGGTGTTGTCATTGAAATCCCGGTAAATAAGTGGCGCTTTCTTACCCGGACGTTCTTCTACTTCTTCTATCTTATCCCGAAAGACCTTCGGATAGATTCCAAGTTCTCCGTTTTCGGTTTCGGAAATCTTAACCTGACGAATCTCTTCAAATTCAAGCTTAACGGTATTCCCATAAATAGGAAAAGGGGTTTTCTCTGTGGAATAGGAATATTGATAGTCTCCCCATGCCCAACCGGGCCCTAAAAACCGATCTTCATAGTGGTTATCAGAATAGTAAAGTTCATATGGGCTTTCGTTCAAGAAACTGATCACATCAGCCTGCTCAAAATCAGGGTGAAGCAGTGTTGGATCTCCGGTTCCCCAAAAGATCAAAGAATCCCCTTTGACAACGTAATCAAGAGCAGGAAGGGAATCAGGGAGCATTTTTAGAGCGGCATAAAAAGTAAACAGCTTGGTATTGGAGGCGGGGGTAAAATACTTATCGGCATTAAGTTGGAAATAGGTGCTGTCCGTTTCCGGATTAAGAAGCATAAAGCCGGTGAAGTTTTTGGTGAAAGTATCCGAGTTGGAAAAAAGTTGCTCCAATCCTGTCATTTTTTTGGCAGCAGAAGGCTCTTGCTTATCCAGGGTTTGCTGAGAACTTGAGCACCCAATGAGAACCAAAAACAGACTAAAAATTCCAACTTTAATATTAAACATACTCATATTGTGTTTATTCGTTTTTTATTACCGGATAAATGGAGCAATTGCCTTTTTACCATTGAAGCATTCCCTGGTATTTGATCAATCACTTGAAATGTATGTTTCTTTGATAAATCGACGAGCAGCCCAGCGACTTCCCCACCATCCCATCATCAAGGATAGCAATAACATAGCACCCACCAAAAAGTACCATCGACCAAATGGCCACTCCAAGGTACCAAGATCAGCAAGATAAAATGGTATTGCGAACTCAAAAATCAGGAATACAGAAAGGATCGCCAGTGAACCTGCAATCATACCTTGTATCAACCCTTCAACGATAAATGGACTGCGAATGAACTTGTTGGTTGCGCCTACCAGCTTCATCGCACGAATGAGGTCTCTTTTGGCATAGATCGTCAACCGAATAGTATTATAAACCAGTATCAAGGCAGCAAGAAGTATCAAAATGCCAAGTCCACCTCCAAGAATAGCAAAAGTATTAAGGTTCGACTCCATCATTCTGAGCAGCGCTTCATTATACTCCACCTCATCTACACCCCGAATGTTGGATAAACGTGAAGCCATATTCCCTACCTGATCGGCACCTGCATCCGTATTTACCTTAAGGCGGAAGGAAGCTGGCAGAAAATTCAACTCTGCAAGCTCTTCGGCACCGGATCCAAATTCTCTTTTCATTACCGCGGAAGCACTGTCTTTAGAAATGTAGGTGATCTCTTCCACCAAATCCTCGTTCTGTAGCTGCAAGCGGATTTGATCCGTCGTTCGTTCATCAACATCAAAAAGAAAGACCTCAAGTTCAATCATATCTTTTATAGACATGGCCTGACTATAGATATTGAAGCCCACGCGAGACAATATGCCCAACAAAAGTACCGCAATAAAAAGCGAAAATATAGAAGTGGTAGCAGCTAGTTTAGCTCTTTTAATTCCGGTAAAACCTTCTCTAACAATGTATTTTAAACTCATATTAATTTCTGAATTGTGCTCGTATTCCTACAATTAATCGTCGGGGCGGCATCGGAAATCCGGCCGCCTCAAAGTACCCCGCCTGACCTAATCCGTCAAGAGCATTTTCCCATCGCATCACAACCATTATTCCACGAACCCGGGCCGAAAGTTCCGCATCTAACCTAAAAAAGGAAGGTATTTGCTGATATTGGCTATTCCCTTGCCAATAGTCAAGTTCGGTATTGTAGGTTCTGGAAGAATAATATAATGGAGAAACCAATGTTTTTACACCCAATTTCAAATATGCTGCCCGATCGAAAACATAGCCTTTTATAAAACCGGAATTCCGGATCCAAACCATGTAATCCAAATGGTTGAGTGCGGCTAATGGGGTATCCGGTTGGTCGTAACGGTTTTGCCGCAGTACACCGGATGTTTCAAACTCAAAGCGGTGATTCTCAAATCGGCCAAACGCAGAAGCTGAGATCCCCGTAAAACTCCCGCTGTTTGCAAAGGAACTGTCAGGCGTAATAAAAGTGGCATTTTCCCCGAACTTGATCCGCCCGGAACCACCCAGTTTTATCTTCTTAGATACGTCCAGAGTCAACTTTCCGGTTATAGACATTCCCGATTCGTTCAATAAACCGGAATTACCTTCATAATTTCCCTGGTTCCAATACAAAGACTGTATGGAAGGTATTCGGTCGTACAAAGCCGCAGTTGTATTGAACGAGATCCTATCAAACAAGGAAGTGGTGAGCCCGGCGAAAATTTCAGACCCGAAACCGTCACCTCCCCGCTGATGATATATCGCCCCTGCAAAAATGGAAGCTTTCGGTAAAAATTGATACTTCAGTTTGGCTTCACCTTTCAAATCAACCCAAGAGCTTACTGAAACCGGCGTATTTTCCAAGGCAGAATGGTGCGAAAACCTGAGATCTGCATTAATCCTGAATTTTCCCATTTCAAAAAACCTGAATGCCCGGCCATTCAAACTTCTCAGATGCTGATTCAATGTGTCTGGTGCAAAAAAGAGATCTCTTTTATTTTTAGTGATCGAAAACTCCAAGCCTCCAATTTCAGATGAAGAAGAGTCAGCCCGCTGATAGATGCCGGTCACAAGATCCCACCGGGTAAACTTCGAATTGGCAGACGCTTTATTAGGAATCGAGGTGAATTCATCAAAAGTAAACGCAAGAGGATCTCCTACCACGTACCCAAAGGATTCATTTCTATCCATTTGATTCCTCAGATACATGGCCCGAAGTAAGAATTTATCATTTAAGTGATGATACACTCTCGCAAAAGCCTGGCTGCCGGAAACGCCATTATTCGGGTAATATCCGCCGCCTTTGCGATCCCAATAAGAGATCTCCAGATTAGTGGCTTCAGAAAAATTCTGCGAAACCAAGAACTCCAGGTTCCTGTAATCTCCCCCGGCCTCATCATAATTAAGGTAGCTGATCGGCTTGACCACATAAAAATCCCTGAGTTGGATTTTGGTCTCCAAATGCCCCTGATAAGCCTCATATACCTTTTTGATCTTTCGGTGAGGCACCAGGTTATAATCGGGCAAGCCGGTTAAGGGATGATTGAGAACAAGTCCTTCCATTTCAACGGTTTGTTCGATCGGAGTGTAACCACCAATATCAAAAGCATCAACCCGGCCGATGGTACCTTGCCGAAAAGAGATCACATCTTTCCGGTAGGCATAATAATCTCCCCAATTGGGTAATATTTGCCATCGCAGTAAACTGTCGTTGGTGATTTGAGTGGTTCCGATTCCGGCTTGTTCTTTCCAGGGAGAAATTTGACCGGGTTCCTGTTTCTTTTTTTCTGGTTTTTTGAGCGTATCACGGGGAGATGTAACAACTGAATCTGCTAATTGAACAGAAGAACTGTCTGTAGCAACGGAATCAACAACCTGAGCAGAAAGCGGTAGGGCCAGCATCAGAAAAACGATATGTGCAAGAATTACTTTCTTCAAGGAAGCTGTTTTTTCAGATCGTAAGGCATTTCTGCTATTCCTTTAAGTTCGCGGCGGGTGATCTCCAGGAGGGTCATTTTGGTTCTTTCTTTGTTAATGAGACGATCTTTAGTGAACATTGCTTTAATGGCAAAATGTGAACCTTCTTTTTGATAAAACCCCATCCACACAGTTCCCACCGGTTTTTCTTTACTTCCCCCGCCGGGACCAGCAATGCCCGTTGTAGATATCCCTATTTCTGTATCCAACTGTTCAGCCACGCCTTTAGCCATTTGCAATGCAACTTCTTTACTGACGGCTCCCACCGTATCCAGATCTTCTTGGGAAACGCCCAACTGCTTTACTTTCACATGATTTGCATACGATATAACTCCGCCATCAAAATAATCACTGCTTCCGGAAATATCGGTAAAGGCATTGGCGATCGCTCCTCCGGTACAGCTTTCAGCAACAGCTATACGTAATCCTTTTTCTTTCAGCAGGTCTCCAACTGACTCACTTATGGAATAATCTTTGCCTTCTCCATAGATGTATTTTCCTGCTTTCCGGTAAATTTCATCCCGAAGCATTTCTAACTGTTTTTGAGCTTCCTGCTTATTTGCACCGCTGCTATTCAGCCGCAATGTTACACCTCCCGGAGCCGGCAGATATGCCATACTGATCCCCGATTTATAATGATCTGATAAGTCTCCGAGTATCTCGTCACTCAGTGTACTCTCGCCAATTCCCGCGGTTTTAATATAATGGGAGTATAAGTATTCCAACTCTCCAAATACCTTCCTCAATCTTGGTGCTACACGCTCCTGCATAAGATATTTCATCTCGTTGGGCACACCCGGCAAAACTGCTAAATACGCTCCTTTTTCATGAAACCACATTCCTGGGGCAGTTCCCATTTTGTTGAACAGAACATCGGCACTTTCGGGAACTTCAGCCTGGGCATGATTAGATTTTGAAAAAGGAATATTACGTTTTTCAAACAATGCTTTAATGTAATCCAAAGTACGCTTGTCCAATTTATAGTCAGAACTAAATAATTCAGCAACCGCCTTTTTGGTCATGTCATCATGGGTAGGTCCAAGCCCTCCGGTAGTTACAACAAAATCGGCTTCAGACATCCCTTGGGAAATAGTATCTTTGATCAGGGAAAGATCATCAGAAATAGTATGAACCCTAGAAACAGTAAAACCCAGTCCGGTTAAAAAATTACCCATCCAGGCTGCATTTGTATTGACGGTGTCACCGATAAGAAGTTCGTTGCCGATCGAGATGATTTGTACTTTCATAGAGTTTAAATTCCGCATTAACATACCCAAATTCCACAGGTATTTACAGGAGATTCATGGAACGGGTTACAAGGTTCAAATTATCATTATACATAAACTTGATACTTGCACTTTAATATTGGCCTCTTTTCTTTAAAATCCTTCGTGTTATGAAAGAAATTCATCCGTAAGTTAACGGGCAAATATTAGTGAATGAAGCACGTCCCCAACATACTTAGTTTAATACGTATTATTTTGGCGCCCATTTTTCTGTTCATGTATGTTCAGGATGAACTGATTTGGCGCTCTCTAAGCATCGCTGTTTTTGCCACAGCTGCAGTCACCGATTTTTTTGACGGCAAAATTGCGCGTTATTACAACCTGGAAAGTAAGCTGGGAATATTTCTGGACCCTTTGGCAGATAAGTTTCTCACTTTTGCCGGGTTTTTCTGCCTCCCTTTTCTGGATGCTGCTCAATTCCCATGGTGGGCTGTGGCTCTCATCGTGATAAGAGATGTTATGGTAACCGCGCTCCGGTTGTACACCAATCGTAAAGAGATCATCCTTGAAACCCGATTTACCGCCAAAGCCAAAACCATGGTCCAGATGGTATTTCTCTATGGTGTTCTGTTATTGGGAGTTTTCAAACAAGCTGATATAGAATTTGCCGATTCAGCTGCTCAGTTCTTCAATTCCGGGATTCTTTTTTATGCAATGATGTTTGTAACCGTCCTTACCGTTTATTCCGGATTTGAATATCTATGGGTGAACCGAGCGATCTTAACTTCAGAAACTTCTGCCCAGTGAATGCGTTCAAATTTTTATTAGGAACCGGATGCTACACCGGACTTTTCCCAAAAATGCCGGGAACAGCAGCCAGCCTCGTCTTTCTGTTCCCTCTATACCACTTACTTACGTTATCTACCATCTGGCCCGTTCTGTTGATCGTTCTCACAGCATCAGGAATATGTATCTGGATTGCTGCTTATTTTGAAGGAACATATGGCAAAGACCCCGGAATTTTGGTAATGGATGAATGGGCCGGTCAGGCACTGGTTTTCCTTGGTTTGCCATTTTCAGGTTTACTTGAAGACCGCGTAATCATCCTGCTGGTCGGATTTATACTTTTTCGTTTCTTTGATATTTTGAAGCCTTTGGGTATAAAAAAACTGCAAGAACTGCCCTACGGGTTCGGAATTTTTATGGATGATTTATTAGCCGGATTATATGCGCTTCTCTGCTTAAAAACCCTTATTTTTGTCTGGCCAAACTTATTTGGGATGGCTTAATTACTTACTCATCGCAGCGGTACCAGAAATAGAATTTACAAAGACTTATGATAATCAATACCTCTTTTGCACGTGAGTTGGCTGCTCATTTGCTCGACATTAATGCTGTTGTTCTTCGCCCAAACGAACCCTTTGTGTGGACTTCGGGCTGGAACTCCCCTATCTACTGCGATAACCGGCTCACCTTACGATATCCTGAGATCAGGAATAAGATCGAGAATGAGTTTACCAACATCATTCTGGATAAATTTCCCAACACAGATGTTATAACCGGAACAGCCACAGCCGGAATCCCACACGCAGCGTGGGTGGCTTCTAACCTCAACAAGCCTATGGCATACGTGCGTGCCAAAGCTAAGGCGCACGGGATGGGAAATCAGATCGAGGGTGGAGTTAAGAAAGGAGAATCCACAGTAGTTATCGAAGACCTGATCTCAACCGGAGGTTCAGCTATTTCCGTTATCGAAGCCTTACAGTTTGTGGGAGCTAAAGTGGATGCAGTACTTTCCATTTTTACGTATGGATTTGATAAAGCCAATGACCGGTTCAAAGAAGCCAATGTGGAGCTTTATACCCTCACCGACTACAAAACTTTGGTGAATGTAGCCATTGAAAAAGGCATGATCGACGGAGAAGATCTCGAGTTGCTCTCAAGCTGGAGAGACCATCCGGCAGTTTGGCCTGATTCCCCTGATAAGCAATAATTTTTATATTTAACATCACAAAATTTTAGTGCAGTGACTGACAAAAAATTCTATATAGAAACCTACGGATGCCAAATGAATTTTGCGGATTCGGAGATTGTAAACTCCATCCTGCTTGAAGAAGGCATGCAACCCGTTCATCAAGCCGAAGAAGCGGACGTAGTTTTGGTAAATACCTGTTCTATCCGTGAAAATGCAGAGACCAAAGTATGGAATCGCCTCAAAGAACTTCGCTCCCTTAAAAAGGAAAAAGGGGAAATGACCGTAGGTGTACTCGGTTGCATGGCTGAACGCATTAAAGACAAGATCATAGAGCAGGAACATCTTGTAGATATCGTTGTTGGCCCTGATGCTTACCGTGATATCCCAAATCTTTTACAGGAAGTTGAAGATGGCCGGAAAGCCGTTAATGTACTCCTCTCCCTGGAAGAAACCTATGCCGACATAGCGCCTGTCAGAACCACCGGAAACGGAGTAAATGCCTTTGTTTCCATCATGAGGGGATGTGATAATATGTGTGCCTTTTGCGTAGTGCCTTTCACACGCGGACGGGAACGCAGCCGCCCCATGGAATCGATCCTGAAAGAGATCAGGCAGCTTTCTGATGAAGGTTACAAAGAAGTCACTCTCTTGGGACAAAACGTTAATTCTTACCTTGACGGCGAAAATACCTTCACCAAATTGATGGATGAAGCCAGTAAAGTAAATCCTGAAATACGATTCCGATTTTCTTCTCCCCATCCAAAGGATTTCCCGGATGATCTGCTGCATCTGATCGCAGAGCGTCCCAACTTGTGTAATTATATCCACATTCCTGCTCAAGCCGGGAGCGATTCCATGCTGGAACGTATGCGTCGGCCTTACACCCGTAAAGGCTACCTGGAACTCATCGATAAAATGAAATCCATTATTCCCGGTATATCTCTTTCCACGGATATTATTGCCGGATTTTGTGATGAAACCGAAGAAGAGCATAAGCAAACACTAACCCTAATGGCAGAAGTAGAATACGACCTTGCCTATATGTTTGCTTATTCAGAAAGAGAGCGTACGCTGGCAGCCCGGAAATTCGAAGATAACGTACCCGAGGATATCAAAAAGCGGCGCCTCACCGAGATCATCCAACAGCAAATGGAGATACAGGAACGCCGTAATAAAGAAGAGATCGGAAATCGACACATCGTTCTCGTGGAAAGCACCAGTAAACGTTCCGATGAGCAAATGAGTGGCCGTACAGACACTAACAAAATGTGCGTATTTGACCGCAAAGATTTTGAGCCCGGAGATTATGTGGAAGTTGAAGTCACCGACTCTACTTCAGCAACGCTGATAGCTCGTCCTATCAAAAAAACGACTCTTACGGAATATTACGGAGCTGAGGTTTTGGCCTGAGTGAGAGCAAAGAAAACATATCTCTGCTTTGGCTTTTTATCTCTCTGGTTGTTTGGTTTTTCAATTTCTTCCATTGCACAAACCTATCTTGGGGTTACGGTAACGGATGAAGAAGAATTGGAACAAGTCACTCAGCAACTTGACCTTCTTCAAAATTACGGTATCCAATATATAGAAATTGCAACGGAAGCAGACCGTCAAGAACTAAATGAGCTTTCCGGTCAGGGATTTACTTTGCTGGTTCGATCTAACATTGAGTATCTCACGGCCACCAGCGTAGCTCAATCCGGAGATGAAATTCAAGCTACGCTTCTTGAACTCACTGACGAGCTGACTAATTTACCTGAACTGGAAGGATTGGGTATATTTTCAAACAGTGCCATACATTCGGAGTCTTTCAATAAAGTCTTTGAGACTATACTTTCCAGCTTGAAATCCCAATCAAATCTCGCCCTTTATTTTGTAAACCACGATCAGTGGTTTTCCATGGATAGTCCGACAGATGCTTTTGGTGAGCTTTTTGATTTCAAAAAATACCCCGTAAACACGCTTCAACATTTTGATCGTTGGTTTACCAATAAATTGGAAAATAAATCCGGGCAAATTCTCTTTTTTCCCGCCGATTGGTTGCTTTCCCTAAACAAAAATTACCCCGCTTTTGATGCGAGTTTGAAAGAATTTGCTGAAACAGGAAACTGGCTTCTTCCCCTTCCGGAACCCGAATCACCAGGTCCCTCGTTGAATATTTTGGTTTTGTTACTACTTGTTCTTTGGGGATCATTGGCCATGCAGATGAGATATCTGCCCTACATTCGTCCAATGATTCTACGCTATTTTCTGGCTCATCGCTTTTTTGTGGATGACATTCTGCACTACCGTGAACGTGTGGCCACCGGTTCCCTGTTGATGATGTTGACCCATGCGATCTTCGGTGGTATGGTAAGTTATATTTTAGCCGGTATATTGTTGAATGATGCCGGGGTCTCAGCTTTCTTTCATCATTTCCCTTTTCTCGCTTTAGTTGGCCCAAACATAGGAAGCTTCTTTGCAGCAGGAACTCTGATCGTGCTCTTAACTCAGGTCGTGGCTATTCTTTGGCTGCACCTCCCCGCAAAAAATATCGACCATATTAGTCAAACACTGAATCTTTACGCCAGCCTCTTTTACCTTGATTTCTTTATTGTAACGCTGATGCTTCCCCTCTTCCTTACAAATACCTGGCCCATATTGACATTATCTCTCGGAGTATTTTATGTGTTGATTTGGTTCGCTTCATTTAACATCACTGCTTATAACGCTTCTAAAGCCATGGGGTCTGATCGATTCATGTATCTCTTACTTACCATAGGATTACATTTGGTGGTTTTCCTCGGGGCAATAGTACTCTTAATGGTAAGCACAGAGATTGAGGAAGTGCTAGCGCTTTCATTCTCGCTTTAGAAACCAATCACACACATTTATGAAAACGTCAAAGGACTACTTTGCTGACCAAACTTTTGAAGGTTTGGATCTCTCTAAAGAACAAATTCAACTCGCGGATTATGAGTTTTGCCGGTTCATTAGCTGCAAGTTTCCGAAGGCCGATCTATCTGAATTTGGTTTTTTGATTGTGAATTTGAGGGATGTGATCTTAGCATGACCAAACTTTACGGCACTACCATTCGAGACTGCCGTTTTAAAGAATGCAAACTCATCGGACTCCAATTTGATTCCTGCAACGATTTCTCTTTCTCTGCTGATTTTGAATCCTGCAACCTGAACCTTTCCTCCCTCTTTGGGGTGAAATTGAACAATCGAACCTTCAAAAATTGCAGCCTCCAGGAAGTCGATCTTACACAAGCCGATTTAAAAGGAACTGTTTTCGACAACTGTGACCTTTCTAAAGCTACATTCTCTGCTACCCTGCTTCAAAAAGCAGACCTGGCTACTTCTTATAACTTTTCCATTGATCCGGAGCTTAACCAACTGGAAGGAGCAAAATTTTCGTTACAAGGACTGCCGGGTTTGTTGGAGAAGTACGGAATCGAGATTCAATAATGCTCTGATATTCTTTTATTGTTTGAAAAGGATTTTATTGTTTGAATTTATGATCTCAAGCTTTAGGTTGAGGTATTATATTCACTCACTATCATTAGAAGTAAAAAAATATGGGCGGTTCTATAAGCAGCATCATCACAGGAACCGGAAGCTATATTCCCACAAAGTGCGTTAAAAACGATGCTTTTTTGGAGAATGAGTTTTTCGATCGAACGGGTAAAAAGCTCGAAAAAGACAATGAAGAAATTATCCGGAAGTTCTTTGAGATCACAGAAATCGAGGAACGTAGATATGTGACCGACGACCTTGTTACTTCCGATATTGCCTATTTCTCGGCAGTGGAAGCCATAAAGTCGGCAAATATCAACCCTGAAGAACTGGATTACATTATAGTAGCCCATAATTTCGGAGATGTTAAATACGGCTCCAATCGAACCGATATGGTTCCAAGTCTGGCATCTCGTGTTAAGTATAAACTGGAAATTGAGAATCCCAATACGGTCGTATATGATGTCCCGTTTGGATGTCCCGGTTGGCTTCAGGCAATGATACAGGCCGACTATTACATCAAATCCGGAGATGCCCAAAAAATTATGGTGATCGGTGCAGAAACTCTTTCACGTGTAATCGATCCACATGACAGAGATTCCATGATCTATGCCGACGGTGCAGGAGCAACGATCCTGGAAGCACAGAAAAGCGAAAAACCAACCGGAATTCTTGCCCATAGCACACGATCGGATACCAAAATATATGCTGAGATGCTGTATATGGACAAATCCTATAATCCTGCCCTTCACGAAAAGGGGGATATTTTCCTGAAGATGCAGGGCCGTAAACTTTACCAATACGCTCTTAGCAATGTCCCGAGTGCAATCAAAGTAGCTCTTGACAAGAGTAACCTTTCTATTGAGGACATCAGCCATATTCTTATCCATCAGGCCAATGGCAAAATGGATCAAGCCATTATTGAACGACTATATAAACTGTATGGAAAAGATGACATCCCTCAACATGTGATGCCAATGATCATTTCCTGGTTGGGAAATTCTTCCGTAGCCACCATCCCCACTCTGCTTGACCTGATGCTGAAAGACCAGCTAACCGATTATGAGATCAACAAGGATGGAATTTGGGTATTCGCTTCTGTTGGTGCCGGAATGAACATCAATGCGCTTACTTATAAAATGTGACTTGAGTAAATCTGATTTTCCGGCTTAATTTGGGCTTATTACTTAACTGATAATTCCTCTTTGGATACTAACTCATCCAAATGGTCGAAAATAACATTCCAGCCTTTGGTGTGGCCCTCACGCATTTTCTCGTTTGGCATAAATTCATGTACCAGGGTTACCTCCGTTCCTTCACCTGTTTCATTCAGCGTGATGGTTACCAATGTGTTCTCTACAACATGTGAATTCCAAGTGAATACTAACTTTTTATTGGGGACTACTTCTTTGTATTCCCCGGTATGAGTAAAGGTTTCTTTCTGACCATGCATATCAATCTTGAAGGTTCCTCCCTCATGAGCATTGGTTCTGACCGTTGCGCCAACACCTTCCGGGTCGGCATAGAACCACTTTTCCATGATCTTCTTATTCGTTAAGGCTTCAAAAATGGCCTTTGGTTTGGCATTAATAACTCGTTTTATGGTAAGACTTGAATTATCATTCATAGGTATTCCTCATGTGATTATTAAAGATAGTTTCATGAATCAGGTTCATTGTCCGACAAAAAATGCTCCAACTCGTCGAAGCGAGACTCCCAAAACTGTTTGTATTCCTTTATCAAACTTTCCACTTCTTTAAGCGGAGTATAGTTCATACAGCATTTATAGCTTCTACCCTCTTTTCTCTTAGTGATCAGGTCAGCTTTCTCCAACACTTTCAAATGTTTGGATACGGCAGCCAAAGACATATCGTATGGTTCTGCAATCTCATTTACTGAGTATTCCTTTTGAGCCAACCTTCCGAGAATAGACCTGCGGGTAGCGTCCGATAAAGCATAAAGCGTTGAATCTAACATAGTATTATATTTAACTGTTTGGTTGAATATATAACACAAACGTAAAACATTCAACTAACTGGTTAAATATTTTACTTTCCAAAAAATTAGCAAAGATGGGGCTTCCCGGATTTATAAATGATTTTTCTTTTCAGGCTAAGTATAGCTATTGAAAACAGATTAGTACCTGGCACACCCATTTAATACCGAATAGATCCTTAAAGCATAACTGTCAGTTTTTTTGGATCGAGGTTAAAACTGCCCGGCCTATCTTTTTACTGTACTCTAAAATCCGCTATGATGAGAATCGGATCATTTTCTTCTTTATCTGAAAGGATTTCAGTGAGTGTTTCACTCCAATCAATATCCAATTCAGCAAACTCAAAATCCCGGACTACATTAATGATCCGGTTTTCAAATGTCGTTTCCGGTGTGCTCAGCCAGCCGTCGTGAGATGTTTCAAATGCTGATATGTTGATACTGAATTCTGATCTTTTATCATAAATATAAGTGTAATCTTCTCCATCTAACCTGTACGTAACATATATAATACCTGCTGTTTCAAATACATCAAAAGTGTGAATGTAATCATTGATCTCTGAAAAGAATCTCCCCCGATTATCGTATGAATTAAGCAAAAGGTCCTCATCTACCCAATAGCCATCAAAATCAAATGAATAAGCCGGAACAAGATCAAGATCAGCTCCGCTTTCGATCAGACGGTACACGGTCCGGGTATAATCAGGCAGCAAAGAAATGGTATCCTGATAATTAAAAATATACCGATAAGAGTGCCCTCCCTTTAGAGCGTGATCCTCAAATGGAAGTCCCTGATACATATTATCAGATTTTTCAAGATCATAGACTTTGATGAGATGTTTATCTGTATTATTTCTTGTACGGCCTCCATTGTAGACAAGTAACGACTCGTTGATCAAACCAAAAGTTTGAATAAACTCGGTTCGCGGCTTATCGAAAGCATGTGAATACTCTCCCGATAAAGTGTCGTAAAACTTGATCTCAGTTTGAGTTGAAAGAACAATGAAATTGTTCAACACATCAAAGTCATATATTCGCTCAAATTCTCCCGGTCCCCGACCCGGCTTATCCAACACAAACCGAAAACGACCGTCGGGTGCGAAACTAAAGATCTTAGGTCGCTCCCCATTATTGCTCACATCGTACAAATAAATGCCTGAGTCATCCATGATCACTTTCTGTACTTCACGAAGAAACTCCTGATCCGGCAAGTCCAAAACGGTATAACTCACTTCACTGATAAGTTTATCGATTTCAACTTGTTCTGAGCGATCGGGTTTGACCTTCAAAACCGGAATATCTTGAGCATAGCACAATGCTGAAGTATTTATTAAAAGTCCGTTGATCAAAGAGACAATAAAAAGCAACTTCAAAGATATTCGGATCCCCATTATTCATTCATTTGTTTGATTTTATGGAGTATAGCCTTTTTCGGATGGCCAGGGAAGTGAAATTTTCTAAGGATCTGTTTTGAAATCTAACTCAATAGGATAAATTGTGGCATAGCTTTTACCCTCACATTTCTTTTAAACAGATCAGATATTATGGCTACTAAATTACACCGAAACGATCCCTGCCATTGCGGAAGTGGCAAAAAGTATAAGAATTGTTGCCTGGAAAAAGATCAGTCCAAGCTTTCCTCAAAGTTGGGGGTCATAGGACTTGTGCTTGTAGTCATCCTTGGCATCTGGCTGTTAGCTGCTAACTTTTCATCAGGAAATGCACAAAACTGCCCGGCTGGTACTACATGGTCAGAAGCGCATATGCATTGCCATTGATTTACTGATTTGGGATTACTCCCACCACAAAGGCTTTATAAAACCGGTGGATGAGTCGAAAATTCAGTTGCCACTACCACTCGGACCAGGTGGTCAGGTATGGCGTTGCCAACAGGGATGTTGGGAACGAGGATAACAACCTTTATAGGAAGCAGGAGCTTCAAGGTTGAATTAATTATTAATTTAACTAAGGTTGTTAATTACACTTCCTCTAAATACATTAATAACTAACCAACTGATATTTATATTTAAGATCATCAATTATGGGAAGTCCAGAACCTGAAGATAATTCTAAGGTTAAATCAACAGTAGATGCAGTAAAAGGTTTGGTTGAATCTGTTCCAGTATACCAGGATGCGATACAACCCGCAGCTAAACAAGTTGGTCAATCTTTAGAGACTATTGCCAAAACTGTAAATATCGTATTAGCACCTATCAAAGTCGCTGTTTGGGGTTATGAAAGAATAGAAGAATTCATAATTAATACAATTCCCCAAAAGCTTAAAAATGTCCCAGAAGAAAATATAACTACCCCACCAATTGAAGTAGCAGGTCCTGCAATTGAAGCTCTTAGATTTACTGGGGATAAAAAAAATTTAAGAGAACTTTATGCAAACTTATTAGCAACGGCTATGAATAAAGATACTATACATAAAGCTCATCCTGGGTATGTAGAAATAATAAAAAATATTACACCAGATGAAGCAGTAGTATTGAATCATTTGGCAAAAACTGGAGATTTTCCGTTAGTGGATGTTTTAGGAAATAGTAAATCTTTTGAATTAGGATACAGGGTACTTTTTAAGAATTATTCACACTTACATAAAAAAACTGAGATTAAAAGACCTGATTTAATTCCAACTTACATTGATAATTTGAGTCGACTCGGGGTTTTAGATATTCCAGCAGGACTTTCTTTAGCAGCTAACCACACTTATGAACCTTTAGAAAATGATAAAGATCTTGATGAAATTAAGAATGAAATAGAAAATTCGATCCATTTTATCGGTTATTCCTTTAAAAGAAAAGTTGGAGTATTAACATCTTTTGGAACACAATTTGTGGAGAACGTAGTTTTAGATTATGACGTTTAAAATTTTAATTCCAACCTCGCTCTACAGCTTTACTCAGAATATACCCTATTAAGGCACTTCCTTCGAGTATAGCACTGCTTCATAAAATCCGCTCCAACGCAGAGCGTGTGGAGCGAGGAAAATGGTAGCAACTCAGGTTTATGAAGAGCTTGGATTAAAGGGTACTTAACGCAGGGCGTATGGAGCGAGGAAAAAAGTAGCAATACCTCACTGATCACTGTTAACTGCTACTGTTCACTGAAAAACTGTTAATGCGCCTCCAGCCAGTTCCCGGCTATTCCTGACTCTACTTTAAGCGGCACGTCCAGCTCCACAGCAGATTCCATCAGCTCAACAATCTTCGCGGGCACTTCCTCCAGTTCACTTTCGTGGATCTCGAAGATCAATTCATCATGCACCTGAAGCAGCATCTTGCTTTTTTTGTTTTGATCGATCAGCCAGTGGTGAATTTCGATCATAGCCAGCTTGATGATATCGGCCGCTGTTCCCTGAATGGGCATGTTGATGGCAGTTCGTTCTGCAAATCCACGCACGTTCCAGTTGCTCGCTTTGATATCCGGTATGTAGCGCCGGCGACCCAGCATCGTCTTCACATAGCCATGCTCACGGGCAAATTCTTTGGTCTCGTTGATATACTTCAGAATATTCGGAAACCGCTCAAAATACTGATCGATCATTTCCTTCCCTTCGTCATTCTCAATACCCAATCGGGAAGCCAGGCCATAAGCACTCACGCCGTAAGGAATTCCAAAGTTCACTTCCTTCGCTTTGCGGCGCTGATCGGCATTTACATCCTCAATAGAATCCAGGCCAAATATTTCCTTGGCTGTTCTGGCATGAATGTCTTCGTCGTTTTTGAACGCTTCGATCATGGCTTCATCTTTGGCGATGTGAGCGATCACGCGTAATTCTACTTGCGAGTAATCGGCCGACATCAGCTTGAAGCCTTCTTCTGCAATAAATGCTTTTCGAATTTCCCGCCCCCGATCCGTACGAATGGGAATGTTTTGCAGGTTAGGATTCGATGAACTCAACCGACCCGTAGCCGCCACGCTTTGGTTGAATTCAGTATGAACGCGGCCGGTTTCTTCAACTACCAGATCAGGCAGAGCATCCACATAAGTGGATTTCAGCTTGGTAAGCTGACGATAATCCAGGATCAGGCTCGGCATCTCGTATTTTGGAGCCAGCTTCGTTAGCACCGATTCGGCTGTTGAATACTGCCCGGTCTTAGTTTTCTTACCTGCAGGAAGGCCCATCTTTTCAAAAAGAATGGTTCCCAACTGCTGTGGAGAATTGATATTAAATTTCTCTCCGGCTTTCTCGTAGATCTCATCCTCAAGTTCCTTGAGATCGTTTTCCAGTTCCTTTGAAAACTCAGTGAGCATATCGGTGTCGAGCTTTACGCCTTTCAATTCCATATCAGCGAGCACTTCCATCAAAGGAAAATCAACCTTGTAGGCTATTTCAACCAACTCATCTTCTTCCAGCTTCTCGCTCAGAATTTCATACAACCGCAGCGTGATATCCGCATCTTCACAGGCATAGAGATACACATCTTCAACAGCGAGATCTGCCATCGACTTCTGCTTTTTCCCTTTCCCAATCAGTTCTTCAATGGCCACCGGCTTGTAATTCAGTAAGCTTTTGGACAGCTCATCCATCTTCAACCGCTGATTGGCATCAATCAGATAAGCTGCGATCATCGTATCAAACGCATTGCCTTTGATCTCGAGTCCGGCCCGTTTCAGCATCATGAAATCGAATTTATAGTTATGGGCGATCTTCAGAATATGCGAATCTTCGAACAGTGGCCGCAATGCTTCGATCACTTCCTTCTCATCCAATCCGTCTTCCACATTTACCGGAATATAATACGCCGTTCCCGCTGTAGCCGTGAGTGAAATTCCCACCAGCGAAGCCGTTACCGGATCGGCACTGTCGGTTTCCGTATCAAAGCAAAAATGCTCTTCGTCTTTGTATTCATCCACCAACCCTTTCACTTTTTCGATGGAATTCAACAAAGTGTAATTGACCGTTTCTTCATCTAACTCCTGTCGATCAGCTTCCTCTTTGAACGATCCAAATAGATCTACCTGATCGCCTTCCTTTTCAGCAACGGGACCTTGTTCTCCCAGGTATTTCTTGGTGAGCGTGCGGAATTCCATCTTCTTGAAAAACAGTCCCAGCTTTTTCTTATCCGGCCCTTTCCACTCTAATTCCTCCCAATCTTGTGTATCGGGAACATCGGTTTTGATAGTCACCATTTCTTTGGCATGAAGGGCTTGCTCACCGAATTCCGTCAAACCCTCCCTGGCGCGCTTTCCTTTAATATTAGGAGCATCTTCAATGGCGGCCTCCAGCGATCCGTACTTTTTGATGAGTTTAGGCGCTCCTTTTTTCCCAATGCCAGGTACGCCCGGAATGTTGTCCGAAGTATCTCCGATCATCGCCAGCACATCGATCACTTGCTCGGGGTACACACCGAAATAATCCTTCACCCCTTCCCGGTCTATGATGTTAAATCCACCATTGTTGTTATCCGGCTTCATCATGTGGATGTGATCGTGCACCAGTTGCATAAAATCTTTGTCGGGCGTCACCATCATCACATCTACATCATCCGCGTTGGCACCATTAGCGATCGTACCTATGATATCATCCGCTTCATACCCATGTTGCTGCAAATTCTGAATGCCCCAGGCTTCCACCATTTCTTTGATCAGCGGAATTCCGATCTTCAGTTCTTCAGGTTGAGGAGGTCGGTTAGCTTTATACTCTTCATCTTTTTCATGCCTGAAGGTGGGTTCATGCGTATCCCAGGCAACCGCAATATGCGTGGGTTCTTTTTCTTCCAGCATCTTTTCAAGCGTATTGGCAAAACCGAGAATAGGTCCGGTTGGAATACCTTCTGAATTCTTTAAACGACTATTGATAAAAGCGAAATGTGCACGGTAAGCCAGTGCCATTCCATCCAGCAAATAAAGCAGTTTTTTCGACATGAATTTGGTTAAGTTTGAAGCCTTAGTTTCTTCATGGAAACTAATTTTTTTTGAATGTAATTACGAATGTAGTTTTGGTCTTTTGATGGCTCTCTTGTTGACTGACCTCCCTGAAAAATCAGTAAACTGATATTTCTGTCCCTCCCGGAGGGACACAGATTCTTGCTCTTATTAAAGTTCTAAATTCACACTCACTCTGTTAGCATAAGCAAGAACTTGTCTCTCTTTGGAGAGAGACAGATTTCAGCTCTGCTGGAAATCAGAGAGAGGAAAGCCATTGGTTATGATGTATATCTTAAGTACGATTGATTTATGAATATCCCAAATCTCCCTAAAATAGAATTGCACCTGCACCTCGATTGCTCGTTGAGTTATGAGGTTGTTAAAAAGCTGCGTCCGGGAACTACAAGAGAAGAATACGAACGGGATTTTATAGCTCCTGAGAATTGCGCCAGTTTGGAAGAGTACCTGAAGTGTGCACAGGAACCGATCTCCATTATGCAAACCAAAGAGCAGCTGGAAGCCGTTACGCTGGATCTTTTCGAGCAGCTTAAAACGGATAATGTGATCTATGCTGAAATTCGGTTTGCTCCGCTTCAGCATTTAAACGAAGGGCTGTCGGCAGAAGAAGTGGTAAAAATCGTAGATAAAGCCACTTCCAAGGGCATTGAAAAAACCGGTGTGGAGGCAAGAATCATACTTTGCACACTTCGTCATTTTTCGGAAGAAGAAAGTATGGAGACTGTAAAGCTGGTGGAGCATTTTAAAGGTACAAACGTGGTAGGATTTGATATTGCCGCCGATGAAACCCTCCCGATCGACAATCACATCAAAGCGTTTGAATATGCCCGGGAACACGGAATTCACTGCACCGCTCATGGAGGCGAGGCCCGGGGACCGGAAAGTGTTCGGGAAATTATGGGGAATTTTCATCCTTCAAGAATTGGACACGGTGTGAGAAGTATTGAAGACCTCAAATTGCTGGATGACCTGAAAGAAAAAAATATACACCTGGAAGTATGTCCCAGCAGTAATGTTCAAACCGGGATCTATGACTCGGTGGCTCAACATCGCATCAATGAGATCTACGAAAACGGAAATTCACTGAGCGTAAATACCGATGGGCGCGCGATCTCAAATGTGTCGTTGAATGAAGAGTATCAAAAATTGAACAGGCATTTTGACTGGCAAAAAGAGCATTTCAGGCAAGTCAATAAATTCGCCATCGAAGCGGCTTTCTGTGATGAAAAAACAAAGGATTTACTGAGAAAGAAATTAACTGATCACTAATTACTTTTCAAAACCATCCCAAATCGATCTTCGGAAAACGAGCTATCTTGTTTTGCTACTTTTCCGTTCACGATCACCCAATCAAAGCCTTTAGCCAGTTGATGGGGATCTTCAAAATCAGCCAGATCTTGTACATTAGCAGGATCAAATACCAGGATATCCGCTTTGTACCCTTTCTTTAAATAACCACGATCCGTTAATCCCAAAGTTTGAGCTGGCAATCCACTCATTTTGTGAATAGCATCCTCAATAGTTAGTCGTTCTTCTTCCATCACATACTTACGGATGATCTTTGCAAAACTGCCATATCCACGGGGGTGTCTCATCGTGGGACTTCCATCCGAACTGATCATCACCTGACCGGCAATTGCAATTCGGTCTTGAAGGGCTTCATTCATCACAAAATGAGCCGCAGAAGCTCCTCTTGGTCCCATTTCAAGTAAAAGATCAACAGGAGCTTTATTCTCCATTTCTGCTGCTTCTTCTAAGGTCATACCCGCATACTTTCCAGTTCCAAACAAGATCGCCCCAGGACCATTTCTTTGCTGTACTTTAGAAATAAGAAACTCACGAAGCAGCTCAGGATTCTCCTGCATGGCTTGTTGCCACCCTGCTTCGGTCTTGGCGTACTCGGGAAAAACGATCCCGATCCCCGTAAAACTGGCTGCATAAGGATAGGTATCCGCCGAGATTTGAATATTATCCGAGCGGTAATCATGAAGTAGATCTAAAATTTGTTGTGCCCGGTCTTCCCCTTTTCCATAAACCACTTTCAAATGTGATACCTGAACCCGAGCATACTTCCCTAATGTAGCAAGTTCATCCAAGGATGCTTCGATCCGTGCATCGTCTTCACTTCGCACGTGACTTACAATAAGCCCATCACGAGCACCAACTGTTTTTGCCAACCCTATGAGTTCTTCCCGGCCGGCATACAAACCCGGCACATATTCCAATCCGAGACTTAATCCAAATGAGCCAGCATCTATATCTTGGCTCAATTGCTTTCGCATAGTCTCGATATCTCGTTCAAAGACTTCAACATCTTCTCCTAACTCTGCTCTTCCTCGTAAACTCCCATGCCCTGATAAAGCAGCTATATTGATTCCGGGTTGAGCCTGAGTCACTTCCTTAAACCATTCCTGGTACGAGCCATCTGTCACTGAAGAACCATCCTGCCCCAGAAGAATCGTTGTGACGCCCATAGCCAGAAAATTTTGAAACTCCGGTGTTGCCAATGGATCTCCATGGGCGTGCATATCAATGAAACCCGGTGTTATAATTTTGCCAGATGCATCAATGACTTTTCCAGCATGAACCGAATCTTTATTGATCTCTCCTATGAACACAATTGAATCAGCTTCAATTAGTATATCGGCTTCATAAGCTTCTGTTGCTGAACCGTTTACTATCTTTCCACCGTAAATTAACAGGTCCCCAGATTGTGCAAAGAGTGGTTCTATCCATGCTCCTGATATCAGGACAAAGAGGAAGGGGAATAATTTAAGTGTGTTCATAGGGATTAACTCAATAGTTAGACGTTGAAACGGAACAACAATACATCCCCATCTTTCACTACATATTCCTTGCCTTCCTGACGCATTTTTCCGGCATCGCGAGCGGCTTTTTCGGATCCTAATTCTTCGTAATCGGAATACGCAATGGTTTCAGCACGAATAAATCCTTTCTCGAAATCGGTGTGAATGACACCGGCAGCCTGTGGTGCTTTGGTTCCTTTTTTGATGGTCCACGCGCGCGCTTCTTTCGGCCCGGCCGTGAAATAAGTGATCAACCCCAATTCCTTAAACGCAGCCTTGATAAGGCGATCAAGTCCGGCACTTTCCACACCCAATTCTTCCAGAAACATTTCTTTTTCGTCTTCATCCAGTTCAGCGATCTCAGCTTCGATCTTAGCGCAAAACATGGCAACTTCATCGTCATGAACCGATGCAATCTTCCTGACCGTTTCTACATATTCATTACCCTCTTCTAGATCCGATTCACCCACATTACACGCGTACAAAACCGGCTTCGAGGAAAGCAGGAAAAGATCTTTGTACGCTTCTTTTTGATCTTCGGAAACTTCAAATGTACGAGCCGAATTTCCTTCCCCTAAATGTTCAGCCAGCTTCTGAACGATCTCTAACTGAGCCACAATTTTCTTATCGCCGCCTTTGGCTTCTTTCTTCAATTTTTCAACGCGCTTTTCCACGCTTTCCAGGTCTTTCAGAATGAGTTCTTCTTCGATGATCGCAATATCTCTCTCGGGATCCACGCTTCCTTCTACATGAATGATATCATCATCATCAAAACAGCGAACCACGTGGAGTATCAAGTCTACCTCACGTATATGAGATAAGAATGCATTTCCTTTTCCTTTTCCTTCGGAAGCACCTTTTACCAAACCGGCAATGTCTACAAACTCGATGCTTGCCGGTATGATACTCTTTGATTCAGCGAGTTTAGCCAGCTTATAAAGCCGCTCATCGGGAACCGGCACCATGCCCACGTTGGGGTCGATGGTACAGAAAGGGAAGTTTGCCGATTCAGCGCCGGCATTACTGAGTGCATTGAATAAAGTTGATTTTCCAACGTTGGGCAGGCCAACGATTCCACATCTTAAGCTCATGAATAATTAATTTGTTGTTTAAGCGTCTAAACTTTGTTGTTGAATAAATTTTTGTTCCGGAAGTACCACCGCAGTCAGCTTACCGAGCCCATCTCTGTTGTACACACAGCCGGTATCGATCCCAATCATGGCGTCTCTCACCAAAGGTTCAAGTACCGGTGTATGGCCAAAAACCACTGTTTTCTCCCATTTTGTTGTCTGGGCGTGCAAGTGAGATCGTTGCCAGATCAGTTCTTCCCGATCGTTTTCATCTTCAAGATTTTCCCTGATCGTTTTGTTTGGATTAAGTCCGGCGTGAACGAAAAAAAAGTGTTCAGTTTCCCAATACCATTTGGTTTCAGAAAAAAAACGATAATGTGATTCGGGAAGATCGAATTGTCCCGGACTGGAATCATAATTTCTTAGTGTAGTACTGCCTCCGTTAGCCATCCATAGCTCCCAATGGCCATTTTCATAGGCATCAAGCAACATTTGATCATGATTTCCCCTAATAAAAACACAATCATGATCTTCTTCAAAAGCCAGTAATTGATCGACCACATCTTTGGAATCAGGACCCCGATCGGTATAATCTCCCAAAAAAACATAGGTGGGTTTGGTGTGATATTCTTCATCAAGCTGATGTAAAAGAGACTTGCAGGTGTTGTTACACCCGTGGATATCTCCTATAGCAATCATGTCAGCTTTGGAAGACATCGGTCTTAACTACCCAGTGTTTTTTCGATAAGCCCACGCCCTTTTTTCTGGATCTTTCCTTGATCTTCCAGGTCAGATAAAGCAGCATCAAGGATTCCATTTATGAACCGGCCCGACTTTGCCGTTGAATACCTTTTTGCTAACTCTATAGCTTCATTGATACTGACTTTGGTTGGAATCTCTTCAAAATAGATAAACTCACAAAGAGCCATCTTCAATACCAACCTATCGATAAGCGCAAGACGATTGATGTCCCAGTTTTTGATATGTTTGGCAGTGATCTCATCCAATTCTTCAGTGTGTTCAAGCGTCCGGAAAAACAATTTTTCAGCAAAGCGCCGGAGCTCTTTCTCATCTGCAAATTCCTGCTTCTTGATAAGCGTGTCTACCACATGCTGTGTAGAGTCTTTGCCCAATTGATGTGCATAAAGGGCTTTTAAAACAGATTCTCTTACTTTTCGTCGATTTATCATGCCAAATAACAGGTTGAGTGAGCGCCAAAGATAAGGGTTTGTACATACAATTGTGCAGTATTAAAGCATTGAATTTTCAATTTAGGGACTCCCTTTATCCTCGCTTATTAATTGTGATCAGAAGCAATGAAATAAAAGAAAGATCATCAATGGGCATAAAAAAAAGGACATCAAAACCCGTCTTCTGAAGGTTCCTGATGTCCTTTAAATATCATTATGATCAATAATCAAAAAGAAAGTAAGCTATTTCCAGCCGGCACGATCCATGATCTTGATGGCTTCGGGGTTATTCCGACCCAACGCTGAAACGTTCACTGCATCACTCTTGAATTCACCAAATTCTTCTAAAACCGGAGCAAGATCGGCATTCTCATTAATCGGGTATTCGTTATTACCGCTTATAAAATATTTCTGGGCTTCCGGAGTAGTCAGATATTCTAAAAACTTGATTGCATTTTCTTTGTTAGGTGCGTTCTTAAGGATGCCGGCTCCACTAATATTAATATGAGCTCCTCTTTCTTCTACTCCCTGATTCGGGAATACGAACTCAACTTTGGAAGCAGCTTCTTTGTCTGCTTCGTCATCGCCGGTGATCATAACTGCAAGATAGTAGTGATTTGCTACCGCTACATCACAAACTCCGGCTGCTACCCCTCGAATCTGATCACGGTCGCCACCCTGTGGTTCACGGGCCATATTTTTCACTAATCCATTAGCCCATTCTTCTGTTGCTTCAGCCCCGATCGTCTCGATCATGGAAGCCACCAGCGACTGATTATAAATGTTGTTTGAAGACCGGATACACACCCGACCTTCAAAGCGGGGGTCAGCCAGGTCTTCGTAGGTAAGATCTTCATAGTTTTCGACTGCTTCAGGATTTACTACCAGTCCGCGTACCCGTTTTGATAATCCTACCCAAAGTCCATCGGGGTGACGAAAAGAGGAAGGAATGCGCTCGGCAAGGGTTTCAGATTCAAACGGTTGAAGGATATCAGCTTCTTCAGCTCTCCAAAGCCGTCCGGCATCAACGGTAATGAGAATGTCGGCCGGGGAATTTATCCCTTCACTTTTTACTCTTTCGATAAGTTCATCAGAACCGCCCTCGATCAAGTTTACTTTGATACCCGTTTGTTCAGTGAAGTCAGAATAAAGAGCCTGATCAGTATCATAGTGACGTGCGGAGTATACATTGACTTCTTCTTGATTCGAACAAGATGCAAAAATCAATGCCAACGCAACAAAAGAAAATAGATAAGATTTCATGTTATCGTTTTGATATTAAGGTTTACAATTTAGACTGATTCAAAACTACGATTTTATTTAGATAGATTCTAAATTAAAATCCTCAGTTATCTCAACCCTCAATACCACCTTATCCTACATGATTTTCCGGATCCAGCCAACGTAAAGTCTCCCACTGGTACATTCCGGAATTATGCCCATCTCCCCACGTTATTTTGATGGCATGATTTCCAACTTGCTCAATGTTTCTGACCTCTATCCTTGGTGGGTTTTCTTCAAAAAAAGCCTCCGGTTCAAAATCTCCCATACTCCCGTGCCCTCCGCGGCATGTTACGCAAGGACAGTTTTTCCGTAATCCGTAGAGAGGGAACCTGGAAGTGTGGCCATCTTGCCATGAGATTTCCAGAACCTGATCTTTATTGCTAACTTCAATGCCGGTGGGCTTTACAGATGCGTCCATTTGAATTATTTTTGTTCTAATCTTTTCAATCAAAATTAACCAATGCTTTGGATAGTTGTATCAGCAATTGTGGTTTCCTCGCTTAGTTTTTGGGGCGGTTATAAACGACTGCTTTATCTCGATAATATCACCCCAAGACGATTCTCAATTACCCTTCTCGGGGTTTTGATCGTTTTCCTGGTTCTGCAATGGATGCACAGAGTGGGGTATTTTCCGGAAGCCATAGCCGGGGCAGTAATGGCTAATGCTTATGCATCTGCGTTTGGTTTTTTTACCGGAGCAACCGTTCAACAATTTCAGCAAAAAAAGGGAGCCGGTGATATCATTTATATTAACCGTTCTTTTTGGACTGACATCTTCCCAAGTATTGTAGGCATAGGAATCATTTTATTTGGAATACAACGTACTTCCTTGTTCTCCGAACTCCCCCTCACTCCTATCCGGGTAACTTCCGGTTTATCCATTATGGCTGTTGGGGCCTACAGTTTTACGATTCGCTTGGTGCCGGAATTTCGATCTAAGGGAATCGTTTTGTTAGACCGCATTATCAAATGGGATAATTTTCTTTCCTATTCATGGTTCTCAGAAGAAGTTTTGGAAATTGAGTTCAAATTGAATGGAAAGATCAAATCTTTTAAAACCATGATCCCTGACGAGGACTCCATCTTCATTGAAAAAAAACTTACTGAAAAAATCGCCGAGCGACTGGATAAAGAAGAGTTTGACGAATACGAAGAGCTGGAGTGATTTGGTAAAATTTTGAGATATGGGACTCTTTTTTCCCAACATAATTGAATTTCTACGACGCAGAACAACCTTCCCATAAAGGATCCTCTAATTCTGAGATCATCCAACCAACCTATCGTATTCCACCATAATACAGCGGTTTTTGATATACGGAAGTCCATGCTCTTCGGCAAGCTGTTCCGCCTCGGCTGATGAGACATCAAGCTGAGTCCATACTACCGGTTGCTGCCCTGTTTTAGCTTTCCAAGCTGCTACATCTTTTACAGCATCGGCCGAGTATTCGGCATTCCGGAATACATTGACGATGTCGATCTCGACATCCGACGGCAGGTCAGTCAAGCTGGCAAAACTTTTTTCTCCGTCAATTTCTTCTACTGTAGGATTAACAGGGATGACACGATAGCCCCTTTTTCGTAAAAACTTTGAGGCATAATTACTGGTGCGATACACATCAGGCGAACATCCGATCATGGCTATGGTCTTGGTGCGTTTAAGTATTTTCTGAATGTCTTTGTTATCGTTAATCATAATGATAGGCGTTTACAATCCTGAAGTGTGCTTAAAATTACGTATCTTTAAAGACTTAAATTCATAATTAAAACAAACATATTTTGTCAAAAGTTAAAAACGGTGACACCGTAAAAGTCCATTACACAGGAAAATTAGAAGACGGATCAGTTTTCGATTCCTCTGTTGAGCGCGATCCATTGGAAGTTACACTGGGAGAAGGAAAATTAATTCCCGGTTTTGAAGATGCTGTGATCGGGTTGGAAGTTGGCGATAAAACAACTACCAGCATTGCTTCTGCCGATGCATATGGAGAACGCCGCGAAGATCTTGAAGTAACCGTAGAACGATCTCAACTGCCTGAAGATATTGAGCCCCAGGTTGGAATGCAGTTGCAACTCAATCAGCCTAACGGCCAGCCCGTACCTGTTCAGGTAACCAAAGTGGAAGATGAAAACATCATTATTGATGCCAATCATCCTCTTGCCGGCAAAGACCTGACATTCGATATCGAATTGATCGAGATCGTAAACTGATTCATTTTTGAATGAATTGAATGGAGTTCTTCGTGAGAAGAACTCCATTTTTTATATGTTGAAATTATATCTCCTTATTTGTCATCCCGAGTGCATCTCATTCAGGAAAGGTTCATGAGATTTAACACAGGGGATCTCAAAGTCTAAACTACCTGCTAATTTTACTTTTGAGATCCTTCGCGCAATGCAACCAACCCTATTTAACTTTTTGTACGCTCAGGATGACAACTCTTGGTAAACTATTACAAACCCCATGGCTGATTTTTCCCAAAAAAGCACTATTTCCATCACTTGCCCCAAGCGGATCACTCCGTTCCTGAAAAAAGAACTGGAAGATCTTGGGTTTCCGATTTTAAAAGTTCGATATGCAGGCATAGAAACCACAGGTTCTCTTAACGACTGCATGCTCTTGAATCTATCATTGCGAACAGCTCACCGGGTACACTTTCGGTTGAAGGATTGCAGGCCCAAGAATGCCGATCAGCTTTATGATGAGCTTAAAAAAATTCCTTGGGAAGATTATATCGACAAGCACGGTTATGTGAGTGTAACCTCGTTCATCAAAAATAAAACGGTGACGAACACGCAGTTCGCAAACATGAAAGTAAAGGATGCCATTGTGGACCGAATTCGCAGCAAAACCGGCACCCGGCCCGATTCAGGTCCTAATCTAAATAAAACCGTGATATTCGTATTCTGGAAAAATGACCGGGCTCAGATCTATTTGGATACTTCCGGGGAATCTATTTCTCGTCGCGGGTACCGAACGGAAAATCATACTGCGCCCATGCAGGAAACCCTTGCAGCTTCACTTATCCTGGCCAGTAAATGGAAACCGGGTCAACATTTTGTGAATCCTATGTGCGGAAGTGGCACCATTGCCATTGAAGCTGCCCTTCAGGCGTTGAACAAAGCGCCGGGCTTGTTACGTCCTAATTATGGCATTAAGCATATTTTGGGCTTTGACGAAGAACGCTGGGGTGATCTAAGATCAGATCTGAAAAACAAAGCTAACAAGGATTTTGAAGGTAGAATCATAGCTACTGATCATGATGTGAGGGCCGTGAATGCCACCCGAAAAAATGCGCGTACGGCCGGCTTGGAACATTTGATAGAGACCAAGAAGTGCGATTTTAGCGAAACTGAAATTCCCAACGAACAAACCGGAGTGATCATGCTGAATCCTCCTTATGGCGATCGCCTGGGCAATGAAAAGGAATTGGAGCCCACTTACGAAGGCATTGGCGATTATTTTAAACAGGAAGCAACCGGTTGGTGGGGCTACGTTTTCACCGGAAATTTTGATCTGGCTAAAAAGATCGGACTGAGAACCAATCAGCGCATCGAATTTTATAATTCTACCATTGATGCGCGATTACTGGAGTATGAATTGTATTGATGATTTATTTAAAAAATACTTCATCAATCAATTAATCGCTTATTCTTCGCCTCGATCCACTTTCCCATGAATTTGGTACTCGCTGCGGTGTGATGATGCAGGATCTGTCCTATAAAATTTTGTTTTCGGTGGTCTTCTAAATTCAATGTTAACTCCGTTATTTTTTGGACCAGCCGTTTACACAATGTCTCATTATCATACAGTGAATTTATGATCGGGATTCCGGCCTGTTGAACTTCCAGCCATTCTCTTTCCTCCCGATAAAGTTCAACCGCAGCTTTGGCAAACTTCCCGGGATCGTCTTCGATAGCACCGGGCCAGGGTAAATTTCCGTGCATGGCCTCTGCTCCGATACTCGTAGTTACAGAGGGCGTTCCACACTGCATGGCTTCGATGAGCTTGCCTTTTAGTCCTGCTCCAAAGCGAAGCGGAGCCAGCAAAATACGGGCTTTCCCAACAACATCTTTAGCAATCTGAGCCCTTCCCTTTACCCAAAAACCTTGTCCTTCATTATGCAATTGCTGTACTTTTTGGGATGGATACGCTCCATAAATATGTAGTTCTGCCTCTGGAAGTTGAGCTCGTATCAAAGGCCAGATTTCTTCTTTCAGGTACAGAACAGCATTCCAATTTGGCTCATGCAGAAAATTACCAATGGACAGAAAGTGTTTTCGTTCAGGAAAAGAAAGCCATTTATCGGTAATGTCTTTACTAATCGAATCTAACATAAATGGCAAGTGCACGAGTAAAGAATCATTCACCTTAAAAGTGTCATTGAGAAGCTCCATTTCAAAGGAAGAAATGATCAACGATAAGTCGCAACGAAGAATGCTTGCGATTTCCCTTTTGGCAACCTCAATATCCCGGGCATCTATTTCCCTGCCTTGTTTCCAGGATTGATACCGGGCCGCTCTAAGGCAATGAAGATCTTCCGTATCAAGCATTCGAAGGGCATTGGGACATGCCTCAGAAACTCTCCAGCCAAATTGCTCTTCGGTCATGAAACGATCAAATAAAACCACATCCGGCTCAACCTCCCGGACAAAATCATCGAAAGAAGAGTCATTAAGCCTGATGTTTTGTTCGCGGACATCATACTCTTTAAGATCGGCTTCAAATCCACTTTTAGAAGCGGAAGTTGCAAAAATGATTTCCCAATTTTGAGCTCTGAAGCAATGTATAAGCTGCATCATCCTCGAGCCAGCGGCCGAAGAATCCGGTTCAGGCCACACCTTCCCGATGATCAATATTCTTTGTGAAGACAAACCTTTGTTCTTTTTTTGAAAGGAATCTACCAAAAATCCGTCTTTTGAATGAACAGGAAATTGGTCTCTTTAGAACGGGATACTTACTCCAAGCCAGGGTGCGCCAATAAAACTTCCACCCACACCGGTTGGACGGAACAATCCGAAATCGACTGCAAAGTTTTGAGGAGCCCATCTCAACGCAAGAGAAAGCATACCACCGCTTTCGTCATCAACAAAAACAAAATAGTTTTCTGAGATCAGGTAGAGTTTATTCTTAATGCGGTGCATTCCACTCAATGTAAAGATCGGGTTTTTACCCCAATCTCCTCCCGCATATCCTAATCCCATGCCCAACGTAACGTTGCTGTCCGAATTTCCATAGCTAACCACACCATAAGCTATTCCCAAACCAAATCCATCATCAACTCCTATTACACCACCGAAAAGACCGCCTACTGCTACATGCAAATTTTCAGTTCTCAATGGAATGGATACTTTGGGCATGATCCAAACAGGAAGTGAATTCACGCCAAACAAAAATACCGGCACAAAACCTGCCCCAACAGAAACATTCTCAGACATCCCATAATTTAGGTTATTAAAGAAGATCCATGCGTTCTGGTAATATCCCTCTCCTTTTTTCAGGCTTAACCCGTTAGTGCCAAATAAATAGCGCGTAGCATGTGGATTTTCAAACCAATACTCGCCATTTTTTAATCGGCTTGGGTCTATTTTCTCTCTGTGTTTTATGTTGATCTTCTTTAACTCAATATCACCAATATTGCGAGATCGAAATAAGATCGCTTCATCATTTTCGGAAATTATGGTTCCTATGTACACATTTCCGTCTTTCATCTCTATCCGGTAAAGCGATGAATCTGCTTGCTGAGCTTGCAATTTTTGAGGCAGAAGCAAGGCAAAGAGTACTAATCCCAAAAACAGTTTTACTTTCATTTAATCCCCAATAAATTGTGGTTATTTAATGAATGATAAAACATTACCCTAACAAAGGCTATCAAACGGTAAGAAAGATGACTAAATCTATTGTTGGCAATTGTGCACTTTTGGAGCCTTTTGGTTGAAGATGACTTCCTTCTCGGTAAATGGAATAGCTACTAATTTGTACGGACGGGTTAAAGCCTGGGTCGTCATGCAATTTTCACCGGGATGTTTTTCAGCAAAGGTCACCACCACATTTTGCTGAGTGGAATTGATCCTGAACTCACCAAAGCCATAACCACCGGTAGGCTTGGTATCCTGTAAAACCAGAATTAGCACTCTGCTATTAAAATCTACCTTTGGAACTTCAGGAATAGGTTTTTGGCCTTCATGTAGTTTTTTCCATTCATCATCAAGTTGAGCCTGTGAACGGATTGTTTTGGTGATGGGACCTTCTTCAGGATAATTTGAATAGGCATCTTCTGCGAGTTCTTCCATTTCAACCGGAGGCCCATCGTTACCTCCTAAAAATTGTGAACACGAAACACCTGTAAATATTAACATTCCAACTGCGATCCAAACTATCGAAAACTTCATGTCTCTTTTCCTTGATTTGTTAGACTTCGTTGTAAAAATAACCAATAATTCGCTTCCTTATTTTTTGCGGATCAGGTTTACACCGTCTCTTACCGGCAACAATACCTGTTCCACCTGCTCATCTTGTGCTACCATCTTATTAAATGCATCCAGTGCATGGGATTTATCATCTTCAGGCCGTAAAACAGTTCCATCCCAAAGTACATTATCGGCTACCAGAATTCCATTTGATCTCATTTTATCAACACACATTTTATAATATTCAGAATAACCGAGTTTGTCTGCATCCAAGAAAACCAAATCGAATGTACCCGGAATTTTAGGGATCTCCTGCCGGGCATTCCCTTTGATGAGTGTTATTCTCTGCTCCTGATCATACTTCTTAAAATGCTTTTCAGCGAGTTCCTGGTACCGCAGGTTCATTTCTATTGTAATTATCTCCCCATCATCCGGTAAAGCCTCAGCCATCATGATTGCAGAATATCCGGTGAAGGTCCCGATTTCAAGTACACGTTTTGCCCCTGAAATCCTGATCAGCATTTTCAATAGCTGCCCAACCAGGTTCCCGCTTAACATATCGATGTATTCCAGCTCATTGTCTGAAGATGCGATCAGCTCTTTTATGTTTTCTGATTCGGGTGTTGTTGCCTCCAAGGCATACTTCTCAATATTCGGGTCGCTGATCTGAACGATGGGTTTTCCTCTGTGCTTTTTCATAGATTAAAAGATAAGGGTCAATACCTGTACATCTCCACAAAAAAACAGATCACATTGGAATTTATACCTGCAGACGAATCCCGTTTTTTTATTTGGTTCTTTGAACGTTATACCGAATGGTCTTTGAAGAGACGTTTTAAGCAAGTTTGGGTGAAGCAATCCTATAAACCAAAAGCCGACTCCAAAACCGTTTACTTTCTCAACCACAATATGTGGTGGGACGGGCTTATACCTCTTTTTCTAAACCGACATTTTTTCAAACAAAATGCACGCGCCCTGATGGAAGATCAACAGATGTGGCAGTACTCTTTTTTCAGTAAGATCGGAGCCTTTTCTATAAATCTGAACAACCCGAAGTCGGCGATACGTTCTTTAAGATATGCAGTTCAATCTATGGACAGAGAGAGGGCTTCTTTGTTTATTTACCCAGAAGGAAAGATCACTCCCGCTTCCGAAAAAGTTCCGGAATTCAAGCAAGGGTTGGCTTGGCTCTATCAAAATTTAAACGACGTCGATTTTGTACCCATTGGCCTTTACGCTCATTTTATTCGCAGCAGTAAGGCTGAATTACACATCTCAATTGGAAATAATATCAAATTAGATAACTCATTGAGCAAGAATGAAATATCCAATTTACTTTCGAAAGAACTTAACAGTATACTGTTATCGGTGAGAGAAACAGCCGGCTTCGACGATCAGAACTTCACTCCCCAGTTTTAGCTTTTTCGGCATTTTACCACGTCCATGGGTACATAAGGGATGATTTTTGCACCCAATGAGCATCCTTATACATGTATCTTAGCCTCATATTCACGAGTGGCCAGAACAATGAATTATAGATATTTTCAGGATATATATACTCTGAAATTCCTTGAGCTGCAATAACTTCGTCGTTATACCTTAAAATTGCATTACCCTGAAATCGCTCATAAAAAGGTCCATTGTCGATTTTATTTCTATACTGAATATTAACAGATGCTTGATTAGAATTTAGTTCAATTTTTTTGGCTGAATGTAAACCGAAGACATTTCTGCTAAAGTACGACAGCTTTTGATCCGTGAAATATTCCAATACGGTTTTATTATCATGATCTATCAACCAGGCCTCCATTTGTTCTTCCTGATGTTTATTCATCAGGTAATAGACCAGCGTAAACTCCTCAAAATGATACCTCCCCCAATACCAATCCTTAAAACTATCTTTCATAGGTTCCTGACCAACATTATGATCGTGATACCCAATTCCTTTGAACTGAACGACTTTATGATCTTCATGAAGCCCTGTTTCAATATCAACCTCCCAATCCATGCGAGGCATTATGAGGTTCCACGCGTGCCGGTCATCATTCTCTGAATGAATCAATTGCGGATTCGGCCAGCTTCCCTCCGCTTTTAAACTCCCTTTGATAAAATGTCCTGAATCTAATTTCTGATCCAGCCTGAGGTTTACGAGTAATTTCTGCTCCTTGGGCCTGTAATTAAAAAGATCATCCCCCACCCGAAGCTCCATTTCCTGCTCATCCCAATGAAATGAAGATTCCTCGTATTCAAGGAAACTATAATACACGGGTTTTGATTTACGGTACAAAGATACACTAATGGCCGGAGCAGGATTTTTAAACTTTCCATTAGATAATTCTTTTATATTATTGACTGAGAATGGATTAGAATGATAAAAAATAATCACAAAATGATACTCGCTATCATGGCTTTGTCCATCAAAGTACCACCACTCATAACCTTCTCCCGATAATTTTTCGGCCGGAGAATGCGCCTTAAAATCTGTAGATATATTCATATGCTATTTTTTAACCTGTTGATGTCCAACACCTAACGACTCTTTATTCGTTCAATGGAAATACTTCTTTACATAGGCGCCAGTTACATCCTGTTTACCCTCATCGTATTTACCAGAAACTGGTTTGAATTCCGTTCATTATCCCAACAACAAGTACCTGCTGCCGACCCAAAAACAGCCCCTTTAGTTAGCATTTGCATTCCTGCACGAAATGAGGAAACGGTCATAGAACGGTGTGTAACCTCTGCCCTCAAACAAACTTATCCTAATTTTGAAGTTTTGGTATTAGATGATAATTCAACCGACAGAACCGCATCAATTTTGGAAGAATTGTCAAGTATTGTTAAGAATGTACATACCATATCCGGTAAACCAAAACCCGACAGCTGGCTTGGAAAACCCTGGGCGTGTCATCAGCTTAGTCAACGGGCCAAGGGAGAGTATCTGATATTCATTGACGCAGATGTTTGGCTTGAAGATAACGCTATTCATAAGGCTGTCAATGCTTTAAAGAATTCAGATGCAATCACTGTTTGGCCTAAACAACAGGTACTTACTTTTTGGGAGAAGCTTATCATTCCTATGATCTACTACGGATTGTATACTCTTCTGCCTGCTAAGTATGTAGAACAAAATCCCAGGTGGCTGCCGAATAATCTCCGGCAAAAAATGGGGCCTGCTTTTGCAGCTGCTTGTGGACAGTTCATTGCTTTTAACCGAGCTGCATATGATAAGATCGGAGGACATACTTCAGTGAGAGAAGAGATCGTAGAAGATGTAGAGCTGGCAAAACAAGTAAAACGAAGCGGGTTAACGATTGCCATGTTTGACGGAGTTGGTACAGTGAACTGCAGAATGTATCAAAGTCATACTGAAATATTTGAAGGGCTACGTAAGAATTTCTTTGTCGGATTTGGCCGGAATCTCCCTCTTTTTCTTTTCATGGCGGCCATGCAATTCATCGTGTTTGTGATTCCCTTTGTAATTCTTGCATTCGGCTCACCCCAACAGAAGGTTTTTGCAGGAGTCCTCATAGGTATATTTTTGATTCAGCGCTGGCTGCTCGATCTTAAATTCAAATGGAACCCCCTTATGAGTATGCTCCAGCCGTTTACGATTCTATGGTATGAAGTACTTGGAATACGATGCATTTGGGATCACTATACCGGAAAAAAAACTTCCTGGAAAGGACGTGATGTGTGAGTAAAATTCATTTCAACTTCACTATTATTCGTTTTCTTTTTTGCGGATTGATAGACATATTTGTGGCATGAAAGCATTGATCGAAAAATACCTGAAATATCTGTCTATAGAACGCAATGCTTCCAGGCATACCATTACCTCCTACCGAAATGATCTTGAATCTTTTTTAGCATTTACGGCTTCCATTGAAAACAAAGAAGTCGACAAAGTTGACGTTTCAGGCATCAGCCGATTGAGTATCCGGCTATGGCTGGGAGAGCTGTCGGAACAAAACTTAGCCAAAAGTTCCATTGCAAGAAAAGTAGCAGCGCTTCGTTCATTTTTTAAATACTGTTTTAAAAGAGGCTATATCGACAAGAACCCGGCACATCTGCTGGTGGTCCCTAAAACAGAAAAAACACTCCCAAAAACCGCCACCGTACAGGATATCGAACGCATGATGGAAGCTGTAGAAACTGACACTATCCAAGGTTTACAAGATCGGGCTATTCTGGAATTATTCTATGGAACAGGAATGCGTTTAAGTGAGTTAACCGGGCTAAATAAAACAGACGTAAACCTTCGCCAGAATCAAGTAATTGTTAATGGGAAGGGAAATAAACAACGTATCATTCCCCTCGGAAAAACCGTCGTATCCATTTTGAAAGATTTTTTAACAAGGAGAACCGAATTATATGGAGAACGAACAGATAAGGACGCCAAAAAAGCGTTATTCATCGCAGCCGGCGGACAACGGATATATGACCGTGCTGTACGTTATATGGTAGAAAAATATTTAAAACAAACCAGTGAGGTTACACAGAAAAGTCCACACGTGTTGAGGCACAGTTTTGCCACACATATGTTAGACAATGGAGCCGACATACGGGTGATCAAAGAATTTTTGGGCCATGCCAACCTTGCCGCAACGCAGGTTTACACACACACCAGCATTGAACGGCTAAAAAACGTGTATGAGCAAGCCCATCCACGAGCTAAAACATAAATTATTAATTAACTAAATCATTAAGATTAAGGAGTATCATAATGAAAACTACATTCACAGCACGCCATTTTGAAGCAAGCGCAGATCTTCAACAATACTGCCGGGACAGCGTCGAAAAGCTCGAACAGTTTTATGACCGTATCGTGATGTGTGATATAATTTTAGAACCCACCCCTGACGATGATGCTCCTCAACAGGCAGAATTGGTGGTAAAAGTGCCTCGCAAAGTTCTTACGGCAAAAGAATCGGCAACTTCCTACGAACAGGCCGTCCATAACGCTATTGAAGTTGTAAGCAGGCAACTGAAACGCTATAAAGAAAAAATGAACGCCACTAATTAAATCTATTAACTGATCAAGAATGCCTTTTAAACCTCAAGAGCCAATCCCAAGAAAAGAAAAGATCACCGTTGAATACCTGGTGGAAAAACTAAGGGAACGTGTGAACATCAAAATTGAGTCGTGTGCAGCCGAAAATTGCAGTGGCGACCGTTATATTGTCGAAGCAGACTTGCATCGGCCGGGATTGGCTCTTGCAGGTTATATTGATCTTTTTACTTATCAACGCATACAAGTAATCGGAAATACAGAGACCCAATTCCTGGAGCATATGGGCGAAGACAAGCAAAAGGAAGCATTTCGGAATATTGCTCAGTTCAAAATACCTGTTATCTTTTTGACCGCCAGCAATCAACTTCCAAAATATTTACTTGAAATTGCCAAGGATTCAGGGATCCCTGTTTACTCGACCCCACTCGAAACCACCCGCTTCATGTATCTTTTGCGTGATTTCATGGAAGATCAGTTTGCCATACAAACCATGGTTCACGGTTCCATGATGGACGTCTACGGGATCGGCATCCTCGTTGCAGGAAAATCAGGTATTGGAAAAAGTGAAGTGGCTTTAGATCTGGTTGAACGAGGACATCGTTTGGTTGCAGATGATGTAGTGATGCTCACAAAAAAGAATAATGTATTGATGTCGTCTGCAACTGAAATGAGCAAACACTTCATGGAAATTCGCGGGCTGGGTATCGTCGATGTTATGTCTATGTTTGGGATTCGATCCATTCGGTATCAAAAACGACTGGAAGTAGTACTCGAGCTCACCCTTTGGGATGAAACCCGCGAAGTGGAGCGTACCGGGCTAAACAACGATTCTGTAAACATTTTAGGACTCGACATCCCACTTATTCACCTGCCCATTACCCCCGGAAAAAACATTACTGTTATAGCCGAAGTGATCGCAATGAACTATCTCCTCAAACACTACGGATATGATCCTGCCAAAGCTTTTCAGGAGCGTATTAAATCGAGTATTGGAGCAAAGGCAAAGGGAAATAATGATATGACCCCCAGACGTGCCATCGAATATTTTGAAGGCGACATCGAATAATTTGTAACATTAGAGTTTTCTGCTCCTCTTTGAATGTGAAGCTCAGCTTACTATCTTTGACAAGTTTTTCAATAAGGTTAGTATATGTCTATTAAGAATCATTACTACTACGATGAAAAGAACTGCGAATTTGTACCCATCGAGTACAATCGCATTGAACAAGTCGTTTATAACTTATCTATATGGATCCTTTCCGGCGTGGTTTTAACCGGAATCGGCATCATCCTCCTATCCACCTACATTGGTACACCTGCCGAATTAGCCTTGAAGGCTGAAAATGACGTGCTGTATTCTCAGCTTGAGGAAACCAAGAGTTCATTGATCGCTCTGGACGATCAGATCAAGGAAATAGCCGAAAAAGATAATGAGGTATACCGTTCTGTGTTGGGAATGGAGAAGATCTCTTATGAAGAACGTCAGGCCGGTATAGGTGGAACAGATCCTTACAGTGAATTTGATGTATACAATGAACCTACCACAGAACTACTGAAATGGACGGCTTCCAAAATTGATAACCTTGAACGAAAAATAGGTATTCAGAAACTGAGTTTTGAGGAGATCAAACAGCAGTATAATAATAACAAAGAACGGATGAGTAACATCCCTGCCATAAAGCCAACTGCCGGTATCCTGCTTAGTGGCTTTGGAATGAGAAATCATCCTATCCTTAAGTATCCAAGGCCACACAACGGGCTGGATTTTCGAGCCGATATAGGTGATGCCGTGCTAACCACCGGCGACGGTGTGATCAAATATGCCGGCCGCCAAAGTACACTTGGTCTTATTGTCATCGTTGATCATGGTTTTGGTTATGAGACCTTATATGCACATCTCTCCGGTTTTGCCAAGGGTATTAAAAAAGGAGCTAAAGTATCTCGTGGACAACAAATCGCCATGGCCGGTGATTCCGGTTTATCGGAAGGCCCTCACCTACACTACGAAGTACACTACAAAGGCCAACCTGTAGATCCTATCTATTACCTTTTTGCTGATACCTCCCCGGAAGAATATGCACTCTTTAAAGAGATCTCAGAGACCAATAAAAACTCTCTTGACTAAATTCTTAAAGCCACTTTTTGAGTGGCTTTTTTTATAGCATCAATCCACGGTTTTCTTTTTCTTTCCCTTCCAACTTTTAATCCAAATAGATACATATGAAGTCTGCTTTTCCATTGATTATGGTTCTTCTCTTCCTTGTGAACGGATCCTTAAGATCACAATCTGTCTTAAATGAGACCAATAAAGAAAACGCACAAAAGATCATCACAATGGCCATGGAAAGTGATGTTGCATGGAACCGGCTTACCTACATGGCAGACACATTCGGCCATCGTTTTAGCGGAAGTGAAAGCCTCGAAAAATCCATTGACTGGATCGTCGAAACTATGGAGCAAGATGGGTTTGATAAAGTTTGGACTCAACCGGTGATGGTTCCTCATTGGGTGAGAAATGAAGAGTCAGCCACCCTTATTTCACCCAGAAAAAAGAATTTGCCCATGTTGGGACTTGGTGGAAGTGTAGCCACTCCAAAAGAAGGAATTACAGCGGAAGTAATTGTGGTTAAAAGCTTTGAAGAGTTGGAGAAGGTAAAAGATCGGGTTGAAGGAAAGATCGTTCTGTTTAATGCAGAATTCACTTCTTATGGAAGAACCGTTCAGTACCGCACGAACGGAGCCATTGAAGCTGCTAAACACGGTGCGGTGGCGAGCCTGATTCGGTCCGTTGGGCCATATTCAATGCAAACTCCTCACACCGGAGTGATGTACTATGAGGATGATGTAAAAAAAATTCCTCATGCGGCTATCACGGTAGAAGACGCCATGTTGATTCAACGGTTATATGACCGGGGTGAGTCAATCAAAATTCATTTGCAGATGAATGCCGAAACCTTTCCGGATACCGAATCCAGAAATATAATTGCGGAGATCAAAGGCACGGAGCATCCGGAAGAAATAGTGGTATTAGGCGGCCATATCGACTCCTGGGATGTGGGACAAGGAGTTATGGATGACGGAGGTGGTTCCATCGCAGCCTGGGAAGCAGTTCGAATTATGAACGAAATGGGAATCAAACCTAAACGAACCATTCGCGTTGTACTTTGGACAAGTGAGGAAGTGGGAATTCAGGGCGGTAATGAATATCACCGATGGGTGAAAGAGGAAGAACAGTCGTTGGATGATCACATTTTAGCCATGGAATCTGATGCCGGTGTATTCGATCCTTTAGGGTTTGGCTTTACCGGAAGTGAAGAGGCGTTTCAAATACTAACCGAGATCGGAACATTGCTCAAGCCTATTGATTCGGGTGAAGTGACCAAAGGCGGTGGAGGTGCTGACATTGGTCCCCTTATGCGCGAAGGTGTACCCGGAATGGGATTAGTTGTAGATGGATCCCGCTATTTCTGGTATCACCACACAGCTGCAGACACTATGGACAAACTGGATAAAGAAGATTTCAATGAGTGTGTGGCAACTATGGCTGTATTCGCTTATGCCGCGGCAGATATTGAGCAGAGAATTCCAAGGTAAGCAGTAAATCAGCTTCCCTCCCCTTTTAAGAAAGCCTTCTCAAGCTTTTCTCCGGCTCTGATGGATTGCCTCAGCCATTCAAGGGTTAATTCTTCGATCTCATTTTTGGAGAGCTTCCAGGGGATATCGGCAGCACGCAACCTGCGGGTGAGATTATATAAACAAACGGCCGCACTTACCGAGATATTAAAGCTTTCACTAAAGCCATACATCGGTATTTTCATGAAACCATCGGCCAATTCAACAGCCTTTTCACTGATTCCATCAATTTCAGAACCAAAAACCAAAGCTGTTTTTTTAGTGATATCAAGCTCATTAAGGTTCGTATCATCTTTATGGGGTGTAGTGGCAATGATGCGATATCCATTTTCCTTCAACCTTGAAAAGCAACGTTCAGTGTTATCTGTGCCAGGCTTGTTGTACCGATGAATAGTCAACCACTGATCTGCACCAATTGTAACCTGATTCGATGCCTCAAACTTGTTTTGATTTTCAATGATATGCACATCCTGAATACCAAACCCATCACAGCTTCGAAGCACCGCGCTGGCATTATGGGGCTGATAGATATCCTCAACAATTACTGTTAAATGGCGGGTTCTTTGTTGGGCCGTAGATACAATTTTCTCCCACCGAGATTCAGTTGCAAACTCCCGCAAATAGCTGATCAGTTCTTTTCTTTTATCAATATCCATAAAATAAAAAAGCCTCGTACAGCTTAACGATGCACGAGGCCAAATAGTAATTAATGACGGTTATTCACAGCGGAATAAGAATCCTTTTTTCCTGATGGTTTCGATATAATCAACATCGGTATGTTCACGGATCTTCTTACGCAAATAACTTATATATACATTGATATAATTTGTTTGCGTATCAAAATGGATATCCCATACCTTTTCAGCAAGCTCTTCCTGAGAGATTACCCGGTTCTTGTTCTTCATAAAATAAACCAACAGGTTAAACTCATTATTCGTTAACTGAGTTTTTTCCCCATTCACCGAAAACTCTCTTCTCAACAAGTCCACTTTTAATTCTCCACAAAGCAATTGCTGTTCCCCGGATGATTCAGAACGTCGCTTGATCGCATCCATTCTTGCAATGAGCTCCTCTGTATTGAAAGGCTTGGTGAGATAATCATCTGCACCCACTTTCAAACATTTCACTTTTACATCGGTTTCCTGCTCTCCTGAAAGAATCAGCACCGGGGTAGACACATTCTTATCGCGAATATTTTTGCAAACTTCGTATCCATCTCCATCCGGCAGGCCTAAATCCAAAACGATCATATCATAATCGTCTTTAACTGCATTTGCTTCCCCATCGGTAGCATTATCAGCGGTAGAAACGGAATTGCCATTGTGTTCCAGTACGGCCTTAACTAAAGTACGTACTGAGGGGTCATCTTCAATAACAAGTATATTCATGTCCTGTGCCGGTTTAAATAATAGCTTTGTTTGTAGAATTGTGATTAAGGTACTGCGAAACCTTATCGGGATTAAAATAACTTAACAAACATTAGAGTCAAAAGTATAACTTAATTTTTCATGATTCAACATACCCAAAATTATTCAGCCACTTTTTACTTTCTATTAAATATGCATCGGTAAGTTCATGTCTCTCATTTACTAATTTAAAACTGGCATTAAAGCCCTCTGAGGCTAAAACCTCAATACATTCCCGCTGCGGATCAGGATAAACACTGGTATCGTTTTTTCCATGTACTGCCAACACATTCAAATGTTTGGCTTGATCTCTTTTACCGTCAAAAACTTCAATTTTTATACGTCCGCCTGCCACAATAACCTCATCTGCCATAGTACTTCTGGAAAGAGCAAAATAACCGGCAAGGTACCCTCCCATAGAATAACCAAAAACGCAAACTCTGCTTACATCGGCTTCTGCTCTAACTTGGTCAATGACTTTCTCGAGGAAAGAAGACGCTTTTTCCAGGGATTCCAAAAAAAGAGATTGGCTTCCGTCGTACACATACCAAGCCCTGCCCCATTTTGAAAATTCTTTTTGGCGGGATGAATCATAAACCGGATAAGGCCCCTGAATAAATAAATGATAAGCCTCCAAGTCCATCATCGGCTTCATCTTCTTTTCAAAATAGCGGATGTTTTGATTGTACCCGTGAAGATAAATAATGAGTGGTTTCTCAACTTTTCTCGAACCGATCTCCTTTAATTTAAACGGCACACCAATCTCGAAAGAGGCTTCACCGGAAATCTGTTTCTTAGGCATGGTTTTATTCAAAAAAATCTATTTAAAAAGGTATCTAATGGAGATTGTTTTTTGATGACTGCAACGATCGCTAAAATCAATGAAATACCATAAACCAAGGGATCCAGAATTGCATAAACATTAGCCAAAAATTCCATTGCAAACCTCAAAAATAACAGTTTGACCGCAAGATAAAATCCAACCGTAAAGAACAGCGTCCCAAAAAAATTGATCGCACCGATCACGTACGGATTCTTATCCTCAAGAAACTTTTCCCGTGTGCCAATCTTATTGTATTGATGGCTCAGATCACGATCCAATTCATTCTCGAATTCTTTCTGGTCAAGCTTTTTTTCTATGTCATTCTTTTTCTTCATAGAAGAATTCAATCATATTTCCATCAGGATCACCTATAAACAAAAACCTGCCTTTCTTTCGGTTAGCCGGCCCGCTCATGATCGTTACTTCCTTTTCACGAAAGTATTTAGCCAGCTCGTCTACCTGTTTCGGAGAATCCACATAAAACCCAAAATGGTCGACCCGGAAATCTCTTGAGGTGGGATCATAGCTTGTCTCAGCTTCAACAATCACCAGGGTATCTTCTTCCCCTATCTTGTAAACGGCCATGCTCTGTCCCATGGTTTTAACCAATTCCAGGCCAAGGATATCTCCATAAAATTCTTTAGAAGCGTCAATTCGATTTACGCGAATGGTAATGTGATTTATTCCGGAGGGTGTGAAATTCATATTGCTATATAGATAGTTTTAAATTGTTTTGGGCTCAAACATACAACCCCCGCAGGAAATTCCAAAGCGGGGATAAAAGGTTTTGATATCCGGAAAGCGTTATGATTTTTGGCAGACCGTTTTTTAAACCTTATCACACAAATTTTCAAATTCATTCTATGGCTCATAGTACTGTTTGTTTTTTGGATGATGTAGTTTGATATTTGTAGACTTTCAAACCCAAAAATTATTTCGTGTCTACACTATTTATTGTCGCAACTCCCATTGGTAACCTGCAAGATTTTTCACCGCGGGCGGCTGAGGTCCTCAAATCTGTTGACTACATCGCTTGTGAAGACACGCGCACTTCCGGCCATTTGCTCCAGCATTTTGGCATCGATAAACCAACCTTTGCCTTTCACCAGCACAATGAGCACCGAAAAGTGGCGCATCTGCTGAATATTTTAGATGCCAACCAAGATGTTGCGCTAATCAGTGATGCCGGAATGCCGGGTATTTCTGATCCCGGTTTTTTAGCTGTTCGGGCCGCTCAAAACGGCGGTCATACCGTTAGCGTGATCCCGGGCCCGGATGCTGCAACAACGGCCTTGGTGGCCAGCGGACTTCCCTGCGACCGTTATGTGTTTGAAGGATTTCTTCCCCACAAAAAAGGGAGACAGAAGAGATTGGGCGAACTTTCTGAAGAGGAAAGAACCATCATCATTTATGAAAGCCCAAACAGATTGCTAAAACTTCTCGGTGAGCTGGAAGAGCATTTTGAGGAAAACCGTTTAGCCGCCGTGGCACGTGAACTCACCAAAAAGTTTGAAGAAATTTTACGGGGCACCATAAGTGAGCTGAGAACAGAGTTTGAGCAACGAGATTCCATTAAAGGTGAAATTGTAGTAGTTGTTTCAGGAAAAGGATATTCAGAATGAATGATTTTTTAGAGAATAAGTGGGCGGTTTCAATAACGGCAGGAATATTACTGGGGTTGAGTTTCCCCCCGGTTAACCTCTCATTTTTAAGCTTTCCGGCCTTTATTCTGCTTTTCCACTTATCAAGTATAACAGATTCTTACAAACAGCTTGCCTATTACAGCTATGCCGGATTCGTGACCTGGAACCTGATTGGAACTTATTGGCTGATGATGGCAAGTCTTCCCGCAGGTATTGCAGCCATCCTTGCCAACAGCGTATTAATGACCATCCCTTTGTGCCTTGCCAAGTTTTTTGCAGACAAAGGAAAATCACCGGTTTTGATCGCTCTTTTACAAGCCTCAGCTTGGGTCGGTTATGAATATTTACACCATCATTGGGATCTTTCCTGGACGTGGCTGGCTATTGGAAATGCCTGGGCTAACTGGACCGGGATCATACAATACATTTCCGTGACCGGGTTTTTAGGGATCTCATTTTGGGTGATCTTTACTTCAGCTCTCACCTATCGTTTTTTATTGAGTCGCGACAAAATTTTAGCCTATACGACCATTGCTGTTTTTATACTTTTCCCGGCGTGGTCTTTTGTGCTATATAGCAGCACTACCGAAATTGGATCCACTTCCGGTGAACCCGTTGAGGTTGCCATCGTCCAGCCCAATCATGACTCATACCTAAGCTATGGCGGCATGAGCGGCCTCAGAGAAGTTGTTGACAGCCTTTTTACCCTCACTTCCCGAACCATCACCCCAGGTACCGATCTCATTATTTGGCCGGAAAATGCGATAGATGGAGCTATTTTTGCAGATTCCAGAACAGCCCTGAGAATCGCCGATTCCGCCAAAAGCTGGAATACCAGTTTTATAACCGGAACCGGTTTGTTTAAAAGCTATGAATCTAATACGGATGAATTATACCGGGGAATTTTGAAAGACTCCGGGCGTCCCTACAATTATTTCAATGCCGCACTTTTTATAAAACCTGATGGCAATATTTCTGACTACGAGAAAGCCAACCTGGTTCCTATTGTTGAGCGAATTCCTTTCGTAGAAACTTTAGCTGCGGTCGATATTTTTGATTGGGTTAATTGGGGTAAAATAGCCGGGTTTGGAAAAGGAGATGATCCTGATATGATACAAACGCCGGATTTTACCACTCCCGGACTTATATGCTATGATTCAGTTTACCCTTCCTGGATCCGGGAATTTGTTCGTAACGATGCTTCCTTTATCACCATCATCACAAATGATGGCTGGTGGGGAAACACGTCAGGACATTTGCAACATTTTGCTTATGCCCGCCTCAGAGCGATTGAATTTGACCGATGGATTGCTCGAAGCGCCAACAATGGAGTATCGGGCATTATATCGCCAAACGGTGAGATCATCCGGGAAACTGAATATTGGACACGTACCGGATTTACGGCTACCATTTACAACCGAAGTACCAAAACCTTCTACACCCGTTTTGGAGACTGGCTGCCATTGGCCTGCTTGATTCTGAGCTTCATTTTTTGTGGGTTTTACAGCTTCAGAAACTCCGGTTCAAACCTATAAAATCCCCTACCTGGATTGGATCGCAATTCGGAAATTAAAGCGAATTTCATGATTGGTTCGTGGCGGGAATGCCGATGATTTTGGAGATACGTTCGTAAAGGTGTACTCAAAATTTGAGGTTACAGTCTGTGAGAAACGATAGCCTATATTCAGCGAGGCATTGATGCGGGTTTGTCCTGTTACAAAAGGATCGTTGAAGTCATATTGGTTGACGTCAGGAATCAGGTCAGCCGTGCTTAATACTTCATCAATATCCTGCCCTAAATTAAATTTCTCTTCGGTATCATCAGCCACCCCTCCTGTTATTGAAAGATCTACATTGTTCTTGATCTTGGGAAAGAATGGTATTGTCAGGTTTCTGAACGTATAATTGATAGTCGCATTCAGCCCCTGAGAAGTCCGCTCCGTTATCGTACTACTGGAAAGTGCCAGGCTGGTGGTTCGGCTGCGATCCATACTGATCTGGGTTCTCAATTTAGATTCCCAGGTAATATTTAACTGAACCAATGGGGAAAATCGTTGCTCTACATTGATAGAAGCAGGTTCATAAACTCCTTTATTGTTGATCACAGAGAAAGCTCCTAAGCCCTGCCCATCCTGGATACCGGTGATGGTATTGAGATTCCATCCCAACCGGTAATTACCCTGGTAAGCATGTGTAAGGGAAGCCGCACTCATCGCATTTCCGATGAAAGGAATGATCTTCTCAACCCCTGACCAGGTTACTCTCCAATTAGGCATAGGAATGGGTGTATACCCTTTTTTACCGATCGCTTTGTTTCCACTGCCGATGTAAGCATACCTGAAATCTTCAGCCAGAGTATTACGATTCAAAACAATTCGGCCGTCTCCATTTCCTCCGGCTTCCGGCATATCACTAATGATTCCCTCTTCAGCATTCAGATCATCAAAAGCAGCTTGTAGCTGGCGTTCAAATATGGACCTGTAGCCGGAACCAAATGCCCAAACAGAAGATCCGATATTTCCGCTCGCAGAAAGCGTAGTACCAAAATCCCCGCCCGGAGTAAGTGATATGTTATTCGTTACGCGCTCGTCCCATTCGGTAGACCAATTCAAGTCCACAGACAGATTAGAGAATAGATTGAGCTTGGTTCCCATAGCCAGTTTATCGGAAAAGGTATTGTTTTTGGGAATATTGATCGTTGAACTGGACGGACTTTCCTGTATAAGCTGCGATATTGGAATTTCTTCAGCAAAACCCAAACGGTAACCAATAGGCGGTGAGTATTTTCCACTTGAAGGATCGGAGAAGGCATAAAAGATCTGGGAATTTCCCAAATATCCGGCCTGGTTTGAAGTTTTACTCTGATTATAACTCAGGTCAATATTTTGCATACTGAAAACAGCCAACACAAGCTTTCGTCCAATATACTGGAGGTCCTTAAAAAGGTCGGGGGTAGGTTTCTCATCACCCTCTCCTGCTTGCGACCTGTTGTTAGCCTTATTTCTTTGCCGGTCACGAGTCTCTTCCTGATCCGTTTGCTTCATTTCTTCAAAGAAGCTAATACGGTCTAATAAACTGCCAATACCAAGCTTCAAGGTATGATCAAGACGGTAAGTATTGGAAACTTCAGCTCCCAATCCGGATCCGCTGGGGCTGTTGGTCCAGCCGTAACCGCCACTGTACGAAGCGGAATAGGTGAGCCAATCCAGGGCTTTGATTTGGTTTAATTTCGGTCTCCAGCTCGCCGTATAGGTTTCCTGATAATTGGAGCGTCGGGCAGACAGTGTATCAAAAAAGACCCCTTGTAGGGTTTCGAAGGTAGGCCGTAACTGATACGAAGTACTGTCGATATCAAGCCCGGTTTTAGGAATATCTTCACGGCCTGCCCCGGAAAGATCAAAATTCGTATTCGTTCTGAAAGAGATCGGAATACTTGGGGTCAGGTTATAGTTGAGACCAAAGCTGGATTTATGATTGAAGGTCTGGCTTTGCTGCAAAGGCTGAAGTTGATCCATCCCTTCATTATCTAACTGAGGCCGGCGTCTTTTTTCATTATAAGAGCGGTTCAAGTTTGCGGAAGCAGTGATGGATGTTGGCATATAACCGAGCCTCAACTTCGACATCACCCCTAAAAACGGAAGGTCTTCTGTAAACCCAAAAGGCTGCCACAACTTCACATTATTGAACGATAAATTATAAGAAATCGATGAAGTATAATTCCAGTCATCCTGAAACTGGATCTCCGGATTCTTCAAACTACCCTGGTTATAAACATAGCTGAGCCGTGTATTATCAAGCGTATATTGAGCCAGTTTACTCTTTGAGTTTTTCTTCGAGATGTTTGAGGCATTCACCGAAAAACTCTCCCGTACGGTTTCAATGTCATTCAGCCTTTCACTGATGATCGTCTCCTTTTCAGCTTCAGAAAGCTCATCATTATTTCGGGTGGCATTGATGAAATCCTGAGTTCGGGTATCTCCCTGATTCGGTAAGAATTTGGGCGTTGAAATATTTCGCCGGGTTGAAACATTAACCGGGAAACTCCAGCCATAACGATCCGGGATCAGCTTATGAAGGTTTACTGTAGAGTTCAGATCATACCCAAATTCATCGGCAACACTACGGTTACCCAAACGAGAATCCAACCCTCCAAAACCGGTCGTTGTTCTGGTGAAATTGGTGTTTACCGTAGCGAAATCTGCCATCTTGAAACTAGCCTTGGCATTGGCTTTCCAGCCTTTCTCATTATCGAAACCAGAAAGACGTAGTTCGTTCAGCCAAAATTCAGCATCCAAACTCGGGCTTCCGGGCGAACCGGTATCGGTGGGGTCGTAGGGATTCCGAACTCCCATACCGATTTCACCGATGCGTCCCAAAGAGGGGTTTCCTTTAATGGCTATGACCGCCCCTTCTGCAATCTGTTCTCCGTCCTGCATTAAGGGCATTTCAAAACGCTGATTAATGTCAGTGATACCACGTTGTTCCCGAAGTTGCTTTAACTCATTAAAAGCAGCCAAAACAATGTTCATGCTATTCTCCTCATATAACCACACTTGTTCGGCATCCAGAGCCAATTCCCCGCTTCCACCTTCGGAGCTGTAGGGAGCATAGTTATAATCCGGATCGGAAGGGGTAACCGGTTGGCGGTACTCGTAGTAATTCGTATTCAGGTCGGTTCCCATTCTGATCACAAGCTCGGCATTGGTTCGCCCAAGATCCTGGGAGTTTTCCCTATATCCTTCCCCATGCACAAACATTCTCATATTGCTGTAGTTCAGCAAATTAAGTCCGCCGGGATATACTCTTTTTATCATCTGGATCTGTTGTGGCCCCAATTCTTCTACTTTCAACACGATGGACTGCTCATTCTGAAGCGTATTCACCTGAACGCCCCGGTTCAAGGCACGAATAGATCCTTCCGGCTGGCGGTACGGTACAGGTTCACGGTTGGCATTTTCTTCTATATTGATCGTAGAAACCTGAAAGTCGCCGGTGGTATTCTGGGTCTCATCTATGTTTTCAACTTTTCTCCACTGACTTCCAATGAACTCAAAAGTCGCGAAACGCATGGTGAAAGGTTTCTTGTACCCTGACATCCACATACGGATATGGCTGATATTCTGAAATCCATCGATCTCTCCAACTTTGCGTTTAAAGTCAGACAAAGGGATCCTTACGAGATGCCAACGCTCTTCCTGGAAATCTCCCGGTACACGGTCAACAATGTAGGTTCTTTCATCAAGCTGATCCGGATTGGTCTCGATCTGCAGGTCTTCTGCAGGATTTAGAGCGATCTCGTACTGGTAATAATTGTTATTGGTTTCAATATTGGAACGACTCTTTAAACCTTCTGTGTCTGGTCTTGGGGTAATAGCCCGCTTCTCTCCTCCTGCAACCGGAGTATTACCTTCGTGATACCCCAATAATCTGTGAAATCGTTCATTCAACGGCAGATCCTGGACAATCCCTTCCCCGTAATACACATAATCATCATTAGAAGGATCCGCTAAAATAGACTGAAATTCAGGCGAATTTTCTCCATAAGATACCCGCATAGAGTCAATGAATTCAGCGAAAAGAGCCGTTTCCACTTTCTCATCATCAAAGCCATTGGTATTGGGAACTCCATCAAACCCGACATCTTCAAGATCCCTGTTTTCGTTGGAAAACTGTCCTTGTGGAGCTGTTGGATTGGCCGGCACAAAAGAACGGGGTTGTGTACTTAAGTTATCCGGTTCCAGGTTATCCGGGTTGCTGGCCAATCCGTCTTCTGTATTGAGATCGAAGTTTGGCACCACATCTTCCGAGATCGTACCAATTTCTATAAAAATCTTCCCGTCATAATCTTCAAGATCCTGCGCTGTAGGCTCCCTCCCTCCCGGTAAAATGGGCTGCACCCAAAATTCAATAAACTCGATGTTATTTTGAGTAAGATCCTCTTGTCCGGATGGCAATACGGCCGTCATACCGCCCCACATCTTTTCCGGCTCGTTTTCCAGTTTATTCTTCAGGTCGTAATTGTAATTATAGGGACCTCTTTCCTGCGGGTTATAGTACACATCCAGTGTTGAGATTTCCTGATCCTGCGCATTCACAACTTCCCTTCCCGGAAATACCGATTCCGTAAGTACTTTTCTGGACTCAGCCGTTCTTTGTACCCCTCCAAGCAAGCTTTCCACATTTCTTGGGATGGTATACCAAGAAAACTGACTTCGAAGATCAGAACGTGCTATCTTGGATTCCAGTGAATTGGTGATCGGAGAAGTCTCATTCTCGAAGAACGCCGCATCAGGCTCATACCCCGTAATTGCAGCCGGAGCTGCAGCTAAATTCCAGCGTGTGGCGCTGTTAAGACTTATACTAACTTCCGAGCCTTCGAAATCATCTACAAAGGAGAGACCGTTTTCCTCATCCGGATACAGTTCACCGTTGTCAATGGCCTCCCGCACAGCATTGGTTTGAGAGACACCGGGACGCAGTTGAGCAAATTCACCGCTAAAGCTCACATTCGATTCAGCTTTAGTTTGAAGCAAGGGAACTTTGTCGATGAGCCGGGTAACCCAGGGGGTTTCAAATTCTGCCGTCGCATCCATCCCCAATATGGTATTATTAATAGACTCATTTTCAACACGGATCTTGTCAGACAGGGGTTGTTCCTTCAACTTGAAATACGTTCCACCTATTTGAATATCATCGGTGATCTTATACTCTGCTCGCAAACCCGTAAAGTTCTTCTGACCGATCTGGTTAAGCTGATTATTTTCATACTCGATCTGAATATCCTGACCTGCTGCAAGATACTGCTCATTCAGGATAGTGATGCTTCCAAAAGAGTAATCCACTTCATAATCAACTCCCTCTGTCAATTCGGTTCCGTTAGCAAATACTTTAACCGAACCCTCAACCAGGCTAAAACCGAGCGTAAAGTTTCCGGATACTCCGCCTTTTGATGAGCCCTCGATCTTGTAATAATTATTCTTGTTGCTGTTATCGGCCGTACTTTGCTTTTCGTTGTATAATTCTGTGTAGGCCAGGGAGTTGATCACAGAATCTGAAGCAGACGATGCTTCCAGGAGATCCGCAATTCTGCCTCCAAAAGGTTCCAAATACGGAAATAAAATCACACCGGTACGGGGATCCAGCACCATCCCTGAAAAGTCAATGCGGTTATCCGGGCTTAAAGCTCCCTGGGTATCGGTACGGTCAAGCCCAAGATCCTGAAGCAATGTACTGCTTCGGTTTGGCAGGTTGGTATCGTCCACATTACCACTGGTGAATTTGATATCCAGCTCCAAGCCATCCTGCGTAAGGTCAGAAACACCTAACGAATATACGTTCCTCATAGTTAAGGGCCACGTTTTCAGGTCAGGGGTCGGGTTGTCGGTTCGCAGCAGTTTTAAATAAGTCAGCTCCGGTGATTGGGATGAGATATCACCGACCTCGATGTTATCTACCCCTTCTCCGGGTGCTCCTCTCCTGACAAAAGACACCGCCAGGTAAGCGCCGGTACTCAGCGTTCTGTTCAAACTGATATAACCCAATGCTTTATATATGGTATAATCAGCTCCTTCCTGAAGCGGGCGAAAATATCCATTATAGAAATCATTCCCCGATACATTGAAATCGGCTGCAGAAGCACTGGTATTACTTCGGTTTTGCTCCAGTAAATTATCATCAATGCTGTCTAATGCAGGATTTGGAAGGCTATATGTTCCATCCGAACCTTCTACCACACCCAGATCCGCAAAAGCTGCAGCACGCACGGCCTCGGGATCGGTTGTATTGATCTGAGGCTCCGATATCCACACTTTAATATCCGAAATTTGATACGCCTGTGTAATCTGCTGTGGATTCTCCACATTATCTTCAAATTCCTGGCGATTATAGAAATCAATGAAAAAGTGCCGGTTATTTTGATATTCAATTGGACGAATAGAGATCTGTGTTTCCTGTGAACCACCGGTGATCGTCTCCGTTTCGCTTTCTCCTTTCTGTTGAGATACTACGGAAGTAAGTTTCAGCGGCCCAAGTTCTGCGATCGATTTTATGCCGAACAAGGAAGCCCCCCCTCGTATCAGTGAGTTCCCCGTTTCCATAGAAACGTTCCCCAGCTCGATCTGCTTTATGATCTCATCCTCATATCCACGGTAAACAATACTAAGCCGGTTTTGAAAATCGAACGCCCTTTCGGTATCCCAGTCGGTGGCAATGGTAAGTTTATCACCGATTGTCCCCTGAATGTTTAACTGCAAATTCTGATTGAAAGTTGGGTCTATGCGGCGCTGAAGATCCGGAGCAATGGTTGGATCATCGATATTTTGAATGGAAACCCCCACATTCATATTCGCAGAACCATTAACCCGAAGATTCACTTCCGGCTTCCCGAAAATAGTTGTGAAAACCGATGACTCACCTCCCGGAATCTGAAGGCTGAAATCCAGTAACCCTTTTTGATCAGCTTGCTGCTGCTTGCCTTCTTCTATCAGCTCATACTGTATCTGTTTTATCTGCTGCCGCTTTTTATGTTGGGCAAACTCACTGAATGTGTATTTTGAAGGAACGCCGACATCAATTCCCTCGATCTTGCGCTGTACCGTATATGTATCGGTAGTATCCCAGATGGTCTCAAATCTCTCCTTGGCCGACTTTATATAGTAGAGCTTGCCGGGTTGAACCGCCGGGGCTACACTCACCGGACCCGAAGGCGGTCGGTAAATAAACTTCATGCCTTTGGGAATAGAATCTGAAGCAACAGAATCAGCATCTAAACCGATCATGGTCGTATCGGTGGCTGTTGAATCCTGCGCAAAGATATCCACCGATATCATCCCATTCATCAAACAAAAGAATGGCAAGTAAATTACTAATTTTAAAAAAGAATGCACCTGTATGTACTAGCTCTTGTGTTAGGTAAAGTCTGTAGCGTTATGCGATAGGCTGATCCTTTTTTTTTCTTTATTAGCATTGTAGATGAATGGGTGCGTCGATAATACTATTAATTTGAGTATCTTGAAAATTTAATCCGCATTTCAAAAGTTAAATTGATAGACTAAAAATGTCTATTATTTACGTTCATAAAAATTAAAAAGTACCAAAACAACGACAAGACTTGATCAGATTCATCAACAAACTGCAAATAGACCTGCTAAAAAGGCATGTAAGTCCTTTTTTGTTTTGTTTTTTTACGCTGATGTTTTTGCTGCTGATGCAATTCCTGATCCTGAACATCGACAATCTCATCGGCAAAGATATTCCCATTCAGATCATTATTGAACTGATCCTTACCAACCTTGCCTACATGGTTGTTTTGGCAGCTCCTATGGCTGTATTGGTTGCAACCCTAATGGCATTCGGTAAATTTTCGGAACTCAATGAGCTTACCGCTTTACGCGCTTCCGGAGTGAATCCCATCAAGATCATACGGCCGGTACTGATCACCTCGATCTTACTTTTCCTGGGTTTGGCATGGTTCTCAAACAATGTATTACCCGAGGCCAATCAAAAAGCCCGTTCGCTTTTTATTGATATTCGCCTTAAAAAACCCGGCTTCGAACTCAAACCAAATACATTTTACGATGGCATCGAAGGCTACACCTTTTTGGTTGAACGCATTGATGGGGAAACAGATAGCCTCTACGATATTACATTGTTTCAAAAACCGGTCAATAATAAGAACCGGGCCTATATTATGGCCGAAAAAGGGATTCTGGAAAGTAAAGGAGAACAAGCGCTTTCGCTGCATCTGATCAATGGTAAAAGCCTCGAATTCTCCCGTACCTCCAGTCGCACCGATAACTTTATTGAGCGTAATGAGTTTAAAAAACACATTATGACCCTGGACATTTCTGAATTGTCTTTTATGCGTTCCAATCCCGAAAACAGAAATCGAAGTGACCGTACCATGAGTTCCAGAGCTATGCTTGCCGTGGTTGATTCTTTGTATCGGGAGATCAAATCACAGCGGACCTATATTGGAAATAATGTAACGGTGATCCCCTCGGATGAATACACCGGCCGGGAATCTTTTTTTAATCCAAATAGGAATTTACCGGATTCTCTGAAGAACATTGGAGGCGTGGAAAGTCCCTACCTGGTAACCAATACCTTCAAAAAAGCAGAGATCCAGCGTTTCTTTGTTGAAGAATCCATTCGGCAAATGAAGGAATATCAAACTCAGGTACAATCGGTATATGCGAACATCGAATGGAGGCAAAAACGAGTCGCACGTTTTCTGGTAGAGATCCATAAGAAACTTTCTATCCCCTTTGCTTGTGTCGTATTCATACTATTTGGAGCGCCGGTAGGCATTATGACCAAAAAAGGAAATTTCGGGTTTGCCGCCTTGATATCCACCGTAGTACTTACCTTCTACTGGGTTTCTTTGATACAAGGTGAAAAACTGGCCGACCGGCTTTTCATCACCCCGCTTATCGGAATGTGGTCTTTCAATGTGATATTGACTCTTGTCGGGGCTTTTCTGATCGTACGCCTTAGCACAGACTTGCACCTGCCAAACCTATTTAAAAACCGTGAATAAACGCTTCGACCGTTACATATTCTTCAGGATGCTGGGTATCACTCTTTTTGTATTGGTGATGCTGATCTTCATTTTCATTATGGTAGATTTTTCTGAGAACAGCGATGATTTTGCAGATCAGGGGGCTACTATGGTAGAAATATTCAATCGGTATTACCTTAATTATGTGCCCGAAATGACCCGCCTGGTACTTCCTGTAGCGGTTTTTGTAGCCTGTTTATTTCTGACCGGACAATTATCCGACCGTTTGGAGATTACCGCTCTAAAGGCGGCGGGAGTAAGTTTATACAGGCTGATCGTGCCCTACATGATCTTCGCTATTTTGACCGCGGCTTCAATCAGTCTTTTGGATGCCTATGTGATCCCTAAATCCAATGCCGAACGAATAGCATTTGAAGAAGAATACCTTCAGGATAAATCAGAGAATATAGACCGAAGTGATATTTACCGACAGCCCTCTCCCAACACTAAACTTCAGGTCAATTACTTTGATAAGACCAAACAAATTGCTTACCGGGTTCGGCTGATCGAATTTGAAGACCGGCAGATCACAAAAAGTACAACTGCTAACCGGATGAAATGGATCGATTCCACACAAACCTGGAGATTCGAAAACGTAACGGAGCAGTTCTTTACTGAAACGGGCTTCATTGAAAAAGAATATCGCGAAAAAGACACGGTACTTAGCATATTCCCCAGAGACCTTGCCAGAACAACCTCCGACATTTACCAACTTACCTATGAAGAGGCGGTAGATTACATTGAATCTATTGAACGAAGCGGAGCGGGAGGTATTGAGATTCCCCAGGTTCAATTTTACGGGCGGCTGGCATATCCCTTTTCCATCATTGTGGTCATTATTGTAGGGTTTGCTTTTGCCAGCGTGAGGCGCCGTGGCGGAAAAGGAGCTTATCTTGCAGCCGGACTTACCATCAGCTTTCTGTATCTCGCCTTTATGAAGATCATTGAACCTTTTGGGTATTACGGTACGCTATCTCCTGCTGTGGCAGCCACATTACCGCACATCTTCTTTTTCGTGGTAGGCCTCATTCTGCTCTTCCAGGCTAAAAAATAAGCCCAAAAAAAAAGACAGCTCAAAAAAAGCTGTCTTAACGTTCAATGTTCCTTATTCAATGTTGGATGTTCGATGTTCTCAAGCTTCCGGTTTTGGTCCTCGGTACATATGCATATCCACTTTACTGTTGTTATTGGAGCTAATGGTACCGTGCTCACTCTCATATTTGGCAACGTTGTCATTCAAGGCATTGGCAAGGCGTTTGGCATGATCAGGCGTCAGTATCATTCTTTTGACCACTTTGGCTTTGGGAACACCGGGCATCACGGCTATGAAATCTAAAATAAACTCTGAGGGCGAGTGCGTGATCATCACCAAATTGGAATAAGTTCCGGTAGCCTCATCCTCTTTGAGTTCAATTTCCATTTGTCCGGGATTCATCGTCTGATCTTTCTTCGCCATAATATAATTGTCTGTATTTGTTCTGTTTCTGTTGAACCGATTTATGCTTCCAGGAAACCCTGTTCCTTCATCCACTCATCATTATATACTTTTTGGATGTATCGGGTTCCACTGTCCGGCATTATAATAACCATTATATCGTCCTTTCCTAAAGGGTTTTCTTCAATATAGTCCAAAGCTCCTTTTACCGCAGCCCCACACGACCACCCGATCAATAGGCCTTCTTCCCTTGCCAAACGACGTGTAACCAGCGCGGAATCTTTATCATTTACCTGAATCACTTCATCGATCCACTCAAACTCGATTGTTTCCGGGATAATGTCCTCCCCAATTCCTTCCGTCATGTACGGCTTGATCTCATTCTTGTCAAACTCACCCGTTTCAAAATATTTCTTATATACAGAACCTACACTATCGATACCGATCACCTTGATATCAGGATTCTGCTCTTTCAGGAATTTGCCAACTCCCGAGATCGTACCACCGGTTCCCATTCCGGCTACGTAATGCGTGATCTTACCTTCCGTTTGCTCCCAGATCTCCGGCCCCGTTGTTTCATAATGAGCTTGCAGATTGCTCTTATTATCATATTGATTTGGATAGTAAGAATTCTCGATTTCCTCGCTGAGTCGCTTCGCCACTGAATAATAACTATCGGGGTGATCCGCTTCCACGTTGGTAGGACAAACGATGACTTCCGCACCCAAAGCCTTCAACAAATCTACTTTTGTCTTACTTTGTTTATCCGTGGTGGTGAAAATACATTTATATCCGCGGGTTACTGCCACCAGGGCCAATCCCATTCCGGTATTTCCCGAAGTTCCTTCAATGATAGTCCCGCCTGGTTTCAGCAATCCTTTCTCCTCCGCATCATCAATCATCTTGATGGCGATGCGATCTTTGATACTATGCCCGGGATTGAAATACTCTACTTTAGCCAGCAGCGTGCCTTCTGAATTTCCGTTAACGTGATTTAGCTTGATGAGCGGCGTATTCCCAACCGTCTCCAGAATGGAATTGTAATACATGAATTTCGTGTGGTTGATTACTTTTTAATGCGGGGGCAAAACTAAGAAAATATTTTAGGAAGCACCCGTTCTATTTCATTTCTGCTCTGAGAATAAGAATTATTCCCAAAATTCCATTTTAAACTCACTTCATTAACGCTTATTTTCGAATTCAAATTATTCAATCCTATCTTAAAACATGTTCATACATCAGCAAAAACCCAAAGACTTTGACTGTGGCTATAATCTTGACCTTATGATTGCCGCCCTTCCCCGTATTGAAGACACTGAGGAGCGGGTGAAATATGCCAAGCGTGTGGTTGGTCTGATTAAGCAAAGTCACCCAACCTGGGTCGATAAGAATGGCAAAAGCGAAGCTGCCTGGGAGCATTTCTTTACCCTCGCTGAATACAATCCCGATGAATACGGTATTCATAATCCCTACGCCACAGGTGATAACGATGATGCCGAGTAGTTTTTCACTCGCAATAATCGAAATCACGCCCGGTGTAAATTCTAAGATCCCAATTCCCCATTCCAAGTAAATGAGGTGCTAATAAAACCGGGCTGATTTCAAACTTTTAGTTTTTCCTCAAAAATAAGATCAAAGGATTCTGAATAGAGTTATTTCTCTTTTGTTAAAAAGGAACTAAATATAGTTTAACATTGCTGTAATATTGCGTACTTTCAATTTAGATTGAAAATAAAACTTCAGCAGTGTTATGGATTCAAAGAATCCCGTATTTAATAAGGTCCGGACTTGCTTTCAGGATCAAATTTCAAAACTGGCATTAAGAGAAGCCATCAATTTCGTAGCCCAGGAAGATAATCCATTCCGCTACCTGTCCTTTTCCATTAAAATCCCCTCCGTTGATGCTCTTGCTGTTTTAGAGCAATATGCAGGAACCAAACCTTTTCAATATTATTGGGAAAAACCCTCTGCTGAATTTTCTATTGCTGCCGGAGGTTCACTTAAACGAATACAGACTACCGGAAAGGAACGATTCAGACAAGCTTCTGATGAAGGCAAACAATTGCTTTCATCCGTTTACCACATCACCAATCTGAAACATTCGCATGCCTCAGTGCATCTGCTTGGCGGCTTTTCTTTTTTTGATCATAACATCGGGAAAGAATGGAGACAATTCGGTGCAGGTTCGTTTAATCTTCCGGAATGGATCTTGGTTAAGAATAAAGATCTTACCGTATTAACCATCACTAAACAGATCGATACTAATGCTTCAGCAGAATCGTCGGTTGATGATTTCATCTCTACTTTGGATCGCCTTGATGCCATTTGTGATGCCGGAAGCTATAATCTTGATCGCGATGCAAGTTTCCCAACCAAAGTAGAAGCTCCGGGAATTGATTCGCCCGAATACTGGCAATGGACCAACTCTGTTGAAAATGCCACGGACCTAATCAAACAAGGAGCTTTCAAGAAGATCGTTTTAGCAAGGGAGTTGAATGTAAAACTCCAATATCCGGTTTCGGGAACACGGTTGTTAAATTATCTGCGAAATCAATATCCGGATTGTTATTCATTTCTGATCAGCCAGGATGGTGAAACTGCCTTTGTGGGAAGTACTCCTGAACGGCTTGCCTCATTCCACGAACGGGAAGTATTGACTGAAGGACTTGCCGGAAGTATTTCGCGCGGGAAAACAGCTTCAGAAGATGCCGTGCTTGAACATGAGTTGTTGCACAGTAAGAAAGATCTTAGTGAACATGCTTTTGTGTTAGATGCCATTGAGGAAAACCTTCAGCGCTATTCTGATGTGTACGAGCATCCTAAAGTGCCGGGCATTAAAAAACTATCGAATGTACAGCACTTATATACTCCGGTTCATGCCCGTATAAAAGAAGGTGTTTCGAGGACAGAAGTGTTATCCCGCCTCCATCCTACTCCTGCGGTAGGCGGTTATCCTCGTGAAGCCGCTATGCCTTATATCAACAAGCTTGAGTATTTTGACCGCGGATGGTATGCAGGCCCCATTGGCTGGATCAATGCGTTTGGCCACGGCGAATTTGTGGTAGCCATACGCAGCGGATTAATTAAAAATAATGAAGTGCGATTTTTCGCTGGATGTGGTATCGTTGAGGACTCAAATCCTAAAAAAGAATGGGATGAAACGAATTTAAAATTCATCCCGATGCTAACTGCGTTGGAACATGCTCGAAAATGAACCTCAGAATCTTGCTTTTCACTGGAGTACCGAATTCGTACGTGCCTTATTTGAGGAAGGTATTGAACATGCCGTGATTTCCCCGGGCTCAAGGTCCACCGCTTTAACCCTTTCATTTTCAGCCCATTCCGGCTTCAAGAAGCATATTGGTATCGATGAACGCTCGTCTGCTTTTTTTGCCCTCGGCCTGGCCAAAGCACATGGTAAGCCGGCTGTTTTGGTTTGTACGTCAGGAACCGCTCTCGCTAATTATTTTCCCGCAGTTGTAGAAGCTGCACAATCTGGCATTCCGCTGATCATTTTAAGTGCCGACCGGCCTTCCCATTATCGTGGACTTGGAGCCTCGCAAACCATTGATCAGCTTAAGATCTTTGGCAATTATTCGGTCTTCTTCCATGAAGTGGGCGAACCTGACCTGCATGCACGTAGTTTGAAGAGATTACGTTTGGCTGCTTCACAGTCGGTACAACTTTCAATGGAAAGATCCGGTGTGGCACATCTTAACTTTCCCTTTTCCAAGCCCTTTGAACCGGATACCAAATATCTAAAACAGGTTGAATTTGAAAATGAAAAGCAGGCCCGCCGTCCTTCCCCAAAATATGAACAAAGCCGGTCTTCTGTTGAATTAGGTGAGACTTTTTGGTCGGATGTAATATCCGCTGAAAAACCGCTGATCGTAGTAGGGCCAACATCTCCGCATCATTCATTGGATTTTATTACTCCGCTGGCACGGGCACTGGACGCCCCGGTGTTGGCTGAACCTGGCTCCAATGTGTCCTCTTCCCGACATACTATTCAGGGATTTGATGGCTTTCTCAGGAATCCCGATAACTGGGACTATCTTGAAGCCGATCTCATTTTGAGATTTGGAATGCAACCCGTCAGTAAGGCACTGAACAACTATTTGGATAAACTGGATACCGTGATGCAGATCAGTTTCATGCATCCCAACCAATGGACTGATGGCACATTGTCTTCACAAAAACAGATCTTATTGGATGGAGAGTTAGTCATTCCCGAAGTAACAGGAGCCGCTGATAAGGAATGGATCAAAACCTGGCGCAAGGTCGAAAAATCTTTTAAAAGCTTTCGGGAGGAACAGTTGTATCCTTCTTCTCCCATTACGGACGGATATGTATTTTCTAAAATTAGTGAAACCCAGCCCAAAAAGAGCTTCGTATTTCTTTCCAACTCATTCCCGGTTCGGGATATGTCTCTTTTTGGGGAGTTCGACGGCAAAGAGATTCACGTAAATCGTGGGGCAGCCGGTATTGATGGCATTATTTCCACGGCTATTGGAATGAGCGTGAAACAAGATAAACCCGGCTTTCTGATGATCGGTGATATCGCTTTTCTCCACGATACAAACGGGCTTTTACTTTCCGCCCAAGTAGACCGGCCGCTGGTCATTATTGTTTTGAACAATGGCGGTGGAACTATATTCAGGATGTTGCCTGTCCACCAGATCAAAGAAAAATATACCACGTACTTTGAAACCCCTCAGCGGACCAAAATTGCCGCACTTTGCCGGGCGCACAATATCGATCATACCTTGATTTCGAAACCGGAGCAAATAATTCCTACCTTTGATAAACTGATCGAAAGAAAAGGCGTGCACGTTATGGAATGCATGACCGGAGCGGACGAGTCAATGGAGCTTCGCCACACTTTATGGAATTTTAAGTTCACCAATGATTCATGAACATTCGCATTCGCGGAATTTCTTATCACTTTGAAGTTCATCAACAAAAAGAAACCCTGCCAAATCTTGTTCTTTTACACGGATTTATGGGAAGCGGAGAGAATTTTGCCCACCTGATCCCAAATCTCAAGTCTTTTTGTAATCCTATTACGATCGACCTTTTGGGGCATGGAAGAACAGACGGAGCGGAACTTCACTATCGGTTTTCCACCAAAGAACAAGTGGCAGACGTAACCAAACTCATTAGCGAACAGCTGGATGTTCCACTGTATTTGTATGGCTACAGTATGGGAGGACGGCTTGCACTTCAGCTGGCCCTCCACCGCCCCGACCTCTATCGTGGATTGATCCTGGAAAGTGCCACTTTTGGCATCGAAGGCGAAACCGAACGGCAAGCCCGGCAATCCCTGGACGCACGTCGCTCGGATGCTATAACTGGTAACTTTGAAGGATTCCTCGAAGATTGGAAAAACATGCCGCTGTTTGCTTCCTCCACAGCAGATCCTGATCTCTTAAAGAGAACTGAACGTATTCAGCAGGAACAAAATCCATTTTGGCTGGCTAATGCCCTGCAAGGTTTTGGTACCGGCACTATGCCTTGTGTTCGTGATCGACTCAAAGATTTGGCTATTCCGGTACAGCTTATTGCAGGTGAACGGGATTCAAAATTTGTTCACATCAACCGACAGATGGAAAGGGAAATTCCCGATGCTAAACTTCAGCTTGTGAAAGATGCCGGGCACCGCGTACATTTGGAACAGCCTGATTCACTTGTAGCATTACTCGAAACATTCATTCAAACACAATACCCGTCATGAACTGGCAAACCGTTAAAGAATACGAAGACATCACCTATAAAAAATCGAATGGCGTTGCGCGAGTGGCGTTCAACCGACCTGAAATTCGGAATGCTTTTCGTCCTAAAACCGTGTTTGAGTTATATGAAGCACTCCATGATGCTAAAGAAGATAATGACATTGGCGTAGTGTTGATCAGTGGTGAAGGGCCTTCTCCAAAAGATGGGAAATGGGCTTTTTGTTCCGGCGGAGATCAAAATGTTCGCTCCAAAACCGGGTATAAAGCCGATGACGGCATTGCCCGACTCAACATTCTGGAAGTCCAGCGACTCATTCGTTTCATGCCTAAAGTAGTGATCGCTGTCGTGCCCGGCTGGGCAGTTGGCGGTGGACATAGTCTGCACGTAGTTTGCGACCTCACCTTAGCCAGTGAAGAACATGCCATCTTCAAACAAACCGACACCGACGTCGCCAGCTTTGATGGTGGATTTGGTTCAGCCTTGCTTGCCCGTCAGGTGGGACAAAAACGAGCCCGGGAGATCTTCTTCCTCGGAGCCAATTATTCGGCGCAGGAAGCCTTTGAAATGGGCATGGTGAATAAAGTGGTTCCGCATGAAAAGCTGGAAGAAACCGCTTATGAGTGGGCGCAAGAGATCCTGACCAAAAGTCCAACCGCTACCAAAATGGCCAAGTTTGCCTTCAACGCCATCGATGATGGCATGGTGGGACAGCAAGTATTTGCCGGAGAAGCCACTCGCTTGGCCTATATGACCGACGAAGCGGAAGAAGGCCGCAATGCCTTCTTAGAAAAACGTAAGCCGAACTGGGACAAATTTGACCGATCGCCTTCATAGTATTATTGAGGCAAAGCCTCACTTTATCATTCCGCAGCTGAGCTGACGGAACGAGAAATCATTAACTAACTCAACTAACCATGCAAATCCAACACGAATCTTCTGAAACCAAAGGTGCTTTTTTTATTGAAAAAGATGGAAAGCGTGTGGCTGAAATGACGTATTCCAAAGCTGGTTCATCCCGAATAATCATAGACCATACTGAAGCGTCAGAAGAAGTTCGCGGACAAGGGTTGGCGAAAAAACTGGTAATTCATGGAGTGGAATATGCCCGAAAAAATGGACTAAAAGTCCTCCCTCTTTGTCCCTATGCCAAGTCCGTAATACAAAGGAATGAAGAACTGCAGGATGTACTTTAGAATGTAGGCCTGAAGGAAAAGATCATTCGTGCCGAATGGCATCCACCGGGGTCAGGTTTGCAGCTTTCCAGGCGGGATAAGTGCCAAATATCATTCCAACACAAATGGCTATCAGCAGTACAATCAGAATGGTTCCCGGTTGTAACGCAGCATTGAAGTTGAGATCCGTCATATAGTTTATTAGTTCCACTAAGCCGAATACGCCTACAATTCCGACGATCCATCCCAATATGCTTCCCACAACCGAGATGGTGACGGACTCTGATAAAAACTGCATTACAATATCCTTTTTACGGGCCCCGGTCGCTTTCCTGATCCCGATCTCCCGGGTTCGTTCCGTAACTGAAATCAGCAACACATTCATGATGCCGATCCCTCCAACCAATACAGAAATGCCGGTTATCGCTCCCATCACCAATTTAAAAACCAAAATGCCCTGACTTAGCTGTTTGACTCTTCCTTCGTAGCTTGAGATCGTAAAGGCGCCTCTGCCCTCCCCAAAACGTTCATCGAGCCAGGTTTCTGCTCTTTCCCTGATCACGGGGACATCCTCAACCTGAAAGCTCTTAAGCACTAAATTTGGTTCATTGGGATTTTCAAAATAATTCAGGTAGGTACTTATGGGGATGAAAGCTTGCAATCCTTCCGAACCGGTTTCTATGATTCCCATCACTTCATACCATCTGTTTTCGATTTGAATGGATTCTCCGATGATTGCCTCCGGAACCGTATCCCATTGCCGGGCTAATGCCGTGGATAATACCGCTGTTAGTGCATTTCCACTTATTTCCTCCTCTCCAAAGTATGCTCCCGAAACAGCCATTTCATTAAATGAAGGGAGATCATCAAGGGTGGCTTCAATATAAATTCCAAGTGTAGAGTCTTTGAAACTTGCTTTCCGGCTGCTTCGGGCTATCAATTCCGTTAAACCCAGGTCCGAAATTCTCCCTTCTATCTCGCGGGCATGCTCAACATCAAATTCGTATGTATTCTCCCGGGGGACACGCACGTCATTGACCACATCAAATTTTTTGGGTGAGATGCTGAGCATTTGGACGGAAGTTGTAGTCTCAATTTGCTGCCGGCCGGTTTGCTCTAATCCATCTCCCAAAGCGAGTATTGCCACCAGTGAAGCAACCCCGATAATGATGCCAAGGGTGGACAGGAACGTGTAAAGCGGATTTGTTTTGATGTTTTGTAAAGCGATGGATATAGACTTAAAAATCTGCTGCATGATCGTAGTTTTAAATTTGCCGTGAGTACGGCTTTTTTTCTACGGTGTTGCAGAAACCGTGTTACCAACTTCTCTACTTAACTTCGATCACCATTTTAGTTTGATTGGAATCCACTTTGAAGTGAGCAGCTTCCCATGAAGCAGGACCAAAACGTCCCCTTGCATTATTTGAAAATCCATAAGCCTCCTTGGGAATACCTAAAAAATTAGTATCTAATTCGCCATTCTCATTTTTATCGTGATAGACGGCTATGGCATATTCTCCAAAGGGAAAGGAATCATCGCTCCAGGTTAGCTTTTTACCATCCACCTTAAGTACCACGGCATGAACCGGATCTTCTTTCTCTTTGTATTTTTCCTCACTGTTGAAAATAGCTATGCGTACCTCTCCTTTATTTTCGGGGATACTTTCAATGGTCAATTCAAAATTAGAACGATCGGACTCTCTTTCAGGAAATGCGATCTCTTGAGCATGTGTTACTGAACTCAGTAATAAAATTATATAAGACCAGGCTAAAATTTTCATAGATCTTTTAACGTAATGACAGGTAATGTGTTACCAATTTTTGTTGATGTGTTAAAGCCGAATATCACTAAAAAAGTTTCATTCCATTTGGCACCTTTTTATCGGGAACAGCAAGAATCACCTTTCCTGATGCATCCGGAAAGCCGGTTACCAGGCATTCTGACATGAACGGCCCGATCTGTTTAGGAGGGAAATTCACCACCGCCATCACCTGTTTTCCTTCTAACATTCCGGGTTCATAATGATCTGTGATCTGAGCCGATGACTTCCTGATACCTATTTCTTCACCAAAATCTATAGTTAGTTTATAAGCCGGTTTTCGTGCTTCCGGGAAATCTTCCGCTTTAAGGATGGTCCCGATCCTCAGATCAACTTGTTCAAAATCACTCCAACTAATTTCTTTCATTTACTTTTTACCCAAAACTAAAAAACCCCGGCTTCTATAAAAAGCGGGGTTCCTGAAATTTCGAAAAACAATCAATTGTTAAAAAATAACTTCAAAAAAAAAGCCCTGCTTTCAAAAAACAGGGCTTTGCAAATAACAACTAAGCGGCTTATTAAGAAACCGTATTTACCGTTTTTATTATTCTTGCTCCCACTTTGTAAGGATCTGCATTAGAAGCAGGTCGGCGGTCTTCAAGTCGGCCTTTCCATCCGTCTTCAATAGTGTTTACCGGAATACGGATTGAGGCTCCGCGGTCAGAAACCCCAAAGCTGAATTTGTCGATAGACTGAGTTTCGTGCTTACCGGTGAGGCGCATATGGTTGTCGGCTCCGTACACATCTATATGTTCTTTGATGTGCTTTCCAAAAGCTTCACATACCTCGGTCATATATTTTTCACCGCCTTCATCGCGCATTTTACCATTGGAGAAATTAGCATGCATTCCGGAACCATTCCAGTCGGTATCACCCAATGGTTTTGGATGCCACTCAACGATGAGGCCGTATTTCTCTGCAGTTCGTTCAATCAAATAACGAGCTACCCAAATCTCATCTCCGGCACGATGAGCTCCTTTCGCAAAGATCTGAAATTCCCACTGTCCGGCAGCTACCTCAGCATTTATACCTTCCACATTCAATCCGGCTTCTAAACACATATCGAGGTGCTCTTCAATGATGTCTCTGCCAAAAGCAACACCGCCTCCTACCCCACAGTAATAAGGTCCCTGCGGAGCCGGGTATCCATTTTCCGGAAAACCAATCGGCCGGTTTGTTTCCGGGTCTACAATAAAATATTCTTGTTCAAAACCGAACCAAAAATCATCATTATCAGCATCTATGGTTGCACGCCCATTGGTCTCATGAGGAGTGCCGTCTGCGTTTAAAACTTCCGTCATTACCAGGTAACTGTGCAATCGATCAGGATCAGGAAAAATAGCCACCGGTTTTAAAAGACAATCGGAGGCGTTGCCTTTAGCTTGATTGGTGGAGCTTCCATCAAAGTTCCAGATAGGACAATCTTCCAGTTTGCCACTGAAATCATGGATCACTTTAGTTTTACTCCTTAATGCTTGAGTAGGCTTAGATCCATCAAGCCAGATATATTCCAGTTTTGAGTATGCCATAGGATAAAATTGTTTTGGTGGTTAGCGAATTGACGGGCAAAATATAAAGCACTTTTTAAGAAATACACAAATTAATTAGATAATTATTTATCAAGAATTAAATTTAATAGATAAAATTAGATATTTGTTTAATTATTTAACCTGCAACCGCTTCCAGTCTGTCGCAGACTTAACAAATTTTTCTTTTGAGCTGGCTTTACTTCATTTTTTAAGCCACTTATAAAACTGTTATCTTTATCCGCATAGTTATCCACAATAAATTTTAAGAAATTTCTCTTGAGCGCATCAAAATTCAAGCTTTGGATCGAAGCTGCCCGTCCGCAAACATTAGCTGCTGCGGTGGTCCCCGTTATTGTAGGAGCCGCACTCGCTTATGAAGCCAATCTTTTAAACTGGACGGCCACTTCCGTAGCACTGATCTGTGCCATGTTAATTCAGATCGGGACCAACTTTGCCAACGATTATTTTGATTTCATCAAAGGCTCTGATACCGATGAACGAATAGGTTTCAGGCGGGCCACCGCTGCAGGACTTATTGCCCCAAGCACCATGAAAAACGCCACCATCATTACTATGGGGCTGGCATTTGTTACCGGCCTCTACCTGGTTTGGGTGGGCGGCTGGATCGTGCTCGTAATTGGTTTACTTTCCCTGTTATTTGGAGTTCTTTACACTGGCGGACCATTTCCACTTGGATATAATGGATTGGGAGATGTTTTTGTATTCCTTTTCTTTGGGATCATTGCGGTGATGACCACCTATTATGTAAATGTACTTGAATGGTCGGAAACTTCGTTTTGGGCGGCTCTTGCGGTGGGTGGTCTTTGTGTAAATATCCTTGTGGTAAATAACCTGAGAGATGTTGATCAAGATCAAAAATCAGGTAAGAAAACGCTGGGTGTTCTTTTGGGAGAAACCGCCTTGAAGATCGAGTATCTATTAATGATCCTTTTAGCTTTTGCTATACCTCCCCATTTCTATGTACAATTTGACTTCAGCTTTTGGATCCTCCTCCCCTTTCTTTCTCTTCCCATTGCATTCTTTTTAGTGCATAAAATCTGGACGGAAGCCAACAAGCAAAAGTTAAATCCAATGCTGGAACGTACTGCACAGTTTATGGTTTTATTTGGCGTACTATTTTCCATTGGAATTTTATTGAACTGATGCTTCGCATTTTCTCATATCGGATTCCTTTTAAGCTTCCTTTTAAAACAGCCGGCCAAACTTTTTCTCACCGGGAAGGATTGATCGTCAGCTTTACCGATTCACATGTTACAGCGTATGGTGAGATTGCTCCGCTTCCTGGCTTTTCCATGGAAACACTGAAACAGGTTCGAGAAGTGCTCATCACTAATCATTCTGCTTTGGAAGATGCATTCTATACCGGTGAAGCGGATACTTTTATTGAGATACTGGATCAGATTCACCACTTCCCTTCTTTGAGTTTTGGATTGGATATGTTGAATTACGATCTGCAGGCAAAGAAGCAGCGGGTATCACTACCGCAATTTCTTTTTGAGGAGTTCTCTTCTCAGATTGAAACCAATGCGGTTTTATCTATACAGGAAAAGAGTACAACGCTGCAGCAAGCCCAAGAATTTGTAGATGCAGGATTTTCAACCCTCAAGCTAAAAGTTGGAAAGAATTTTGAGCACGAGCGCTCCATCCTGACCTCCCTAAGAAAGCAATTTCCAAAGGTGAAGCTCAGAATAGATGCAAATCAGGCTTGGTCAGTTGCTGAAGCCATTGAACAATTAAAGGCCCTCGAATCTTTGGATATTGAGTATTGTGAACAACCGGTTCCCGCTGACGATATTTCATCTCTGAAGGAAGTGTCGGATCAAGTGTCCATTCCCATCGCTGCAGATGAATCGGTTGGGAACAAAAAGATCGCAGAAGAACTAATAGTCAAAGAAGCCGCAGATCTGATTATTATTAAACCAATGCTGATGGGGACTTTCCGAAATATTTCTGTAACAAAACAACTTGCTGATACTCATAATATTGACGTTGTATGTACTACATCGATGGAAACAGCTATAGGACGTAGTGCAGTAGCAGCTTTGGCTGCCGGTTTGGCATCAAAAAATAAGGCACAAGGACTATCAACCGGCTCCCTGCTCAGTTCTGATGTTTCTGACGACCATTGGCTCAACACACCCATTATTAAATTTTCCGGAAGCCCCGGACTGGGAATTTCAGTACATTTAAAAAATCTAAAGGAGTTGACATAAATTTATGTTCAAATCGCGTTTACATAGCTTTGAATTCAAGCGAAAAGATCAGCCGCATGTCTTTTTGACTTCTCAGCATGGAATGTATACATACAGTGATTTAGAACGCTTTACGGCTTTTTTTAAAGATCTTGTTGAAGAGAAAGCCGATTCTCTGAAATGGCCGATCACTTTCGTGTCGGAGTCTAATGACCTTTTAATATTTGCTATCGCAGCTTGCTGGAGGCTTGGGATCCCATTCATTCCCATCAATCCCAAAGCCAAGAATAATGAGTTGCAAGAGTATTTGGATGCTCTAAAACCGGCCCTCATCTTTTCTGATACAAAAAATCGTTCCCGCCTTGGAGACGAGAATGTCATCAAAATGGATGAGAATTTTTTCCTCAATTCCTTTACTCATGATGTCAGAAATATTGATCTGCCTGATCCGGATTTAATTGAGGATGACCGGATTTTTGGATATTTCTTTACCTCCGGGACTACAAGTAAGCCTAAGATCGTTCCCTTAAAGCGAAGACAGATCAAAAGTGCAGCTGAGGCTTCTGCCGGTAATTTCAAACCTGACCCCAATCATTTTTGGCTTTTATGCCTTCCTCTGAATCATGTAGGGGGAATCACCATCATACTCCGGTCGTTGATTTATAACTCTGCTATTTATCGGTTAGGTGAATTTCATGAAGAAATGATCAAAGAATTTCTGGCAGAAAATTATCGATTTCAGGCTGCATCTTTGGTCCCCACGATGCTAAAACGCCTGCTCGACGATCCACTATTTAAAACCCATCGAGAATTCAAATCCATTTTACTTGGTGGAGGTCCCATATCCGAGGAATTGTTGAGAGCCTCTGCAGAAAGAGGAATCCCCGTAGTTTCCAGCTATGGGATGACCGAAACCTGCGCTCAGATCATTGCCAATCCTTTGCTGGCTCCTTCGGGAATGTATACACCGTTAAAGAGCGTAGGCAAGCCTTTCCCTCCCAATGAAATGCAGATAAGAGATGAAAGTGGAAAAGTTCAGGGCAAAAACCAGTCAGGAGCTCTGTGGCTTCGAGGCCCTCAGGTTTTTGACGGCTACTACAATTCAGAAGAGAATGAAACTTACTTTGATGCAGATGGCTGGTTCAACACCGGAGATTATGGCCATATTAATGGGTTCGGACATTTGTTTATTGAATCACGCAGAACTGATCTGATCGTAACCGGCGGAGAGAACGTAAATCCCAACGAAGTGGAAGAAGCTATCCTGAAACTTCCTGCCATAAAAGAAGCGGTAGTCATAGGGTTACCGGATGAGGAATGGGGGCAGAAAGTTACCGCAGTAGTCACCCTTACTAATGGAAAAACTCCGGTACTTGGAGAGATAAGGGAGCAACTCAAAGATGCGCTGACTGATTTCAAGATCCCAAAAGAACTAAAAATCGTTCAAGACTTGCCCAAAACTCCAACGGGTAAAGTGAAACGATGGGAGCTCATCAAAAAGTTCAGGTAAGCTGCGCTGTAGATTTTTTTGCTTCTTAAAAATACTACTATACTACTGTCAATAAGGCCGCAAAATCCTTAAACTTGGCCATGCAATGGATACGAAGTACGCTCACCATTTTAAAGAAAGATCTGCAGATTGAGCTGCGCACACGCTTTGCCTTCAACATGGTATTGGCATTCGTTGCGGCAGCCATGCTGTTGGTATTATTTACACTGCGGGCAGATCAGCTTGAACCCGGTCCTAAATCAGGCTTGGTATGGATCATAATTTTATTTGCAGCCCTCTCTGCTTTAAGCCGAAGCTTCATCTCAGAAACCGACAAGCGTACATTCGACTTACTCAGGATCTACTCAAACGGAACTTCCGTTTATTCAGGCAAATTGCTCTACAACTTCATTTTTACCCTTTTGATAAATATTGTCACTTTTATATGCTACCTGTTCCTGATGGGATTGGAAGTTCAGTCCTGGACGGCCTTCTTAAGCATGCTTATTGTTGGTACTGCGGGACTTTCAGGTGTGGCCACTATGACAGCCGCAGTGGTCTCACAAGCCGACCGAAAGGGAGCTATTTTTTCTGTATTGAGCATTCCCCTTTTCATGCCGTTGGTGCTGTTGCTCGCTGATGTCAGTAAGACGGCTTTTGTGAGTGGCGGTGATGCTTCTATGAATAACGTGACAGCATTAGTTGGATTTGCGGGCGTTACCATAACCGCAGGAGTTTTACTTTTTGATTATATCTGGGAGGAATAAGTTACCGTGAATATCAAATTTGGAAATCGCCGTATAATCGGACAAAAACGCGCTAAGGAGCAAGTTGAACGTATTCTTGATTCTGACCGAATCAGCCATGCATACTTATTATCAGGTCCCTCCGGGGTGGGAAAAACAGCCTTCGCTCTCGCTTTGGCAGAAGCAATCAACGGCGTAGAACACTTATCAGACCTTGGAGAATATAAATCCTCCAAAAAATCTTCGTGGTTTACCCATCCCGATATACATGTCTTTATTCCAAAGCCGACATCCGCGAATACAGAGGAACTTCGGGGCCGGCTTGAGCTATTGGCAAAGGATCCTTATGAGATCATAGATTTTTCCCGGCGGCCTTCCCTGGATGACGATTCTTCCAAAAACTTACAAGCCTTCTACCCCATCGACTATTTCAGGGATGATATTCGTCCGGTTGCCAAGCTTAAACCCAACGAAGGCAATCGCGTAGTTGTGATCATGACCCAGGTTGAGACAATGAGGAAAGAGACTGCAAATGCGTTCCTTAAATTACTTGAAGAACCATCCGATCGCCTCATGTTCATTTTAACTACCGAAAGCTACGAAAGTTTGCTTCCCACCATCACCTCTCGCTGCCAGCATATTCCACTTGGAGCGCTCAAGAATAATGAAGTGGAACAGGGATTGATAGAGGTGGATGGATTGAACCCCGAAGAGGCCTCCTACCTTGCCCGGGTCTCTAACGGAAACTATGCAATGACCCGCTTCTTTGATGTCAGCAAGCTCAAAGAAAACAGAGAATCTGTGGTAGAATTCATGCGAATGGCCTATGGTCAGGATGCTGCACGACTTTCAACCATTGTCCAGGACTGGCAAAGCTCCAATAACATAGAAGGCTTGATAGCCTTAACCAATTTGATCGAAATGTATATCAGAGACCTGATGGTATATCGTGAAACTGAAAATAAGGCCTTCATTACAAACATTGATCAGCTCGAATCTATCCAAAAGTTTGTTACCGCACTGGACGAAGCCCGGCTTGAGGAAATGATAGACCATCTGGACAGCTACCGTCCTGCTTTACGTCAGAATGTAAATCCAAAACTTATATTTATCGTGCTTGCTTTGCGTTTTTCAAACCTGATGCGAGGCCTTGATCCATACATCCCGGATGAGAATAACTGGAAACATATACCTGCTTTTGCTGAATGATGACTGAACTTAGATTCCATAAAATGCAGGGTGCGGGAAACGATTTTATAGTGATCGATAACCGAAAGTATGCCTTTTCTTTAGATCAGATTATTCGGTTCACCCCAAAGTTATGTGATCGTAAATTTGGAATTGGCGCAGATGGAATCCTTGTGTTGCAGCAGCCCCAACGGGATGATGTTGATTTCACTATGATCTACAGAAATGCTGATGGCAGTGATGCCGGCATGTGTGGCAATGGAGCTCGCTGTCTGGTTCAGTATGCGCACGAAATTGGCTTTAATGCTACGCAAACATTTAATGTTCACGATAATGTGTATGAAGCAGAAGTACATCCAGATGGACTGGTCAGTATTCATTTTCCTGTTCATGTGATTCCTGAAAAGAAGGTTCTTGAAGGCCGCACATTTATAAAGGCAGATGCAGCTACCGAGCACCTGGTTACGTTTTTTGATAAAAAGCCTGAACTGGAAAACGAGGAGCATTTAGTTCAACTTGGCAGCAGTATCAGGTATCATAAAACGGTAGATCCTCCCGGAAGTAACGTGAATTTTGTATTCCCGGAAAACGAAAGTTCTATACAGTTACAAACCTACGAACGTGGAGTTGAAGATCTTACCCTTGCGTGCGGAACCGGTGCACTTGCTTCCGCAATTGCCACTCATTTTCATCAAGGAGCGTCTACCCAGCATGCCTCTTATTCAGTTCATGTAAAAGGGGGAACGCTGAAGGCTTCCTTCGATTTTAATGCAGATACCAACACCTATCATCAACTAATTTTAACCGGACCGGCACATTTTGTATTTGAAGGCACTATTTCGATTTAATCTTTTACACCTCATTCTTCTGTTGATATTTATTGGAGGCTGCTCAGCTTCAATTTCAAAGTCAACAAATAACTACAGAACAAACCAAAACTATATCAGCCGGTATCTTGTACCTAATCAATTACCGGCTCCTCAGTCTATTAAAAGTGTGCAGCTATATCGTAAGGGAAGTGTCAGCAATCCCCCGATCATAGAGCTGGGTTCTTCCCAAAAATTGGTGCTGGCTTTTGATGAACTTACCGACCTGTCGGGGCAATTCAGGATTACGTTTACTCATCATGATAAAGACTGGAACCCAAGCAACATCCCTCAAGACTGGTACCTCGATGATATGCAGGAGCTCATTTTGGGTGGAGGAAGTAAGAATCAATTATCAGATCCCGACTACTTTCACTATTCCATTTCTTTTCCAAATCAGCAACTTAACTTTCTGATCAGCGGAAATTATATGTTGCACGTAACGGATTTCAACTCCGGCACACGCCTTTTTTCCCTGCCTTTCTTTGTAGCCGAAAGAGAAGGTGAGATCACTTCCTGGGTAGAAACGGACTATAACGCAGGCGCACGTTTTGAAGCCCTGGACCGGCCTTTTAGTGAATTCATATACCCGGACTTTGTTGAATTCCCCGAATTTGACCTTAGTTTTAAATTTGTTCAGAACCGTTTTTGGGGAGATGCAAAACAATCAGAAAATTATGATTTTTCAGAAGAAGACCGGGCTCAGTTCCACCTTTCCAGAGAAAATGCATTCCCTGCCAATTTTGATTTTATTGGTTTGAATGTAAATACGTTTTCTCAGAATAACTCCAAGATCATAGAATGGCGGCCTGATCTTGAACCTCCTTTAGCTGTTTTAAGGGAGGATGTACTCAACTTTACGTCTGACCCAAATACCGGATGGGGCTCTTCTTTTGGGAATCCTAAAACTTCAAATGATGCGCGATATGCAAACGTACGCTTCCGCTTTGAGGATGGCGGACAGTTTGCATCAAATCAGGGCGTTTACCTGGTTGGCGACTTCAATCAATGGTTGTTATCTGAAAAGAATAAGCTGGAATACAACGAATCGTCAGGGTATTGGGAAACAACTTCTTTGATTAAAGAAGGCTCTTACACCTATAAATACGCCATTAGAAGCGGCGCTACCGGTATAGATGATCTCATTCTTAGCGATAGCATTACGCGACGTCAACAAGAATACACCAGCTTTGTTTATTTCCAGGATCCGGATTACCGGTATCACCGATTATTAAGAACCCAATCGTTCAGGTCTGGCCAAAATTAAATTCCTGACGACTGTTAAAAGTCAATTCCGATAGAAAAATAGTGGATTGGTGATCCTTCAAAACCATCTCTGCCATATGGCCAGCCTACATCATATCGGAAAGGCAGCCCAAGCAAAATGGTTCGAAACCCAAATCCGGCACTTAGTAAAAGGTCACCGTCAAGATAATTTACTGGAGCGCTTAACTCTTGAATGGCATCTGAGCCAACCTGTCTGACTTTATTAGTTTGCAATTGCTGAGCTAATTTAAAATCCAGTGATTTGCTGTTATCAATAACATTGCCGGCATCATCAACCACCTCATACTCCCTGCCTCCGCTTTCAAAATTGTAGCTGATATCCTGTCCCCATGCAGTACCAAAATCCACGAAAGCAGCTCCTGTAATATTATAAAAAGGCAATATCGGCAGGGCTCCAGGCACTACAGCCGCAAACAGAGGGAACCTAAATTCAGCATTAATCAAAGCGAAATTACTTCCATAAATACTATTGTAGGCATAACCACGCACAGGCAATGCGGGAACAGTAAAAAAGCTATCCGTCAGCCGGTCAAAAGAAAGACCATTGTCACTGAACCTTTGATTGATCCAGCCTAATTGCCCTCCCATAAAATATGTTTGCTTATCCGGGCCTACAGATGCCGCTCCGGAGCCTCTGAACGCCAACGCATATTGGCTGGAACCCAATCGGTAATATTGTCTGAAATCTCCCAATACCGAAGCAAATGCGGGGGCATTATCGCCTACCCCGGGACTTCCGGAGAAACCCACAGAATAACGTCTTCCTGCTTGTGGTGTCAGGAAACCGGGAATGGTACGGTCATTCGTAAAAATAATTTCAGGATAAAGAAATATACTTCGTTCGTTGCTGGGTTGTCCTCCTCCTGATATTCCGGAAAAAATAGTGTTTACCCGGCTGTAATCTCTGGTGATGCCCAGCGCTGAAAAACTAAAATCAAACCGCTTAAACTTATTCAGCGGATATTGTACGTTGATCCCTCCCCCAAAAGTTCTGAACCGAAGTAAGTCTCCAAAAATAGTCTGGTACCTTCTGGAGGTATGGAAATAAGATATAAACCAGTTCGTCCTGTTTTTGAGGTATCCATACTGTATGGAATAATCACTGTTCCTTAGATCTGTTACAAAATTCGTACCTAAGGAAATTTGATGATCGCCAAGCAGATCACTGATAATAAACTGTGTTTGAGCTGCAGATCCGTAGGTTGAAGCCACAAAAGTAGGGTTATATGCAATATCGGTTGAAAATTTAAGTCGATAATTCTTGGGTTGATAGCGCCCGTCTTCTGTAATGTTGTTCTCAGGATTAAAACTTTCAATATCTTCCAGTTCCAGGGTACTGTCTTCCATTACCTCTGTACTGAATACGTAGTTTCTGAAATCGATCTCATTGTTTTGATTCTCCTCTTCAACAGAATCTTGCTGTACTACCTCTTCCTCAACCTCTGCAGTCTTGGGTTCAGTCACCTCTTCCAGCAAGGTGGAATCCGGGATCGTCTGTGCGTCCCTTAAACCATGAGCATAAAGTTCCTGAACGATCCGGGTTGCAGGCACGCGATCATAAATAGATTCTGCTGCTCTTCTTTGTGCCCAATAATTTTTACTCAAGGCTTCATCTTTCTTGCGGTTGAAGGGAGAACGAAGCACAAAAACATCCAAATAACCTTCATTGATGGTATTAAATGCCAATCTCGAACCATCGGCACTAATCGACATTTGTGAAACCCCGGTTTGCAGATTGGTAAGCGGTGAAGAAATTCGGGTATTCAGGTTAAACTCATAGAGGTTCTGAATACCATTCTCATCAGAAATAAAGATCAATTTCCCATCCCTGGTGGTTTTTGGAGATGTTTCGCTCCAAACCGGTGTATTGGTCAATCGAGTGGCTTGTCTTGAGTCAATATTAACTCGATATATATCGGTCTGATACATCGTTTTATCACTTAAAAGATCATATTCAACCGTTCTGGTATGAAGGTTGATATTATCTCCCCGGTCAGAAACAAAATAAAGATACTGGGAGTCTTCGCGCCAGGCGGGTTGTATATCAGAGAAGAAATCGCCGGTTACGTTGGCAAGCTTTTGAGTTTCAAAATTGTAAACAAAAATATCCTGATAAGGCCCGATATTACCATCAAAGGCAATTTTTTTGTTATCGGGCGACCATGCCACCGAGTTGATCGCATCAATACTTGGGAATTTCAGCTTACGAATTTTCCCGGTTTCGTAGTCTATAATTGCGATATCATCCCGGCCTTCCGATTTAGTGGATAAAGCAATTTTACTGCCATCCGGTGACCAGGTTAAGTTGGGATTCAGGATGTTGAGTTCTTCAAATTCCGGATTATCCTCTCCCCTGATCAGTGTTTTAAGCTTGGATCCATCGATGGCACTGATCACAACAACATCAAAGAAGCCACGCTTGTTGGTTATAAAAGCAATTTTATCGCTTTGTGGGGAAATGGCTGGGCTGGTGTTGTACGTTCCGAACTTTCCTCTTTCAGTGAGTAATGTCGCGATCATATCCGCTCGTTCCCGCTCAGCAACTTCAGGATAATAGCGTTCCTGAAGAGCATCTTGCCATACTTTATCCAGTTCTTCCAGGCTCAGTCCTACCGATTGCCGAATACCAGCTTCTACACTTCGGGTAGTTTTTATACGCTGCAAGATCTCAGCTATCTTTTGCCGGCCATACTCCTCTACAATGAAATTCCATACCGATTGTCCTCCTCGATATGCATAATACCCACTCAAATATTGAATAGGCGGTAAATAGTTGTTGATGACCGCATCCCGGATATACATATCCGTATTGGTATCCCATCCAAGGGCGGTATACTCAGCCAAACCCTCTTCGAACCAAAGTGGAAATACCAGCTGTATATTATTTCGGATGATGGAATTGATGGTACCGCCATAGAACATGTCATTAAAAACAGCATGAACCAACTCATGATGAAGCGTGCGCCGGAAATCTGCATAATCTCCGGTAAATGGAACCGTCATACGGTTTTTCATTTTATCGGTAACCCCACCAATTCCCTCTGCATTGGTAGGAAGAGCAACTACATTGGTTTGGGAAAAATCATTATGCGAATCATAAATGATAAGTGGAATACGATTGGATATCTCATGATTGAAATCACTTTGAAGCTGCACATAGGCCGATTCTACACTTTTTGCAGCAAACTCAGCCAGTTCATAGTTCTTTTTGCCATAGTAATAGACATCAAAATGCGTGGTTTGAAGATACCTCCACTTGAAGTCCTCATACTGTACCCTGTTTTTTCCAAATGAGTAGTATTGAGCTGTGGCAGGTGCTGAAACCGCCAGAATTACTAAAACTGTAAGTGCCGATAACCAAGAAAATATGCTCTTCATAGAAGTTTGATTAAATAATTATCAAGCCAGTGCAAAGTCTATTTGTCGTTTTTGAAGATCTGTGCTCTTAACTCTCACCTTGATCTCATCACCGAGCTGATATTGTTTACCGCTTTTACGGCCAACCAATGCATGGCGCTTATCATTATAAACAAAATAATCAGTTTTTAAGTCACTCATTCTGATCATTCCTTCACAATAAATGTCATTTAGGGTAACAAAAATTCCCCGTTCCATAACTCCGCTGATAATTCCGTTAAAAACCTCACCGGTTTTCTTGCTCAAAAACTCAACTTGCTTGAGTTTTACAGAATCACGTTCAGCTTCCACGGCAACCCGCTCTCGTTCGCTGCAGTGTTCTCCGTCTTTTTTGAGCTGGGAGTGCGTATAAACTTTGGTACCGGAATTATATCCTTTCAGTAATCGGTGAACGATGACATCCGGATAACGCCGTATTGGACTGGTAAAGTGCGAATAATGAGCAAATCCAAGCCCAAAGTGACCAATATTATCCGGGGAATATTCCGCTTTTGCCATTGCCCTTAACATCAAGCCGTTAACGATGTATTCGAGGCTAGTATTTTCCACTTTCCCGAGCAAATCGTTAATTTTTTTTGGACTGATGTTCTTTTCAACGTCAAACTTGATCCCTATGGGTTTCACCTGTTCAGCAATGCCGGCCAACTTTTCGGTATCGGGCTTATCGTGAATGCGGTAAAAGAATGGGTACAAGTCTTTAGACCGCTTTTTGCCTGATGATTTTCTCATTTCCTCTACATGCATAGCTACGGTTTTGTTAGCCATAAGCATGCATTCCTCTATCAGTCGGTGCGCAAATATTCGCTCTTTTACGATCACTTTTAGTGGCGTGCCGTCGTTATCCAATACAAACCGGGGTTCCGGTGTATCAAAATCGATGGCTCCCTCCCTGAAACGGCGGTCTAAAAGAGTTCGTGCCAGTTTCTCAGCCGTCTTTACTTCCTTGCTGAACTTATGGCTCTTTCCTTCTATAACTTCCTGTGCTTCTTCGTATGTAAACCGCTGTTTGGAATGAATGATCGTTTCCTCAACGGAATAATCAACCAGTTTGCCATTCGGGGCTATTTCCATAAAACAGCTGTAGGTAAGTTTATCTTCGTTAGGGCGAAGACTACAGACTCCATTACTCAACACCTCGGGAAGCATCGGGATTACACGATCAACCAGGTACACGCTGGTGCCACGATGATGGGCTTCTTCATCCAACACTGACTTTGGAGTGAGATAATGCGTTACATCCGCAATATGTACTCCCAAATAAAAGTTTCCGTTATCCAGCACTTTGATACTCAAAGCATCATCAAAGTCTTTGGCATCGGCGGGGTCAATGGTGAATACATTCTCATTACGCATATCGCGCCGGCGGGCAATTTCAGCATCGGGGATGTTAACCGGAATTTGATTCGCATATTCTTCCACTTCAGCGGGAAACTCCGCGATCATATCATTCTCGGCTAAAATAGAAAGCACATTAGCATCATTGGTTCCCGATTTACCTAAAACGGATCTAATACGTGCTTCGGGCAAAGCCTTGGGATGTACCCACTGTATCAATTCAAAGATCACTTTATCACCGTCTGAGGCGGTGTTCAAATTTTCCGGCAATACAAAAAAGTTGGTATTTACTGATTTTGGATCGGCCTCAATGATATAGTTTTCCTTACTGACCTTTTGGAGAGTACCTACATAAAAATCTTTTCCCCGTTCAACGATCTCAAGGATCTTTCCCGAAGGCTGGCCTTTTCGTTTTCGGGTTCCGGTGATCTTTACTCGTACAATATCATCATTCAGAGCCGTTCCAATATCTCTGGCTGAGATCATTACATCCTGGTCCAGGCTGTCGGTGATTACATAACCGGTGCCACGGGCAGAAATATCAAGCTTGCCTACTACGACATCAGATTCCCTGGAAGAGCCATTATTCCTGGCTTTCCTGGAATTTCCAAGAGACACGTAGTTATCCTTTCGGTTGATCTGGTTTTGATGAGCCAGTCGCCCAAGAGCTTTATCCAGCCTTTTTATCTCATTATTGCTTTCAAGCCTAAGTACACTGATAATTTGCTCTCTTGTTAACGTATGATCCGGACTATTTTTGATCAAATCTATGACCAGATCTTCAAATTTCTTTAATCTGTCTTTTTTACTCATTTAATTTTCTTTAAACAGGATTTTGATCCTGTCTGTTTTCTGTTATTTCTTCTTGATCTTGTTCTTCTTTAGTGCCAAAGAGTTTTCTGAAGGGTGAGAATAAACGTTTAAAGAATTCATCCCACGTATTAAAACTAACTTTGGCCTCCAGGCCTACCCCATTTATTTCCTGAGATTGCTGAGACTGTTCGGTGCTGCCAAGTGTTCCAAAAGTGAGGTCCTGGCGGTGAAAAGCCGTAACCGCAAAAGTGCGATTTATGCGATAGGTTGCACCAAGGTCGCCTATACTTGATTGTCGTCCTGTAATTTGTCCTTCTCTTCTTAAGATCAGCTTATCGTTATATAACCTGAGTGCTACCCCAAGATCTACTTGATTATAGGTGTTTAAGTTAAAATCTACATCTAAACTACTCAAATCACTGTTCAATAACGAATTTACCTGATTTGATAACAATGGGTTAATAACCTGGCTGGAAAGCAGCGGGTTTAAAACTGCTGCACTGCCTGAAATATTCTCCGCAAACAAATTTGCCTGTGGATCGCCTGCAGATGAAACCGGTATAAAATCGCCCATCAGCATGAAGTTTGTGGCCTGGATCAGTTTCAGATTTTCATCCCGGTTAATGGAAGCCAACTGAGTAGATAATGTGGAATTCTGTTGTGCTTCGAACGTATCGGGCAGCCTGAAAAAGAAATTGTTTTCAATACTGGTGATAGTTCCTCCAATGTTAAGCACCAATTCTACAGGAACACGTTGTGCATTCTCCGGATCGCGGCGACCGGTTCCGCTTAAGGTATTGATATCAGGCCGGGCACTGTAAATGGCATTTACATTAAGGCTTGCATTAGCTGGATCACCCTCCCAAATAATCGTTCCTCCCGGTTCTATCTCAAACCTTCTCGTAAAAATATCGCCACTTACAAACTGATACCGTCCCCCACTTATATCAAATCTGCCAAACATGGAAACTTGCTCATCTTCTAAAAGAATACGGATACGGCCTGTTCCCTGTGCAGTTATGATATCTCCGGTAACCGGATCAAAAATAAGGCGAACGTTCATGGGATTTTGAGCCTCAAACTGAAGATCCAGGGTAAATCGTTCTGCGAAAGTAAGTTCTTCTTCCTCTTCTGCTGTTAATGTTTGAGAAGCCGTGTTGTTATTCTGAAACCTGCTCTTGCTTTGGGAAACCGCCTGATCATCAAACGAACTTACAAATCGTATAAAACGGTGATCTTCGTCAAATTCAGTTTCTTCCAGTAAAGGAATGGATATTTCTGAGAAATCAGTGATCATGACCGGGCCTTCAGTAGCCAGTACAGGATCCAGGTTTGTACCCGATATCGTGACCCTTCCACTGCCAAAAGCTTCACCGAAAAAGGCGACGGTAGGATCAAAAGCACTATTCAGAAATTGAAATTCATCCATATCCAGGTTGATGTCCATGGTATCGACCGGGGCAAAATCGTTCACATCGTAAAACCCACTCAATATCGCATTACCCCCAGAAGGATCGATCAGGTAAATATCGCGAAAGATGAAACCACGGCTCCGGTTCCAGGTGATGTCACCCTGCGCATAATAGTCGGTATCCAGAAAGCGGGGACGAATAAAAGCAGCATCTTCCGTTCCAACAGAAATATCGACCTGATAATCGAATGTGTCTAAATTCCCCCAAATTTTTCCGGTAGCTGTAGCCAATCCGGCACCTTCGGCAAATACCTTTGGCCCGATCAACGGAAGCACCCAAAGATCAATATTCTCAAAATCAGCATTAAAGGCGAAAATAGAATCTGCCGAGGGAAAACTCCCTCCTTGTGGAGCTAACACATATCCATCAATTTGAAAAAACTGTCCCTTCCGACCGTTATTCGCATAATACTCCGGATACTTTGTCGAATCAGTGGTTGAAATAATTTGGGTATCAAATCTTTTAAAATCCGGATTATAAGTACTGTTGATATTCAGGTCGCCATATAAATTATTGCCTAAATACAGCCCTTCTATTTCGATGTTTCCATCGATGGTAGGAATGGAGGTCAGTGTTGTAGTTGTAAATTTGCCATTTAACTTGCCGGCAAAATCGAGGCGTATATCGAGAATTTGAGAAATTTTTCCTAAATCCAGATTGCCGATCTCATAGTTCACAGAGTCTTCCGGGGAACTGCTGAATGTTCCGTTTACCTGAACAAACTGACTATCACTTTCAAATTGAAATTCCTCAAACGTGAGTTTTTCCCGGTCATAATATCGTACGGTCGGCTCTCCAAGGCTTCTCCACTGATACGTATCTGAACTCAGATTGAAATCTGCGATCTTGAAATGAAGCTGATCTTCTTCCAATACGCCGTCCATGTTTACCATGAAATTTGCTTCATCAGCCAACCGATCGGCACGTATATCAAGATCCAAAGCATTTTCATCAAGGTTTGCAGAAAGTTGGAAATCTCGCCCATTGAAAGCATTATAGATCAAATGTCCTGCATCCATTTGTACCTGAAGCCCTGAAAAATCTTTGAGTTTCCGATTGATCCTAAAGCTTCCGGTCGCCTGAATGTTCAAAGAGTCGGCTTCAAAACTTTCAATGGATGTCTTAGAATCCATGAATGAAGCATTAAAAAGCATACGCCTGCTGTTCACATTCACCGTAGAATTCAACCTGCCGGTTGAAGCCAATTTGGGGAATTTCGGCAAATAAGCATTTACAATCGCAAGATTTTTAAAATTCAACGACATGGTGAAATCCTGACTCGGTATCAGGTTTACGGTATCAGGTTTAACTACAAACGAGGTATCCAGGGCAATCTCATCCTTATATCGCTCCATGAAATAGGTCTTCCATTCCCTGCTAAGATCCAATAATACATCAGGTGTAAAAGAACCTTTTACGTTAGCATCAAAAGCTGTAGAGGTAAACCTGATCTCGCGCTCAGCAGCTTCCGGAGTATTAAAATCCATATAAAGCTGATGTCGTCCCAATGTGTCTTCAGCGAAGGCCGCTTGTAGAACGTCCAGGCTTAATCGACCGTACATATCCGTTGGTTTTTTACCAAAAAGAGTCACATCAAATTCAAGGTCTGCCGTAACCGGCTTAAGTTCTTGCCATCTGAAAATTTCCTTTACCTTCAGGTTTGAGGCCGATCCTCTTAATGAATATGACGGTATTTCTGAGCTGAGATCCACATATCCGGTTGTGGAAAACAGGGCTTCATCGATATTAATCCGGACGTCAGGTTCTATGTAACCGTCTGTCCAATTTGCAAGGACTGAAAGTTGGTTAAAAGTACGGTCATCCAAAGATCCGTTACCGGACTCAATGGTCAACCCTCCTTCACTTTCCATGATATCCAGAGAATTGGTTTTGAATTGTCCGCGCAGGCCCAAATCAGATGTTCCTATCTTTGGATTTACCAGCGATCCAATATCTAATGCTGTTGTTCTGAAACGAGCGTCTATTCCCACTTCCTGCCCCCACGTCATGGTGCCCTCCAATTCAATATTGCCACGCTTGTAATGATCGGCAGACATGCTGATCTCAGTATTCTGAGTGTTCCCTTCTATTTGTGCCTGAAGGCTCGTTTGGGCAAGAGCTGTTTGCAGCGAATCATTCAGAAAAGGCCGAAACGATTTAAGCTCCTGCTGAGCGATGGAAAGCTGAGGTATATTAAGATTGTATGTTATTTCCTGAGGCTTTAGATAATGGCCAAGGCCCCCATCAAACCGAATGAAGCTATCGCCTAAAATTAGCTCAGAAGCTGAAATTGATAACGAATCCAGGGTTCCTTCCCCTTCCACTGATCCCATCATGTTAGACTGAATATAATCCGTACTCCGGGGAATAAAAGTTGCCAACAGTTCAGGGGTAAATGATATACGGTCAATCAAATAACTAAAACTGGCATCATCGAGTTGTTGCCGAATATTCCCCTTAAGAAAATTCAGTCCATCTACTTCACCATTAAAACGAATAGCAGAATTCCCATGGATCACATTGAGAGCATTAACCTCAAAGAAGCGCTCATCATTGTAGATCTGTCCATAAGCCCGGAAACCTGTGATATCCAGTTTAGGTAGATCGAAGCTTAGATTATCGATATCGAGAAATCTTTGTTCATCGGTTATTTCCACAAACACCTGAAGATCAACATTGTTTATACTCAAGCTGTCTCTGTCGCGGTAATTCCTGATTACTGTCTTTCCATCATATACCATTACCGAAGGAACCACAATCTTAAAACCAAGTCTGTTACTTGCATCAACTATTTGAGACGTCTCAGAGGAAGTCGAATCAGCTTGGGGAAGTAGTGTGAATGCTTTTTCCAATGAAAAAGAAGAATCCCTGTCAAAGATCAGGCTTGGACTTTGGAGTTCCGCTGAATTTACAAGCAACTGATTTTTAAGGAGCGACCAAACATCAATATTTGCCACAATAGATTCTGAGTCAAAAACCGGGGTATAGGTATTTTTGTCTGGATAGATCTTTACTTCTTTCATCTCAACCGTCAAAGGCAGCAACCCGCTCAGCTGTCCTATACTCAAAATCCCTTCGAATTTGCGGTTAAACTGGTCTTCAAGTTGTTCTGCAACGTAATTTTTTACCGGCTGAAGTTGCATCACTCCAAAAATGGCACCGGCCATAATAGTCACAGTAAGCACAATTACACCTACAAAGGTCCAAAAGAAATTCCATGATTTATATAACCAGCGTACGTAAGCCACTATGTATCTAACTAAATATGTTTAAGGTATGCTGCCAGGCTTTTTCTATAAAGTCTTCATCTGCCACATTGTAGATGTAGGGGATACCTTCTTTTTTCAGAAGAATGAGCCGTAATTGTCCGTCCTTCACTTTTTTGTCGAATTTCATCATTTCCACCAACTCACGGGGAGACTTCTCAATGCCTTTCAAATTGAATTCATACAACGATTTGAATTGCATTAAATTGGACAGCTCAATGTTCACCCCCAGATAATTAGAAGCATGCAATGCAGCAACCATACCTGCAAAAACAGCTTCTCCGTGAGAAAACATTTCATAATTACCTTCCCTTTCTAACACATGACCAAAGGTATGCCCAAAATTAAGGATCGCCCTTTTCCCGCTTTCGAGTACATCTTCAGATACTACCTCAACTTTAATACGTGCACTCTTTTTAATTAATGAAAGCCACGCTGCTCCATCTGTGAAAACATTCTTGTCTATCAGCTGTTTGGCCTCTTGCAGAATTTCCGGGGAATGAATGTATCCGTACTTCAAAACTTCACTTAACCCATTTACCCATTCTTTTTTAGGTAGGGTTTGAAGATAGTGAACATCTGCAAATACCGCCTCAGGTTGATAAAAACTTCCAATCAGGTTTTTCCCTGTTGTATGATTGATGCCCGTCTTACCACCAATAGAACTATCCACCATAGACAATAAGGTGGTGGGAATATGTATCAAGGGAATGCCTCTTAAAGCCGTGGCAGCCACAAAACCGGCAAGGTCTCCCGTCACTCCTCCTCCAATTGCAAACAGGGGCGTTTGTCGCTCAACTCCGTTCTTTAATACATGATCTAAGGCAGCCTGGTAGATCTTCATGCTTTTTGCTTGTTCTCCCTGGGGGATTTCAAATACATGAAGGTTCGAAAACTGTTGCTTCAATACCGGTTCAAAATGATCCCGGTGGTGTTCCAAAACAAAGGCATCTGCCAAAACAAAGGCGGTATCTGAGCTGTATGTATTGATAAACCGTCCCAATTCTTCGGAAAGATCATCTCCGAAGTGAATCTTATAATTATCCTGTGTGGACGTTTCTACGAATATGGTATCAGACATGCCTTGCTATTTTTTGAATGGCGGCTTCAGCCACTTCATCTGCCGTTTGAAAAGATGCTGTTTCTATACGAACCTGCGCCTGTTTATAGAATTTTTCTCGCTTTGAATATAAGGTTTTGAGTTCAGCATACAGAGTCTCATTTGATTTTATTTTACCCTGATCATCCCACAATACAGGCCGTTCTGAGGCAGATGCCACACGATCTACAATTTTGCTCATGGATGTATCTATAAACAACAGCAATCCGTGTATCTTCAAATGATCTACGACACGTTGGTTGTGTAAGGCACCTCCTCCAAGAGCAATTACCCCTTTCTGCGTTTGAGTGATCTCCAATAAATACTCCCACTCTTTCTCACGGAAATAAGCTTCTCCCCGTTCAGAAAAGAGCGTGTTGATCGATGAGCCTTCTTTTTCAACGATATATGCATCAAGATCAATAAAGTTAAACCCGATCTTTTCGGCAATCATGCGGCCGATCGTGCTTTTTCCCGAAGCCATGAACCCGGTTATAAAAATGCTTTGCTTGAAATTCTTTAACCGTTCAATATTCATACCACCGGATTTTTTGGTGTTACCATCTCAACTTCTTCTTTATCTACTACAACCGCACCGGGCGCAGAACCTTTTGGCTTACGGACATATTTTTTCTTGGTGATGATGACCGGAGCCAGCTTCATCCCCTTTGCTTTTGAATTGTATGCCGCATAGGAAGCAGCTTCAAGAAGTACGGCCCGGGGAGGCATCTCCTTTTCATTTCCCATTCTTATCACAAGGTGAGAACCCGGCACACCGCGGGCATGCATCCAAACATCTTCTTTATGCGCTCTCTGAACTAATTCATCATTGCTCTTTGCATTCTTCCCTATCCAAACCGTATAACCCTGAACTTTGAAATTATGGAAGGGCAACGATTCTTCGTCTGCACCGGCATCATTCTGATTTCGATACGCCTTAAGTTCATGCTCATGTTCCTTTTCCCAATCCTGGAAAGCCCATAAATTGGTAATGGCTTCAGCTTCTGCAAGTAATTTTTCTGCTTTTTCCTTCTCCTTCTCCATTTCGGGAATTCGCTTCAAAGCCTCTTCATAAGATCGTTCAGCGCCGGCACTTTTTTTATAATACCGTTGCGCATTTTCAGCAATATCGAGATCAATTTCGAGCGGAATGGTTACTTTTTGCCCTTCGTTATAAAGATCTTCAACTTCAATTTCTTCTTTGTTGAGGTCTCCCAAATGTGCCTTTGCCATCAACAGATGTCCCCATTGTTCATATTTCTCGGCTCGTTCCAGGCCTTTATCTGCCTGCTCAAGGTTTCGTAAACCGGAATCCAGCCTTTTGATCTTTCGCTTCAAGTTTTTCAGTAAGGATGATTTTTGCTGTTTGAGCCGCTGATTTCTCGAATATGTTTTATAGCGATGAAGTATCAGATGATTTACATCCTCAAATTCCTGTTCCGTTTTTACCGGCAAGACTTCTTCCGAAAACAGCGTTGTCTCTCCATTTTCCAGCAATCTCGGGTGCGGTTCATCTTCCAGCTTTTGGCACACTTCTTTCACCCAATCCTGGAGCTCTTCTACCGAATAATCGTCCAATTCAAAATGCTCGATCAACTCCTGAATATTCTGCCGCGGAAACATCGCATTGATCCCAATGATCTTATTCTTGGTACTTTTTCGACTGATGTCTTCTTCCACTTTATAAACCGCCAGTTTTTGGGGTGATGGAGGTTCATCCCCGATGTTATCATATTCCTTAAACACTGCTTTTACCTGGTTGTCCTTCACCCAAAATACATTCGCACGATTACTGAACAACCTAAAGTACAGAACTGCGCCATTTTTAAAATGGATATACAGCCAACGGTCGGTTTCCGGAATGGTGATGTTTGTGATCTCATATCCATACAATTCTTCAAAAAAATTGATCGTGTTGCTTTTTTTGGCTCCTCTGTAGTTATCCAGATATAAGGCAATATTTCCGGGGGCTGTACTGAAACAAAGACGATAACTATCTGATTTTGTTCGAATAAAAAATTCAATAAAGTTCTTATAAGGACTTACAGCCTGCTCAATATGCCCACCAACCAACTTGTTTTTGAGGGCCTTATTTAAGTATATTAGTTCGTAATAATTCATTTAAATTCAGAGGGGAAATTCAAGGTTTCATGCACTATCCGATCTTCCATTCTATTGTTAATACCGTAGAAACACAACTGGGAAAAAGAGGGATAAAAACGACCAAGTTCAGAACTTGGGAAGATAACAAGATTCATGCAACCGGTTTAGAATTAATCATTGACCTGGATAAGGTTTCCAATTACATGCATTCGCTTTCCATCAATTTTGATTGGGACAGTTTTCGGGAAACTACCATGGCCAAGGAACTTGACGGCATGGATAGCCATCCTTTTTTAAAGATCGAAACGCTTACAAAATCAGCGGTTCCCCCAACCATTGATGTGGAAATGAGCTGGCTGTTTGATATCGATCTTTGTCAGCCTGAAATGCCCGGTGAAGCCGGCAACTACCGGGTAGAGCGAGCAAGCCGCTGGATGGAATCGATCAGTAAAAAAGTAAACGACCTGCTGAAAGATGAAAATATCATCACCCGCTGGCACATCGAAATTGACGGGGATGAGAATGGCCGTTACTTATCAGCCATCAACCTGATTTCTTATTTTCAATACGAACTCACTTCTCCCAAAAGCCTGAATGAAGTAAAACATTTGGTAGGACGAAAACTGCACGACCTTTTGTTAAAAGCGAATAAAGTAATCTACCTTTCAGATGAAATTTTGGAAGAATCAGTTGCGGCTTAGTTTTTAGTAAACATTATTTCTTGTTATAGACTGGTATTAGGTAGCCTGTTGTATCCCAATTCTCCTAATTTTAAAATTTGGCCTTCATCCATCAACACTTTATATGGCACCAATGGAATTAGCTCCCTCTTTCTAAATAAGTTATCCTGATCAAGATAAGATTTGATACTTATATCGTTATTTTTGATAAAAGATTCATAATTTGATTTGTATCTTTCAGATACAATTAAAACTAAGTCAAGATCATTGTTTTCTTTATTGTTCCAATAATATAATTCTTCTTTACAGGGTGTACATTCATTTACAGAAGTAAAAAGAAATAGCGTAGAGTCTTCTTCACTGAACTCAATATTCAAATCATACAAAGCATTTTTAAAGTCTGTACCAGATTCCCATTCAGAACACCCAAATGCAAAAAAAATCAGCGTTATAAATAAAATTTCACGCATCTTGTTTTATTTTGTAAACACCAATTCTAAAATTTAAAGGATCTTCATCTTCAATGAAGTAAAGCTCATTTTTATTTACACCTATAAGCCTATATTCTGATGATAAAACATCTATTAAATGATAATTATCTCTTGAATAAATAGAGATATGATAATTCAAATCTGACAAATCTTTAGAATCAAACCATGATTCAGTTCCATTGATAAAAAAACTTCCTATGTAAGAATCTGTATAGAAGATTTTTTCAGTTGAACTCTCTGATATTTTTCCCATATAACGCTCCTTGCTATTATCACCTGCACTTGACCTTTCATTGCCTTCACCAAAAGATTCTGAACGAACACCGAAATAAGCTAATCTTTTCCCACTCTCAATATCATATTCCTGAAAACGGTATGAATTTTGATGAGATAATAAAACTGAACTATTCTCTCTATCAATATCAAAAAGTGGGCGATTGTACGTTGACTCAATTCCTTTCAAATAGGGATCATATTTGCCTATTGTTTTTTGGGGCTTTAAGTCATATTTGTCAGCAAGTAAAAGCGGAGGGCTTTGAATCAATAAACCTGATTCCATTCTGCTACTTACTACATCTGTCTGAATGATTCCCATCATTAGATTTGAACCCAAAACCTTTAAGTCATGAGAAGAAACGAAATAAGATGAATTATTTACCTCAACACTTTTTTGAAGATTATATTCATTATCAAAAATTTTAATTAATCTCTGAGAATCGTCATATACATATATATTGTTATTCTCATCAATTGTATATGCATAAACCAACTCAAATTCATTAGGACCTCTACCCGTTCTTCCGAATGAATTAATTAGCCTTCCTTCTTTATCATAAATCAAAAAACTACTATTGATTGTATTAAAGAAAAAAAGATTATCCTCAGAATTAAATTCTACTCTATATAAAGGAGTTCCAATGCTGTTTTGTTCTGAGTGTTCTAATGTAATAGTTCTTTGCTTTTCCAGAAATAAGGTTTTACCATTCTCATCATTAATTGAAATGAGCTCATCTTGATTTTCAGTACTTTTAGTACAAGAATAATTGAATAATAATAATACTATGATTGGAATTATCTTTCTCATCACTTTATAGGGTAAAATTAAATAGCCTTAGTAAAACTAAGGCTATTTAATCGTTAATTTACTGTCTAGTTTTCTTCAGGCGTTACTACTATTGGACATAATACATAACAGTCATCTTCAGGACCTGCACATTCATATCTCCCATATCTGTCTGCTTGTGCCCACCAACCACAATCACCTTCGATATTGGCATTAGCATCGTCAATATTAATAAAAAGTAACACCGCAAAAACCATTATTAAGGTCGAAACAATAAACTTTAGATAATTCATAACTTTCACATTTTTAACTTAGGTTTAGATGAGGAAAATCCCCGATGTTCTTAATTAAAAAAAAAAAAAAAACTATTTCGCAAGTATCCTATAAAACTAACTTTAGTTTAAAATAGCCATTTCTCTAATGATCTAATTCACCCATCAAACCAAATCTAATATATTATAAAAAAGCCCAATTTTTTGGAGTCGGGCTTTATTCTTATCAGATCATAAATACGTTTTAATCAATCGTACTTGTAGAATCCTTCGCCGGTTTTATTGCCGAGTTTTCCAGCATCTACCATTTTAACGAGCAGTGGAGCCGGGCGATATTTTGGGTCTTTAAACCCTTCATACAGCACGTTCAAAATATCGAGGCATACATCCAGCCCAATGAAATCTGCGAGTCGCAGTGGCCCCATAGGATGCGCCATCCCAAGCTTCATCACTTCATCCACGTTTTCCGGAGTGGCCACCCCTTCTCCTACACAGAAAATGGCTTCGTTGATCATCGGCATAAGTACACGGTTGCTTACAAAACCGGGTGCATCATTTACCGGAACCGGCACTTTATTGAGCTTTTTGGCAGTAGCTTCAACCACATTATAGGTCTCATCATCGGTTTCAAGTCCACGGACAATTTCCACCAACTTCATTACCGGCACGGGATTGAAAAAGTGCATTCCAATGAATTTCTCGGGACGAGAAGTCAGCGCTGCAAGTTTGGTGATTGAAATGGAGGATGTATTCGAACCAAATATAGTATGATCAGGTGCAGCTTCGTCAACCTGTTTCCAAACCGACTTTTTGATCTCAAGATTTTCAGGAACAGCTTCCACTACCAAATCCACATCCTTCACTCCTTTGTTCACATTCAGGAAAACAGAGATACTATTCAGCGTATCCGATTTCTTTGCTTCATCAATCTTTTCCTTTTTCACCATTCGGTCGAGATTCTTCTCGATGGTAGAAAGCGCACGGTCGGCAAATTCTTGTTTCGTTTCGATCAGATTAACAGATATCCCACTCATGGCAAAAACATGAGCGATGCCATTCCCCATCGTTCCGCCACCAATTACGGCTACTTTTTTTACGTCCATTTCAATGTTTTATTTATGATTTGAATTTTATGCAGATTAGGGGTTTTGGAAGCGTTTTTCAAGCCGGTAACGCGGGTTTTTACAGATATTTTGTCAGTGAACTATGTGATCACCGAATCACAAAAATGCGGAATGCAATGAGTTCAACAGTTAAATAATTGTAGATATGCTGAGTGGAAATTTTACAGCAATTCACAAAGAATAAACTGATCAAAAATTGAAGCGTAGATTTGCAGTAACGCCTTGTTGGCCAAATTGATTGACGTAAGAAAAGCTTGCTTCCGGAAGATTTTTACCCATATCTCTTGCTTTAATAAAGGCGCTTATCCCACTAACCAAACGATTAACAACCATCAGTGAAATCAAGGTTGGGAGTTGCCCTCTGTTACGATCCACTTGCTCACGTGCATCCTGATATTGGCTTCTCTGTGCACTGCTTTCCCAACTCCACCGATACTCCGGGGTGTCAGGATAAATACTATTCCAGTTTCTTGCCCGAAGTTGGGCATCATTGTATTCTCTGAGGTTGTCATAATTACCTATAGCAATCAAATAATCCCGTGATTTTTCTGACAAGTCCGCTCCCGCTTTACTGAGGGCTAACGTGTAGAAATCATTCTCAAGCCTGTTAGCCCGTATATCCAAACCAAAATAGGTAAGTACCAGCACTGCTTCACCGGCAAGGTGATATTTCCCACGATTCCAATCCGTTTTATCTGTGTAATAATGCCCCCAGCCTGGCACAACCAAAGACCTTAAAAAAGCACCTCGCGGAGACGGCAGATTATCTTGCGTTTGGGCAACTGTGATTACAGGAAATAAACTAATGAAGGTCAAAAAAATCAGTTTTTGAATATCCAACGTCCAACATCCAACTTTGAAGTAAGAACTTATTTTCTTAAAAATTCTATTAGCCAGCTTATTCATGTAATTGCTAAAGTTAAACGTTCGGTGTTGAATGTTCTTTATTCGATGTTCTTCTTTCGTTCTCTTCCCCAATGTCGGAAAATTGAGATACTGAAGCCAATCATAAGCAAGAAAGTACCGCTCCATACTACTGAGATCAAAGGTTTTTCGTCAGCTACGATCAGCACCCATTCCGGTTCATATTCTTCTTCAAGCCCTGTAACGGTGATCTCTATACTGTTTTGCTGAGGCTTGATCTCAGTAAACTGGAATTCGAGTCCAAATTCCTGGGCAAAAGATGGCGGAGAATAGATATAACTCTGTCCATTTTCGGAGTACACCGCAAATAGAGGGTTCAAGGTGACTATCCTGTCGCTGGCGGGATGGATCAATTCAATTTCTGCACGAACACCAATTTGAGTATTCGGTGGCAGTTCGGTGCTGTCAGTCTTCATATAATTGACAAACCGGATCGTATATTTGCCAATATCTATGGATTGTCCCGGTGTAAATTCAAACTTCTGTACAAGATCTTCCTCCGTAGTATCCTGGGCTGCCACATTTTGCATCATGCTTCTATTTTCCTGAACACGATCATTTTGTTCCTGTACGTAAGAACTTCCTCCAACATATAAATATATATCACTCAGCAACCTTGTTCGTACATCCGGATCCACAGACCATTGTATATTTTCTGCTGAGGAGGTGGTCAACATAGGATAAACTTCAGGATGCATATAAAAAGGTTTACCGCCATCAATAGGCTCAAACTTGATCTTATAGGTTTGCTGTCCTCTGCGAACTTTATTATCCAACTCGTAGCCTTCGTATGTTACCATGTATCTGCCATCCACCAATACCGGCTGATCCAGATCCAACATAAGCATCTCTTCCGTTTGGGTAACCTTGAAGCCCTGCTCATCAGTTACCTCACCCTGCCTGACTGCCTCATTATATTGGGCCGTTTTTTGATCTACAAGAGGCCTGTTATATGCCGACGAAGCTAAAATTCCTACCAACAACAGGCCAAATCCTACGTGTGTAAGAGAGCCGCCAATAAGCTTAGGCTGACGTTTTACAAGCCGGATCAATATCCACGTATTCCCTACTATGGCAAAAAAACCACAAAACAGATATACCATGTAGTAAATGTTTCGCACATCACCGAAAATGATCGCTAATATGGTAAATGTACTCGTCACCAACAGCGGATTTACAAGTTCTGAAGCAAGTGATTCGGCATCGTCATATCTCTTCCAGAACAGGTATTGTCCTACCACGGTAAAAATAGCCATGATCATCGCGATCGGCATACTCCAGTCGTTATAAAAGCTGATCTCAGGAGGAGTCGGATTCTCTACAAAAAGCCTTCCTAAAATAGGTGAACTTGTACCTAATATGATCACCAGTCCCAAGATGAGTAACAACATCGCACCCGTAACCGTCATAAATTCTCGACTCAAGACCTTGGATTCTTTATCGGGAGATGGCAATTCTTTATATCTCCAGAAAAATAATCCCAATCCAACAATGGTTACAACCAGCATAAAAGCTAAGAGCTGATTATAAAGGCCCAGGTCCACAAAACTGTGAACCGAAGAGCTGCCGAGAATCCCGGAACGGGTTAAAAACGTTTCGTAAACGATCGCTATATAAGCAAGAATGGCAAACAGGATCGATGATTTCTGTGCCACTGAACTCTTTCGCTGGATAATCATCGTGTGGATGCCCGCTGTACCGATCAGCCAGGGTACCAGAGAAGCATTTTCAACAGGGTCCCAGGCCCAAAAACCTCCAAATGAGAGTGTCACATATGCCCAATATCCGCCCAAAAATATGGCCGTTAAAAGTGCTACGTTAGCACTTAATGTCCATGGAAGAGCAGGCCCGATCCATTCATTGTATTTCTGCTTCCATAGAGCTGCCATAGCAAAGCAGTACGGGATCGTCATCATCGCAAAACCGATAAATAAGACCGGTGGGTGTATCATCATCCACGGACTTTTGAGCAGGTCGTTCAGACCGCTGCCATCATTGGGTACAAAATCAGGATTTGCCTGAAGGAAAGGCGCATTAGGCATTTCTTCTGCAATGGTCCTGAATGGAGAAGCCCCCAGTTTCAATCCAAATATATCCCAGCCTAGCAACATTGAAAGCAGAAAAACCTGCGTTAGTGTCAGAAAGAACAGTACCGGGGCTTTATAAGGTTCTCTTGTCCATTTCATTAAACCGAAGCCAAAGAAGGCTGAGAACATGATCCAAAGCATAAAGCTTCCCTCTTGCCCTCCGTAAAATGCCGAAAATAAATATCGTGGTGTCAGGTCGAGACTGGTGTAATTGAATACATAGTAGTACTGAAACTGGTGCTGGAAGATCAGGTAAATCAATATCCCGGAGGCTGCTACTATAAAAATTGTTTTTAGTGCAAACAGCCAGTTTCCGATTCGGAAAGTCTTTTCCTGATCGCGGTTAGCGGATATGAAGAAAAAGATCATGGCCGCTAAAGAGGTTACAAAAGAAGCGGAGATCAGAAGTTTACCAACAGTACCTAACATAAATTAGTGGATCAATAAATTTAACGTCGAGAAATCACTATGCAGTTGGCGTTTGTTCCATTTTAAAGCACAGTGTAAATATTCCAAAACTCTGAGAGTCAAGGATCATTGTATTTGATAGAATTGGGTTCTATGGCTATGAAGTTGCTGCGTCTGTGAATTGTCCCGGATCGGCATCATTATACTTAGACGGACATTTCATGAGCATTTGGTCTGCATAAAATATATCGCCTCTCATTTCTCCTATGACCACGAGTTGATCGGCTTCTTCAAAGTTATTTGGCTTTGGTTTTGGGTAAACCACTTTGCGCGAAACTCCGGCCTCATCGATCATATGAAATGTAAACCGTTTGGTTTCCAGAGAAAATTCAGCTCCTTTTTCTTTGTCCCATACACCGGGAATGTGTGCATTTGAGCGCTCTCCGGCATTTTCAAAAGTAGTATAAGTGCTGATGCTTTCACCAAAGTTGTACATCAGCAAAGAGGTAAAACCGACAATTGCTACAATGCCAATAATTAATTTAGGCTTCATACTTCTTCTTTTTTGGATTGAATTTGTTCTTCAAGAATACTCACTTTTCGGTCTACACGGAAAAGGAAAAACAGGAGTACCAGCCAAATAATGAGGCTCACTCCTAATACAACATATATTAATTCGTTTGAGGACATAAATTGAATAAATGCTCCTGCCTGTTCAGTTCCGGATGATCCTGCCCATTGATCTGAATAAGCTTTGGTGAGCGTGTCAACGGCAGCGAGTGAATCTTCTTGCATTAAACTCTGAATTTTGTTGGGTGAAAATTACGAATTCTCAACTTCGAATTGAACCTTTTTATAACGATGCACTACATCATAGATCCAGAAACCGAGTGCAATAAATCCTACAAATGCAGGATATAAAATATACCGTAATTCTGCGGCAGTAATCTCACTAAAAGCAGGATTTCCATCTGCGCCCGGATGAAGGCTTGTTAACTGACGGGGAACCACATACAGCAAAAAGGGAATAGTGGTAACGGCAAAAATATTGTAAACGGCCGCTAATTTTGCGCGTTTTTCACGGTCATCAAATGCTGAACGAAGTACAAAATAGGCGACATAGATCATCATAGCCAGTGCGGCTAAATTCATTTTGGGTTCGGCAAAAGTCCACCAGGAGCCCCAGGTAAAACGCGCCCAAAGAGAACCGGTAAGCAGTCCGCATATTCCAAAAGCTACACCTACACTTGCTGCGGATGATGCTTTAATATCAAATTCCGGTTTGGGATCATTCAGGTATTTAATACTGTACCAGAAACTTATAAGGAACAATGAGAACATGGTCATCCACATTGGCACATGAAAGAAAATGTTCCGCGCCGTTTGTTCAAGAATGGGGATGAATGGAATATGGATCAAAAAGCCGGCAGAGATGACAATCGTCATCCCAACTGCAACAACGTACTTCCAGGGTTTCAAAACTAATTATTTTAATTTCACAGACACTCTATTTATTCATTAATATAAGAAATCTAACTTTGGGTATGGATTTTTAAATTTGTTAAAATTTTATTTTCAGACCTAACCCAAAAAATATTTCTGAAAGCCATTTTGGGGTTTCACCTCTTCCGATAATATTCCCATTATCATCATATTCATAAATTAAATAATCCCTTTTCCAGGCTTCTCTTTGCAACCTCCATTCTATTCCTATTTTTTGCCCTAATGGTATAAACAAACCTGTAGCTATCTGATATCTAAATTGAGTTTCGGGAGCAAAGGAGCCTTTTCTTCCTGTATTTCTTTCTTCATATTTTACTTTACCGCGTACCCAACTTATCCCTGTTGTTGCAAAGAGCTGAGACTCCCCTAATACATCTGTTTTAAATAGTTCTTGGAAAGCCACATAATATCCTGCTTTTATTCCATATTCTAAGTTCCAACTCCACTGATCCTCATCTTCGAAAATAACCCCATCAGTATCGTAAAATTCATGTACGTATTGAATTCCAAGCACCGGACCTAACCCAATGTGATCACTAACAAAGTACAGTCCATCGATATTTATTGCCGCAAGTTCGAACGATCGTGCAAATTCATGATTGTAACCATCACTTTTTTGGGCAGCACTCATATCAAGATTAAAAGAAGTTAGAATGTCTCCTTTTTTTATTTGCTTCAGACCGTCATCAATATCTGTTTGTGAGAATACGGAAGCAGGTTGCATTAAAACTAAAATGATTATTAGGTACTTATGTGATTTTTTCATCATTTCCATCTTTAAAATTTGTGTGAATTAAAACCTGAATAGCTGTATTCCGAATTCAAAATCTACTCCCCAGGTATCAAAACCTGCATCATCACCTTCCCAATCGGGGCCAATATTCAAAAATACTCCGGCTGCATTACTAAGCCTGTAAGAAGCACCTGCTCTTAATCCAAGCCTATATCTGAACCCTGAGCCGCCATAGCCACCGTAATATTCGCCAAGCTCCATATCATAACCCAATAGGGTATTCACTTGTGCATAAGTTCGGATGCGATCTTTTTTCCATATATACCTACGCACTATGGGACCTAATCCTATATAAATAAGCCTAACTGAGCGGAATTCTTTAGCAATAAAACCCTCAAAAAAAGCTTTCGTACCTATGCCCCAATCCTCGTTAATAAGTCGTAAATAGTCCATGTCCAATCCCAGGAACATAGCTATGTCTTTTCGATAGTTATTCTGTCCCGTTCCAATGTAGTTCTTCTGTCTGTAGAAATAGACATTTCCACTCAAAATTTTAGAACCTTTAGAAAAGTCTTGAAACTTACTTTCTGCTTCGGTTGCATCAAGACTCTTATTCTTACCCTGAGCGAAGCTATGTCCACTGTACAGAAAACATATTGCAATCACTGTAAATATGATGGTCATGCTCTTACTATAATGATTCATCCCATATAATATTAAGTGTTGAAGGTTTAATTATCCGCGTAGGCGGATAGCAACGAGTCCAGATCAAACTGACGTATCGGATATAAGGTAGTTTGATCATACACCGAAAAATATCCCGCAAAGAATCCTATAGCATCAGTCGCTTCTTTGGGCAATAGTTGTCCATCTTCTCCCACTTTTCGGATCGTCGATGTATCAAATAAATACGTAGAATCTCTGTTATCGATGGCATCTAAAAGCTCATTATTGATCGTTTCAGACCAAGTTATGTACGTTGAAAATTCATCCATCATAGGATGTAGATAATAGATTCCATCGCTAAAAAAGGAAAGTCTCATCCAATTATGCTCGAATTCCCAAATCTCAGATCTTGGTTTATCTAAACGTTGTACCCACGATTTACTTAACGTATCAGTGTCTTCTCTTGTTAATGAAATTCCGTATAAAGATCCCGCTCTAAGAAAATTACCCCGATCATAGAACATAAATTCATCATCTGGTTCCATTAATAACAAATCACGGTCTTTGTCTGTATTATTCTGAACAATTACCAAATGAGTTTCTTCAGGGTGCTCAAAAAATATTTTGGGTTCATTAAGGAACCTTTCCACCGGTGTTCCATCACTGTATTCCGCATTATATAATTCAATTCCTATGGAATCCGGAATTTCTATCTCTACAGAAGAAGGTATTACGGTTGTTGAGGAATATGCACGGCCATCCGGTAACTCTATATCAATTCGGTAGTTCTCTCCAGCTAATAACGGTAATTCAGCATTAACGTCCCCATACAACCCATTCGATTGATTGGTATAGATCACTTCTTTTTTCCGGGGATGATTTAAGGGGCCTGTTACGGTTACCGTTGCCTGTTCCTCAGACTCATAGACAAATTTAAAATGATTCATAGTCTTAACAAGCTGAGTCAGTAAATCCGGACTATACACATCCGGAGGCGGGTCAGAGGCTTGGTATAGTTCTTCTAATAAATATTCTCGTTCATTGGTAAAATAGCCGACAATCACCTCCGGGTAATGATGAACGGTATCATTGGTAGCTTCGATAAACCCGGCAATAAAGGGGGTATTATCAGGAATAAATGTAAAGTCTGAAGTATCTTGCTCTTTTACCGGAGAGGAACATGATACCATTAATAGAAGTGAGACGAATATTATAAATCGTTGGTTTTTCATGCGAAAAAAGTTAAAAAGGCAGAGAATACACTCTGCCTTTAATTGGTTTTTAATTGTTTAAAGTGGTCATCTGAAAATCATACTTAAATGTTCCAGAAGAATAGGTTTTTGAAGCTGTGAATGAATCACCGTATGAAATTCTCTTATAAGCATTTGCTTCAGTTATCTTTCTCACTCCAGACTTATCCATAACATCATCACTGCTACCAAAAAGATGAGACTTGGTGGTAAACCATGTAAATACCGAACTCCATACCCCAGTCTCTAAATCAAATGTTATAACACTTTGAGCATGATTCGTATCGTTCTTTCGGCTGTGATCAGGATAATCTTTGTCATCTTCAATAAGAACTAATCGCCAAGGTCCGGATTCTTGAGTTAAATTAAATAATGGAAACATGGGAGTATATTCCGGTTGCTCATAGTCATTTGTTGGCCCTTCATATACATATCTCCTATTACCATCAAAATCATAATTAATACCGGAGCTATTCACATCAGGAACTAAATAGTATCTATTCTTCGGACCATCTCTGTCAGCTCCTTTAATAAATGGCTTCCATACCGAGCAACAATTTTATCTCTGTAAGCTTCGGTAAAATCATGCTCATAGAAATCTTTAGCACTTATATTTATGATGGGATTTCCATCTACCTGACTGGTTGTAGTCGCTAATTTGGATTCCATTTCATTGGTTGCTAAATCTCCGCAACTTGAGATAACCCAAAAAACAATAATTATTAAAAATGCACTACCTATTTTTTCAATCTTATTTTCTATATGTTTCATGATGTCTATTGTTTATGTGGTAATTTACAATTGACGCATTAGGATGCGGCTTCTTTTATTAAGAAGCCGCATTTTTTTATGCAAGTATTTTTACTTACCATTTTTTCAAACTCAAGATGCATCAAGACTGATAATTTTAATCTAAAACAATGATGCATTAGTGATCTTTTAATTAGAAAGGAATGCATCCCAAACTGAATAATTGTCTTTTTTAATTTTTAATTCTCGAAATAATAGATCTGAACAATGTCAGATACCCAAAAATCCATCACCCTAACCCCTTCCTGGAAAGCCTTTTTCTGGCAGTATGTACTTGGTATACTTTTGACCCCTGTATTACTTGGTCTCTACATTTTATGGCGTACCCGAAGCACACACAAAAGTATCCGGTATAAAATTACCAACCGAAGAATAACTGTCATAGATGGACACATTTCACAGAATATCGACCTTGCTGATATCCGGCAAGCCGTTCCCGGAGCCCTTCAGTTTGGTGTGGGATCCGTTACGCTAAAAACAGCCGCCCGGGAGGTAGTCTTAGTTGGACTAGAAAATCCATCCCAAATTGCGGGATCTATCGAGAAAGCCGTTCAGGCAGAACTGGAACGGCTGGAAGCTGAAAAACAGGCTAAACCAAGGGAAACAAAATATGACCCCGGCACCATGGATCGCCTTGATTACCTCACGGGTCTTTGGCAGCAGGGGCTCATCAGTGATGAGGATTTTGATGCAGAACGGCAGAATTTAGAGTAACAGGTTCCTTCCAACTATTTATCAGTGTTTTACAAGTTAAATCCGTTTCTTTTCCGGGTCTATTAACCCCATACATTCATCATGAACATTTCTACCCTCATCAAAACACTGATGGCAGCCGTATGTCTTGTAGTCATTAATCAAGAATACGTATCGGCTCAAGCCAACTTTGAAGCAGCCGAGCGATTTACCGGCGAACGCATGCAAAACTTGATTGGCGACACGGATGTCTACCCCCGCTGGATCGAAGATACCAACACTTTTTGGTACGAATACGAAAATCCGGATGGCAAGAATTGGTATTTCGTAAATGCCGATCGCCCTTCCCAGCGTCCTCTTTTTGATCGGGAAAATATGGCGGCGCAGCTTTCTGAGATCTTTGAACGTCCTTTCAATCACTTGGATCTTGATTTAGAGGATTTCGAGTACGATGATGACAAAGAGCGATTTACGTTCCATGTTGATAGTATCAATTTCACCTATAACATTAATGGGAATCAGCTTGTGAAAGGGGATTCTCTGAAAGACGAAGAGAAAAACGAACGCTGGGCGACCTATTCTCCGGACAGTACCTGGATCGCTTTTACAAAAAATCACAACTTATTTTTAATGCGCTCAGATGATCCGGACAGCACCGAGATCCAGCTTACCGAAGATGGCGAGCGATGGTTCAGCTACCAGGCAGACCAAGGTGATACCACTTCCAATGAACGCCTTCGTACCCGGGCCAACTTTTTTGATGATGAGACCAAATTATACATTCAGCGCACTGATAACCGGGATGTAGATGAACTTTGGGTGATCAATTCCCTTGGAGAGCGACCGGAACTTGAAACCTATAAATACTCTATGCCCGGTGAGGATGAGATCGGTGTTGACCAAATTGAGGTTTTTGACATCGAAAGCAGGAAGCGGGTTATCATGGACACTGATAAATGGGAAGATCAGGACCTGAGGGCTAACTACGGTGGTCATCAAACCGGAGATTATCGTGCAAACAGCTCTGATAAATTGTATATCTATCGCGAGAACAGAACATCCGATAAGGTGGATATTTTGATCGGGAATACCGAAACCGGCGAAACGGAAGTCCTTTTAAGTGAAACCAGTGAACCTTATTTCAACTGGAGTTACCAGTATTTGGGAATCATTGAGGATGGTAAGGAATATATTTGGTGGAGTGAGCGTACCGGTTGGGGACAATTGTACCGTTATGACTCAGAAGGAAATCTCAAGAACCGCATCACCCAGGGAAATTTTGTAGTCGGTGATGTAGTGAAGATCGACACGGCTGCCTCAACCATTTATTTTGAGGGATATGGCCGTGAAGGAGATCATCCTTATTACACACATCTTTACAGCGTGAAATTTGACGGCTCCAGTTTCCGGCATCTGACTCCTGAAAATGCGGATCACAGTATCTATGAATCCGATAAGGATAATTTCTTTGTAGATAACTTTTCCCGCGTTGATATGCCGACACGCTCGGTACTCAGAGATCGCAACGGAAAGATCATCCTGGATCTTCAGCAAGTAGATATGTCTCCCGCTGAAGAAATGGGCTGGATGTCTCCGGAAGAGTTTCAGATCAAAGCCGCTGATGGCGTTACCGATCTTTATGGAGTGATGTGGAAACCATTCGATTTTGATTCCACGAAATCGTATCCCATTATATCGTATGTGTATCCAGGACCACAAACGGAACCTTTCCCAATAGACTTTTCCCTCACCGGATATACCGGCCGAAATCAGGCTTTGGCTCAATTAGGTTTTGTAGTGGTTGCTTTCGGTAACCGGGGAGGAAGCCCAATGCGCTCTCGTTACTATCATACCTATGGTTACGGAGATCTCAGAGATTATCCCCTGCAAGACAATAAGTATGGAATTGAACAGCTTGCCGCACGTCACTCTTTTATTGATGCAGGTAAAGTCGGCATCTTCGGGCACTCCGGCGGTGGATTTATGAGTACAGCTGCCCTGTTAACATATCCTGATTTTTATGATGTGGCGGTTTCTTCTGCCGGTAATCATGACAACAATGTGTATAACACCTGGTGGAGTGAAACACACCATGGAGTGGAAGAAAAACGAAAAACCGTAAAAGAGATGAGTGCGGATAGTACAGAAGTGGAGAAAGATGAGATCACTTTTGAATCCAAAATTGAGACCAATGCGGCCCTGGCTAAAAACCTGAAAGGACACCTTCTTTTGGTTCACGGGGATATGGATAACAACGTACATCCTGCGAATACCATCCGCCTGGCAGATGCCCTCATTAAAGCCGGCAAACGTTTTGATATGATGATCCTCCCCGGCCGCCGACATGGATTTGGTCCTTATCAACCCTACTTCGAGCGGCAGAAATGGTACTACTTCGCTCAACATCTTTTGGGTGATTACCGAACAAACATTGATTTCAATCTGCCCGAAGATCTGGATTGAGAATCTGAACTATTATTGAAATGACTAAGGCTCAAGTTTTACTTGAGCCTTTTTTATTTCGTGAAGATCAGAACGTGCCAATTAACTCTGCGTGGAATATTTGCTCAAATCTTAGCCCTCTTATTTTCCAGACAATCCTTTCTCGCAGAGGTTCGCTGAGGTTTACGCTTAGTCTCGCGGATTTTTCAGATGTGATTTCCTAAGTGTTAAAGATGAACGATATTCTGATCCATCTCACAGACAAAAGCCTGAACATTCTGATAATGCTCAGGCTTGCAAAAATTACCTTAGGGCTTCTTCCAACTCAAGAGAGGCGTTACTCCCTTCATCCCGGTATTTCACGATGATTGGACATGCCATACTGAGCCCGTTTTCTTTGGCCCAATCGTTATTAACCGGACGAGTTCCCGGTATCACCACAGCATTTTCTGGGATGGCTGACCCTCGTTCCAATACGGTTTCATTAACCATATCATACACCGGAACTGCTTTGGAAAGTGTAACTCCCGGAGCAATAACAGCACCCTTCTTCACCAAAATGCCCTCTACAATCACCGAGCCGGCTCCAATAAAGCAGTCGTCTTCAATGATCACCGGGTTCATGCCAACCGGTTCAAGCACTCCCCCAATTTGTACGCCAGCGGATAGGTGCACATTTTTCCCGATCTGGGCACAAGACCCAACCAAAGCGTGACTGTCTACCATAGAACCTTCATCCACAAAAGCTCCAACGTTGATGTAGGCCGGCGGCATGATGATCACTCCGGATGCAACATAAGCACCACGTCGAACCGAAGATCCTCCGGGCACCAACCGTACTCCGTCTTCAGGCGAAAAATAACGCGGCGGAAGATTATGTTTATCTACAAAACCTTCATAGATACCTTCATAGCTGGTATTTTCACCATCTTTAAAAGATGCCAAGATCGCTTCTTTCACTTCCACATTTGCTTCCCAGCCATGCTCGGTTTTGTTTGCGGCGCGAACCGTGCCTTCTTCTAATTGATCTAAAATCTCTTCGTAGTTCATGCTCTAATTGTGATGTTTGTTGATTAAAATCTTAATTCGGTTTACTGACTATCCAGCCACTCGGCGATGTTCTTATCCTGTTCCAATAGCTCGTTCTCGACTTCTTCCGAAATATCACTTAAAGAAAGTGGAAGACGAACAGTATCGTTCGTGATCCATCGCTTTTTATGCAGCAATGTTTTCACCGGAACAGGATTTGGAGCTTTGAAAAGAGCATCTGTTGCATTTTTCCAAAGCGGAAACAAATCCTCTGTTTCATCTGCCAAGCACAAATCCATATATTTTCGTGTGGCTTTGGGCCACACATTGGAAGCTACGGACACCAATCCTACCCCTCCTTCTTTAGTGAAAGCGGGCGTCATGCCGTCGTCACCGCTGTAGAATTTCACATCCGGGGCTTCTCGCCTGAAAGCCTTGAATTCTTCCACGCTTCCGCTGGCTTCTTTTACGCCCATCAGGTTATCAAATTCTTTACTGAGCCGAGCCGGTACACTTGGGTGCATTTTAACTCCGGTTCTTGATGGCACATTATACAACATACAGGGTAATTCCGTTTCGGCCATCAGTTCCGAAAACCATTCAAACTGTCCTTCAGCGCCGGGCTTGGCGTACAAAGGAGTCACCAAAAGCAAAGCATCCGGCTCAATTTCATTCAGCCAATGAATGAAATCTACCTGAGCTGACAGATCAAAACCTCCGATTCCTACCATCACCGGGACATCCAGGTCGAGGCCTTTCGTAAACTGAACAATGCCTCTTTTTTCCTCTTCATTAAGGTTCAGCCCTTCTCCGGTGCTACCTAAAACCAAAACTCCATTTCCGGCTTCTTCCTGTTTTCGAAGAAGTAATTCAAAACTTTCGTGATCCACGCTCCCGTCTGTATTCATGGGAGTTACAATTGCCGTCCAAAGTGGGAACTGTTCCATTAGTCTTCCTCCATTATCAGTTGATCAAATAGCTGTCCAAATGCATGTACTCCTGTTTCTATATCAGGATTTTCAACCAGTTGTTTTGCTGCCCAAATGGCGCCTTCAGCAAAAAGAGCTCTGTCTAAAGCTTTGTGTTTCAGGGTGATCTCTTCCGTGGCTGTTTTCACCGTTAATTCATGAATTCCCTTCACATCGCCTTCGCGGGCAGAGGTGACTTCAGCTTCTTTATCGAGCCATTCTTTCCAGGAAAGTGCCGTTCCGCTGGGAGCGTCTTTTTTGTGAACGTGATGCACTTCATGAATGTGAAACTCCGGATCTTTCAAAATATCAGAGGCTTTGGAGATCGCCTGAATGCTTTTGCGGATCACATTCATCCCCAAACTGAAATTTGAAGCCAGCACCCATTTGGTGTTTTTGGCTTTTACCTGTTCATCCAGATCAGCGGGCCAATCGTAACCGGTACTGCCCCATGCAGCAGGAATTCCGGCTTCTAACACATCGTCGATAATTTCAGGAACGGCATCACCGGGCACAAAAATGATAACTGCATCCGATTGTTTAAGCTTTTCGACGGTAGATGGGTTGTGGTTATCAAAAGTCTCAGAGCATTCATCCCCTAATAATTCCACAACTTTTCCGCCGGTTTTACCGGTTCCTATTACTGCTATTTTCATAGACTGATTTCATTCAAAATTCAGATTGAAAATAACAGTTTGCACGAACTTTATTTAGCCGTTTATGACACTTTTACTTATGATTCTGATAGGAAATCTTTATCGTTCGATAAACTTTTTATGCACCATTCTTACGATGTCTTCAGCTTGTTTGTGATCTACCAAAAAACACAGGTTATTGGGACTAGCTCCATGGCAGATCAACCGAACATTATAGTTTTCAAGAGCTGTAAATAATGGCCCGCCAATACCTGATGTTTTTTGTAAATCATTCCCAATCAACGCAATCAGCGCCAGGTCTTTTTCTACGAGTACTTCTGCAAAATGCCCCAGCTCTTCAAGTACCTGATCGGTTAGTTCTACTTTATTAGCAGCATTTACGGCAGTATCTAAGGTAAGGGCAACGCTTACTTCACTGGTACTGACTAAGTCTACTGAGATCTTATGCTCGGCGAGCGTATTAAACAAATGAGCCAAAAAACCATGCTGATGAAGCATTTCGAGGCTATTAACCGTTAGCAAAGTTTGATCTTTTCGGAGCGAGATAGCGCGGATGGTTGGTTTCTGATCCGCTTCTTTTACGATGTAGGTTCCTGGCGCATCCGGATCAGAACTTGATGCAACGCGTACACTTACGCCGCCTCTCATTGCCGGTTTCAAGGTAGCAGGATGCAGCACTTTCCCTCCGAAAACAGAAAGCTCAGCGGCTTCATCAAAACTGATCTCATGAATAGGATAGGCTTCAGGTACAATCCGGGGATCCGTGGTGTACACGCCGGCAACATCCGTCCAGATCTCCAGTGTATCGGCTCCAACGGCTTCGGCAAAAATAGAGGCTGAGAAGTCACTTCCGCCTCGTCCCAAAGTGGTCGTATTCCCAAATATATCGGAACCAATAAAACCCTGGGTCAGGTAGATTTTTTCTGGGTTGATCAATGTATCTGCTTTCTTTTTGATCGAAGACAGAACAGGATCAGCATTACTAAAAGTGGAATCTGTTTTAAGCACGTCACGGGCGTCCAGCCATTCTGCTTTTACTCCATTTTCTCTCAATACCTGCACAAAAATGCGGGTCGACATCAACTCTCCGAATGCATAGAGTCGGTCTTTCCAGCGTTTGTCGCGCCCAACAAAATCCAGGTGTTCTCTCAGGTTTGAAAACTCCGTATAGAAATCATTTCTCGCTGTTTCCTGATCTCTGAGTTGTTCAATAATAGCAAGATGACGTTCTTCAATGCGGCCTAAAATCTCTTCCCGTTTGGTAGAATCCAGTTCTGAGGAAAGGGCAACGAGGTCGTTGGTGGTCCCGGAAGTTGCACTGATTACAATGAGCTGTCGGTTTGGGTCGGCCGCTACAATACGTGCACTGCGCTGCATGGCTTCAAATGTACCTACACTGGTACCGCCAAATTTGGATACGATCATTCTAAAACAAAGAATTGGGGTGATGAATTGAGTGAGGTGCAAAAATAACGACTCTTCTTTCCAATCCCTATAGAAAAGCGGTGTTTAGCTAATTTTAAAAATTGGTGGTTGTTCCGAATGTTATAGAACCAGAGGTTCATAAATGCGTTCCCAACCAGCGGTTGGGAACGAGATGAACCAGAAATGGTACCGAGATCAAGATCCCTCCTAAACCAACAATAATCCTTAATTTTTCATCTTGAATTCATTCCTTACTGATTCTTTAAAAATTTTTGTATTCTCACACGGAATTTAAAATCAGATCAAACCCAACTTCATGGATTCAGCACTAATCACCAGCGATGCGGTTACCTTTGGACTTTTGATGGCTATACTTGCCGGAATTTTCATCACCTCACACAGTGATAATCCCAAATGGCAGAAATTTTATAAATTTGTTCCTTCGCTTCTATTGTGCTACTTCATTCCTTCCCTGCTGACTACTTTTGGCATTGTATCTGAGACGGATTCCAATCTCTACTACATGGCATCACGGTACTTGTTACCGGCCAGTTTGGTGCTTTTGACGCTGAGTATTGACCTGAAGGGCATCATGAATTTGGGTCCCAAAGCCGTCATCATGTTTTTGGCAGGAACCGGAAGTATTATGATCGGAGGTCCGCTTGCCTTGCTTATTGTGGGAACCATCAGCCCTGAAATTGTAGGTGGAACCGGACCTGAAGCAGTTTGGCGCGGACTTGCTACGGTAGCGGGAAGCTGGATCGGAGGCGGAGCTAACCAAACCGCCATGCTGGAAGTATTTGAACCCAGTACCGATCTATTTGGCGCAATGGTAACGGTTGATATCATCGTAGCCAACATCTGGATGGCCTTTCTGCTGTATGGAGCCGGTATCTCCGATCGCGTAGATAAATGGTTTAAAGCAGATTCCTCAGCCATCGATGAACTGAAGCATAAAATTGCGAATTACCAGGCGGAAATTGCCCGGGTTCCTACCCTCGTCGATTTCACAAAGATTGGAGCCGTTGCATTTGCTGTGGTTGCTTTGGGTCATCTGGCCGGAGATTCTATTGGTCCCTGGATCGATGCCAACGCCCCCGCCCTTGCCGATCTCAGCCTCAACTCCTCTTTCTTCTGGATCGTGGTTGTGGCTACTACCGGTGGACTGATTCTTTCCTTTACCAAAGTTCGGGATCTGGAAGGTGCCGGTGCTTCGAAAATGGGAAGTCTTTTTCTCTACATTTTGGTGATGACCATCGGGATGAAAATGAATATTGCTTCCATGCTTGATGCTCCCGGATTTTTTGTAATCGGAGCTGTTTGGATTCTGATACATGTTGGCGTCCTTTTATTGGTGGGCAAATTCATCAAAGCGCCGTTTTTCTTTGTGGCGGTTGGAAGTCAGGCGAATGTTGGAGGTGCGGCTTCTGCCCCTATCGTAGCTTCCGCCTTTCACCCCGCACTTGCTCCGGTCGGTGTTCTCTTGGCCGTTCTGGGATATGCGCTGGGTACGTATGGAGCTTATCTCTGTGCTATTATGATGCAGGCTATTTCAACAATGTGACCAAAATATTGGCTATCAAAGTTTGGATCTTTGGCAGGATAAGCTCTGTTCTTCTTTGTATCTTTGGGATGAAATTTTCAACTCAAAAAATCCTGATTCTTGAAGAGAGCACTTACCTTCCTCGGCGTTTTCTTAGCTGCCGCCATTTTTGTTTTTGCGATGGTCATAGGACTCAATTATTCCGGCTTCGAAACCCTCTTTGAAAACGAAGCCGGCATGGCCGAAGGCAGTCAGTATATCGAAAGCACCTATTCCCTGGCCGGTTTGGCTGATTTTATTGGAGAGCATCCGGAATGGGTTTCCATCACTTCCTACAATATAAATGATCCTGATTCCGGCCTTTTCTATCAAGAAGATGTCCCGAGATCTTTGGGTGCCACCTCTAATCTCTTTTTGCTGATCGAATATGAGCGACAAGTAACCTCCGGGTTATTGAACCCTGAAGAACAGGTCGCGTTGGAAGACATCAGGACTTTTGCCCTACCGGAGATCAGTGAGAACAATCACCAAAAGCTGGTGGATACTTTTGAAGGAGGCACTGCATCTTTGGAAGAGGTGGTCAATGCCATGTTGCAAAACAGTGATCTTGTTTCTGCAGATTATTTGTGGTTTAGACTCGGAGAAGAAAACATCCGGGCATTGGTCGATACCTTGGGGTTGCCTGATACGGCTCTTCCTCTCCCATTCAGCGGTATGTACATGCGGATCAATCCTGCCCTTAACGATACATCTGCACTTCGAGAAATGGAATTCCCTGAGTTTGCAAATGAATCCATTCAACTCGCAAAAGAATTGAATAACGATCCCGAATTCAATCAGAAAGTTAAGAAGCAGTTTGATGATGACCGACTTTCGCTGACTTTTATGCAGGAACGTGATGCTCTTGCCTATTTTCCCAGAGCAACAACCCGGCAACTCACAGATGTTATGGTTCGTTTATTGAAAGATGAGGTATTATCAAAAGAAATCTCAGAACAGGTGAAGGCTAAACTTCAGTGGCCTATGGGATCTGAACCCATTGCCCGAAGTTTTGAAAATTACGGGGCTATTTACGACAACCGGATGGGACTGCTTGCCGGTATTGACTTCGGAACATCTATATACGACGGACATACTTCCGTTCAGGCTATTTTCTTTGATCGGCTGCCGGTTGGGTTTTGGGTGCATATGTCGGCCAACCATATGCAGGAGGACTTCCAGCAACGTTTGATCTGGGACCCCGCCTTATATGAAACAACTTTAAATGAAATTTCCGGCTCTAATGAATAAATACAGGCTTTTATATTTTTATTGGCTCATTCCGGTTTATCTGCTTTTTCTGGTTGTGCAGCAAGGCATGGTACACAAAGGAGCCCAGGATACGTATGAAAACGGAGAAACCTACCTGGCCGAGGTTACCGATTTTGAGATCAAGCAAATTGCAGCTCAAAGTAACGGGTACGTCAACATCCGGTTCGAAGTGGATGGTGAGACTATTGAGCGCAGAATGACACTTTCCATACAAATGGCTCAAGAGCTGATGGAAAGCAACATGATTCCCTTGCGTTATAAAAAAGATTCTTTCCAGGAGATCGTACTTTATCCCACCTATGAGATCCAGCGAAGTACTTCTTTGTTCAACTTAAGTGTAGCTTTCATTGGGTTTGTGGTTACCTCTGTATTTGGATTTTTTGTAAACCGTTACATTCGCCGAAAAGTGTCCAATGTGAACGAGGATAAATTTGAGATCGAAAGGATAGATCAATGAAGACAGGTACACTTTATCTCATTCCAACAACACTTGGAAAGACCGGAGAAAACAATGCGATCCCGGAATACACCTTAGATGTGCTCAGAAAACTGGACGTGTTGATGGTCGAAAACCTCAAAACGGCTACCTCTTTTTTACAGTGGGTAGGCAAAACGATTCCTGAATACGAGATCGATTTCTATCCTCTCAATAAAAATACACCGGAACAGGAAATTCATTCTTTTCTTCGTCCCCTTTTGGATGGCCGGAATGCCGGGATTCTATCGGAAGCTGGAGCACCGGGCGTTGCGGATCCGGGGGCAAAACTGGTCAAACTAGCCCATCAATATCAGATCAAAGTAGTTCCGCTGGTGGGGCCCTCTTCCATTTTGCTTGCATTGATGGCAGCCGGCTTTAATGGGCAGCAATTCGCTTTTCACGGATATTTACCAATTGATCAAAATAAAAGAAAATCCATGATCAAACAGCTTGAAGGAGAATCGCGCCGGCACGACCGCACACAGATCTTCATGGAAGCCCCTTATCGAAATAATGAACTATTGAAAGACGTCCTCAGTACCTGCGCATCCAATACCCGGCTTTGCACTGCTACCGACCTCACCTTGCCCTCCGAAGAGATCATTTCGAAACACATTGAAAGCTGGAAATCAAAAGCACTGCCGGACCTGAACAAACGCCCAACCATCTTTTTGTTGTATGCCAAAGAGTGATCATCAATAAAAAAGCCCCATCCGGTGATGAGGCTTTAATTAATTGAATAATTTACTTTAAACTTTTTGTGTCAGTGAGCTCCTGCCGAATTTAAAAGCTCAACTACATTACTGTGGTGATGCGTTATCGCCTGATCTTTAGCCGACCAACCTCGGTCGTCATGCACATCTACATCGCTATGATGTTCAATTAACATTTGTACAATATCATAATGGCCGTTTGTTGAAGCCCAATAAAGTGCCGAAGTCCCACGGTTGTCTCTTTGGTCTGCTTCTGCGCCATGTTTTAATAATAATTCTACGATCTCCTTATGCCCGTGTTTGGCTGCTTTTAACAACGCAGTTCGTTCATGGTTATCCTTAGTATTTACGTCTATTCCATCGTTGATAAGCCCTTTGATGGATTCGAGGTCACCGCTTTCTGCGGCTTCGAGAAATGTTTCTTCGTTCATAACGTATCCTCCTCGTTTGAGAATTTAGATTGGCACTTGAATTGTACTTTCCAAGCGTTCAAATGTCAAATTAGAAATACGCCTTTAGTGTAAAGATTACATGAACAGGATGAGAAATAAAAAAACCCGATACCGAGAAGATGAGGACTACTATGTTGAAAAAGCTACTATTCTAAAAAGTGTTAACCTCAATAATGGTATCGGGCCTAAAGCTACTACACTTATTAAGACGAAGCTTATTCATAAATGTTTCTTTTGAACTTGTTAAAACATTGTAACCAAATCTTAAAATAAACTCATTTGTGAGCCCGTACTCCGTACAAAGTGTTCAGTGGAAAGTGTTCTGCGATGTTCATTCAGTCCCAGTCTTTTGGTTTGAACCTGAAAAAGATCCGAGATCTGTTTTGAAAAGTTTCCGCTGCCTCTCATCCTTTTTCCCCATTCCGAATTGTTGAGTTTACCATCTCTGATATCCAGGATCTTATGAAGCACTTTCTTCTTTCTTTCAGGAAAGTGCTGTTCAAGCCACTCAACAAACAGGTCCTTCACCTTGTAAGGCAATCGAACAATTGTGTAACCTGCGAATTTGGCCCCGGCTGCGGCTGCCAGCTCCAATATTTCCGCACATTCGTGATCGGTGAGCCCTGGAATGATCGGAGCCACATTTACACCAACCGGTATCCCGGCATCCGCTAACCTTCGGATTGCTTCCAGCCTCTTTTGGGGCCGCGATGTTCTCGGTTCCATCACCCCGGTAAGGTCTTTATCCAATGATGTCACCGAAATAGTTACACTCACACAATCATAGTCGTTCAATTCACACAAAATGTCTATGTCTCTCGTGATGAGATGATTTTTGGTAATGAGTCCAACCGGATTTCTAAACTCTGCCATTACTTTAAGACACCGCCTGGTCAGTTCTAACTTCCTCTCCACCGGCTGATAGATATCCGTGACCCCGCTCATTGCTATTATCTGTGGTTTCCATTTGGGAGCGCTCAGTTCTTTTTTCAGGAGTTCGGGAGCATCATATTTAACCACGATCTTTGACTCAAAATCCAGGCCGGAAGAATAGCCCAGATACTCATGATACGGGCGCGCATAACAATAAATACATCCATGCTCACACCCCCGGTAGGGATTGATACTCGCATTAAAACCAATATCTTCACTTTTATTATAGGTTATCACAGACTGTGTATGATCCGCAATGTATTGCGTTTTTGGAGCGGGTTTTTCCCCGGTTTCTTCATCCAGATCATAATCAATGTAGTTCCCTTCAAAACGATTTACCGGGTTGTCTGATGCTCCCCTTCCTCGCAGAGGATTTTTCTTCGATGACATATATACCTTTTTTTGAACATATTTCTTACATATAATATATACATTATCTATTCCGATAGAAATAAAAAAGCCGGACTTTTCATCCGGCTCCTATTAAAAGACTATTTTTCTGTTTCTACTTAAATTGAACAGCTGACATTATTCAGGTTCTCATCCCAGCATGCTCGCTCTCCATTATTATAATTCGGGGAAATGATGAAACCGGCTTTAGTTTCGGTATTGAATTCGATGGTCGTTGTTTCATTCTCAGAAACATCCGTGTATACCACGGTTTTCACGGTTCCATCAAAAGAATACTCTATGGTGTCTCCCAGATTATCATTTCGATCGCTTGTAACTTCAAGAACAAGGGTCCTCTCATCTCCGTCCATATTCCATTCCAGGGTAGAAACCTGATCGCCGCTGGCAGGATTGAAATAAGTCCACGTACCTGAGGTGGCTTCAAAATTGGTATTACCCTGAAAAAACAAAGCATTTTCCAAAGCAGGATTTGCTGCAGAACTGGTTACAAAAAACCTCCATTCCACGTCGCTTTGTCCGTTTGTTAGAGCGGTCAATCGTACTGCAAATTCATTTTGGTTGGCCTGTGTGGAAAAACTCCATTCCCACTCGCCATCAGCGATCTCTTCCGGATCATATTGTTTTGCAGCACCAACCAAGGCCTTTGGGATAGCCAGGTTTACATCTAGAATGAACTTCATGATTCCGGTTGCTGCCAGAGCCGTTGTGAAATTCGACTCAGCCGCAGAAGAGAATTTCGATTGTTGAGCCTGTTCCATCTCTGAAAAATCAGCTTGCATGGATGCTTCTGATGGAAGCTCCGGCGGCTCTGCATTGTTATTATTATCGCAAGAAACCGTTACTAACAGCAAGGCTAATGACAACCATGTTAATTTAGTCGTTAGATGTTTCATCATGTTTATTTTATTTGATATTCATTCATTTAAACCCAAACGAATACCCTGTGTTCCATTTTTTAAACAAAAAAGGCCGGACATGCTGCCCGGCCTCAAAATGTAATTCAGAAATACTCTACTCTTTTTCGTACACCTTTTCTCCTGCAACCCAGGTTTCAAGTACTTCTGTTTGCCAGATTTCGATGGCAGGTACTTCAAAATAATCCCGGTCAATTACAATGAAATCTGCCCATTTTCCGGGTTCAAGGCTGCCAAGTACCTCTTCCTGGTGTCCTGCATAAGCTGCATTCAGCGTAAATGATCTCAGGGCTTCGGTTCGGCTCATAGCCTCTTCTGGATACCAGCCTTCAGGAGGGTTCCCTTGGTGATCCTGACGTGTTACCGAGGAAAATAAACCGAAGAACGGATTCACATGCTCTACCGGAAAATCAGATCCGTTAGCCACAACAGTGCCCTGATCCAGGAATGTTTGCCAGGCATATCCGCCTTTAATTCGTTCCGGACCAACGCGGTCTTCCGCCATATTCATGTCGCTGGTAGCGTGTGTTGCCTGCATGGATGCGATCAGATTCAGATCTTTAAAGCGAGGAATATCTTCCAACGAAACGATTTGCGCATGCTCTATTCGATGGCGCAACCCTTGTTCTCCATAGGTTTCTTTGGCTTGTGCAAAAGCATCCAAAACTTCATCGTTTGCGCGATCACCGATGGCGTGAATATTAGTTTGATATCCATTTGAGATTGATTTATTCACCATCTCATTCATTTCTTCCTGATCATAAAAAAGTAAACCTCTGTTACCCGGGTCATCAGAATACGGTTCTTTCATTGCCGCTCCACGACTTCCCAAAGCTCCATCTGAGTAAAGTTTTACGCTGCGCAGAGCCAACCGGTCATCCGCATAAGAATCAATAGGACCGTTTTCAGAGAGTTTGTCAAAATCCTGGCCGGTTCCCGATATCATCGCATAGATACGAGTGATCATTTTTCCCTGATCAGCAAAATTCTTGTACAATTCCCAGGTTTCAGCGGAAATTCCTGCATCATGAACAGAGGTCAAGCCTTCACTTGCCATTTTGTTCAAAGCCTTTTCAAGAGCCAGACGTTGTTCTTCCGGGGTGGGTTCGGGAATGATCTCCGCTATGTAGTTTTCAGCGGCATCAATAAAAACGCCGGTGGCTTCCCCTCGGTTATTTCGGATGATCTTTCCGCCTTGAGGATCCGGAGTGTCTTTGCTGATGTTCGCCATTTCCATAGCTTTTGAATTTGCCCAGGCAGCATGGCCGTCCACTCTTGTTAAGAATACCGGCCGATCAGGTACTATTTTATCCAGATCTTCTGCCGTTGGAAATTCATTTTCAGGCCAGAGTGTTTGATTCCAGCCTCTGCCTTGTATCCATTCCAACTCAGGATTTGCTTCCGCATAAGCTTTGATCGAATCGAGCGTGGCCTCCAAGGATTCAATGCCGGAAATATTGATATTCAATTCTTGAAAACCCAGCCCCATAACATGAGCGTGGGCATCTGTCAATCCCGGCAAAACGGTCTTTCCCTGCAGATCGGTAACCTGCCCTGAAGCTGTTTCAGCCAAAGCATCACCTCCAACTTCCTGCACCTTACCATCCTTGACAACAAGCGTACTGAAGGTGACAAGTGAATCATTTTTGAAGGTATAACCGTTGGCATTAACAAATACTTTTTCAACCTCACCGGAAGTACAAGCTGAAAACGTAATAACAACTGCAAAAAGAATAGCTGATAACTGTTTCATGTTCATTTTTTGAATTAGAATTTTGATGAATATAAGCATTGAAATACCATTTGATAACCTCATCCATGCTTTAAGATATTTAAAGATGTTAAGGGAGGCTAAAATGAGGGTAGTGATCCTCAGGTTAAATAATCATCAAGGATCTCAATCAAAAACTGAGGCACAACATTCATAGTCTTGATGTCGGTCTTACTAAAAAAGCCGATATTTCGGAGGATCTGATCTTTCTCTTCCAGTTCAGGGTCATGCCCAAGCTCGACATCTCCCTCTATTCGTTCTACTAAAAAGTAAAATTCAATGGCATGAACCGGCGGACGTATCACTTGATTGGAGGTAAGCTGCTTTACTACAGAAACGGTCAACCCGGTTTCTTCTTTCATCTCACGGATCACGGCTTCTTCTAAGGTTTCACCGAATGTCACTTCTCCGCCCGGTGGAATCCAAACCCAGTCATTCACCACAGGGGAGCATAATTCAACCAGCAATACTTTGCCGTTTTCAATTAGCACCCCGCAAGAGCGAACACGAACCCGGTGTTTCCAGGAGTGCTGCTTCATGATCCTTCGGCGGCTACCTTATCTTTTTTTAGAGGCTTATATAGATCAGTCGATTTACTATGCTTGAGACTTGCTTTCACAAAATCCACAAACAAAGGCTGCGGATTGTTTACCGTACTTCTTAACTCGGGGTGAAATTGAACTCCCACAAACCAAGGGTGTTTAGGTAATTCCACAATTTCAACTAAATCCCGCTCAGGATTCATCCCGGAAAGAACCATCCCGTTCTCTGTTAGTTTATAACGAAGATTGTTGTTGACTTCATAGCGATGACGGTGTCGTTCTTCCACCAAATCGCTTCCATATGCTTCGTATGCTTTAGTTCCGGCTTTCACCTTGCACTTATATTTCCCGAGTCGCATGGTTCCTCCCATGTTCTCGATATTCTTCTGATCCTGCATTATATCGATGATAGGATGTTCCGTGTCTTCATCAAATTCTGTGCTGTTTGCATCTTCCCATCCGCAAACGTCTCTCGCAAATTCAATTACGGCACATTGCATCCCCAAACAGATTCCAAAGAAAGGGATGTTATTGAGCCGGGCATACTCCACGGCAGCAAGTTTACCACTGATGCCACGCCCGCCAAAACCGGGTGCAACCAACACTCCGGAAACGCCCTTGAATTCATCTTTAACATTTTCTCTCGTCAGGTTATCCGACTGGATCCACTTGATATTGACTTCACAATCATTAACGGCGCCGGCATGGATCAGGGCTTCCACAATTGATTTATATGAATCATGATGCTCTACATATTTTCCTACCAAAGCGATTTCGATCTGCCCTGAAGGATTGCAAACAGCCTCAACAAAACCGATCCAGTTATCCAGGTTTGGTTCTTCCGTTTTGAGCTTCAATTTCTTGATCACCCGCTTATCCAAACCTTCTTTCTGCATCAGGAGCGGAACCTCATAAATGCTGCGTGCATCTAAAGATTCGATCACATCTTCGAGCTCTACATTACAGAATTGCGCCACTTTTCGGCGGATGGTTTCGTCAAGAGGATGTTCGGACCGGCAAACCAGAATATCAGGCTGCAAACCACTTTCTGATAGGGTTTTAACCGAATGCTGCGTTGGCTTTGTTTTGAGTTCACCGGCTGCAGCCAGGTACGGCACAAGGGTCAAATGAATGGAAAGGGTATTATGACGTCCCACATTATACCGAAGCTGTCTGACTGCTTCAATATAGGGCAGGCTTTCAATATCTCCCACGGTGCCCCCGATCTCAATGATCACTACATCATAATCGCCTGATTGTCCCAGTTTCAATACATGCGACTGAATCTCATCGGTTATATGAGGGATTACCTGAACCGTTTTACCAAGATATGCTCCCTGCCGTTCTTTTGTGATCACATCATAATAAATACGACCGGTAGTAACATTGTTGCTTTGGGACGTTTTGATATCCAGAAAGCGTTCGTAATGGCCAAGATCCAGGTCAGTTTCTGCACCGTCATCGGTTACATACACCTCTCCGTGTTCGTAGGGATTCATGGTTCCCGGATCCACATTAATGTACGGATCAAGTTTCTGGATGGTGACTTTGAGTCCCCGGGCCACCAATAACCGACCAAGAGAAGCGCAAATTATACCTTTACCAAGTGAAGATGTAACCCCTCCGGTTACAAAAATATATTTCGTGGACATGCAGGATATGAGTCTTGTTAATGGAAGTAAAATATAGGGGGTTCACCAACCCTATTCAATTCAGGGAGGCAGGAAAACTCACTTTGTTTTCCACATGTTATCAACAAGATGTTTCAATACATCCGGTTTATCGGTGAAAATGCCGGATGCTCCTCTTTGAATCACTTTTCTCATTTTTCTTTCGTCATTCACCGTATATACAAAAATTGGAATTTGAGCTTCCTTAGCCTCTTCAGCCCACTTTTTTGAATATTGCCAATAACTGCAATTAAATGCATCGGCATCATAATCAGCCACAAGCTGTGTGAGTCTTCTCCCGGATGATTGTTTTTTATCATATAACAAAGCAACGGGGATGTCCACATTTATTTCATGAAAGTGTTTTATAGCCTTATAAGCAAAACTTGAGTACAACACATAATCCCTCATTCCATACTGTTCTACCAAACTGACAACCTTTTCCTCGATACCTCCAAATGGGGTTTTACCTACCGCTTCCGGTTTGATCTCAATATTGAGAGCTATTTTACCGGTAGCAAGGGTCAGTAATTCTTCCAAAGTAGGAATCTGTTCTCCGGCGTGTGCTTGTCCAAACCATGCGCCAGCATCCAATCTTTTCAGTTCTTCCACGGTATGGTCAGAAACCAAGCCGGAACCGTTTGTGGTTCTTCTCAGCTCTTCATCGTGGATCACCACGGGTACTCCATCTTTACTTAAGCTAACATCCGCTTCAATCATCTCGGCTCCCATTTCTAAAGCAGCCTTAAAAGCAGACATGGTATTCTCAGGGTAGTATGCGCTTGCTCCCCGGTGAGCAATCACTGTAAATCCATCCCCATTATCATTATATAGCTTTACGAGGGGTTCAAAACTATGGTCCATGAAATACTTTTATACTTGGCAGGAAAAGTGGAGATGTCTAAAAATAGCGAAAGGCTTTTAACCAATTTTTTACTCTCGCAAAAAATCCTAAACATAGTTTTTCACTCAAGTATTGAACTTGCAAAAACGACTTTCTTGTTCAGTTAAAATTAATTCTGCGAATTAACGACCCGCTTTATGGCTTTCTGCAGCAACGAATCAAATGTTCCTGAATTTGTGAAAATGCTATACATAAAATAAAGTCCAACCATAGTGGTGATACTACCAAATACCGTCATGATAGTAGCTAACCATACCGGTTGAATACTATTTATTAATGAAAGCGCTACCACTGCAGTGCCTAAAAAAATCTGACTCATTGCCGAAATAAAATGCAGGCCATTAATGGTATGCACTTTATGAAAAAAATCAGATAAGCTATTCGCGTTACTATCTTGTAACTTTAACTGCTTCGCCCCATCGCTAACAATCGAACTTTTATGTTTCTCTTCTTCAAACATGTCTTGTATTTTTAAGCTAAGCTAACCTTCCGAACTCATTTATTATAATGAAAGTAAATCGACTTTAAAATTATTTATGTCTGATCAAGAAAATTTTTTTATCTACGGCCGCAACCCTGTTGAAGAAGTTTTAACGAACAGGGCTCACGAAATAGACAAGATCTATGTTAAAAACAATCTTAAGCCTAATTCTTACCAAAATATCAATGAGCTTGCAATAGAAAACGGGGTCCCACTCGTAAAGGTTCCCGGTGCTAAGATCTATAAGCTGGTAGGAAAAGTGAATGATCAGGGATTTGTGGCTCAGATGAGCGCTGCAAAGTACACCGACTTTTTTGAGTGGGTGGAAACCTTGGTTATGTCAAAGAATCCGGCCGTTCTTTTGTTGCACGGCATTGAAGATCCCCACAATTTTGGTGCTATTTTGAGATCAGCGGCTGCTGCCGGCATTGAAGCTGTTATCATCCCCATGCAAAATCAGGTGCCTGTAAATGCTACCGTATTTAAAACCTCGGCCGGCACCGCAGGACGTATTCCCATCATAAGGGTACATGATCTTAATCAAGCCTTCAAAGATCTGAAAGCTGCCGGTTTTAAAATGGCCGCTGTTGACGGCAACGCAAAAAATACCTTATGGGAAGCTGACCTCGATCAGCCCATTGCTTTTTTGATTGGAAGTGAGGGAGAAGGAATTCATCCTGCAAACCTCAAGAGATGTGATTTTAGTCTCTCAATTCCGATGGAGCATGAAGTAGAATCCCTGAATGCCTCGGTAAGCGCTGCATTGATTAGTTATGAATGGAAACGACGAAAAACACTTCAGTCGTAAAGTAAGTAGGGTTTCCTCTTTTGAATAAATGAGGCAACATCATCCGTCCATGATGGGATCTCTCTATTTTGATCTATGATGGATTTCAAGTTGATGCCGAATAATTTGTTGGCAAAGGATGTGATCCTGAAATTTGGGTCATATTCTTTGGCTAACATCAAAAGATCGAGTCCCAGTTGCAGCGGATCTGTTTGTTTGTAGTTATCATCAAATGAGATCCCGAAACCATAACAACGCTCACCTTCCCATTTGGGATGCAAGGCCATTCCGGGAATGGATTCCGGTATAAATGAAACGGTATCTAACTGAACCCGGTGTTTCTGCTCAAGTTTTTTTAAGGCGGTTGTGGGAACCGCTAAAGTCGGGGATCCTATTTGAAGAAAAGGATCGGTGGTTCCCCTGCCTTCTGACAGGTTAGTTCCCTCAAAGATCACTGTTCCTGTGTATGCATACAGATGTTCAAATGAAGGAAGATTCGGAGACGGAGCGATCCACTCCAAACCGGTTTCCGGCCAGATCTTATCTCTTTCCCACCCTTCCGCTTTAATGATTCTCAAACTCGGGGGTGACTTTAAATCCAAATAACCTTCCCCAACCGCCATCTGCGCAATTTCTCCCATGGTAAGTCCATATATAACTGGAATTGGGTATGATCCAACAAACGACCTGAACTCTTCCTGTAAAGTCCAACCGGCTACATAATCACCTCCCAGCGGATCGGGGCGGTCAAGGATCCACAGCTCTTTGCCTTCTGCAGCCATAGCTTCCATCACCAGGCCCATTGTTGAGTTGTAGGTATAAAACCGGACGCCCATATCGGGTAAATCCAGCAAGATCAGATCCACATTTTCCAGCATTTCAGAAGTGGGTTTTCGGGTTGAACCGTACAGGGAATGAACCGGAAGTCCTGTTTGCTGATCTATACCATCTTCAATTTTTTCACCAGCACCCGCTTCTCCCCTGAAGCCGTGCTCTGCTGCAAATAATGAGGTAACATTTACTCCAAGACTCATTAATGTGTCCAGCATGTGAACACCATCTACCCTGGAAGTCGGATTCATCAGCAAGCCCACACGTTTACCGTTTAGTTCTCCCAGATGTTCATCCAGAAGCACTTCAGCTCCGGTTTTAACTTTTGGTGAATGCTCTGTTTGTGATTTACATCCCACTAATAAAAAAATTCCTGACAGAATGAAGAAAAGAGTTCGCATGATTGGGTGATTTCCTGATAAAAAAAAGTCTCGTATAAAAATTTATACGAGACTTAAAATAGGGCTTTCAATTAGATAATTAAGCCTGATTTGCAACCACTTCAGATTCAGCAAAAAAGTAAGCAGCTTCGAGCTTTCCATTTTCAACGGAATCGGAACCGTGGATAATGTTTTCGCCAAGGCTGTCGGCAAATTCGGCTCGGATAGTTCCTTCTTCTGCCTCAGCCGGGTTGGTTGCTCCGATAAAAGTCCGGAAGTCTTCAATAGCATTCTCTTTTTCCAGGATCATAGGCACGCATGCACCGCTGCTCATGAACTCGCATAGTTCATCATAAAAAGGGCGTTCTTTGTGAACCGCATAAAATCCCCCGGCCGTATCTTTGGTGAGTCGGGTCATTTTCATTGCCACGATCTCAAATCCTGCTTCTTGAATTCGTTTGGTTACCTCGCCGATCAGTCCTTTTCGTACGCAATCGGGTTTTAGAATAGTCAGTGTTCTTTCTTTAGCCATTATTATTATGTATTAAAATTTTGTAACATTTAGTGAAGTCATAACTCTATAATGTGATTCACAAAGATACGGGTTCATTTATCAAGATTCGAACTTTTCGTATCCAGAGTTATTAGATAATACATGAAAGAAGGACAACAGCAATTACATCAGTGGAAATTCGATCTGGCGATCACCCCGGAGTCGCTGTGGCCTTATATATCTGACACAAACAGGGTATTCCGAAAACTTGGAGCTACCCCGGTCAAAGAGACCTCCCTTTCCCGCGATATGCCCAAAGGCTTTATTGAATTAAGCCATCAAAAACTGAAATCTTATGTTACCTGGACGGAAGAGCCTTATGTATGGGAATTCCCATTTCGATGGAGCGTAAAACGACATTATAAAGTTGGCCTGTTTAAAGAAATTTCTATTGCAACAGAATCCGTTCCCACTGAAGAGGGCACTTCTCTCACCGTTAAAGTAGGTATCAAACCTTCCAGACAAGCCTTTTCTTTCTTCATTAAAGCTTACACGGAATATTTGATAAAGCGCCGACTGTCAAATTATCTGTTAGAGATAGAAGAAAGTGTGAGCCGTGATCTGAAACCCTACGAATTGAGCAGGAATCCAAAATTGGTTCGCGGGGCAGACCGACGTATTGCAGCCATCAAAAAGGAACTGATTGAAGTAAGCAAGCGGAAACGTATCACAAACCGGCTTATTGATCTCATTAAATATGCGGAAGATAACGACCTTGAACGCATTCACCCGTATGCACTTGCTGAATATTGGGGTGAGAAAAAGTATTCCGTACTCAATGTTTTTCTACATGCAACCAAGTTGAACTTACTGGATTTTAGCTGGGATGTTTGCTGCCCAAAATGTAAGTCGCCCAAGCACAATTTCAGGAAAATGCAGGAAGCAAGAGTCCACCTGTACTGCGAAGATTGTGAAACCGATTACAAAATGGACTTCAACCGTAACATGCATATGGTTTTCAAACCACATCCGCTTATCCGGAAGATCTCAGATAAGCAGTATTGTCTGGCAGGCCCGGGATCAAAATCGCACCGTGTACTTCAGCAATATGTAGGAGTTGGGGAAGACCGCTATCCACACCTGGAACTGGAAGAAGGCACGTACCTGTTCCGAACACACGACCATGAAGGACATCTGATCCTGCATGTACGTGAAGATGGTGCCGATAATATCAATATCTACATACCGGAGCAGGAGATACGGGAACAGGAGATCACCATTTCTACTTCTCCTAACCTGATCATAAGTAACCGTTCTTCCCGTAAAACAGTTTGCTTTATCGATAAGATGAATTGGAAGTCGGAAGCCATCTATGCAAGTGAGGTCAGCTCCTCCCCTGATTTTAAAACCCTTTTTGCCAAAGAAACCATCAAGGATACCAGTAAGGTGAAAGCTTCTGAAGTTACCATGTTATTCACCGATCTGATGAACTCCACGGAATTGTACGTTCAGGAAGGAGATGAATCGGCCATCGGGCGGGTAATGGGTCACTTCAAGATCATTCAACAAATTGTAGCTGAGGAACGCGGCGGGATCGTCAAAACCATTGGTGATTCCGTTATGGCTGTTTTTTGGGAACCTGTTTCTGCCCTGAAAGCCGTAAACCGAATCCAGCAGATCTTTACCACTTCCACTTCGATGGGTGATTCTTTCAAGATCAAAGCCGGAGTGCATTTTGGGGATTGTACGGCTGTTAACCTGAATGGCCGCATCGACTATTTTGGGACCACTGTAAATATTGCTTCCAGGCTGGTTGACCTTGCTTCCGAAAAAGAGGTCATGATCTCAGAAGCGGTCTTTGACCATCCCGATGTAAAGCTTTACCTGGAGAAAAATTCCGATACCTTTTTTGTGAAAGAATCCATGAAAGAACTGAAGGGTTTTGATGAGGAAGAATTCAAAGTGAAGCAGATCCGCCTTGAGCGCCCCCCTATGCGGTTGGTTATTTGATAAAACTCCGCCCCACCTGCCATTAAAAGCGTTACCATTCTAATTTCTTGCTCGCTAAGCTTTTATAATTGCGATGTGCTTCGCATCTTCCTGCAAATCTTACTCACACTTATTTTTTTATGACTGCAAAAAACATGCACCCTTCCATCGCGGATTCGGTTCAACCCATGAAACCGAAAAAGAATATCGCGCTCATTGCTCACGATCACCGCAAAGCCGATCTTTTGGATTGGGCCGAATACAACCGGGAACACCTCTCGGAGCATAATTTATTTGGAACCGGAACCACCGGCTCTTTGGTCGCTAAAAAATTGGATCTTCCCGTTTACACGTTTAAAAGCGGCCCTCTTGGTGGAGATCTTCAGATTGGAACCGCGATCGTTCAAAATGAAATTGATATTATGATCTTTTTTTGGGATCCGCTTCAGGCCCAACCCCACGATGTTGATGTAAAAGCGCTGCAGCGAATTAGTATTGTGTACAATATCCCGATGGCCTGCAACCGTTCTTCCGCCGATTTCCTGATCACTTCTCCGCTTATGAAAACCAAATACGACCGCTTTATTGTGGATTATAGTCAGCGGTTCAAAAAAGATTTCGATGCCGAATAAACTCACCAAAGAACACAGTCCCTATTTACAACAGCATGCCGATAATCCCGTGGATTGGTATCCCTGGGGTGATGAAGCCTTCAAAAAAGCTAAAGAGGAAAATAAGCCGGTGTTCTTGTCTGTAGGTTATGCCACCTGCCATTGGTGTCATGTGATGGCTCACGAAAGTTTTGAAGATCCGGAAATAGCTGCCTTAATGAACGAGGCTTTTATCAACATAAAAGTTGACCGCGAGGAACGACCGGACATTGACAATACCTACATGACGGTTTGCCAAATGCTGACTGGACAAGGCGGCTGGCCGCTAACGATCATAATGACCCCCGATAAAGAGCCGTTCTTTGCCGGCACCTATATCCCAAAAGAAGCTCGCTTCAATCGAATAGGATTGCGACAGTTGATCCCCGGCGTTAAGGGTATGTGGGAGAATGAACCTGAACGGGTGAAGAAGGCAACCGATAAGATCAAGAAAGGTTTTGCGAAGTCGCAGGAATTTGAGGGTGGCCGGTTTCCCGGATCTGAAGCCTACGATTATGCAGCCGAGCAGTTATTACATCGCTTTGATAACGAACACGGAGGTTTTGGAGAGGCACCAAAGTTTCCGAGTCCGCATAACCTGATGTTCCTTCTCCGGCAGTGGAAGCTCAAAGGAGAAGACCGTTTTTTGGAAGCTGTTTCCACTACGCTCAAAAAAATGCGGTTGGGTGGAATCTGGGATCATATTGGATTTGGTTTTCACCGGTACTCTACAGACCGGGAGTGGCTCCTCCCCCATTTTGAGAAAATGCTTTATGACCAAGCCTTACTTATGATGGCCTACACGGAAGGATGGCAAGCGACAAAAAATCCTCTATTTAAGCAGACTGTTTTTGAGATCGCCGAATATGTTGAGCGAAACCTGACAGATCCCCACGGAGGTTTTTATTCTGCTGAAGATGCCGACAGTGAGGGCGAAGAAGGTAAATTTTATGTATGGGAAAAGTCAGAGATCACAGAGCTTTTAGGGGACCATGCACAAACATTCTGCTCCCTATTCGGGTTCACCGGGGAAGGTAACTTTAAAGAAGAAGCCACAGCAAAGCGCAACGGGAAGAATATCCCCAACTTGAACAAACCCTTGAGTGATGAACAAAAGGAATGGTTTGACTCGATTCGCGAAACACTTTTTAAAGAACGGGAAGAACGTGTTCATCCGCTTCGGGACGAAAAAATACTTACCGACTGGAATGCCCTGATGATCGCTGCACTCGCCAAGGCTGGTTTTGTGTTTGATGATGCCCGACTGATCTCATTGGCAAAAAACGCCTTTTCTTTTCTCGAAGAAAAGCTGATCCTTGAAAAACAGCTGCTGCACCGTTTTAATAATGGTGAAGCTGGAATTAAGGCGATGGCTGACGACTATGCGTTCCTTGTTTGGGCAGGTATTGAACTTTATGAAGCTACCTTTGATGCAGAATATTTGGAAAAAAGCCTCCATCTGAATCAGCAATTCCTGCAGGATTTCTGGGACGATAAAAAAAGCGGATTCTTTTTCAGCATTGCAGATGAGGACCAGGTGTATGGCCGGCAAAAGCAGATCTATGACGGAGCAATTCCATCAGCAAACTCCGTATCGTTGATGAACCTGATCCGTTTAAGCAGACTCACCGGTGAAACTGAGCTCGAATCTTACGCAAACAAAATTGGCGAAGCTTTCTCCGCAGACCTTACCCGGTCGGGAAGCAGCATCACACATGCCATGCAGGCTATCCAATTTCTGAATGCTGATGCGAAGGAAATATCATTCGCTGCCGAACCTGTTGAAGTCAAAGAAATGCTGACCATTTTACGGGATCAATTTCTGCCCTTTCATGTTTTTCATATTATTTCCAAAGAAAATAAGGTGCTCCTAAACACAGTATCGGCTTACACGGCAGCTCAATCCCGAAAAGGAAACAAGCCAACCTTATATGTATGTGAGAACTTTACGTGCGAACATCCCGTTACAGAGCTGGAACAAATGAAGAAATTGTTGGGTTAATCCCATTCATTTTCTTTTCTTTATCATCAATTTACGCGAAGACCAATCCAGTATTAGTTTCGTTGCGTAATTAATCATATCAGATTTATGCTGTTTTTCCTTTTATCAACGATAGGTAAGTTTCTTACAAAGGATGAGAACAGAGATCGTGAGCTTATGCACCGGATCAAAACCCGGGACAAAGAAGCGATCTCAGAGTTATACGATCATTATCATCGTTTACTTTTTGGTTTGATCCTGTCCATCCTTAAGAAAAGAGAGGAGGCTGAAGATATTCTGCAAGAAGTTTTTACCAATATCTGGGAAAAGGCAGAGCAGTTTGACACAGAACGCGGAACCGTTTATACATGGATCGTTTCAATGGCACGAAATAAATCTATAGACCGGCTGCGTTCCAAAGTCTACAAAGAACAGAAAAAGCAAGCGGTCAGTCTGAATGATGAAGACGTACATCACCCATTGTATTCCGAGGAAACCGATCCACTGGAAAATACGATCTTGAAGGACCGGGCAAAAAAAGTACATGCAGCGTTGGCTCAGATATCTGAAAAACAACGGAAGGTGTTGCAAGTTGCTTATTTTAATGGAATGTCACAGAGTGAAATATCCGAAGAATTTGATATTCCTCTTGGCACGGTTAAAACAAGAATGCGTGATGGCATGATGAAACTAAGAGAGATTTTAGGTAAAGAAATAGAAAAATGAATAAGGACAATAAAAAATTTGAAGAGCTTTGTGCGGGACATGTTCTCAATGCTTTGAGTGCGGAGGAAGAACGTGAATTTCAGCAAATGTTGGCAAACGCAACTGAGCAGCAGCTGGAGTTGCTGGATGACTTTAAAGCATCTGCAGCGGAAATGGCTACTTTATCAAAAGGCGATTCCCCTTCTCCTTCTTTCAAGGAGAATTTGTTAAACTCTCTTTCTGAGGAACAACCACCTGCCAAGGTTTATCAAATGACATGGTATCGATTTGCTGCTGCAGCTTCAGTGATATTTATACTGATCTCTGCCGGCCTGTTCTTCTATTCACAAAACCTTTCTCAAGAGGTTCAAAATAAAACAGAGACCATAGCTCAGCAGCAAGCTACTATAGAGCGATTAGAGAGTGAAGTAGAGCGAAAAGAAGAGCTGCTCACCATTCTGGAAGCACGCGAAGTGGACCTCGTGATGATGGCCGGAACGGAAGACATGAGTCCCAATGGTTACGGTAAGGTGGTATGGGACAAAGAAGGCGGACGGGCTTTACTTCAGGTGGCTAATATCCCATCCGTGCCTACCGATAAAGACTATCAGCTTTGGTTTATCGTGAACGGTCAGCCAATAAGTGCCGGTGTTTTCTCGGTAGATGACCCTCAGCGAGATAATTTCTTTAAGATCGACCAACTCAGGTCGGGTGCTACCGATGGTGCTTTTGCTATCACCATGGAGCCTAAAGGTGGAATGCCCCAGCCAACCGGTGATATGTATCTGTTGGGTAATATGTGATCCGATTTTCAGTAATTATAATTACTTAAAAGCCTCCTAAACGGAGGCTTTTTTTGTTAAACCAATCTGCCCGGCTTTTTTCTTCGTAGTGTTAATAAAATAGTCCCAAATGGGATCGAATAAATATTAACACAAACGAATAATTATGAAGTCTTTAAATAAGTTACCATATATCGTACTTATGTTTGGCCTGTTCATATTGGGTCTCAATTCCCAGTTGCATGCTCAAACTGTTTTTGAAGCACAACTAAGCGGGAGCAATGAAGTCCCCGCTATTACTTCTATGGCCAACGGCTCGGTCATGGCTACTCTTGATGGAAATGAACTGACCGTTGAGGGATCTTTTGAAAGTTTAAGCAGCCCTTTGGCTACTGACATTGCCGGTGGAGCGCATTTACATACCGGAATGGCCGGTGAAAACGGAGCTGTCATATTTCCCCTTACGGTAACCGCAAATGGAAGTACTGCCGGTACTTTTGAAGCGGCCAATAATACCTTTACCCTGTCATCAGGACAAGTTGATACTTTGATGATGAGAGGGGTTTACATAAACATTCATTCCGAAAATTATGCCGGAGGAGAATTAAGAGGACAGCTGCTCCCCGAATCCGACACTTATATGAGATCCAATTTGTCGGGAGCATTTGAAGTTCCTTCTGCTAAAACCATGGCCAATGGCTCATTGGTGTATGAACTTCGTGGCGACTCCTTATTTGTATCGGGTAGCTTTACACAGCTCACCGATGAATTTGATGCCGCCATAGCCGGTGGTTCACACTTACACATTGGTTCTGCGGGATCTAACGGTGCTGTAGCCATTTCATTGAATGCAACTCTATCAGAAGATCTTTTATCCGGTGTCTATTATGCCTCCGATAATGCTTTCGAACTGACTGCAGAACAAAAAACGGCATTGATGAATCGCATGGTATATGCCAATATCCATACCAAGGCTTACGCAGGAGGAGAACTTCGCGGACAAGTGGTACCTGCTAATTCCACTACCTTCTTCGCTCAACTTTCCGGAAGTGCGGAGCAGCCCAGCGTTGCTACCGCTGCAAGTGGCGGAGTAGTACTTGAAGTACAGGAAGATACTCTAACTGTTTCAGGGTCTTTTTCAGGTCTGGAATCAGCTTTCAATACAGAAGTCGGTTCCCATCTTCATATGGCCAATGCCGGACAAAATGGAGGTGTGGAAGTCGTGCTCAACGCAGATCTCGAAACAAACATGATGGCAGGTACATATTCATCAGAGAATAATATGTATACCCTTTCAGCGGAACAGAAAACGGCACTTTTTGCACGAAATATGTATGTGAATGTACACAGCGTTGACATTGGAAGCGGAGAAATCCGGGGACAAGTATTAGGTGATGCAACCGCATATTTCCATACCAATCTTTCCGGATGGCATGAAATTCAACCGATCATGAGTTCTGCATTTGGTGCGGCTTCTATAGAATACAAGAGCAATGGTAATATTATCCTTAGCGGTGGTTTCGAAGGACTGAGCTCGGCATTAGCTACTGATATTGCCGGTGGTGGTCACCTACATATTGGCGGAGTCAGTACAAATGGTGATGTAGCCATCCCAATTAATATAAGTGTTGGTGAAAATGATACGACCGGTGCTTTTGCAAGCTCTGAGAATATGTTCGCACTTACCACTGAGCAGGCAACTGCTTTGTTTGATGAGCAAATGTATGTGAACATTCACAGCGCTGATTTCCAAAGCGGTGAATTGAGAGGACAAGTTCTCTTTGCATCCAACTTTGCTCCCTCAGCTCCTGTGCTAACTTCTCCCGCTGACGATGCCACACTTTCATTAGAAGGAGCTGCCACTACCACTTTTGAAGCAACCTGGGAGGCCGCAACCGATACCAATTCCAATGAAATTAGCTACATTTGGCAATTATCCACCGATGCTGAATTTGAGAATGTGGTTGTAAATGCAAATGTTGGTGCGGAAACTTCATTTCAAACCGACTTTGCTACTCTTGATGGATTACTGAATGAACTCGGCGTTGAAGTAGGTTCAACCGCAACCGTTTATCATCGTGTTATTGCATCTGACGGCAGCGATGAAGCGATCAGTGAAACCAACGTCGCTAACCTGGAAAGGGGAATGCTGACTTCAAATGAAGAGCGTTTAAACAATCCGACAAAATTTGGATTGGAGCAAAACTATCCGAACCCTTTCAACCCAACGACAAATATCAGCTTTAGTTTATCTGAGGGAGGTGAAACGACGCTAACGGTGTATAACCTATTGGGACAACAAGTTGCTACCGTTGTGAATAGCCGCTTCAGCGCCGGAAATCATACGGTCAGTTTTGATGCAAGTGCTCTTTCATCCGGTATTTACATTTATCGACTGAAAGCTCAAAATCAAACGATGACGAAGAGAATGACACTCATCAAGTAAAGAAGAATCATATATCTCTAATAAAAAAAGCCGTTTCCTTGAATGGAAGCGGCTTTTCTATTTACGGAGACAACTAAAACCTACTGTTGCATCATCATATTAAACATGAAGTCTTTGAAGCTCATCAATGTGGTGCCTGAAGGAACTTCAACCATCGCTTTGGCAATACTGGAGCGATTTACATCGGTTACTTCCATCAGTACCGTTCGCTCTCCTTCTTCAACGGCTTCGATCATCAACGGAAAATTCTTTCCCTTAAATATGATGTCCTGAACTACGCCATTGAGTTCACGGTCAATATCTTCCGGCATATTATTCCAGCGTTCTCCCAGCATACCCCAATTAATATCCACATCCGGAGTAAGCCAGATGGATAAATGCTTGTTTGGGTTTTCACCATCCTTAACAATAAGCTCGGCTGTTTCAAGTCCCAGAAGTTTTTGGGTTCGGTCTGAAAATTCATAATCTACTTCAGGAGTTGATGGAGTATCTGATTCTTCCTCTCCACTCCAGCTTGACAGCATATCCACTAAGCCTTCAATTTCAGTTTTGGTCACTTGAAGAGCCTGTTTTTCGCCGGTCAGGATCACAAAATCTTTCATATCGTTGCGGATCAGGAACCCGTCAGAGCTCATGCCTTCCATGAAGCTGACATCCTCATCACCCTGAATCATAATACGGGTTGAAGTAGCATAGAGGTTTAGCTTATTAACTTCCGTATTGCCATTCTCTTCACTATATAAATTCATAGAGATCTGGCCTTCAAATTGTGCATAAGCAACAGAGCCCCAAAAAGATGCTATTAAAAGAAATGCTGTACCAAGTAGACGTTTCATATGCGTAGTTTTGTAAAGTTTGAATTTGATGACACCGTATTTAACGACAAAAAGTACGAGTTGTTTCTCGAAAATGATACCGGACAGGAATTAGATGTTTCATTCTGTTTTTGGGGATCTTGTCTTGTTTGATGAGGCTACGTTCTTTCAAAGTCGAAGTAAAAATACGAGACGAAACCTGACAGGTCTGCCAGCACAATCGCATTCACTAAGCATCTGAGCCATGCAGTGTCATCTGATATTCCTTTTCATTCTGAGTAATGGTGAAACTCCAGATGATACCGGCCAGGGCCATTAAGCCTCCATAAACCAGAATAAGTGACTTTACGTCCATGATCTTTGCTTCCAGTACCAGCGAAGCAATGATGGTTGAAATAGAATTTCCGATGGTGAACAGCAACCATTCGGTACTAAAGATCCGTCCACGGAAGGTATCTCGTGTCCGTTTTTGCAGTAACACTGTACTGCTGACCCAGTTAGCACCGGAAGCTGCATGAGCCAGCAACACGAAGATCAACATCAGGGAAAGGCTGTTTACCAATCCCACGATCATGTACATCGATCCGCAAAAAGTGATGGCCAACCCCATGAGCAAGACCCAATCTTTTTCATCCTGAAATATCCGGCGGCCGATCACCGGCCCGATTCCCGTTCCAAAACCGCGGGCGGCATAAAGCAGTCCCAACCCGATGCTTCCCATCATCAAAACTTCCTCACTGACGATGATCAATAAATATACAAGTCCGCCCAGGAAAGCCGTGGAAACCCCTTTTGCCAGTGAAGGTCGTAGAATATGACGGTTCCTGAACAAATAACTCAACCCTTCTTTAATCCCTTTGAACGGGTTTCGGGTACGGTATAATTCTTCTTCAGAAAGGCGTTTTTGAGGGATCACTGCACGGAATACAAACCATGCCGAGATCACATACGTCAGTGCATCCAAAGCTAATACCATATCGGTTCCCAGCCACTCGGTAGCAAACCCTCCGATCGCCATGCCCGTGGTAAAGATGATACTCCACGTAGCCGTTGAGATGATATTGGCATTCGTGAGGTTTTCTTCGGACGTCACATTGGGGATAGACGAAGTCTTGGCCGGCTCAAACACGGCAGAAAGCATCATTTGCACGGCCGTAAGCACATAAGCCAGCCACAGCATAGTTTCGGATTGCACCAGGATGATCCCCAACACAGCAACGGCACGTAACAGATCGCACAAGATCATCAACCGGCGACGATTAAAACGATCTGCAAAATATCCTGCGATGGGTGAAAAGAATGCCAGGCTCAGCATCTTGACCACGATGATCAACCCCAGCAAAAATTCGGAGTCCGAATACCTTCCAATGATCGCATAGAGCGCTAACAGGCCGAACCAATCCCCAAAATTCGAAATGGACTGAGCAATCCAAAGCCGCCGAAAATCGTGGTTTTCTCTGATGAGTTTAAAGTACGGACGAAGATTGTCAGACATAGCTTTCAGCCGTCAGCGCTCAGCCTTCAGCTTCGTAAAAAAGTTCAAAGTTGGTTATTCCTTGTACGGTGTTGGATGTTCACTTCACTCCGGTGCTGCCAAAGCCGCCATCGCTGCGCTCCGTTTCATCGAGTTCATCCACTTCCACCACGGGAAACTGAACGACAGGTGCGATCACCATTTGAGCAATTCGGTCGCCATGATGAACGGTAAACGATTCTTTGGAGTGATTGATCGCGATCACTTTCACCTCTCCGCGATAGTCGGCATCAATGGTTCCGGGCGTATTCAGCATCGTGATCCCATTCTTGATCGCCAGCCCGCTTCGGGGGCGAATTTGAGCCTCATACCCTTCCGGCAGCGACATCTGCAACCCGGTTGGGATCATTGTACGTTCGCCCGGTTTTATGACCACCGGCTCCACATTGGCAGCCCGCAGGTCCATTCCTGCCGCAGCAACCGACTCATAATTAGGCAGCGGAAGATCTTTGGCATGTTCCAGTTTTTTGATCAGGATCTTCTTCATAGTTCTTCTCGTGTGTATTCTATCATTCGTACGATTACATTACCCCATAATACTTTCACCCGGGCTTCCAGGGGAACCCGCAGGTCATCATCCAGGAACCAGGCCCGAAAGTTTCCGGAAAAGCCAAACGGCCCTTCAATGTTCTCGGTACTTCCTTTCATCTTGTATGCCATCACCGGGCCATCGAATGGAGCGTAATTTCTTTCTTCTTTCTTCAGAGAATTCTTTCCGTAGATGTAGCCCTTTTTCTTGGTAACATACACCGGCAACTTGAAATCCTCCTCACTTCCCGCAAATAGCCGCGAAAAATAAAAGATCAGGTGGCCCGAGGTGGCCGGATCTTCCAGGGCCAGGGTATCGCGGGTATCGTCTTCCTCCTTGTAATACACCTGCCCAAGGTCACGATCGAACCAATATTCGATCTCCCGGTATTCATTCTCGTCGATGTTGTCTTTCCAGTATTTCACCTCAACGGGAAGTCCTTCCTCATTCACGTAAAACAAACTGTGGAAACGATCCAGTTCTTTACCCACAAACGGAATGGAAGAGTTGGCTTCGATCTCGGTAAGAATATGTTTGCGCTCCTGATCCTGATACAGCGAATCGCTCAGCAACCGCACATTCACCCAACCCAGCTTCAGGAACCCATATTTAACTTCATAACGGAAGGTTTCTTTAACGGAAAAGAGTTCTTCCATCGTAGGAGGTTCCGGATCATCGGAAGAAAAAGTATGCTGCCCGGCAGCCAGTACAGGCAACAGAAGCCAGGCGATGAGTGTGATATATTTCATGAAAAAGAGATCATAGAACCGGTTATTCGTCCTCGTCAGGTTCGGCTACAAAGGCTTCAAAAGAATCCTCATCATAGCCCACCAATACTGATTCATCCTTCAGTAACACCGGACGTTTGATCATCACCTGATGCTCCAACAGCTGATCGAACAACTCTTCATCCGAAAGGTCTTTATCGGCCAGGCCGAGATCACGCCATTTTCGTCCGCGTTTGTTCACCAGCACATCCAGTCCTACTTTGAACTCCAGTTCCTTCAGTTCTTCCAGGGTCAGCGGATCTTTCTTTACATCAATGAATTCGTGATCCACGCCGTGTTCCTCCATCCACTTTTTGGTATCCCGGATCTTGTTACAATTTTTAATTCCAACTATGTGAAGCATCGTAATATTCTGATGAATGTTTTGTATTATTCTGATTGAAGATACGGTTTGTTTCCCGAAATTCGAACGATTTGAATACCTGATTCGTGCCTTTTATGTCAAAGTTTTTTACCCCTTTCTCTGTTTTATTGATGTTGTTGCTTTTTGGAAGCTGTACCCGCAACGACGATCAGCGTGAGTTTGAGCAACAAGCCTACGGACTTCCCTCCGGTTTCACCGAAACCACCAATCAGGGACAGGTAGTTGAAGCCGATCCCGATGACTGGCGCACCTCTCCCCTGTTCCAGGGACTCATCGAAATTGTGCCCGTATATCCAAATCCGGCTACCACCAGTCAGGCCGTGCAGTTTGAAGTGGAAGTCACCGGCGTGCAATCGGTAACAGGCCTGGAAGTGATGACCCGCTTTCCCGATAATACCTTTCGCAGTTTGTACCAGGATTTTGGAGCCCTCGATCCCGGGCTGACCACCTTCCAGATCAATCCCCTTGAATTTGCCCAATTTGGCAATCCCGAAGGCGCCCGTGGACTGAACCGCGTATTCGTCTTCGATGCCCGCGGGCAAATGATCTCTTATGGTGACATCATGGTAGAGTGACCGGCTCCCGCTGCACTATCTAATCTGCTCTGCTCTTCGCCCTAAGATCCTGAATTGACTTTGCTTTGGGATATGCTATTTTAGGAGAGATTAATACGGATCTTATCCGGCGACATTATACGTCTAACAAGACGGATAACATCCCAAAATCATCGAATAAATGTATTAAAGAAAAGTTTTCGGATTTTATCCGACGCCTGATAACAATATGCTTGTTCGTATAATATTGTGTTAGGCTTACCTCTAACCATTTATCTTAATTAAATGAGATTTGCTCTAGTTAATGGAGAAAAACGAGAAGCGAAACCAGAATTAAAAGGGATTTGTCCTAATTGTGAATCTGAAATGATCCCAAAGTGCGGCAAAATTAAAATCTGGCATTGGGCACATAAAGGTCAACCACCCTGTGATCCTTGGTGGGAATCTGAGACTGATTGGCATAGAAACTGGAAAAATAATTTCCCAAAAGAATGGCAAGAAGTCACCCACATAGATGAACAAAGTGGCGAGAAACATATTGCGGATGTTAAAAATCCTTTTGGCTTAATTTTAGAATTTCAGCATTCACCTTTAAAATTTGAAGAAAGAATAGCTAGAGAGAAATTTTACGACAATTTAATTTGGATTGTTGATGGAATAGATAATAAACCCTATTTCAATATTAGTATAAGTAGTAAACCAATTCAAGATAAGCCTCTTGTTTATAAAATAAATTGGTATGGACGTAGTAAAATCTTTCATAATTGGATTGATTCCAATGCACGGGTGTATATAGACTTTGGAGAAGATGTTCTATGGAGACTTTTACTTTTTGATAAAAGAAAAAAAGTTGGAGCTCTTGGTCCAATTCATAAATATATGTTTATTGAAGATTGCCTCACAGGAACAGAAATAAGCGCTTTGAGATCTGACAAATAACTATTTATATGTACCAAACAGAGCATTTCACAGCGGATGCAGTTGGGGTGTTTTTCGAATTTGTATCTTTAAATAATATTCCTCTATTTCAATGAAACTTGAAAAAGTAAGATGATTATTACCTGCAACTGTGGTCGAAAATTGAGGATTAAGAACCCACCTCAAAAAAAATTGAAGGTTGTTTGTCCGGAATGTGGATACGAAAACATTGTAATAAATCAAGAAGAGAAAGACCTTTGTTTTATTTGTGGCAAAACTTGTATTGAAAGCAATCTGCTTCAAAATGGGATGAGATATCATCAAGAATGTCTTGATAAACTTGAAAGCAAGAATACTTCTTTCGATGAAAAAATAAAGAATGCTCAAAACGCTTTATCCAGCATAAGTTCAGAAATAAGACAAGCATTTGATCAAAGAAGTTTCTTTCAAAAATTATTTAACGTAGTACCTGATTCAGTCGAAGATTTGGAAGAACGAGCGGAATACTGGACAAAACAAATATCATCATGGAAAGAAGATAAACAACAGATTTTGATAGATCGTCAAAGAGAATTACGAAAAGTTTATGATTATTGGTTAACAAAACCGCCTGATTGGGGTAACAGATCATTTGAATTACGCCAGCATCAAAAAAACTGTATGAACTGTGGCAAATCTGCAACTCAAGGTAATCCCTTACAGGTTCATCATATAATACCAGTATCACATGGTGGTAATCACAAAGCTGAAAACTTAGAAGTCCTCTGTTTAAAATGTCACCAGAAAGAGCATCCCTTCAATATTAGCCAAGATTTTCAAGAAAAATCCTCTCCTTCCAATCAAAGTAATCATTATTCAGCTCTGATCGATAAAATTGAGAAATCTAAAAAAGAGTCTCTTTACATTTCCTTCAAATATCGACGATTCGAAGGGGTTCGGGATAAGCATTTAGTTCAAGCTGAAAAATTAATTTCGAAAGAGGACGGGATGTATTTTGCAGGGTTCTGTTATCTCAGTAATACATCAAGAGACTTTAAACTGAAAAACATGTACAAAATAGAGCTGAAAGAATCTCTTCCGGGCCCTCGCCTTCCCGCAGATTACATAAAAGAAGCGTTAGAAAGAAAGTTGATGATACATTGTCACTACACTAAAAGGACTGGTGGAAAAAGTTTACGAACACTTGAACCAATCGGATATACAACATTTCATGGAGTAAAAGTTTTAGAATGCTATGATTATTTGACTGAAGAAAACAGATGTTTTGCTCCTCACCGAATGGCTAAAATTGAACTAGTTAAAGAACCAAAGGAATCGAAAGTAATTACTGGATTACCGTAGTAGTAACAGGATTAACCGCTGATATATTTAATGAAAAAAATTACTGATGTTACCTTAGTTGTTAGGTATCAATATTTTAAAATTCGATTGATTAATCTAATACGATTAACCGAAATAATAGAAGCACTTATTTTGTCTAAAATGGATAGCCATTGGAATCATCTCTTTGTTCCAAAAATTGAGAATAGTGATAATCCATCAAAAACAGAAGAAGCATTTAATTTATTATTTGACTCTGAAATTGATGACATGAATTTAGTTTTTGAATATACCATTTGGTCATCAATATTCTCGACTGCATACTATTTTTTTGAAAATGAGTTAACAAATACAATAAAAGTACTTGCAAAAGAATATGATAAAGAAGCAGAATTAGAAGCGATGAAGGATTCAGGTATTACTCTATGTCAAGAGTTTATTAAATCTCATTTGGATTTCGAATTTCCAGATCAATCAAAAGAATGGGGAGAAATAAAAAACTACAACAGAATTCGAAATTGTATAGCTCATTCAGGAGGCTATATAAACTCAAAAAAAATTGAGAGATACATAGATAGAAAAAATTCCTTAGAAAGACATGATTCTGGGCAAATCAAGCTTTCAAAGAATTTCATCACTGAGTGTATTGAGATGATAGATAGCTTTTTAACTAAACTGGCTGAAAATTTATCTCTCAGTGAAAGCATATGAAAGTACACCTAACAACCGTATTAACGGCGGACGCAGACGCGGCTTTGGTTAAATTTCTTGCTCCCGAGTACTCGTGTAGCCTTTTAACAAATCATAATCCCTGCGCCGGTTATGTGGTAGGTCGTTAGTACAACTAAACAAATCGATATGCCCAACGGATTTTTAAAGAAGAACATGAAAGAAAAAAATGATGAACAATTACGTCATGTACTTCAAAATCCCAGTCATTACAGCTCTGAAGAAATAGCAACTGCCGAAGAAATTTTAGAAGAACGAACAGGCCATCCTGTTTCTTTAAAACCAGCAGTTGAAGAAAACAAAAAGTCTTTTAAGTCCTATAATGAAATGAAATAGTCACGATGAAATCTGACGGTTTAGTTAGATTAGAGTAAGCAAAAACATAATCCCAAAACCTGCCCACAGTGTCTATTTAATTTCGCTATGCTCCATCTCCTTTTACACTTCGTTATCCCGGTGTTGGTCGCACTCCTGTTTTATCGGAGTCGTTGGCGATATGCCACATTCGTTCTAATCGCAACCATGCTGGTGGACCTGGATCACCTGCTGGCAAACCCGATCTACGATCCGGCCCGCTGTTCGATCGGTTTTCATCCGCTTCATACCCTTCCTGCAATGCTCTTTTATGTTCTTCTTTTTGCCGTGCCTTTGATCAACCGGTGGAGAACCGGTCGCCCCAACCTCTCTCCTGCTTCCCGGATCCTTCACCTGATCGGCTTAGGCCTGCTGATCCATATGGTGTTAGATGGGATCGATTGCATGGTCTAAAGTCTAGTAAATTGAGCCTCTTCTCTTTTTCTACCCCTAAACTTGATAATAATGAGTTTGACTCCTGTCAGCAGTACATGATCCTAGTAGCAGGATCGCAAAAATTCCTGACTAAAACCCCTGATATTCCATTAAATACTCTCCGTGAAACTAATACCCTGCGCCGGCGTAGGTTTGGCCATTCAACATCACCAAACCGAATTCAAACATGCGAGAAATCCTATCTATACTGGCTCTTGTTCTTATTTTTTCTGCTGATTGTTGGGGACAGGAAAGTAATAACCCACCCGATATGAATTTTTTACAAACTGAGATCATGAAAATGGACAGCCTTCTTTTTGACGTTGCCTTCAACACCTGTGACCTGCCGCTGTTCAAACAAATCGTTAGTAAAGATCTTGAGTTTTACGATGACCGGTCAGGGTTGAACACTTCAATTGACAAAGAAATTATGGCCTTTAAAGATCGATGCTCCAAACCCTTTACTGTTACCCGACAGCTCATTTCCTCTGAAGTTCACAAACTGGGTAATTACGGCGCCTTGCAAACCGGTAAGCATGCATTTTATGTGGCTGGAAAAAAAGTGGAAGAGGCGAAATTCTCCACAATTTGGCAAAAGACAGAAAATTCATGGATCATGAAAAGAGCCATAAGTTATGACCATAAAGGCATCACAAATCAATAGTAATATTCTCCTGATCGTAAACTCTGATTCCAAAATTATCTTCAGATCAAAAAATGGCCTGAAAAACTTTAGCTATTTTAGAAGTAAAAAGATCTAAACATGCGCATAGCTGCAATTTATGATATCCACGGAAACCTTCCTGCTCTTGAAGCAGTGCTTGATGAGGTTCAAGCAGAGAAGGTTGATATCATTGTTGTTGGCGGTGATGTGATCGCCGGACCGATGCCATCAGAATCCTTAACTTTATTACAAACTCTGGACCTTCCTGTTCATTTCATCCGGGGCAATTCTGAATCAGAGTTTTTACGTTGCATTAACGGTAAGGCTCCAGGTGGGATTTCGGCTAAAGCTGATGAAGTAACACGATGGACAACAAAAGTTATGAGTAAGAATCAGAAACAGTTCATTGCAGATTGGCCGGCAACCCTGGAGCTGAAATCGGATGTGTTTGACAGTGTTTGCTTTTGTCACGCTACACCGCACAGCGATATCCGGGTTTTCACCCAGCAAACACCATACGAAATTTTGGCAGATATTTTTGAAGGGATCGACACTCCTTTGGTAGTTTGTGGCCATACACACATGCAATTCGACCTGGAAGTCAATGGTATACGAGTGGTAAATGCAGGAAGTGTGGGAATGCCCTTTGGTGGTACCGGAGCTGAATGGCTTATTCTTGGGGATAGGATCGAATTCAAGCATACAAATTATGACCTTTCCAATGCGGCAAATATCTTAAACCGATCAGGATATCCTGAGGTAGACACTTTTATATCAGGCAATTTACTGTCCCCACCTTCCAGACAAAAAGCTCTTGCAATGCTCTCTCAACTGGAAAACATGCAAAAAGATCACAAATAAAAAGACCTGTTATAACCAGATCATCTGTTCGGTGTTTAACAGAGCAGTTTGCATGAATCTTTTCTATTGCTTCTAAAGAATTAATTTCGCTAATTCTATCACTGATCTTATGTATAGATATTCCTGAAATAAACGGGGCTCCCATGAATGAAAATGAAGAATTAAAAGGGCTTAACGGATGGCTTGTCTTGGTGGGTTTAGGAGTACTGATCGCTCCATTTCGGATGCTTATTGAACTTTCACCCGGTTATCTTTCATTATTTAGGGATGGAACCTGGCAAGCTTTAACAAGCGAAAGCTCTGAGTTTTACGCCCCCTATTTCAGTTCCGTTTTGATCCTGGAAATAGTATTTAACGTTGTGTTGCTCTTTGCCTCGGTTTACCTGATCTACCTCTATTTTTCAAAGCATTACTTTTTCCCCAAACTATACATACTGATTCTGCTGGCTTCCTTGGTTTTTATTCCATTCGATGCATGGCTTGTTAGTTTGGTGATTCCCGGTATACAAATATTTGATACCGAAACATCTACAGAAATTTCACAGTCATTTTTTGCCGGAATAATCTGGATACCATATATGCTGGTTTCAAAGAGAGTAAAAGCAACATTTACAAAAAAGGGTTCAACAGATGCAGGAGAAGATCAACAGGATCAGCTACTATAATAACTAAGTTATCCGCTTACAAAACAGTCATCAAAATAGAAAAGCTCTAAGTTTTTGGAATTTCAGGAATGGAAGTCAGCCTAAAAACCATTCTACAAATCTAAAAAGCATTCTATACCTTTGGCTATGAGTGAAAGCACTGCATCCCGATCTGAAAATGAAGAACAGCTGCCCCGAAAGTTGGGCGTATGGGGCATATGGCTGTTGGTCATCAATGGCTTTGTGGGAGCCGGGATCTTTGGGCTGCCCAGCGGCGCTTTTGCTCTTGCCGGCGAATACAGCATTTGGATTTATGTGATCTGTGCACTGCTGATGCTTCCTGTTATCCTGAGTTTCGCAGAGCTAGGCAGTTACTTCAAGGGCACAGGCGGTCCTGTAAAATACGGAACGGCTGCTTTTGGCCCATTTATCGGCTTTCAAGCAGGATGGCTATTCTATGTAGCGCGGATGATCTCCTTCGCCGCCAATTCCGTCTTACTAACCGACAGCATCGGCTACTTTTTTGAACCGGCGGCAGAAGGAATTGGTCGTTTGATAGCACTCGGAATCATCATAGGCGGACTTACGCTCATAAATGTTTTGGGATCCGTTGAATCCATTCGGTCACTTGCGGTTTTTACCGTACTCAAATTTTCGGTACTGATCTTTCTGGTGTTTGGCGGATTGGTGTTACTTGGATCCGAAGTCGTTCCTGCTTTCGAAAATCCGGTTCCCCCCATAAGTGATTTGGGTGCCGCTGCCCTTCTGCTTATCTATGCTTTTGTAGGATTTGAAGGAGCTGTGGTTCCGGCCGGAGAAGCCAAAAAACCGGAACGGGATATGCCTCTGGCTTTACTTTTGGGGTTGGGATCCGTGGTGATTCTTTATATGTTCATTCAGCTCGTCACTCAATCTGCAGTTCCTGATCTCGCTTCCTCCGAATCCCCTCTTTTGGATGCTTCAGGCGCATTATTCGGAACAGCCGGCGCCATCATTTTGATGATTGGTGTAGTCACCTCGGTAACCGGAAACCTGGTAAGTACTATCTTTTCTACTCCGCGGCTTACATACGCTTTGGCATTAGAGCATTCTTTGCCGAAATGGTTTGGCAAGGTTCATCCCAGGTTTATGACCCCTGCAAATTCCGTGATCTTCTTCGGAGTTTTTGCTTTTATTGGAGCCGCTTTAGGATCATTTACCGCACTGGCAGCTATGACGGTCCTCTCTCGTCTCTTCCTTTTCATTATCACTTGTGGAGCCGTTCCGGTGCTTCGACCAAAATTCGCTCAGCAAAAATCCCGTTTCATCCTAAAAGGGGGTTACCTGATCCCCATTCTCGGTATCCTTGCTTGTTTATGGCTGATGCTGCAAGTCAGCTTTAATTCCATCTGGCTGACGGCCTTGTTCATCGCTATCGGCACCGGGTTGTATTGGTTGGGAAGAAGGCAAGCTTCTGTCAGTGAGCAGTGAGCAGTGAGCAGTGAGCAAGATTGTCTTGCCTGTATTATAAACAACCACTCCATGATGATTGCTAAAATGCGGCAGGTAATGAGCTAAAGTTTTGAATTAAAGTGAATTCCCTACATACAATGCTTTTTATTTCTGATAATTTAGATTCAGGTTTTATTTATCCTCTGTCAAGATGTCCATCCATCCTAAAGTTAAAGACTACCTGAGTCGACTTCCTTCCCCTCAAAAAGAAATTTGTGAGAAGCTGAGGACCATCATTTTTACAACCTTTCCGGATATGGAAGAGTCCTTCAAGAATGGAGTTCCCTGGTATGAAGATAATTTTTACTTAGTGGGGCTTAGAGATCATGTAAATATGGGGTTCACCGTTGCAGGGCTTACCGAGAATGATCTAAAGAATTTTGAGGGGAAAGGTAAGATCATGCGTCATATAAAATTTTATGGTCTTGAAGATGTAGACGAGAAGCGGGTCAAAGCATTGATGTTGCTCGTACGATGAAAGATTCACCTCAAAATAAGCGATATCCTCCCAAAACCGCCGGGGCCATCATGCTTACAAACGTCCCCACCATGGGCGAGAACAAAACCGTCAGGGAATTCAGGGAATTTTTGCTCACCATCCATTATGATTTCGATACGTTCAACTATATCTATCTTTTGGATGAAGAGAAAACACTCAAAGGCGTCATTTCTATACGTCAGATCCTTCATTCTGCAAACGACACCAAACTCATTCATCTCTCCCCTAAGAAACTGATCGTGGCGCATCCGTATACCACGCAGGAACGGGTGGTTCATCTTGCGCTTAAACATAATTTACGAGCGATTCCGGTGGTCGACCATGAGCATAAATTTTTAGGAGAATTCCCAAGCAAGGCCATTTTAAGGGCTTTGCACCATGAATCCACAGAAGATCTTTTTCGGCTGGGTGGTGTGACCCACACCGCTACCTACGATGACATCCTAAAGCTGCCTTTCACAACCATTCTGAAGCACCGAACACCGTGGCTTATCCTTGGGCTTTTTGGCGGACTGCTGTCAGCAGGCATCGTCAGTCAATTTGAAGATGTGCTTTCAAAACAGATCATCCTGGCGTCTTTCATCCCGCTCATCGTGTATATGGCCGATGCCATCGGTACTCAAATTGAAGCTTTTATCATTCGGGATCTTGCCGTTGATCCTACTTTGAATTTCATAAAATATCTGAGGCGGCAATTCACCATCGTACTCATCCTCGCAATTCTGATCAGCGGATTGCTCTATGTCATCAGCCTGTTACTTTATGATCAACCGGAAATCAGCATGGTGATCAGTTTGGCGTTGTTCTTAGCTATTATGACTTCCCTTTTCAGCGGCCTGTTTGTACCCTTTATTTTTGACCGGTTAAAATTTGACCCGGCCAACGCCAGCGGGCCTGTAGCCACCATCATTCAGGATGTGTTGAGCGTTTCGGTCTATTTTTGGGTTGCGAATACTATTTTGTGAACCTCTATTTATCGCAGTCACCGAAGCTCAACCATAACTCTTCAAACCCATCCTAAAAGGACGTTCTGAACAACATTTCCAACGGTAATTAGAACCGCAAAATGTTCTGTGAAAGAAATTCAACTTACGGGCGGAAATAGATCAAACCACCTTCTCTGTTTCCTGATAAAAACTCCGGTATTCCATCTCCATCCAGATCGGCAAAATGAGGGGCGCTGAATTGGGTGGCTTCTACGGAGATCGGGAGCTCGGTTTCCATCTTGAATGCTGCTTTTTTGGGAGATCCAATATTCCTGAAAAAAACGATCCCATCCACTTTGGAACCGAGAAACAGATCGAGATCGCCGTCTCCATCCACATCAAAAAATGCGGGGTTGCTGCGGTGACCTACTTCTACATTCGGAAAAGCATCTTCCACCAGCTGAAACTCAGGATCGCTTGCTGAACCGGTGTTTTCAAAGTATGAAACAGTTCCGCCTGAAGACCCAAGCAGTACGTCGAGATCTCCGTCCGCATCCAGGTCAACCAGCTCAGGAACGGCATTACTTCCCCGCGGCAGCTCTATGATATTTTCTTCCACAAGATCAAAAGAACCGCCGGTATTTTGATAAAATGCCACTCCTCCCCGCCAGCTTCCAAGCAGCAGGTCATCGAGTCCATCGCCATTCAGATCGGCCAAATCGGGAGCATAGTGATAGGCATCCGGCAAATTCAGCGTGCTTTTTTGGTGGAATTCCGGAGTGTTTTCAGTCCCCCTGTTTTCAAACACATATACAATCGAGGTATTTCGGTTAATGGGGTCGATCTTGTTTGCAAGCAACAGATCGAGGTCGCCATCGCCGTCAATATCACCGGTTGCCGGGATGCTTTCGTTTCCTACATCCAGGGTTTTCAGAAATTGTTTGGTTTGCAGCCGAAACTGTCCGGGAGATTGTTGCTCATAAAAGAGAAAATTTTCGGCGAGCGTTTGATTGGCATTATATGCACCGCCAAGTACTCCAAGAAATAGGTCTGCATCGCCGTCTTTCCCCCAATCAGTGAGTGAGGGGGCATTATAACCGCTGGTTTGCACAGGATCATCTGCAGGAAAAGGCCTGGGCTCGCCTTTAAAATCAGGGCTGGAAGGAGTCCCCCTGTTCTCAAGCAGCAAAATGCTCGGCTCAAAAAAATCACCCCAGAAGATATCCTGATCCCCATCGGCATCGATGTCCATAAAAGCCATGGTATTGGCTCCATGCATGGTTCCGAACTGTTTTACGATCTCGATGTCTTCAAATCGCTCGGTTACCAATTCGAAACGCGGTATTTCCCGTTCATCCCTGCCAATGGATTCATAGCGCGTCAATGTACCATCCAACCGTCCGATAAAAAGATCCAGAAGGCCGTCATTGTCGATATCGGTGACGTTGGGGATATTCTGCCGGTCAGAAAAAATAGCTTCGCCCGTTACGTCTCGCAATGAATCAACTGCAAGTACAAACCGAGCTTTTTCCCGGGTCCCTTCATTTCGGTAATACCGAATATAGCTGTAGGGTTGCTCGGTCAACAGATCAAGATCACCGTCCTGATCCAGATCTACAAAGCGAAACCATTCCCCGATATCCAGTTCCTGATACTTATTGGTCCGCCATTCTAAGGGAAATTCCGAGCCTTGCTCTGTAAACTCAAAGTATTTTAGATCGCCTGTATTTTCCTGGACAAAAAGATCCGTATCCCCATCAGCATCAATATCCACGAATTGTGGGCGGGGCGCGTTAAATCCACCAAGAAAGGGAAAAGTGATCAGTTCATCCGATGCATCGTAAACGGGAAACGGATCAACCACTTGTTGGTAATCCGTTAAGTCTGAGGTTGAGCTTTCATCTGTTTGTTGAAGTGATCGGCACCCTGAGATCAGCATCAGGCTCACCGCAATAAAGGATAGAATACGTGTCATTTTCATGGATCTTTTCAGATAGAATTTAGCGGGCATTGGTTCCGATACCGGATGGATACCGGCCTACTTCAATCACTTTCTCGATCGTATTCGTTTCCGTATTGATGACGACAACCGTTCCCGGCAGGTTTCCGGTTTCTTTCAAACCTTCGGGATTATACGTGCCGTCCAGGTTGTTATTGGTGATATATAAATACTTGTCATCTTGTGAAAGAGCAGCACCGTGAGGCTGTGCAAGTCCGTTTCCCGTGATGGTAGCCTCTATCGCCCCATCCTCCAAATTGATCACAGACACCGAATGATCTTCCTTATTTGCAAAATAGGCATGCTTTCCATCCGAAGAAATTACCGGGTGCCATGGCTGAGCCCCTACATCAAGCGTTGCTGCAAGTTGTGGAGAAAGCGGATCACGAATATCAAAAATCAACAGTTTACCGGATATTTGTCCGGTAGCGATCATATTGTTTCCATCTGGGGTGACCGCAAAATTTACAAAGGTATGAGGACTACCCGGCACATTGATCAAATTGGTTTCTTCTGTTTCGGTATTCAAAGATAGGATCTGGTTTTCGGAAAGACTTCCCACATAAGCCCATTCCCCATTTGGGGTTGTGGTTATGGCATGGGGACGTGTGAAGAACAGATCCACTTCCTCTAAAACTTCCATAGTAGTTCGGTTTACTATTCCAAAGCTTTGAGGCGGATTCACTGCACTCATTGAACGACCTACATAGAGCAGGTCCTTTTCAGGATGCATGGCCATCAAACCCGGAACTTCCAATTCAGCCGATCCCTGCAGTTCGTTATTTCGATCAAATTTCAGAACCTTGTTTTCACCGATCAAAGTGACGTACCAAAACTCACCGTCTTTGTCAGCAACAGCATGATGTGGCTTTGCATTTGCAGAAAAGCCAAGCTCCTGCAAATCCACGGTGTCCGTGATCGTATTGGTGGAAACATCGATCACCGAAACAGTGGCAGACCCCTGGTTGCAGACATACATATACTGCGTATCGGCCCCGGCCTGTGCAAAAGCTGAAGTTGCAGTAAAAAGGGTTAGAACAATGATTGCTACGTTTCGAAAGAAATTTGAAATAGAAAATATCATGGTCTCATATTTAATGAAAACAAAAAAAGGCAACTCCGGGTCCACTCCAAGTGAAGTAACCCAAAGTTGCCGAAATTATTTTAACAGCTATTAATCGCGATTGGTATCCAAAATGAAGAGCCCTTCGTTGGAGCTTGTCATCAGCACGATATCATCAAAATATGGGAAGTTACTCCAGGTTCCGGAGAAGCCGGCTGCATCTTCCACAAATGGGTGTGTGTCGAAATACCCTACACGCTGAGGATCTTCAGGATTTGAGATATCGATCACTTGTAATCCGCTCACATAATTGGATTGATACATCGTATTATCCTCGATGTACAGGTTATGATCGGAAGCTGGGTTCGGGAGAAAGAATTCACCTACAAACTGAGGATCATCCAGATCGCTCACATCCCAGATCAATGTTCTTGTCTGATCTACGTTACCGGTCAATTCATCCAGCTCATCATTCTGGAAAAAATAACGGTGATCCTCGGTCAGCCATCCCTGGTGTACATAAGCATGGTCGGGATAAGAAGCGGTTGACAGTGCTACCGGATTGTCTTTATCTGTCACATCTGCGATACTTACGGCCGTTTCGTTGGCTCCGAGACAGATCTCACTACCCTGGTGCTCTTCATCCGGGCCATCGTAAATAACGCACTGGGCATCATGAGAATATCCGGTTCCACGGCGGCCGGTTGAAGGATCCGCAAAACATCCTGCAAATGTAGGATTGGCAGGATCCTGAATATTGATCATATGTAAGCCACCGCCGCAGGTTTGTCCCCCGCCGCTGGTTCCAACTGCATACGCAAAGCCGGTAGACTCATTGATCACAATGTTATGCGCACTGTTGAAATTTTTGTAGAGTGTTGTTTCCTCAAAAATGATCGGTTCACCTTCAAACTTTCGAAGTTCGGTTAGGTCGAGTACCTGCATTCCATGCTCGCGGGCATTATCAGCTACCACATAAGCATGGTCTTTGTACACTTTGATATCTCTCCATGTACTTGGCTGACCCGTTTCCGTCAAAGGCAGGCTTCCAATATAAACAGGATTCAATGGATCGGTTACATCAACAAATGAAGTTCCCTCATTACGGCCTACAATTGCATAGTTCTTGCCGGTCTGGGAATCTGTCCAGCCCCACATGTCGTTCAGGCGAACCCCACGGTCTCCACCAATAGCACTGATGGGTAAGAATGAAACGAGGTCTACATTATCACATCCGTAAATATCGGCATTACCGCCTTCACAATTTACGCGTCCGCCGGTAATAGGCTCAAGGACGTTATCACCTTGTCCGATCAGGATTTTCTGGGTCATCCACATATTCGTATCATTTTTCTGCATGATCACAGCAGAACCGGCCCCAAAATCTGCCCCGGTAAGTCCAACAACTGCTACATCTCCTTCTACAGCAAGCGTTCCGGCAAATCGATCGCCTTCCCCCTGATCGGATCTCATCTTGAATACTGATGTCCAGTCACCATTCTCATCACTTTCAAACCGGTAGATCGCTCCGTTTCCGCCATCTGCATTTGGAGCCCCTATCCATAGGTCATTGCCTGAAAATTCGATGGCACCACCGAAGAGATACCAGTTTTGAGCGTCAAAAGCGGATAAACGATTTTCAGACATCCATTCGTCTGATCCTTCATTTTTAGAGAATACAAATACAGCGCCGGCTGCTCCATTTTGTCGGGGAGCACCTACAAAAACCTTCCCATCTTTGATGTTAACGGCCGTTCCAAAAGAGCTGCGTTCGTCGGCAACCTGACCGCTTAAAGTACCGGACAGATCCCAGTCAGCTCCATTACTTTCATACACATATACATTCCCTCCCTGTCGTTCAGGAGCACCAACTACCAAGTGCGAACCTTCCATTGCCAGGGTTGAACCGAATCCGGAACCGGCAGTATCGGGGTTGATGATGGTTTCGGCTTCAGTCCAGTTTCCATTCATTCGTTGAAAAATTACCACAGCACCTCTGCCATCGGCATGTCCCGGAGCTCCTATAAAGGCATGATCTCCATCCAACAAAACGCCGGAGCCGAAATCTGTATCTTCTGTCTCTATGGAAAGAATAGCCGCTTCCGTCCATTCATTACCGGCTTCATATACATATACGGCACCATTTCCATTATTAGCACCCGGGGCACCAACTAAAATTCGGTTTCCGGTGGCTGAAAGAACTGCACCGAAATCATTCCCGATCTGTCCGTCCGAGGCTTTTAGTTGTGCTTTTGCTTCCCATTCGCCGTTATTATTAGCATAGACATAAACTATTCCCGGTTGATGGTAATTGGCGGGTTCACCAATAAATACCTTGTCTCCTGAGATATCTACAGCCCGGGCAAATCCTTGCATAGGCTCTGCTTCACCATCAGCTGTTGTTTGTGCTGTTGATGGTTGCCAGAGAAAAGAAATTAAAAGTAGCGGAATTAAATGCGATAATCGTCTCATAAGTTAGTTTTTTGTTAAGATGGATTGATCAAAAAAATCAACAGATGTAATATAACGTGAGAAGGTTAAAAAACAAGATTTCCAAAAGCAGCTTTCAGCGATGATTATTTTAAATTTTATAAAAAAGCCCGAATGAATGTGCGCATTCATTCGGGCTGTAAAAGGGCAGGCAGATTTAGATTTATTCTTTTCTTAAAATCAGTCGCCTCTTGAGCTTAACAAGGTCCATGCGGCTGTACCTACCAACACCGCAGTCCCTCCAAGTATCAAAGCCAGGTTAAGGTCGCGCTGAATTCGTTCGGCTTTGGAAAGGTAATCGGAGCCCACTCCTTTTTTCGCTATGAGCCGTTCCAAATGTTCGATTTTATTTTCTAATTCCTCACGAGATCTTTTCTTTAAATCCATAATATCATCTTATTTACTTTTCATTTATCACTCTAACAGGATTTTGGGAAACAATGTTTCATAGAATGGTATACATTCCCTACCCCTCGCTACTCTACGGCTGTGAAAAACTATTTTCGGGCCTAACTTTCCTTTACAAATAAGCTTTTCAATTAGGTGCAAGAGATGCTATATTCCCAACCCCAAATTTGAACCTCAAATAAATTGATTGATGAGCGTATTAGTTGGAAAAGACACCCGTCTTATAGTTCAGGGATTCACCGGAAGCGAGGGTAGCTTTCATGCCGAACAAATGATCGAATATGGCACCAATGTAGTTGGTGGTGTAACTCCCGGAAAAGGTGGCCAAACCCATTTAGATCGTCCTGTTTTTAACACGGTAGCCGATGCCGTTAAAGAAGTGCAGGCAAACACCTCCGTGATTTTTGTACCTCCAGCCTTTGCCGGTGATGCTATCACCGAAGCAGCTTTTGCGGGTATCAAGGTGATCATTTGTATCACTGAAGGTATTCCGGTTAAGGATATGATTGTTGCCAAACAAGTGGTAAAAAGCCACGGCGCTACGCTCATCGGACCCAATTGCCCGGGTGTTATCACTCCGGGTGAAGCTAAAGTTGGAATTATGCCCGGTAATATCTTCAGCCCGGGTAAAGTTGGGTTGATCTCACGGTCCGGAACGTTGACCTATGAAGCCGTAGATCAGCTTACCAAGGAAGGTTTGGGACAAAGCACAGCGATCGGTATTGGAGGCGACCCGGTGATCGGGACTACGCATCTTGATGCTGTTAAAATGCTGAATGACGATCCGGACACCGAAGCGATCGTCTTGATCGGTGAGATCGGCGGTACGGCTGAAGAAGAAGCAGGCGAATGGATCAAAGAACATTGCAACAAGCCTGTTGTAGCCTTTATCGCAGGTTCTACCGCGCCTCCGGGACGACGAATGGGACATGCCGGTGCCATTATTTCCGGTGGAAAAGGAACGGCCCAGGAAAAGAAGAAGTCCCTGGCCAATTCCGGAATTACCGTTGTTGAAAGTCCGGCTGAGATCGGCATTACACTGAAGAAGATGTTGGAAACAGCTTAATTTTATCCCTCTTCATTTATCAATTTAACACAAAGCCTCTTTCCTTTTGGAATGAGGCTTTTTTATTGCGGTGATTCTCCTGAATCGATTTTGTTAATTCATTACTTTGATCTCCATAATTTTTGATTAAATCATTTCCTCATGAAATCTTTACTTCTTGTTTTCTCAATTTCCTTGTTGCTGTGTATCCCTCAAGCCTTTGCCCAGGTTTCTAAACCGGATATCATTTCGGTGAAAGAATGGGGAGGAAAAGAACCTACCGGAAGTATCAAAGAACATGAGATCGAATACATAACTATTCACCATGCGGGTGTGGAAATGCCTGAAGATGCTGATCCCGTTCAAAAACTGATTGGGCTGCAGAATTTCAGCCAAAATGATAAGAACTGGATCGATATACCGTACCATTTCAGCATCGATCTTGATGGAAAGATCTATGAGAACCGTCCTTTAAAATATCCCGGCGACACGAATACAGAATATGATCCTACCGGACATGCGCTCATACAGGTGCTGGGTAACTATGAAGTACAAAAAGTCAACGAAAAGCAGTTAGAGTCACTTGCTCATTTAACCGCCTGGCTGGCTGAACAATATGATATCCCCACGGATAAAATCGCGACCCACAAAGATTACTCGGATCAAACCGTATGTCCTGGAGCAGATCTATACAAATATTTCCAGGATGGCTCTATGATCGAAAGGATCAATCGTTATTTAGAGGAAGGATCTTCTAAATGATGGTGCCGTCCGGTATCACAGTGCCTTTTTTCACGATAATGATCCCGTCCCGCACATAGTGATATTTGTGGTCTCCGTCTTCGAGGTGCTTCCCTCCTACAATGCGAACATCATTTCCGATGCATACATTTTTGTCGATAATGCAATTGCTGATATAGCAACGCTGCCCTATTCCCATGGATGGGTTTTCCGCATCGGCTTTTTCGATCACTTCACGATCCTGGAAAATATCATTACCCATTACTATGGAATACTCTACGGTGGTTCCTTTTCCGATCCTCGACCGGATACCTATCACAGACCTGACCAACCGGCTTGCTTCTACAATACACCCCTCCGACACCAATGCATGTTCTAATGTAGTACCCATCAATTTTGAGGGAGGAAGCAGGCGGGCTCGTGTGTAGATAAAGTTCTGATTATCGTACAAGTTAAACTCGGGTACCGTATCTGCCAGCGAAAGATTGGCTTCAAAGAACGATTCAATGGTTCCGATATCGGTCCAATAATCCCCGAATTCATAACTGCATACTTTCTGATCACCTTCCACGCATTTGGGGATCAACTCCTTGCCAAAATCAGTAGCATCGGGATTTTCATCAAACAGATCCTTAAGCACTTCCCTGTTGAAAATGTAGATCCCCATGGAAGCGAGATAATCTTTTCCCTGTGAACTGAATTTCTCCGGGACATCGGATTTCCATTTTTCCAGTTCGTCCATAGAGGGTTTTTCAACAAAGCTCTCAATCGTTCCTTCCTTGTTCGTTTTCATGATCCCGAATCCTGTGGCATCCTGCGCATTCACCGGTATAGTTGCAACCGTCAGGTCGGCGCCATTCTCTTTGTGTCGGTCCAGCATTTTTTGATAATTCATCTGATACAGCTGGTCACCGGAAAGGATCAACACGTGGTCATGTTCATGATTTTCCATATGATGGATGGATTGCCGAACCGCATCTGCCGTTCCCTGAAACCAACCGGTGTTATCCGGTGTTTGCTCGGCAGCCAAAATATCCACAAAACCGCTGCTGAACACATCAAAGTTGTATGTATTTTTAATGTGACGGTTCAGTGAGGCTGAATTGAATTGGGTAAGTACATAAATTCTGCGAATATCCGAATTCAGGCAGTTCGATATGGGGATATCTACCAAGCGGTATTTACCGGCTACGGGTACGGCCGGCTTCGACCGATGATCTGTTAATGGAAAAAGCCTTGTACCTCTTCCTCCCCCTAAAATAACAGCAATGACAGATGATGTTTTCATAATGATTGACTCATTTTTGTGTTAACCCTTTATACATGTCTATATATTCCCGGGCAGAACGTTTCCAGGAAAAATCCAGCTTCATGATCTTACTTAAAACTTCCGGGTAAATTTTTTGATCTTTGTAAAGCTCAACAGCCCTGCTTATGCCTTCAGAGGCGGCTTCAAGACTAAAATCATTGAATGTGATCCCATATCCGCCCTCCTTAGAAATATCAACGACGGTATCCTTTAATCCCCCAACGGAACGTACAATGGGAACCGTTCCGTAACGCATAGCAAACATTTGGTTCAAACCGCAGGGTTCAACCCTTGAAGGCATCAAAATAAAATCGGAACCGGCATACATTTGATGAGCCAGTTGCTCATTGTACTCCAGCGTAGCATCAAAATACCCCATATGATCACTTTCCATACGGGCAAAGATCTGGTGCAACTGCGGATCTCCAGTACCCAATAAAATAAAATTAACCTCACTTTCGGAGTATATGATCTGTTTGAAAAGATCGGGAAGCAGATCGGCGCCTTTCTCGCGAACAAGCCGCCCAATGAATGAGATGGTTGGTAGTTCAGGATCCAGATCGAACTGCTTACATAAATATTCTTTGTTCTTCTGTTTACCCTTTTTTCGGTCTTTGTAACTAAAATTGAATTCAAGCAGCTCATCCGTAGCAGGGTCCCACACTTCCGTATCGATCCCATTCACAATTCCGGTCGATTTCTTCCTCTCCTCCTTAAATAGCAATTCTAAGCCGTTGCTGTTTTCAGCAAGTTCATCCATGTACGTATTTGAAACAGTCGAGATCTTCCAGGCACATTTCAATCCCGCTGCAAGTGAATTCAACCGGCCGTTCCAATCTAAAAGCCCAATATTATCAATATTGAATGCCGGTAATAACTTAAAGTTTTCAAGATCATGTTCTCCATGATATTCCGCATTATGCACCGTGAGAACGGTCGGGATATCAGCCATACTCCGATACCGGTTGCATTGCGATAGCATGAATGGGACCAACCCGGTATGATGATCGTGACAGTGGATGATATCGGGGCGCAGGTTTTCTGCTTTCATCCATTCCAAAGCAGCGATCTGAAAACTCACGAATCGTTCGAGTTCGTCCCAGTACCCATGCCCTGACCACGGATCGATATAAATACCCGGGCGATCGAACCGGCCGGGGATGTCTAGCACATAAAACGGGAATCCCAGTTTGTCATCCTTCATCCTTTGGATGGAAAATTTAACCTGCTCCGATCCCATCGAAAAGGCACCGTCAAAGATCGTTTCGAACGTTTGTGCTGCAATCCAATGGTTATCATATTTGGGAATCACCACTTCACACCGCTGCCCGAGTTGGTTAAGATACTTTGGAAGCGAACCAACCACATCTGCCAACCCTCCTGCTTTTGCCGCAGGATAACATTCTGCACTCAGATGAATAATATGCATCGAATTTGCAACCTATTTTAGTCTAAATCGTTATCAATTCTTAATATGGGAAATAAGAAAAGTTTGAACATCTTCCAAAAGAAATAGTGGTAATTTGATGACTTAATGAATGTTTTCAAAAGAAATTAAAACCGGTACTATATTTTAAGTCTACCAGAGCATTTTGCTCAGATATCGAACCACTTTATCACCTACCAAAAACAAAAAAACATATGGCAATTATAGAAGTTAAGAACGTTCGCAAGCACTTTGGTAAAACAAAGGCTGTGAACGATGTAAGTTTCGAGGTAAATAAGGGGCGAATATTTGGTTTACTTGGTCCCAACGGAGCAGGAAAAACCACGACCATTCGAATGATCAACTACATCCTTTCTCCCGATTCAGGGGAGATCACCATCAATGGGAATGTAGCCAGCCCGGAAACCCAAAAGGTAATTGGATATATGCCGGAAGAGCGTGGACTTTACAAGAAGATGAAGGTATTTGATCAGTTGATGTACCTTACGCAACTAAAAGGGATGGATTCAAAAAAAGCCAAAGAGGCCATAAATTATTGGCTTGATCGTTTTGATGCCTCGGATTGGAAACAGAAAGAGATCAGTGAGCTTTCCAAAGGGATGTCCCAAAAAATTCAGTTCATCGCCACCATCGCCCACGAACCGGATATATATATTTTTGATGAACCCTTCAGTGGCCTCGATCCCATCAACAGTGAAACCCTGAAAGAGATCATCATCGAACTTCGCGACCAGGGCAAAACGGTACTCTTTTCAACACACCGAATGGAACAGGTAGAACAGATGTGTGATGATATTTGCCTGTTTAATCAGGGTCAAGCGGTACTGACAGGGAACCTGCGGGAGATCAAAGCCTCATTTGGCAAGAACACCATTAACCTGGAATTCGACGGCGACGGGTCTTTCCTGGATACATTGGAGGATGTGCGCATTAATAACCGGTCTACTAATTTTGCCGAAATTCGAGTTCTAAACGGACAGAATATGCAGGATATCCTGAAGCTGGCCATGGATCATGCCGAGATCCATAAATTTGAACGAATTGAACCTTCACTAACAGAAATTTTCATCTCCACGGTGGGAGAAGACAACATCAAAAAAGCGGAGATCCAATAATGAGTTTTCAAAAAATCTGGCTTGTATTAAAACGCGAATACTTAACCCGCGTAAAAAGTAAATCTTTCATTCTGGTGACCGCCCTCACCCCTCTTGCTTTCGTCGCATTCATAGCGATCATTGTTTTCATCAGTATTTCAGAAACGGAAGTAGAAAAACAGATCGGTATACACGATGAAACCGGCGTGTTGGTGGAGCGGCTCATAGAGCTCAACCAAACCCGATATCTTGATGTATCCTCAGAACCGGTAGATTCACTCAGATCGGATGTATTGGATGGCGACCTGGATGGATTTATAGTTCTCACAGATTCTGTTCTCGTTCAAGGCAAAAGCCCGACTTTGGTGCACGGCGGATCTGGTGGGATTTCCTTTATTTCGGCCATCCGGGGAGATCTTCGGGATGCCGTTCGGGAAGCTCAACTGGAGCGGGCTAATGTTTCCCAGGAAGTGCGCGATATCTTTGAAACCCGAACCGGACTTGAAGCCATAAAATTAACCGAAGAAGGAGAAGCCGAAGACAATACCATCGTTGCCTCTCTGCTCGGATTTATTTTAGGGTTGATGATCTTCTTTGGGATTTTCTTCTACGGAGCCTGGCTAATGCGCAGCGTGATCGAAGAAAAAACCAATCGCGTGCTGGAAGTCATTGCAAGCTCTGTGAAACCCATCGAATTAATGTTTGGTAAGCTGTTTGGAGTGTTAAGTATTGCGCTTACGCAGTTTGTGATATGGATCGTTCTGTATTCCGGGATCTCGATCGCAGCCGCTCCAATCGCTGGAATGATCATGGAAGCCCAGATGAATTCCATTCCCGGAGGTGCATCCGAAGCCGCTTCCACCTTTGATCCCAGTACACTGAATAACTTTGTGGTGGAGCCGGTTATCTTTGTCTATTTCATTCTCTTCTTTTTACTCGGTTTCCTGATCTACAGTGCCATTTTTGCAGCTATTGGTGCCGCAGTAGAAACAGAGCAGGATTCACAGCAATTTATGCTGCCGGTAGGACTCCCAATTTTTGCCGGTTACATGCTCAACACCAAAGTGATGGAAGCACCCGATTCCACCCTTTCTACTTTTGTATCGCTGTTTCCGCTTACGGCTCCTATTAATATGATTTCGAGAATCGCTTCAACATCCGTTCCGCTTTGGCAAATCATATTATCAGTGATATTGATGATATTCACCTTCCTTGGAACCATGTGGCTGGCCGCCAAGATCTACCGGGTTGGCATTCTTATGTACGGCAAAAAGCCTTCTTTCAAAGAACTTGCCAAATGGGTGAAGCAGGGCTAATCCCTTCTTCTCTTTTGAAAGCTATAGAATACAAAAAGGCAGAAGTAAATTACTTCTGCCTTTTTTATACAACCGGATCAAAACTCTATGCTTAAAGAATTCTTCTGATCTTGGCCCTGACCCTTGGATCCATTTCTTCATTCAGTCGTTCCCGCATCAACTCTACTGTGGTTTTAGAGGAAAGATGCTGAATGGCATTTAATGCTTGAAAACGAATGCGGGCATCACGGTCTTCCAACAGCATAGCCATGGTCTGCTCCCAATAAGCTTCATTTTCTTCATATTGGATAAGCAAATCCAGTGCCTGAGTTCTGATCTCATATGGATAATTACCCAGGGCATATCGGTCGGCAATGGAAATAGATTCGCGGGTTGAGTCTTTAGCTATCGCAATTTCGAGTGCAGATATTGCCCGGTGGTGTTGATCATTTTGAGCAAGACGCTCTGTGATTCCACGAATATCTTCAGCAGTAGAAAGCTGCTGATAAGAACGCAAAGCTGTTTTAAAGACCGTATCCTGTTCGCTGCGCAACATGGTATTTCGAAGGGCATTCCTCACTCTTTCATTCTCGGGATAATTCACCAGTGAACGAATGGACGAAAGACGTATCGCCTGATTATCGGAATTCAAACCGGCTAAAAATGTCTCCTCGGTTCCCGTGGCCCCTTTTGTCAAAGTAGCCAAAGTTTCCAATAAAGCAGCCCTGACTTCCACATTTTCTTCATCCCGAAGAATATCCTGTATGGCCAACTGTACATCGGGATTATCCGTGAAAGACCGAAGCTGTTCTGCGGCCTGTATCTGAACGTCAGGTGATGTGTTTCTAAGCTGACGAATCAGGAACATGAACGGCTTTTCTTCCTGAAGAATGATATTCTGATCAGAGATAACATTCAATGTCACGTACTCCGTCCCTGACGATATATCAACATTTACCGTATCCCGGTCTCCGGTAAATGAAAGTTCTGATCTTGTGGTATCAGAGAACCCATATTCAGTGGTGCGAATATCAACAAGAGAAGTTACCGGATTCCCCACAGCCTCAAATGCCAGAGAAAGCCGGCTATCCATCTCATCATACAGATATTCAACCCGGTATGTAACCGGAGTATCGTCAGGTGAAGCACCTTGCTCGGCTCCAATGGCAATATCATACCAGAATTTTCCGACTTCATCATACCAAAAATCAGAATAGTCTTCCCAGCCGGTTACTCCTTTATATTGTTGAAGGAGTTCAGGAAGCGAGCCTTCAATAATCCTTTTTTGAAAATTTTCTTCCTTTAAAGCATGTGTACCTTGCAAACTGTTCCAGTGATCGATAGAACGGAGGCCGGTATTTTCCGCCAGTTTTCTATTTTGGGATGAACCGCTTACCAAGGCTTTCATGAATTCGTACCGACGATCAATAGGCGTCAGATACCGGTGGTAATTGCCGAACCACTGAGCCGCTATTCCTCTTTGCAATTGAGTTCTGAGAGAACCCAAATTCTGATACAAATACACCACACCGGCTCCTGTCTGAATTTCCTCCCAATGATGATCAGGCAACACCACGACGTGCAAATTTTCAAAAGGAAATTCAAACTCAAGTTCCTGTTCATACGTTTTGATGCTCTCTACGGCCACCTCAAGCAATCCGCTGCGAACCTCATCTATCAACCCATTTTCCGGAGTCCACAAGGAAACTTCTTTTACACCCGAACGGGCTGTTTCATGATCAAAATTACCGATGGCAAGGCTTATCCCAATAAGTGGTACCGGAGTTTCGGTGGACCAACTTACTTTTCTTTCGTTTGTTGAAGTGATCTCATCTGAAGTTCTTTCGCCGGTAAACACCACTTCTTTGTCTGCGGGAATAGTGATAACGGCACGTACTTTACTTTCAACTTCCGGATGATCAGGAATGGGAATCCAGTGGTTTTGCATTTGGGGGTTCAGAGATGTCCAGATATTTCCATATACGTCCTTATTAATGCCGTAGGGTGAAGAGCTTTCCCAATCGATCTTCATTTCTGTTTCACTTCCAAAGTGTAAAGTATCAGGAAGTTCAATGATCAATGAATCGTTGGTTATGCGAAATTCTGCCGGCTCCTGCCCAAAGGTTATTCCCCGGATATCAAGATCGGAAGTATTAAAAACCACTGAAGTAAGTCCCGGCCTTCGGGACCGGATTGTGTAAACCGCACTCGCTTTAATTGAAGGAGCTTCAGGAACAACTGATAGTTCCAAATCAACCTGTTTAAGCTGAAATGGCAGGTCCGGGTAAGCTTCATATTTCCACATGCCATCTGCATAAGGTTGAGCAACAATCCCGGTACAAAAGCCTGCAAAAAATAAAATAAGTATCAGATAATATTCTTTCTTCATTACTTAAAGTGCTTTTCCATGATTTCTTGTACGAGTGGAAACAGGTTTTTATTGGTAGAGTACCCGTTTCCTGAATGAATGGTTTGCTTTCCATGGGTGTCGCTGAATACGCCTCCGGATTCTTTCACTACAGGTAATAAAGCCGCCGCATCCCAAATGTTTAGTTCCGGATCGTACATCAGATCAGCCCGGCCGGTCGCAACCATCATATGACCGTAAGCATCTCCCCATGTTCTGTGTATTTTAGTTTTAGACAGAAGTTCCAAAAACAAGTCCTGTTGCCCCATTTCTCTAAACCGATCGATCTCAGTAACTAAAAAAGTAGCTTCTTCAAGCGTTTTGGTGTCTCGTACTTTACAGGGTTCTCCATTCAAGGTAGCTCCGTGGCCAATGGCAGCGGCACAGAGTTCTTCAAGTGCAGGTGCATAAATAATTCCCACCTGAGGTTCGTTATCTACAAGCACACCGATCAAAGTGGTATAAAAAGGAACTCCGTGAATAAAGGATTTTGTTCCATCAATGGGGTCAAGAATCCATTGTATGTTACTGTCGGGATTAGTCTTCCCGAACTCCTCCCCGATGATCCCATGTTCAGGGAATCGTTTTTGTATTTCGGCACGCATAACCTTTTCGGTCTCTTTATCGGCTATGGTAACCGGAGAGTCATCCGCTTTGGAAATGATATCGATCTCTTGTTGAAAATATTTTAGGGTATGATGTCCGCCGATCTTTGCAATTTCGGTGGCGGCTTGTAATAATTCTTGTATCATATGATCGTTTTATTCATAAAAAATTCAAACTACAGACGTACTTTTCCTCTAAACTATGAGCATGAAAAAAATTATACCAAAATTACTGATTCCGGCTTTATGTGCCGTTCCTGTGCTTGGTCACGCTCAAAATGGTAAAGTACAATTGAGCAACGAGAGTAAGTTAAGCATTAATGGAAAATCAAATGTAAATGATTTCCGCTGCCAATCGGAACATGAGCTCCAGCAAGATCCCATGGATTTCTCCTATCACTTGCATGGGGATACGGTAAACGTAGATGGTGTAGCACTGTCTTTGGAAGTGTCTAAATTTGATTGTGGGAAGAAAGCGATCAATCGCGATTTCAGAAGTACACTTAAATATAAAGAGCATCCATTCATCAATATTATTTTGAATGAGCTGGTGCTGGAGAACCAGGAAGACATCATACCTACTACAGCCAAAGTGACGATCATCATTGCCGGTGAGGAACAAAAATATGATGTTCCGCTGAATGCATTTGAAAGCCGTGAAAATTCCGTTCTTGTGGGTGGCAGTAAAGTGTTGCGCATGACCGATTTTGGCCTCACTCCTCCCGCCCCCATGTTTGGCCTTATACAAGTAAGCGACGAACTGGAAGTACAATTTGATCTGGTAATTCAATTATAAAATTCATCCTCTCGGAACGCTGCACCTTACTCCGCGTAAAACCAAAAGGCCTGATTCCCTCCATCTACCCTATTACCGGCATTCCTTTTCTCGCAGAGACTCGCTGCTGAACCGCTGAGTTGCGCTGAGTCAACCATGTCTCAACCAGCTATTGAACTCTGCGAAACACTGCGCCCTACTCCGCGAAAATCCGCGCGAAACCGAAAAGCCTAATTCCCTCCATCTACCCTATTCCGGCATTCCTTTTCTCGCAGAGGCTCGCTGATGAACCGCTGAGTTGCGAGGATTGTATATCAATTTCCCAAAAACAAAAAAACCATCCGCTTTTAAACAGATGGTTTTTTGATACCAACTCGTAAAAAAAGGGACGAGCCTTTCACAACTCGCCCCCTTCCTATGAGGTCGGTATATTAGAAGCTAATTACAGCTTCTAACATGATTCCGCTAAATTCGCCACCTTCGTAAAGAGAGCCATTCCAGCCATCTCCACTGTAAGATTGTTTTACATACTCAAGTTTAGTGAGCACATTGTCGGTCATGAACCAGCCACCGCCTACGTTTATTCTGCTGATATCACGAGTAGGTCCGTCTTCAAAACTTTCACCGGTTACAAGGTTGTATCGGCCACCCAAGTAAATGTTTTCATCCACTCCGAATCTGTAAAGGGCTTCTGCACCTAACTGAGTGAAAGAACCACCGGCATCTCTGTTATTGCTTGTCATTTCGTAGACTCCGAAGAATTCAAGGCCCTGGAATTTCACGAAAGGGTTGATCTGGAAAGCAGTGTGAGAAGAGAATCCAGGATTGAAACGACCTGAGAAGTCGCCACCTTCCATAACAGCGTAGTAACGTCCACCGGCACGGTCACCACCGAAGATGTAGTCGCGAGTATTACCATCAGTACTGTTGTAGAAAGAACCGGTTAGTCGCACACGAAGGTCTTCGTTCAGTTGTTTGTCATAACCAACTTTACCGTAAACTACCATACCTTCATCACTTGAAGTCACACTTTGGTTCAAACGTCCGTTAGTGGCACCGATTACTGCAAGGATTCCATTGTTTTGAACAGTTACTTCAGCAAAAGGCTCAGTGGTGAAGTTATCCATCAGGTAATTACCTACAAAAGGATTGTACAGAGCAGCAGCGTTGTCTGAACGACGGAAGTGCGCATCACCATAGTTGATCTCATCCATACCTACTTTAATAGTAACCATGTCCATCAGGTCTGCAAGGAAGTCCTCTTGAATAAAGTCAAGCTTATCCACTTGCATATAACCGCCTTTCACGTACGCTTCAGTGTGGTGACGAGAAGACAGATAGGTTCTGAGGTGCATTCTCAGCCCATCATAAAGCTGAACATCCAGATTAAGGTTTGCAGTAGGCAGGTTAAAGTTATTTCCAAGATCGGCTAAAGAATCGCCGGAGTTTTCTTGAGAAATACCCTGGAACTGGAGGGCGAAATCGCCTCCCACACGTACTACCAATCCGTCGAATTCAACGTCAGTAGTTTTTGGGGTTTCGAATACATTCAGTCCGGCTTTGTCAGGGGATCTGAAGTATTGTAAATCACGGGATTGCTGGGCATAAGCCGAGGCGCCCCCAATGAGTAATGCCATAAGTAAGGTTGTGATATATTTGGCTTGAGTTTTCATGACCTTAGGATTTAGGTTGTTTAGTGTTTGATTTAAAAGGTTTTATTGAGCGAATTTAACGTTGAATTTCACATCCACTTTTTCGCCGGCTTTAATAGTTCCGAACATCGCAGTTGGAGGTGATACATCGTAATCCACCATGTTTATAGTTTGAGTTCCTTCAAATAGGACGGACCCGTCTTCCTGGAGTTCGTAGTTAACCTCCATCTGGACATCCTTAGTTACCCCTGCTATGGTAAGTTTACCGCTGGCGATCAATGCGCCGTTCTTAACTTCATTTATCTCGGACAATACATATGAGATTTCAGGGTTTTTCTTCACCTTCAGGGCATCATCAATACGACTGTCCATACCGCCCTTACCGCTGTTAATTTCTTTGGCGATGACGGTAAAATTAAGAGATGAGATGGTTACGAGGGAATCATCTGCTACTTCTATTTCTGCAGCACCGGAAAATTCCTCGGCAGGAGCTTCCCAGTCGTGAACGTTAGACGTACCGATGACCATCATTTCGCTTTCTTCCTGAACGATACTGTAGCTTTGCGCTAAAACAGTAACGGCACTAAAAGTCAATATCAGAGTGGTTATGAATTTATACATGTTCGACCTCATTGGTTTTTTTGTTAGAAACAATCATTTGGTTGATTAATTCGATACCAAGATCTTCATCAATCATGAAGAAAAAATGAAGAAAATTCACAAAATTTTACGCACTCAAAATATTTTAAATTAGCTACTTAAACGAAAACTATTTTTGAGCGTATATGAAGATTTAATGAAATTTTGCAATGTATTTTCTGAACGATGAGAAAAGGAGTCAAGTCCGTTAAATAGACCAGGTTTTTAGAAAACAGTCTTAGACTTATTAATATAACCTCCAATTCAACATCCGAAGCAATCCGCCCTATCAGTGTTATCCGCGCTCCATTCTAATGTTGATATCATCAGTCCAAAATTTCCTCATTTAAAATTCAATATTTCCCTCTGCCCTTCTTATTTTCACCGTCCGATTTTTTTGAACCAATTATCATCAATGAGCGATACCAAGATTTTCAGTTTTTTAGCATCTCAACTTAATTTTAGCAGCAAACAGATCAGCACCGTAGCCAAATTTCTGGATGAGGGTGCCACGGTTCCTTTTTTGGCCCGATACCGAAAAGAGGCCACCGACGGGCTTGATGAAGAACAGATCCGGGCCATTCGCGACGGGCTCGAAACCCAGCGCACGCTCGAAGCCCGAAAGGAAACTATCCTCAAATCCATCAAAGAGCAGGATAAGCTAACCGATGAGCTGGAAGAGCAGATCATCAACTGCACCGACCTGAAGACGCTGGAGGATATCTATCTCCCCTACAAACAAAAGCGCAAAACCCGCGGCGACAAAGCCAAGGAAAAAGGGCTGGAACCTCTTGCGAAGCTGATCTGGGAACAAGAGATCACATCCGGCGATCCGGAGGAATATGCCAGGGAGTACATCAACCCGGAAAATGAAGTGGAAACGGTGGAAGATGCTTTTGACGGTGCCACCGACATTGTAGCTGAATGGATCAACGAAAGCCTGGAAGTTCGGGATATGCTGCGCGATGTATTTTCGAAGCATGCGAATATCGTCACCAAGAAAAACCCTACCGTAAAAGAGCGGACCAATTTTGAGGATTACTATGAGTTTTCGTCTAAAGTGGACAAGCTGAAGCCATATCAGATCCTGGCTATCAATCGGGGTGAACGGGAAAATGTGCTGTTTGTGAATGTGGATCTTTGGGAAGAACGTACGCTGGAAAATATTGATGATAAAGTGATCACCAACGATCTCAGTATCTTCACCGAATATCTGCAGGATGCCGTTGAAGATGCCTACAAACGCCTCCTCTTTCCTTCCCTGGAACGAGAACTCCGCAGCGAACTCACCGACAAAGCCGATGCGCACGCCATAGAGACCTTCGCCACCAATCTCGGTAATTTGCTGATGCAGCCTCCTTTGGATAAGAAAGTGGTAATGGGCATTGATCCCGCTTTTCGAAGCGGATGTAAAGTGGCCGTTGTAGATCAGCATGGGAAATACCTGGAAGGAACCACCACCTATCCCACTCCCCCGCAAAATAAAGTGGCGGAAGCCGAAGTGGTTTTTGAGCAGTATATCGATAAGTATGGCGTGGAGCTGATCGCTATCGGAAACGGAACGGCAAGTCGTGAGACCGAGCAAATTGTGGCCGAATTTCTTCAGAAGCGAAAAGAGAAACATCCTGATGAAGAACTGCACTATCTCATTGTGAATGAAGCCGGAGCTTCGGTGTACTCGGCATCAAAAGTCGCACGGGAAGAGTTTCCTGACCTGGAGGCCGCTCAGCGTGGTAATATCTCCATTGCCCGACGAGTTCAGGATCCGCTGGCCGAGTTGGTGAAGATCGATCCGAAATCGATCGGAGTTGGGTTGTATCAGCATGATGTCAATCAAAACCAGCTATCCGGCAAACTGGATGATGTAGTGGAAAGCTGTGTGAACGAAGTGGGTGTGAATTTGAATACCGCTTCGGCTCCATTGTTATCTCATATTTCCGGATTGAGCAAGCGGGTTGCACAGAATATTGTAAAACACCGAGAGGAAAAAGGCATTTTCGTGGATCGAAATCAGATCAAAGATATCGAGGGCGTGGGCGATTTCCGTTTCCAGCAGGCCGCCGGATTCATGCGTATCCCCGAGTCCAAAAACCCCTTGGATAATACCGCCATTCACCCAGAAAGTTATGAGGCTGCAGAAAAGCTGTGTAATCTGTTTGGCATAAATCTGGAGAATCTTTCTGAAGAAAAAGACAAGATCGCATCCAAGTTCAGCAATGTGAACCTGAAAGAAACGGCTGAGCAAATTGGCGTCGGCGTTCCAACGCTGGAGCTTATCATTGAAAACTTGCAGAAGCCCGGTCGTGATCCTCGTGAATCTCTTCCAAAACCATTGCTCAGAACCGATGTGATGAAAATGGAAGACCTGAAAGAAGGTCAGCAGCTTGAAGGAACCGTCCGTAACGTAGTCGATTTCGGTGCTTTCGTAGATATCGGCGTAAAGCAGGATGGCCTGCTGCACATCTCCAACATGAGCGACAAAAAGAAAGTGGAAGATCCTCATGATGTGGTGAGTGTAGGCGATATTCTGAGCCTGGAGATCATCTCGCTGGATCTTGAGCGTGGAAGGATTGGGTTGAAGTTGGTGGGCGGTTAATAGACCTAAGTTATTGGGAAATGGTTAGTCGTGGATAATGCAACTGCAAAGAATTACGATCATCCTTTCCCAAACCCTTTATGAACTTTTATGGAGTACCGTTAACTAAATAAGCAACTCAATCTAACGAGAACTTTACAATTCTTGAGGATTTTGTACTCGTTCCGAACGGCCCGTTCGGAATGCATGACGGAACCGCCGGTTCCACTTTGTTAGCCTGAGTAGATAGTAATAGGAATCACCCCTTCCTGTCCCAAGTAATTCCTTGCAGAAGAATATCGCCAATGCTCTGCCCGACCGACAAAACCAGCACTCACGGGATTAAAATGTATATAATCCAACTTCTGATTCACCATCTCATCATTAAAAAGTTGTTTAGGGTGAAACCCTTCCTCCCAAACTTGATAATCGGATCTCAATTTATGTCTTAGTTTTCTAAAAGCTATCTGACTTAACAATTTACTGTTCCCATTCTCTGTTAATAGATCGACCATGCTTCGTGCCATATATGATTTTGTAAGTCTCAATTTCTTAGCTAAATCTATTCCCTGTACAATAGCATGAAAATGATTTCCCATGATTACATATCCATAAACTATTACCTTCCGTTCTGTTTGAAGATATGTCAAACTCTCTAAAACGATCTGTGCCAACTCGGGCTTCGAAAGAAGTGGCAATCCATCTATTATTGTACTTGTGATGAAGTATGGATAATGTTCTTCGTATATTTTATACCGGCTTCGTCCCATGACTTACTCTTTACTTTTATATAGTTAGAGCAATTTGAGGGCGATTCCTTACAGAATTAATTTTATGCAATCTAATTCACTACTTTTGAACCAGCGGTTCTGTCATTCATTCCCAACCAGCGGTTGGGAACGAGAATCCTCTTCCGAGGATTCTTTAGAATACTCGGTACGAACGGCCAGCTCGTAATGGATGACGGAACCTTCAGTTCCAAATTATTAACACTAATATCACATTTATCACTACCCTCACATGAACAAAGCACAGCAGCTTGAAAAGCAGTATCACTTCCAGGTTTATAATCGCATTCCCGTAACGCTTTCGCACGGTAAGGGTGCGCTGGTTTGGGATACCGAAGGCAATGAATATCTGGATGCTTTCGGCGGACTGGCGGTAAATAACCTCGGACATTGTCATCCGAAAGTGGTAGCAGCCATTAAAGAACAATCCGAAAAGCTGCTGCATGCCTCCAATTTCTTTTATAATGAGCCGCAGAGTTTACTGGCTGAAAAGCTGGCCAAGATTTCAGGACTTGATCGCGTGTTCTTCTGTAACAGCGGTGTGGAGGCCATGGAGGCATGTGTGAAACTCGCCCGTAAATGGGGCAAAAAGCATGGCAAATCCGGAAATATGATCACACTCAGCGAAGGATTTCATGGCCGTTCAGTTACAACCATCGCGATGGGTATGCCGAGTTATGCCGAAGGATTTGATCCGTTGCCGGAGGGTTTCGAGCAGGTTCCTTTTAATGATTTTGAGGCTTTGAAAGCTGCAGCCAATGAAGATACCATCGCCATTGCTTTTGAAACCATTCAGGGCTCCGGCGGAGTGAATGTGATCGATCCTGACTTCATGCAGAAGACACGAGCTTTGTGTGATGAACTCAATATTCTGATGATCATTGATGAAGTGCAGTGTGGGATCGGGCGCTCCGGGAAGTTTTACGCTTATCAGCATTTTGATGTGATGCCGGATATTGTGGCTACTGCCAAAGCCCTGGCCGGTGGAATTCCCGTTGGAGCCATCATAGCCAAAGAGGAAGTAGCGTCTGCATTTGGATTTGGAGATCATGGAACCACATTTGGCGGAAATCCTTTTACCTGTCATGTTGCAAACGCTGCATTGGAAGCCATTGAAGAAGAAAATATCGTGCAGCAAGCCGCCGAAAAAGGCCTGTTCATGATGGATCTGCTGGAAGAAAAATTGAAAGGAAACCCCAATGTAAAAGATATCCGGGGAAAAGGATTGATGATCGGTGTGGAGTTAGATCGTCCGGCCCGGCCTGTGATTGATAAGATGTTTGAATATAATGTCTTGGGAAATGCGGCTCATGGAACCGTGGTACGCTTCTTACCGCCGTTGGTCATCACCGAAAAACAGATCGAGAAAGTCGTGGATGTGCTGGTTATGGCTCTTGAACAGACCGCTTGATTGAACACGGATAAAACTCCAATTTTTAATTTAGAATTTTACATTTTAATTCCCTACCCCGGTAAACTGATCTTCCCCAAATGCACCTTCTCCTCCGTAACCCCCGGAATTGCAAATCCATCTCCGGCTACTAATTCATTGGCGAAAAAGGCCATCATTGCTGCTTCTTTGGCATCGGGGTGAATGCCGAGCTCGTTGAAAGGTTTGAAATTGGCATGGGGAATTCGGCCGTTAAGATCGTTTAACAGCGTTTCGTTATGCGTTCCGCCACCGCTTATAAAACAGTCGAACTGCTGCTCTCCAACAATCTCATCCACTGCCCGGACAATACTTTGCGAGGTTATGGCTGTAAGTGTCGCCACAAGGTCGGCCGGCTCAAGTTCAATACCATGCCCTTCCATCAACTGTTCGATGTAAGAAAGCTGAAAATCCTCTTGACCGGTGGTTTTAGGAAATGGTTTTCGGAAATAGGGTTCCAGCAGCACGTACTTCACCAACTCAGAATGAATAGTTCCCGAAGCAGCAATTTTTCCTCCATCGTCGTATGGCATTCTAAAATAAGTTTGCATGGCTTCATTGATGAGTGTGTTAGCCGGACCGGTGTCCGTTGCGAATGTTTGTTCTCCGGATTTTCTGGACGGAAGCCAGCTTATGTTTGCAATACCGCCCAAATTTAAAAGCATGCGATGCTGCTGATCATCCCGAAAAAACAGTTCATCAAAAATACCGGCCAAAGGAGCTCCCTCTCCCCCAACCGCTGTGTGTTTTTGGCGGAAATCAGACACCGTGATAACCCCTGATGTCTGTGAAATATGATCTCCATCCACCATTTGTAAAGTTGAGTGAATTTGTCCCTCTGTTTCAGCCGGGGCATGATATACCGTTTGGCCATGACTGCCAATCAGATCCACATCCCGGGGATTCACGTTCCACTTTTTCAGCAGTTTGAGCACTTTCTCTGCATACCAAATTCCCAGCTCAGAATGCATCAGTGTTAAATCGTGTGTTTGCGTTTGCTCTTTGGATTGGATGCTTCGAAGGCGCATTCGCTGTTCGTCCGTATATTCACACGTATCAAACTCAAGAATATCGAGTTTGGCCTCTTTACCTGAACGCTTGATCTTGCAAAGTGCCACATCAAGCCCGTCAAGAGCGGTTCCTGACATCAACCCAACAATAACACGTTCCGGCTTTTTTGAAATTTCACAAAGTTTTGACAAATATTTATTCATAGTTTCCAATTGAATTTTCACTCGTGAAGGCCATTCAAATCCTTCCAAGAAACTACACAAAATGAGCGAACCAACCGAAGACGAAATCAAAGCTTTTATTGAAGATGTGGAATTTTTGGTGAACACATTGAAAGAGAGTTTTGAAAGCAATGAAGCCCAATTTTTTATTGATGAACGCAATGAGATCCTCTATGTAAAGCTGGAAGGCTTGAACGATTACAGCGAGGATGAAATCGAGGAAATTGCAAGTGAAGTTCTGGACGAACTCGATCTTGATTTCGAAGAGATTATTTTACTTCCTTTATGATCTGAATCCCCAAAAAAGCGCTTTTTTATCTATTTTTTGATACCTTCACTACCAGAAAAAAGAAGACCATTTATCATACCATTATTTTATGAAAGCCAGTAATTCCGGATACACCATGAGCTGCATTATGTGCGGCAAAATTAACGATGAGAGCGAGACTAGTACGTATTGCACGGAATGTGGCGGAGTGCTTGATATTGAGTACAACGAGGCTCGAAAAGAGATCCAGTATCCTTTGAAGGAAATTAAACCTGATCCGCTGAAAAGCCATTTTACTCCACTAAAAAAACTTAACCGGCTTTCGGAAAGATATGGAGCTGAACTTTACGGTAAGCTTGAATTTGAACATCCTACCGGTTGCTTTAAAGATCGGGGAAGCTATATAGAAGTGCAGAAAGCGCTGGAGCTGGGAGCGGATGCGATCTGCCTCGCCTCCACCGGAAATATGGCGGCTTCCGTTGCTGCTTATGCCTGTTATTTCAAGATTCCGTGTTTTGTGTTTGTGCCGGAAAAAACGCCGGAAGTAAAACTGGCTCAGGCAACTATTTATGACGCCACCATCATCAAGATCAAAGGCGATTTCATGGTGTGTGAAAAACTCTGCCGGGAATTCGCTAAATCCGGAAACTACTATCTGGCCGGTGATTATGTATTTCGTCAGGAAGGACAAAAGTCGTTTTCTTATGAGTTGTACGAGCAAGGCATCACCGATTTCGATTACATATTTGTACCTATTGGTGCCGGAACAAACTTTGCTGCCATTTACAAAGGATACAAAGAAATGAAGGCGGCCGGACTGATCGACAAGATCCCCCATTTTGTTGCGGTTCAACCCGAACAAAGCTCGCCGGTGGTGGAGGGCATTTTTAAAAAGGATAAGATCGTTAAAGACCAGGTAAACACCATGGCTGATGCTGTGGCAGTTGGCGATCCACTGGATTTCTATAAAGTACTTCGGGGCATTGAAGAAACCGACGGTTCGGCTTTTACGGCAACCGAAAACGAGTTACTTGAATCTATGAAGGAAATGACGGTGGAAGAAGGATATTTCACCGAACCCGCTTGTGCTATTCCACTGGCTACCTTCAAAAATAATCTGGACCAGTTTAAAGGGAAAAAATGCTTGTTTGTGTTAACGGGAACCGGATTGAAGAGTTCTCACATCGTGGCTAAATATTCTCTTTCTTCCCCGGTTCTGCCTCCCAACCTGGAACGTATTCAGCAATACATTGAATCCGGTTTTGTTGAGATGCAAAAAGAAAGCTGGGGACAATCCCGAAATACCGGTTTCGAGAATGTGAGCATGGATGAAGGACATTCCAAACTCTATGAAGAGTATGTCCATAACATCAACCGAAAGGGGAAAACACTGAAGGAAGAAGAGATCAAAGTCCTTCGCTCGCTGGTATATAATGAGGATGCTAATCTGGAGCATCCTGTTGAAGTGGTAGACTACAAACTTACCATGCGCAAACACGGACTGGTGAGTGCTGCCGTGAAACTTAGAATTGATGGCGGTGAAGAAGTAATTTCCCTGGACCAAGGCGTTGGGCCGATCGATGCAATCTTAACGGCCATCAAAGCTGAAACCGATTCTTTTCTTCCGCTTGAAGTGATCAATCACGAAGTAGAGATCCTGAGCCCTGACACCGATTCATTGGTGATCGTAACGCTGACCTTAGAAAAAGAAGGGCATAAATTCACCTCCAAAGGCGCCTCTCCTGATACACTGGAAGCTGTCATTCAGGCATTCGTGAAAGGACTGGCCGTAGCTAATAAAGCTTTAGCAGTGGGTTGATTTATGATGAAGTGATTGAGTGATTAAATCATCAAAAATCTATCACGTCATGTAAAGGTAGGGTTTCCATGGCTCTTGAACGCTTCCATTGGAATCCCGGAAAAAAGTGATTGGGACCGGACGATAAGGCTTGCTGTGCAGTGGCATCTGAGCTTCTTTAGGCGTGCGGTTGCCTTTCTTAACGTTACACTTGTCGCAAGCGGTAGTCAGGTTTTCCCAGGTGTCTTTACCGCCCCTGCTTTTGGGTAAAATATGATCTATGGTAAGGTCCGATCTTTTACCACAATACTGGCAGGTATAATCATCTCTGCGCATCACATTTCTTCTGGACAGTACGATCTTGGAATATGGCACATTAATGTAGTTTCTAAGGCGAATCACCGAAGGAAATTGAAACGATTCCTGTACCGTACGAACTTCCTTTTCAGGATCATCATGAAGTAATTCTGCCTTTTCCAAAAAGATAAGTTTCATCGAGCGCTGTACCGAACAAATACTCAATGGTTGATAGTCTTGATTCAAGACCAGGACATTCGCGTTCATAGTGCATCCGTTTTGGTTACTGTTGATGATATGTCAGTTTCTAACTCTTTCATGGAGAATGCAGTATATGAAAACAAAAAAAGGCGCCCCACATATAAAGTGCTTATATGTGGGACGCCTTAGTATGGGATATTTGGACTTAAATATCAATAGCCAATCATATGATGTCAAAAACCTACCATTTGAAGCAGTTCTTGACGAACCTGATCATTAATTGAGATAGCCAAAATAATGGATACTGCTAATCCGATGAGTGCATAACTAAGGTCTTTAAATGCCATTCCAAATACTTTCTTCAGAGGGCGACCATGTTCTTTTCCGTCCATGATGCTCATCCCAAGTTCACGTCCTGCAAGTAATCCAAGGAATACCCATGTAGTACTCATAGGTACTGTACTAATCGTCAATTTGTAGACCAAAAGAATGGAATATACAAAGTCGATAATTGTTGCCGACCGGATATCAGTGACCCGCGATTTTTCGGTAACGATCTCCTGAATACGGTCGCCTCTCAGGTAAAAGAGCAGTCCCAATCCAAAGAAAATGAACAGAGAGAAACCAAGGAATTGATTGAAATCAAGCGATCTGGGTAAATACACGGCAATATTAGCTGCATCCTGCATCACCCAAACAGCCCATAGCGTACCGGATATGATCCACTGCAAAGGCAACCAGATTTTGCTCGGTTCCCCATTAAATCTTTTTTCAAGCGTATTGGTAACGATCAGCCATACTACCAATCCGGCAATAAGTGCCAGTCCATATCCTTGTAAACTCTTGCCTAATACGGAAGTGATCCCTTCTGCTGAACTTGCAAATGCACTCAATAAAAGAAAAGTGGTAGAAACCGGCATCCGCATTCGGGTGAGGATCAATAAGAAAATCGGAGCCGCAACCTGCAGAAATGAAAAATCGGTTGGTGCCTGTGAAAATCCTTTTGAGGTTAGCCGCTGATAGGTTACATCACCATCATAAATGTACCAACTTGCAGTTACCGTGATCAAGAATATACCGCCGATCCAAAGCCACAGAACCCACCATTTCTTATCTGAGTTGGAAGCCAGGAAGGTACCGATCGTTTGTATACTATCATTTGCGATGGCTGAGTAACCGGCAAATAAAAACCCAACCCACATAGCAATTTTGGCATAAGGAAACGCAATTCCGGCCAAGAAGAAAAACAGGCCTATGAGTCCTATAAATACACGTTCCTGTTTAATGACATCATAAAAGCCGGTGGGAATAAACCGCTCAATGGGACTTTCGCTTGTATTAGATTCTGAATCTGACATTTATTTGATTTGTGTGCTGAATTTGAGACCTAAGGGTAAAAACCAAATGTTAAGACAGTGTTATGAATCGCAAATACTCCCAATGCTTAACAATAAGTTAACAGTGATGATTGATTCCGATTCCAACATTTCCCCAAACGATCTCTTAAGTCTTAAGCGAGCCCAAATATCATCTTCAAAAAACATTGCATCCAGAACGGTGACTTAAGAGCTATAGCCAGAAATTCCCCAAGTCTTCAGACTTGAAATGCTGTTGCTTTCCATGCTCCTAATTCTCCAAAACAGAGAAGATCCATTGAGTAAACATATCCCACTTATATTGATTGCCAGAGCAGACTGCCCGACTTACAACCTTTTGATTAAAATCTGCTTTATAAAAAAAGGTTATATACACTCATCTTAAAAGAAATCCTCAATGGACTAAAATTATCTATTCAATTTGCCGAAAAGGAGTAATAGTTTTCCATATTAGTTTCTATATTTGGAACCGCTTTTTTGAGTGATATAGCTAATAAATAATCTTACTTCATACTATTTGCAATGCCCAACAAAGAATCAGCTAACGGCGGCTACTACAAAGAACCGGTTCCTCACATTACCCACGACTCCCCTTTTGCTTCCATGATGGAGCGGTTTCGCTTTGCGGCGGAACTACTGGACCTGGATGAAGGTGTTTTCAAGTATCTCTCCAGCCCTGAAAAAGTAGTTATGGTTTCCATACCGGTAACCATGGATGACGGACGAATCGAAGTTTTTGAGGGATATCGTGTGATCCATAACAGTATTTTAGGTCCCTCGAAAGGTGGCATCCGTTATTCCGATGATGTTACCATCGATGAAGTAAAAGCCCTGGCTGCGTGGATGACCTGGAAATGTGCCGTTGTAAATGTTCCTTTTGGAGGGGCAAAAGGCGGTGTACGTGTCAATCCCAAAGAACTATCCCAACCGGAGCTGGAACGACTAACCCGACGATACACGGCCAACATGTATGATGTATTTGGTCCGGATCGTGACATCCCTGCTCCCGATATGAATACCAATGAGCAGATCATGGCATGGATCATGGATACCTACAGCATGAAACAGAAAAAAACTGAAACAGCTGTGGTTACCGGTAAGCCCATCATCCTTGGAGGCTCCAAGGGACGAAAAGAAGCTACCGGCCGCGGAGTGGTAACCTGTACGCTGGCTGCACTCGGAAAGCTACGGATCTCCCCAAGCAATACTTCTGTGGTGGTACAAGGATTTGGAAATGTAGGGTCTGTATCCGCCCAGTTGATGTACGAACAGGGAGCCAAAGTGATCGCGATCAGCGATATTAGCGGAGGCTATTATAACAAAGACGGTATCGATATTCCGGAAGCAATACGATACGCACAGGCCCACGGAAATTCGCTGGAAGGCTTTGAGGGAGCAGAAAAAATTTCCAATCAAAATTTATTGGAATTGGAATGTGATGTTCTGATACCGGCAGCCAAGGAAGATCAGATCAATAAAGACAATGCAGCTAAGATAAATGCCAAGATCATTGCTGAGGGCGCAAATGGTCCGGTGACGCATAACGCCGATAAGATCCTTGAAGAAAAAGGAATCATGGTTGTACCCGATATACTCGCAAATGCGGGAGGAGTTACGGTTTCTTATTTCGAATGGGTGCAAGACCGGCACGGCTATTTCTGGACTGAAGAACGCGTTAACCGACGCCTGAACCGGATGATGAGAGAAGCATTTGACAACTTGTTTATGGTGAGTGAAAAGTATAGTATTACGCTCCGACAGGCGGCTTACATGTATGCTATCGATCGGGTAGCTACCACGCTTAAATTGCGCGGCATTTATGCATAAATAATGAAATTGATCCACACCCTTACCCTCCAATCCACTTACGAAGAAGTTGAACGTGTAGAGGAATTGCTCAACACCCTTCAAGAAGAGCTTTCCTTTGGCGATGACTTTTATGCACGACTAATGCTTGCTGTTTCAGAAGCAGCAACAAATGGAATTGTCCACGGCAATAAGCTGGATGCTTCAAAAGAAGTTGAGATCAAGGTTTACCGGTCTGATCAGAAACTTATCTTTGAAACCAAAGATCAGGGGCAAGGGTTTGATCCGGAAGAAATTCCTGACCCCTTGGCAGAAGAAAATTTACTAAAAACAAGCGGTCGGGGAGTTTTCCTTATGGAAGAATATGCCGATGCGGTCGATTATTCAGAAAACGGAACCTGTCTTACACTTACCTTTAACTTGCCGGATTGATCTTTCCCTTCCGCTCCAACGCAGAGCGTGTGGAGCTAGATGGTAACGGTGACTTAAGAGTTATAGCAAAATCCTCAAGTCTTCAAACTTGAAAAGATCTTACGGGCAGTTATGTAAAATTTGCGGGTAATCGGGCAAGCTGCCCGATCTACGTTATTCAGCCCGGGAAAGTAATCTTCCGCTTAACCTTAAGAGTTCTATTTCGGCTGATTTTGCAGCAATTTGAGCTTCAATCAGGCGGTTCTCGGCATTCAGTAAACTTTGCTGTGCTTCCCTTAATTCTATAGAACTTATGGTTCCTAATTCAAAGCGTTCAAGCGCAATATCCACCGTTTGTTTATTGATCTCCAGATTCTCTTCTTCCAGATCGATCAAAGCCAATGCATCATCATATTGGGTATAGACCCGGCTTACATTAGCCCGAATCTGAAGCTCGAGATCTTCTCTCCTCAGTTGCTCATTCTTCAAAGCAATGCGGGCATTTTCTTGCCTTCTCTGCCTGTTAAATCCATCAAAAAGGTTCAAGCTGGCTGTTACTCCATATCTAAGTCCCTTGGTCTCGGAAAACTCAGCAAAGCCGGTAGAAGCCTCAGTTCTTGAATAACCATATCCACCGGTAACATCGATTTGTGGAAGCCATTCTCCCCTGATCTCCCTGATCTCAGCTTCAGCAACTTCTTCGTTTAGACGAGTCAAAGTGAGATCTTTATTCTGGGCCAAGGCTTCAGCCATCAGAGCTTCCAAAGAGAGTTTCTCTGCAAGAATGATCTCAGGATCTACCAGAAAATCGGTATTGGTAGTATCACCGAGAATGGTTGTAAGCAATACTTTAAGCTGATTTAAATTTGTTTGTGACCGGATGAGCGCTGCTTTATCGGTGTTAAGATCGGCCCGGGCTAACAAAAGTTCGTATTCTGATCCGGAACCAAGGTCGCGTGCTGTTTCTGCTATACGGATCCGCTCTTTTGAGATCTCGACCGTATTCTGAAGAACCTGTGCTGCCTTTTGCTGCCCTGCTACCTGATAATAGCCTGTGATGATATCAGCCAAAACCAGCTCGATCCGGTTTCTGACCTCTACTTCACTTATCTCAGAAAGAACAGACAAGCGGTCTAAAGTGGCAAACATCGTCAATCCATCAAAAATACGCCATGATGCATTGATGCCGTAATTGTAAACAGTTGTCTGAGCACCCTGGTCATCCCGGTCCGGAATATTTGCTCCATAGCGGGTGACGTTATCCTCCACTCTTTTATTCAACCCGGCTTCTGCAGATATCACCGGAAGAAACCCGGCATTTCCAATACTGTTATTGTTCTCTGAAATCCGCGCTTCATTTTCTGCAATTCGAATAGCAAAATTCCGTTCCATACCATACCTGATCGCATCTTCCAGGCTTAGGCTTTGTTGGGCTCGACTTTCTTCCGCATTTAAAATTCCAATTGCGATGGCCATAAAAACTACAGACCATACTTTAACTCTTTGGGAAATTTTCATGATGGCTATGCTGATACTTCTGAAGTTTCGAGGTTTTCTAATTTCTTAAAAGTCTCATCGTCAATAGCGCCTTTGGATGAACGCTCTGTTGAGAAATAAGAATAGAGTGCGGGGATCACATATAAAGTGAGAATACTGGCGAAGATCAATCCTCCTATGATCGCGATTCCCATCGACTTACGGCTTTCAGCGCCGGCACCTAACGCAAGGGCAATAGGCAAAATGCCTAACACTGTGGATAAACTGGTCATAAGTATAGGACGAAAACGAGCCACTGAAGCATCCTTAATAGCTTCAAGAACCGAAAGTCCCTGAACCTGTCGCTGGTTGGCAAATTCTACGATCAGGATCCCATTCTTGGTTACCAATCCGATCAGCATCACCATACCGATCTGACTGAAGATGTTGAGCGTCTGATTGAAATACCAAAGGGTAAGCAATGCACCGGTGAGAGCCAGTGGTACGGTAAACATAATCACCAAAGGATCGCGGAAGCTTTCAAATTGAGCCGAAAGCACAAGATAGACCAGCAGCAGAGCCAGTAAAAATGCATAAAGTAAGCTGGAAGAGCTTTCTACAAAATCCCGGGAAGGCCCTGACAGCGATGTGGTATAACTTTCGTCAAGCACCTGTTCAGCGATTGCATCCATGGCGTCAATTCCATCTCCGATGGTGTAACCCGGAGCCAAACTGGCAGAAACCGTGGCCGATGCATACCGATTAAAGCGATATAATTGAGGCGGACTGCTTTGCTCAGTCAAAGTTACCAGGTTATCTAACTGGATGATCTCGCCCCTGTTGTTTCGAACATATAAACTTCTCAGGTCAAGCGGTTCGTCCCGGTCTTCCCGGCTCATCTGACCTATTACCTGATACTGCTTCCCGCCTTTCAGAAAATATCCAAACCGCTGTCCACTGTAGGCCAACTGCAAGGTTTGGGCAATATCTCTGGTGGAAACACCCAGATCGCGTGCACGGTCTCTGTCGATACGGATCTCAACTTCCGGTTTGTTGAACTTCAGGTTTACATCTACAAACGCAAAAGCCGGATTCTGCCGAGCTTGATTTAAAAACTCCGGAATGATCTCTTTCAACTCATCATTGGTACCGGCTTGAAGAACATACTGTACAGGCTGTCCCCCTCGACCTCCACCAATACTTTGCTCCTGGGCAATGAATGTACGAGCTCCACTCAGATCCTGAACTTTTGTGGACAGATCATTATAGATCTCTTGTTGAGATCGTTCACGTTCATCTGCCGGAGAAAGAATAATACGGCCAAATCCCGAGTTTACCGAGCTGGAAGCTCCAAATCCCGGAGAGGTCACAGTGATCAAACCATCGAGTTCAGGCACTTCATCCATCAGGAACTGGGTAAGCTGATCCATATAGTGATCCATGTATTCAAACGTAGCTCCTTCCGGTGCCGATGCACTTACGATCAAACGCCCCCGGTCTTCCAAAGGAGCAAGCTCTTGCTGCAAATTTGCGTAAAATAGCCAAATACCAAATCCACAAATAACGATCACCAGGAAAGCCACCCATCTTTTCTCCATAAAAGCTTCCAGGCTGGATTTGTATTTTGCATTCAGCCATTTGAAGAACGGTTCCGTTTTCTTATAAAAAGTACTGTGCTTGGAATCGGATGTTAAAATTTTGGTGGTAAGCATTGGGGTTAACGTCAATGCTACAAAAGAGGAAATGATAATTGCACCTGCCATAACCACGCCAAACTCGAGGAACAATCGTCCGGTAATTCCTCCCAAAAACAAGATCGGGGTAAACACAGCAACAAGGGAAAGTGAGGTAGCCACTACAGCAAAGAAGATCTCTCTTGAGCCGAGGATACCAGCTTCGATCACATTCATTCCGTCTTCGATCTTGGCGTAAATATTCTCCAGAACTACGATCGCATCATCAACTACCAAACCAATGGCCAAGACGATCGCCAAAAGAGTTAGCACATTGATAGAAAAACCGGCCATGTACATCACAAAGAACGTCCCGATCAGTGCAATCGGAATTACAATAACCGGTATAATGGTGGTCCTTAGATCTCTCAAAAACAGGAAAATGATCAAAATTACCAAAGCAAGGGCCAGGAAAATGGTTTGCTGCACCTCGTCAATAGAAGCCCGCACATACTCAGTGGTATCAAAACCGACAGCGGTTTGAATATCCGGAGGCAGGTCTTTTTTGATTTGCTCAACCCTGTTATAAAATTCGTCAGCGATCTCAATTTGGTTCGCCCCCGGTTGCGGCACGATCACCACTCCCACCATAGGCACCCCATTCCGCTTCAGTATAGTTCGCTGATTAGCAGCTCCCAGTTCTGCGTTCCCAATATCCCTGAAACGCACAACATTTCCATCTTGCTCACTGATGATCAGGTTATTGAACTCTTCCGGCTCGTACAAACGACCTTGTGTACGTACCGTCAACTCAGTCATATCTCCTTCAATTCGTCCTGACGGGAGCTCTACATTTTCATTTTGAAGAGCTTGCTGAACATCAAGCGGAGTTAATTTATAAGCAGCCAGGCGAAGAGGATCGAGCCATAAACGCATGGAATACTGTTTCTCACCCCAGATCTGCACACTGCTGACTCCCGGTATCGTTTGCACGCGCTCCTTGAAATCATTCATAGCAACATCAGAAAGATCAAGCAGATTGCGTTTGTCACTGCGTACATTCAGGAAAACAATGGGACTGGCATCAGCATCTGCTTTTGAAACTACCGGAGGATCAGCATCCGGCGGAAGTTCACGCACTGCTCTCGAAACCCTCGACTGTACATCATTTGCAGCGTTATCAAGATCGATCTCCAGCTCAAATTCTACGGTGATGGTACTTCGCCCTTCACGACTTACGGAAGTCATTGTGCGGATCCCGGCAATACCGTTGATCTCTTCTTCCAGCGGCTCTGTGATCTGTGACTCGATCACATCCGCATTGGCTCCGGTGTAAGATGTACTTACGGTAACGATAGGAGGTTCAGTAGCAGGATACTCACGAATCCCCAAAAAAGTGAACGCCACAATACCCAGGATCAGGATCACCAGCGACATTACCGTAGCCAATACCGGCCGGCGTATACTCAGCGACGATAAACTCATAGCTCGATCTCCTTAAATTTGTCTATCCGGTTCACTTTCACGTTGGATCCGTTACGGACTTGTAATAAACCTGTGGTAAGTACCGTATCACCCGGAGCGAGTCCGTCTGTTATTTGTACATATCGGTCGGTTCGGATCCCTGTTGTAACCGGCTGTTCCTGTACCACCCCATTCTCAAGCACGAACACTTTTTGACCCTGCAGTTCGGGGATCACAGAAATGGCCGGGATCATAAGTGCATCGTTAATTTCTTCAAGCACCAATTCAATATTTGCAAAAGCGCCGGGAAGCAACCTTCCATCAGGATTCTGAGCCAAAGCTCTCATCTTCAGCGTTCGGGTTTGCGTGTTTATTCTCGGCTCAACCGCATAAATCTCTGCTTCAAAATCCTGATCCTGTCCTTGCACACTGAAAATGACCCGATTTCCTTCTTTAACGATCCCCGCATATCGTTCCGGAATCGAAAATTCTACTTTTACCGGGTTGATGGATTGTAAATTGGCGATCTCTGATGTCGGCGATATGTAACTTCCATTACTTACATAACGCAGCCCCACTACCCCATCAAAGGGGGCATAGATCTCGGTCTTATCGATCTGTGCCTGTATGAGATCAACTTGGGACTTAAGTACATTCAGCTCATTCAGTGTGGCATCGTATTGCTCTTGACTGATCCCTCCCCGCTCCAGCAGTTGCTTTTGCCGCTCTTCACGGACTTCTGCTAAATTGAGTCGATATTCAGCCTGTTGTAATTGAGCCTGTAACTCACTGTCGTTGATCTTAAGTAAGAGCTCTCCTTCTTCCACCTGTTGGCCTTCTTCAAGATAAAGTTCTACGATCTTACCTGATATTTCACTTCTAATATCTACTTCTTCATTGGCAAGCAGCGTACCGGTACTATAGATCTTGTTCTCAAAGAGCTGAGGTTCAACCAAATGAACATCAACAGACAAAGCGTTTTGATTTCCGCTATTGGCCGGAGATGCTGCTTCTCCCCCCAGGCTTCTTAATTTTGGAATAGCGAGCAGAGCCAATACAACCAGCACGCCAAGGATGATGAGTATACGTTTCATAGGAAAATTAATTTGGAGTGAACATCAAAGGTAACCACTAACGGGCAGTAAGCATTCTTACTTCTTGAAAAGGCTTGTAAAAAATTACACAATAAAAAAAGCGATGCCGGTCTGACATCGCTTTCATAAAAGTATTTTAAACCGTTTAGTTCACTTGAGCTTCTAACTGTTTAGTGAGCTGGGATTTCGGTACAGCACCCACGATCTGATCCACAACTTCTCCATTCTTGAAAATGAGCAGAGAAGGTATACTGCGGATTCCGTATTTCACAGAAACTTCCGGATTGCTGTCAACATCCACTTTTCCGATCTTCGCTTTGCCTTCATATTCGCCGGCAAGCTCTTCTACGATCGGCCCGATCATGCGGCATGGACCACACCATTCTGCCCAGAAATCAACCAGAACCGGTTTATCTGAATTCAATACTTCATCATCGAAATTACTGTCGGTAAATTCAATTGGTTTTGCCATAATGCTTTGAGATTTGATTTATGTGATTTTCTTTAATCTTGAACAAATATCGGGATATTTCATTCAACTTTACACATTCTTTTGAATTATTGGGGTGATAGGGTGGAGTGATAGCAGTCAAGTAATTTAGAATTTTAAATCTTTAATTTTGAATTAATTAACTTCCATGTACCAATTCTACTGCCTCATCACCTAAAACATCCCGGAGTCCACGGAGCAAATCATCGTTTGGCTCTACTACAAAGTTGCGGACATTCATACGAATGGGGCCGTTGGCTTCGCTGCTGTGCAGGGTGAACCGGACATTGGTTGTGCCTTTATTGATCGAAAATAACGTTTCTACTTGCTTCAGTGCATCTTTGTTTAATTCCGATGTTTTCAGGTCGATCTTCAAACTCAGCTGATCCTGAAATTTCTCACGCAGATTTTCAACCCTCTCAAAAGAGTTGGCAATCACTTTCGGCTCCCCGCTTCGGGTATCAACATTTCCATCTATGTAAAGTACATTGTCGGTTTGCAGCAGCCCCATATATTGATCGTAAGTACTGCTGAAAGCGATCACTTCTGTAGAGTTGTTGAGATCTTCTACCTGCAAGAATGCAAACGGCCGGCCTTTTTTGTCTGTAACCCGCTTCACTCCCGTTACAATGGCAATGAATTTGATGTTCGACCGGTCCGACATCCTTCCAAAGATATTCTCACTCAGGTTCTGTTTTCCAAATAATTTGATCTCTTCCTTGAAACGGGTTAGTGGATGCCCACTCAGGTAAAACCCGATCAGTTCCCGCTCTTTATTCAGCCGCTCGATCTGTGTCCATTTAGGGATTTCCTGCAATTTTGGCTCTTGCGAACCGGGGCCACCGCTATCACCTCCGAACAAATTGCCCTGATTCAAGCGAATTTCTTCCTGCTTTCGCACGGCATAGGAAAGGATGTCCTCAAGCGATTCAAACAGCTGCGCCCTGTTTTCATTCAGCGTATCGAAGGCACCGGCCAGGACCAAACTTTCGAATGTCTTCCGGTTGCAAGTCCTGAGATCAACCCGGGTAGCAAAGTCAAAAATGGAAGTGAAATCGCCGTTCTCTTCACGTTCTTCAACAATGTGGGCAATGGCTGAAGAACCGACTCCTTTTATGGCCGACATCCCATATTGCACACGGCCGTCTTTTGCCCGGAATTTTCCACGTGCGGTATTGATGTTTGGAGGATCCACCGCAATACCCATGCGCTGACACTCCTCAATAAACGAAGCCACCTTTTTGATATCGCTCATGTTATGGCTCATCACCGCCGCCATGTACTCGGCCGGATAATTCGCCTTGAAATACATGGTATGATAGGCCACAACCGAATAAGCAGCCGAGTGCGATTTATTAAATCCGTAGCCCGCAAACATCGCCATCTTGTCGAAGACGTCTTTGGCGGTTTGCTTATCGTAGCCTTTTTCAATGGCTTGGTTTACAAATTTCTCTTCTTCAGGAGGAAGGAGTTCCGGCTTCTTCTTACCCATGATTCGGCGAAGAACATCCGCTTCACCTAATGAGTAGCCACCCATACGCTGCGCCACTTTCATGATCTGCTCCTGGTAGATCATAATTCCATAAGTCGGCTCCAGGATATCGATCAGGTCTTCGTGGTCATATTCTACTTTCTCGCGCCCGTGCTTCCGCTCAATATAATCCGGGATGAACTGCATCGGTCCCGGACGATACAGCGCGTTCATAGCAATCAGGTCGTTGATATTCGTGGGTTTTAGATTCTTAAGGTGCTTACGCATACCCTCACTCTCAAACTGAAAAGTCCCTAAAGTTCCACCTTGCTGATACAGTTTGTACGTGGTTTCATCGGTAAGCGGTATATCATCCAGGTTGTATTCCTTTCCATGATTTTCCTTGACATATTCAATGGCTGTTTTCAGGATAGAAAGCGTCTTCAGCCCCAAAAAGTCCATCTTCAGCATACCGGCATTTTCGATCACGCTCCCATCATATTGGGTTACGTAAAGATCTGCATCCTTGGCGGTGCTTACCGGAATGTATTCGGTAAGTTTATCTGGAGCGATGATGACTCCTGCCGCATGGATCCCTGTATTCCGAACCGAGCCTTCCAGCACATGAGCCATCCGCAGGGTTTCTGCTTCCAGTCCTTCCCCATCCCTGATATCCCGAAGTTCTTTCACTTCTGAGAAAGCATCATCCAGCGAAGTACCCGGTTTTTCAGGCACCAGTTTGGCCAGGCGATCGGCATCGGCTAAAGGCAGATCGAGCACACGGGCCACATCTCGCACTGATGAGCGCGCTGCCATAGACCCAAAAGTGATGATATGCGCCACCTGATCCACGCCATATTTGTCCACTACATACTCGATCACACGCTGCCGCCCGTCATCGTCAAAATCAATATCGATATCAGGCATGCTTACCCGTTCCGGATTCAGGAACCGCTCAAACAGCAGATCGTATTTCAGCGGGTCAATGTTGGTGATACCCGTACAATAGGCCACCACCGAACCGGCTGCTGAACCACGCCCCGGCCCCACATAAACCCCCATTTCCTTCGCAGCCGCAATAAAATCCTGAACGATCAAAAAGTATCCGGCAAAACCCATCTCCTCGATGATGCCCAGCTCCAATTCTATACGCTCGGTTACTTCCTCATCAATTTCTTTATACCGAGGCCTGGCACCTTCATAGGTCAGGTGTTTCAGGTATTCATCTTCCGTCTCAAATCCTTCGGGCAGCTCAAATCGTGGAAGCAACACATCCCGCTCCAGTTTGATCGGCTCGATCTTATCCACAATTTCCTGTGTGCTCTTGATGGCTTCAGGCATATCCGCAAAAAGCTCCTTCATGCGGTCTTGCGACTTAAAGTAGAACTCATCATTCGGGAATCCATACCGGTATCCGCGCCCCTTGCCTTTGGGCGTACTCATCAATTCCCCGTCGTCGATACAAATGAGAGCATCGTGGGCTTTGGCATCTTCCTCATCCAGATAGAAGACATTATTGGACGCCACCAACTTCACCCCATATTTTTCAGAAAACGATCTAAAAACTTCATTTACCCGTTTCTCTTCTTCGAGGCCGTGATTGAGCACTTCCAGATAAAAATCATCCCCAAAAACATCCATCCACCATTTAAGTTCCTCTTCAGCAAACTCTTGTCCCTTGTTAAGAATCAAGTCGGCCAGCCAGCCACGTATACCCCCGCTCAGACAGATAATATCTTCGGCATATTTTGCGATCACCTCTTTATCAATCCGCGGGTATTTGTAGTAGTACCCTTCCGTAAAACCAATGGAACTTAACCTGGAAAGATTCTTGTAGCCATTCCGGTTTTTGGCAAACATCGGGATCTGATATCGCCGGTCCCGGTTATCGCGGGTGAATTTCTTTTGAAGCCGATCCTCTACCACATAAAACTCACAACCGATGATCGGTTTAATGCCTTCCGCATGAGCCGTAGCGGCAAAAGAAAAAGCCCCGTACATATTGCCCAGGTCAGCAAGTCCCACAGCCGACATTCCCTCTTCTTTGGCCTTGGCCACCAGGTCTTTGATACCGGCTGTTGCCTGAAGTACCGAAAATTTGGAATGATTGTGAAGATGCGTAAAGGTTACATTTTCAACGGCCTTGATTCCACTCTCTTCGTCTTCGCCGCCACTTTTTTTTTGAGCCTCAAGCTGTTCTTCAGACTGCTTGGTCTTGAACCGGGACGGCGAAACGAGATCAATATATTCCTCGCGTTCAATGTAACTTTGTGCTGGTTCATACAAACGCGCATCCATCGGAAAATTCACTTTGGTGGCGCCAATTCGAACCATTTCCAGGAAACAGCGGGCAGTGGCTTCTACATCGGCAGCGGCATCGTGGGCGTCTTCAAAACCTTCGTCGAACAGGGCATGATGTAACTCACCGAGTGAAGGCCATTTGTAATTTCCACCCCGGCCGCCTTCGATCTTAGCTACATCAGTACCGTCGTCTTTGGTATCGATCTTGGGTTTATCGAGAATAGCCGATGAGATCTTCTTGCGCAAATACTCCGCTCCCATGATCTTCTCATCAAAACTGACATTATGCCCGATCAGAAAAAAGGCTTTATTGATATCCTTGGAAAACTCTTTCAGCACATAATCCAGTTCCACCCCTTCCTCGTGAGCACGCTCGGTTGAGATGCCGTGTATTTTCTCGGAGTTAAAGGGTATGGTAAAACCTTCCGGCTTCACAATGAAATTTCCACTGTTGATGAGCTTTCCGGTCTCATCGTGCAGCTGCCAGGCAAGTTGAACCAGGCGCGGCCAGTTATCAAGATCAGAAATTGGAGCTGAAAAATCTTGAGGTAAGCCGGTGGTCTCGGTATCAAAAATCAGGTACATAAAATGCCTTTTGGGATGGAATTTCTAAAATATGAATATAGCATTCATCACAGTTCTATTCGAAGATTTTTGTTAACTATTTATCCACATTTTTGTTTTGTTGCTTCACTGAATGCTGAGCATGATTTGTACCCTTATTATAAAAGAAGACGATCTCAACTAACTGTTATCAGTAAATAATATTTCCTCACCCCACCGGTTGTACAATGTGAAAGCCTCACAGGATGCCTTTAAGAATATTTACCTGTAAATATTTGAACTTATAGAATTCTGTAAGCATATTTACAAACGATAAAACAATAGTCAATGAATGATATTATGAAGCTACTAAAATTATTTTTTCTGCCTGCCTTTTTAATGGGATTTACTTTTTTTGCTGCAACATCAGTACAAGCACAAGATGAGGATGATTTCGATTACCAAACGGTGAATATCACCAACCAGGCCGGAACTACCATTTATGCTGAAGAGAACAAAGAGATCGAAGGGAGTCCGCTTATAAAAGAATCTTTTGAAAACGGACGCATTCTGTTTGAGTCCGGTAAAGCAAGTCAGATCTTACCCATCAACTATGATTCGCACAAGAATCAGGTCCTTTTCATCAAAGACGACCGTATCATGGTGTTGAACACCACCGGCGTGAAAGGTTTTATGTTTGAGAAACCGGATGACTTTGAAAGCAGTGACAAAGTGCAGGAAGTGTACACCTTTCAAATTCGCAATGAAGAATTAGGTTTTAGCGAACCTACCCCCGTACAGGTACTGTATAATCAGGGTACCGGACTAAAACTGCTTGCTGTGCATGAGACTAATCTTTTGAGAAGCAATCGCAAAGATCCTTTTACCGGAAAACAGGTCGACCGTTATATGAACAGCACGGAATATTATCTTCAAAAGCATAACGGAGATATCGAAAAACTGAGAAAACTGCGAGCTAAGGACATTATGCGCCAATATGATCGCAAAGAACGACGTGCCATGAACAATTTTATGGATGAAAACGATCTGGATGACCGTTCCCAAAAAGACCTGGCCAAACTAATGACCTTTATTGACAACAACCTGTCTAAAGATTCCTGATCATCCGGCCTTTTTCCAAAATTCAAGGTGCATTAGAACCGAACCTGAAAGTCGGTAAATGCACCTTTTTCTTTGGGTTCTTCTACCTTGATCTCCTTTACATAGGCTGCCGGCGGACCTTTTTTACACCGATCAATCAGCTCATCAATCTGATCCTCATCTCCCTCAAAAACAGCCTCAACCTTTCCATCCGGTAAGTTCCTCACCCAACCAAGTACACCCAACGATTCGGCATTCTTGCGCGTAAAATGTCGAAACCCTACACCCTGTACTCTTCCGGTTATCCAAATATGCTTCTTCAATGGTCTACCTTTTATCGATTAAAACTCTATTTTACAGCAATTCAATTATAAAAATCTATTCCGGCAGGAATCGTTCAATTTATTTACCTACATGACTTTAACTCAGCTTTCATACATCGTTGCCGTCGATAAGTACCGACACTTTGCTACTGCAGCCAAGAAGATCTACATCACACAGCCCACACTCAGTATGCAGATCCAAAAGCTGGAAGATGAACTTGATGTTCTGATCTTCGACCGATCCAAGTCTCCGGTAGTACCTACAGCCATTGGCGAGGAGATCATTGAGCAGGCCAAGAAAATTCTGAGCGGAGCCAAACACATTGAAGATATGGTAGCCGTTCAGGGCGAGGAACTCCGTGGCACCTTTCGCGTGGGTATCATTCCTACTATCGCGCCGTACCTGGTGCCATTGTTTTTGAAGTCTTTTGTGGATCAATATCCCCATATTGAACTGGTTTTTGAAGAAGCTCTGACCGAAGAAGTCCTGAAAGGATTAAATGAGGATTATTTCGATGTCGGTATTATTGCTACTCCCACCGAAGGACATATTTTTGAGAAAGACCTGTTTCTTGAGCCTTTTCTTGCTTACATCAACCCCAACCACAAGCTGGCTAAGAAAGACAAGATCTGTGTGGATGATCTCTACGAGGAAGATTTGTGGCTGCTGAACGAAGGACACTGTTTCCGCGATCAGACCATGAAGATCTGCAAGAAAAACAACGAAAAGCGAAATAAGGCGCCCATCATTTTCGAAAGCGGGAACCTGGAAACCCTGAAACGATTGGTGGAACAGGATTTTGGAGTTACCCTGATGCCCTACCTCGCCATGAACGACCACGATACCAGTTGCGCAAACGGCATCGTAAAGGAATTTGAAGATCCGGTGCCTTCGAGAAAGATCCGTCTCGTGTACAGCCGTGAATTCCTCAAACAAAACCTGATCGGGGCGTTTGCAGATGTGATCAAAGAGTCTATTCCCGAAGAACTGGAGTCGGACGAAGATAAAATGGTGGTTGAATAGAATATGAAACCTGCCTATTGACAGACAGGCATTCAATATTGAACATTGAATGTTGGGATTTTCGGATTCTCATCCCAGCAGATATTAGATAATTGGCTGACAGGTTTGGTTGCATAGCACAGCCCCGATTGTTGTCATCCCGAGTGCTTAATAAATAGCAAAAGGCAATAATATCTATCACGAGGGATCTCAAAGTTTAAACGAATTGCCATGTTAACTTTTGAGTTCTCTCCTGACATTTTCAAACCCTATCCTGTCTTTTCCCTTTTCTGAGCGGAAGGAACGCCTGATTTAACTTCTACCCTTTTTCACGCGTTCTCTTGCTCTGATGTGTAGTAAAGTAGTAATAGCTACTGAGTTATTATTGGAAACAAGAGCCTGCCTGCCCTGCCATGAACTGTCACCCTCTCTTCTTAGTTTAGTGAGTGAATGAATTTAAACAGCCAGGATGTTGTCACCTACAAGGATGACAAGATCAGATGCTGTAATTGCTACTAATTAAATCCAGATTCCCGTCTTCACGGGAATGACCACTATGCTCAAGATCACCAAAGCCGGAAATCATGGAATTTTGTTGCCTCAATTGGGCATTGGGCTGGATTATAGCGGCAAGCAAGCGGAACATGTATTTGTATCTCACGGTCATGCCGATCACATTCCTTGGAAAGCAGATGCAAAGGTTTACGCCACTCCCGCCACCGCGGCCTTCATGAAGCTGCGCGGAGCTCGGAATGAAGTGCAGACATTGCCCTTCAAACAATCGGTAGAAACTGAAAATGCGAAGATTACCTTCTACCCGGCCGGACATATTCTCGGTTCAGCCCTAACCTTCGTGGAATCCGACTACGGCAACCTCCTCTACACCGGCGATTGCCGCACGCCTCCCTCCCCCGCCTCCGAAGGCTTCGAACTCCCCAATGCTGAGATCGACAGCTTCATCACCGAGGCGACCTTCAGTCTGCCCGTGTACCGCTGGGCTGATTATGAGGAGCTGAAAGCCGACATCACCGAGTTTGCAACTTCCTCTTTGGAAGATGGATTCACACCTGTTTTTCTGGCTTACAATCTCGGGAAGGCGCAGGAGATCATGCATTTGGTGAAGGATCTGGATCATCCCGTGCAAATTCACGGAGCGGGCTTCAAATTGTGTGAGGTGTATGAACAGCACGGCATCGACCTGGGTAAATATGAAACCTACGATCGGGAAACTTGCCAGGGTAAGATCCTGATCTGTCCCAGTTCGGCCATTAACAATGGATTTGCATCGAATGTGCGAAAAAAACGGATCGCCTATTGCAGCGGCTGGGCAGCGATGGAATCACGGCGCTCACAGCTCACCGTAGACAAACTCATACCCATTTCTGACCATCTGGATTTCTTTGAACTCATCGCCCTTTGTGAACAATTGCGCCCCAAAATGACCTACATCACCCACACCCCAAATCCCGACGTGGTAAAACACTACCTGGATGAACGGGGAATAAAATCTCAATTTTTGGATACCAAAGTTGAACAAGATGATTAAGGGAATTCAAAATTTAAAATTCAAAATGAAGGATGGGATTACAGTGGATAACCCAACAGAGATGCTGAAATTTACTTCAACTACATCGGGTTCCATTTCAAATTTTTCATCTTTAATTTTGAATTACAAAGGCTAATAATCTTGTGGCAGCATCAATCATTCATACTTTTTATACCCTGGCTAAAACGGCTCAGAAAATAAACGAGACGCGGGGTTCGAATGCGAAGATCAGGATCTGTGCTGAGTATTTTCGGTCGCTTACTCCGGATAAGGATCTTCAGTTAGCAGCTCAGTTTTTGGGTGAGGGTGCTTTTTCGGATGTATCCGGTAAACGAGCTTCAGTTGGGAGCCGCACATATTCCACACTTGCGGCAGAGCTTTGCGAGATCGATTATGAAAAGGTCTTCAAGCCCAGTAAAACGGCGGTGGGGAGTTCGTCCGAAACCATTGAAATGCTGCTGCATAACATTCCTGAAGCCCGAAAAAAATGGTCAGCGGAAGAACTAACGCTGCAGGAAGTCCGGTATATTTTTGAGCAATTATATGACGTTTCATCCCGGGCAGATAAACAGGAAATTCTCAAGAAAACCTGGCTTCGGATGTCGCCATTGGAGGTGAAGTATTTTCTGCGAATTATGGGCCGGGGATCGCTGCGGATCGGGTTTGAGTCGAAGAGTATTGTTTCGGCCATTGCGAAAGCATATGGGCATAAGGTGGCAGACGTTCGGTATGTGCATATGATCACCGGCAGTATTGGGAAAACGGCTGTGTTAGCGAAGCATGATCAATTGGAAGAGGCGCAGTTCAAACTATTTCAGCCCATCGCTTTCATGCTGGCTTCACCAATTGAAAGTCGTTCAGTGGACGTGTACCATCACTATGTTGCCGAAGAGAAATTTGATGGCATGCGCTGTCAGCTTCATGTAGCTGGCAATGAGGTGAAAATCTTCTCCCGCGACCTGAATGACATCACCCATTCCTTTCCTGAGATCGTGGAGTTTTTTCGACAGCGTGAATTGCCCGGTACGGTATTAGATGGTGAAATTTGTGTGTACAGAGATGAGACCATCCTGCCTTTTCAGCTGCTTCAAAAGCGTATGGGACTGAAGAAGCCTTCCAAGAAAGTGTTAAATGAGTATCCTACGCTGCTGATCGCTTATGATATTTTGTACCACGATGATCAGCCCATTTTTGAGAAAACCCTCACGCATCGTCGTTCCCTCCTGTCTGAACTTTCAGAAAAGCATCATTTTCCAATCACCACCCAAAAAGACATTCAACACGAAGAACACATTGAAGAATTGTTTGAACGCGCCCTTGCGCATGGAAATGAAGGCTTGATGTTGAAGCATAAGGAATCGACCTATGAATACGGTCAGCGACGCAAATCGTGGTTAAAAGTGAAAAAGCCGGGTGGCTCGCTGGATACCATTATGATGTATGCCCATGCCGGAAGTGGAAAACGGGGCGGCACCTATTCGGATTTCACCCTGGGTATTTCCGTCCGTGAAGACGAACGATATGAGGAAGAATTCATCCCCATTGGAAAAGCATATGGTGGTTATACCGATGATGAATTGAAGAAACTGAATGCCCGGATCAAAGACATTATCGCCGAGAAATACGGGCCTACACTGGGCTTGTATCCCAACATCGTTGTTGAGCTGGAATTCGATGACATTCAGGTGAATAAACGCACCAAAGCAAACTATACGCTGCGATTTCCACGGTTCAAAGCCATTCGCTGGGATCTGGCACCGGATGATGTGGATACTTTAAAAGATGTTGAGCGATTGTACGAAGAGAAGATGAACCGGGAGCGACTAAAGCAGGCCGAGAATCCTTCTTTCACCTTTAAAAAACAGTCCTGATGAGCAAAAAAAAATGCCCTGTGATTTACATCACAAGGCATTGGAGATACCATGAATTTTATATTCATAAAACCGGTTTATTCCAGTTCGTGAAGTCTTTCCTGAAGTTCTTCAAATGCTTTGGAAGACTTGAACTTGGTATACAATTCTTCATCTTTGGATAAAGCATTAGCCAGGGCATCACGGGCCTGACCTACCGGCATACGCACCAACACAAAACAACGGTTGGTCACATTCCCGCCGGCTGCTTCAGCACTCATTTGCTCGCAATCGGCACGGTCCCGGGTTACACCGTTAAGTGTATTATTGATCAGGATCTCGCTGGCATTAGAAAATGTAGCAGCATAATTCGCATTATTTCCGCTTTGCACTTCTTCCTCGAAAGACTTTTGCAGTGCAGATACTTTCTGCTCAAGTTTTGCAGCCATCTCCTGTGTAGCATTTTGCTGTGCACTTCGAAGCGCAGTTCCCTGCCGGGATGATTGTCCTTCACCTGCAGCATAAAAGAACTCTTCTGTGTCGTTAGGTGGAACCATATACCAGTCAGGCATTTGGTTGTTCGTGCTAACAGGCTCGTTACTTCCGCAAGAAATCAGGAAAGTAAATACAAATAAGGTTGAAAGAATAGATTTGATTTTCATATCGCTACCCCTTGATTTGGTTTTTTTGTTCGGTGAATTATAGGGTGAAATATTCATCAACACAAATCATTAAATTTGACTCTGTTCGTTAATTCTTCAATTTTTTCTTGCAACTGCGATTTATTCACAACTTAAACCGGATCATAAGATGGGGTATCACAGCAAAATGACAAAAAAACCATTCCTGTTTCTGCTTTTTTTATTTCCACTGATCACTTTCCATGCTGCTTTCGCGCAGGATACCGAATTCGAAAAATGGAAGAAGCAACAGGAAGCGGAATTCCGGGAATACCAGGATAAATTCGATGAGGAGTTCATCAAGATGCTGGAAGAAACCTGGAAGGAAGTCGGGATCAAAGACGGATCTGACCTCTACAAAGAGCGCAAACCGGTCACCATCCCCAAAGCTCCGCCAAAACCTGTGGTTGAGAATAAGGCTCCTAAAGACCTTCCTCCACTCAAAGAACGCATCTCAGCCGATCTTCCAAAATTGCCGGAAAGAGAAACTACTCGTGCGACTTTACCTGACCGAACTTCTTTATTTGACGATATACCTGTACAGAATACCTCCATTGATTATTTTTCCTCAGCCATCCCTTTTCAATACCCATCCGAACTTCGGAAATTGTTTTCCCGGCGGGAGTTTTCAGCCGGTCGCACCGATAACAAAAGGATCGCAGCATTTTGGGATAAAGTCAGCCGGGTAGATCACGAGCCGATCCTGGAATATGGCGGGGAGCTTCGCGAAGACCTGAAACTCAATGACTGGGGCTACGTGCTGCTGATGAATGACTTTGCCGAAACCGTTTTTGCGGGCTATGATCGGAAATTGGTAAATCTATACACCTGGTTTTTGTTGAGCCGATCGGGTTATCAGGTCAGGATCGGTTATGATCAGCGCAGCATATACTTGCTATATGCCGTAAAATACAATGTGTTCAATACCAAGTATTATACCCTGGACGGCGATCAATATTATGTGATCGATCTGGATGCGGATAAACAGTCGCCATCATCTATTTTTACCTATTCAGGTTCTCATCAGCAACAAAGAAAAAAGCTCGACCTCAAAATTGAAGAATATCCCGTATTGGGAAATGAAGAAACCTCAAGAACCAAAACGCTGGAATTTTCTTACGATGGCAAAGAATATTCCTTCCCCGTTAGTATCGACATGGCGCTGGTTGATTACTTTGAGTTTTATCCTCTTACGGAATTACCGGTCTTTTTTACGGCCTCCTTATCCCCTGCTTCCAAACAGTCCATCTACCCGAAATTGGTTCCCATCCTTTCCGATATGACTGAAGAAGAAGCCGTGAATTTTCTACTGGGTTTTGTACAGACCGCTTTTGAATACGAAACCGACCAGGATCAGTTTGACCGGGAAAAATATATGTTGCCGGAAGAAACCCTTTTTTATCCTTCCTCGGATTGCGATGACCGCGCTATTCTGTTTGCAAATTTGGTGCAGGATCTGGTGGGTTTGGAAGTGGTTGGCCTTCGCTACAGTAAACACCTCGCTACTGCTGTAGCTTTTACCGATAAGGTCTCAGGCGACCAACATTTTTACCAGGGTAAAACTTATACCGTAACAGATCCAACGTATGTGAATGCTTCCATTGGAATGACCATGCCACAGTATCAAAACGAGACTCCGGAGATTCTGAGTTTGAAATAAAAAACAGGGCTGTGGAAGCTTAAAATCCTGATCACCCTAAGTTCGTATGCATTACTGCTTTAATAGCATTTAACATATGCCCGGGAGTACTTTTCGAGAAAATTAGGTTAATTTATTCACAAACCTAAAAGAGATCGATGAAAAAACGTACTTCCGCACTCCAAATAATTGTATTTACGCTAACAACTGTTGCCTTCACAGCCTGCTCAGAGGAAGGGCCTTCACCGGATTCACGGATGCCTCAGGAAGAGGCTGTCATTCCTTCCGTTGAAGCCATACAAGCCCGTTTTGGGTCCCTTCCCCTGGTTGAACGTTTCAGTGGAAATGTAAAAGCTGAGAATCAGGTCGCTTTGTATCCGGAGATCAGCGGGGTGATCGCTGAGGTCTTCGTACAAAATGGAGAATATGTTGAAAAAGGAGATCGGTTGGTGCGCCTGAATACCCAGGTTCTTGAAAAGCAATTGCAGCAAGCTAAAGCCGGCCTCAAGATCAACCAGGCCCAGTTGAAACAAGCCAAAGCTAATCTTGCACGTGTACAGGCTGAATATAATCGTATCAAGCAACTTGAAGACAAAGAGCTCACCAGTCAGGTTGAGGTAGAACAGGCTGAAGCGGAACTTTTATCCGCGGAAGCAGATGTGGAACTTTCGGAAGCTCAGGTTGAACAGGCTGAATCTCAGGTAGCTCAGCAAGAAGAACAATTATCAAAAGCGGTTATCAAAGCCCCCATTTCAGGAAATATAGGTCGCCGTAATGCTGAGATCGGTATGCAGGTATCTACCAACACCCAGTTATTTTTGATCGGAGATCTGAGCCGGCTTAAGATCGAGATCGTACTCACTGAGAATATGCTGAATCGCATCAATGTAGGGCAATCGGCCCGAATATTAGTGGATGATTCCAATGGGGGTGAAACGGTATTGAATGCAGAAGTTTCCCGTATATCTCCCTTCCTGAATGAGGTTACCAGAAGCACGGTAGCAGAAATAGATGTCGACAACAGGAATGGCCTGCTCCGCCCCGGTATGTTTGTGCCCGTGGATGTGCTGTTTGGTGAAAGCCAACAAGCTACCCTGATTCCAACCAGCGCCCTTTACACCGATCCAACAACCGGTCAGGAAGGCGTGTTCATCGCTCGTTCCCTGAGTTCCGAAATTCAACCCGTTACTGATTCTTCAGAAAGTAATGGATCGAGAGCAATGACCGAACCTTTGCCGGTTGAATTTGTGCCTATTGATGTGTTAGCTGAAGGCCGGATGGAATTAGGCGTAAACGGTGTGGAAAACGGACAGTGGGTGGTTACCGTTGGTCAGGATTTGCTTTCTGAGGGAAGAGAACAGGCCCGTATCCGTACTATGACATGGGAACGCATCTATGAACTTCAGCAGCTTCAGCGAGAAGACTTACTTCGTGAGATCATGAAAGACCGTGAAGAAGGCCCCAACAACGTAACTCTTTAAATCTGACGATTATGCCCATCACTGAAACTTCGATAAAACGCCCTATTGCAACTTCGATGGTCTTTCTGATCATCATTACACTTGGTATAATCGGCTTCAGGTTTTTGCCGGTCGATTTGCTCCCGCCCATTGAATATCCTCAGCTTACCGTAGCCACGGATTACGATAATGTTGGACCTGCGGAAATAGAACAGATCATAACAGAACCGATAGAAAATGCTCTTGCCGGTATTCCGGGTGTTGAACGGGTGCGATCCAGTTCCGAAGAAGGCGGAAGCCGTGTAACCCTTGAATTCGCCCAAAGTGTAGATGTTGATGTAGCAGCCAACGATGTCAGAGCCGCCCTGGACCGGGTACGACGTAGCATTCCCCCGGAAGCTGATGCTCCAAGAATTTGGAAATTCGACCCCAATAATTTCCCGATCGTCATTGTAGGGGCCAATTCTGACATGAACCTGGCTGAACTAACCACCGTGCTTGACCGTGAGATCACCAAACGTTTTGAACAAATCAACGGCGTTGGATCGATCGACATTTGGGGAGGCATTGAACGTGAAGTCAAAGTTGATATCAAGCGCGACCGCCTCATTGCAAGCGGGCTCACAACTTCAGATGTACAACAAGCTATAGCTCAGGAAAATGCGAATCTGCCCGGAGGTAATGTAGCATCCGGGCTTCAGCAACTTTATGTACGGACCTTGGGGGAATACGAGTCCATTGAGCAAATTGCCAATACCGTCATTACCACGGTGGATCAGCAACCGATCCGCGTAAAAGATGTAGCTGATGTCAGTTTTGGATATCAGGATCTGAACCGTGTGGTAAGCATCGATGACAAACCCATGGTTCGTTTCGGGATCCGCAAACAGACCGGTGCCAATACCGTTTCTGTAGCTCAGGATATCCGCAATGAAGTAGAGCAGATCAACAGCGAACGGAACGATCTGAACTTGTTTGTCACCACCGACCAAAGTGAGTTTATACAAAGTTCCATCGACAATGTGCAAAATTCTGCGGTGTGGGGTGCATTATTGGCTGTAATTGTTTTATACGTCTTTTTCCGCAACGGTTCCTCCACATTCATCATAGCTGTGGCTATACCGATCTCCATTATAGCGACTTTTGCACTGCTCTACTTCAATGATCTTACCCTGAACCAAATGAGTTTTGGCGGACTTGCCCTTGGGGTTGGCCTCATTGTTGATAACTCCATTGTAGTATTAGAAAATATCATACGGCTTCGGGAAGAAGAAGGTGAAGAATTAAAACCCAGTGCACTCATCGGAACCAAACAAGTGGCGGGTGCGATCGTGGCTTCTACCTTAACCACTTGTGTGATCTTTTTACCGGTTGTTTTTATGCAAACTATCTCCGGACTTCTATTCCAGGAATTGGCTTTGGTGGTCGTGTTTGCTTTGATCTGTTCCCTGCTTGTGGCCTTGACGCTGGTACCAATGCTCTCCAGCCGCTTTTTGACCGTCAAAAAAGGTTCAGAAAATAAAAAAGGACGATTTCAAAAATTTTTCCAAAAAGTGGAGACTCAATACTCAGTGTTGTTGGATAAGATCCTGCAGCATAAGCTTGCCGTATTCGGAATAACGGCAGCTCTTGTAGTCGGGAGCTTTCTATCCATCCCCATCATCCCGGTTGAGCTGGCTCCTCAAACAGATGCAGATGAGATCGATATTGACCTTCAAATGGCTGATGGCACGAATATTGCCGTTCAGAATCTGTATATGAAAGAACTGGAAGAGATCGTACGTGCCACCCTTCCTATGGAAGATGTCGAATATTTCACCACGGAAGTACGTGACGGCCGTTCCGAGATCGAAATTGCAATGGTCCCACAATCAGAGCGATCACAATCAACCTCAGAGTTCGCTGAAGAAATACGCAAAAACCTTGAAGGCAAAATTCCCGGAGCTGATATCCGCGTTAGCGCACAATCCGGACTGTGGATCATGCGCCGGATATTTGGTGGCGGAGGCGGTGAAGACGTACAGTTCGAACTTCGCGGCTACGATCTGGACAGAGCATATGAACTTGCTCAGGAGATTAAACTTCGGGTTGAGAAACTTCCGGGAATCGTTGAGGTACGCTCCGGAAGAAGCGAAGGTACTCCTGAAGAACGTATCGTATTTGACCGGGAACGGATTGCAGATCTGGGACTTTCGGTTCGTGAAGTAGCTGAGATCATCCAAACCAATATTGGTGGTAGCCGGGCAGGTTCTTACCGCATTGGAGGCGATGAATACCCCATCACCGTACGTTTACGGCCGGAAGACCGCCTTGGCACCCTGGATATTGATAATATCTCGATCACTACCTCCCAGGGAGTGATTCCTGTTTCGGCTGTTATCAAGAAAGAAAGTGGCCGGGGACCTGAAGATATCTCACGCATAAATGGACAACGGGTGACCAACATCACGGCCAACCTTGAGAGTGGAATTGCCCTTGGTGAAGCCGTAGAAGCCATTCAGGCCGAGCTGTCTGATTTCCCGCTGCCGGAAGGATTCACCATTGTTTTTGGCGGAGAATATGAGGAACAACAAAAAGCCGCCCGTGATTTCTCCATGGCAATCATCATGGCCATTATTCTTATTTACATGGTTATGGCCGGGCAGTTTGAACGGTTCCTTGATCCGCTTGTAGTTATGTTTTCGGTACCGCTGGCTATGGTAGGAGTTGTTCCCGCCCTGTTGCTTACCGGTACTACCATCAACATTCAAAGCCTTATGGGCATGATTATGCTGATTGGTATCGTAGTGAATAATGCCATTGTATTGGTGGATTATATCAACCTGATGCGGAGAGAAAAGAACATGCCGGTCTATGAAGCAGTGATCGAAGCCGGACGTTTACGCCTGCGCCCGATCCTGATGACGACCCTGACTACGATACTTGGATTGCTTCCCCTGTCCTTTGGTTGGGGAGCCGGTGCTGAGATTCAAGCCTCTCTTGCCCGCGTTGTAATTGGCGGATTAACTGCCTCCACCCTCGTGACCCTCGTGTTCATACCGGTCGTTTATATATCCGCAGACCGCTTGCTGGAAAAAGCAAAATCCCTGAGTTGGAATCCTTTCAGCAGTTCCAAGGAAATGGAATTGGCGAATTAAATAAAAAAATCCCCATTTGCCCAAGGCTTCTGTATTTTACAGGAGCCTTTTTTGTATCCCTTGAAATTTTAAAACATCCTTAGGTTATGAGTTCCTGGACCCTCAAATCCATCCCACCCCACGACTGGTTTCTTTGTCTTGATATTGAATCCTATTTTGATCACGAGCATGATCCTGAGAAAATCTTCGAAGAAGGATTCACCCGCCCGATCCCCGTCGGTGATACGGACGTGATCGTCACCGTTTTCTTTAACGGAGATCCCGAGCACCCGGAATTTCACATCGAAACCGCCGAAAGCCTTTCCCGGGATGAGATCGATTTAGCCAATCAAAGCCTGGCCAAGATACTTGGAACCGACATGGATCTTCGCCCATTATACGATCAGGCCGGGGATGATCCTGTTTTAGGCTCCAAACTCACCGAGTTATACGGGTTGAAGCGTATGACCCGCGCCAATCTTTTTGAGGATATTTTATACCGGATCGTGCAAATGCAGATGAACCATAAACCCACTGCCAAAAAGATGATGTTTCGGATCCGGGAAACATACGGTACGGCACTGATGCACGGCAAAAAATCACTGCCCGCCTGGCCCCGTCCACATCAGCTTATGAAAGCAGACCCGGCTAACATCCGGAAGCTGGGGCCGACCCTCCGAAAAGGACAATATTTGGTTGGCTTAGCCAACGATATTGTAGCCGGCAATGTAGACATGGACCACCTTATGGAGTGTCATCCTCAGGAATTTTACGAGATCATTACGAACATCAAAGGAATAGGCCCGACTTCAGGACAGGATCTCATGATGATGCGCGGTCGCACCGATGCCGTTTTTCCATCCAACAAAAAATCAGGAGAAGAAAAAGGACTGCGCCGGTGGATCATCTGGAGTTATGGTAAAGATCCCCATAACACCTCTGAAGAACGGTTTCAACAGCTCATACAAAATTGGAAAGGTTATGAAGCCGCTGCATTGGAGTTCTTGTATGCAAATTACGTTCTCAAGGAAAAAGAGGAACAAGCTAAAGGATAAGGCAAAACATTTGCATTTACAGGTTTTGGGCTGAGCCGGATAAAGGTACTTCAAATGTGATCCCAAAATAGTATCTTCGATGTTCACAATCCTAACATGACCTTAACCTCATGAATTGCAGATCTTTACTCAGCCTGATTTTCCTGACTTTTTTCCTTTCAACTTCCCTTCAGGCATTTCAGACTCCATATCCCTTAGAGGTAATCCCCAAACCGGTTTCTTACACTGCCGGAGAAGGTTCGTTTGAACTCTCAGGACAATCCGTGATCTATCTTTCTGAAGAATCAAAAGAAATGCATTTTTTAGGGGAGTACGTTGCTGATCTGATCCATTCAGCCACATGGATGAAACACAGCGTTCAAAAGCTTTCTTCCGCAGAGCAAGATACCAACGCCCGAATCGTCCTCGACCTGGATTCAGATATAGAAATCGATCATCCCGAAGGGTATTTGCTTGAGGTCACTCCAAAGGAGGTTCGAATTTCTGCTCCAACCACGACCGGTCTTTTTTATGGAGTCCAAACTCTGCGACAACTTTTTCCGCCGGCCATAGAGCATAAACTTCCCTCCTTGGCGTCAAATAACATAGACTGGTCAATTCCTGTGATCCGTATCAAAGACTACCCGAGATTCGAATATCGGGGAATGCATCTTGATGTAGCCCGTCACTTTTTCCCTGTGGAGTTCGTCAAGAAATACATCGAATTGTTAGCTATGCATAAGATGAACCGTTTTCACTGGCATCTCACCGAAGACCAAGGATGGCGCATTGAGATAAAGAAATATCCCAAACTGACTAAAGTGGGTGCCTGGCGGGATTCTACCCTGATCGGTCATTATGGATCCGATCGCTACGACAACGTCCCATATGGCGGTTATTACACCCGGGAAGAGATCAAAGAGGTAGTAAAATATGCTGCAGAACGCCACATCACCATCATTCCTGAAATAGAACTTCCGGGACATTCAAGTGCGGCTCTTGCAGCCTATCCGCAATTTGGGTGTTTTGAGAAAGAATATCATGTACAATCAACCTGGGGGGTTTTTGAAGATATCTATTGCCCAAAAGAAGAAACATTTAATTTTCTGGAAGATGTGCTTACCGAAGTGATGGAACTCTTCCCAAGTGAGTACATCCACATTGGGGGTGATGAGGCTCCCAAGGTGCAATGGGAAGAAAGCGAGGTGGCTCAAAAAATCATGCAAAGAGAAGGCCTTAAGGATGAACATGAACTTCAGAGCTACTTTGTTCAGCGAATTGAGCAGTTTTTGAATCAGCATGGGCGGCAGATCATCGGTTGGGATGAAATATTGGAAGGCGGATTAGCTCCCCGTGCTACCGTCATGAGCTGGCGAGGTGAAAAAGGTGGTATTGAAGCAGCTAAAATGGGACATGATGTGATCATGACTCCCTGGGATTCCAATTATTTTGATCACTATCAAGCAGATCCGGAGACTGAACCGTTGGCGATCGGAGGTTTTACCACGCTTAAAGATGTGTACTTCTACGATCCCATTCCGGATGAACTTACCGATGAAGAAGCCCGATATGTGCTTGGATCACAGGGAAATGTCTGGACCGAATACATCCACTCCGGTGATAAGGTTGAATACATGGCTTATCCGCGTGCTACTGCATTGGCAGAAGTGCTCTGGACACCTGTTGAGAATAAGAACTGGCTTGAATTCCAAACCCGTCTGCAAAGTCATTTTAAACGGCTGGATATTTTGGGAGTAAACTATGCAGAACATTACAAGAGATAGCCATTTAATCTCTTTGTAATAATCATTTTTAGGTTTTCAATCTAAAGGTTCCGGTTTAGGATTGGTTAATAAGGCAAAGGTTACATCGTCTAAGCGCACGCCTAAATGTTCCTCTGAAACATGCATGAGTATACTTTCCTTTGGTAAATGTACAACTCTGTCTATTCCTCCATCCACCCCAACGACCAGCCACATTTCAGTATCAGTCTCGATATTGGACTTTAGCCAAAACTCGCCTTGGTGATAGATCATTTTATCGGCCGGGGCTTTTAGTTTGGGTAGTAATTCTTCCACGGTTTTCCATTGTTCCGGAAAATTATAGGAGGATTTAAGAGAATCACGCTCAGCAGATGATATACTTTCACTGGGTAGATTAACCCTGATGGAATTTAAAGTATCAAATTGCGCATCTATTTCAGCAATCACATCCGTTCCTGTATCATAAATAAAAAGAGAACCTTCTTCCGTGTTATAAGCAGTTATTGTTCCGGTTGCATAAGGAACTTTTGCCGCTCCCCTAACCTGGCCATCTAAAATTAAACGTGCATACGGTTGAGCCCTAATAGTAAACTCATTTAAAAAGCGCTCTGATTCTACATCATATTGGACTAGTACATTTACTTTCTCTTTTTCCAGATCTTCAAAGTAATCATGGGATGCCATCTCAAAGAAAAGTTGGTCACTTTTCCCTCTGTATACATTTAATAAACTCGACGACTTATATTTAGGGGGGATAATTTCTTTATCCAAATTAAAATATTCATCAAAGATTATGATCTTGTCATTATCTTGATCATATGTATAGATGGAACCATCTGCACCTTTAGTGAAATAATACGCATCCAGAATTTCTCCGGGACCTCGACCTGAAGGTACTTCTTTTTGTAATTCACCTTTTTCATTGATCACTACGATGGTTGGAATCTGCCGGTCTGCAAAAACGATATTCCCGTTATTCAAAACAACACTTTCATACCCTAAATGTGAAAAATATAACTCTCCGGTATGATCTATAGACTGAATGACTTTTGGAGTAAACGAAAGGAAATCATCAATATCAGGAGCGGAAGTTTGTTTTGATGGTTCATTGCACGAGCTTAATATTACGGCCAAACTGCAAAAAGACAGCAAGGCCGATAATCTTATCTTTATGGAATTCATTAATTAGGATTGTATTCAAATGGAATACAAGAACCTACATTCTCAAGCGGCGATAATCCAGTACAAACTTTGTAATAACTAACAGTAGAGTAATAGGTGCTATCACCCAAAGCATCAGCCACTCCACACTTTCCTTAAAAGGATGTCCGATAGCAATAAAGACCAAATAGGTTAGATAGGCGGCGTAATAGAAAAGGAAACCGGCAGCTTCTGCCCTGCCCAGCACCTTTCCCGGCCAAAAAAGAGGTAAACAAGCCAGCGCAACAATGATCATAAAAGGCATATCCAACTTTAAAGCATCCGGCGAAACAGATAAAGCACCGGGAGCGACCACAATGGTCAAACCCAGGGTAAGAAAGATGTTATAAAGATTACTTCCCATTACGTTGGCAACGGCTGTATCAGAATCATTGTGCCGAACGGCCGAAAGTGAGGTAGCTACTTCCGGCAGAGAAGTTCCGATCGATACAATGGTCAACCCGATAATAAGCTCCGATATCCCCAACGCTCCGGCAATCTCCACAGCCGAATCAACCATCCAGCGAGAGCCCAATACGATAAATACCAGGCCAACCAACAGAATCAAAATGTACTTGGTATAAAACCATGCATTTACCGGCTCATCCAGTTTGGAAGGGTTTTCTTCATTATTCTTTTGGTTGTTCTTTTGATCTTGCCTGATCTGTCGGTATACAAAAATGGAGTAGATCATCAGTGCAGCCAGGATGATGATTCCATCCAACGGGGCAAGTTCTCCATCCAGCGAGAGTATAAACAGTAAAACACTGGCCCCGATCACGACCGGAACATCGATCTTAATAATTCGATTGGTGATCTTGAGTGGCTTAACAAGCCCGGCAATGCCAAGTATAAGCAAGATATTGGCAATGTTACTGCCAAGGATATTACCCAAAACAAGATCAGGCTTCCCGTCTGCTGCCGCCTGTAAACTAATGGCCAGCTCCGGTGCACCCGTAGCAAATGCCACCACCGTGAGGCCCATTACAACCGGTGAGACACTCCATGCCAAGCCAAATTTATCTACCGAATTCAGGAAGAGTTCCGCTCCTGCGATTAATATCACTAAACCAAGAATAAATAAAGCTACAGTCATCGAAATAATTTCAAATTGAATTTATGTGCGCCAAAACTACCATAAATAATCAAACAAAGTGTACTCCCCACAACAATATTTCACAGGATTTTCCATCTTTCATTCTAATATTATTCTTTCGCTCAGTTTGTATATTCAGCCACCACCTCAAATAAATAATTTACTATGAAGTTGTTCCGACTTTGCTTAACCGCTCTTTTCATTCTCTTATTATCAACACCACAAGTATTCGCCCAACAAACCATTATACATGCCGGTACTTTAATAGACGGACTGTCTGATGAGCCTAAAAAAGAAGTCAGTATTCTCATCTCTGGCAACAAAATCACCGCTATCGAAAGCGGATTTGTTAGCGGTAAAAGTGAAGATACCATCATTGACCTAAGCAATAAAACAGTGTTGCCGGGCCTCATAGATCTACACGTTCACCTTGAAAGTGAGACGAACCCTCAAAAATACCTGGAACAGTTTACCTTTGATGAAGCCGACTTTGCCTTTCGCTCCACTGCTTATGCCAAACGTACCTTAATGGCCGGTTTTACAACCGTACGTGAACTGGGAGGTTCAGGAGTCAATACCGCCCTTCGGGATGCGATCAACCAGGGTTTTGTTGACGGTCCGCGGGTCATATCAGTAGGAAAATCCATAGCCACTACCGGCGGTCATGCCGACCCTACCAATGGCTGGAAACAAGATCTGATGGGAAATCCGGGACCGAGAGAAGGAGTCATCAATGGAGTAGCAGAAGCCCGGGAAGCCGTACGACAGCGATATAAGAACGGAGCCGACCATATCAAGATAACAGCAACGGGCGGGGTATTAAGTGTAGCCAAATCAGGTGATGCCCCCCAATTCTTTATGGATGAATTGAATGCTATCGTCAAAACAGCCAGTGAATATGGAATGCATGTTGCGGCTCACGCCCATGGTGCTGAAGGTATGAAACGTGCAGTAGAAGCCGGTGTTCTGACCATTGAACACGGTACCCACATGACCGAAGAAGTGATGGACCTTATGATCGAAAAAGGAACGTACTATGTGCCTACCATATCCGCCGGAAAATGGGTCGCCGAAAAAGCAAAAGTAGAAGGATATTATCCGGAACTTGTGGTACCCAAAGCACTTGAAATTGGCCCGAAGATCCAAAGTACCTTTGAAAATGCTTATAAACGAGGAGTAAAGATCGCTTTTGGAACCGATGCCGGCGTATTCCCTCATGGACTTAACAGTAAGGAATTTGGTTATATGACCGAGGTAGGCATGCCGCCCATGGAAGCTATTCAAAGTGCCACAACCGTAGCAGCAACCGTGCTGGGAATGCAGGAGACCATCGGAAGTATAGAGGCCGGAAAAATGGCAGATATCGTGGCTACTGATGCTAACCCATTGGAAGATATCCATACTTTGGAACAGGTTTCTTTTGTAATGAAAGATGGAACCATTTATAAACATAAATAGACATTCTTGTTCAAGATGCCTCAGAGCTCTACAAAAAAACGACTTAGGAAGCGTCTTCAAAGATACTTTCAGGTTGAAGGCATGAATGCGCTAATGTTCTTTTGCGTACTCATCTTTCTGAATTTTGAATATGAAGCACAACACCTGATCTTTCTTTCATTCGGAATGTTAATGATGTGTTTTATACTCGCACAGGGAACGTACTACTGGTGGATAAAATGGTCTATTCTGGAAGAAAATCATGTATTCAAGGCGCGTGCCCTAAAATGGTTTAGGACATTCAAAAAGTATAATGTGTACGGCATCCTCCTGATGCCATTAATCCTTACCGTACAATGGCTGATCTCAGGGCGCAGTTTTGTGGCAGGCAATTTTCTCGGATGGGCTCTTGCAGCAAATATCTTTGCCGTTTTAGAGCACATCAACTATTACCATAAACAATTGATGTACGACAACAAGTACGATCTTAAGTACCTCGCACAAAACCGAAAATTGAAAAGAGCCTCGTTATATAAAGATCTGCAGGAGAACAAACTATAGAATTCGGCGTATCCAACGAAGTTCTTGATACTAAAACCCTTTGATTAACCTCAACACAAATAAATAGCTATGAGCATTCTTCGTATTCTACTTGCCATCCTTTTACCACCCCTTGGCGTATTTCTTACCGTAGGGATCAAAGGAGCATTTTGGCTGAACATCTTACTTACCATCCTTGGTTTCCTTCCCGGTATCATTCACGCCGTTTGGGTGATCGCCAAACATGATGGATAGCAAAACCTGAAGCCGTCTCGCAAAAGTCCGGGCATTTTTGTAGGATTAGGATTCATCTTAAATAAATTTCAAACCTATGACTGTCCAAGCTATTAAAGATCAATTGCAGGATGCGGCGCACCCCATTGCCAAATCTTTCCACACCGGTGACCATTTCAAAGTGTTGCTGTTTGGCTTTAAGAAAGGAATGAAACTGGAAGATCATACTGCCCACCACCCCACCAAATTGTTAGTTCTGGAAGGTGAAGTGATCTATCATCAACCCAAGAAAGATGTGCGCCTGAAACAATTTGATGAGATCGATATCCCCGCCGAAGTTGAACATTCCGTAGCCGCTTTGGATGATAGTTTGGTACTTTTGACGCAGGGATGACCCTTAAACCGCTACGGCATCACGGTTGTATTTATCGCGATACTCATTGGGAGTTAATCCGGTTATTTTTCTGAAAAGATTCCGGAATGATTTAGTATCGGAATAACCAACTTCGTACATCACCTCGGTTACATTTTTACGAGTACGCTCGAGGTCTTTCTTTGCGGCCTCCACTTTTACCCGCTGAACGTATTCGGTAACGGTGTTGGAAGTGGCTTTTTTAAACCTTCGCTCCAGGGTACGCCGGCTTAATGCGAGCTTCTCAGCCAATTCATCCACCCTTATCATTTGCTCATAATTTTCTTCGATGTACTCCTGGGCAGAGATGATCTTCTCATCCCCATGGTCTTTTTGCCCCTCAAACATGATAAAAGGCGACTGACTCTCCCGGTCAATATCTATGGAAAAGGCTTTTGATATGTGGACAGCTACTTCCCTTCCCGCATTTTTCTCGATCAAATACATCAGTAAATTCAAAAAAGCGTATGCCCCACCACTGGTATAGATCCCATCTTCTTCCGTCAGGATCTTATCATCTACCAAATTAATATCAGGATACAGAGCCCTAAAACTGTTGGCATGCATCCAGTGTGTAGAACAATGCTTGCCGTCAAGTAATCCCGTTTCAGCCAGGAAAAATGCAGCCACACACATACTCGCCACTTCTGCCCCATTTTTGTATTGGTGCAGGATCCAGGGAATAAACTCCCGGTTATTCTCTTTCGCCGTAGGAACATCATCAAAAATAGCGGGAATAATGATCAGGTCGGTTTTCGCTATCTCTGAAATTACACGATCTGCTGTTACCGAAAACAACCTGGGTGATCTTTGAGATTCTTTTTCCAATCCTACCAGGTGAATATCGAATACCGGGTTTTGACCCATCTTCTGTAATACTTCGTTTACCATAGATAAGATCTGATGAGTGCCGCCTATATTGACGATACTGACATTTCCTTCCGGTATTAGAATAGATACATGCTTCATGGTGACTGATTTCTAGATTAATGAAATAGCTATGAATTTCCCTTAACATAGCTTTTGTAATTAACCAAAACTCTTTGTCGCATTCAACCCGTAAGAATGGCGTAAACACCACGGGCAGAGTTGGTTATCAGACATTATGTTGGAGTTCATTCAATGACAAAAAAATAACCATGAAAAATTTTCTACTCATCCAGTTTGACCTCCACCAGCGCCTGTTTAATAATGTATTAGATGATTTTACCGATGCAGAAACCAACGAACGCCCATATGGTGATACAAACGTCAACCACGTGAAATACCTGGCAGGACACTTGCTGAATTCCCAGTATGGGTTGATACAAATGGCCGGACTTGAACCTGATGTAAAATGGAAAAAGCTGTTTGCAGTGATGGGTGGGTCGGAAGCAAAGGATAAGTTTGACTATCCTTCCATAGAAGAGATCAAAAAGGAATGGAATCGCTGGCATGAGCCTGCTTTTCATGGATTGAAACAGCTTTCTGATCAGGAACTTGAGCAATCTCCCCTGCCTCCTTTTGATAAAGTAGCAACAACCAATGGTGAACTTTGGGCTTTTATTAATCACCATCAGGCGTACCATATCGGTCAGATCAGTATTTTGAGAAAAGCATTTGGGAAAGAAGCCATGAGTTATGAGTGAATCATCCTGCTTGCATACAGTTCTTCAACATTTAATTTAATAATCCACCTATGAGTTCATCAACTTCAAAATATATACAAGATCGTCAGGTTTGGGCGAATATCCCGGTTAAAAATGTGGAAAAGATCAGAGACTTTTACACAAGGCTGGGGTTCAAAGCGAATGGCAGTAATGAAAGTAGTGAGTTAGCCAGTTTCTTGGTTGGAAGAGATGATTTTGTGATACATTTTTTCCAGGAAGAAGTATTTAAACAAAACATGAGCTGGAAAAGTGCTGACCTCGGAAAAGGACATGAGATCATGTTCACTATTGGAGCAAATAGCCGGGATGAAGTTCACTCATGGGCAAAAATGGTTTTGGATGCCGGAGGATCATTGTTTTCTGAACCTGCGGAAATGGCTGATAATGGATGGTACGGATGCGGTTTTGCCGATCCTGAAGGCCATAAATGGAATGTATTTTATAACGGAAAATAATCAACTATGAGATCTGTAAACCCTTACCTCAATTTTAATGGCAACACCGAAAAAGCCTTCAAATTCTATCAATCCATATTTGGCGGTGAACTGGACATCAGTCGCTACAAAGACCTTGATGACAACATGGGCGCTACTGGAGATGCTCTTAACCTGGTTGCCAATGCAGCCTTACCCATAGGAGCGAATACCACACTTTTTGGTTCCGACATTCTTGAATCTATTGGCCAAACGTTGAATGCCGGAAATGACTTCTATATCAATCTTCAAACAGAGAGTTTGGAAGAAACCGAGCAGTTGTTCCAAAAATTAGCCGAAGACGGTGAAGTGCAGATGCCATTGGGACATACCGGCTGGGCGGAACAATTTGGGATGGTTAGAGACAAGTTTGGTATCCGATGGATGGTGTATTACACCGGCTGATCTATTTCCGGTCATCACTTAAGTCTGCCTATGAGCAAAACTAATAACTAAATAAAAGACAAGAATCATGACTAAAGAACTATGGATCAATTTACCTGTGAAGGATATAGCTGCATCACGGGAATTCTATAAACAGCTCGGATTTAAACTCAATCCTAATCACCCCGAAAACGATCGAATGGCTGCCTTTTTAGTAGGTGAGAAAGAGATCGGACTCATGCTGTTTTCTCAGCAACAATTCAAACAGTTCACCGATCATGCCATTCCTGATCCTGAAGACGGAACCTCTACCCTTTTTTCCTTTGATGCCGAAAGCCCGGATGAGGTAAACAAACTGGCAGATAAAGTTAGGAAAGCCGGGGGCAAGATCTTTGGTGAACCCGGTGAAAAAGACGGCTGGATGTACGGCTGTGGTTTTTCTGACCCCGACGGACACCGGTGGAGTATCCTCTACATGGATATGGAAAAAATGCCAAAACAGTAAAATTTCAATTCAAAATTCAGCTTCATGGCACATTTATACTTCGAAATTCAGGCAGATGATATGGAACGGGCTACAAAGTTCTATTCCAATGTTTTTGGTTGGACCTTTAAGGATAATCCTCATGCGCCCGTGGAATACCGAACCATCGAAGCCGGCGGAAACCGGGGCGGTATGCTCCAAAGGCCGGCAGACACTCCCCCTCCGGAGTGTGGAACCAATGCGTACGTTTGCTCTGTGGAGGTGAATGATTTTGATGCTACCGCCAGGTCTATAAAAGAACAAGGAGGTAAGGTAGCAATGCCTAAGTTTCCGGTTCCCAAAACTTGCTGGCAAGGCTATTTCCTGGATACGGAGGGAAATACCTTTGGAATTTTTGAAGTGGATGAAGAGGCCGGATAAGATGGTGGAGGTTTACAAAACTGACATTGAAAATACCGCTCTTGCAAAAAAGATAGTGACTGAGATCAGACAATTTTTACCGGACAGTAAACCCAGTTTTGATCTTGAGGATTGTGATAACGTCCTTCGGATAGAACATACCTATGAAGCTATCATGGAACAAGATATTCGGGAAATTCTGAATAAATACGGACATTCTATGGAAATCCTTCCCTGATTCATTTTTTCAATGAATTCCATCACATTTCGCCCGGCTACCATGAAAATCCTGAACATTTTGACAACAGAGGTTGAATTATGAGAAAAATAATTTACGCTAATAACGTATCCCTGGACGGCTTCATTGAAGATCAAAATGGAAAGATCGATTGGACCGCCCCTTCTGAAGCGCTGCACGTACATTTCAATGACCGGGAAAAAGATATTGATACTCATCTTTACGGACGCAAAGTCTATGAGATTATGAAGTTTTGGGAACATGCAGATCAGGACTCAAGCCTTCCACACTATATGCACGAATACTCTCGTATCTGGCAACAACAGAAAAAAATAGTGTTCTCTACTACGCTTAAGTCCGTAGATAATGGTTACGAGCTTAAGCACTCTGTAGATCCGGAAGAGATCAATGCATGGAAGCGAACTTCGGGAAAAAACATGTTTGTTGGAGGAGCATCTCTGGCTGCTTCATTTTTAAAAAATCGTCTTCTCGATGAAATACACCTTTATGTGATCCCGATCTTTTTGGGAGGTGGAAAACCGATGTTTCCATCTGGAGAAGAACAACAACTCAAGCTGATCGAGACCAAAAAATTCCCTGAAAATGTGGTCATGTTAAAATACCAATTGAAATTTCAAACAGAAGCGGATTAAGCTATGAAAACCAAAAATCAGGAACTCCTTGAGAAACTGAACAGAGCATTTGCGGACAACGATGCCGACTTCATAATACAGCAGGTTACTGACAACATCATATGGACTGCCGTAGGTGATTTTACCATTGAGGGAAAACAAGCCTTTTCAAAAAAGATCAAAGAAATGGTTACGGGAGACCCCTACCAACTGGATATTCAGACAATCATCACACACGGAAAAAATGCAGCCGTTAACGGGATCATGAAATCCACAAAGGGCAAGCAATATGCTTTCTGTGATGTGTATAAATTCAGTGGATTCAAAGATCCTAAGATCAGTGAAATGACCTCCTATGTTGTAGAGGTAAAAGAATAAGCCGACAATAATTAAAAAAATAAATTTAGTTGACAGAGATTTTTCTCTGCATTATTTTACCAATCAGTTAATTAACCTAATAGTTAAATAAAGATTATATGCCAGCAGATCAACTCAGTTCAACTTTTCATGCACTTGCAGATCCAACCCGAAGAGCGATCCTTTCCAGCTTAACGACAGGAGAAAAGACCGTTTCGGATTTGGCTGAACCGTTTGACATGAGCATGCCAGCCATCACCAAACACCTGAAAGTGTTGGAGAAGGCCAAGCTGATTGAACGAAGTAAACAGGCTCAATACCGCCCCTGTCGGCTTCATCCCGAACCCCTTAAAGACATTGATGAGTGGATGGAGCAATACCGAAAATTCTTCGAGGCAAGCTTTAATCGATTGGATGATTACCTGAAAGAAATTCAAACCAAAAAGGAGGAATAATTATGAAAACACAAGTGACCAAAGAAGACAAAAAGCTGATCCTAACCCGGGAATTTGACGCCCCGCCTGAACTCATGTTCAAAGTTTGGAGCGATTGTAAGCATCTGAAACACTGGTGGGGACCGAAGGAATGGCCCATGAAAGAGTGCGAAATGGATTTCCGGGAAGGCGGAGAATGGCATTACTGTCTGCGCGGACCAAAACAGGAAGATGTGTCGTGGGGATTGGCCAAATACAAATCCATTACCAAACCAAAAAAAATATTGTATATGGATTACTTCTCGGATGAAGATCGAAACATCAATCAGGAAATGCCCGGTATGGAAATTCTGGTTGAGTTCAAACCCCATAACGGTAAAACCCTGCAAGTCAACACAACCACTTTCAGCAGTAATGAGGAACGGGACAAGATCCATGATATGGGAGTGGCGCAAGGCATGGAAAGCTCTTCCCTCCGACTGGACGAATATCTAAAGGAAGTTCAATAGCAGTAATTAAAATCGTTACTCAAATCCTGACAGATTTAAAAAACTCAATCACCATAAAACCAGCTCTTCTGATCATTATGAAAAAAATTATACGAAATATCGTCAGTCTGCTTGCAGGCTTGATGTTTGTTAATGCCGGGTTAAATAAAATATTCAATTATATCCCCGTGCCCAATGATTTACCGGAGCAACTGGTACAAATGGATACAGCTATGGCTGAAATTGGTTGGTTACTACCCCTTACAGCTATTGCAGAAATAATCGGAGGGATTTTGTTTATCGTCCCCCGATTCAGGGCTTTGGGAGCCATCATCCTTTTTCCGGTCATGCTGGGAATAATGATCATTCACCTTACCGTAGCTCCAAGTGGTTTAGCCATCGCAACTGCAGTATTCCTGATTTTGCTATGGGGTATGTATGAGAACCGGGATAAATACCTGTATTTGATAAAAGTGGATTATCAAAAAAGTTAAATAGAATAATTAATCAACTGCACAATCTTCGTATTAGACCCTATTGTTTGTTATTAACGCAAACTTCAAATGTCGGAGAATACATCTAAGCTAAATATTCATTTCAATCTATAATCCTATGAAAATGCAAAAAATAATCACCCACCTTTGGTTCGATGACCGGGCTGAGGAAGCCGCTGAATTTTATGTCTCGGTCTTTGGGGAAGAGTCCTCCATTACCAACAAAACGTTCTATCTCGATGAAGGAAAAGAAATACATGGTCGTGAGGCAGGAAGCGTGATGACTGTCGATTTTCAACTTCGGGGGCAATCGTTTACAGCCTTAAATGGCGGGCCTCATTTTCAGTTCAGTGAAGCCATTTCCCTGCTGATCACCTGCGAAGATCAGGAAGAGATCGACTACTTTTGGAACAAACTCTCCGCCGACCCACAAGCCGAACAGTGTGGCTGGCTGAAGGATAAATTCGGAGTTTCCTGGCAAGTGGTACCCCAAGGAATGAACGAAATGCTGAATGGAGATCCCGAAAATGCCAAACGGGCTATGCGGGCCATGCTTCAGATGAAGAAGCTGGATATTCAAAAATTACAGGATGCCTTTAAAGGCTGAATTATCCTGAAATAAACATCTTTCAGTAGCTAATACGCAAAATGAACAGTAATCTTTAATTAAAAAAAATAAGCAAGATGAGTAAAGTCAGAGTAGAAAGTTTCTCCATTTCCCTGGATGGATTTGGTGCCGGTCCTGATCAGGATATGGCTCACCCGCTGGGAGTAGGTGGCGAAGATCTGCATCAGTGGTTCACTCCTACCAAAACCTTTCAAACCATGCATAGTGAAATGATGGGTGATGACAACAAAGACGGCAGTACCGGAATTGATAATGATTTCGCGGCCAGAGGTTTTGAAAACATCGGTGCCTGGATAATGGGACGAAATATGTTTGGCCCGGTTCGCGGTCCCTGGAATGATTCAGACTGGGAAGGCTGGTGGGGTAAAAATCCTCCTTACCATGTCCCGGTTTTTGTGCTCACTCATCACGAGCATCCTCCCATTGAAATGGAAGGTGGTACTACATTTTACTTTGTTATGGAAGGCATTCACAAAGCACTTGAGCTCGCACGCGATGCAGCCAAAGGAAAAGACATTCGCATAGGCGGTGGCCCTGACACCATCCGCCAATACCTAAAAGCCGGCCTGATTGATGAGTTACATATCGCCATTTCTCCTATAATCCTTGGAAGTGGCGAACCATTGTTTGAAGGTGTAGATCTAAAGAAAAATGGATATAAGTGTGTGAAGTCTGAAGCTTCAAAAAAAGCGACTCATGTTATCTTAAAGAAACAAAAACAAAGAACCGACCTTTATCGGAAACCTTGCTAATAATTAAAAACTATACGATCCTATGAACAATCGAACCATACATGTTTCCAGGGAATTTGATGCTCCCCGCGAACTCGTTTTTGAAGCCTTCAGTCAACCCGAACACATCGGTAAATGGTGGGGGCCTAATGGATTTTCAACCACTACCAAGAGTATGAATTTTGAAGTCGGCGGTGAATGGATCTTTACCATGCACGGTCCGGATGGCACTGATTATCCGAACCGCGTGGTTTATACCGAGATCAAAAAACCCGAACTGCTGAAGTATGATCATTTTGCCGATAATGCGGATGAAGGAAATGAACCACATTTCAAACAAACCATCACCTTTAAAGAAAATGGCGGAAAAACCACCGTTGAATTGAATATGCTGTTCCCATCAGCAGATCAGAAAAAAGAAGCTTCGAAATTCGGAGCCGTGGAAGGGGGACATCAGACACTTACACGACTTGCGGAATTTCTGGAAAAACAGAAACACAAATAACTCCCCTTACAAATATGGAACCTACTCGAATAACCATCTCTGCGAACATAGCAGCAACCATTGAACAAGTATGGGATTACTGGACCCTGCCTGAACACATCACAAAATGGAATTTTGCTTCCGATGACTGGCATTGTCCTGATGCACAAAACGATTTAAGGGAAGGCGGACGATACCGGGCCCGAATGGAAGCCAAAGACGGAAGTTTTGGATTTGATTTTGAAGCTGTTTATGATGAGATCATCCCAAAACAAAGGATCGTATATACCATAGAAGACGGCCGAAGTGTACGCACAGAGTTTGGGGATCTGGATGGAACAACAAAAGTAACCACCATATTCGAGGCCGAAACCGAGAATCCTGTTGATATGCAGCGGGAAGGTTGGCAGGCCATTCTAAACAACTTTAAGAATTATACAGAAACAAACTGATCACGCTTAACCCCGGACTTATGCCAACTATCAATCCTTATCTCAACTTCCAGGGAAACACAGAAGAAGCTTTCAATTTTTACCGATCAATATTTGGAGGCGATTTTATTGGAGGTATTTCCCGCTTCAAAGATACTCCCGAAGGCAAGCAACTTCCCAAAAACGAGCAAGACAAAGTGATGCATGTAGCCCTCCCCTTTGGCAATAATATGATCATGGCTACGGATGCGCTCGAATCCATGGATCAAAAAGTGAATCCAGGTAACAATGTATATCTCTGTATTTCAGCAGATAGCAAAGAGCAAGCGGACGATTTCTACAATGGCCTTTCTGCCGGCGGAGAAGTCGAAATGGAAATGCAGGATATGTTTTGGGGTGATTATTTTGGTATGCTTAAAGACAAATTCGGTATCAAATGGATGATCACCTTCAATCCGAATTAAAATGACTAAAATATCAGTATTTATAGCTACCAGCGTGGATGGCTTCATTGCCCGCAAAAACGGTGATATCGAATGGCTGCACAATAGCGGACATTGTGAAGTTGACAAGGATGAAGACTTCGGCTATCAGGTGTTCTTCAGTACAGTAGATGCGCTGGTCATGGGACGCCATTCTTTTGAAAAAGTGCTTTCATTCGATGGAGCTTGGTTCTATGGAGAGAAACCCGTTTATGTATTGACCAACCGGGGCGTTAAGATTCCGCCCCATCTAAAAGAAACCGTCTCTACCCTGTCCGGTTCACCCCGGGAAATAACTCAAAAAATGGAAAAACTGGGACATCATCACATCTACCTTGATGGCGGGGTGACTATTCAGAAATTCCTTGCAGCGGGACTTGTTGATGAATTGATCATCACAAAAATTCCGGTTTTACTTGGTTCCGGTATCCCTCTTTTTGGGCCACTTTCAAAAGATATCAAATTGCAGCATATTGATACGCAAGCCTTTAAAAACGGCTTTGTTCAAAGTCACTATAAGCTTATAAAGTAACGGTGAGTTGAAGATGACTAAACATCGTATCTATACTACAAGTTTTGCCAGTGTGTACTCGCATTATGTGGCTAAGGCGGAAAGGAAAGAACGTACCAAAGCCGAAGTAGATGAAATTATCCGGTGGCTGACCGGATATTCCCAAAAAGAGCTGGAAGGCATTCTGGAGGATAAAACAGATTTCGAGACATTCTTTGCTGAGGCTCCCGGGTTAAATCCTTCTCGCAGCTTAATCAAAGGGGTGATCTGCGGTATTCGGGTTGAAGATATGGAAGAATCGACGATGAAGGAAATCCGCTATCTGGACAAACTGATAGATGAATTGGCACGAGGAAAAGCGATGGAGAAGATCTTAAGGAAATAATGATTTTAAGTAACTCACCCCCCAACCAAACTATTAATTGAACATTCAACAGGAAACTTAACACAAAAAAAAACTCGCTCCGATTAAGTGAATCAGAGCGAGTTTTTTAGTTTGAAAGATCACTATAAAAGCATCGGTTTAATAGCTGATAGCTGAACCTCTATTTAACCAACATCATTTTTCGGGTGAGTTGTTGTCCGGCTGCCGTTCGCAGCTGATAAATATACAACCCACTGGCAAGATCTCCCGCTTCAAAAGTAACATCATAGCTTCCGGCAGCTTTTCGTTCGCTGTTTACCAGAGTTGCCACTTCGCGCCCAAGCATATCATAAATCTGAAGGGTTACCGTGCTGTTTTCAGCCAACTGATAGCTGATCACGGTGCTTGGGTTGAATGGATTAGGATAGTTTTGATCGAGCGAAAAATTTACGGGTTGATTCACGATCTCTTCATTGCTCACCAGGGTCTCAAATTGGAAACGGGTCCATATCGGATAATGGTCTGATGTAGAACTCAAATAACTTCCAATATATGTTGTATTCTCCACACGCTCGGTTCCTGTAATATATTCGTCATACAACTCAGATGTTATTGTGATATGATCTATAAAGGAGCCGGAAGCCTGAGATTCGAAACTTCTTTCTTCAAGGCTTTGGGTGATCACTTTATAATCCGGGGCATCCACAAAATTATCATAAGGTGAATTTTCTCCGGATGTGATCGAAGAAGTAACACGGTCGTTATAATCTCCAAGTAGGATCACATTATCGCTGGCATGTACATTATCAAGATAAAGCTTCAGTTCCCGGGAGGCATTTTCTCTTTGGTTGTAAGAGTCTGCATCATCAAAAGCCTTAGCGTGAATGTTGAAGGCATCGATCTCTCGTGTTTTCCCGTTTATCGTAACATTGAATCTAAAGTGCAAAGGATACCTGCCATTCGCCCAATACGATTGCGTCATATTATCCGTAACAAGCTCAGAATCCAATGAATCGACCACAGCCCTTTTAAACAGGTAAGCTGTCTTCTGAGTCTGGGAAAAATCAGCAATGATGCCGCCATAAGCATCCAGTGAGTCCACCAATCGGGCAAATACTACCGTATTCGAGACTTCTTGAAATGCGTATAGATCTGCATCTACATTTTCTACTACCGTCATGATATTCCGGAATTGTTCTTCTTCATCGGAAGGTCCAAATTCTGTGCTTCCAAACCATTCAACATTCCAGGTTGCCACTTCAAACGTATTTTCTTTGGAAACCTCTTCTCCGGGATACTCAAAAGGTTCAGCATCCAGGTCTTCAGTATCACGCGGCAAAAGCTGGAATGTATCCCGAAAACGCCCCACCACTCCCACAATAGTGGATACTCCCTCCGGTGCTTCCGCTCCAACCAGGTCAGTGTACCGGTCTATGCGAAGTTCACCGGTTCCGGTATTATCGGTTATCTCATAATTGGTGTTACCCTGAAAGGCCCCGCCATGATTGATATCCACATTCATGGAAACAAGCTGACTTTCAAACTCGCCTGAGTTCATTTGTTGAACCGTAATTTCCACGGGTTTTACTTCTTTATTTGCTTCCGGAAAAAATTCGTAAGAGGTTGCATCCACTACCTGAAGCAAGTCGTTGAAAAAACCAATATTTCCGGTTACCACGATAGAATCACCGCGTTGTACATTAAGCGTAAAATCCTCACGCATATTTGTATAATCGAACCACGCGATGCCCCCCGACTCATCCTGAAAATAGACCGGCCCAGAGAATTCATCCGTTACAGTGACATGACCTGCTACCGTCACTTCTGTGCCTTCAGAAAGTTGCCGGGCTTCAGAGATCGGAATAGGATCCTGAAAAGCAAACAGGCTTGAGGTTGTCAGAATAAAGAGAGCTAAAACAGAGGTTAACTTTTGCATAAAACTATGTTGATGAATCTTTGACATTGCTTAAAGTTAGGGCTTTTAAAAACGCGGTGCGTACCTAAATTCATATTTAATTAAAAAGAAAAAGCCCTGTATGAATCCATACAGGGCTTTCGTAAAAGGGTTGCCTGATTTTGTTATCTCAAGCCATTCGGCAAACCTTTGCAGATTCTGCTTACGGCATCATGGCTGTGTAAGCTTTCCATGTGTACACAACGTACCACAAAATCATGGATGCTGTTGTAACTGTCCAATTCATCATAAAGTAAACGCGCGGCATCTTCCACAAATTTCTGATACGCGCCATTCATTTCAGCAAAAGCCTGTTCATCCTCGCGTTTTACCATCACTTGTGTTTCGGTTTTTAGGGCATTTCGACAGATCTGAACCAGGTCTTCCACAAAAAATTCATCTTTCAGTGAAACCGTAACATTTGCTACGCTTCGCTGACTGTGTGGGATTCCGGCCACATCACGCGTCTCGCGGGCATGTTCCGATAATTCAAAGCTGCACGGACAAGCACTGCTGTATTCAAAATCGAGGTGCATGTGTTTCTGAAAGCGGTCATAATTATCGAGCCGGCCTTCCAGTTGCACACGGTAATATTGATATCCTTTCAGATCTGACCGGAGACTGTCCATCATCATGGGATAATTGAATGAGATCCTTAAGAACGATTCCTGACTCTCCAGCTCTTCCTTGTACGCATGCAGTATTTCTTCCAATCGATCCAGGTGGAATACCTTATCCTGAAATTTATAAAAAGTGCGCATGATCCGGCTCATATTGATCCCCTTTTTATCCATTTCCAGGCTTACGTAACCGTCAACGGAAGCTTCAAGGGTAATAGGTTCCCCTTCCCTTCTTCGGAATTTCAGCGGTAATCTGAAGTTAGAGATACCCACTTGCTGAATAGGCACATTTGCACCTTCGATGAGCGAGGCCGGGCCATTCTGCAGATCCGGTAAGGAATCTTTGTATTCGTCGGTTACCGTAAAGGTTGGGTCATAAAAACGTTGTATTTCATTTGTGATCATAGTTCTTCTCTTACTGATAGTGGTCTTAACAAATAGTCTTTTAAATTCCACGATAAGGACAATACTCGGCAATATTTCGTTCCGTCTCGAACAATTTCACTTTGTACAATTTACCGCCATTGGTACATGCTTTTTCAACATCTGGCCGCAGCTGATCAAAAAATGCGCGGACCATGTTTTCGGTAGTTGGGATCATCCCTTTCAGAAAAGGAACATCCAGGTTCAGATTCCTGTGATCACATGGATCCAGTATTTTTTCTTTTATGATCGATTTGAGTTTCCCAAGGTCAATAACGTATCCTGTTTCTGGATCCGGCTCCCCTGCAACCGTTACTTCGATCACATAATTATGTCCGTGCCAGTTGGGGTAGTTACATTTGCCAAAGGTTTCTTGATTCCATTCATCGCTTTTATCGGGATTATGCAAACGATGGGCTGCATTAAAGTGAGAACGTCGGGTTACGAAGATCAATTTTTTAAAATTAGGTTTGAATTATTTCCAAGACGTAACAGATAGAATCCCCAAACAGTTCTGAAAAAGCAAATAATTCGACTTTAATTTTGTTTAAAATGAACCCTTTCATAAAAATTCGGATTCATAACGGCAACATAGTAGTTTTTAGCAACTTTATGATTTTATATTCGTCAACACAGCCCAAATTAATTTTTATGACTATTCCATCTTCATGCATCGCTTAATATCACTACTTCTAACAGGGCTTTTACTCACTTCTTTACCTGCTTTTGCACAATCCTCAGCATCCATAAATGGGTATGTGTCGGATCAAGAAACCGGTGAAACGCTTATAAGCGCCAATGTGGGATTGCTCAACACCAACAAAGGAACAGCCACGAATACCTTAGGCTATTTTTCGCTCACCGATATTGAACCCGGCACCTACATTTTGTTTTGCAGTTATGTGGGATATCAGGCCTTTCGGCAAGAAATCACCCTTGAAAGCGGACAAAACCTGCGTTTTGATATCGAACTGATTCCCGAAAGCCTGGAGCTGGAAGAGATCACGGTTCGGTCTCAGCGGGAAGAGGAAGAGCAAAAGAATATCGGACGCGTTCAGGTACAAACGGAACTGATCAAAGACCTTCCTTCTGTTTTTGAAGCAGATGTTTTTCGTTCCATCCAGCAACTGCCGGGCGTTAAAGCAGCTTCGGATTTTTCCAGTGGATTGTATATTCGTGGAGGAAGTCCCGACCAAACGCTGATCTTGCTAGACAGAACTACGGTGTACAATCCCAGCCATTTTTTCGGATTTTTCTCCACTTTTAACCCGGATGCGATCAAGGATGTACGCCTCTATAAAGGCGGCTATCCTGCAGAATATGGTGGGCGGTTAGGTTCGGTACTTACGATCTATAATAAAGATGGAAACAGGAATGAGACTTCAGGTTCTGTAACGGCAGGCATGCTGGCTTCACGGGCATCTATCGAAGGCCCATACAGCAAAGGCTCCTGGATGTTTGCAGCCCGCCGTTCAACCCTTGAACCCTTACTGGCCGCATTACGACAGACCATTGACGGCGTTCCTTCCAAATTCTACTTCTATGATTTTAATGGTAAAGTGAATTTCGATGCTTCTGCCAATGATAAATTATCCCTTGCTTTCTATGCAGGACAAGACCGGGTAAGCTTTCCTTTTGCCGATGATGCTGAGTTCGAGCTCGATTACGGAAATCAAACACTCAGCGGAAACTGGACTCATATCTTCAATGAAAAGTTATTTGCCAATTTTGTGGCCACCGGATCCAGGTATTTCAATTTCCCTAAATTTGAGCTTGGAGGAACGCCCTTCACCCGCTCCAATAATATTTTCGACTTTTCTTTTAAAGGCGACCTGGAATACCAACCTGCTTCCGGGCATCTGATCAAAACCGGGGTTTGGGGAGGCATTTTCACCTTTAAGCTGCAAGATACTTTTGATGGTTCCGACACTTTTTCAAGCCGTATTCAAAATCAATATGCTTCCATCTACCTTCAAGACGAATGGCGGCCTGATGAACGCTGGATATTTACTCCCGGCCTTCGCCTCAATTATTTTTCAGATGGAGATTATTTCCGGCTTGAACCGAGGATCTCGCTGGAACATCGGCCATCTGACCGGCTTCGGTTACAAGCCGCTTATGGAAGATATAATCAGTTTCTAACACTGATCTCAAACGAAGCCTTTTCCGGTTTTGATGTATGGATCACATCGGCCGATGGAGTACCTCCGGCCTATGGAGATCAATTCATTTTAGGAGCCAAGACCATTCCTTTTGAAAATTACGGCTTCGACCTTGAAGTGTACTACCGTAGCATGGAAGACTTGTTTGAACTGGATCCATTTTTACAAGATGTTGCAGGACTTCCGTATCCCGAGATTTTTCGCTTTGGCGATGGACATGCTTATGGCATTGAAGCTTTTTTTGAGAAAAGAGCCGGGCGCTTTACAGGTTTTATAGGATATACACTGAGTTATACCTGGCGTAAATTTCCGGGATACAATGCCGGTATCTTCGATGATCCGTCGGAGGCACGATATTACCCTCCAAAATACGATCGCCGGCACGACATCAACCTGGTTGCAAATTACCAACTTTCTGAACGATGGAAATTCACGGGGAGCTTTAATTTTGCCACCGGCCAGGCCTATACTGAGGTTCTTGGGCGTTATACACAGTTTGATCTTCCCTGGACCAACGACCAACCAAAAGTATTCACAGTTGGCAAAGTCAATGCCTCACGATTGCCTAATTACCACCGGATGGATATTTCATTTTCACGCAGTGGTTCTTTTTTCAACCTGGGAGAATCTGAGTTGCAATTACAGGTGATTAATGTCTACAGCCGCCGGAATATCTGGTTCTACAACTACGACTTTGATGAAAACCCGGTTCAAGCCAATGCCGTAAGCTTGTTACCCATTTTACCCGCAGTTTCATACACCGTAACTTTTTAATTATGTATAAGCAATTTTTCTTATTTGTGATTCTTAGTGCTCTGATGGTTTCTTGTGAGCTTTATCCACAGGATGATTACGAAGAATATTACGTAGTAGAATCCTACATGCTGGCAAATAACCTGCTCCCGGAAGTCCGGCTTTCTACTACGGCACCTGCAGATGAATTCTATGAGTTTGAGGACCATGCCATCAATTTTGCCAATGTAGAAATTCGACTGCTGGAGGCCGGTCCGGGCAGTAAGATCGAAGAAAGCTTCACCTTTTTCAATTCAGGCCCAGGTCTCTTTTTGCCAAATCAGAATCATCTGGTGAAGCCACGTAGAACGTATGAATTACACATCTCATTTCTGGATTCTGATGATGTCATAACGGCTTACACTACCGTTCCGGACACCTTTCGCATTATGCCCGGAACAGCGGATAGTGTAGTCTATCAGTCACAGGATCAACTCGAACTTACTTTGACCAAGAGTTTCTACCCCGGGCGCCAAAACATCTATGTGTTCAATGCCCTTGCTAAAGAACCTGAAGCCGAGAATTTGACCCCGCTTTATGCCGATCTTTTTATTGACAGTGACGAACCTGAAGAAGACCTGGTGTTACTTTCCAATAACAGTTCAGGAATCATTAATGAAGCAAATTTCCAGGAAAATGCAGATGGAACCATCACACTGAGTTACCCATGGATTGGTATTGCTTTTTATGGCGAAAACAGGATCGTAGCGAATACTATTGACGATAATGTGTATGATTTTGTTCGCTCTCAGCAGGTGCAGCTTGGCGGTTCTACCCTCTCACCGGGAGAAATTCAGAATGTGATATATCATGTGGAAGGCGGAATTGGAGTTTTCGGCTCTCTAGCCACCGATACCGTTACCACTTATGTTAAGCGCCCGTCATTCAATCAGAACTGATAGCTAAACGAAACAAACCAATTATTTAAGTTTGACCAGTTTCCCCTTGCATTGGCATTTATTCCAAACCCCGAGTCGTGCAAGTAAGAAATTCCGGCATAAATATTTTGTTGAAAGTTTGTTTCCCTAAAATGATTAACACTTTCTATGTCCGGAATTTCACGGTCAGGAACTGCTTCATAAGGAGTCTCTTCAATCTCAGTTTTAACTCCGCTATGGTTCACATTTAAAGATCCACCACCCCAAAGCTTAACATTAGATCCAATATCAAACATCACAAATGCCGGAAGCTCACCACCTATATGTTGTTGGGTCACGGATACTTCCTGCTTGTCAGCTCCATTCAAACGATTCACCGCTTCAAAACTTAATTCATAATAAGGATTAACCCCGGTTACCAAAGCAAAATCTTCTGCATTTAACGTAACAGCATAACCTGTTGAGAATCTCCCGCCTATAAAATTGGTTTTCGGATCTTCTAACTCTTCTTCAAAATCATAAATTATTTGAGATTCAGTTTCACCATTAACGGTATTGCTTTCAACTCTTTGGGCATTCATATATGCTACTTGGTCCCCGAAGCCAAACACAAATTGAAGATTTCCAAATAGGTAATCATCTCCAAACAGATTCAAATGCTTATTCTTATAAATGTCGTACCGAAATTGCCAAGGCTCAGCAGTAGAAATATTCTGATCTTCCTGCACCCTTGCATTGGCTAAATCCCGGTTTTCATCATTTATGATCGTGATCTCAGTGATACTCTCCGATCTCCAGAAGCCTTCATTTTGATAATCAAAGTCATTCCTCTGAATATAAAACCTATGGCGCATATCCCCATTTTCAGTCCAACTGTAGTATTCAATTCCAGCAATGAGCTTATTATTTACCAATTTTGTAGAGTTCCTGTCACGAAGCTCTTTTTCGTACTCGCTACGTGAAAAAAGCGTATCCATCCTGAAGTTCTGTATTTCTTGAAAAAAGTCTTCACTATTAGTCCTGACGTTGCTTTGCTGAACTTTAGAAAAACCACCAAATACCCCGACTGCTTTTCCTGAACCTGCACCAGACTCAAATACTTTTAAAAGTCTGAATTCTGCCTGATTTTCTTCATTCCTTCTGTTAATTGTTTCGATCGTTAGTTGTTCCTCCAGGGTTTCCGTTCTTGAAGGAGCAACACCCCGGACATAAAAATTTTGGTAAAAATCTTCCAACTCACTGTCTGTATCATCCGAATCTACGGCTCCGCCCAGCGTAATAAACCAACTGCCTGTTTTAGCAGGTACTAAAATGGCCGCGTCAAAGTTATCAGAAGCCCCTCCGGTAAAAGATGTTTGCACAAAACCATAATCAGTTGCTGAAGCCCGAGCCGGATTGAACAGAACCTTTTGTTTGTTATCATTCACCAAGAATAAATAATTATCATTCAGGCTTATACTGTATGTACTTTGTCCAGAAAGCAATTGAAAACTCTCATGAGGACTATTTCCATATGGTGAAACTGCAGTCTGCCCTGACACCTGAGCACTTACATTCATTAAAAAGCCACTGCAAAAGATAACTGTCAAAAAGAATTTCATAGTACTATATTTCATTGACTTATTAAGACCATGGTAGCATATAACCGTATTTAAAACAATTATTATTTTATCCTTATGCGCATAGTTCAGCTATTGTTGATTTCCCTTTTGTTTTGTTCAGGAATGGAGGTTGTTTTAGCTCAGTCATCCGGTGAATTTGAAATTGCCCGGGCCAAATATCGCGGCGGCGGCGACTGGTACAATGATCCCTCTGCTTTGGAAAACCTAATCTCCTTTACGAAAGAGAATACGCCCATTCTTATTTCAGATACCTACAAAGACGTATCTTTAGGCAGCGCAGAACTGTACTCCTATCCTTTCGTTTTTTTAACCGGACACGGTAACATCACGTTGAATTCTGCAGAGGTTCGGAACGTCCGTGATTATCTCCAAAACGGAGGTTTTCTGTACATTGATGATGATTATGGGCTCGATGAATACATTCGCCCGGTGATCAAAGAGATCTTTCCCGATGAAGAATTTATAGAGATTCCCTTTACACATCCGATCTATGACCAGGTTTACCAATATGAAAATGGCCTGCCGAAGATCCATGAACACGACGGTAAACCGCCTAAAGGACTAGGTATATTTTATGAGGGAAGATTGGTGGTATTCTACAGCATTGAATCAAATCTGGGCGATGGCTGGGCGGAAGCTGAGATCCATAATGTTCCCCCGTCACTTCGGAGACAATCGTTGGAAATGGGAGCGAATATCCTGGTCTATGCATTGACGCAGTAATAAAATCTTTGGGAGGTTACGTGTCTCTATACCTTCTAAAAAACTGTTATTCTTCACCTTTCATTTTGTAGGTGAATACTTTTTCATTCACCTCGTTACTTACCCCTTTTTCCGGATCAGGATAGAGATCATCAGGATCGGAAGTTTCTCTGCGGGTTAATTTTGATTTTACATCCTTCTGCCGCTCCATCAATTTCAGGCGTTCATCTCCCTCTGCCGTTGCAATACGATCAGCCAATTCATTCAATTTCCTTCGATAAAAACTGATCTGAGATGCCCGTATCGAACTTTTTGCGGTTTTGTACGGATTTTTGTCTTTCTCGTACTTCAAGCCAACAATCTCTGCATGTCGTTCGCTTGCAGAATGTTGCTCTAACGTTACGTCTCCAACTAACCGTGGAAAAGGTTCTGATTCCCCGGAATAAAGCTTGATAGAAAAATCTTCTTCCTTCTTATACCGCTCAATAATATCCTCGTAAAACATCCGAAGCTCCTCGTCTTCAAAGAGCTTGGAGTTTGTAAATGAACAAATATATTCCACCATCTCCCGCCCATAACTGATCATCAGGCGGATCAGTTCTTTCTCAAAATGGGGTTTTTTTCTGGAAGATTGCGCCCTTTCAGTCCTGAAGCCCGGATGTGGTGGCTCATCATTGGTGCCGCCATTAATTGGAGAGTTTTCTACCGGTTCATTGATCCGCTGCCGTGCCTCCTCCCTTTTTTGAGCTCTTTTTTCCTCCCAGCGTTTGTCGTTCATCACACGCTCCAGCTGTTCATACAGATCAGTTTCTTTCACCTTCTGGAACTTCTGCATCTTTTGATGCAAATACTGAACATATACCTGCCGCTGAATGGAATCCCCAATATTTGCAATCGACTCCAGGATCTCGGTGATCACTTTCGGGGTTTCCGTGGGTTTATCCAACCGACCTTCATCACCGGCTTTATGAAGCAGAAAATCCACAAAATCCAAAGCTTCTTCTTTCTTCAGTTCCTCAAAAGATTCTTTACCAAACTGTTTTACAAAAGAATCCGGATCCTGATTTTCGGGCAGTTCAAGAAGCTGAACTTCCATTCCCTCCGCCAGTGCAATGTTGATCCCTCGCTTCATAGCGGTTTGGCCGGCATCATCGGAATCGTAGATCATCACAATGCGTTCGCCATAACGGTGCAGGATCTTCATTTGTCCCGGTGTTAACGACGTTCCCGAGCTGGCTACCACATTGGCAATGTCATGCTCCATCAGGGTAATTACATCGGTGTAGCCTTCCACCAGGATCACTTCCTTGTGCTTCCGGATCTCATTCTTGGCAAAATTCACCCCATAAACCACTTCACTCTTATTGTAAACCTTGGTCTGAGAAGAGTTGATGTATTTTGCTGTTTTCTCCTGCCCCAACACCCGTCCTGCAAAAGCGATCACTTTACCTGTTGGGTTGAAAATGGGAAACATAAGCCGGCCGCGAAAGGAATCGTAAAAACCATTACCCCTATTGCTTGGTTTGATGAGATCAGCTTCTGCCAAATACTGTTCATCGATGCCGGCATTTTGAGCCGCTTTCCATAGTTCTTCGCCTCCCGATGGAGCATACCCCAACCCGAATTTTTTATACACCTCCCGGCCATACCCTCGATCTTGCAAGTATTTCCGGGCTTTTTCAGCTTCCGGGTTTTCGATCAAGTTGCGATAATAAAATACTCCGGCAAATTTGAGCGCATGCAGGATTCCTTCCCTCAGTTGGGTCGTTTCACTGGGTACGTCATTTTCATCTTCAGGAATAAAGACTCCATACCGTTCAGCCAGCTGTCGCACAGCTTCCGTGAAACCTACTCCTTCCTGATCCATCACAAACTTGAATACATCTCCGGATTCTCCGCATCCAAAACACTTGAAAATCTGCAAGCGCGGAGTAACATTAAAAGAGGGAGTCTTTTCATCATGATAAGGACACAGGCCTACAAAACCGCTGCCTGAACGCTTCAGTTTTACATAGTCTTGCACCACCTCCACAATGTCTGCGGCGGCCCGAACCTCCTCTTTTTTGTCGTCACTTATCATGGGTATATAATGAGGATATTAATGCTGGAAATAAAGCGAAATTATGAAAATGAGGACTTTGTTTTGGCTCAAATTTAATTCGAATCCGTCACCCTGTTTAGATTTCTTATGATGCCCCCTATACTCTTCTCATTTCAAAGAATGTAATAATGAATGGAACTACTCGGTTTCCATCGCCTACATTTTGTATTTTCGAATATCATCTGCAAATATAGTTTTATGAAGGTACGTTTAATATCCATCCTATTTTTCCTGACCGGGTTCCTGCTCATCGCTTCTATTCCGGCCAAGGCTCAAAAATGGTCGGAATTCCTGTTCGGCCAAACCTTAAGAAATTCACCCGGCGTTTCCCTCGATGAAAACTCCGAAGCATACCTCGACTCTCTCGTAGATGATACTCCGCTAAGAGAAAAAGTCGGACAATTATTTTTTGTTCCTGCACAAGGCCGATTTACCAGCCGGGATTCCCGCGATTTCCAGGAAATTGAAAAAATGGTGACTGATTATCATGTGGGTGGTATTGTTTTTATGCGGGGAGATATTTACGGGCAGGCTATCATGACCAACAAACTCCAGGACATGGCTAAATTTCCACTCTGGATCTCTCAGGATATGGAATTCGGGGCAGCCATGCGGATATCCGGTACTACCCGGTTTACCCCAGCAATGGGTGTTGCAGCCTCCGGCGATAAACGGAATGCATTCATGATGGGCAAGATCACCGCGATCGAAGCCAAGGCACTTGGTGTTCATCAGATCTATGCCCCTGTTCTTGATGTCAATAATAACCCGGATAATCCTGTCATAAACATCCGTGCATTCTCGGGAGACCCTGAAATGGTTGCCGAGTATGGCACGGCCTTCATACAAGGCGTTCAAAGTGAAGGCATGGTTGCTACGGCAAAGCATTTCCCCGGCCATGGCGACACCGATGTGGATTCACACAATGATCTTCCGGTGGTCGATTATTCCTACAGTCGCCTCGATTCCGTGGAATTGATTCCTTTTCGCGCCGCTATCGATGGTGGGATCTCAAGTATCATGAGTGCCCACATCGCTTTTCCCGGCTTAAATACTACAGACTTTTTGCCCGCCACTCTGGATGCCACCATTTTAGGGGATGTACTCACCGACTCCCTGAATTTTGAAGGCATGGTGGTAACAGATGGACTTGAAATGCGAGGAATTACTTCCAAATATTCTCCGGGGCAAGCCGTAGTTCGGGCTTTGAAAGCCGGAGCAGATATCATGCTTATCAGTCCGGATGTTCATACCGCCATAGACGAGGTTATTAAGTCAGTAGAAAAAGGAGAAATTTCTGAAGACAGGATCAATCGGTCTTTTGTAAAGTTGATGCGCTGGAAACAACAATATGGGCTTTTTCAAAGTGATAACCAGGTCGGTATCCGCACATTGGATACCATTATCAACAACCGCTTTCATGAAGCAGCCGCAAACCGAATTGCCCGTGAATCGGTCACTATTTTAAAGAACGAAGGCAACATTCTACCTCTCAGGCCCTCCGAGTATCCGGAGATCATGGTGATCTCTGTTGCCGACGACCGATCCGGAGAAACCGGCTCCAATTTTGTCCGGCAAATGCGTGATTACCATCCCGATGTATCCTTTCATATCTATGATAAGCGAACCGGTGAACGCGACAAACTAGAGATGATACGGAAAGCCCGGGAAGTGGATTTGATCGTTGTGAGCTCTTTTGTGAATCTTAAGTTTGGAGAGCGCACACATCTTTCAGGCGAACAAATATCTTTTTTAGAAAGAGTGTTACGGTTCAACAAACCTTCCCTGCTAATTTCCTTTGGTAATCCGTATGTACTTTTGGATATGAAGGAGGCCAATGCTCATATGCTTGGCTGGTATAATACAACAGAACAGGTAAATGCGGTTGTACCTGCCATTTTCGGAGCATCTAAGGTACAAGGAAAACTTCCCATTGAGATACCCGGACTTTATGAGTTTGGAGAAGGCATCGAAATGGAGCATACCACACTTCGCTTTGGTGTTCCCGGTGATGCAGGCCTTGATCAATCCAAATTGTTCAAAGTTGATCAGATCATACAAAAAGCCATTGATGACTCTGTATTTCCCGGAGCCGTGGTTGGTGTAGTCAAAGACGGGGTGTTGGCTTATAACAAAGCTTACGGATATCAGGATTATTCAAAATTGAAGAGTGTGGAAGAAACGGATGTGTACGACCTGGCATCCATTACTAAAGTTATGGCTACCACCACTGCCACCATGAAATTAGTGGATTCCGGACAACTTGATCTGGATGACCGAATTTCTGATTTCTTTCCTGAATTTGATACCCCAAAAAGAGATTCTATCACCATAAGAGACATCCTGCTTCACCAAACGGGGCTTCCGGCGTTTAGGGTTTATGTTGATTCACTCACTAAAAGGAATGATATCATTGAAGCGATCAAAAATGAACCTCTTATTTATGAACCCCGGTCAAAATACGAGTACAGTGACCTTGGCATGATCTTGCTTGGTGAGATCGTAGAAAAAGTATCGGGACAACGCCTGGACAGATTTGTCCGAAAAGAGTTTTATTTCCCACTTAATATGTACAGCACCTTTTTTAATCCGGCGAAAAACAGCCGGTGGCTGCTCAATAAAATTGCCCCTACCGAAATCGACACCATTTACGGGCGCGGTGTGGTGAAAGGATATGTTCATGATGAAAGGGCTTACTTCCTGGATGGAGTGGCGGGACACGCAGGTTTATTCTCCAATACCATAGATATAGCCAAATTCAGTACCATGCTTCTAAATGATGGAATGTATGCCGGTAAACGATATTTGAGTAAAGAAACCATCCGGAAATTTACAACCGATCAATCTGAACATAATGCCCGTGGATTAGGTTTTGATCGAAAAAGCGAAGACGGTTTCACCACTGCAGGTCAACTTGCAAGTAACGATACCTTTGGGCACCTTGGGTTTACCGGCACTAGTTTTTGGATAGACCGGGAAAAGAATATGGCGGTCATTTTATTGACCAACCGTACCTTTCCGTATCGTTCATTTGGTAAAGATATCAGCCAGATAAGAGCACAAGTCGCAGACGCCGTCTTTACAGCAATAAATTAAGCTTATGAGTTGGAACTCACTATTTGAAAAATCTTACACTCCTTATTCCGGGCAACCCCAGGCTTGCATCATAGAAGGTACATCCGGGGAATTCTACGCAGGCGTTCGTATAGAAAATATTTCGTACCCGCTTACCATCCCGGCCGTGCAAGCCGCATGTGCCATTTGTTTAAGTGAAATGGATATTCCTAAAACAATTTTTGTGCCCCATAACAAAATGGAACAACTCAAATTTTGGGAAGCTGAGTTTGACCTGAATGTACTTTCAACGAAAGAGCCTCCTGTTGAGCAGGTTGAAAATTTATTCCATCCAAAGGAATCGGAATTTTCTCCATTGAAACGTTTAAAACAACTTCTGGATCAAGCTGTGGTGGTGAATTCTGACTTCCCAGTATCGGCGCTCTTATTCACTGAACATGGGTTCTTTGAAGGAGTAAATATTGAGGTCAGTGGCTGGACTCATGGAATTTGTGCTGAAAGGGTGGCCATTTCCAAAGCCTTTGCGCATGGTACAACTGAATTCACAAAAATGGAGATCCATACAAGAAAAGGAGAATTCAGCAGTCCCTGTGGCGCGTGCCGACAAGTGATCACTGAGCTGTTACCCTATCATACCTTGAAGCTGCATCATTCCGATGGTACACTATCCGAGCACCTTAGTGTTGACCTGCTCCCGTTTAGTTTTAAGTCATCCGCTTTGAACAACAAATAAATCATTTTCAATGCCCATAAATTTTATCGCCGTTCTTGATCATCACCACCTGGACAATTCCGTATTCCTTACAGCTTTTGCCAAATCACTGGCTCAACTTGGGGACCGAAAAGGATTAGTGATACATGGAGACAGTCCCTACACCGACCGGCTCATACAAACAGGAATGATGCGCGAAGATGCGCGATTGCGTGCCATCAAGGATCTCAACAAAAGACTTATCGGGCTATTTGCGGATCAGGGCATCCCTACTATTGGAGTACATGGCTTTCAAAAAGAAATGATCATCCGCAAACAAGATGAGATCATTTTGGATAAAGCCAAACTGGAGCAACTTCACGACGTACCGAACCTCCTTCTTTCCAATTTAATTGCAGAAGAAGGGAAAACTGTCCATGTGCCTCTGCCTGAGTTCTCGTACATGCTTTCAACTGCTTTTGAGGAAGCAGATATCCTCTTATTCTCCATGAATGAGAAAGATGAGATCCTGATTAAAGAAGAGAAAGAAATCCTTAATTGGGATACTTTACCGGAGGATTTTCTGGATGAATCCATTCCTGCAGAATTTCAGGATTTCGGCAAACCCGTAAAAATTACCACTGCAACCGATTTTTCCAACTGGCCAAACCTCAAAAAATCCACCATCATCCGGTAATTTGATAAAAAAGATACCTTTTTGGCTAAAAAAACCACTTTTTAATTTGACTCAATATCATTGTTTGAATAGCTTCGTGCTCATTTCTGAAAACAGAAACTAACCTAAACATAAAATTTAACGGAGCTATTAATGAGCAGAGTTGAAGAATTAAAAAATCTCGTAGAAGAAACTTCAGTAGAAATGGAAAAATTCTACGACAAAGGTAACAAAGCTGCCGGAACACGTGCACGTAAAGGCCTTCAGGATTTAAAAAAATTAGCCCAGGAAATCCGCCTGGAAATTCAGGATATCAAAAATAAAGGCTAATTTTATAGCTCTGATGTTTTGAAAAAAGCCGCTTGTATGAGCGGCTTTTTTATTTTCTACACTTTATTGTATTCTTACCTCAAAAAAATAAACGGTTTATGAAATACCTGTATTTGTTACTCATTTTAATTTTCGGAACCGCTTGCACCACTACTGACCATCCGGAAACTATAACAGAACTTGAACAAGCCATCGAATCCCGGTTGAGCGGATTGGAAGGAACTTTTGGGATCGCATTCAAAAATCTCAACAACCCGGATGAATATGTTTTTATAAATGAGGATGAACGGTTCCACGCTGCCAGCACCATGAAGACGCCGGTGATCGTCGAGCTCTACAAAAGAGCCGAAAGCGGTGAATTTGATGTGCAAGATTCAATTGTTGTAAAAAACACTTTCAAAAGTATCGTAGATGGATCTGAATTCACCATGCAAGTAAGTGAAGACAGTGAACAAGGCCTTTATGAAAAACTAAATGCTAAAACCAGCTTATATGATCTGGCCTATCAAATGATCACACGCAGCAGTAACCTTGCAACAAATATCCTTATTGATTTTCTGGGTGCCGAAAGTGTGACTCAGACCATGCGATCCATTGGAGCCGATAGTATTGAAGTGCTTCGTGGAGTTGAGGACATTAAAGCATATGAAGCAGGCTTAAGCAACACGACCACTCCCAGAGATCTGCTTGTTCTTTTCGAAGAGATCGAACAGGGAGCGTTGCTCAACGACCGTTCAAAAGAAGCCATCATTTCTATTCTTAAGGATCAGAAGTACAACGAAATGATTCCGGCCAAGCTGCCTGCAGAAGCTTCGGTAGCACATAAAACAGGTTGGATCACCAATGTTCATCACGATAGCGGTATCGTATATATGCCGGATGGCCGGGCTTTTGTTCTGATCTTCTTATCCAAAGAAGCCCCCAACCGTGAAGCGGTATTAGATGCTGCTGCTGATATTGCCTCCTACTGCTATCAGTTTATGTTATCCAACAAATAACCTAACCGAAATGCTTTTTAAGTATAGCTATTTTTTTCTCATGGTATTGTTTCTTTTAGCCGGATGCGCCGGAAAATCTTCAAAGAAGCAAGATCCTGAAAATGCCCCTGACTGGGACTCCATTTTCACCAATCAAGGATTGGAAAATGTTCAGGAATCGGATTCATCCATTATTGTTGATCTCAGGTATTCATCCACGAATAATTTTATTGGTAAAGATTTGTATGGAAGCCTGGAAGAAGCCTATCTACGTCCGCTGGCGGTGGACAAATTGGTACAGGCATCAGAATATCTTAGAGAAGAATGTCCCGATCTGCGTTTGTACATTTATGATGCAGCCCGCCCCCGGCGAATTCAACAAATTTTATGGGATCAATCAGGATTACCGGAAGATGAGAGAGCAAAATACGTGGCGAATCCCCAGAGCGGTTCCATCCATAATTATGGGTTTGCGATAGATCTAACCGTAAGCGATTCTAAAGGAAATGAGCTGGATATGGGCACCGGATATGATCATTTTACCGAAAAAGCACATACCGATAAGGAAGAAGAACTTATTGAAAAAGGCATTTTGACCGAAGCCCAGGTTCAAAACCGCAAAATTCTTCGGAACGTAATGACCAAGGCAGGTTTTATAGTATTACCATCTGAATGGTGGCATTTTGATGCCTTGCCAAGAAACGAGGTGGTATCTGAATACGCTATCGTTGAATAAATTTTATTCTTATGTACAAAGATTTAGCCGAAGCTACCGATGCATTGAACAAAAAGGGATTTGACCACACGTTTGAGTTGGATGAAGGCTACATCACCTGCAAAAAAATAGATACTGAGTACCAAGCAGATGCTTTAACGATCCTGGAAACGCACCAGTTTGATCAGGGTACCGATCCCGGCTCAGAAGCAACTATTTATGCCATAGAAGCCGATGATGGAACTAAAGGTACATTGATCATTTCTTATGGAAAATATGTAGATCAAGAAAAAGCAACGCTGATAGATCAGCTGCTACAGGCTCAGGACGACTAACTTTCTCCGCTATATTTTTCAGGGATTGGGTTTTCATCTGATTCATGTGCCCAATAAATGGTAACCACCCACCAGCGCTCGCCATCATCAAATAGCTGTATGCTGTTGATCCCTTTGTTGAATGGCTCCTCATCCGATTTACTGTATTTAGAAGCATAAGTACTGAATACATGCACAACCCGTCCATAATGATGTTCCTCCCGATTGATCTCATATTCATAAAATCCATTTTCCACGAAATAGGAATTGGTGTTTTCGATGAATTCTTTGGGACTCATTACAGAGTATACATTCTTTCCTTCCTGATTCCGATTTGTTGGAATTAAACGTGCTTCCGGAATCACCAAATTGCTGAATCGCTCCCAATCTCTGGGTTCTCCTTTCTCGCCCGAAATGGAAGCGTATAAAGCTTCCATCAAGTTGTCGATGGATTGAACGTCTTTTGCTCTTTGCTCTTCACTGACTTGTGCAGTTGCAAGTTGTATTCCGAATAAAAGTATCAGAAGGACTGTAAATAAGTTTTTCATAGTCGATTGGTTTAAGCTTTCAGTTATCAGACTTCAGCTTTCAGCCTGCTTGAACGGATGGCTGAAAGCTGAGAGCTGACCGTTCTAATTAACACAATTATCTCTGCGGCGCGTGTCAACGATATGGAAGATCTTCCAGCCTTCTTCAGAATTCATGAGCTGAAAGGAATTTACTCCGCAATGCGAGAAATTATCACCCCGGTAAAATTGATAGGGGGTCCATGCAGAGGCGAGTTCACCATCAACTTTGATCTCATAACCACCGATCCTTTCATCCCAGATCTCATTTTTATCAGTTCCCACTGCTTTTAAGAACCCTTCCAAATTGCCATTATTCAGGGTAACCATTCCTTCCTGATTCTTTACAACCGTCTGCATAATGGCATCTTTAGTAAATACGGAAGCAACTTTGGAACTGTCACTTTCCCTCATGCCATCGAATAGTTTTTCAATTGCCGATTGTACTTCCTGTTGGACAGAAGCTTGTGCCTGAACCTGTACGGTTACAGCCATCAATAATAAAAATGTCGTTAAGATCCTGAGTCTCATAAAATCATTGGATTAATTTTTTGTTGAGACTCAATTACGCAAATTATTTGGAGAAGTTTGTTAGAAAATGTAATCCTGTATCAATTGATATGTTCAGGTATAAGCTCATCGGCATGGCAATCATTTTTGGAAAACGTATTACTCTTTACCCATTCAATTCAATGGAAATATCAATAAAAAAACCCTCGTGACAAGAATGCCGCGAGGGTTCTACCATAAGGGTTTGATGTCTTATTTGATCAACATCATTTTCTTGGTTTCGGTAAATGAACCGGCCTCAATGCGGTAAAAATATGTTCCGCTTGTAAGGTTTGCTGCATCAAATTTCACAGTATGATAACCGGCTGTTTGTGAGCGATTGATCAATGTACTTACTTTTTGTCCAAGCATATTGAACACTGAAACTTTTACCTGTGCTTTGTTTGGAAGTGCATAGCTAATCTCCGTAGTTGGATTAAATGGATTTGGATAGTTTTGCGAAAGCTCAAAGTGTTCCGGTACGTTTCCGGTCAATTCATTAGCTGTAGTTATGGAAACCAGGGTAGGTTCAGAAGGAGCACCAACATTTTGATGCTTATCTATGGCTAATACCACATACTCATAATCTCCCTTTTCATTTGGTTTATTGAATACCAAAGAGGTGCTTTCGCTGAAGCCAATGCTATTCTCTGTATCATATGTACCATCCTCAGACTCAATAAAAACAAAGTATCCATCTACATCACTTGATGAATTGGGATCCCAGCTCATGGATATCTGATCGTTCTCCTTAGACGCAGAAACATTCTCAACCTTTGCCGGAGCTATGTTATCTATAGCTACTCCGCTTTCAACGCCTGTGGTACTGATCATATCGCCTTTTGCTGTATGAGCGGTTACTTTAAAAGATTGAGCGTAATTGGCTGAGTCAGCTCCCAAAGGCATGGTAAATGGAACCGACACAGACACCATGTTCCCGTTCCCTGTAATTCTCGGTTCATACGTAACAGTTTTCACATTCTCCCAGTAACTGCCATTATAAGACCAAATGTTAAAATGGGAAGTGTTCAGGTCGACCTCACCATTTGTAGCATGCTGACCACCAATTGAAAACTGGACAAATCCTCCCTGATCATTTGGAAGATCTTCTACTTTACTCAAAGACAATAATGGACTTTCATCAATATAACCGTCTATATACTGTCTTTCTGTGTACCTAAATGGAATTTCGGTACCATCATTTTGGATCTCCCAATGCTTTTTGATAGTCATATAGCCATCGCTGTCGTATTCATATTCTTCTTTAAATCCATATGAAAGTGCCCCTTCATTATAGTATTTGTAAACATATGTGAGCTCTTCCCCTTCAGAATTAAAGGTGCTTTCACGATAAAAACCATCATATACCCAATCGTTATCCGAGGGACTCCATATGTAGTTCTTTTCAGTCTCTACATAATTTCCATTATATGTGGTAACTGTTTTTTCCAAATTATTCCATTCTTGATTTGTGGTATCATAGAATTGAGAATAATATTCTGTATCCCAGCCATCGGCGTTATAGGTTGTAAGTTCTCTATACTCTTTATACCAGATATCTTTGTTCTGGTCGTAATATTCCCGTACAAATAAGGTATCAAGACCATTTTCATTCAGGTAATAAGTTCTTCGGGTTTGATTTACCCACTTGTCATTTTGATCATCCCAATGTTGAAACACAATGACCTGATTATCACTGTTATAGGTATAGATATTTTTTCCTGCATTATTCCAGGTGCCGGAGATCTCATCATAGGATTCGGCTAACCTTTCATCCAGGTAATCTTCACCATTCATTTCTTTATATGAAAATGTGTACCTCCAGGATGGTGCCCAGGCGCCATAACGATGCTCATACTCCATGATCTCGCTTGTATAACCCTCAGAATTGTACTCATAGGTATCTTTATATTCATACTTCCAGTCCCCTTCTATGCGGGTTTTATACTCGAAATTGGTTGTTCTTCCCTCACTGTTATGCTCATAAAAATAGTCGTAGCCGAGCATCCATTCTCCTTCTTCCATGTAATAATTACCATGCTGATTTATGACCCGATTTGTTTTCAGGTCTCCATAGAGTAAGTAATTCGCATCATCGCTTATATCCCCGGATTCATCTACAACTTGGTAATAATCCCACCAAGTCACCATTGAATCTTCACTCAGATCATTAGTATGAAAAGAACGGCTCACAAGTCCTAACTTGTTGGTTCCATCCCAATTATAGTTTTGAACAGATAAAACCGATTTTATGTTTGCCACTTTCCCCCTTCTTTTAAAACTGCTCACGTTCTTTCTCTCATTTTCCGTATTGATCATTTTTCTCTTGATCACGGACTCATTTACCCCTTCCTTCAGGCTCATTAATTCTATGAGCTGACTGTTATTGGAAAGCGCTTTGGAAAATTGATACGCTTTTGAATGCTGAAATTCGGCTTTTGAGTTAATTTTTTGATCTAACTCAAACTGTTTAAAGTGATTATTTTCTGAATCATGCACTCCATTTTGTGCAAATCCCGTTATGGAAAATGTAGATATAAATAACAATATGCATAGTATACGTCGTAACATAAAACTCCATTTATATATCGATTAAAATTTAACGGGAGCAGAGTCGCCCCCTATGAAGTTCATACGTAATTGAGAATAGAATCCGCTCAAATCCATGCATAATGATGAATCAGGAATAATTGCTCAAAAAAAAAGCCTTGCGTAATGTCTTACACAAGGCTTTTGGGCAAAGATAATCTTATCATCTAAAGCAACATAGAGAGCGGATTTTCCAGCAGATTCTTCACGGTATTCAGGAATTCTGCAGCTTTCGCTCCGTCCACAATTCGGTGATCGGATGAGAGTGTTACTTTCATGCGTTTCCCGGGAACTACTTCACCATTTTCCACAACCGGAACGTCACGAATAGCACCAACGGCTAAAATACATGCGTTCGGAGGATTGATGATTGCGGTAAATTCTTCAATGCCGAACATCCCCAAATTACTGATAGTGAACGTACTTCCTTCCATCTGTTCGGGTTGCAGCTTGCGGTCGCGAGCCAGTCCGGCCAACTCTCTGGTTTCGGATGAGATTTGAGCCAATCCTTTTTTATCGGAATGACGGATAACCGGAGTCATCAATCCTTCCTCGATGGCCACGGCTACGGCTACGTGCACATCTCCGTGCTGTTTGATCACATCATCGTGCCAGGAGCTGTTCACATATGGATGTCGAGTTAGCGCAACAGAACAGGCTTTCACCACGATATCATTGAAGCTGATTTTCACATCTTCATTCGCATCATTCATCTGCTTGCGGGCTGCGATCGCCGCTTTCATATCAATGTCAATGGTCTCGTAGAAATGCGGATTCGTAAACTTACTTTCTGACAGGCGACGAGCGATAGTCTTCCGCATCTGAGATACTTTGATCTCTTTGCTTTCCAGGCTTTGGAAAGTTTGTGCAGAAGCAGCTGCAGCCGGTGCAGTTTCTTTATACTCCTCAATATCCACTTTTACGATTCGACCATTCGGACCTGACCCATTCACCCGGGAAAGGTCAATTCCTTTATCTTCAGCCATTTTACGAGCCAATGGAGAAGCTAAAATTCGGCCATGTTTGCCTGTTGATGCAGCCGTATCACCTGAAGTAGAACTCTCGGATTTTGGGGAAGTCAGAGTTGCCCCGCCACCTGATGTTGAAGCCTCTTCTTTCTCCTCAGAAACACTTTCTTTTGCCTCTGATTTTTTTTCGGATTTTCCGGAACCGGAAGAACCTGCATTCTCAAGAATTTCAGAAATATCTTCACCTTCCTCACCCAACACGGCCATAAGCCCGCCTAAAGGTACTGCATCGCCTTCATCCACAAGGATTTTAAGTACCGTTCCCTCATCGAAGGCTTCAACTTCCATAGTAGCTTTGTCGGTTTCAACTTCAGCAATAATATCGCCGGCTGAGACCTTGTCTCCTTCTTGTACATTCCAGGCAGCGATAACCCCTTCTTCCATGGTATCACTGAGCTTCGGCATTTCAATCTTAATGGCCATAATCTTTTAGTCTAAACTATTGAGTGAGTTATTATTTGTAATATTTGGTCGTTCTTAAATGTAACGGGTGTAAGAGTGAAAAGGCAAAAGTGAAAGGCGAAAAATAATCAAAATGAACTTTTCACCTTTTACCTTAATTTCTGTAAGTAACCTGATTAACAGCATCGATCACTTGTTTAGCATCGGGTAACCAAGCATCAAATAGATTCTTGGCAAACGGTGCATTTACATCCGGAAGTGTAACACGCTGTACGGGGGCATCCAAATAATCGAATGCTTCGCGTTGAATCAAGAACCCGATTTCAGCTGCAAATCCTGCAAAAGGATGCGCTTCATCTACCACTACGCAGCGGTTGGTTTTTTTGATGGATTCCACGATCAGCGGCAGATCCAATGGCTTCACCGTGCGAGGATCAATAATTTCCACATCCACACCGTCTTTCTCAAGCTGAGCGGCGGCTTGTTTTGCCACGTGATACATTTTCCCATGAGCAACCACAGTGACATCACTTCCTTCACGCTTGATCTTCCCTTTTCCGATCGGGATGATATAATCTTCTTCTTCAGAGACTTCACCTTTCATTCCATACATCTGCTCTGATTCCATGAACAACACAGGATTGTCATCACGAATAGCAGATTTTAATAAACCTTTGGCGTCATCTGGTTCGGAAGTGTAAATCACTTTCAAGCCGGGGAAATGCGCATACATAGAATCGTAAGCTACCGAGTGGGTAGCTCCCAACTGACCTGCAGAAGCATTCGGGCCACGAAAAACGATTGGCATCGAAATTTGTCCACCGGTCATGTATCCCGCTTTTGATGCGTGGTTGATGATCTGGTCGGCCGCTAAAACCGCAAAGTTGAAGGTCATGAATTCCACAATGGGACGAAGACCGTTCATTGCAGCACCCACTCCAATTCCGGCAAAACCGAGCTCAGAGATGGGCGTATCGATCACGCGCTTGTAGCCGTATTTGTCTAAAAGTCCTTCTGTAGCCTTGTAAGCACCGTTGTATTCGGCAACTTCTTCGCCCATTATGAAGACTTTCTCTTCACGGGCCATTTCCTCGTCAATTGCCTCTCGTATTGCTTCTCTAAATTGTAATTCAGCCATTACTTTATATCGTCAGTTTAAAATTAGTTATGGAAATAAGGTTCGTCTTCGGTAAACATATCATCGTATAATGCTTCCTCATCTGGGAAGTCGGAATTGTCTGCAAATTCCACGGCATCCAATACTTCCTGTTCTACCTTCTCTTCTATTTCCTGAATTTCATCTTCTTTAAGAATTTTTTCGTCCAATAAATAAGACTTCAGTCTTTCAATCGGATCATTCTTTTGATAAGTCTCGAGTTCCTCCTTGGTACGATATTTTTGAGGATCCGACATCGAATGTCCGCGGTAGCGATAGGTTCGAATCTCTAAGAAATATGGTTCGGATGACTCACGAACTTCTTTTGAAACTTCTTTCATGGCCTCATACACGGAGAAAACATCCATTCCGTTCACCACTTTACTCTTCATTCCATATGCTTTGGCGCGATCCACGATCTCGGTGACCGTATGACGTCGAGCGGCTGTTCCCATGGAATAACCGTTATTTTCTACAGCAAAAATGGCTGGAAGCTTCCAAAGGTTTGCAATGTTGAACGTTTCATGCAAAGCACCCTGATCAACGGCTCCATCTCCAAAAAAGGTAGCAGAGATTCTTCCATTTTGATTGTATTTGTTCGCGAACGCAAGTCCGCCACCAATAGGTATATGTCCACCTACAATACCGTAGCCGCCCCAAAAGTGATTTTCAGTTTTGGCAAAGTGCATCGATCCGCCTTTCCCTTTTGAGCATCCGGTTTTCTTACCGAATAATTCAGCCATGCCTTCATTGGCAGTGATGCCCCGGCATAATCCCCAGCCGTGATCGCGATATGCAGTAATAATATCATCATCGTCGTTCAGCGCAAACACGGTTCCGGTTGAGATGGCTTCCTGACCAATATAAAGGTGCAAGAATCCACCGAATTTCCCTTTTTGATATTGTTGCATAGCACGTTCTTCAAATCGCCGCTGAAGGTACATTTGCTCATACATGGCTTTGAGATCATCTTCACTCAAACCAAGGGATTTGTGTTTTTTCTTGGTGGGATTAGGAAGGTCCACACCTTTTTGGACAGCACCGTCTTTTTCGTCTCCGATTCCTCGGGGTGCAAAATTAATGTCGTCTTTTTTCTTTTTAGCCATAATTATGTTTTCAAGTCATTTTTGCGTCAAATCAAAAGGGACGCAAATATATCCAATTTTTATGAAGATTTTGTGATTTGATTACAGTTGTTACAATTGCTTACTAACAATGGGCAACTTGGTTGTCATCCCGAGTTCTTCCTTATAGAAACAGGACCATAATGTTTAACACGAGGGATCTCAAATTCTACTACAGCTCAGATTCTAACTTTGAGATCCTTCGCGGAATACAAACTCAACCGAATCAAACTCCTAAGCGCTCATGATGACCCCTTTACGGGCTTGTTCTAAACTCACCTACCGAATTGATTCCTCGATCAATTCATTCACTTTTTCGAGGGCTTCAGACAGTTTTTCGGGTTGTCGTCCACCGGCCGTTGCTAAGTTAGGCTGACCGCCTCCACCGCCTCCAACTAATCTTCCAAGCTGACCCACCAAAACGCCGGCCTTCAAACCTTTTTCTTTGATGAGGTCTTGGGTTAAAGCTACCATCAGGTACACTTTACCTTCTTTCTCATCTTTGGAGCCGAGTACAATTGCGGTATTCTTCTTGGTTTTTTCGATGCCATCATAGCCAAGTTGTTTCAACGCATCCATATCCGCGCCGGCAATTTCGCCTTTGACCAGCTTGATGCCGGAATCTAATTCACCGGCATTTGCGATGAGTTCATCCAGCATGGCGCCGGTATTTTGCATCTGTACTTTTTCGAGTTCTTTCTCGAGCGCTTTTTTCTCCTCGATTAGTTTCAGTACATCAGCAGCAAGATCTTCAGTTTGACCGATTGCTCCTTTCACTCGCTGCAATAATCTCTTTTCATCGCGAAGCAGCTTATCGGCATGCATTCCACATACAGCCTCAATTCGACGAATTCCGGCAGCTACCGAGGTTTCATTGGTGAACCGGAAATAGCCGATCTCACCGGTCGCCCCTACATGCGTACCGCCGCAAAGCTCCACCGAATAGTCTTCATCAAATGTGATTACACGGACGCTTTCGCCATATTTTTCACCGAAGAGCATCATTGCACCACGGTCATTGGCTTCCTCAATGGGAACATTTCGTTCTTCCTGCAACGGGATATTTTCCTGGATCTTTTTGTTGACCAACTGCTCCACTTCATCCAGCTGTTCATCCGTCATCGCTTCAAAATGAGAGAAGTCAAACCGAAGATGATGCTCATCTACCAACGAGCCTTTCTGTTGCACATGATCTCCCAAAATTCCACGTAGAGCCGAGTGTACTAAGTGTGTAGCAGAGTGGTGTTTTTGAATTTCAATTCTTCGATCCAAATCAATACTCGCCGTCCATATTCCGGAAAGATCTTCTGGAAGCTTATCTACATAATGAATGAACTGCCCGTTGGACTTCTTCACATCCAGCACTTTAATGTATTCGTCGCCATTAGTAATAAGTCCGGTATCCGCTACCTGCCCCCCGCTTTCGGCATAAAATGGAGTGCGATTCAGTTGCAAGGCAAATCGCTCGCCTTCTTTTCGATAAGCTAAAATCTCAACTTCTGATTCGGCATTATCATAGCCTACAAATTCAAAATCATCAGTTTTTTTAAGCACATTCCATTTCTTGGAATCAGATTGATCCACCGAAAACTTCCCGGCCGCACGAGCACGCTCTTTCTGAGCCTGCATATGCTTGTTGAATCCTTCCACATCTACTTCCACGCCCCGTTCACGAGCCATCAATTCGGTCAGGTCGATAGGGAAACCGTAGGTATCGTGTAATTTGAAGGCATCTTCACCGGAAAGCTTTTTCTCACCTTCCACCATCTCATTGAACAACTCGATGCCCTGACCAAGCGTTTTCAGGAAACTCTTTTCTTCCGAGCGGATCACATTCACGATATACTCTTTCTGTGCTTTGATCTCGGGAAATACATCTTTGAATTGCTCAGCCAGCACATCTACCAACTTGTAGAAAAATGGCTCTTTAAAATCCAGCACATCCCATCCGTACCGAATAGCACGACGCAAAATACGGCGGATCACATAACCGCGACCATCGTTTCCGGGAGAAGCTCCATCGGCAATAGAAAAGGTCACTGCTCTGATATGATCAGCGATCACTCGCATGGCAATGTCTTTCTCTTCATCCTCGCCGTACGTTAAACCGGCCATGTCAGAAATCTCATCCAAAAGCGGAGTGAACACATCCGTGTCATAATTTGAAGTCTTGTCTTGCAACACCGCACAAATACGTTCGAAACCCATTCCGGTATCCACGTGCTGTGCGGGGAGTTTTTCAAGGGAGGTATCTGGTTTGCGGTTAAACTGAATAAATACCAGGTTCCATATCTCCATGACGCGGGGATCGTCCATGTTCACCAGATCTCGGCCAGGCTTTTTCTTGCGTTCTTCATCCGACCGCAGGTCAATGTGGACTTCGGAACAAGGACCGCACGGACCGGTTTCGCCCATCTCCCAAAAGTTATCTTTTTTGCTGCATTTCAGGATGTGATCATGGTTAATGGTCGTTTCGCTCTTCCATAATTCAACGGCTTCATCGTCCGCAGGCAGTCCGTCGGCTTCATCCCCTTCAAATACGGTAGCGTACAGCCGGTCGGGGTCGAGTCCCCATTTGTCCACAAGCAACTCCCAGGCCCAGCCAATGGCTTCTTTTTTGAAATAGTCGCCAAACGACCAATTACCAAGCATCTCAAACAATGTATGGTGGTAAGTATCGTGGCCTACTTCTTCGAGGTCGTTGTGTTTTCCACTCACCCGGATACATTTTTGAGTATCGGCAGCACGTTTCCATAGTTTTCCATCGTGTTTAAGAGCATCCTCTTCTCCCAGGAAAATGGCTTTAAATTGATTCATCCCTGCATTTGTGAAAAGCAATGTGGGATCATTTTTGGGGACTACAGGAGCGCTGTCAACAATGGCGTGATCTTTTTCGGCAAAGAAATCAAAAAATTCCTGACGAATCTGGGCGGAAGTCTTGTGCGACATTAATTTTGATGTGTGAGTGTTGAATTTTACAGAGCCTTGAAGATAGGAAAAATATGGTTTGAACTCATCCGTGGATTTAACCACAGAGGGCGCGGAGATTCACGGAGTTTTTGTGGGTTTGTAATTCGTGAATCGTTAATTGTAAATCGGTTTATCGCAAATAAGTTTGATTAATTACCCCATTATGCTTTTTGGCATATAAAAACTTTATACATCTGTTTTAATGTAATATTAAATTAAGTATTAGATTAATCATTGAGCAAAATTCTGTTTTCTCTTAAACCGCCAATAAAATGAATGAATCAACTATTGAAATCTATTTTGAAAGTGAGTACTCAATAAGTAAAGCAAAGAAAGCTTCTGAAGCTATATCAGACTACACATTTACAAAAACGATTGATGGAAGTAAAAGTATTAAGGTATTAGTTTCTTATAAAAAGAATACTACATTTGTTAACACTGAAGGATTTTCTGTTCCAAAACGATTTATTGATGAGTTGTCGAATTTATCAAGATTTGAGGGAGATAAACTTTCTGATGATTGTCGTGATAAAATTAATGAAATACTCAAAATAGGTAGGGAATTTGTTAAGCAAATTTTGTTAACGCTAAAATATTATCTAAATCATTATGATATCAGTGAACAACCTTTTGCAATTAGATCACAAAAATGGTGTACTAAATCTGGAGAATTAAAAGATATTCCTTCTCAAATCAATGTGATCGCTTCATTCCAGTCAATTTGCCCTTTACGTGATGATACTGCTAGACTTGTACAGCAAAATTTAGATAATAACATCCAACCTCTTGCAGCAATGCGTCATTTACATCGAGCTAAAAGTGAAAATACACCTCATCACAAATGGATAGATGCTACAATAGCAGCTGAACTAGCAATTAAAGAAGTGCTTTCAAAAGTTAATCCTTCATTCGAAACTTTGCTTTTAGAAATGCCATCACCTAGCTTGGCAAAATTATATGGTAAAATTTTAAAAGAACAGCTTGGTGAATCATCCCCTTATAGAAAAGAAATCATTAAAGGCGTACAAATCAGAAACAAATTAATTCACAGACATGATAGTCCAGATGTTGATTCTCAAAAGGCTCTCAATTACGTGAAAAATATTGAAAAGGCAATATTTCATTTGCTTTCTCTATTATACCCTAATAATCAACTTATTAAACAAACTTATGACAGAGCTCTTTTGAACTAAAAATTTAACCCATTTCCCAACGGCTGTATTTAATCGAACACACAACCCAATTTTTGATTCACGAACTCTCCCTAAAGAACTAACGGGCAAAAATTGTTCTCTTTTACTTTTCTGTCCCCGGGTTGAAACCCGGGGCTATGATTTCGGTCATCCCTACGGGATTTTTATTCTGAACTAGATTTTAGATTCATAATATCCCATAATCCACAAAATCCGCGGTTCCAAACATTAGCCTACTAATTACTTTATAGAAAGGCATTCAGCAAAGACCTGCCAATGCTTACCCACCACTCAGTCCCTGAGACATAATACCGACCAACAACCGATAAGATCAGAACAGAGATCCCAAGAAGATTTACGAGATAGATCCTTTTCTTTAAAAAGCCATCCAAAAAAAGACTCGCCATAAGAGGGATGAGCCAAACGATATATTTGAGGTATTGTGCCATTTCTATACGTGCAATGGCGGGAAAAATCAGCATAAGTGAGGCAATCAGGATCAATCTTTTATGCAGTTCAGGTTTATTTCGGTAGTACAAAGCGGGAATAAAGAAGCCCACGAATATGAGTATATCACCAAGCGGATGAATCAAAAATGAGGCGCCCCGGTCTAAGGTCCAGGCTCCGCTTTCAATTCTGGCTAAGGGCATCATAAATGCAACAACTAAGCCAAAAATAAGCATCAGGATTCCGAATACTCCACCGGCTACTCCCAATTTTCGATGAAGTTTGGTATTCCCTTTGGCCACCAGCGATACCTGAGTTAAGAGCAGTAACAACCAGCTCATGAAGATGACAGCGTGCGTATGAATGCTCCAGTGTCGAATTGGAAACTCGGTAAAAAGAAGCCCAAAATAGCTCGGCCAAAACCCGACGATCGTGAAAACCATCATATAGATCACCGCAGAGATATAGAAGAAATGGGTGATTCTCTTATTCCTGATTTTCAGGCTGCGTGAAAGCTTTTTATTCCCCCATATATGCAGATCAATATATTCCATTAAGTGAACTATGGTGATTTTCGACCTCAGATAGTACTTGATTTTGAGGAATTATGGAAATTGGAAACCTTTGATAAATTGGAGTTACAAAATATTTTTCCTCCCCTATTGCAAAGCATAAATTTCTATCTTACTTTGAAATAAAAAGTACTTTGCATGAAAGAACAACAGGATTACATTCAGGATATCGCAGAGATACGCTCTATGATGGAGCGGTCTTCAAAATTTTTATCGCTTTCAGGGTGGGCTGGAATATCGGCCGGGTTGATTGCTTTGGGTGGCGCTGCGGTGGCACATTTCGGGCTTCGGTTCACCCCGAATGAGATCGCCTATTCCTTTGACGATTTGAACAGTTTGATGCTGCTGGCCGTAGGTGTTTTAGTGCTTGCTTTGGTCTGTGCCTTACTGGATTCGCGAAGAAAAGCGCAGAAGAGAAATGAATCGGCCTGGAACGTGACGTCCAAAAGAATGCTGGCAAGTATGGCAGTTCCGCTTTTTACCGGCGGACTCCTCATTGTCATGCTGATCTCGTATGGATTGATCGGACTTATCGCTCCACTAACTCTGATCTTTTACGGACTGGCTTTGTACAATGCCGGTTTTTTCACGATCAGAGAAGTACGATTGATGGGTTTTGTTCAGATGCTATTGGGCTTATTGAATCTTGGATTCATCGAAACAGGATTGCTGTTTTGGGCCATCGGTTTTGGTGGAATTCACATTCTTTATGGTGTTTACATGCATTTCAGGTACGAGCGGTGAGCGGAAGTGAAAGTAGCATTCGACGATCTACATAAGGCGTTTGAGAACCGAATCAGGCTGGGTATTATGTCGGCACTTTCGGTCAACGACTCGCTGGATTTTAATTCCCTGAAGGAACTGCTGGAGGTAACGGACGGAAATCTGGCCACGCATATCAAAAAGCTGGAACAGGAGGAATTCATCGAAGTACAGAAGACCTTTATAGATAACAAACCAAATACCAGTTACTCTGTGACTGCCAAAGGTAAGAAAGCCTTTGAAGAACATCTTGCTGTTTTGGAACAAATCATCAAAACCAATAAATGATTTTATGAACATATCTATCTCTAACAATTTCAGATCACAGCGAATACTTTCCGCACTTATGATCTTGATTGGAATAATGTTGCTCGCTTTCATGATCGTAGTTGAGGATGAGCCTGGTGCCATTCCCTTGTTGCTGATTTTGGCGGGCTCGATCTGGCAATTCAACATCCGAAGAAAAATTCGCAAAACTTTATCCCAGGCCTAAGCAAAAAAATTTAACCTAAAACTTTGTAAATCAAAGTACTTTCAAATAACAAATAGATACAACGAGGTAATCTCATGACAAAAGACGCAAACTTAAAAAAATACAGTGTTTATCTTGCGGCCGGAACCGGTGCTTTTCTATTAATTCCTCTGATTGCCATGCAGTTTTCTGCTGAGGTTGTGTGGACACTCTCTGATTTCATTTTTGCAGGAATCTTTATTTTCGGAACGGGTATGGCTTATAAACTCATTACCTTAAAATCAGAAAAAACAATTTTTCGGGTGGCCGTGGGAAGTGCATTGTTTAGCGGTTTTGCTTTGATCTGGATCAATGGAGCCGTTGGCATCATAGGTTCAGAGAACAACGAGTTCAATATTCTGTATTACCTGGTGATCATGATTGGTATAGTAGGTGCTTTCCTTTCACGGTTTAAAGCCAAAGGACTGGCACGCACGATGTTTGCCATGGTTCTGGGACAAACCGCCATAATGGTTGCCGCTCTTTTTACCGGAATGGCGAATGTTACTCACAGCTCTGTTTTTGAGATCATCGGTGTGAATGCGCTTTTCATCACATTGTTTGCAGTCTCTGGTTTATTATTTAATTTTTCGGTTGAAGATGAGATCAAGGATCAAGAAGAGAGTCGATCATGAAAAAGCTAAAAAACTCATTGGGATTACGCCTTACCATCATTGCAGTTCTTACGCTGGTACTGCTCATCCCTTCCTTATTAATACAAAATTTGATCTATGAACGGGAAAACCGGCGGAATTCTGTAGCCCGGGAGATCAGCCAAAAATGGGGGCAGGAACAAACTGTTATTGGCCCGGTACTGAGTATTCCCTACACCCATAGCTTTACCAGCGAAGGACAAACTCAACAAACCATCAGGTATGCTCATTTTCTCCCTGAAAACCTGAATGTAAAAGGTTCAATCGCCCCAGAAGTTAGATATCGGGGCATTTATAAGGCAATCGTGTACAACAGTGTTCTCTCGTTTTCCGGAAATTTCCCTGCGCTGGATTTCGATAACCTGAATGTATCGGAAGATGAGCTGATCATGGAAGATGCTTTTATTTCAGTGGGGATTTCTGATATGACCGGAATCAAAGATTTTATCACCGTTCAATGGGATGATAAAACGTTTCAAGCCAATCCCGGAATTACCTCAAATGATATCGTGGCATCCGGCATTTCCATTGCCCCCGACTTTGATCCTAATTCTGAACACAGCTTTCAATTTGACTTAAATTTAAATGGAAGCTCAAGCTTAAAATTTGCTCCGGTGGGTAAAGAGACCATCTTAAAGCTTGAATCAACTTGGGATACACCGAGTTTTACGGGTACCTTTCTTCCCACAGAACGAGAAGTATCCGAATCCGGATTCACCGCATCCTGGGAGGTTTTACATCTAAACCGGAACTTTCCACAGCAATGGCAAGGTCCCAATACCGAGGTTTCAAATGCCTCATTTGGGGCCGAACTGCTCCTTGGCGTAGATGAATATCAGAAAACGATGCGTACCGCCAAATATGCCATCATGTTTATTTCACTGACCTTCCTCACCTTTTTCATGATCGAATTATTAGGCAAAAAACGTATTCACCCGGTCCAATATCTGCTGATTGGCTTTGCATTATTGGTTTTCTACACGCTGTTGCTTTCTATCTCTGAATACATCGTCTTTAAGTTTGCATACCTGATTGCAGCGGCGGCTATCATTGGGTTGATCTCGGTTTACTCCTTCCGCGTGGTGGGCGATGCTCTGAAAACCGGCATCGTCTCCGGCATCCTAATCCTACTGTATGGATACCTCTATATCCTCCTTCAGCTTCAGGATTATGCCTTATTGATGGGCAGCATCGGCTTGTTTGTTGTACTGGCACTGGTCATGTACCTCACCCGGCATGTTGATTGGTTTGAAGTGATGAGTAATCCATCCGGTGAAGAAATTGATTAAGCGCTAAGAAGAAAAGGCTTTATGTTTCAGTGAGGAACGATATCTTTTCTCGCTGAATTACTCTTGGCCTATGCAACACGCAGATATTCTCATTATTGGTGGCGGACTTACCGGACTTTCGCTCAATTATTTTCTCAAGGATGAAAACCTTGATATCGTTATTGTTGAGGCGAGAGATCGACTGGGCGGAAGAATTCATACGGTGGGCAATGGCCATGAGGCTCCGGTTGAAATGGGAGCAACGTGGTTTGGTCCGGCTCACACCAAGCTGAAATCGTTACTGGACGAACTTAACATCGAAACCTTTAAGCAGAAGCTGGGCGAAAAAGCGATCTATGAACCCTCTTCTATGAGTCCGCACCAATTGGTTCAGCTCCCACCAAATCAGGAATCGAGTTTTCGTGTTAAAGGTGGAACTATTTCATTGATCCGAGAACTGTCCAAATTCATGAATGATGACCACCTTTATCTAAGTTGCCCGGTTCAAAAAATCGAGAAGAAAAAAGAACGGCTGATTGTTACTGCCGATCTCGAGATTTTTGATGTTGAAATGGTGGTTTCTACCCTTCCTCCAAAGCTACTTTCGGACAGTATTCAATTGAAACCTTTGCCATCTGAAGAGCTCGCGGAAACCATGGCCAACACCCACACCTGGATGGGAGAATCCATTAAAATTGGGCTTACCTTTAGCGAACCTTTCTGGAGAGCTGACGACCTGAGCGGAACCATTTTCAGCAATGTAGGGCCAATACCTGAGCTTTACGATCATTCCAACTTTGAAGAACATAAGTTTGCGCTGAAAGGCTTTTTAAATGGCAGTTATTTTTCTGTTTCTAAAGAAGAACGAAAACAAATGGTGTTAGCTCAGCTCAGAAAATACTATGGGGACAAAACAGATCAGTTCATCCATTATCATGAAATGGTTTGGGCGAATGAGCGCTTTACCTATGCACCGTACGATCGGCATGTGCTTCCTCATCAAAATAATGGTCACGCCATGTACCAAAAGCCCCTTTGGGAAGGATCATTTTTTATTGCCGGAGCTGAGACTTCTGAGACCTCTCCCGGTTATATGGATGGAGCGGTTCATTCAGCCCAATCGGTAGCAGATCAGATAAAAAAATCATTTAATCATCTGCAAAAAAAGTAACGGGTTACAACATTGGTAACCGTTAGTGAACACACGTTCCGTAACAAAAAAAAGGATGCAGCGTAACGACTAACCGTTGGACAAAAACACAAAACGGTTAATCAAACTCATGAAAACTTTACGCTACTCCTTTCCCATTTTTTTAGCTGCCGGTCTCCTTTTCGGCACTACGGCCTGCAATAATGGCGAAGATCAAATCAATACTGATAAAGAAGAAAAAGTCATTATCCCGGTAGAAATTTCTCAGGTGAGCCGGGGAAATATTTCAGCCTATTATGCCAATACGGCCACGCTTGAAGCTGAACAAGAAGCTATGGTTGTTTCCAAAGTTCGCGGCATTGTCAATGAGATCTATGTGGAGGAAGGCGATCAGGTGCAGGCCGGACAAACCATCGCCAAAATTGAGGATGAGCAATACCGCATTGAATTAGCCCGGGCGGAAGCAACGTTGAATCGACTGGAAAATGAGTTCAACCGAAACAAACAGCTCTTTGAGCGGGAGTTGGTTTCTGCGGAAACCTTCCAGAATGCTCAATATGAATATGAATCCCAGAAAGCAGCTTATGATCTTGCCAAGCTGAATTTGGAATACACCACCATCCAATCACCCATCAGCGGAGTAGTCTCAGAGCGATTTGTGAAGAAAGGAAATATGGTTGGAACCGATCAGGATGTGTTTCATGTGACAGACTTCAGCCCGCTTCAGGCGATTCTTCACGTACCGGAACATGAAATGGCCAAGATCCGAAAAGGCCAGCGAGCTGAACTGAAAGTTGATGCCCTTCCCAATGAAATTTTTGCGGGACATGTAGAACGAATCAGTCCGGTGGTGGATTCTGAAACCGGCACTTTCAAAGTCACCGTTTATGTAGATGAAACCAAAAATATTTTACGCCCCGGCATGTTTGGCCGAGTCAAAATTGTGTACGATACACGTGAAAATACCCGCATGATTCCTAAATCAGCGATCATGTCCGAAGATCTGGCACAAAGTGTTTTTGTGGTGAAAGATTCACTGGCTTTCAAAAAAGCCATTCAAACCGGGTACACCAACGGCACCAATATCGAGGTTCTTGAAGGACTGGATGACGGAGAGATCGTAGTGACCATCGGTCAGGGAAGCTTGCAAGACAGCTCTAAAGTGAACGTCATTAACAACCTGTAAGCGGGCAATTCCATGAAGATCATCGATATTTCCATTCGCCGGAAAGTGACCATCGCCATGTTTACGGTGGGAATTTTGCTTTTCGGATTCGTTTCCCTTTCAAAACTTAGCGTGAATTTATTGCCGGAATTGAGCTATCCAACGCTTACCATCCGGACTGAATTTGAGGGAGCCGCTCCCGTTGAAGTCGAGAACCTGATCACCAAACCGGTGGAAGAAGCCGTGGGCGTTGTGAAAGGCGTGCAGCAAGTTCGATCCATCTCCCGCGCCGGACAATCGGATGTGGTTTTGGAATTTGCCTGGGGCACCGATATGAATATCGCCAACCTCGATGTCATGGCCAAACTGGATGCCGTTCAGCTTCCTTTGGATGCCGAAAAACCGGTCACACTTAGATTTGACCCTACCCTCGATCCCATCATGCGGTACGCACTTTATTATGATGAAGCTGCGGAAACCGATGAGACACAGAATGATGTCCACGTTGATTATGCAGCATTCAGTGATGCCGAAGATCTTTCCAGTCCTGAGGCCATTTCACGCCTAAAAGGATTGCGGGTTTTAGCGGATGAGCAATTGAAAAAGAACCTGGAATCCTCTTCCGGTGTTGCTTCCGTAAAGGTGAGTGGCGGTTTGGAAGAAGAAATTCAGGTTAATATCGATCAGCGCCGGCTTTCCTACTTGAATATTCCCATTGAGTCGGTAACTCAAATCCTGAGTGCAGAAAACGTAAATATGTCGGGCGGCCGACTCGAAGAAGGTTCACAGCAATATCTGGTGCGCACGCTGAATGAGTTTAAGTCTGTGGATCAGATTCGCAATGTGGTGATAGAGCGAAACGGCGAGAATACCATCTATTTGAAAGATGTTGCGGATGTGGTTCAAGCCTACAAAGAGCGCGATGCCATCACCCGACTCAACGGTATGGAAGCAGTTGAGATCGCTATTTACAAAGAGGGAGACGCCAATACCGTGGCTACTGCCGAGGCGGTTGATGCCCGGATGTCTGAGATCCGAGAAATGCTTCCACCAGAAATGAAACTCGAGAAAGTCTACGATCAGTCGGTATTCATTGCCTCTGCTGTAGATGAAGTTAAAAATGCGGGAATCATCGGAGGTATTTTAGCAGTACTGGTACTCTATCTGTTCCTGCGAAATTTCTGGACTACCGTTATTATTTCGATCTCCATCCCGGTTTCCGTGATCGCGACTTTTAACCTGATGTACGGAAACGACATCTCCCTCAACATCATGTCGCTCGGGGGGATTGCCCTTGGTATCGGAATGCTGGTGGATAACTCCATAGTGGTGTTAGAAAACATTGCAAGACATAGGGAAATGGGCAAAGGAATTGTAGAATCGGCCCGGGAAGGAGCCGGTGAAGTAGGTATGGCTGTGATCGCCTCTACTCTTACAACAGTCGCTGTATTTTTTCCATTAGTTTTTGTGCAGGGAATTGCGGGGCAGTTGTTTCGTGATCAGGCTCTGACGGTAACTTTTTCTTTGCTTGCTTCGCTTGTTGTAGCAATCACACTTATTCCTATGATGTCTTCCATTGGTGGATCAAAATCAGATCCCGAACCACTGCAGCTCAAAGAACCTAAAACTAAATTTGGCCGCGGACTCCGAGCCGTTCGCATGTTCCTGTTCTATACGATCCCAACCTACCTCACCCGGGGCATAAAATTCCTGGTACACTGGATCTCCAAGATCACCAAAGCATTGTTTTCGCCTTTAGTTTATGCATTTGATAAGTCTTACAAAGCCATAGAAGGAATGTATGAAGGGATACTAAAATGGTCTTTGGACCACAAATTTACAGTCCTGGCCTCAGCTTTATTGATCTTTGCCGGATCTTTGGCTTTGGTTCCCCGAATTGGCATTGAGCTCATTCCTCAGCTTTCGCAGGGTGAATTCAATGTGGAATTCAAACTCCCTCCGGGAACCCCTATTGAAAAAACCGACGGCGCATTAAAAGCCGTTCAAGCTTCCGCCCGAAGTTATAATAATATTCAAACCACGTTTGCAGTGGCAGGAACCGGCAACCGCATGGATGCCAATCCTGATGAAGGCGGCGAAAACTGGGGAGAAATGAACGTGACCTTAGCTTCAGGCGCTTCTTCATATGACGAAGAATCAGCTATGGATAACCTTCGTGGGTCGCTCAGTCAAATTCCCGGATTGCAGTATAAATTTGAACGTCCTGCCCTGTTCTCATTCAGCACTCCTATTGAAATTGAAATATCCGGCTTCGACCTGGACAAACTGAAACAAGCCGGCGATGCCGTTGCCAATAAACTTTCAGCTAATGATCGATTTGCAGATGTGAAAAGCACCATGGAAACCGGAAGTCCTGAGGTTCAGATCATCTTTGATCGTGATAAAGCGGCCGCTCTTGGACTCCAAGTACATGAAGTAGCTGATCTTGTGGTCAGCAATGTACGCGGTGATGTGGCTACCCGATATTCCTGGAGAGACCGTAAAATTGATGTACTTGTCCGGGCACGCGAAGCCGACCGTGCTTCCATCGCTGAAATTCAGCGTCTGATCGTCAACCCAAACAGCGAAAGACCGATTCCCCTTAGCGCGATTGCAGACGTACAGATTGCGAATGGTCCTGGCGAAATCCGTCGAGTAGATCAGCAACGGGTGGCCGTAGTATCAGCTAACCTTAATTACGGTGATCTGGGCGAAGCCGCTGAGGAAGTGGAGCGGGCTTTAGCTGATGTGACCCTCCCCTCCGGAATAATGGCACAAATTGCAGGACAAAATGAAGAAATGTCGGAATCGTTTCAATCACTGTTGTTTGCTCTCGGCCTGGCTGTATTCCTCGTTTATTTGGTGATGGCTTCCCAATTTGAATCGCTTCTTCATCCATTTATTATCTTATTTACCATTCCACTGGCTTTGGTTGGAGCTATTCTCGCGCTTTATCTCACCGGTACAACCATCAGTGTTGTTGTGTTCATAGGGCTGATCTTATTGGCGGGAATCGTAGTTAATAATGCTATCGTACTTATCGACCTTATCAACCAAATGCGTGAAAAAGGTATGGATAAGATCGAAGCTATAAAGGAAGGCGGGAAATCACGACTGCGCCCTATTCTAATGACCACCATGACCACCACACTTGGCCTGCTACCACTTGCCATCGGGTTTGGAGATGGAGCTGAATTACGTGCACCTATGGGCATCACCGTGATTGGCGGACTGCTGATCTCAACTTTACTCACCCTGGTTGTTATTCCTGTAATGTATGCCTTGATGGATCGTAAATCTTACGTACCAAAACCCGAACTTGAAACAGCCTGAAACACTGCCATGCATATTACCGAACTTTCCATACGTCGCCCGGTAACCACGCTCATGGTATTTGTGAGTTTGCTGGTGGTAGGAGTCATTGCCACTCGATTGGTTCCTCTCGAGTTTATGCCCAACATCACCTTTCCGGGGGCTTTCATTCAGATCCCATACCCAAATTCTACACCTGCCGAAGTAAATGAAAACATTGCACGGCCCATCGAAGAAGTACTGGCAACCATAAGCGGCATTGAGCAGATCAACTCTAATTCGGGAGAAAATAATGCCGGTGTAATGGTAATGTTCAAGCATGGAAACGACATTGACCTTAAGGCTATTGAGATCAAGGAAAAGATCGAGAGTATACGTCACCAACTGCCGGATGATTTTGAATACTACCAGATCTTTAAATTTCGGGATGGAGCCAATGCCTCGCTTACCTTGCGTATTTCTAGTGACCGGGATCTGTCCGATGCCTACGAATTGCTGAACCGTAATGTGAAGCAGCGCATCGAACGAATTCCCGGCGTGGGTCAGGTAGAATTATATGGTGTAGAAAAGAAAGAGATTCGCATTGAATTGGATCCGGATCGGCTCACCCAATACAATATTGATCTGAACCGGCTGAGCACTACGCTTCGACAAGCAAATTTTTCCATCTCAGCCGGAAAGATCACGGATGCCGGAATGCGCTACATGGTTCGTCCGGTTGGTGATTTAAACGGAGTTGAGGAAATTGGAGATCTCATCATAGCAGATAATAACATTCGGGTAAAAGATATTGCAGAGGTTAAATACACCTCGCCTGAAAGAGACTACGCCCGCCACCTCGATATGAAATATGCCATTGGCCTGGACATCACCAAAGAATCTACGGCCAACTCGGTGGAAGTAGTGAACCGTGTTTTAGAAGAGATCGAAGAGATCAATAAACTGCCTGAAATGCAAGGTATTGAGATCTATGAAATGTTTAATGAAGCGGAGGGAATCCTAAGCTCGCTCCGTGAATTATTCAACGCCGGAATGCTTGGGGCGCTTTTATCTGTAGTTGTATTGTACATTTTTCTTCGCCAGATAAGTACCACACTGATCGTAGCCACAGCCGTTCCCTTCTCCCTGATCGTAACGCTCGGCTTTTTCTTCTTTTTGGATATCTCACTGAATATTCTGTCCATGATGGGCCTTATGCTCGCCATAGGGATGCTGGTGGACAATGCCGTGGTGGTCACAGAAAATATTCATCGCTACCAGCGTAAAGGAGAAGGTACTTTTCGATCTGCAGTATTTGGAGCCAAAGAAGTTTCGATTGCGGTCACGGCCGGCACGCTTACTTCCATCATCGTTTTTTTGCCGAATGTGGTGAATGAAAGCATGGTTTCCCAACACATGTATTACATTGGGATGGGGATCATCATTGCCTTACTCGCTTCACTTGTAATCTCCTTAACGGTGATCCCGCTTTTAGCTTCCAGGATCCACCCTCCCGAGGAATCAAAGAAAGAAACCATCATCGACAAGCTTTCCATAAAGTACGCCATGCTTTTGGAATGGTTTTTAGAGCGACGTAAGATCTCCGTACTGTTCATCACTTTATTATTCTTGAGCGGTGTGATCCCGGCCATGTTCATGAATGTAGATATGTTCCCCAGAGTGGAAGAACGCCAACTTCGCCTTCAGTATAACCTGAATGCCTCCTATACTTTGGACACGGTAAAAGAATCGGTTGATCGCATTGAGCAGTATCTTTATAAAAATCAGGAGCAGTTCGAAATTGAATCGGTCTACTCTTATTATACTCCTGATTTTGCCGAATCTACCCTGAATCTCATTCCCGATGACGATGCAGAGAAATCGGTTACCCAAATCAAAGAAGAAATTCAGGAAAATCTACCCCAGATAGCTACCGGAACTCCTGCTTTTGAATATATCAGCCGAAATAATGCTGAACAGGTTCGGGTGTATGTACAGGGTGAATCCATGGAAGTACTTGAAGATCTCGCCGAACAAGTGGAATGGCGGCTTGGACAAATCGACGGTTTAGCGGACGTCCAATCCGAAGCCGAAACGGGAAGCGATGAAATCCGTCTCACGGTAAATCACGATCGGGCCCGTAACTTTGGGTTAACTTCCTCTGCTGTAGCTCAAATGGTTTCCGGCTCTGTACGCGGCCAAACGGTACAACGCATTCGCGGCGAAGATGGAGAAATTGATGTAGTGCTTGCTTTCAAAAAAGAAAACCGCAAAACCATCGATGATCTCAAAAATCTCCCGATTGCCATTGGCGAACAAACAGTTAAGCTGGCATCATTGGCAGACTTTGAACAAAGTCAGGGCGCGGGACGTATTTTCAGAACCAATCGAACTACTTCTTTGGGGATCGCCATTAACCTCGAAGATATCACCCCTGATGAGGCTCGGGAAAAGATCTCAAAAGTAATGGATCAGATCGCATACCCTACCGGGTACGAATGGAGTTATGGGCGCAGTTTTGGCATGAATGATGATATTGCAACTACAATGCTGTTCAATATTTTCATTGCTTTTTTCCTGATCTATCTCATCATGGCATCACTGTTTGAGTCGTTATTGTACCCAACCAGCGTACTTTCCTGCATCTTCTTTGGTGTGGTTGGTATTTTATGGTTCTTCTTCATCACCAATACCACCTTCGACCTGATGGCTTTCATTGGCATACTCATTTTGATGGGTATCGTGGTAAACAATGGAATTGTGCTGGTCGATCATATCAATCATTTGCGGGGTGAAGGACTTTCTCGCCGGGAAGCTGTTATCCAAGGTGGCAGAGACCGCATGCGCCCCATTTTGATGACTGCAGCAACCACCGTTCTGGGATTAATTCCATTATGCATTGGTACCACACAAATTGGTGGCGAAGGCCCTCCCTATTTTCCTATGGCCCGGGCTATTGTTGGCGGACTTACTTTTTCAACCATCGTAACACTACTGGTACTTCCATCTATTTATGTGATATTGGATGATATTAGAATCTGGACTTCAAGAATTCTAAAAGCCGCACGTAGTTAAAACTAACGTTTGACATGATACATCAGAAATCGCCTTCGGCATTTTAAATTTTTAGTCAGAAAATACGAGCTGGATAAAGCAAAGCACAACCCCGATACCGATTTGTAAATGACTTTTATAAAGCCAATGAGTTAACTCTTCAAATCTGATGAAAGTATTGGCCATCTCCGACTCCAAAAAGTCAACAACTTTCCTCCGTTTCTTACAGATCAAACCAAAGAGCTTCTTAAAAATACAAGCAGTAAAATAAACTTAAATGAAAAGCTCGCACAAAAAATGACCGCCGGTACATTAAAATATCTTTTACCTATGGATCAAGGTCTTAATGCACCCCTGATATGAAAGCGCTTTTTCTTTGTTTAAATTATTTAAACACCACTTTTCTATTTCAAATATGCCCTTTAATAATATATAAGCCTAATGAACGGCAGACTTCTTTTTTTGTTTAATAGTGGGTAAACTTAGTAAAGTAATTTTAGTCACTGAATGACCAAGAGTCAGTAAATGGGAATTAAAGAAAGAAAAGAGCGCGAGAAGAAGCGCAGAAGAGATCAAATTCTGACTGCTGCTATAGAGCTGATCGAAGAGCAGGGTTTTGAAAAAACCACAATGGATGAGATCGCCGAAAGAGCAGAACTTAGCAAGGGTACTCTTTATCTATATTTCAATGACAAGTCAACCCTTCACCAAGCCGTCAAAAAACGAGGGCTTGAACACTTATATGATAAGTTCTTACAAGTCATCAAACAGGATCTTCCCGGTGCTGAACTTGTCAAGAAAATGATGCTTACTTTTTTGAATACCCTCACTCATAATGCTGCTTTTACAAAAGCAATGGTGCTCTATGAGCATATCAAAGAAGGGTATAATAAAGAGAAACAAGAAGAGCCTTCTATCGTAGAGGATTGCAAAAATATTGAAGATGAACTTTTTATGATCATGGTTCGGGCAATACAGATCGGTATTCAGGATGGCAGTATCAAAACCCATCTCGAACCTAAAGTCTTAGCTTTGATGCTTAGTTTCCAAATGAGCGGGATGCTCAAATTTTACCTTTCAGGTTCCCATGATCATGCCCAAAAGATCTTAAATGATAATGAGCTGTCCATTCCGAAACTTTTAGAAGAGTTTCTTGAAATACAATTCCATGAGAAAAATTCCCCCTCTGACAACCAAGAATAATAAACCCCAGAATCATATCAATTTGTTTTCTATGAAACGATTTTTTGCCCATCCCCTGAAATTGAGCGGGATGTTCATCCTGATATTTGGTCTTAATCTTGCCCCGGTGTTATCAGCCCATTCACAGCCATCCTCAATTGCTGATACGCTGAGTGAAACCATAGACCTGGAACAAGCCATCCAGATCGCTTTAGCCAATAATACCCAGATGAAACGCTCTTTACTGTCTGTAAGAGATGCTGACCAACAGATCCTTGGTGCCTGGAGTAATGTGATGCCGGATATTGCCGCATCTGCCAATTATACCCGCAACCTTGAAGTACCGGTCAATTTCATCCCTGCTATTATCTTTGATCAAAATGCCGACCCTGACGAATTGATCCCGGTAGCATTCGGTACTGATAACAACTGGATGGGAGGATTTACTGTTTCCCAAACTATCTTTAATGGTCAGGCTTTTGTAGGGATCAGCAGCTCCGAATTAGTGAAGGCAGCCCAAGCTGAAGGCATGCGAGCTACTGCCCAGGGCATTGTAACTCAAACCCGCATCACCTATTATCAGGCACTGGTTACCAAGGAACGGTTAAGGCTGATCGAGGCGCAGATCTCTCGCATCAGGAAAAGCTTGGAAGATACCCGAAAACTGGCAGAACAAGGCTTTGTTGATGAATATGCCCTCCTCCAGCTTGAAGTACAACTTAGCAACCTTGAGCCACAGCTTACCTCAACCCGTTACGACGTAAAGGAAGCAAAGCAGGAACTGCTGGATGTTATGGGGCTCCCGGTACAACTTTCTATTGATGTAAAAGGTGACTTAAGTTCATTTAACATTCAGTCTCAGCAAGCCAATAACGAAGAAAATGAAGCCATAAAATCCATTGACCGTCAAACCCCGCTGGTACTGGAAACCGATTCTGTAGCACTAAAGAAGGCAATGGACCTCCGTGGCGACCTAAGAGTTTTGGATCTTCAGAAACAACTGCAAGGCAAGCAGCTTGATGCACAGCGAAGCTCGTATTTGCCCACTGTTTTTGCTCAATACGGTTTGAACTGGACGGCCTCTCAACCCGGAACTCCGGTATTTTTTGGCGATGAAAGCAACCGAGCCCGGTCTCAAACCCTTACAGTTGGTGTGCAACTTCCCATCTTTCAAGGACTGAGCCGCAACGTAGCAATTCAGCGTGCCAAGATTCAGATCAAAGATACGGAGCTACAGCAGTATCAGGCTAAGCAAACAGCCAATAAAGAAATTTTTACGGCTCAGCAAAATGTGCGCGAAGCGCTTGAAATCAGTGAAGGGCTTCAAAAAGCATTGAAACAAGCCGAGCGAGGCTATGAACGTGCCAAGATCCGCTTTCAAAACGGTGTTGGTTCTCAGCAAGAACTTAATGATGCCGAGCTTCAACTGCGGCAAGCTGAGATCAACTACGCTCAAATGGTATCCGGCTATCTTTCGGCCAAAGCCCAATACGACCAGGCCACCGGTCAGGTTCCTTTTGTAGGAAAAGACATTCAGGAAATCAAAGAAAATATCGAACTCAAATAACATGAAACCGACTCAAATGAAATCTCAAATCTCGATACTTGCGCTATTTTTACTGATCACCGCTTGTGGAAACGGTACTCAGCCTGAGAATGGCGAAAATAACAACACTAAAGTAATTCCGGTTTATGTAGACGAAATTCAACCTTCAACCTTCAGACGATATATTAATGTTCAGGGGGATGTTGAATCGGATAAAACGATCATGATCACTCCTAAAACTTCTGCTACTGTTGAAGAAATTTTAGTCCGAGCGGGGCAAAACGTACAAAAAGGAGATATTCTTGCTCGTTTAGATGGTGAGATCACACGCAGCCAACTGGAGCAGGTTAAAACCCAATTGGAACTGGCAGAGACTCTTTTTGAACGTCAGAAAAATCTGAGAGAACAGAATATTGGATCTGAAGTAGAGTTTCTGCAAGCTAAGACTCAGTATGAATCTGCAAAAAGTCAGCTTGCCACACTGCAGGAACAGTATGATTTCTATACCATCAGAGCCACCATATCAGGAACGGTGGATCGCGTTGACCTGAAAGTTGGAGAAACTGTTAGCCCTGCCCTGCCGGTATTTCAAATATCTAACTCTGATGCGATGAAAGTAACCGCACAGGTATCGGAGGCATACATAACCACGGTTAATGTTTCTGACAGTGTTGAGATCGTATTTCCAAGTCTGAATCAGTCTATCAGTAAGAAAATGGATGTAGTTAGCAAAGCCATAAATCCGTCAAATCGAACCTTTGGAGTGGAAGTTTATATCCCCAATACTATAAAAAACATTCGTCCAAATATGATGGCCAGGGTCAAGATCAATGATATTACCCTTCAAGGCCAGGTTGTTGTACCCGTAAACACCGTTCAGCGTGCAAATAATATCAGTTATGTATTTGTGGCTGAAGAAACGGCCAATGGTTGGGTAGCCCGAAACCGGGAAGTAGCCACCGGCTCCAACTACGAAAATGACTTGGTTATTACGGAAGGTCTTAATCCCGGTGACCTGTTGATCACTGCAGGATATGCAAATCTTTCTGATGGCTCTGCCATTTCTATTCAGGAAAATTAACCGAACCGAGTAACAGAATATGAGTTTCAAAGAATTTAAGATTTCAAGTCTCTCGATCAACAACCGGACAACAGTTTATCTGTTAACGGTTTTGATCACTATTATAGGTATATATTCGTACATCACGCTACCCAAGGAATCCTTTCCTGAAGTTGAGATCCCAATTTTCAATGTGGTGACAATTTATGCGGGTGCTTCCCCGGCTGATATCGAAAATGTGATAACACGGCCAATTGAAGAAGAACTGCAAGGCATTGACGGTATTGACCAGATCAGCAGTGTATCGAAGCAGGCCACCTCCATTATTACCATTGAGTTTACCACTGAGAAAGATAAACTGGTAGCCCAGCAGGAAGTAAATGATGCCGTGGAAAAAGCACGGGTTGAGTTACCCGCACAGCTTACTCAGGAGCCTCAGGTCAATGATTTCAATCTGGACGATCAACCCATCCTCAATATAAACCTCTCAGGTAACTTTGATCTTGTAGAGCTTAAAAAGTTTGCAGATGAGATCCAGGATCGCGTTGAAAGCATTTCAGATGTCAATGAAGCTGAGATCGTTGGTGCCCTGGAGCGTGAAATTCAGATCAATGTTGATTTGCATAAGATGCAGGCGGCCGGAATCAATTTTAATGACATCCGTCAGGGTGTTCAAGCCAAGAATATGACCGTTTCTGCCGGCCAGCTTAATATTGGTGCCATGGAGCGTTCTGTGCGTGTTGACGGAGAGATCGAGGAGGCCGAAGATCTGGAGAATCTGATCCTTCAAAATGCCGCCGGTGATGAAGTATACCTGAAAAATATTGCTACGATCCGGGATGATTTTGCAGATCGCGAAAGTTATGCCAGCCTCAATGGAGAACCGGTCATTACCATCAATGTGAAAAAGAAAAGCGGTGGTAATCTTATAGAGACCTCCGAAGCAACCGTAGCGATCGTCAAAGAGCTGCAGGAGACCGAGTTTCCCAAAGACCTGAAAGTCACCATTACCGGAGATCAGTCTCAAGACACCAAAGACAGTATTTCGAACCTGTTTAATACGGTGATCCTTGGCTTTTTCTTTGTGGTGATTGTACTCATGTTTATTATGGGAGTGCAGAATGCCGTTTTTGTGGGTTTAGCCATACCGCTTTCCTCTTTGATCGCTTTTGCGGTTATGCCCACTATTGATTTCTCCATTAACATAGTTGTGCTTTTTGCCCTTATTCTGGGATTAGGAATCGTAGTTGACAATGCCATCGTGATCGTAGAAAACATTTACCGGCACGTAACCAAAGGGGATCTCAGTAAGATAGAAGCCGCTAAAAAAGCAGCCGGAGAAATTGCCCTGCCAGTCATCACCGGTACTTTAACTACCATAGCACCTTTCTTTCCTCTTTTGTTTTGGGGAGGCATCATCGGCCGGTTTATGATCTATCTTCCGGTTACGCTGATTCTTACTTTGATAGCTTCTTTATTGGTAGCACTGATCATGAATCCGGTGTTTGCCGTCTCCTTTATGAGCGAAGATGAAGATCACATCAAAGGTAAACAGGAGCATGATAATCGCTTTCTATGGATTGCTTCAGCCGTGGTTGCTGTATTGGCAGTCATCTTTTACCTCACGGGAGGTATGTTCTTAGCCAACCTGCTGATCTTCATTTATTTGCTCTGGTTATCAGAACGATTTATCCTTAAGCCACTCATCCGCGGGTTTAACGAATCAACACTTCCAAAGATCCAAAGCTATTATCACGATAGCATACAGTGGATATTAGTGGGCAACCGGCCTTGGTATATCCTTGGGCTTACAACCGTTTTCTTATTTGTAAGTATTTTTCTGTTAGGGGTAGCCTCTCCTAAAGTAGTTTTCTTTCCCGAAAGCGAACCAAACTTCGTTTATGTATATAATGAAATGCCCGCAGGGACGGATCTTAATGAAACAAACCGGGTCAACAAACAGATAGAACAGCGGGTGTATGATGTTATAGGTCAGGATAATCCGGTGGTTAAATCTGTGATATCCAATGTGGCTGTTGGGGCGAACCCTCCAAATAGTATTGACCCAACCCCTTCCCCCAATAAAAGTAAAGTAGCTGTAGAATTTGTGGATTACCAGTACCGTAATGGGGTTTCTACTCAGGAAATATTGAACCAAATACGCGAAAATGTTCAGGATATTCCCAACACTACCGTTACCGTTGAAAAAGAACAAAACGGCCCCCCAACCGGAAAACCGATCAATATCGAGATTACGGGAAATGAATTCGATCAGCTGATCTCGCTTACTGAGCGATTCAAGAATTATATACAGGAACAAGATATTGAAGGTATCGAAGAGCTTCGCTCAGACCTACAAGTGAATAATCCGGAAATTATCATTGACATCGATAATGAAAAAGCAAATAGCTACGGTATAAGTAATGTTCAAGTTGGAGCGGCTATTCGTACGGCTCTTTTAGGCGAACCTGTTTCTACGTTCAGAGAAGACGAAGATGAATATGATGTAACACTTAGGTTGCAGGAAGATGACCGCGGTAATATCATAGATCTGATGAACATGACGGTAGGTACTCCGACCGGTTTTGTACCAATCTCTGCTGTAGCGACGCCAAGGCTATCGAACAGCTATGGAGCCATTAACAGGATCGACCTGGAGCGGGTGGCTACCTTGTCGTCAAACGTGTTAACAGGTTATAACGCCAATGAAATTAACATGAAGATCCGGGAAGCCTTACAAGATTTTGAAGTTCCACAGGGCTATCAAATAAGCCTGACCGGTGAGCAGGAAGAGCAGGCCGAGACCAGTCAATTTCTTGCAGTTGCACTACTTGCTGCCATTATGCTGATCTTCCTTGTTCTGGTTGGGCAATTTAATTCCATCGGGAAGCCCTTGATCATCATGTCGCAGGTACTTTTCAGTTTGATTGGGGTGTTCATAGGTTTTGCGACCTTCGGTATGGATATCTCCGTAGTACTGACTGGTATGGGGATCATCGCTGTTGCCGGTATTGTGGTGAAGAATGGTATAATTTTGATTGATTACATCGATATTCTTCGCAATGACGGAGTGGGTCTTAAAGAAGCGGTGATAGAAGGCGGTGCTACTCGTCTGAACCCTGTGATTTTGACTGCAGCCTCAACAATTTTAGGATTGATTCCATTAGCAATGGGACTGAATATTGACTTTTACGGACTCTTTGCCAGCTTTGAACCCAACCTCTACTTCGGTGGAGATAATGCCGATTTTTGGGGTCCGCTGGCCTGGACCATCATCTATGGTCTTGGTTTTGCCACCTTCCTGACTTTATTCCTGGTACCCTCCATGTATTATATTGGAGTGAATGCCAAGATCTGGTTCAAAGAAAAAACTAAAGCTCTGACCAAATAGAGTAGAAAAAAGCATGATTCCGTATTCCGTTTTAGATCTTGCTATTGTTACTGAAGGCAATGATCCAAAAGAAGCCATTCAGCGGAGCCGTGAACTTGCGGTTGCTGCCGAAGAACTGGGTTACCATCGGTTTTGGATGGCGGAGCATCACAATATGGAACACATCGCCAGTTCAGCCACATCTGTGTTGCTGGGACATATGGCGGAAGCGACATCTGCGATCAGGATCGGCTCTGGGGGAATCATGCTTCCCAATCATTCCCCCTACATCATAGCCGAACAATTTGGGACCCTTGCTACCATGTATCCGGGACGGATTGATTTAGGTTTAGGTCGGGCCCCCGGAACCGATCAAACAACGGCTCATGCCATTCGCCCCAACCGGATGCAAGAAGTGTATAACTTCCCAAAAAATGTAGAAGAACTTCAAAGATATCTTTCCAATAATAATCGCGGGAAAGTAAAAGCATTTCCCGGACAGGGAACAGAAGTTCCGCTTTGGATCTTAGGTTCAAGCACCGATAGTGCACATTTAGCTGCAAAACTGGGTTTACCGTACGCCTTTGCCAGTCATTTTGCACCACAACAACTGGTGGATGCCGTTCACATTTACCGAAAAGAATTTCAACCATCCGGTCAGTTAGAACATCCGTATGTAATGGCCGGCATTAATGTGGTAATGGCCGATACCAACGAACAAGCTGAATATCTCTCCTCTTCCACTAAACAAATGTTTGTTGGGGTAATTACGGGAGAACGCAAGCCACTTCCTCCTCCTGTTGATGATATCAGTAAAGTACTTCCCTTTCAGCACCGGATGGCTTTAAAACAAATGTTGGCTTATTCCTTTGTTGGCGACAAAAGAACGGTAGCCGAGCAACTAAAGAACTTTTTGTCAGAGACCGGTGTTGATGAGATCATCACTGCATCGTACCTCTATGATCACACACAGCGTATTAAATCGCACCGTCTTTTTTCTGAAGTGATGCAGGAAATAACTATTCCTGCTTAATGTTTTTTGTACCCCGAAAACCCAGGCCTCATCAGGTGAAACTGATGGGGCTTTTATTTTTATTTCAATAAAATTATTTACGTACTTAAAGTAAGTTTAAATACAAACCCAGACTCATACCTAAAAGAAGCATGACCAAAGACATCACCAAACATGCCGAACATTTCAAAATCCGGGCAAGCGAAGTAGATTTCAATGGTAAGGCGACACTCCCCGCTTTGTGTTCTTTATTTCAGGAAGTAGCCGGTAATCATGCGCTGAAGCTGAACTTCGATATCAGTCAGCTTCATAAGCAAAACCTGACCTGGGTACTTCACCGAATGGACATCAAAATAGATCGTTTTCCAAAATGGCGTGATACCATCACTATTGAAACCTGGCCGGCTGCAGGTGATGCCCTTCGTGCGTACCGTGATTACCGTATTTTGGATGAGGACGGTAAACAGATAGGTGCTTGCCTGAGTTACTGGATGATGATGAACCTGGAAACCCGTCGCCCAACCCGAATGCCGCAGGAAGTGCTCGACCTGCGTTTGAACGAAATTGAACATGTAATGCCGATTAAAACTTCCCGGATGAAGCCTTTTGAGGAATCTGATAAACAGGGAAAGCTCAGCGTTCGAAAATCCGATTTGGATATGAATAAGCACGTAAATAATGCCAGATACGTAGAATGGATGATGGAGTTATACAATGAGAAAGAGGCCCGTTCTATCCATGAAATTGACATCATGTTTATGAAAGAAAGCGTAGCAGGAGATGAACTTACATCCGAACTAAAGTACTCTGATGAGATTCAAAAACATCAGCTTAAGAACCAAAACGGGGATGTTTTGGCTCTCGCTGAATGTAAATAATCCGATTTACTGCGGTTGATTATTTATCCCATTCCGGTGCAAAATCAGGGTCAACAAGCCGGGTTGATTTTTCAATATCATCAATAGCATAGAAATCGTCATCTTCTAATGCGAAATCATAGATATCGATGTTTTCTTTAAGGTGCTCTTCTGTTGAAGCCTTTGGGATAGCAACCACTTGCTCCTGTTCAATAAGCCAACGCAGAGAGATCTGAGCAGGTGTCTTACCGTATTTCTCCCCCAGCTGCTTTAACAATGGATGGTCCATCACTTTACCTTGTGCCAATGGCGAATATGCAGTAAACATGATGTCCTGTTCCGCGGTATAGTCCAGCAAGTCAAACTGACTTAGAAAAGGATGATATTCGACCTGATTACAAAATATGGGTGCACCCAATTCTTCATTTACTTCTTTCAAAAGCTTAAGCGGGAAATTTGCTACACCAATATTCAGCGCTTTGCCTTGATCTCTAAGCGAAAGAAAAGCCTCCAGTGTTTTCTCAACATTGATATCCGGATTGGGCCAGTGTATCAATAAAAGATCAACATAAGGGGTATCCATGTCTCTTAAAGAATTTTCAGCCACTTTAAGTACATCCTCTTTTTCAAGATGCGTATGCCAGATCTTTGATGTAAGAAAAATTTCTTCCCGATCTACATGTGATCGCTTTATAGCCTCTCCCACTTCCCGTTCATTCTTATAACTTTGAGCAGTGTCGATGTGGCGGTAACCCAAATTTAAAGCCAACTTGATTGCATTTTCACCTTCCCTGCCAATTAAACGGTGTGTGCCTAACCCAATTTCGGGTACGTCCACTCCTTGAATTGTTTTAAACTGCATGATGGTAATTAAGTAGTATCCTCTTTGTTTTTTATGATTGGTTGATTGAAATAACTGTTATCACACGAAATATGTTCATTATTTTACTAATGTCATTTTTCGTGTCATAACCTTGTTACCCACTTCAAGTTGATAAATATACATACCGCTGGGCCGATCACTGGCATCCCATTCAAAGTGCTTTTCACCGGCCGAAAGTGTTCCCTCTATAATTACAGCAATCGGCTGTCCTACAATGTTGAATACCGATAGTTTAACTTCTTCCGGTTGTGGCAGGTAAAATGAAATGGTTGTGACCGGATTGAATGGATTCGGATAATTCTGATACAACTCAAGTTCTCTGGGGGCGTCTACCACTTCCTTATCACCTTTCTCTGCACCTGGAGGTATAATATGCAGCACAAAACGGGTATCTTCGGCACCGGCATCATCAACTGCTCGCTCGCCAGAAGGATCCGTTTCTTTTGATCCGGATCGATTATAATCAAAGTTAAGAACAAAACCATCTCTAAGCGTATAAGTCTTATCTAATAGCCTGTCTTCCAATTTAATGATCCATTCTTCCGGTAATTGCCCCCATTCAGTTACGGCAAATCTTACGCTTCCATTCTTATCCATGTCAAAAAATACCGGTAAAGACCGTATGGTGGAAAGTTCTTCAGAAATCCCAAATGTGCTGAAATAATCTTTTCCTGTATGAATCGAAGCCTTTAAAAATGACTGCCCCGCAAATTGCATCTCCGGATAAGACTCAAGATCCTTTTGATCGTGACTTATACTTCCCAGCCCAACTAATAATGATTCTTTTTGATCCGTATTTGGAACGGAAAACTCAAAACCAAAACGGGGAATTTCCTTGGGTTCGTCCAATTCCCGGTTTGCATTAATGGGCTGTAATAAATTTTCTTTTTGGAATACAACCCTGACCGGCTCCTGTTTTGATTGCAACATTAACCAAAATGGAGCTTTGGGCATCAAAGAATCAGACGCGGCTAATGGTACAATATTCATCTCTCCGGCAGAGTTTCTCTCAAAGCCATACACAACGGGATTCAAATCAAGTTCCGGATATTCCATTTCGAACACTTCTAAAAAGCGTTTAACCAGAATACTTTCACCAAGGTTATTAACTGCTATATTCAACCCTTCCAACCGGTCGATGGTATTATTTTCGTTGTAATCAGTTGCCGAAAGATCGAGGGCCATAGTTCTGATGCCCCCCTCTTTTTGTGTCCTTTTATTCTCTGAAAGAAACTCGTTGAGAACTTCTGCTTCCCGGGGTTCAAAATAACCAAAAAGAACTTCTGACCCATCTAAAGCATCAGGGATATCTTCATATTTTTCCATTGAAGAGCGCTCCTCACTCCAGGCCACCCACTCTACTTCCGGGAATTGTTCAACAATAGAGGGCTCAGCGGGGAGAACTTTCCATCCCGGAATATCACTCTTTGCCAAAGTTACTTGTGCAACAGTACCCTGTTCCACCTCGGTTACTGCTTCAGAAGAACGAACGGCATCCACCCTCAGAGGTTCATCCTTAGGGCGTACATCCTTATTCTCAGTAAGGTTATTTTTTCCATAAGTAAATTCATCGATCAGCTCATCCCTATAATCAATCAGCTGTAATAGTCCCCCTTTCTCATTTAACAATGGTTTATCAGTTTGAATGATAAGACTCTCCCTCGCTGAATCAACAGGTTGAGTGGAGCGGATATCTCTGACTTTTAAACTCTCGCCGGGAATAAGTACTGCCTGATCAGGAAACAGATATTCCAACTGCTCAGATCTTAATTTCCAGCCGTTTAACGAAACCGGTCCATCTTCTCCACTGATTAGTTCAATCTGGCCGTATCCCTCTCTGTCGTTGTCAACCGATGCGATGGAAATATTAGGTTGTTCATTATCCTGAATCACCAAACTGTGTGAAAGGAAATCACCGAAATTCCCCTTCGAAAGATTCTCTAAGTTAAAAATACCGGTTTCACGGCCTTCATATTTTTCATCATCTGCAATGGGGACGTGAACTTCATATACGGCATCACCGATCAAGCCGGTAAAATTGAGCGTTTCAGAGTTAAAACTTTTTATATCATCCGCATTTATGATGCTTTGGGAACTATTGAAGGTTACGTCTGCCGTTAAACGTGATCCATCATGTTCATAAATCGCTACATTTAAAGTTGCTATGGAATCGCCTTCCTGAACGGTAGACAGACTTCGCTCGAATAAGATTACCGGAGGATCTAACAAGTTGAAGGATGTTCCAAATCTTGCAAAGGGTTCATCGTTGGAACGCCAATTGGCTTCATCGGTCACAAACTTCAGCAGTAAATTGCGGGTTCCGCTCGCTCCGTTTCGTATGTAATATTGATGATTCTCTTCGGCTCCAAGTCTCAAAAAAAGCTGATCTTGTTTTAAGGAAGAAGGAATATCAGAACTTGCCTTATCATCGGGGAACTGTCTCCAAACCCGCTCATTCCCCCAACCCAATGCAAATATATGTCGGTAATAAGCTCCTGATTTTTGATACAGAAACAAACGATGAGCTTTTTGGGTAAGGTCTATGGTGCCGGATGTCCGGACAAGTTCACTCTCCTCCGGGTTTATGAAGATATTTGTACCGGCTTCTACATTCTCCAGAAAAGTAACCTCAAGTTCTTTGCCTGATAACGTTTGGGTAGAGTCATTCCATGATCCTCCGGATATATAGAGCGTAGTCCCTTCCTCAATATCAATCAGTGGGATAAGGTCAACAGACTGGGTATCGGCATTAGCAGATACCACTACAACATCACCCGGTAGTAATACAGACTGAGCGTTTAGCTTTGCTGAAAACAAAGCCACACAAAGAAAGAGGGCGATATGTATTATTCTATTACGTTTACAGGATAGTAACTTTAGGGCCATAGGCACTCTTGTTACTTAAAATTAATTCTATCTCAATTAACAGATTTTCAGGCATAAAGGCATATAATTTTTTTGAAAAAATCTGAATTTTTAATCATCCAGATGAGCCTCGCCTAAAAGCCCTTCTGTTGATGCCACAGCCACCGATACAGCGGCGTCTCCGGTGATATTTACCATGGTTCTAAACATATCCAACAACCGGTCGACTCCCAATATCAGGGCAATACCTGCCGTAGGAACTTGAATAGACTCAAGTACAATTACCAACATAATGATGCCCGCGCCCGGAACTCCGGCCGCCCCAATAGAGGCTGCAGTTGCAGTCAATACAATGGTTAGCTGTTGTACAATGGTAAGATCCATACCCAATGCTTGAGCAATGAATACAGCGGCCACAGCCTGATATAAACTGGTTCCATCCATATTTACGGTGGCACCTATAGGCAGAACAAAACTGGCCACCTCATCTTCAACACCCAGGTTTTTTTCAACCCTCTCCATGGTTACAGGAAGTGTGGCGGCGCTTGAACTGGTACTAAATCCTAACAGCATTGCCGGCTGAATTGCTCTGAAAAAGGTTTTGAGCTTCATGTTGCTCGTCGCCTTAAACAAACTGGCATATACCACAAAAACATGGATCGTCAAGCCGATTAGTACAGCAAGACAATACCACCCAAGAGCATAAAGTAACTCCAGTGCTTTACCAAGATCATCTCCTGCAAGATCTATCAACAGAGAAGCCATCAACGCAAAGACACCGTACGGAGCCAAAAGCATAATTAACTCCACGATCCTTATTACAACATCATTGAGCGCATCGAAGAAATTCACAAGCGTTTCAGCTTTCTTTCCTCCTATTTGAATAATTCCTATTCCCAATAAGATTGCCACAAATACGATCTGCAGCATATTTGAATTATCTGAAGCGGCATTTACCAAATTTTCAGGAACAATATTTACCACAAAATCCAGAGGGCCGCGATCCATTACTTCCATTGCACTCTCGCTGCGGTCACTGATCGTCTCGCTGTATGTCTCCTGCAGCTGATCGCGTGTCTCCGGAGGAAGGGTCTTACCCGGCTGTATGATATTTACCGTGATCAAGCCAATTGTAATTGCAAAAATGGTAGTAATGGCATAGATACCCACTGTCTTCCCTCCCATTCGCGAGAGCTTGGTGGTATCATTCAAGCTCGTAACTCCTGTTACCAGCGATACTAATACCAAGGGTACAGCAATCAAAACCAACAACTTGATAAAAATTGTACCCACCGGCTTTATATAATTGGACGTAAACTCATTAAGGCCAGCAAAGTTTGCTATCAAACCCCAAATAAGCCCTAGTACTAAACCGATTATAATTTGCCAGTGTAATTTTTTATACCATTTCATAAGCTAATAATTAGGGTTAAAATCATACTTAAAATTGAGGCTGTGCCGGACGAGATCCAGTTCACAAAGTTATTGCTAACTGTAATTCGGTATGAACCAATAATTTTGATCTTCTTTGGTTTACTTTGTTGAAAACGAGCTCCAAGGTACGAATCAAAAATACAGCCTGAAAATCCAGTCAGAGCTACGATCAAAACATACCCAACATGCGTTTCCATATTAAAGATCCAATAGGTTAAACTAATTACGGAGGCTCCCAATAAGGATGCGATAGTGCCCGGAACACTAATACCACCGTCTGTACCGGGCTGTACTGATTCACCGGAAGTTAATAGCCATGTTTTGGGATGCAACCGATTGCCACCAATCTCGGTAGCCCAGGTATCTGCTGTGGATACTGCAATAGAAGTAGTGCCGGCCAGTATAAAAGCTTCCATACCGGTCAAAAACCAAACCAGGATCCAAAAGGAAAACCAAAATCCATTGGACCAAACTTGTACTCCATCACGCCTGAATGTGTGTACAAATTTATCATCGCCATCTGTCAGATTCTTTGAGAACAGGGAGCTGCTGATGAAGAATACCAAGATTATAGCTGCACCGGGTATCCCTCCGATGCCGTATGCAATGCTTCCGCATATAACAGCAGATGTGGTTCCGTCAAGCGTTAACCAATTTAATAGAAAAGCCCCGGCAGCAAGCAGAAAAGCAAAAAGTGCTCCAAACAGAATTTGCCGATGATCAGCAGCATCTCCAAAAATGATGAACACAGATACCAATGCCAGTAAAAAAAAGATATTTACCTTTCGGTGCAGCACGTACTCAGCTTTCAGAAACTTCTTTTTGATCGTCGCGATCGTGCTTCATAATGGCAAAAACAACCAGGATGTAACCGGCCATAATCACAACCGGTGAAATAAATAGTGAGATAAAGCCTTTGACCTCGTTTTCCATGTACATGGCTGTGAACCCGGCAAAGATCAAAAATATTGCCATCCCAATCAGCTTATAGTTATAGGCCGAAAAAAACATCGGCTGAGAGTTAGAAGTATTACGTCCTCGTTTTGCCATTTTGGTTTTGGTTAACTTAATTGGGAATTTCTTTGTATTGCTTGCTAAGTTATTTAATTATCTGCTAAACATAAAAGAACAAAATAAAGTATGAGCCGAATTGTGCTGGCCTCTCAAAGCCCGAGGCGTAAAAAATTATTACAACAGATCGGGCTTGCCTTCGAGATCTACCCCAGTGATGCTGAAGAAATCATCAACCTTGAAGATCCGGGAGAAATTGTAGAAGACCTTGCCTTAATGAAGGCTACTGACGTTGCCGGGAAATTCTCGGAAAGCCTGGTCATTGGAGCAGATACCATAGTTGTTCACCAAGATAAGATCCTCGGTAAACCCGCTACCCCTCAAGAGGCTTTCAGCATGCTTCAAAACCTCAGCAATTCAACCCATTCGGTTTTCACAGGTGTTTCACTTGTTAAAACTGATAAAAATCAGCAAATCACACACTCATTGACCTTTCATGAGCAAACCAAAGTGACATTCAGTGCGTTGGAAAAGGCAGACATAGAAGCTTACATTACGACAGGAAATCCTATGGACAAAGCCGGAGCGTATGGAATTCAAGACGACTTGGGGGCCTTATTTGTAGAAAAAATTGAAGGCGACTATTACAATGTGGTTGGATTTCCGCTAAACCGATTCCACCGGGAATTGAAATTATTACTGCCCGACCTGAAAATCATTCATCAATGAATCAAGCAATTAAGACATTAATATTTGGACTTTTTCTGAGTCTCGTGAGTACATCGGCCTATTCTCAAACCAGCCGGGATTTTCAGATTGCCGTGCGCATGATGCAGCAGCAACAATATGCAGAGGCACTTCCTATTCTGGAAGAACTACATGAAGATTTTCCGGAGAATTATGAATATGCCGACCGTTTTATTGATTGCTTAATCCAGCTAAAACAATATGACCGTGCCCTCAATATTGCTGATCGTTTTAAAGACAGGTCTGAGTCAGACCAAAGGATGGAGATCCGGATCGCAGAACTCTATCATTACAAAGGCGATAAAGAAAAAGCATTCCAACTTTGGCAACAAAACATTGATAAAGAACCTCGTAATCTTCAGTTATATATAAACACGGCCCGCACCATGATCAACCGGCAGGAATACCTAAAAGCCGTAGATGTGTATCAACAAGCACGGGTAAACTTTCAGAACAACCGTTTGTTTTTTGGAGATATCGCGAATGCTTACATGAGAGCCGGGGAATACGAGAAAGCGATCGAAGAATGGCTTTCACTATTGGAAGACAATCCGAATCAGATCTCCTTCATACAGCGCAGCCTGCTCAGATATAATGATCCGGTTCTGAACGACATTACCATTGTAGAACTCAACGACCGGCTTTCCGACATGTCTGTATCTGCACCTGCCTATTCAACATTTTATCAGTTGCAGATCTGGCTTTTACAGGAAAATGAGCTATACAAGAGAGCGTTAGCTGCTGCTACAGAATATGAATCCCGAACACAATCCTATAACTATGCTTTGTTCAATTTAGGCCGACAACTTATTCGCAACAATCAATTTGAACTGGCCCGGGATGCATTCACCTACTATACGGATAAAACTTATGGGGAAGTGAAGTGGCGCGGACTGGAAGAGCTTGCCAACACCTATTCAGCCTGGGCAAAATATATGGATGACTACAATCTTGACTTCAGCAATAAAAGAGATAGTTTATACCGCCTGGCAACCGCTATGCTTGATTCTATCCAAACGGAAACAAATACCTATAGCGGAATGGGGAGTATACACCTGAAAAGAGCTGAGTTAGCACTGGATCATGTATTTGACCTCGAAAAAGCGCAGCGATCACTTGAAACTTTACAGCAAATGCCTAGCATGCAGGATGCTCCGGAACTTCCCTATCTTGAAGGACGAATTTATCTGGCAAAGAAAGAATATCCTGAAGCTCGCATCCAGCTTACCCGTGCCAACAAAAAAGCAGATATTGGAGAGATGGCCGAGAAGACCCGATACTTTCTTGCTCTCACCGATTTCTATGCCGGCGACTATGAATTTGCTACCATCCAGTTGAAATCCCTGGGTCGTCAAAATACTTCCTATTACGCAAATGATGCCCTTGAATTACGACTTTGGCTGCAACAAGGGACTTCTGCCGACAGTACCGGTGCTTTGCTTGACCGTTTCGCCCAAAGCGTATACGACAACAGAAATGGAAATGAACGGGTGAGTGCAGCTGAGTTCTATGAGTTTGCCAATGACCCTAAAGTATCCGCTTTGAAAGATAATGCACTGTTGTTTTTAGTGGATTCCCCGTTCATTCCTTTAAAACAGAAATATGTGCAGGTCCATACGTATCTCTCCGGAAACCCAAATACACCTATTAAAGAAAAATTGCTTTGGGAAAAAGCAAAACTCGCTGAACAACTTTTAGATGCATCCGATGCTGAACTTTGTGTTGCCGAAGAATGCCTCGAATTTGACTCAGAAACAACAAATCAATTTGCAGAGCCCGAACACCCGAGAGATATTTATGACCAACTCATTCTGCAGTATCCACAGGGCTTTTATGCCCCTTATGCACGAGAACGATTAAAACGATTTACCAATCCAACTTCCTGATCATGTTCAAGAGAATACTTTCTATTGTCCTTTTTATACTGATTCCTGCCTTAGTTTCTGCACAACAATATGTGCTCATCCCTATGGATGCCTCGCAGACCAACCATTTGAAAGCTTACGGAGTGGTATTTAATCACCTTGTTGACGGTCATACCGGGCAGTGGCTTTTGAATTATCGCGGGGGAAGTTTTCTGGCAACTGCCGAGAATGATATCATCAGAAAGAGCAGAGTCAGAAATGTCACTATCGAAACGATCAATGCTTCTGAAGCAAATCAGATCGTGCAGCAAGTGGAAAGTAACAGCAGTAATACTGCCGTTGTAAATCTTGAAAAAGCACCGAAGATCGCTGTTTACACTCCGGATCAAGCGCTTCCCTGGGATGATGCCGTTACCCTGGCCTTAACTTATGCAGAGGTTGAATACGACAAAATTTGGGATGTTGAGGTATTGGAAGGCAAACTTAATGATTATGATTGGCTTCACCTTCATCATGAAGACTTCACCGGACAGTATGGAAAGTTCTGGTCTACTTACCGAAACATGCCCTGGTACATTGCCCAGGTAAAACAAATGGAAGCTATGGCAGAGAAACTGGGCTTCTCAAGTGTTTCTGAGCAAAAGAAAAAAGTAGCAAGAACCATCAAAGAATATGTAGGTAACGGGGGCTTTTTGTTTGCCATGTGCTCGGGAACAGATACCTTTGATATCGCTTTGGCTGCCGAAGGTGTTGACATTGCCCCTGAACAATTTGACGGAGATCCTGCTGACCCTAATGCACAGCAAAAACTGGATTTCGATAAAACGTTGGCGTTTGAAAACTTCAACATCACATTAAACCCTGCTGAATACGAACATGCCGATATTGATGTTTCCCCGAGTCTGGATCGTGTAGATCAATCTCTTGACTTTTTTACGCTGTTCGAATTTTCTGCCAAATGGGACCCGGTTCCTACTATGCTTACACAAAATCACGTAAGTAGTGTGCGAGGATTTTATGGACAGACCACCGCTTTCCAAAAAGACAAAGTAAAATCATCGGTAGTGATACTGGGAGAAGCACCAGGCCGAAATCAGGTCAAATATTTGCATGGTAATTATGGCCGTGGCACCTTCACGTTTTATGCCGGTCACGATCCGGAAGATTACACCCATCGCGTAAATGACCCTCCAACAGATCTTGAACTTCACCCCAACAGCCCCGGCTACCGGTTGATCCTGAATAACATCCTGTTCCCGGCAGCTCAGAAAAAAAAGAAAAAGACTTAATGAATTAAAGATTCAAAATTAAAAATGAAAGATTGGTACCTTCATTTTTAATCTTTAATTCTCAATTTTGAATTTCACAAAATGAAGCCGAGCAGGAACTTTGATGACCTTGTAGAACTCGTAAACATTCTTCGGAAAGAATGTCCCTGGGATCGCAAACAGACACACGAATCCATTAAGGATAATTTGATAGAAGAAGCATATGAAGCTATCGAAGCGCTCGATAATAACGACTTTGACGAGTTCAAGAAAGAGTTAGGAGATTTGCTGCTGCATGTAGTCTTTCACTCCCGTATGGCCACCGAAACCGAGACTTTTGATATCGGCGATGTTATCTACACGCTGATGGAAAAGCTGATCCGCCGACACCCGCATGTTTTTGGGGATACAGAAGTGGAAGGAGAAACACAGGTTTCGCAGAACTGGGAAAACATTAAACTGAAAGAAGGAAAAAAATCTACCCTGGATGGATTACCGGTACAACTTCCTGCACTTATTCGCGCCCAGCGTATGCAGGAAAAGGCAGCAAACGTTGGTTTTGACTGGCCGGAATGGAAATTAGCCTGGGAAAAACTGGATGAAGAATTACACGAATTTCGTCAGGCACTGGAAAACGGAGATCCGGACGAACTTTCGGAAGAATTTGGGGATGTACTTTTCTCTTTGGTAAATGTCAGCCGCTACTTTGAATTGAATGCTGAGGACAGCCTTCGCAAAGCCAATACAAAATTTGAGCATCGCTTCCGTCACATCGAAAAACGGCTCAAAGAGAACAATAAAACACTTAAAGATTCTTCTTTAGAAGAGATGGATGCATTTTGGAACGAGGCAAAGGATCTTTGACCAATTTAGTTTCTTTCCCATCTTCATAATTTCTTCAAACTAACTTGTTTCATTCCAGTGTTTTAAAACTTTTTGACTTAAAATTGTGTGTCGGTTTTACTATATTCGGTGCCCTTCTCAAATGAGAAAAGGACAAAAACTTTCAGCTGCTTTAAACGCTAAGGAAGTGAAATTCGTTAACGGCGTTAAGTTGGCTCTTTTCGAGTAAATTATCACTAACAAAAATTTGGAGTAACAATGTCAGAAGGCATTCACACAGGCTTTGACGAGCAACAATATCCCCATATTAACCGAGGTCTTGATGGAATCGTAGCTTTTTCTACCACCAAGAGTTTTATTGATGGCCAAAAAGGAGAGCTCATCTATTCCGGTTATCTTATTGATACCCTGGCTGAAAATGCAACGTTTGAAGAAGTTTGCTTTTTGTTGTGGAACGACCGGCTTCCAAATGCTGAAGAACTCGAGAGTCTGAAAAAGCTGTTGATAGAACACCGGGAACTTCCTGAAACCGTGCTGAACTACATCAAATCAACTGATAAAACGGCCGAACCTATGGCTGTGCTCAGAACAGCAGTTTCCATGCTTGCAGATTCTGACGATACGCATGGAAAATTTGATGAAGCTTTGTTTGAAGGACAAGCCATCGACATTACGGCTAAAATTCCTACCATCATTGCTGCTTTTGATCGCGCCCGGAATGGAAAAGACATTGTAGCTCCTCTTAAGGAAGGCAGCACCGCTTTTAACTTCCTGTACATGCTAAATGGTGAAAAGCCAGGCGAACAAGCTGAGAAAACGATGGACCTGTGCCTGATCCTCCATGCCGAACACGGAATGAATGCTTCTACTTTCACCTGCCGAACTATTTGTGCAACACAATCAGATATGTATTCTGCTGTAACCGGAGCGATTGGAGCCCTAAAAGGCCCGCTGCATGGTGGAGCCAATACGGCTGTGATGAATACCCTGCTTGAGCTTGATGCCGATCCTGATACTGCTGATGCCGTGGAGTTCACTAAAAAGAAATTAGCAAACAAAGAGAAGATCATGGGCTTTGGTCACCGGGTATATAAAACCTTTGACCCCCGTGCCCGATTGCTTCAAAAAATGTCTAAAGATCTATCTGAAGAAACCGGTCATCAGCAACTTTATACATGGTCTATAGACATGCTGAACACCATGAAAGAAGAAAAGAATATCGACCCAAATGTTGACTTCTTTTCAGCTACTGTGTACTACTCCATCGGTATTCAGCCTGATCTGTACACTTGTATTTTTACCATGAGCCGCGTTTCCGGCTGGACCGGGCATTATATGGAGCAAGCTGCCAACAACCGCTTGATCCGACCACGAGCACTATATGTTGGTGAGAAACACCTGGATTGGGTACCGGTTGAAAAACGGTAATAATCTATTTTGAAACGCTGATTTAACGGATTAAAAGATTTCACGGATTATTTTGAATGAGTGAAATCCAAGAATCCACAGAATCCGTGATTCTTACTTTTTATCCGCTCCGATGCTTTGCGTCGGAGCGTTTTTTTTATCTAATATTTACTGTGATTATTATTCTGAAATATGAATGAATTAGAACTACTTATAGATTTTCACAAAGATGCAGAACGGCAAGGTCCCGGAAGCACCACTGAGACCCTAAAAGCCCTCGATTTTATTCCCGAAAATGATAGAGCTTCTCTAAAGATCGCAGATATAGGTTGTGGAACGGGTGCTCAAACCATCACTCTTGCAGAAAAAATAGAAGGAGAAATTACAGCGGTAGACCTCTTTCCCGAATTCTTAGATAGGCTTACAAAGAAGTCTAAAGAATTGGGGCTGGAAGAGAAAATTAAAACTCTGAAAGCCGATATGCAGGATCTCCCCTTTTCAGAGGAAGCATTTGATGTAATTTGGTCAGAGGGGGCCATTTATAACATCGGTTTTGAGAAAGGATTCAGGCAGTGGAGGAAATTTCTGAAGCCGGGTGGCTATCTTGCCGTCAGTGAAATCACCTGGATTACGGATTCAAGGCCGCAAGAAATTGAATATCACTGGAATCAGGAATATCCTGAAATTGATACAGCTTCCGGGAAAATTAAACTTTTGGAAGAAAACGGTTATTCCCCCATTGGCTATTTTGCATTACCGGAATATTGCTGGATCGAAAATTATTATCAGCCTATGGAAGAAAGGTTTGAGGCATTCCTTGATAAGTATAATCAATCTGTTATGGTAAAAAATTTTATAGAGTTGCATAAAGAAGAGATCTTGATGTACAAGAATTTTAAAGAGTATTTTAGCTATGGTTTCTACATTGCCAAGAAAGTACAGGCAAAATCAGATCATAAAAAAAGCGGCACCAGTTGATGCCGCTTTTATGAAAAATCTTAGGTTATTTTATTTCTTTTTTCGCATCTGATCGATCACGATCGGTACAATAAAAAACGAAAACGCGATGATGGTTACCACCACCGAAAATAGATCAATTTCCATCGGTATAAATTTTGGGGTTAGTGTATCAGTTGGAAGGATTTGCAAGTGCAAATAGGAGTTCAGCACCTCCATCCTTTCTTTGAAATTCCCTTTTAACTTTCAGGGAGAATGAGCGATGGAAAAAATCAGAAATAGAAATGATGCGGATAGATGAGTTCCCGAAAGGTTAAGCTTCGTTCAATAATTCCAGCCTGATATAGCCAAAGCTTGCCTTTTCTCTTTGATCGGGCTTCATTTACCCATTCACGAATATCTTCCTCTTCGCGGGTTTCGCTTTCGCCAAAGCCCGATTTCAATCGGTTTGATTGGAATAAAACAGACTCAGACTGGGAGCCAAGTTCGATCAAATATCCGGAAGAGGACGGATAAGATTGTTCGTCTTTTGATGAATGAACAGGTTGAATCTCTGCTTTGGGTAGGTCATTGGTTAACCCGGAAAAACCAAGAGCCCCTTGTCCGCCGGACAAGCAGAAAAGCAATAAAAGAAAGATGGCTCTCAGGTTTTTCATACCCCAAAGATAGCAAATGAAATGCCATGTTTGAAATGACTGACAAGTTTGTTCTTGAATCAAAAAGTACCGGTGGAATCTGAAAAATAATTAAGGTGAAGTTGTTCAATCCATTCCAAACTCAATGGAGCATTTCTGCCATGCATATCTACTTTGATATTAGCTTTCTTTTATCCATTTTCATTTATATTTGTGGCAGGTCAAGAGGAATTTTTGTGAGCTTTAGCCTGCTCTTACGGGAAACATCAATACATCTTCAAAAGAATGATAACCATTGATAATTATTTAGATAGCCACTACATACACCGAAGTAATTGGTTGCGAGCTGCTGTTCTTGGGGCCAATGACGGAATTATTTCTATTTCAAGCCTTGCCATTGGAGTTGCCACCGCAAGTATTACAAGAGATCCCATTTTGCTGGCTACCGTGGCCGGCCTGGTTGCCGGAGCTTTATCGATGGCTGCCGGAGAATATGTATCGGTGAGTTCTCAAACTGATATTGAGAAAGCAGATATCGAAAGAGAAAAAAAAGAGCTTGAACAAATGCCGGAAGCAGAAATGAATATTCTATCCCAGATATACGAAAAAAGGGGACTTAAAAAAGAGACCGCATTACAGGTAGCTAAAGAATTAACCGAAGCCGATGCCCTTGGAACGCACATTCGCGACGAATTAGGCATTAATGAAATTAGTCAGGCAAAACCGATTCAGGCTGCTTTCGCTTCAGGAGCAGCATTTACGGCTGGCGGACTTTTACCTTTATTAGTCACCCTTTTTGCGCCGGTTTCAAAAATGGAATATTTCCTTTACGGATTTACCATTCTCTCACTTGTTATCCTTGGAACAGTATCCGCGAAAACCGGTGGCTCAAGTATCTTGAAAGCCGTAATACGCATTGTAATTTGGGGAACCATAGCAATGGGCTTATCCGCATTGGTTGGTTACTTATTTGGCGTGAGTGTGTGATACCGGCACGATATACTTGTGCTTTAGCATCATCCACCCCATTCCAAACCCTTTTGGGTTCTCCTGATTGATCCTTGCCTTTTGGAAAGATCAGTGCATTTTTCAGGACAGATCAGCGAACTATTCTACTTCACCACCAAATTGACAATTTTTCCGGGCACGAAGATCTCTTTCACCAAATTCCCTTCTTCCAGGTATTTGGCTACATTTTCTTCTTCCTTGGCCAGGCTGAGAACATAATCCTTATCCTTGGCTTTGGCGGCATCCACGTAAAGCTCTCCGCGAACTTTACCGTTCACCTGAATCGGGTACATGATTTCATCGGCTTTAAGATACTCTTCGTTGAATTGCGGCCACTTTGTATAGGCAATGGTTTCATCTTCACCCAACATCCTCCATAATTCCTCGGTAATGTGAGGAGCAAAAGGATTCAGAATCTGCACAAATTCTTTAGCTACCGACAATGGAATCTCCTTCCAGTTATTAGCTTCATTCACGAAGATCATCAACGCTGAAATTCCGGTGTTAAACCGAAGCCCTTCAATATCTTCCGTTACTTTTTTGATGGCTTCATGGAGAGGCTTCAAGTGTTCTTTGGTCGCTTCGATGTCCTTAACTTTGTCAGAAATCTCGCCTGAATCTTCATCCACCAGCAATCTCCAAACGCGGTTCAGGAATCGGTTCACCCCTTCCACACCCTTGGTACTCCAGGGTTTTACCTGCTCCAGCGGCCCCATAAACATCTCATACAATCGAAGTGAATCGGCTCCGTATTGGGCAATGATATTATCCGGGTTGATCACGTTACCGCGACTCTTGGACATTTTATGAGCGCGGGCTTCTACTTTGGTGTTAGTTCCTTTCAGGAAGAAACCATCGCCTTTTTTCTCAACTTTGTCCTCTGCGATTTTCTCACCATCAGGACCCGTGAATTCCATTTCTCCCAAGATCATCCCCTGATTTACCAATTTCTGAAACGGCTCTTTGGTTGAAACTACGCCAATATCATACAGCACTTTATGCCAGAATCGCGCATACAATAAGTGAAGGACGGCATGCTCCGCACCTCCTATATAAAGATCCACCGGCATCCAGTATTTTTCATAATCGGGATCAACGGGACCACCATCAAATTCCGGACTGATATACCGAAGATAATACCAGCAAGAACCGGCCCATTGAGGCATAGTGTTGGTTTCGCGCTTTGCCGTTTTACCTGTTTCAGGATCGGTAGTATTCACCCAATCTTTGGCATTGGCCAGTGGTGGCTCGCCATCTCCGGTAGGCTGATATTTGTCCACTTCGGGAAGGGTAACCGGAAGTTCAGATTCCGGTAAAGGTTTAGGTTTACCATCCACATGGATGATAGGAAACGGCTCACCCCAATAACGCTGACGTGAAAACAGCCAGTCGCGCAGTTTATAATTCACGGATTTATTCCCGGCTCCTTTCCCTTCCAGCCAAAGAATGATCTTCTTCTTGGCATCTTCAATATTCAGTCCGTTCAGAAACTCACTGTTTATTGCTTTTCCTTCCCCGGTGTACGCTTTTCCGTCAAAATCTGCCGGAGGTTCTACGGTGCGGATGATCTCCAGATCAAATTTCTCGGCAAATTCCCAGTCTCGTTCATCCTGTCCGGGCACCGCCATAATAGCTCCGGTGCCGTAACTCGCCAGTACATAGTCGGCGATCCAGATCGGGATCTTTTTCCCATTGGCGGGATTGATCGCATAGGCTCCGGTGAAAGCTCCGGTTTTTTCTTTAGAGAGCTCCTGTCGTTCAAGATCTGATTTCTTGGCGGCTTCTTCTTTATAGTTTTCGATCGCTTCCTTCTGCTCATCCGTAGTGATTTTATTTACGAGATGATGCTCCGGTGCCAAAACCATATAGGTAGCCCCAAAAATAGTGTCAGGGCGAGTGGTGAATACACGCAATTTTTCATCGTATCCATCCACATCGAAATCAATTTCGGCTCCAATCGACTTCCCGATCCAGTTGCGTTGCATATCTTTCAGGGATTCCGACCAATCCAAATCATCGAGTCCTTCCAGTAATTCCTCGGCATATTTGGTGATCTTAAGCACCCACTGTCGCATGGGTTTACGCACGACCGGATGTCCGCCTACTTCACTTTTGCCATCAATGACTTCCTCGTTCGCCAACACAGTTCCCAACTCGGGACACCAGTTCACCGCCACTTCATCTTCATAGGCCAAACCCTTTTTATAGAGCTGAAGGAAGATCCACTGCGTCCATTTATAGTAATCCGGATCAGTAGTATTTACTTCGCGATCCCAGTCGTAACTGAAGCCAATGGCTTGAAGCTGCTCACGAAATTTATTCACATTCTTTTCAGTGGTGATGCGCGGATGCGTTCCCGTCTTCACCGCATACTGCTCGGCCGGTAACCCAAATGCATCCCAACCGATTGGATGCAACACATTAAATCCATTCATCCGCTTATAGCGCGCAATGATATCGGTAGCCGTATATCCTTCCGGGTGCCCCACATGCAGTCCCGCACCACTTGGATAGGGAAACATATCCAATACATAATATTTAGGCTTGGAAGTATCAGTGGGTGTTTTAAAGGTCTTATTTTCGAGCCAATATTGTTGCCACTTAGACTCGATCTTATCCGGATTGTACGACTGCATTTATATTGTTTTGTATTCTGAAATTTATCGGAAGCTATAAGATAAGAATCTCTATTTCTTTTTGTGAATTAGTTTACGGAGGGAATAACATATCAAATATCTTATATCTGAAACTCTTGATAAGTGAATTTGAGAAATATTGTTCGCTTAAACTGTCAATGGACTACCAATTTTAAATTGTTTGTACTACCTTTTTCTTTAAATTTTAATTGTTTACCGTCAATCCAAATGGTAATAAATCGACTTCTTCAGAATATACTTCTCTGCTGCATTATTCAGCTTTTGGTAACCGGCTTAACATTTGCTCAAAAAGATGCTTTAACAGGAGAAGCGGCAACAAGTGCTATCATCTTTGATTTTAATGTTGATTCCGCTTTTGTTCAGTTTCACTTAAATAATCCCGCTATACTTAAAGTAGCTGATGAAGATACCGTCTACCTTAAGAATGGCTTTTACCATTTGTTCCTTTCCTATCCTACCAACAAAGACAAATACATTGCTCAGAATGTATTAAGAGATTCAGTTTACTCAATAAGCCATGAATTCGACCTCACCCGGAATCAAATAGATTTGAAAAGGGAAAATGCATCCATACGATATTTGATTGGAGGTGATCTCGTTGCTTTAAGTGACTCATCTTCAAAGATCAAAGTTGGTGAAAATCAATCTTCCACGGGATTTGGCATCTTTGACTTAGGACGTGAACAGCAAAAATTAACTTTTAGCAACCCAAAATTCAGGCAAAAAGAGTTCGTAGTAAAGCGATCAGAGGAAGTTCTTTATGAATCATATTTCTTTAATTCCAAAGATCACGCTGTCAGTACCATTGATTTTATTCCCGGGATATATCAGTTTCGAAATAAAGAATATTTAAAAACCAGCTTAATAATTAGTGCATTTGCGATATCTTCCTCCTTTGCGCTTAAATATCAGTTGGAATACAAAGAACAATTAGACCTGTTTCAGGAGACCAGAAGCAGATATCTGCTTGCTGAATATCCAAGTCTGGCTCTGGAATTAGGAAATGAAATGGAACAAGCATCCAATAGGCTGAAACCGTACCTCAAACGAAGAAATTATTCACTTTTGGCCATTTTTGGGGTCTTTGCCATCGATGCTTTTGATAAAATTCGTTCCATTAAAAAGAATGAAGAAAAGAATACAAGAACTTTTGAACTCTTCTTAAAACCTGTTTTTGATGAATATATTTCTGCAGGAGCAAAAATTAAATTTTAGCAAAATAATGCGACTATTCAGCTTTTTGATATTTTCTCTTTTTTTGCATGGATGCTTAACCGGACCTGATGACCGCAGAAGCAATCCTAACGATCCTAAATCTCCTGAATTTATAGCAGAGTTCACACAGCCTTCAGCCTTGGCAAATACTGAGAATAGAAACCTGAGGATCTTCTGGCAAAATAAATCTTCTTATACAGAAGGATTTATTATTGAAAAAAAGTTAGATAATAAGTTTGTCAGCATTGATACACTTGGCTTTGTAAGTGCCTTTACCGATTCATCTAATGAATATTCTCTGGAGCTGACTTACCGGGTGACCTCATTTCTAAGAAATGAGAAAGGTAAGATCAGAAACAAATATAGCCAGAAGACCGATTCTATAGATTATGGAAATATCCGGAATGTAGCGGCATTTGCAGATAGTGATACATTAAAAATCCAATGGTTTAGAAACACCCGTTTTGACGATTTAACTGTCATAGATGTTCAGGAGCAGGGAGCTTCCTCATGGTCCGAATTCATTCAGATTGAGTACCCTCAAGATGAGTTTATACGAGTAGCCACGAATCTATCCGTAAGCAAAAATTATAATTTCAGGATCCGGCTGTATTTGAGAGATCATAAAAATAACTTAGTGAAATACCACGAATCCATCACTTCCTATACTTTCTAACAAATTCGTTGAGAATGCCTCATGAAAAGCCTAATCACTCTTTTTTTTCTGTCAGTATCATTCCTGCTATTTACCAAAGTCAATGCCCAGGATAAGGCAGTTGACCTATCAAAGCTGATCACAAAATATCAGGCAGATCATGGAGCCCTCAACCGAAAATACTCCATTCACCCTTCCGATGAATATTTTCAACGCTTCGACCGACTTTATTCTGATTGGCTGAGTGAACTGGAAACGTTGAATTTTGATGCGCTGCCCCATTCTGAAAAAGTGGACTACCTTCTTTTAAAAAATGATCTCGAGCGTTCGGCTTATTTCCTTCATTCTGAACAAACTCAATTCGAAGAGCTTTCACGATTTATTCCGGCCAAAGATGATGCGATGGAGTTCATAAACCTGCGGCGAAATGGCTCGTCCATGGATGGAAAAGAAGTAGCCACTTGGTTTAATAAGTGGGCTAAAGAAGTCGGTATAAAAAAGACAGAACTGGAAGAGTTTGGAATGTTGAGTAAGCGTCAAGCTGGATTCCTGGCGGAAGCAATCGAAGAACTTCATGACGGAATCACCGAAGCTTACGAATTCTACTTCGGATTTGATCCGGATTTTACCTGGTGGGTGGAAGAGCCGTATAAAGCGTTAAACGACTCCCTGAAATCCTACGCCGAATATGCCGAATCTCATTTTGATACCGGGAAAGAATCGGTGGATGAAAGCGGCATTGTCGGAAATCCGATTGGGGAAGATGAGATAAACCGCCGTTTAGGTTTCGAGATGATCTCATACTCACCTCAGGAACTGATCGACATAGCCAACGAGCAGTACGAGTGGACCTACAACGAAATGCTGAAAGCCTCCCGTGAACTCGGTTACGATGACAACTGGAAAGCCGCTTTGGAATACGTCAAAACCACGCATGTGGAAGCCGGCGAGCAACCTACTCTGGTTAAAGACCTGGCCGAAGAAGCAGTATCTTTTTTAGAACAACGAGATTTGGTAACCATCCCAGATCTTGCCAAAGAAACCTGGCGCATGGTGATGTTAAGTCCCGAGTGGCAGAAGATCGCACCGTTCTTTTTAGGGGGTGAAGTGGTTCGAATCGCATATCCTACCAATACGATGAGTCATGAAGACAAGATGATGAGTATGCGTGGCAATACTCCCCATTTCTCTAAAGCAGTGGTACATCACGAATTGATTCCCGGACACCATTTACAGCAATTCATGAATCAGCGCTATGAGACGCATCGGCGTATGTTTTACACTCCCTTTTGGACGGAAGGCTGGGCCTTATACTGGGAGTTTTTGTTGTGGGAAAAAGGGTTTCCAAACGGACCCGAAGACAAAATAGGAATGCTCTACTGGCGTATGCATCGTGCCGCCCGAATTGTATTTTCTTTGAATTATCACCTCGGCAACTGGACACCGCAGCAGTGCATTGATTATTTGGTGGACAAAGTAGGACACGAGTATGCCAATGCCGAAGCTGAGGTCCGACGTTCTTTTGAGGGAAATTACGGTCCGCTTTATCAGATCGCCTACATGGTTGGGGCCATGCAATTTTATTCGCTGCGAATGGAGTTGGTTGAATCCGGACAAATGACGGAGAAGGAATTCCACGATGCTATACTGAAAAACAACAGCATTCCCGTAGCTATGGTAAAGGCTTTACTGACCCAACAGAAGCTCAACCCTGATTTCAGATCAGAATGGAAGTTTGGGGATTATATAGAGGGGATGTAAATGTCTCAACAAAGCACTTAAAATTTTGCTTTTTAGTAACTTATTAAGTTACTATTGTACTAACTGAAATCAGTTCAAAACAGTAGATGTTCCACAGATTCCTTTTAATAATCATCATTCCTTTCATTTTTTTAATGCTTTTATGGGGGTATTCTTCCCCAGTAAAAGCGCAGCCCCCTGATGAAGTATCAGAAACCTGGCTCAAAGTCAGGACTAATCTGGATCAATTCTATGTAATTATTGATAATGACTTTTCACAGCCTTATCTGCTCTGGAATAATGATAGTCTCGCTGTAAGCCCTGGAGAGCATGAGGTAACACTGGTATGGAAAGAGATCAATGATTACAGCTCATCCTACGAATTTGAGGAAAACAAAACTAATTTAGTACAGGTACGTTTTGGAAATTTCCCCATTCAACCTTATTCGTCTTATAGGACCGTACTCGACGGTTATAATCTCCGAATTATCACCGACGAACGTTCAACGATCTACTATGATGGAGAGGTTGTTGGAGTCGGACAAGCTGAATTAATCTCAGAAGATGGAAAACATACAATCTTTATCGAACATCCTGAATTCGGCAGCTTACAGCAAACCATTGAAACCAACACATATAGAAAATTCAGGTATGCCCGGTTCAATGAAGATCCTTCCATATTATCACCCGCTTTAGAGTATCTTCCGGGAGGAGCTTATTTCTCTTCCAGACAATATAAAAAAGCACTGATCACTTCCATTATAACAACCGGTTTGATAGCGAATCTTATTGTGCAGCAAAACCGATATTCAAATTTTGAAAGTGATTTTTCAACATGGAAAAAAGCTTATAACACAGCTGAAACCTCAAAGGATGCTGTCTTATACCGGCAAAAAGTACGTACGGCTGAACAAAATCTTAAAGACACAGGATTAAATTTTAATATCACCCTGGCAACCCTTGCCGCAGTTTATCTGGCTTCCACTTTAGATGGATTTAGGAAGCCCAAAGACGGCTACAGCCATTCTTCAGTTTCCTGGAAACCAAAGGTGGGAATCTCCTCGTCCTCCGGTTTTGCCCGCAATAACCATCCATTGGTCTCTCTAACGTTTAATCTCGATTGATATGAATACATATAAAATCAGAGATTATGCAATTATTTTGATACCCATTTTACTTTTTGGGGTCCTGAGTAGCTGTAAACAGCCACCCACTATGAGTTATAATAATAACGTAGACCCTAAATCGGATAGCTACCGTCCAACAATCCCACAAAATGTAGTTGTGGAACCCAGAAACAGATATGGAGATCAAAACTTATTACGGATTAAATGGGAAGTTCCCAAAAGTGAAAGATATATTAATGTATTCAAAGTATATCGTTCTGATATCGACAGCAGTAATTTTAAATTAATTGGACAGGTTCCTTTCGATCCCATTAGTCGCAATTCAGACGGCGATAACTATAGGATCGCTTTAAACGACAAAGAAGCTTTTAACGGCATTGAAGCCTGGTATAAAGTTAAGAGTGTTTATTATCGTGAAAAAGATACACTTTACTCAACTTCTGAGTCTACTGTCTATACCAGTAATAAATTTCGTATTTCAGGTTTTTTCTTCCCGTTTGAGGATGATCCCAAGATAGAATTTAGAGTATCGACCCAAGATATTATTTTCGATCAGATTGAATTATATCTCAAGGAAAAAGATCGGGATCCCGTAGAGTTTGGTTCTATTTCGGCAAATGAAACCTTTAAACAGTATCCCTTGGACATAGAATTGGATACCACTGCTACCTATTTATACAAAATCAGACTTGACAATGCAGAGACGGAATTAAAACCGATTGAAAGAAAGGTAATCAAAGCCTCCCCGCCTTTAATACTTAACACCTCAACATTTGAAAACGGAATCGCGGAACTGCATTTTGGTGCTAAAACAGATTCCTCCCGAATAATTTCAGGTGTTAACTTTGATTCTTTTCAGGTGACTATATCTGAAATTGGTACCGATACCTCCATTATCGTTCAGGATTCGGAAATTCCTTTTCAAAAACCTTACACTTCATATACACTTCCAATATCAGAAAGTAAGAGTTACCTTTTTAAAACTAAGGGCAAACGGGGTCAATATGTAACCGATGAAAAAAAAGAACTACTTACTTACGACTTTAATATCAATGATATTGAAGGACTTAACACTCCTTCCTTCATCAATCATCTACCGAATGGCAGTTTTGATGCAAATTCCGAAAAGGTTGTTATCGCTGATCAGGAAGTAAACCCAGAAGTTTTTGACATTGCTCGTGAGCGAAAAGATCATCAGTTTGATTTTGGCATTAATGAGTTTGATGATACCTATGAAATAATTACTGCTGATTTTGCCTCTTATGGTAATTATGGAGAAGTGATCCTGACTTCTAATTCTGCAGATCATGTCAAAGTCTGGGACAGCGATACCTATCGATTACTGGAAACCATTCCAAATTACAGGGAGGGAATTGCAGGGGCCAATCCAACTTTTCCAGTGGATTTCGAAGTGATTTCTGATTCTGAAATCTTGATCGCTTATGTGTACTTTGCCAATAATTCCAATGAAAGAGTTTCTAACCTGAACCTGACTATATGGAATGTGGATAATTCTAAGCACAACAACATTATTTCCATTATTTCCAGCGAAGTTTACAGTAGCAATATCAAAGTAAGTTCGTCCGATACGCACCATTATTTATTTTATGCATACGGACAAAATTCCACCAAACTTTTCATTTTTGATGCCAATGATCCTTCGATAAAAAGGGAATTGGATACTTCTCAATATCTATCCGCCTGGAGAGAGAACAATCTGAAAGTGGCCAATAACGGGAAAGATCTATACCTGTTCAATAAGGATAATATCGTTAAGCTTGATGCACATTCTCTGGACCATATTCAAACCAATGATATCAGTTTCACCACGAACTGGGGAGAAATGAGAGCTTTTTCAGCTGCTTCCGAAGGCAAGTTGGCTTGTCAGGGTGGTGTACAATATGGATCTTACAGCCCTTACGTTTCAGGAATAGAATGCTCATCTAAATCGCTACATGATCATAATATTATACAAGAATACAACATTGGAGGTTATCTAACCGGATTGATCCTGAATGATGAAGGGGACCGTCTGGCAGCTTTCTTCAATGATAAAATTACGATATATGATTTCAAAGAAAGTTGGATAGTGGTCAAACAATGATAAAATATAGTCTACTCTTCTTGGCGCTACTGATCACACCTTTTACTACTTTTGCTCAGGAGCATACTCAAAAAGGCTTTCTGCGATTAAATCTGGATGCTGATTCGGCCTATGCGGTCATTAATAATGACTTCTTTGATATCCGAAAAGTATCAGGTCAGGAATTAATTAAACTGCCTGAAGGTCAAAACCTAATCAACCTTTCGGTTCCCTTTGCTCCAAAATTTGAGACGCGTCTTCTAATTGTCCCTAGCGACACCACGGTTCTATCCCATGAATTCAGGAATAATCAAATAAACGTCAATAACTATGATGGCAACGTTGCGGCCTTTAATGCCTTCAATGCAAACATTATGATCTACACTGATGATAACTCAGAAATATATCTGGGTGATGAATATTTGGGTAAAGGTTTTGCTACTTTAAAAAGCAGTAAAAGAAATGAAGAAATTACCATCAAAAATTCACACTATGGTAAAGAAGAGTTTTCCTTAAAAGTGAAAGAAAAAAGAGTTAATGTTTACAAAATGGTCAAAAGACCACTTGAAAGTAATGCAAAGTTTTTTTCTTTATTACCCGGGGTTGCTCAATTTTACAAGCGTCAAAGACTTAGGTCTTTAGCTTTTGCAGGAGCTTCTTTTATTCTGATTACGTCCACCGTCAATAAGTTCAATCAGTATAAATCAGCCTATGACATATTTAAAAGTTATAAAAGTAAATATGAAATTGCGTCTACAGAATCTTTGGCAAAAAAATGGGGCGACCTTGCTGATAGCCAACAAGCCAAGGTCAGGAAGCTAGATAATCAGCGTAGATTTTTTCTTATTTCGTCTATTTTTGTTTATGCCTACAACATTTATGATGGAATGAAAAGAGAACCGGATGGTGGTTATCAAAAAGATAATAAACCCTTTCGTTTTTATATTGAAGCTTATAAAATAGGTTCTGGGCACCTACCACAGGCTACATTAATTTACAGATTTTGATCATGAACAGATTTAAAAATGCAAAATTATCCACTCTGTTTCTGGTCATTTTTCTTGCTTCCTGCAGTACTGGACCTGAGTTTAAAAGGGATAATAATAAAGACCCAGACTCAAATTCTTATACCCCTGATTTAACTTCAATTGAACTTGAAGTAACCTCTGATAAAAAAGTCTTGCTTCATTGGTCAGAAGAATCCGCACGTATTGACGGATACTTGGTACAAAAGAAATTATATGATACTTACGAAACCTTAGACACTTTAAAACCTTTCCTTTCTTCATTTACGGATGAAAGCAGGATATTAACCAATCAAACCCAATATCGGGTTATTCCATTTGTCTATAATAAAAACCAGGTTCAGTTTGATTCGACCAATCTTGAAAACTGGAGCGTGCTTCTTCAACTTGGTAACATTAAAGGACTGAACTTATCAGCAGATAATGGAAATCAAAGACTACTTGCCCAATGGACGAATCAACTTGCCTACAGTGATGGAATAGAAGTTGCTATCAATTTAAATGACCCATCTGAACCTAAATGGATACCAATCGATACTCTTGGTTTTGAAAATGATAAAGTTATCATTCCCTACCGCAATTTATACAGTATGGGCGTCAGGATCCGACCATTTTTAATTTCAGCTGACAGCAGTTATACATTTTTCTCGAACCTGAGCAATAATAGTGTAATCAATGGACCTCTGAATTTTAAAGTAGAGGCACTTCGAGATAATAGAGTTACATTCTCCTGGGTGCATAACGCTCCATTTGAAGGGCAGTATCAAATCGTTCATAAGGTCGATGATTTAAAAAGAATCTATCGGGTCGGAAAGAATGAGACCTCCCTAACTACAAAAATTAATGCCTCATATAATGAACATACCTTTGAGCTTTATGCAGTAGATAAAAATAAACCGGTTAAAGCAAGAACTATCACAGATTACTTTAGAACTCCAACGCCCGATAATTTTACAGTCCGCCATGCATCTGAAAACAGCGTAACACTAAGTTGGACCTTTTATCAGCAATATTATATTAAAACCTCTGAATTTGTTATCCAGAGAGCCATTAATAATGGGGAATTCCAAAACATAGATACCATTGCAGCTAACTATTCCCAGGAAACTCAACTTTACACCGACACTAATTTAGATCAGAAACTGGAATATCGTTATCGGGTAAAATCAATGAGTTCAAAAACCTCCAGAAGCAGGGCAGTAAAAAATTTCACCAATATTTCTTTCAATCATGAAATACCGGGTGGTCGCATTGGAGAATGGGTCGTGTCTGAATCTGAACGAATACTTTATTTAGCCGGAGATGAATCAGATGCTTTATATAAGTATAACATGGACTCCAAATCGTTAGAAACCTTAGCCACCATTAAAAATGTGTATACTAATTTACAAAGCAGTGGTGACTTTTACCGACCCATTATGTCACCAGACAGTACGCATTTAGCCGTTTTGGGCCGTAAAACCCTGGGCGATTACCCCAACGAAGTTACTAATAATTACTTTGTTTGGATTTACTCATTAAATCCCTTTGAAGAAATCAACGAAATTTTTCTGGGATATGAATTCTTTAATAGCGTCAATTTTACTTCAGACAATTCCCATATTGTCTTATTCAGGTACAATCATGCCATAAATAAAACGGTTGCTTTGCATTATAATATCGCACAGGGTTCCTTAAGTAAATCAAATACGCTTGACACAGGGTTGATGGGATACCCAAGACGATCTATTGCCAGTAATCACGCGGATCAGGTCATCGTTAATATGAGAGACTATATCTTGTCTTACAATACCTCCACTTTTGAAAAGGATATTTTATATTCAAAAGCTTCATCAAACTTATCGCCGTTTATGGACCTTGTAGGAACTGAACTTTATTATAGTTGGGGAAGAAACATCCGCAAAATAGATTTAAACATGAATTATGAATCAAGTGTAACACAAGCAGCCTATGGAGGGATAAATGGGATCTGCTACATTCCTGAGAAAAATATTCTTATTTACAGCGGCGATTATATTTATCTGGAAGATCTCAATACCGGCGAAACCATAAAACTTGATACAGAAAACAGAATTACAATAGCTACCAACATTTATTATGATCCAATGAAAGATCAACTTCTGATGAACCGTAGTGGGAATAAAATTCAGGTATTTGATTTCCAAAACAAGTGGGGGGAAATACCCGACTAATTATCTATGCTTTTGAGAAGTATTCTAACCACATCCACCCCATCCGGTTTCCACCAAAGCGGTGGTTTTTGAGCTTTTGAAAGTGGCTCCGTTTTCAAGCCATTAATTTCAGCTCCGGTCGTATAAACCGACTGCACCACGTTCCCAAAATTCATTCTGAGTGACCGTACTTTTTCCTCATCTCCTCGCACCCAGTTCACTGTAAAATTGGTTTCGGGAAATTCATCAGTTTCCTGAATTAAAAAATCTTCCAGCCAAAGCTGGTTGCGCTGAATGCCTTTGTTATAAGCATATTGATACTTCAGCTCCGGCTGCGGTTTTTGGTGCTGAGGATTCTTCTCCCAGAATTCCTGCATCTCCGATAGTAATTCTTCTTTTACTTCATCCAATTCAAATTTGGCTACCACCAACGCCACCGAACGACATCCTTTTCCACCATACCGAAGCATGGCTTCTGTCAATTCGCACTTCACCTGCTCATTCCATTCATCCAGGTAAGCGATGGAAAACTTGGCTGTACGGATTATGTAATTCGCTTCTTTTAGAGCGGCTTTCAGCTTGCTGATCTTATTTTTTACCTGGGGAACCGACGTTTCTGATCCGGCAAAAACTACTGCATCCGCATTCAATTGCTGAAAAGCATTGAGGTCTGTTGAAAATTTGATCTGCTGATCCAATTTCAAATTCTGCATTTCTTTTAAGAATGAACCGAGGAGATACGGATCTTTTCGGGAGAGCTTTCCATAGTAACCGGCTCCGGAAAGAATCACCCCAAGTGCCGTTTGAAATCCCACCAATGGCAAATTTCCGGCATGCAAACAGAGGACTTTTTCCCCTTTCGCATTCTGCCGATCATTCAATCCCGCTCGTTTGATCCATTCCTGAATTTCGCCGTTTTCTACATTCTCACGAAGTACATTGAGCTGAAATTCTACATCTTCCATGCTAAATAATCCTTCTTCGACAGTTTGCTGAATGGCTTTTTGTAGAACCGGATTTTTTGGATTGAGCCAGTTTTTTAGTGTTTGTGATATTTTCGTGATTCGTTGCACAGGTTTTGTTTTCGTATTTGTTGCTGCAATTCTATCTCTTACATCTCCCTGTAAATGATCTGAAGATCATTTCCTTCCCTCTTCTAAGAGGGACTTTCTCCTTTCCACAAAATGATCATAATTTTATTTCCGAAAATTCTCCCTTTGAAGGGAGACCGGATAAAAGCTTCAGCTTTTGACCAGAGGGATATACGATATCTTCACAACTTCGTAAGTTAATTTCAAATACCAATTTAAATCCATTTCATGATTTTGTGCTTTCGTGGCAAAAATCAATCCCGGTCAATCAGGAAATTGCAGCCGCGAAGGTTTTGGGGATTCCATCGTCCCAGCACCTGGAATTTTCCTCCGCCAACCTGAATACCTTTATCGCCCGTTAAGATGAAGGAACAAGAATATAAATTGGCCAGATCCATCACACCAATCAGTCCTTCCTCTCCGATTTTGACTTCTTCCATTGGGTTTTTGGGATTTCGGATGGTTACTTTCATCCACGGCGGAGTGCCAAACCAATAGCCCCCGGGATTGTAGGCCTGACTCAGCAACTCCGTCATTCCATATTCGGAGTGAATGTTGGACATCGGGATTCCAAATCCGTTGGCCAGTCTTCGATGCAGTTCCTCGCGACTCATTTCCCTCCGGTGAGTTTTCATTCCACCGGTTTCCATTACAATGGATTCATCAGGCAGTTCTGTCTCTTTCATTTCAACCAAGTCGAGCAAGCCAAAGGCCGCTCCAAAAAGCATTAGCTTTTTCCCTGATTCGGTGGCTTTTTGAACCTCAGATTCATCCAACGGCTTATTGAGTTCCAGAAATCGGCTCAATCCGGATCCATCTCTTTCGATGAGCATATTCAACATCCAGATAAGCGAAGAATTTGGATTTGAGCTATAACCCGGTGTGTAGGCCCAGATCACAAAATCATCCAGATCATAGAAATACTGCATTCCCCTGATGATGGATTGACGATAGATTTCCGGATCCATCAAATAATGTCGACTTCTCACCATTCCACTGGTTCCGCTACTCTGGAAGAATTCTAAATCTTCAATTTTAAATTCTGAATGATCCTTCGCAGTGATAATGTCTGAGTCTTTAAACGCCTTGATTGGGAGTAAGGGGATTTGATCTAAATCATGAACTTCTCCGATTTCCAAGGCTTCACAAAATCGTTGATAGGCCGGATTATGTTCCCGCTGAAATTCAAAGATGCGGATGGCTTTATCCTCGAATGTGAGATCTTCCTTGAAAATGAAATCCGGTTTAATCATCGTTCAGGCACTGATAGTTTGAACAATTCGGCCTTGGTAAGTAAAAAAATTGACGTTCGTTCTACATACATGTCCAACGGCTCAACAGAAGAGTCAAATGGAACTGTTACTTCCTCTCCGCTTTTCGATTCGTAGATCAGTTGATTTTTGTAGGAAGTCCAAAGACCTGATTCATCAGCGAAAAATGCCAAGACTTCTTCTGCCGGATAAAATCCCTGATAGGCTCCGTTTAGTGTTAGCCGGTGAATAGTCCCGGAACCCCGGTCAAGAATGAAGATTTCAGAAGAACCAATACTTAAATCGTGAACAGTTTTGATTTCATTTGGGATTTTAAATTCATCCAATACATTGTAATCAAGGTCAAAATGATGAATGTAACGGGTTTCAGAATCTGTAAAATAAACCTCTCCCATTTGATCTACGGCTATCTGCGAGGGATTGAATTCTCGCATTTCTCCAAACGTATTGCGCGCTTCAATACTGCTCAAATACTGTCCGCGCCGGTCAAAAACCTGTACCCTGCGGTTATTGAAATCCGTAACAAAGACCTTAAGTCCGTTTGTAGCGTCCACATCCACAGGTTTGCTAAACTGATAATCGCCGGAACCTCTGCCCCCAATGGTTTCAATCAATGTGCCGGAATGATCGAGTTTGAGCAAGCGATTTTTTCCTTGTTCTACAATGTAGATATGATTCTGAGTTACGGAAATAGAGGTAGCGTTATCTAAACCGGAGTAGATTTTTTGGAGTGGCTGGGCGGAAATTGAAGCTGAAAATATTAGCAAGAAAGCCCAAGGCAGAGCCTTCTTCGGTCCAACGCAGAGCATGTGGAACGAGGCGAAAAAAGATAACATCCAACATCCAACACGGAACATCCAACGATGAAGTTGCTTTTCATCAACGAAAAACGATAAAACTTCAATGTTCGATATTCGATGTTCCTTGTTCAATGTTCCAAACCTTTGGCTCCGATATCATTGCGGTAGTAAGCTTTTTCGAAGTGGACTTTTTTGACTTCAGCGTAGGTATTTTCGATAGCTGATTTCAGATCACTTCCGGAACCCACGATATTCAGTACTCGTCCACCGTTCGTGTAAATTTTGCCATCTACTTCTTTGGTGCCCGCATGGAAAACAATAGCATTTTCTACCTCATCGAGTCCGGTGATCTCCTTGCCTTTTTCATAGGATTCGGGATAACCGCCGGAAGCCAGCACCACCGTACAGCGAACGTCATCATCAAATTGGATCTCAGTTTTACCTAATTTTCCGTGTGTACAAGCAATGATCACATCCAGTAAGTCTGTTTTCATTCTGGGCAAGATCACCTGACATTCAGGATCACCAAAACGGCAATTATACTCAACTACTTTTGGTCCTTCAGCCGTGATCATCAACCCACAGTACAAAATGCCGGCATAAGGATTTCCCTCCTCTCTCATTCCTGAAATGGTAGGCTCAATGATCTCCTCTTCTACGCGTCTCAGAATTTCGTCGGTCACAACCGGAGCGGGTGAGTAGGCTCCCATTCCACCGGTATTCAATCCGGTATCGCCTTCCCCGATGCGTTTATGATCCTGCGCATTGCCGATCACTTTCCAGGAATCTCCGTCCGAAATAGCAAAAACAGATGCTTCCTCGCCCACCATAAATTCTTCGATCACCAGGCGGCTGGCGGCATCTTTCAAGGAATCGTTGTTTCTGAGTTCATCCAGTACCTCCATGGCCTCGGCTTCACTTTCTGGAATGAAAACGCCCTTGCCTCCAGCTAATCCATCGGCTTTCAGTACCACCGGGTATTTATTTTGTTCTTTGATGTACTCAGCGGCTCCATCAAAATTATCCTGATCAAAAACGCGGTAAGCTGCCGTAGGAATATTGTGGCGCTGCATAAATTCTTTGGCGAATTCTTTGCTTCCCTCCAGCATAGCCGCCTGCAGTTTCGGCCCAAAAACAAGATGTCCTTTGGTTTCCAAAAAGTTGGCGATTCCATCTACCAGCGGCTGTTCTGGTCCTACTACGGTGAGGTTGATGTGATTCTCCTGAATAAACTCCCACACGACTTCAAAGTCAGAAGTATTAAGATCTACATTCTCCCCGCATGCCGCTGTACCCGGGTTTCCCGGAGCGATGTATAGCTTTTCAAGCTTTGGGGATTTTGAGATCGCCCAGGCCAAAGCATGTTCACGTCCACCACTGCCGATCAGGAGTACCTTGTATTTCATGGATCAGGCTAATTCTTCAGCTATAGTGATAATCTCCGAAAAACTGTCCGCATCTAAGGAAGCTCCGCCAATAAGGCCCCCATCTACGTCAGGCTGACTCAACAGTTCTTTGGCGTTCGCCGGTTTCATACTTCCGCCATACAGAATATTGATCTGATCGGCGACTTCTTCACTATACAGATCGCTTAAGACCGTTCGAATATATTCGTGCATTACCTGAGCCTGTTCAGGAGTGGCCGTTTCACCGGTTCCAATTGCCCAGATAGGTTCATAAGCGATAACCACATCTCTGACTTCTGCTTCGGAAACACCTTCCAGCGCTTTTTTAACCTGATTTTTAACCAGCTCAAAATGTTCCTCTTTCTGTCGCTGTTCAAGACTTTCGCCTACACAAACGATGGGAGCCAGTTTATGCTCTATCGCTTTGTGGACACGCTTGTTTACTGTTTCATCGGTTTCGCCAAAATATTGCCGGCGCTCGGAGTGGCCGATGATCACGTAATTACAGCCGCTTTCGGTGAGCATACTTCCGCTTATCTCACCGGTAAAAGCGCCGTTTTCTTCAAAGTGAAGGTTTTGGGCACCCACCTGAATATCGGTATCGTACAAATATTTAACAGCCATCCCGATAGATACAAAAGGAGGACAAACCAGCACATCCACATCTTCGCTGATCTCAGCTTTTCTTTCGGTGAGTCCTTCCAGCAGTTCGGCTGCATCATAAGGACCACAATTCATTTTCCAGTTACCGGCTATTAAAAATCTTCGCATGATATTGAGTGAGTTTAACTTGGTGAATTTTGACTTCTAAAGGCTTCGTTCAATCCCTGAATGACATCCTCAAATTCTCCTCGTTCATATTTCCTGATAAGTACGCCATTTTCATCGATGAGTAAACGAGTGGGGACTTGAACTACATTAAATTTCTGAATGACATCTGGAACATTGAAAGAGCCAATTTTGGCGATATCCCATACCTGCCGACGTTCTTCAAAAAAGCCTTCCACGGTGAGTTCACTTGCATCCAAAGGTATGGTAAAGATCTTTAACCCATAGTTTTTATAGATCTCATGTATGATCACGGTTCGGTCATAATCGTCCTGATACATTCGGTTTGCCAGTGGAGAGATCTCAAGGATATAGACAGTGCCTTTTAGCGACTCATTGTTCACGGTATCCCCATTCATGGTAATAAAAGAAAAATCAGGAGCTTGCACACCGGGAGCCAGATAATTCAGATCATATCTGATTCGCCTTGCCCATTTTTTTGAAGAAGAGTTCTTATCAAAGGCTTGTTCGTAATTAGTCAGCAGATCCTTGGCTTCCCGAACTCGTGAACTATCGAAATAGAATTGAATTTTAACCCGGTCTATGATCTCTTTCATTTGACCGGATTGAGTTATGTTCTTCAATGAATCAAGATAGTTTGAACCGGCGTCAAAGCCTTTAACTTCAGAGATATAAGGATGGGCATAATTCAGTGCCACATTCATGATAAAGTCATTAGGAAGTGCCATATCAATTCGATTCAACATTTCATTGGCATTCCAGGTACTCATCAAATGAATTGATTTTTCTGCTGAAAGATTAGCCCCGATCGTGTTAGGATATTTTTCATAGACATCCCAATAGAATTCCGTCCATTTCTTGATCTCCGAAACCATCTGCGAATCACTCATCACACCTCGTTGAGCAATAAGCCCGATCCGTTGAAAATTCCGATCCACACGCAGGTAGGTCTTCATGGAATTATGCTCCCCGGAATCCAGCTGCAACGTCTGTTGGATATCCGGAATCTGAGCTGAAATATTGAGTGTATCTCCTTCTGCAAGAATCACCCCAAAATTACCTAAATTCACGCTATCCCGGTTAAGGATCATTTGATAATATTTCTTCTCCGGAAAATGGACTGTGCCCGAGAAAAACCCAGACTCATCTGTCACTTCTTGAAAAAGGGTATCCAAAACGGAATTTGCGGAATCTCTGGATACGATCGTAAGCTTTGTCCCGGAAAAGTCACCATCCTGCTGTAAAGAATCTGAAAGGGTGATATTCCCCTTCACTACTGTTTCCAATGGCTTGGGGCCATTTGAACATGCCGATACAAATAAAGCAAAAAAGGTTATTAAGATTATTGAGGTATATTTCATGAAACCTAAAGACTGTGATCAGTCGTTTAATTTTTTAGTGATTAGATCTTTAACCAATTTGGGGTTGGCTTTACCCTGGCTGGCTTTCATAGCCTGGCCTATAAAAAATCCGATAAGCTGTTTCTTACCATCTCTGTAACGCGCAACTTCATCCGGATTATCTTCGATAATTTTATCTACGATGGGCTCCAGAAATCCTGAATCAGAAACCTGGATCAGATTCATTTCCTTTGCAAGTTCTTCCGGCTCTTTGTCCTCTTTCAGCATCGCATTGAAAATTTGTTGCATAGCCGAGGAATTGATCTTGTCATCTTCTTTGAGTTTCACCAGATCAGAAACACGCTGAGCCGAAATCGTAAAATCTCGTATGTCAATGCTTTGCTCATTCAGCACACGAAGTACTTCACTCAATACAATGTTAGAGGCCGCTTTTGGATTTCCAAGATTGTTGGCCACTTCCTCGTAATAATCCGCCAGGTAACGGCTTTCGGTGATGGTATTTGCATCATCCTCGCTCATACCCATTTCTTCCATGAACCGTTTGCGACGGACATCTGCCAACTCCGGAAGTTCCTCGCGGATTTCATCCAACAATTCGTTGGTAACGATGATGGGTGGTAAATCCGGTTCCGGGAAATAACGATAATCGTGCGCTTCTTCTTTGGAACGCATGGCACGGGTTTGCTCTGTGGAAGTATCCCACAGCCGCGTTTGCTGCACCACTTCGCCGCCCTCTTCGATCAGCTCGATCTGGCGATAAATTTCATAATGAATAGCCCGTTCCACATTGCGAAAAGAGTTCATGTTTTTGAGCTCGGTGCGGGTTCCAAATTCTTTTTGTCCACGCGGACGAACCGACACATTTGCATCACAACGCAAGCTACCCTCTTCCATGTTTCCATCACAGATCTCCAGATACTGAACAATTTGTTTGATCTTAGAAAGATAAGCGTAAGCTTCCTGCGGCGTTCTCAAATCCGGTTCAGAAACAATTTCAATAAGCGGTGTTCCGGCACGGTTCAAATCAACCAGCGTGTTGTACGGATCCTGATCGTGAATAGACTTTCCGGCATCTTCCTCCATGTGGATTCGTGTGAGTCCGATGCGTTTGTCGTACTCATCCAGGCTGATATCCACAAAACCGTCGAAGCAAATAGGCGTGTCATATTGTGAAATTTGATAGCCTTTTGGGAGATCGGGGTAGAAATAATTTTTACGGGCAAAAATAGATTTTTCGGCCACGCTGCAATGGGTCGCCAATCCCATTTTTATGATGTATCGAACCAGGTTTTCGTTCACCACCGGCAAGGTTCCCGGGTGTCCCAGGCAAAGCGGGGTAACTTGGGTATTTGGGGCTCCTCCGTATTGAATGGTAACCGGGGCAAAAGCTTTGCTTTTGGTTAAAAGCTGGGCGTGAACCTCGAGGCCAATCACCGCCTCGTACTTCTCGTGGGCAATAGTGCTCATTAAGCTGATTTTCTGTGTAAAATTCTCAAAGGCTGAAAGATATTAAAGTTGAGTGACAGTTTGGAATGTTTATTTGGGATAGGTTCAAGGTTTTAGGTGCGAGGTGTTAGAAGTTTATTTGAACACCTAACACCTAATATTTGTGCATTGTTAGTTCATTTCTGTTACATTGAGGTAAGTAACTGCTTTTTCTTATGATGAAATACATTCTCATATCCTTTCTATGTTTAACCGGGGTTTCTTCTGTCTTTGGACAATCAAAAATTAAGGAAGCCTACTTCCATGAATTGCGGGGCATGGAAGATTCGAGTGGGGTTACGCATTTGTTTTACCGGATGTATAAAAAAACAGAAGGTCAATGTTCAGAAAACAACGGCGGTCAAACACTTATATCATGGTCAAATAATATTTACCATTTTGATGCAGAAGCAAAATCAGATTCCATAAAATTCAAAGACTACTACAGCCCCTGGTGTATTGACGGCATGTATAATTCTGAAGGGATCAATGATTATGATTTTTATGAGAATGATCCCAAGAAATGGGTTATAAGTTCTTCTTTCGAATATAACCACGGAGTTGGAGATTATTTGGGTAACTCGCTAAATTTTGAAATCCCTATTGCGATTAAGCAATCGAGACAGAATTCGTATCAGGAATATTTTCCACTTAATTTTTATCTGTCTCCGAATCAAGACACCCTGTTTATGGATTCAGATGGAACTACCATTCCTTTTCCCGGTGATGGCCAAAAATGGCCGGAATTTAAGGATTACGATGGGTTTATAAGATATGCTGACTCACTGTCTTTTGACTTTGAGATGCTGGGAATTCACCCAGCTATTGATTCCCTTTACTTTTCAAGAGGTCCAAAAGGGGAATTATTTCGAAGTGAAACCTACTCCGGTACTTTTACAAAAGTTGGTACAATTGGACTTAATGAAATAGTGTTTGGTGCAGATGACTTACACATGTACTATGTGCACAATTCAGGGATCTCAAGGTCAGATTCCCTGGGAGTTTCCGGTTCCTGGGAATCTTCAGAGATAGATTTTGCAACATCCAGTCAAAAATTCTTAACAATTGATAGTAAAAAGCCCGGAGCGCTATATGTATCTGACTCTACCTCTATCCTGTATTCCTTAAACTTTGGAGATTCTTTTACTTCCCTTACGTCTGTTTTAGATGAGGTTACCGGCCTCTACAAAAAACCAGATTCCGACATTCTCTACGTTTTAACCCGAGAAGAACTGCTGGAAGTAAATACCGAAACTAAAGAAACAACCTCCCTCAAAAAACTTCCTGTTTCCAATGAGTCTGAGCCTTCCGAAATCCCTAACCAAATCACCTTAGAACAAAACTATCCCAATCCCTTCAACCCGACTACAGTGATCCGTTATCAGTTGAACAGTAACCAGTTGGTTCGGCTGGAGGTGTTTGATGTTACGGGACGGAAAGTGGCGGTTTTGGTGGATGGAAAGCAAAAATCAGCCGGGCAGCATCGGGTTAGTTTTGATGGATCTGGGCTTTCATCCGGTGTTTATTTTTACCGGCTAGAGGCAGGTGGACAAACCCTCACCCAAAAAATGTTGCTGGTGAAATGAAGAAACTGTTTGGAATAGCACTGTTGATAATTTGCTCAATTTCAGCTTTAGGTCAGGATAATATTTCTGAAGCCTACTTCCATGAATTACGGGGCATGGAAGATTCGAGCGGAGTTACGCATTTGTTTTACAGGTTGTACTATGAATATGGTGTAAAATGTAGTTATACAAATTATGACGGGGAAACAGAAACTTATTCACTTAATATTGACAGAAACAATCTACGTCAATTTAATACCAGCACTAATGTTGACACCTTGATATTTGAAGAAGGAGAACGACTTTGGAGTGAATGTTCAAGTACATATAAAAAACTTTATGCTTATAAACCTTATCCCAAAGACCCAAATAGGCTTTTCAAAATAGCCTCCGATGATGCTTTTTCGTTTACTCCCAGCTTACGAAATTGGAGCGGGAATCGAATAGGCTTAGGTGCTACACCGGGTAATACTATCGGAATTGATACTGTGCAAAATTATCTGTTAGTACCTACCCCAATGGAACACATCGTTATCAAAACAAAACCCGAACATTCATCTCTTCGGAAGACACTACGTGCTAAGCTGGATGGTTCCAATTGGGAGGAACTTAGTTATTACACCGAATTCCCTGACTCTCTGTTAATTAATTTTACCATTCTTGGTGTCAATCCATTTCATAATCAAGAATATTTTGGAGTCAAGGGAGATTCTTTATTACGATCCACAAATCATGGAGATTCTCTTTCACTAATTCTTCGGAATGATTTCTTTTCTTCCGGTTTTCCAAAAGTGATCTTCGATGCTGGAGGGAATAATTATTATTTCTTATCAAAATGGGATGTTACTCCTCCTCAACTCAGTATGGAAGTCATGCGATTATCTTTTGTAAATGAAGAAATTGCGTTTTCAGAAGTGGCTTTAGAAAATGATATTCATGCAATAACTCATGATCCGTCTGTTTCAGGAGATCTTTACTTGTCAGACAGTACGGAAATTTTTATCTCAAATGATTTTGGAGAGAATTTTAAATCATTTAAAATTCTTAACGATATCATTACTGGCCTGTATAAAAAACCGGATTCAGATATCTTGTATGTGCTTACCAGAGAAGAATTACTTCAAGTAAATACTGAAACCAAAGAAACCCTCTCTCTCAAAAAAATACCTGTTTCCAGTGAGCCTGAACCTTCTGAAATCCCAACTGAAATTTCCTTACAACAAAACTACCCCAACCCCTTCAACCCGACTACAGTGATCAGTTATCAGTTGAACAGTAACCAGTTAGTTCACCTGGAAGTTTTTGATGTAACGGGACGAAAAGTGGCGGTTTTGGTGGATGGAAAGCAAAAATCAGCTGGGCAACATCGGGTTAATTTTGATGGTTCGGGGCTTTCATCGGGTGTTTATTTTTATCGGCTGGAGGCAGGTGGACAAACACTCACCCAAAAAATGTTGCTGGTGAAATGAAAATGAGAAACCATTTTTAAATTGAAGTATAAAAATATCGTAGGGGCAATTCATGAATTGCCCCTACGATATTGCATCATTAATTAATTCTCCGGTCAAATGAAAATTACCACTTTCTTCTTATTGCTCATCTCAATTTCGACTTTTTCCTTTGCTCAAGATTATGCTATAGAGCAACTCGAAAATTCACCCCGGCATCACGAATGGGTAGCCATTGAATCCAATGAGCGAACTCTTCATAATTTTGTGGCCTATCCGGAAGTTTCAGAGAAAGCGCCGGTGGTTATTGTGATTCATGAAAACCGAGGACTGAATGCCTGGGCACGAAGCTTTGCTGATCAACTCGCCGGCAAAGGATTTATCGCCGTTGCTCCTGATTTGATTTCCAATACCGTGGACGGCATAGAAAAAACAACGGATTTTGAATCATCCGATGCCGCCCGGGAAGCCATCTACAGCCTGAAACCGGATCACGTTACCACAGATTTAATGAATGTACTTGAATACGCCAAAACCATTGAAGCCGGGGATGGCACCATTGCGGTAGCTGGGTTTTGCTGGGGTGGCTCTCAATCTTTCCGTTTTGCCACCAACGCCGGCGATGCCATTGATGCCGCTTTCGTTTTCTACGGAACAGGTCCGGACGAAACCGAGGCATATTCTAACATCCAGGTTCCGGTTTATGGATTTTATGGAGGTAATGATAATCGCGTAAATTCCACAATCCCCAAATCCGAAGATGCCATGCATGAATTCAATAAAATTTATAAATATGAGATCTATGAAGGTGCCGGTCATGCCTACATGCGCAGTGGAGATGATCCTGAAAAACCAATGGATGACCCGAATGTGATAGCTCGTAATCAGTCTTGGGAACGGTTGGTAAAGCTGCTCAAATCTTTATAAAAAATTTGACTTTCGGAGTATGAAATAAGTTTAAAAACTCCCTATCTTTGAAATCCTGAATTGAGTAATTGATTTGGGATTTTTTATGCCCGAGTGGCGGAATTGGTAGACGCGTGCGCTTCAGGTGCGTATGCCCTTACGGGCGTGGAGGTTCAAGTCCTCTCTCGGGTACAAATAGCCCAGTAAAGCATTGTTTTTACTGGGCTATTTTTGTTTTGGTACAACATAGGTACAACAAACCTGATTTTTTCTAACATTTTGAGTGCCTGATCCTGTGCGCAGACACATGCTATTTCACTACTAAAGACCAGACCAAGTCAATAGAGTACTTCTACTCCTATCCCTCCATCCGGGGCCTTCACAAATGTTTTAATAGTGTCAGCTACGTAGGGGTTAGGGTAGTTCCAAACAAATGAATCATTGCTCTCATCATCAAAGTAGAAATCTTCGCCGCTTAGATGAACAATGATCTGAAAATATTCAAATTTATTGGCATAATCTGATAGGGTTAAACCCCAATAACATTGTGTGGTAGTACCATATGGACCGTATTGATCTGCACCTTCATTAGTAAAACTGTTTATATACCGTGCTTCATGTTTTAGATAAACAGAGCCTTGAATAAAATTTTTATTTGTAGGTCTTCTAAATAATCCAAGGCTTGCATCTATATTAAAGAATTTATCCAGTATTACCGTATCAGGAATCATAATAAATGGTAATACGGGCTCCAATGTCAGAGTGACCTGTGTGATACTATCAGGTACTACTGTAACCCCTGTGACCTGATCGTACTTGTAAATAGGTTTAAAGCTATAAGCTGAAGAATCTAAATAAGAGATAGCATCGATCTGATAACGGAAATCAGACGCTGGTACAGTCATGATTATAGTTGTATCAGTTGGTACTTCAACATCAACTATAGCTTTGAACCTCAAATAATCTGCCTCATACCTCCGAATAAAAACACGAACATTGGTTGGTTCTGGGTATCCAGGACTCACTTTTTCTTTGCTGCTCTTAAACGTGAAGGCGACCCCTCCGGCTCTTTCATCCTGATCTGCATTTGAAATTGAATTCTTGTCTCCACATCCATATACAAGCATCACTGAAATTATAAGTAATAGTATTCTGTGCATTTCTCCCTCCTTGTGTACACCCTACGGAACAGATCAAATAGCCATAGGCTTGGCTTTATTCTTTTTACTTTCGAAACGTATTGCTAAGAACTTTTTTGATAGGAAAGGAGAAGACTTAAGTAAACGTAGGTTTTACCCTCACGATGAATAGTTATTTGTAATATACTAAAGGAAATGACACATCTTATGTTCTCTCTCGGGTACAAAAAGCTTAATAAAATTATGTTTTTACTAAGCTTATTTTAGTAATTTTTTTAAAAGATGATCATTCTAAATCTTTGTTCTTATCTATTACATGTTTGAGTAAGCCCCTCTTCTTGTATCATCGTTTTTCAGATAAAAAGAAAACCTGAATAAAAACCCATCTTCAGACTCTAATGAATATTCAGCCTCTAATTGTTCGATCAGGGTTTTGATCAGCGTCACTCCTAAAGTCTTCGAATCCGAAAACAAGGTACTATCAAAACCGGAACCGTTATCTTTGTAAGTAACCTGAACTTTTTGACCTATTTGTTCGAAGTTGACCCCGATCTTACCTGAATTTCTGTTGCCAAAAGCATGTTTAAAAGTATTGGTGATCAATTCATTCAGTAACAGTCCCAGTGGAATGGCTTGATTTATATTCAGTTGTATATTTCCAAAGTCATACGTGATCTCAATATCACGGCTTTCTTTTTGGAACATGGATTGGATGCGATCGATCAGTTTTTCAGCATATTCCTCGAACGTAATATCGGTGAAGTTATCGGTGTTATACAGCAACTCATGCACTCCCGATATGGAGTAGATCCGGTTTTGCGTTTCGCTTAGGATCTCTTTGATCTCCGGATTTTCGATCTCAGCATTCTGGAGTTCAATCAGTCCGGCAATGATAGCCAGGTTGTTTTTAACACGGTGATGAATTTCAGATAATAAAACCTCTTTCTCTTGCACGGAGTTTTCAAGCTGCTGCTGATATTCTTTTTCTTTCGTAATGTCTTCAAGAATTGCCAGCATTAAGGGATGATTTGAACGGTCTCTGACAATCCTTCCCACATTCAGTCTTAAGTAAACAGGTGTTCCATCTTTTCTGTTTCTAACGATTTCTTTGTTCCGAATGAGGCCATCCTCTAATGTCTTTTTCATCAGTTCATGAAAATGATCCGTCCATTCTCCTTCTACATGGGGCATAAATTTACCCATCACCTCTTCCCGGCTCCAACCCAGCATATTCTCGGCTGCTGTATTCCAAAAATCCTGTATTACCCCATCGGTATCAATGGCATAAATGGCTACCGGGGCAGAGTCGATGAGAGCTCTGATCTTTTCATTAGCCTGACGCTCTTTTTTTTGTGCTAAAAAGGCTGTTCTCATGAAATAGAACAAAACAGAAACTGCTATTCCTAATACCAGAGCCAAGGCAAGATTCAGATAAGATGCTATGATAGCGCTCTGTGATTCAAAATTCTCATTGGGATAGATCGATACTTCCCAACTTTCCGAATTGGTTCCCCTTAACTCAATTTTGTGAACTCTCACTAATTCCGGATAAAACTCAGGGCTTTCATGATCTTTGGAAGTATAAAATGTGTTCCCTCTCCCATCTTTCACCTCTACATGATATTGGCCTAAGCCTCTCATAATATTGTCGAATTCCGGTTCAATATCGATGCCTGCAGTTAAAGTACCCTGGAATTGGCCATCATAATACATTGGTATATCCACCAAAAACGCATAATTCCCTTGCACAAGCTCTAACCAATGCGTGAAATTTATGGAAGAATCTGCTTTTGCGGTTAGCCAGTCATCCCGCCGGTAGTCAAGGGTAAGAATATCAAGTCCAATGGCTTTCTCATTTCCTTCTTCAGGAGCTACTTTTTGAATGATTCCTTTACTATCGATCCACTCTACAAACAGAAATGAAGAGTCTTGTTGCGCAACCTGGTTGGCATCAAACTCCCAATATTCAAAATAATCTCCCCCCGATACTTCAATCCTGTTCCTAAGATTGCTCAGCATATTAATGTTATCTTGCACGGCTTTTTGAAACTGCTGAGTGATCAGATTTGATGTCTCATCGATCTTTTGGAGCTGATCATTGAATACTTTTTTTTGATTGTTTACCCACACCAAAATTACCAGTACGGTGATCAAAACCCCAAAAGCAGCTGAAAAATAAAGCCGATATTTGTCTATAAATTTATGCAAGCCAATTTTTTTTTTGATATGCTTTTACGCTTCAGGCATAAAAATACTTTTATAAGAAAAAGCCTAATTATTTCTTATTTAAGTACCCAATAAAAACAGTACCGGACGGATTACTTGCTATAGAGCAATTTTCCTATATCACTTTTCCCATCAACGACTATTCGATAAATAAACATCCCACTTGACAAGCCATCTGCTCTAAAGGGCTGACTGTACCTTCCCGGTGATTGCTCTTCGTTCACCAGTGTTTGAACATGTCTTCCCAGCACATCATATACATCAATCCTTACATTGGCCTGCGTCGAAAGTGCATAAGGTATCATGGTAGTGGCATTGAAAGGATTCGGATAATTCTGTTCTAACAAAAAAGTTGTCCCACTTTCCAAAGCTTCTCCTTCCAACTTTATTCTCAGTGGAGTTGCAACTTCACTGCTATTATGTGTTACGTTCAGAGTAGCTGTTCTTTTACCACTTGAGCTTGGCAGATAAACTACTGGAACTTCAATATTTTCGCCCGGTTCCAACACAATAAACCTTTGTACGGTATTTACCCGAAACTCATCTCCTCCGGAAACAGAGATACGTGCGACCAAAGGATCCAAAGCGCTTGCATCGTTTGAAATCGTAAATATCTTTCGCAACAATTCTCCTTCGTTGGTTACGCCGAAATTAATTCCTTCCATTGTCGCATCATTATTAACCAGAATTTTTGATTCGTTTCCGGCTAATGCAGCACAATCTTCTCCAAGAGGCCATCCCATATCCCCAAAAATTGTGCAAACTAACGGCCCGGGATTGTGGACAGCAAGTGCACTATTTATTTGAGGCCTCATTAGTGCATTGGGAGTGCCGGTAAAGTTCTCATAATCAAGATGTGAGTAACTGGAGCCCTGAGCCCATTCCCTTGGTGCATATAATGGGGTTGGCCGTCCATCATACTCACCTATGGTTTTTAAACCTGCAAAATAAAGTCCCTGGCGCCTCCCAGTAACTGCATCATACAGCCCGGCAGAAGGATTTCCATAGGCTGACTGATCTATAACTTCATTCCCTTGGCCGTCAATCACAAAAAGGTCGTATACCAGGGGCGCAACCGGAAATCCAAATCCCCATTGAGCCGAACCACCACCCGATTCTCTCATGGATCCTGTAAAGCCAAGCCCATGTCCCACTTCATGCAAAACAACGGTTACAAAATCATATGTACCTGAAGGAGGTTGAGCATCTGTTCCAAAATACCAGGCAGGAAAGCTCGCATTCATATTAACGGTAATATCATAATCAACCTCATCTCCGGTGCCCTGAGATTGTTCTACATAATCTACTCCATTCACAGAACTGGCCAATGCGATTGGATACCATGCCGTTTGTCCATCTTCCGGAGTTAATTGAAGAAACTGTGTGGGGCCGGCACTACCGAGCGTAAATTCTCCTAATGCTACCCAATTGGCCTCAACTCGTATTGGAACTGAAGACGTAACGTGACTTTCCCAAATATCCATGGCATATTCAAATGCTTCTATCGCTTCTTGTGGCCATCCTCCTACATAATCAGCATTGATGGTGGCTGTTTTATAGCCTGGGCTTTTATTTTTCCTCAAGCTTTGATAAGGTTGGAACTCGTTTTCATCAAAAGAAGAAAAAGGAAGTTCACAAATTTGAGTGATCTCCTCTGGAGTCAATGTCTTTCTTTCAATTTGAGCGGGCTCTGGAATCTGCTGCCGTGCAATAACCGGTAATGAAATCAACAGAAAAAAACCGGTTATAGATAAATTTTTAAAATTCTTCATTCTTCTTGATGTCGTCTTTACCTGAGTATAAAATATTTTCTTGAAAAGCACTCAATTTTAAGGCCTCTTTTCTGGTTATCAGTTTAAAACGGATCTTAGCCGGAGGCCAAACCTGCCCTAATCTCCAAAGATCGGCATCCACAACTTTGGCTACCCTCGGATAACCGCCAACGGACTGTGCATCATTCATCAAGATGATTGGGTCGCCACCCGGAGGCAACTGAATCATACCCGGCAAAACCGGTGAAGACACCATGTTTTCCTTTTTTAATGCGAGCGATGTACTGGATTTAAGCCTTATGCCCATTCTGTTACTTTCGGGCTGAACCTTAAAATCCAGATTTAAAAACGCTTCTTGCTCATCTTTATTGAGCCAATCCCATTCGGGGCCTTCAATGATCCGAATCTGATATGAATGTCCAAAATATGGCAGCAGGTTTTCAGGAATGGTCTTTTTGGTGATGTTATGAGAATATGCCCAGCTTATGCAGTCCCCTTTGCTAACTTTCCTTCCCTCCAACCCACCGAATCCGGCTTGCACACAAGTAGAAAAACTGCCCATTATTTTATCCAGTTCCCAATTGCCGGCTATTGCCATATAAACGCGACAACCGGTTTTAACCCGACCAATTTGCACTTCTTCTCCGGAACTAACAGCCAGAGTTTCGTACTGCTTTTGCTTTCTCCCATTCATGGTGATATCTACTTCACCTCCGGCTAATCCAATAAAAGCTTCATCATGAAACTTATAGGTTCCTCCCCGGATCGTCATTTCCAACACAGGGGCTTCAGAGTCGTTTCCGACTAACCAATTAGCCGATCTACGTGCAAAAGAATCCATCGAACCTCCCACCGGCACGCCAAATTTCCTTGATCCAAAGCGTCCATTATCCTGCACGGTTGTAAAAAATCCCGGATCCAAAACTGTTAACGATGCCATCAGGACTCTATCTCTTTAAATTCCTGTTTGCTTATCGGGGTGAACCGAATCTTATCACCGGGTTGAATTTCGATCGGAGGGTTTTGATGAACGTCAAAAAAGAGTTTTGGGGTGCGGCCTATGATCTGCCAGCCTCCCGGACTTTCCAGTGCATAGATCCCGGTTTGCATACCACCTACCCCCACAGCTCCACACGGTATTTTGGTTCTTGGATGCTCTTTTCTGTTGCACTTAAGCTCCCTATCCAAACCTGACAGATATATAAAACCCGGCAAAAATCCCATCATTGCCACGGTATATATTTTGGAGCTATGTCGCCTAACAATTTCCTGTTTAGAAAGAGAAGTCTGATCCTGAACCTCATCCCAATCCAGTCCCAATTCATAACAAACCGGAACTTCAAATAAACGGCTTTCGAAATCCTGATCTGCGGCTTCTTCAATCGCCTCAAAAATAGCTTTTGCAGGAAGTTGAATATCCGGAATTGGGTCCCGGTATATCACTGCAATCTGTTCGTAAGCAGGTACAATGTCGATCACTCCCGGGATCTCCTTCTTTTCAAGACAACGAAAAATTCGGTGAATGTCAGCCAGGCAGTCACCTTTTAATTCCGGAGAAAGAGTTAATGCACGTTCTCCCAGAAAAGAAATCTCCCACCCCGATCTTTTAACAGGCAACGATCTCGACATTTTGCTTTTCCAGGAATTTATGAATTGCCACAGCTAACTCCTCCGCTCCTTCTGTATCGCTGTGCAAGCAAACCGTATCAGCTTTGATGGGCAGGTCAAGTCCTTCGTACGTAACCACTTCCCCTTTCAAGAACCCTGCAATCTGTCCTATAACTTCTTCCTCTTGATGCAAAACAGCTCCCTCAAGCTTTCTTGATCTTAGGCTCATGTCATTTTCATACCTTCGGTCAGCGAAAACTTCATTACAAACCCTTAAACCGGCATCCTGCGCCACTTCACTTAATATTGAATGAGCCGGTGCATACAGAAGCATATCCTCTTTGATCTGCACCACGGCTTTGACAATGCCCATCGCCGTTTCTTCATTTTTTGCGGCGTGATTGTAAAGAGCCCCATGCGGCTTCACGTGGTGCAGGCAACCTCCCAACGACTCCGTCATCCCTTTTAATGCAGAAACCTGGTAGAGCACACAAGCTTCCAATTCATCCGTACTAAGATTCATAACTCTTCGGCCGAATCCCTGAAGATCAGGGTAAGAAGGGTGAGCGCCAATCGCTACCTCATGTTCCAAAGCCAGCCTGATCGTCTTGTGAATGGCTACCGGATCACCGGAATGAAAACCACAAGCAATATTACAGCTCGAGATAAACGGCATGATCTTAGAGTCTCTCCGTTCATCATACATGCCATAAAATTCTCCGAGATCGCAATTGATATCGAGTTTGGAAATCATAATCACAGAAAATTAAATACTGAATTTAAACTTCTGAACCCTACCAACAGGGTAACCAATATCACTATGATTCCAAAAATATTTTGGCGGGTGGTATTTCTGTTTGGGCCTAACAGCAACGGTTTATTCATTATGAATAATAAAAATATAGCTATTACGGGTAATGTAATCCCATTTGCCACTTGAGCGAATTCAATGAGCTGAACCGGATTTATGCTCAAAGAAGAAAATAAAACTCCACTTACAAGAACTATGATCCAAATAAACCGGAATTTTAAATCCTTAAGATCACCTTTCCACCCAAGTATCCCTTTGGCAGCAAATGCAGCTGCCAGTGGTGCAGTTATTGCTGAGGTGATTCCCGCTGCAAACAATCCTACACCCATGAATATTCGCGCCCAGCTCCCTAAAAGTGGTTCCAACTGCACAGCCATATCAGCAGCACTTGCAATGTCGACCGTATGCCCTTCCGCGGCTCCTGCACTTGTAATAACCACACAGATCGAGATCAAGCCTCCCAAAACAATTCCAACCGTATTTTCCACACGCATCTCGGAAAGTTGGGAGACATGCCCATAGCGTTCTTGTACCGTGGAGGCATGCAGAAATAGATTATAGGGCACTACCGTAGTTCCTACCAAGGCGATCACCGTAAGCAACTCATCCGGGGAGGGAGTTGGGAGAAACATTCCTCTGAGCATCTCCAAAATATCCGGTTTTATGACAATGGCCGTAGTTACAAAAACAATACTCATGATGCCCACTAATGTAGTCATGATCATCACAATACGCTTAAAATTGCCTGTAAATAACACCCAGAAAGCTATGGCTCCAATTAGCATTGAAGTCAGCCTTACTGTGACCCCGTTTACCGTAATATCAATACCAATAAAGAACTCTTCCCAACCCAACACCGCTCCTGAAATATTTCCTCCTTCATAAGCAATATTTCCAACCACAATTGCACTCAGCACAAGCAGAGCTCCTGCAATTCTAATCAAGGGGTTTTCAAGATTTTCACGGATTGCCTCACCAAAACCTTTTCTTGTCACAATGCCAAGCCTGCCCGTCATTTCTTGCAGAATAATAGTTGCAAGGATAGAAAAAAGAAGAGCCCATAACAGCGAATAACCTGATCTAACCCCAGCGAGTGTGCAAACCGTTACTGTTCCCGGGCCAATAAAAGCAGCTGCAACCAGTGTACTTGGACCGAAATATTTTTTGAGTGGATTATTCATCACCGAGTATATAGTATGTAACTTGTAAAATCCCAAACTCATTATGAGCTGAAAAAATAGTTTTACACTCAAAATGTCCTTCAAGCTGAGGTGCTAAAAGAGAACTAATTCGGTGCAGTTGATCAGGTTTTATTCACTCAGATATATATAGACCATCACCGAACCCCTGTAAAATGAGATTAGAGTTACTATGTTCATCAATCCTCAAATTATTACTGAAAAGCAGCACCATTTATCTATATTTAGAAAATTCCGGACACCTTTTGGCTTTATAATTTATTGGAGAGAAATCATGGCTGAACTTAAAACCAAGAAAAATGACCTAAATGTTGATGATTACCTCAATGAGATTGATGACCCTGGGCGAAAGAACGATTGTATAACCATCCATCAAATAATGAAGAATATCACCGGTAAGCCGGGTAGCATGTGGGGTGATAGTATTGTAGGCTATGGAAGTTATCACTATAAGTATGCAAGCGGACGTGAAGGCGACTGGATGCTGACAGGCTTCAGCAACAGAAAACAAAGTATAAGCCTTTATATCATGTCCGGTTTTGAAAAATATCAGGAATTGCTGGAGAGGCTTGGGAAACATAAAACTGGAAAATCATGTCTCTACATCAACGCTTTGAATGATATTGATGTTGAAGTTTTGAAAGAGATGATCGGATCTTCTGTACAATTCATGAGAGAAAAATACGAAACTGAATAAACTGCACGACACGATGGCTTTAAACATACATGATTTTCGGGAGCAAACCCTGGAATTGGGAAAAGACTACGAGGGACGCGTTACAGCAACCGTTGTACATTCTCCAAAAAACATTCCAAACCGGCCTTCTGTACTATATATACATGGATTTAACGATTATTTTTTTCAAGCACATGTGGCGGCTCATCTTCATGAACATGGGTATAACTTTTACGGGCTGGATCTTCGTAAATACGGCCGCTCACTGCTGCCCCATCAGCATCCGAATTATTGTCGTTCTCTCACCGAATATTTTGAAGAGATCGACCATACAATTGAGATCATAAAAGGTGAAAGCGATCAGGAGATCATTTTTCTTGGGCATAGCACCGGCGGACTCATTCAAAGTTTTTACTTGAATAAAGGCCGATATAAAACAAATATCTCCAAAGCGATCCTTAACTCTCCTTTTTTACAGTTTAATTTACCAAAATGGCAACGAAAGATCTTACTCCCTGCATCAGGCATTATCTCTTTTTTCGCTCCTTATTCATCACAGAAAAAACCTCTTTCACATCTTTACAGTGCCAGTATTTTACAAAAAGAGTATGGTGAATGGCACTTCAATACCAACTGGAAACCTCCCCGCGGATTTCCCGCTTATTTTAAGTGGGTGTATGCTATCTATAAAGCACAAACATATCTGCATAAGCATTCTAACATACAGATCCCCATGCTCATTTTGCATTCAGATCAGTCAAGTTATTACAAGAAATGGAATGACATCATCCTAAAAACAGATATGGTGCTCAACGTACATCATATAAAATCTTATGGTACTAAGTTGGGTACTCAAGTTGATTTTTCGGAGATTCCCGGAGCTATCCACGATGTATTTCTCTCTCAAAAAGAGATTAGAAGCCGTGCTTTCGAGTCCGTATTCAAATGGCTGAACGAGGCAAGTGAAGCTGTTGCAGGATAAAATAAACTCTCTCCCATGCTTGCAAAATTCCAAAAAATGCTTTTATTACCTATAAGCTAATCACAAATTACAGGGAGAAGAGTTATGCTGGTAAAAGAAATTCTAAATCAAAAAGGAAGGGATATATTTTCGGTTAAACCAAGCGAAACCGTGTATAATGCGATCGCTAAAATGGCCGAGTATAATGTGGGAGCCCTTCTGGTGATGGAAGACCATCAATTAGTCGGTATCATTTCTGAACGAGACTATCGAAACAAAGTGATCCTGAAAGGACGTACCTCAAAAGAAACCCAAGTCAAGGACATTATGACTGAAAAAGTGATCCGGGTGCAATCCAATGATTCGGTAAATTTGTGCATGCAACTTATGACCGACAAAAAGATCCGCCATTTGCCCGTAATTGATAATGAGCAGGTTGTAGGCGTGATTTCAATTGGGGACGTTGTAAAAACGGTGATCGCTAACCAAAAAACAGAGATCAATTCACTTCGGGATTACATCGGAGGCGGTGGAGGATATCCGGGATAGCGATATAGCTTTACTCACTTCGCAATTTTTCCGTACCAAGATTGAAAGAGGTGCGATGATACTTGGTGTAGCCATGTTTTTTGAGAGCTTTTTTATGAACGGCCGTAGGATAACCTACATTCGAATCCCAACCATATTCCGGGAATTCATCGTGCAGCGACCGCATCAACTCATCACGATATACCTTGGCTAAAATCGAGGCTGCCGCAATACTCATAGACCTGTCGTCTCCTTTTACTAAGCATGTAAACGGTATCAACGAGTTTATATACCGGTTTCCATCAACTAAGAGGTATTCAGGAGGTTCAGATACAGCATCCACACATTTCTGCATGGTTTCCAACGATGCCCACAAAATATTCAGTTCATTGATCTCCGAAAGGCTTCCCTCTTGTATCGTCCAGAATAATGCCTCACTTTTTATGAAATCAGCCAATTCCAGTCGCTCTTCTTCTTTTATGATCTTACTGTCCCGAATTTCGGGTATATCCGTATTGGGCTTAAATACAACCCCTGCGGCCACCACAGGACCGGCCAAACAACCTCTGCCTACTTCATCCAACCCCATCACCCGCGCATAGCCTTCTTTCCAGAGCTGGCGCTCAAACTTTAGGCGGTCTTTAATTTTATCTTTTTTCATATCCTTCAATTTAGATGGCTAAAGATATTTATCTAATTCATTCTTTTCTGAGATAATGGAACTGATTTATCTTCTTAAGTATTTGACTATATAAAGAGAAAAAGGACACTATGGATTTCAGATATTTTGAGTGGGATGAGCGCTTCGCAAAAAACAAGGGCAGATCTCCCTTCGATACTTTATGGGACCTGTTTCAGCAGCTTCTAACCATTTCCAGCGGCGATGTTTCTCAGGCATTGAAGTGGCTTGCTGAATTAGATCAGGAATATAGTATCACCGACCAATTTGAAGACGGGTATTCCCTGAGTGATTTTATCGAAGAGCTTCAGGAGCGGGGATATATCCAAAAAGAGGAAGCAGGTGAGAATCTGAGAATGACAAAGAAGACGGAACGCAGCCTCAGAAAGCGGTCTCTTGAAGAGATCTTTAAGAACCTGGAAAAAGGGGGATTGGGATCACATAAAACACCCCACACCGGGAAAGGACTTGAGAAGCAGCCTGAAACCCGAAAATGGAATCCCGGTGATGATATCGGGCAGATCGACAGTGTTGGCACCATGCTGAACATGCTCAATCACAGTTCATTGGATGCCTTTAATCTGCAGGAAGATGACCTTGAAGTGTATGAGACTGATCATTATACATCCGTAGCTACCGTATTACTCATTGACCTGAGCCACTCTATGATCCTTTACGGCGAAGACCGGATCACACCAGCCAAGAAAGTCGCAATGGCCCTTTCGGAACTGATCATGAATAATTATGCCAAGGATTCCCTTGATATTGTGGCGTTTGGAAACGAAGCCTGGCAAATTTCGGTAGATGATCTGCCCTATCTCAAAGTTGGCCCCTATCATACCAATACCAAACAAGGCCTTGAAGTAGCGCGACACATTCTGCAGCGAAAGAAATACGCCAATAAGCAGATCTTTATGATCACCGATGGAAAACCTTCCTGTATGCTTGAAAATGGAAGATTGTATAAAAACAGCTTTGGGCTGGATCGGAAGATCGTAAATAAGGTACTGGATGAAGCCGTAAAATGTAGGCGCGATCAAATTACGATCACCACATTTATGATTGCTCAGGATCCTTACTTGCAAAGTTTTGTACGAGAGATGACTGAAGCCAATAAGGGTAAGGCGTATTTTGCTTCATTGGATAATTTGGGAGGATATATTTTTGAAGATTATATCCGAAATCGAAAGAAAAATGTGAAATAAAAAAAGCCGCTCAATAAAAATTGAACGGCTTTTAAAATCCTTTCAGCAGATTGAGCTTTTTTAGTTAAAAACTCCCAATTCCTGCATTACTTCGTCGGTAATATCATATTTCTCCTGATATTCCTGTGATGCATACAAAATGATCTGATCGCCACTTGAGGTGGTCGTATTAAGTACATACGTAAGTCCCATTTCTTTGGCAACGGCGTCAATAGCTGAGCCAATCTGTGTGAACATCGGGCTTAATAACTCCTGGCGACGTTGTTGCAGGGCCGCTTCCGCTTCTTGCTGGGCAGTCATCAAATCTTGTTGCATCTGAGCCAGTCTTTCCTGCTCACGTTGGTTAGCTTCCTCGGTTCTAACACCGGCTTTTTGCTCATATTCAGAAACAGCAGCTTGCAGGTTTTGTTCTTGTTGTAACAATTCCTGTTGTTTCTGTTCTGCAAAATTTTGCAATCTTTTTTGGATAGCTGCCATTTCCGGCATTTTTGCTAAAACGGCTTGCGGATTAATAAATCCAATTTTCATTTCTTGTTGAGCTTTCGCAACATTTATTGTTGAAAAAGCAATAAAAAAGGAAATCAGTAATAGGCTTAATTTCTTCATCGTATCTTTTTTAGTGAGCTATAATTTAGTTTAGTTTTGCTAAAATTTCGTCGGTTACATCAAGGCTTTCGCTTTCGGCAAAGAAGATAATAGAATCTCCATAGGATGTACCCTCATTCAAAATAAGATCCAGTCCCATTTCTTCGGCAACCTCTTGCATCGCTGTGTTCATCTGTTCGATGATAGGAGCCATGAGTTCACTTCTCTTTTGCCGGATCTCATTCATCATTCCTTCACGCTGTTGCTCAAATTGCTGGTTTTTTTCCATCAATTCAGCCTCCCGAGAAGAACGCTCCTGTTGAGAGAGGGCAGACATGGCCTGCTCGTAATTTGCAAACTCCTGTTGTAATTGGGAAGCTCTTTCACCAAGTTCCTGATCCCGCTGCTCGATAAGCGCCTGGATCTGTTGATCTACTTCTTGAACTTGTGGAAGCTGGCTCAGTATTCGAGCCGGATTGGTATATCCTATTTTTACTTGTGCAAATGCGTCCTGTATTGAAAATACACTTATAAAAAGGACAATTGCCGTTAGTTTCTTCATTAGTTGTTACTTAGGTTTTTGTTTAATAATACGTTGTGAATTCAATTATTATTGGTTTTCCAACTCTATTCCCAATTCCAGTAAAATATCTTCATTGAGATTGTACTCGTTATTGGCGTAAACCATGTAAATGTCACCTGAGCGGTCGAAAACAAAATCAAAGTTTTGTTCTTCAGCTACTGCGCGTACAGCCGTATAAACTTGGCGTTGTATAGGTTCTAACAATTCTCGCTGGGTAGAAAAATATTCCCCTTCAGGACCAAACTTCTGAGCAAGAAAACGCTCTTTTTCTTGTTTCTTTTGGGCTATTTCCTGCTGTCTTTGTTTACGTATCTCCTCGGTATAAAGTATTTCCTTGGCTTCATAATCTTCCTCGAGCTCTTTGATTTCCTGTTCAAGCCCGGTCACCTGTTCTTTCCACTGACTGCTAAGCAAATCAAGTTGTTGCTGTATACCCTGATATTCCGGGATCTGCTCTAAAATAAAATCAGACTCATAAAATCCGATCTTTTGATCCTGAGCAGAAAGAGTACTCAAACCTATCAATAAAATTGCAACTGTTAAATATGAGATACGAGATTTCATTAGAATGGTGAACCTATGTTGAATAAGAATTCCCAGTTACCCGGCATGACATCATTGTTGGTATTAGGCACGTCTACACCATCAAGCCGATATCCATAGCTTAAATCAACCAAACCTAACACCGGTAAATACAAGCGAAGACCAAAACCAACCGACCGCTTTACCTTGAAAGGATCGAACGTATTAAAATCGAGGTAGGAATTACCTGCATCTGCAAAAGTATAAGGAATTATTTGAACTTGCTCGTTAGATACTGCAGGATATCTTAATTCTAATGAGTACTTGCTAAACATGGTACCCCCTACCTTTTCTCCATCAACAATTGGAGCTATACTTTGAATGGTGGATCCCGGATACCCTCTTAGATCGATATTATCGTATAAGAAACTCTGCCGCTGTTGCAGTTGCGTTCCCCCCAAAAGGAATTTGTTAAGATCGGTGCGCTTGTTCTTGGTGAAATATCCAATGTATCCATATTGCACCTGACTGGTAAGTACCAATTTATCCACCAATGGCGTATGGTTTTGGTATTCGGTACGGATCTTGTAGAATTCCGAGAAACTTGGCATTGGCGGTGCCGCTTCGAATGAAAGCGTAAATTTGGAGCCCGAATTCGGTAACATCGGATTATCAAGAGAATTTCTTTCCAGAACCTGCTTGATACTCAACAAATTGGAAGATCCTTCAGCGAAATAAGCTTCTGTACCCGAGACATTATAAAGCTGATAACCAACTACCGTTTGTGTGGAGAAGAAATCATCCGGCCATTTCAGGTATTTACCCATTGAGACAGAACTGGAGAATAACTCATTTCTTTCATTGACACCCCGATAGTTCAATAAGTTATAAGACACATTAAATCCTACGGAAGTAGGTTTTCCCCGGAACCATGGTTCCTGAAATCCAAAACTGTAGCTTTGATAACCTGTTCCGGTAACCTGTACGCCCAAAGATAATTTTTGACCGTCTCCGGTTGGTATCGGAGTCCATCCTCCTTTCTCAAAAGCTCTTTTTAAAGAAAAATTATTGAAATTTACCCGCGCTGAAAGAATCACGCCAATACTGGTACCTCCATAACCTCCGGAGAACTCAAAATTACTGGTGCTCTGAGTATCGTCCAGTCGGTACGTGATATCTACCGTCTTATTTTGCTGATCCGGAACCAGATCCGGCTCAATATTCTGCGGATCAAAAAAGCCTAACTGACTTAATTCCCGAACCGAACGGATGATAGCATCTCTACTGTAAGTATTGCCAGGGGTAGTTCTGAGCGTTCTGCGAACTACATCATCATGGGTTCTGGTATTCCCCACAAAATTAACTTGCTGTATAGTTGCGATCTCATCTTCGTAAATATCAAAATGAATATCTAAAGAATCATCGGCTACTTTTTCAATGGTGGGGACAGCCTGGAAGAACAAGTATCCGATATTTTGATAAAGACTCATGATATCAGAATTATCCTTGTTTATCGATGTATTCTGCTCAAATTTTTGTTCGTTGAAAATATCCCCTTTCTCGAAACCCAATGAAGCTGTAAGCTGCTCATCATTATATACGGTATTCCCTTCCCAAGTAATATTTCGAACCTTATACTGAGGCCCTTCTTCGATATTCAAAACCAACTTGAGGCCTTCCTTATCCTTGAAAAGTCCGTTGAATTCTTTTGTATAGATAGAATCTTTTACGATACGAACGTCCGCATATCCATTCTTACGATAGAAATCCAGCAGACTTTGCGTTCCTTCTTCGTACTCGTCCTCTTTGTATACCTTCTTTCCAAATATTTTCCACCAGGCATCTTCCTTAACCGGCTTCAGGTTCTTACGAAGCTTTCGGTCAGAGAAGCTTTCATTGCCTTTAAATTCAATGTCTTTGATCTCTAATCTCTCTCCGGCATCAATGTCAAAGATCAGCCGCAGGCGATCCTCAACGTCTTCCACCTCTTCTGTGGATACTTCTACTTCAGTAAACCAAAAACCTTTCTCCCGATAAAACCGCTTTATGGTGTTTATGGCTTGTCCTTTGGTGGCATCGGTTATAACGGAGCCCGGGGTGATTACCAAAAGATCCCGCAAATCACGTCTTTCCGAACGCTTGATCCCCTTCAGTTTGTATTCAAGAATACGTGGTTGTTCCGTAACCTCTATCAAAAACTGTATTTCACTGCCGGTACGCTGTGTAATATATACTTTGATGTCAGAAAATAATCCGGAATTGTACAGCCTTTCCACCGCTCTGGAGATCTGATCACCGGGATATACGATGGTACTGCCTTCCGTCAGCGAACTCGCATTAATGATAAACTGGCCGCGCGTCCGTTCATTACCCTGTACTTCCACCTTCGTAATGGTGTACTCGGCAGGAGTCAACGATGTTGGATCGGTTATTTCAACATCCTGGGCTTGAGTAAGAAATGAGGTGCATCCAAGTGTTATAAGAGTGGCAATAAATAGTCTTTTCAAAAGTAACAACGTGCCTTTTGGTTAAGTGCTTAAGATTTTTTGTTCAGTAAACGAGATGAAATGCTGTTTTCGTCTTTTTGTGGAGAAAGTTTTCCAAAACGACGGTCTCTTTGCTGGTAGGAACGAATGGCTTCATAGAGTTCATCTCTTCTAAAATCCGGCCAGTAGGTTTTGGTAATATAAAGTTCAGAATAGGCCAACTGCCATAGCAAAAAGTTACTGATCCGGTATTCTCCGCTGGTTCGAATAATCAAATCCGGATCCGGGATATCGGCGGTTGAAAGGTGATCTCCGATCATTTGGTCGTTGATAAGTTCGGGATCTAACCGTCCCTCGTTAACGTGACGAGCTATTTTCTTAACGGCTTCGGTAATATCCCATCGACCTGAATAACTCAACGCCAGGCAGAGTTCCAACCTTTCGTTGTCTTTGGTCAGCTCAACAGCTTCCTGAAGTTCAGTTTGACAATCTTTTGGAAAACGGTCCATCTGTCCTATGGTAGTTAACCGGATATCATTCTTATTCAGATTGTCTACTTCTTTCCGAAGAGAAGAAACCAATAACTTCATTAACCCGCGTACTTCAGTAGAGGGCCTTCCCCAATTCTCTGTTGAGAACGCATAAAGGGTAAGATATTTAACACCCAGCTGAGCACAGGATTCAGTTATATCCCTTACGGAATCGACTCCAACTTTATGACCATGCAGACGGATACTTCCTTTACTTTTGGCCCAGCGGCCGTTGCCATCCATTATTATTGCAATATGGACAGGAATTTCTCCGGCACTTTTCAGGTTTTCCTGATGCCGTTTATCTTTGTCCGTCTGTTTTGTCTTTGTTAAAGTGAGCTCTTTCAAATGTTTTTAGGGCTATTTTTGAAGCTTTGAAAATTAGAGCTTTGATCGTCCTTTATCAAGCCGTTTATAAGAGTCAAGACGATAGTTTTTGTTCCATTGAGATCATTTCAAGCAAAGCCAATGCGGCTTCACCACCTTTGTTCCCTTTTTCACCGGCTCTGTCCAGCGCTTGTTTAACGTCATCGGTAGTAAGAACTCCAAATGCTACCGGTTTATTATGTTTTATGATCAAATCTGTGATACCCCGGTTCACGGCATCACAAACATATTCAAAATGTGGAGTTCCGCCGCGTATCACTACTCCCAAAGCGATCACGCCAGCTACATCTCTGTGTTCCAATACTTTCTGAACAGCCAGAGGAATTTCATAAGAACCCGGGCATCTCACTACCGTGATATCGCCTTCATCTATACCATTACCTTTCAAAGCTTTTAATGCTCCTTCCAACATTTTTTCGGTGATCATGGAGTTCCACCTCGAAACCACAATTCCAATTTTCACTTTACCGGGTTTTGTATCTCCTTCGATCAATTCGTATGCCATATCATTCTTTAATTTCGATAATATTCTTTCGCTGTTCGGTCATTCTGAGTAACCGTTCTACATATTTGTACGCAATGGTTACAATTCCAACATTGGTATAACCGGCTTCTTTGTAATCATGAGAGTCGCTGCCACCGGTCATTAGCAAGTTCTCAGACTCGCACAATTCGGTATATTTTTTTTGCAAACTGAAATTATGGCTTGGATGAATGCACTCAATGCCATCAATGCCTGCATCTATAAATTTACGTATCTCATCTTCGGAATACAGCTTTCCCGGATGTGCTATAACGCTAGCCCCACCTACATTTTCGATAATGTCAATCACTTCACGATAATCAGGGTACGTATTCTCAATAGAGCCCAATTTTTGATTGCTTAGATAACGAATAAAAGCTTCTTTGTGAGAACTTACATATCCTTTTTGCATCAATACTCGTGCCAAATGGGGGCGTCCAATGTTGGCGCCATTAGCTTCTGCCCAAACTTCATCAAAATCTACATCAACCCCCGACTTTTTCACCGTCTCAATGATTCCCTTTATTCGTTCTCTCCGGGCTTTTTTTTGGGATCTTAGAAAATCTTCCAAATAATTGGTATCCGGATCAAAATTATATGCTAGAATGTGTGCTTCCTTATCACCTATGGTAGAGGTGATCTCAACCCCGGTAATTAATTCAATTCCCAGCTCTTCCGCTTTTTCTTTCGCCTCCCCATATGCCTGATAGGTATCATGATCTGTAATTGACAAACAGGCCAATTTTTTTTCTGAAGCCAATTCCACTGCTTCGGATGGCGTCATTTTTCCATCCGAACACGTGGTATGTATGTGAAGATCAGCCTTTGGAAGCATCCACTATTCTCCTGCCAAAAGCTTCTCTATTTCGGTGGAATTATTGATAAGATCAAGCGCTCTTATAACCTCAGGATCAGTCTTAAGGCCGGCTTTTATCCTCCCGGATTGCCCCGTAAACCTGGACATTAACTCCAGGTACAGGTTTCGGCGGATATCTTGTTCCGCTTCTGCAAAAATAAGCTCTTTCTCCTTTTCAATAGCTGACTTCAAAGACTCCAATCTGCTTTGTGCAGATTCAACCTTAGCAAGCTGTTCAGATAGTTCAGCTAGTAGTTTTTCAGCATCTGTTTGATATTCAAAATTGTTCGCAGTAAGAAATGCTTTGAAATCATCGAATATTTCATCTGGAAGCTCTTTGTACTCAAAGGTTTTATTTTGTGCTTCGAATGTTGTAGCAAAATCGAAGTACATACCCTGTTGCATAAGGGCAATTTCCAACATATTCAGCTTTCCGGTATCCACAGGAATGTCAGGCTCAATACCCCGTCCTTCATACACCGTTCTTCCGTTTCTTGTTTTGAACTCTTGGCGGGAAGAATCTCTCCGCACAACTGCATTCCTCCCCTGATGGGTGTATTGAACCGATTGAATACTTCTTCCGCTTGGAATGTAATACCGTGAAATGGTGATCTTCATCGAAGTATTGTAAGGCAAAGGTTTCACGATCTGTACAAGCCCCTTCCCAAAACTTTGCTCTCCCATGATCACTCCCCGGTCTAAGTCTTGGAGCGCTCCGGCTACTACTTCAGAAGCACTCGCACTGCCTCCATTCATCAAAACGATCACAGGCTTTTCAAACATCACTGATTCCCGAGTGGTAAAAGTTTGATTATACTCTGATACTCTTCCCCGGATATCCACAACCGTTATACCGGGCTGAATGAATTTATCAATGATCTTAACCGCTTCCTGCAAAATTCCGCCCGGGTTATCCCGCAGATCTAGTACCAAACCATTCAAGGCGTTATTTTCCATCAGTCCAAGCATGGCTTCCCTGACTTCCTCAGCTGAGTTATTTCCAAATTGAGTCAGCCTGATGTAACCGGTGTTATTATCTGTGCCTATAAAACCCGAGTATGACACATTCGATACTTCTATATTTTCACGGGTAAGTGTAAAATCAAGGGTTTGATCAAGCCCAAAACGTTGAATAGTGATGGTAACCTCTGAGCCAATTTCACCTTGAGTGAGCGTATTCACTTCCTCGGGTTGCAAATCTTCTGTTGAAACGCCGTCTATGGCAACGATCACATCGCCTGCCCGGATTCCAGCCTGGGCTGCTGGACCGCCATCGGCCGGGGCAACTACCACCACTTCCCCATCTCTATACCCAGCTTCAATGCCAATCCCGGCATAATTGCCACGCGACATGATCTCCGCTTGTTCATTTTGTGATTCACTGAACATTACGGTATAAGGATCAAGGGTTTCGGTCATTGCATCAATACCATGCCGCATAAGGATTTCCGGATCAACCTCATCCACATATTCCAGCGCAACGGTTTCATAAGCCTTACTGAATATGCTGAAGTTCTTTTTGATCAGGAAATAGATGTCATTCTGTTGTGCTGCAATTCCTGCTGAAGCTATCAACACGATTGCTGCAATAAAGCCCGCGGTATATTTCCCTTTCTTTCTCATTCGATCTTAGTTGGAAGAGATTCTAAGGGTCTGTCCAACATAAATTCGATTACCGGATATATTATTCAATCTTCGCAACTGACTGAGACTTACACCAAAGCTTTCAGCGATCTCACTTAAGGTATCATTTCTGCGAACAGTATATGTTGTGTAATTGTCGCTGTCGGTAGAAGTAGCAGAAGCTAAAAAGATATTCTCTCCGCTTCGCTGTCTTCGTTCAATAGCCTGTTTTTCAGCATAGCTTAGGGTATTCACTTTTTCATAATGATCCTTTCTGTTTTCAGGAACATAAACTGTCAATGATTGCCCCACACGTATGGTGTTCCCGATCCCATTCCAGGTTCGAATATTCCAGGCTCTGACGTCATACCATTCGGCAATATGTCCAACTGTATCCCCTGTTTTCACTTTATAAGTAACAGCCGTTGAATTAGCCGGCTTACTTACTTGTCTGCTTGAACTTCGGCTGGTATTTACGCTGCGTTGTTGGTTGGTAGGCTGATTTGCAGAAATTTGAGAAGCGGCTCCTCGTGGCAGAGGTACCACAATTTTTTGCCCGGGATAAATAGTACTGGACAGATTTTCATTAGAAGCGTACAATCCGGCTACGGTTGTTCCGTACTTTCTGGCGATAATTCCCAAAGATTCCCCGCTACGAACTGTATGCATAGCAATATTCTGACTCCTTTGCTCCTTGGGAATGTCATCATAATTTGCTAAAAACTCTTCTCTGGTATTCTTAGGGAGCTTGAGCGGATATTTACCTCCGGGAGGAGTAGCCCATCTTAGCAACTCAGGATTATATTCTTTCAATTCTGAAGTGGAAATTCCAGCTGCTTTTGCCAATTCAGATAATTCCATAAGCCCATCTACTTCTACTACCTCATAGCTGTAAGGTTCTCCGGGATAATTTTTCTGAAAGCCAAACTCTTCCGGATTCATGCCAATCATGGTTGTTGCAATGAAACCCGGTACATAACCACGAGTCTCTCTCGGTAAATATGGATATGCAGCCCAATAATCTTCAACACCACCTGCCCGATTAATAGCTCGCTTTAGACCCCTCGGGCTAATGTTGTAATTAGCCATGGCCAAATGCCAATCACCCCAAATATTGTACAGGTCCCTTAAATGTCGCGCCGCAGCCCGCGTTGCTTTTTCAGGATCACGGCGTTCATCAATCCACCAATTTACTTCCAAACCGTAAACAGAGCCGGTTGCGCGAATAAATTGCCACATTCCCACAGCAGCTGCCCAACTGCGTGCGTTGGGGTTCAACCCGCTTTCAATGAATGCCAAATAGGTTAACTCTTCAGGGACTTTTTCTTCCCGAAAAATCTTCCGCATCATAGGCTGATATTTTACTGCGCGTTGAAGCCAGGTTTCCATAACCTCAGGGCGGCGCAAAGTATAATAAACCAAATGGCGGTTTACCTTATCATTTTGAATCAAAGGTACATCTGTTTTGTTGAAGGTCAGGTCTTCCGGAAAATTATAATCATCCACCATCCAGCTGTCATCTTCAGAAAAAAGTTCTTCCTGTATAGCAAAGATCTCGCCTTCAGGTTCATTTCCTGTTTCTGAGATCCCATAAAACTGACGATACTCTGCAATAACCGAGCGATACAACTCTGTAAACCGGCGATCACCACGAATTTCGGGATAATCATCCAACAATCCCTGTGTTGCGGAAAGCGCATCGTTGATCTGCTCCTCAGCTTCCAAAGGATTATTATTAACCTGTGCCTCCATCGCTTTGATATGGATGCGATAGATATCAGACATCCGGCTCATTATATCTTTTTGGAAATTATCCAACTCCTGCATAGCCGGTTGCTGAGTTATTCCCTCATTATCATTTAACCCCTGCATTGGACTCCTGTAGTCTAACAGGCGCAGTGGCATATCTTTGATGGCGAGTGTATCTGATGAGTCTCGATCCTGAGCAAAAAGACCGGGTACTAAAAACATACAACAGGTTATGGCAACAGCCGTTTTCAGTAGCTTATTTATCATGAAATGAAGGTAATTTTTGAGAATTTTCAGGTTAAAGTACTAATAATTGTACTGAATTGGGAGCATTGAAGTACAGGAGCGCTAACGAATAAAATCAAGCTTTAGCGCCTTGATCTTTGAATTTTCTTGAATCGGTAAGTTCTTTTTCCAGACCGGTCCATTTTTGTACGATCGGCCAACGCCGTCCGAAACCAAAAGCTTTGGCAGAAACTTTAAGTCCCGGAGGAGCCTGATATCTTTTATGTTCATTCAAATCAACCATTCGCAGGATTTTATCTACCACTTCCTCCTCAAATCCGGAATTAATGATCTCCTCTCTCGACCGTTGTTCTTCAAGATAATATTTCAAAACCGTATCTAAAGTTCCATACTCAGGAAGCGAATCTGAATCTTTTTGATCCGGGCGTAATTCCGCGCTCGGGGGTTTTGAAATAATGGCTTGAGGTATGACCTCTTTTCTATAAAAATCTTTGTTCAACCAGCGACAAATATCAAATACCTCGGTTTTATACACATCGGAAATAACCGAAAGTCCCCCGGCCATATCTCCATAAAGCGTACAATAACCCACGGCCATTTCCGACTTGTTCCCAGTATTGAGCAACATATAACCGAATTTATTGGCCAGCGCCATTAGCAATACACCTCGTGAACGACTTTGCACATTTTCTTCTGCCACGCCAAAATCAGTTCCTTTAAAATAAGGGGCTAATGCATGGTTAAACGCCTCATAAATTTCCTTGATTGGAATTTCCAACAGCTCAATGCCCAGGTTCTCGGCCAGTTTCTCCGAATCACTTATACTCCCTTCCGATGAAAACTCAGACGGCATCGTCACCGCTTTTACGTTTTCGGCACCGAGTGCTTCTTTGGCAATCACGGCTGTTAATGCAGAGTCAATTCCGCCGCTCAATCCAAGAATCACTTTTTCAGCCGCTCCGGATTTCTGTAAATAATCGCGCACTCCCAACACCAAAGCTTCAAACATCACCTGCTCTTTGGGAGGATTCTCAAAATTCGTTTCTACTTCCGAGATGGCTTTCACTTCATTGTTTTGCGGGTTGAAGTGGATGTCGACCGCATCAGGGGTGAACCGTTTTGAGCGGGCTTTCATGATACCGGTTCCATCAAAGGCAAGAGAATCGCCATCAAAAATAAGCTCTGTTTGAGCCCCAACTGAGTTCACATAAAAAAGTGGCAATCCCAGATTCTTGGCATGCTTCTGGAGCATATTCTTCCGCGTCACCGGTTTGTTTTTATTGAATGGAGACGCTGAAATATTGATAATCGCCTTGGCTCCATTTTTAGCTAAGATTTCTGCCGGATTCTTATCGTAGATGTGATACTGTATATCATTATCATTAAACCAAATATCCTCGCAAACGGTAATTCCAAATGGAAATCCATTGATGATGACCGGCTCAAACTCATTCCCCGGTTCAAAATAGCGGAGATCATCAAAAACATCATAGGTTGGAAGAAGCGCTTTGTGCACGCGAGTAATTTCCTTTCCATGCTGAGCAACGATGGCCGAGTTGTACATCTTTCGCCCCATACCACTTATATTTTTGGTAATGGAGCCGAATATTACCGCCGTTTTTCCGGTCGCTTCAATAATTTCCTGATTTATCTCGTACAGCAAATCCCAAAATATTTCCCGCTCCAGCAAGTCCATTGACGGGTATCCACACGTCATAAGTTCAGGAAGTAGCAAAAGATCTATTCCATCTTCTTCAGCCTGATGTATGGCTTGTAAAATGAGCTCTTTATTTCCGGAAAGATCCCCAATCGTGGGATTCAGTTGTTCAAGTCGTATGCGCACAAATATTCGATTTGGTTCACTTAGAAGATACAGAGATTAGCATTTAAGTGATAAAGTGAATTCAGGATGAAAAATGAAAAAATAAAGATTAAAAATGGGTTACGAGAATTTTTAATTTTGAATGTTGAATTCTTAATTCCCAATGTAAACCGTTTTCGCATTCACAAATTCCCGAATTCCGTACAGACTCAATTCCCGTCCATACCCGGATTTTTTAATCCCTCCAAAAGGCAATCTTGGGTCTGATTTCACAAATTCATTTACAAAACAGCAGCCGGCTTCCAGCTTATTGGCTGCAATGTCTTCAGCTTTTTGCAGATCTTCCGAAAACACCGCAGCTCCCAATCCAAAACTGGTATCATTTGCTACTTTGATGGCCTGTTCTTCGTCTTTCACTTTAATAATGGCAGCCACCGGACCAAATAATTCCTCCTCATACGCCGGCATTCCCGGAGCTACTTTCTCCAAAATCGTGACGGGATAATAAGCACCCTTACCCTCCGGTTTTTGTCCGCCCAGCGTTAATTGAGCTCCATTTTTAACACTTTTCTGAACCTGATCATGCAACCCGTTTCTTAAATCTTCTCTCGCCTGCGGACCCACATCCGTATCTTCCTCAAATGGATCCCCCACTTTTTTCGATTTCATGATTTTGGTGAATTCTTCCACAAATTCATCGTACACTTTTTCAGTGACTATAAACCGCTTGGCGGCAATACAACTTTGTCCGCTGTTGATGAGCCGGGAAGTGGCACATGTTTCCGCTGCTTTTTTGACATCCGCATCTTCCAAAATCACGTATGGATCGCTCCCACCCAGTTCCAGAACCGTTTTCTTAAGGGTTTCTCCCGCCTGAGCCGCCACCGCTTTTCCGGCTCGTGTGCTTCCCGTAAGCGTAACAGCTGCAATTCCATCATGTTGAATCACTTCCTTCATTCCCGATTTATCCCTGACAATGGTTCTGAATAAGCCTCCCGGAATTCCAGCTTCATGGATGATCTTTTCGATCTCCAACGCACATCCGGTCGTATTTTCGGAATGTTTGAGGATCGCTCCATTCCCTGCCATGAGCGCCGGGGCAGCAAAACGGAATAATTGCCAGAATGGAAAGTTCCACGGCATAATTGCCAACACTACGCCAAGCGGATTGAAGGTCACATAGCTTTTGGAAGCATCGGTCGCGATGACATCATTCTCCAGAAAAGCTTCAGCATTATCCGCATAATATTCACAAACCCAGGCACACTTTTCGGCTTCTCCTACTCCCTGAGCTAATGGTTTTCCCATTTCCCTGGCCATCAGCTCAGCAAGTTCATTCTTGCGCTCTTTCAGGATCCCCGCGATCTTTCTAAGATAATCAGCTCGTTCTTCGAAACTTTTTTGCTTCCATCTCTGCTGAGCCATATTCGCTTTCTGGATAATGGAATCGATCTCCTTCATCTCCATTTCTTTGTACGTTCGCAGCGTTTTTCCGGTGGCAGGATTGATGGTTTTCATTGATCTATAACTTGTTTTGATTTCTCTATCTCACAAACAGTTAGTGAAGTGTAGGAATTCCGTATTTCTTTTGCCACGAAATCATTAAATGCGAAAGGTTTTTGTAAATGAATTATGATCATCTATCCTAAGTAACCAAAGAAAATTCTCCCTCAATGGAGGACTTTACATATCCCCCCTAATTTACCAGAAGTAGCATATGCATCATCAACATTCTGAATCAATAATATCTAAGAAATTGAATTCCAAAAATTTGTACGGGACAGGCACATATAAAGCGGATTAGGCTGATGGCGCGAAAAAGAGTATTTATCATTCTAAAAACTAATCCGTAACTATCCGCAGCATCCATCTCATCCGTGTTCCATTACGAATGCCTGCCAATTGCCTCCAAAATGAATTCCAGCACTTCATCCAACAATTCATCTTCAATAATGAGTGGAGGAGCAAGGCGAACCAATGTATTAGAATGCAACGTCCAGCCGAGTAAAATTCCCCGCTGAAAGCAATCTTCCACCACATTTTTGGTAAGTTCCCAGCTTTCGAGTTGTAGTCCGAGCATCGCTCCTTTTCCGCGGACTTCCATAATACCTTTGCCCTGAAGCTTCTCTTTGATGATCTGCTCGATTTCTTTAGCTCGCTGCATATAATTGCCGGAAAGCAACTCTTTTAGATTGGCATGAGCAGCTGCCGCAGAAACCGGATGACCTCCAAAGGTGGTAACATGATTCAATGGCGGATCGTATTTAAAACTCTGGAAAATTTCCTTCGAGGAAACAAAACCTCCGATCGGCATGCCACCGCCCATCGCCTTCGCCATGCAAAGGATATCAGGAACGACTTCGTATTCTTCAAAAGCAAACAGCTTCCCGGTACGTCCAAATCCACTTTGGATCTCGTCAAAGATCAACAACGCACCGGCTTCATCACATCGGTTTCGAATCTCCTGCAACCATTCTTTTTCCGCAGGAATGATGCCGCCTTCTCCCTGAATGGGTTCCATGATCACCGCAGCGGTTTTCTCGTCAATCAGATCTAAATTTTCAAAAGTATTGAATTTAAGAAAATGGACGTCTGGCAAAAGCGGTAAATATGGGTCACGATAAACATCTCTCCCCGTCACGCTTAAAGAGCCGTGTGTATCGCCGTGATAGCTGTTTTTAAATCCAATGAGCTTACTGCGACCGGTATATTTCTTGGCAAGTTTGAGTGCTCCTTCCGTAGCTTCGGTTCCTGAATTCACAAGGTACACTTGTTCTAGTTTCTCAGGAAGTTGTGTGGTCAGAAGCTCGGCAAAGTCAACCTGAGGCTGCTGCACAAATTCACCATATACCATCACATGCAAATGCTTATCCACTTGCTGGTGAATGGCTTCCACCACTTTCGGGTGTCGGTGCCCCAAACTGCTTACGGCAATCCCTGAAATAAAATCCACAAAACGTTTTCCATCTTTGGTAAAGATAAACGGGCCTTCGGCATGACTAACTTCCAGCCCCATAGGAGCATCGCTGGTTTGGGCAATATGACGGAGGAATTTATCGAGCATGGATTCTTAAATTGAAAATGACTTAGGATTCTTGAGGAATTCAAAATTAAAGATTCAAAATGAAAAATGGGTATGCCTGTTTAGGTAACCGGTTCCTGTCATTTCAAATCTTCCGGTTATTCCCACTCATCCAAAAGGGTGAGGAATTCTCGCTGGATGGTTTTTCCACGGTCTTTGGCATACCAAAGGTGCAGGTTTTCAACGGCTTCTTCGTTGGGGATATCGGGATTTTCACGCTCTGCTTTGTAGGTATCGTATGCAATTTTTGGGCGAGGCCCCCAGGTGCCAAGTACTTCCAGTGTTTCCTGATCTAATGCAACGAGTTTTGGAATGGAACGCGATCCATTTGTCAAAAAAGCATCCATGATCTCAGGGTTCTTATCCCGTAGAATAATTCGCAATGTGATGTTATCAGAAGCTTCCGCCATCTTATTGATGAATGGCAACGTTTGTGCTGCATCTCCACACCATCCTTCATTGATCACCAACCACATCATTTTTCGGGGGAATGATTGAAGCTTCTGGATCAGCTCCTCCGATAATTTTCCACGTTTGTCCCAACGACTGGTGCGCTGTAAATACATCTTGGTGTAATCCAGCATATTCTCACGGTTATCTTCGTTGGTGGTTCGATCCTCTTCAAATAATTTCTTCACCTGCTGATGATGGGTAGTGTAATCAACAGCTTTCTCCAGTAATTCAGGTGTAATAATTTCGGTAGTTAAAAACATTCGTTCTATAAAATTTTGGAAATTAAAAGTACGAGGATATGCAAGCTATGTTAAGTTTTGATGAAAGGTGATAAAATGATTTGGTAAAGACAGGCCCTCAAACCACTTATCAGATCGTGCTTGCAAGATCATTGACGTTTTTCGTTGGAAAAAATTCCTCATCCTGGAAGGCCTCTTCAATAATTCCACCACCCAGGCAAACATCACCATCATAAAAAACGACAGCCTGTCCCGGGGTCACAGCTTTTTCTTTCTTATCAAATTCTACTAAAAGATCCCCATTTCCGGATGGATGAAGTGATATCGTTGCGCCACGATCGGGCTGACGATAACGATACTTGATATTGCATTTCATTGGCAATTCAGGGGCACCTCCACCAATCCAGTTGATTTGTGAAGCGCGTAATCCGTTATAGTAAAGCGCCGGATGATCGCTGCCCTGCCCTACATACAACACATTCTGCTCTACATCTTTGCCGATCACATACCACGGCTGACCATTGCCTTCACCGCTACCGCCGATATTCAATCCGCGTCGCTGGCCGAGGGTGTAATACATCAATCCATCATGCTGGCCTTTTACGTTGCCATCAAGATCTCGCATTTCTCCGGGTTGAGCCGGAAGATATTGGCTGAGGAATTCCTTGAAATCGCGTTCCCCGATGAAGCAAATTCCGGTGCTGTCTTTTTTGTGAGCCGTTGCAAGTCCCGCCTCTTTGGCGATTTCACGTACATCATCCTTTTTCAGTTCTCCAAGTGGAAACATGGCGTTTTTAACCTGATGCTGCGCAAGCTGACTCAGGAAATACGACTGATCTTTCCCCTGATCCAGTCCTTTTAACATTATTCGATTGCCAGTTTCTGGGTCTGTAGTCAGGCGCGCATAATGTCCGGTAGCCACATGATCTGCTCCCAGTTGCATGGCATGATTAAGGAAGGCTTTAAATTTGATCTCTTTGTTGCACATCACATCCGGATTCGGAGTGCGACCGGCTTTGTATTCCTCCAGAAAATAGCTGAATACCCGATCCCAATACTCCTTCACAAAGTTGATGCTGTAATAGGGAATATCCAACTGACCGGAAACCCGAACCACATCCTTGAAGTCGATCTCGGCCGTGCAAACACCGTTTTCATCCTCTTCATCCCAATTCTTCATGAATAACCCGATTACATCAAATCCGGCTTCTTTTAGGAGCAAAGCTGCCACGGAACTATCCACTCCGCCCGACATCCCGATCACCACGCGCTCGCCCGGTTTTTGGGGTTTTGGAACTTTATCCAGCCATTTTTTAGAGATTGTTGGCATTACTTTGAATTTGGTTTGAGCCTCTTTATTTCAAGGGAGAAACGTGAAATAAATGGATTAATTGGGTTCGACATCTTGCATCCCCCGGTTTTTCATCTATAGATAAAAATCCTCCTCCTTCGAAGGGGTATTTTCTCCTATTTCAATCTGGAGACCGGTTGGAAGCTTTAGCTTTCAACCAAAGAGATGTCAGTGAAGTATAAAGATAAGGCTAATTCCCCACGAAATTAACTTATGATTCTCGATTGGTTTGATAGACTTCTTCAAAGCCAAAACGTCTTGTAACCGATGCATGCAAGTATGAAGATCACAAAGCTGAACGAGGCCAGAAATTTGATTTTCATGACAGCAGGATATTCATCAGGTTTTCCCTTCAGGCTCCAAACGAATATCGACAACGCAATGTAAGCCAACACATTCACCCCAACAAAAACATAGCCCATCATTGAGTTTTGCAGGAATAATCCCCAGCCCAAAATTGCTGATCCGATTGGGAAAAAAACCAAGAATAGTCGCTTTACTCCGATCAGTCCGAATCGTACGGCAAAGGTATGGTCATCACGGGCTGCATCTTCTTCGGTTTGAAAAACCTGTGAAACCGGATATAAGCTGAGCAGCACAAAGGCGACTCCAATCGCAATTGCATCCTCGAAAAAAGTAATGGGAAATCCGCCTGCAGCTAAAAATCCCATCAGAAATGAATTGGTTCCGGTGCTCACACCGATCGCTACTAAACTCAGCAACGGTTTTCCTTTCCAGCGGGCAAGTGGCGTAGAATACAACCAGAAAAACAGCATGCTAACGGCGTAAATAACGGCAAAATTCCAGTTAACTGAGATTGCCCAAACCAATCCAACATACTGCGTACCCATGGAAACCGGCCACATCCAGCGTTGCATTTTTGGGGGAGATTTGAGTCCGCCGATGGGACCTTCGTCCTTATCCCACCAGGAATTGTACGCCGTTGCTCCTCCAAACAATAATACATGTACATTCAGAAATTGAAGCCAGAATTGCTCCCAATTTACCTCTCCAATAAATAAAGCAGACAATAAATACCCACCGGAAAGGATAAAAAACTGGTAGTGCAGTCGGAGGTGAATGAGGAAATTTAGAAGTTGCCTTGCCATAGCTGATTATCGAATTCCTGAGGCTATTTTGCAACTCCGTCAACCGACATGCCTTATGTATACTTCGGAATCAAAACCTTGGGTTAACAACCTGATTAAAGATCGAACCAAAGGTATATTCCAATCCTATGAAAGCGCCATATGAATAGGAGGTAAATTGTTCCCGGAGGTTTAGCAGTTGCTCTGCATTACTCACGTCAGAAGCAGGAATATTTAATTGATTATTTATGATGGAATACCTGCCCGAAAGGCTCAGTTCAAGTCCTCTAAAAACCCTGAAATTGAGGTTCATATTTAAATAAAACCTATTTTTCTGCAGGTCATGAAGAAATGTGCGGTAATTAGCTCTCCCTGAAATTCCTCCCCAGGGCTTGGTAAAATCAATACGCGCCCTTAATTGCTGTTCAAGGAGTGTTTCCCGGTCTTTTAGGAAAATGGTGGTTTCACTGTAATCCCTAAATTCGGTTCCAACCAAATACACAAAAGAGATCTCACGTTCTGCATATTCTTCGTAGGGAAATACATTGTATTCTAAACCTGCACTTCCCATTACTGTGAGATCATAATTGTTTCGGGTCGAGTTTCGAACTTCCGTAAAAACCCCTGCCGACCAATGATCTGTGATAGAAAAAACCTGATCTGCACTAAAACGATGACTTCTTGTTATGTAAATAGATTCTTCCTCTACTCCATTTGAGTCTTCAATGGAAAAAGTTCGCTTGTTGAAATCATGGTCGTAGCGAAGGTTTGTTTTCATCCGCTCGGTTGTGCGATTAGCAGAAACCCCTCCATTAAAATAAAATGACTTTCTGGATTCCTCTCCGTCCATGGAGGTTCTTCCATTTATCTCAAATAACCAACTATTCCATGGATCTGCCCTTTTAACATCATTTGATGTACCAGTCGGTTTGTAGGTAATTTCAATTTCATCCACTACTTTTGTTTTGGTCACATACGGAAATAAAATGGTTCTTATATATCTGAGCAATCCCTTGCGCTCTTCATCATCGGTGTCAGAATTAAATGAAACATAAGACAGGGTCTGCCCCCTTCCATCGAAGCCCCCCTTTCCTATTAACCTTAGCGTGTATTCTATTCCGGCTCCGGTACCTGCTCGGGTTATCAGTAAATGAACCTGGGCATCTTCCCGGTCCCGAACGAAGTTTACAAATTTAACTTCATCTCTGATGTACGTTTCATAACAGCGACCACAGTCTAGGAATACCCTTAATTTTTCATTTGCATACTGCTTAGAGTTTTGTGCCACTACGAAACTTGAACATTGTCCAATTAGAAAGAATACAACAAAAATCAGAGCAAATTTTCTATTGAGCATAGACCATAATAGTAGAGATTATAAAGAGCGTTCAAGGATAAGCACACTTCAACTTTTCAACTGTAAGCAATTGCAAAAGAATTTTTAAGGCTGCTGGCTTAAGGCTTTGCGTTTTAAAGGGATTGTTAAATACGTATCTTTGAACAATGCAATCTGAAGTACTTGATTTACATACCGAGATACCCCTTTCTGAAGAAACCTGGAAAAAAGCTAAATCTTCTCATGAACAACGAGTCGATCAGCTTCTGGAGGAATACCTTGAAGCCCGCTCGCGACAAGAGAAAAACCCCGTCATGGATTTCTTATTTGAATATTATGCTTTTCGGCCGTCTAATTTGCGGAAGTGGTCGCCGGGGATTGGAGTGAATCTTTCTTTCTCTGATTTTCACACTCTTCCTGAAATTTCTGAGATCACCATAGATGGAGAAATAGCGTTTGTGGATCCCTCGCTTTTCCCGGAGAAGCGTATTTCATCCTTGCAGTGGATGTTGAAGATGTTGAAAAATACCCAGCAGAGTCGACCTTCTTTCGGGTGTTTTGGCATGCATGAATGGGCCATGGTGTATAAGACCAAGAATCCCCGCCACAACCAATTGCCTATGCGCATGGAGCCGGATGAACTGGCGGAGTTTGTAGAATCTCGGCCCCTGCTTTGCACTCATTTTGATGCGTTCCGGTTCTTTACCAAGCCCGCCAAACCGATGAACCGCTTTAAACTTTCCCGTGAAAAATTCCACGAAACGGAACAACCGGGCTGCATTCACTCTAACATGGATCTCTACAAATGGGCTTTCAAAATGTATCCGTGGATTCCAAGTTCACTTATCTTGAAAGCCTTTGAGTTAGCGGTTGAAGCGCGCCATATTGATATGCAGGCGAGTCCCTATGATTTGCGGGATCAGGGACTTCAGCCCATCAAAATTGAGACGGATACCGGACGCAAAGAATACAAGCAGAAACAGGAAATGATCTTTGAAAAGGGATTTCCGGTGCGGGAGAAGATCATACAGCACATGCAAGAACTGTTGTCGATAGTAGATTAGATTACATTTCTACGGCAAGGATTCTGTTATCAAGGCTTCTTTATCCTGTTTAGAAAACTGCTTGATCTCATATTCCCTGCTGCACGCTTCAGATTGATTTGCATGATGCTCTACAAAAACAACTTCTTTGGGTGTATGCGCCTTCAGGTATTTAGCCCCCTTGCCCTGCACATGTTGCTTCCAGCGACGAATCAGATTATTGGTGCATCCGGTATAAATGCTTCCATTGGTGCAGCGAATCATATATACAAACCATTCTGAATTCATGAAATACTGTATTTTACTTAATCGGCCTGTAATGATTTAACACGCAGGCAATTGTAAGTCGGGACATCTGAACTAAAAGCCTCATACAAAAGTAATTGGTAACAGGGTCGTAAAAATTATGAATGCTGATGATACACCTTAGCTACTACTTTCCAGCCGCTGTCAAATTTCAGGAGCGATAAATAGTCGGTGTAAATGTGTTTATCCCGATGATATAATTCCAATGTCACGGAAGCTGCATTTCCGGTCACGCTGATATTCACAAATTTAGGATCCCACACATTCTTTTTCGGATCAAAATTGGGATTGTTCTTACGCTTCTTGGTGCTTTCTATCCAACTGGAAATAGGATACCGGCTGATCTCTTCTCCCTTGGCAGAAAAGATCGCAAAGTCTTTATGAAAAGTATTGGCCATTGCTTCAGGATCGAGTTCATTGAAGGCTCCGTGCACATAACCCGTCAAAAGTACTTTTTTAATGGCCTCGGTATCCGAAGACTCCGGATTAAATATGCTTGCGGATAACGCTAAGCCGACGGTAAGTATCGAGAAAAGTAAGAATGGTTTTTTCATGACAGATCAGGTTTTTAAGGTTTAAATACTGACACGCTTTTTTTTGTGGCAGGTTACAAATTACCTTGAATATTTGCTTTCATGGCAGTCCTGCCACATATTTATTGATCATTTCCCAATCTCAGCCAATACCTCTTTTACCACTTCTACATCCTCATCTGAAATTTCGAAATGGAAAGTCGCCCGGATGGTGTTTGGGCCAAACTGTATCATACGAATACCATTTTCAGCAAGCTGTTCAAGTACCTGTTCTGCTGATTCGTTCACCGCATCGAATATGAGGATATTGGTTTGCAGCTTATTCATATCCACGGCGAGTTCTTTGCTATCAAAAATGACCTGAGCTACTTCCCGAGCCCGCCGGTGATCTTCTGCAAGCTTCTCCCAATTATTTTCCAGCGCATAATCAGCGGCTGCAGCCAATAATCCTACTTGTCTCATTCCTCCTCCCCACATCTTACGGAACCGACGAGCCTTGGCAATTCGCTCCTTGGAAGAAAGCAACATAGAGCCCACCGGAGCTCCCAAACCCTTGGAAAAGCAAACCGAAATAGTATCAGCAATTTCACCAAAAAACTCAGCTTCGATATCCGTAGCGGTTATTGCATTCCAAATACGTGCTCCATCCAAATGAACGAACAGCTCCTCCTGATCTGCAAATGCTTTGATCGATTTCAGCTCATCTTCCGAATAACACACGCCCCCACCTTTGTTGGTTGAGTTTTCCAGACAGATGACTTTAGTACGTGGTTCCCAGTCAAAATGTCCTCTTTTTGTATGTTGAAGGGCATCGGTGTCTAATTTCCCATCCTTGCCATTCAGCGTGCGAACTTGTACGCCAGATAGCGACGAAGCCGCTCCGGTTTCATAATTAAAAATATGCCCTTTTTCATCGATCAGTATCTCATCACCGGGCTCAGTCAACACCTTCACTCCCAATTGATTACTCATCGTACCGCTTGGAACAAACAGCCCTGCTTCCATGCCAAACATCCTCGCCACTTTCTCCTGAAAGGCATTCACGGTTTCATCTTCTCCGAACACATCGTCACCGACATGAGCCTGCATCATGGCATCAAGCATCTTGCTGGTTGGACGGGTAATCGTGTCGCTCCTTAAATCAATCATACTTTTATTTTGCTTTTTCATTTCGATGGAATATAATCAATACCTGTGGCGAAGCTAAGTCCTCGTCCCTACTAATCATGAAAAAAATTTTTAAAACCCAGAGGTCATTTGCAAGATTCTACCGGAGGCTTGATCGTTGAAAATTGAAGCAAAATATGATCTCATTATTGCAGGCGGTGGATTATCCGGGTTAAGTTTGGCCTGGTATCTCGCTCGCGGGGGTTATCAGGGTGAAGTGTTGGTTGTTGATTCAACCTTTGCGCCCCACAACGATAAAACCTGGTGCTTTTGGACCAACCGCGAACCTCCTTTCAAAGAGATCATATATAAAAGGTGGAAGAAGACGTGGGTTTCCGTACTAGACTACAGCACATTCCGATATTTGAATGAATACACCTATCACTGTATCCGAAGCGGAGATTTCCGGGAATATGTTTTGAGAGAACTAAAGAAGCATAGTAATTTTGACCTTCTGGAAGAGAATATCCTTGATTTTTCTGCGAACAAGAATAAAGCGGTTTTGTTGACCAAGAATGGGGATACGTATCTTGCAAACTATATCTTTCAGAGTGTTCTTAAACCTAAAAACCTTGACCGAAGTCAGATCAAGTATCAATTGATACAGCACTTCCTTGGATGGGAAGTTCACACTCACGAGTCTATGTTCGATCCGGAAACGTTCACCATCATGGATTTTGATAATGAGTTTTCTCCAGGTGTGGGTTTTATGTATGTATTACCCTATGCAGATAACAAGGCATTGCTCGAGTTCACCGTCTTTTCCAAAGAACCTTTGGATAAAAAGCGATACAAGCAGAAGATCCGGCACTATCTCTACCATAATTATGGGCTGGATAAAGAGCATTATGAAATTGGGAGAAAGGAATATGGTGAAATCCCCATGGAAGACCGTCCCCATGTGCCATTTTATGAAAACAACATTATCAACCTTGGAGCGGTCGGAGGCCAAACCAAGCCAAGCACCGGATATACCTTCACCAGAATACAGGACTATACACAGAAACTGGCTCAAAATATCATTCAAGGAAAGGATCCAATTCCTCCGCAACCGTCAAAATTCAAATATCGGTATTACGACCTGCTACTGCTACATATATTGGCCAATTCTACCGAAGAAAGCCTGCGTGTCTTCAGATCACTTTATAAGAAGAATTCTCTGGATGAGCTTTTCCGGTTCTTGGGTGAAGACAGCTCCTTTATACAGGACCTGAAAATCATGAGTTCCGTACCCTACACTCCCTTTTTTAAAGCCATTGGGAATAACTTGAGACTGAGGTGATTTGTGCTTTTTTCATCTCGTTCCCAAGCCTGTCTGCCGACAAAGGCAGGCTCCTGCTTCCTACTAAGTTGAACTTAGCTCCGATAGATCTGCAGCATGGAGGATGAATTGTTTTATGCTCCTTCAGAGCTTGAGATTTAGACCTGGAAGAGATACTGACTAAGCATGGCAGCCACGGCCGTTTCAGCTCGCAAACGGTTTTTCCCCAGAGATATAAATTCTGATTTTCTCGCTTTGCATAGTTCAATCTCCCGATCCGAAAATCCCCCTTCAGGACCAACTAATAACAAATTTTCTCTTTGTTGAAAAGCTTTGGGTTGAGCCGGAACTTCGGGGACATGTGCTGTTATTAAATGATGATCTTTGTAATGTTCCAAAACTTCATCCAAAGAATTCAGGATTACAATTTCGGGCAACCATCTTCGCTTACTTTGTTTGAAAGCACTTAGCGCTATAGACTTCAATCGATCTTCATTAATGCGGGAACGTTCGGAATGATCGGCATCAAAAATGCAGATCTGCCACGAATCCAGTTCCACTGCTTTTTCAACTGCGAACTCCAGCCGGTCTCGCTTTTTGATAGCTCCGAATGCCAGCACTTTTTTAATATCGGGTTCCGGATGGGGATAGGTTTCCTGAATCTCGGCCTGTACTAAATTTTTCGAAGCAGAGCGAACCGTAGTTTTATACAAATTTCCCCTCCCATCAGAAGCGTAGAGTTCATCACCCGCTTCAAATCGCAACACTTTAGCAGCATGACGTGCTTCCTGGTCAGTGAGCTCCAATTGATTCCCGATGATGTTTTTTGGATCTGTGTAAAAGATATTATCCATGATCTACATTGTTATATAACCGCAAAGGAAACAAAGGTTTCGCAGAGTGCGTTTTGTTTAAATCTCATTTCCAGGCTCCCACTAAACTCTTTCCCAAGCTCCTGCTTCCTGCACATAGAAGTTTGCCCGTTCAATCTGTGCCGGGATAGACTAATCATTTCGGAATCAACAAATTCTTCAGACGGATTCCAGCTGTCAAACGAAGAATCATTACAAACTTCAGTGTTCCTTGTCCGATGTTGAATGTTCGATGTTCCTGTAATGTGCGCCCGGTTCGAATTCGGTTTCGCCGGTTTTTAGCATCAATTCGATGTAGGGAATACAAAGACCGCAGCTGCAACTGCAAAATTTATCGGCTTGGAGTTCCTCCACCGTTTGGTATCCATTTTCTTCGGCGTACTCTTTGATCTCTGAAAAGTGCCGCTTGTGACAGATACACTTTGAAACCTTAAATCGTCCCATCTTTATTGTCGAAAATGTTTCCCGAGCTTAAGATCTTGTCCCTGATAGTTGCTTTCTATCTCGTCGCCATATACAAACTCTGGCCGCTCGGCATTAGGTTCAAATTGCATGCTGAACATGGTTTGTCCGTCTTCGATCATAAACGGAACATCGTGGGAACGTACCTCAAGTACTGCCCGTGCTCCTTTATCATCAATAGATCCACCAAATCCACTGTCAAAGAACCCGGCATAATGTGTACGAAGTTCACCTGATCCGGTGTCATACGCCATCATTTCACAGGCGAGATGGGCAGGAACCCGAATCCTTTCCTTGGATGCAAAGATGTAAAAAGCTTCCGGTTCTAAGATTAACTGATCGTGAGGCTGTGCATAAATCGGCTCCCAAAATTCATTCACTGCATAATGAGCGATCTTATCCAGATCAATAAAATTATTGTGTTTTTTGGCTTTATACCCGATCACTTCCCCTTTTTTCCCTTTCAGGTTCACACTCATAAAAAGCCCTTGTTTTACCTTTATCTTTTCCATGGATACAGGCTTCAGATCTTCATCAAATAATAGTGGGTCGGCACTGTGAACACGCAGTAAATCCTGATCAGAGAGTACTTCAAAACCATGCCGCACCCGAAGCTGATTTAACCGTTGGCTGGTTTTCACTTTAATAGAGAATGATTTTGGAACCACTTCTAAATACAATCCGCCTTTGTAACCCGGATTTATCTCCTCGAAGCGGTGAGAATAGTCGGTAATCACCCTGGTAAATACGTCCAACCTGCCTGTTGAACTCTTGGGATTTGCTTTAGCTGAAAGAGGCTCAACGCTTCCCAATTTAACTTCACTGAATTTCTCATTCCCATTGAAGAGTCCTTTTTGCACCGTATGATTCGATTCCGGCATATTCAAACTTTCCAATAAGGGAATGATATACACACAATTTTCTTCAAGGACCGCCCCCTCAGTTATTGGGACTTCATACATTTTTAGCCTTTTCACTTTCTCTTCTACCGTTTCATTTTCGGGCAAAAAACTGCATCGTACCCTGTATGCAACTTCTCCCAGTCTCAGGTCAATAGAATTGGGCTGAAATTGGTCGTCTTGAATCGGATACTTTTCATGGGAAGTGATGATTCCCAACTCTTTCAAGAGGTGAAGTTTTTGAACCGGTAAAATTCCTTTGGTGCGAAGCTGTACTTCTTTAAGCGTATCAGGCATGAGATATTGCGAACTTATTTTCGAGTGAAGATAAACAGCGTGATGGAATATTCAATAACCAATATCTAATAGCAAAATCCCAAATTTTGATTCTGAATATTTATGAAATCCAATCCTTGTACAAATCCGGGCGACGGTCTCTCAGGAATAATCTTTTAGCGTGTGAGTGTTCTATTTTATTGAGATCAATATCGCAATATAATATCTCCTCGGTACCTTTACCTGCCCTGGCTATCACCTTACCCTCAGGATCACAAACAAATGATTCTCCTGCAAAAGTGAGCTTCGGTTCTTTGCCCACCCGATTGCAGAGCGCTGCGAAATATCCATTCTGAAAGGCGGCCGTTCTTACTTCCGCTTCGTACAATCCCTCGGGCCATTCTCCCACCGAGCCCGCCTGAGGAATGAACACGATCTCAGCTCCGGATACCGCCAATGCCCTCATATATTCCGGATAATGGCGATCATAACAGATCGCCACCCCAATCTTTCCAAAAGGAGTATTATAAACGGGTGCTCCATTATTTCCGGGCGTATAATATTGCTGTTCATGAAAACAAGCATATTCTGTGATGTGAATCATTCTGGTGGTACCAAGAATTTCGCCATCGCTATTTATTACGGGCGAACTGTCGTAAAGCGCTCCCCCGTCTTTTTCATATAAATTCAGGATAATGACCACCCCAAATTCACGGGCTATCTTAGAAAAAGATTCCGTTACCGGACCAGGAATAGGTTCAGCCAAAGATTCAGGATCTTTCGGATCGGTGTGTTGAGGATAGAACGGCTCGAAAGCAAGTTCTGCAAAACAGATGATCTTCGCTCCATTTTCAGCAGCTTGTCGTGCAGCTTGCATACCTTTTGCAAGGTTTCCAGTTTTAGTTTCAGAACAAGATTGTTGTACAAGTGCTATTTTCATACAGAGATGATAGCAATTTTATCCATCGTTTTTTTTCTTTTGAAATCATTTAACAGGCCACCAAGAGTATTCACTTCGGTTTATTCCACTTGCTTGCGATCTCTTAATTTTTTGAGAGCATATCCGCCTCCCGCTGCCGCCAACAGTCCTAATCCGCCGTCAATAGGAGCCTGACTTGGTGCAGTGGACGGCAAACCAGGAGGGTGTTGAGCCAGAACTACTGTGGTTAACAATACTGTGAATGTGATCGCAAGAACTATATATATCAATGTTTTCATAATCTTGAGTTTTGAGCATTCGGCCGTCAGCAATCAGCTTTCAGTTCTTTTGTTATCAACTGAAAGCTGAAACCTGAGAGCTGATCGCTAATGAACATTTATTTATTTGATGAGAGTCATTTGACGGGTCACTACCTGCTTGCCGGCCTTCAGGCGGTAGTAGTAAATACCACTGGCCATGTCAGCCGCATCCCAGCTTACCCGATAGTTGCCGGCGGACTTCACTCCGCTTACCAGCGTTTCTACCTGTTGCCCCATCACGTTATAGATATCCAGCTGCACTTCGCCCGCATGGGCAAGGCTGTACTGAATGCTGGTTGTCGGGTTGAACGGGTTCGGATAGTTCTGCTCAAGAGCGAAAGCTTCAGGACTATCACCTATCTCGTTGTTTACCGAAGAATTTGCACCGATTGTAATAGTAAACCGTGCCCCTACTCCTTTTTTTGCTATGCGTTCTACTTGTGGAGGTTGGGGATTAAAAATAGTCATCACAGGCCCGGTTTTAGCTTTCTGTGTTTCTGAAAGATCAAACACATACTCTTCAGTGGTTCTCATATTAACCACGGCCCCCGTTTTAGAATCGTTTAGTGTGATACTCCATTCGTCGGGTAGGTTTTTCATTTCCGGCCAGGTTAAGGTGACCTCTCCTCCCCGGCTCACCCAACTTCCGCGTTCGGTATCGGCCGAATACGCCTCTACAGAAACCGGGATGGAGAGTTCATTTTCAAAAATCTTGGGCAGGTTATTGATGTCCATTTTCGTATCACCAGTGACACTGGCCACACTTAGGTACGAACGGAAGTCAAGCGGTGACAGTTTGAGCCCGTCATAATTATCCTTGGCTACTTCTCCGTTCCCGGTAAAAGACAAGAACGACTCATTGTACATGTTCTCCATTTCTCCGCGCAGTTTTATGGAAATGGATTCGTCTGATTTTTTGTAGAAGGTGCCACCGGTTGTTTTGTCGTCTTCATTAATTTCAAAAGACTCTGAAGTGGCGCCTACGGCATTTTGAATCCAGAAACCTTGAAATGGAGCAATCAATCCATCTGTAAGTGAGCCTGCGGAACCATTCCAGACGCGGTAACTTCCGGCTGATCCGTTTGCCGCTACATCATCTCCAGATGGTGTTCCATAACTGTGATCGTATACATAAACAGTGCCACTTAATTGATTAGTACCACTATTCAAAAGCACTTCATCCCAGTCGATCGTAGAATAATAGGGGTTGCCAACCAAAGTCCAGGCTTCTGCCCCACTATTAAGGGCTGGACTTACAGCACCTGAATTAGGTACTGCAAATATTTCAAGAGTTTTAGGGAAACCCGCATCTGCGACACTTTCTGTGTAGTCATCATCGCTATACATATATACAATGAAACCATTTCCAACTATCATGGTTGTACCCATGTCACTAATTCCGGAAAAGGAAGAGCCATTAAAAACCTGAACATTTGCAGTTCCTTCAGTAGCATCTGCTCCTGTTGCAATACCCTGCGTCCAAATATCTCCCAACAAGTCATCATAAGTACTGCTTGCTGTTGGTGTTGATAAAATTCTCCATCCCTCAGAACCGGTAATTTCAACGGAAGGCTGGAAGGTAGAACCGTCAATTCGGGTGCCGGGAGAGAAAGCAGAACCATCGTCAGTATCGGCTGATGTATGGTTAGCAAAGTCACCCGTTAGATCTGGACTCCTGGTTTCGGATTGGTCAGTCGCGCCACCATAAGTGTAATTAATAATCTCAACACCGGAATCATTCTTTAAAATTAAGTCGTCACCTCCGTTATTTAAACTGAGGCTGCCTGCTGTCTGTGTCATAGATCCTCCAAAATCACCAGTAGGTGTTCCACCGCCAAACACAACTATCGCTTGCATAGGCTTCAATATTGTAGGATCATCAAAAGTGTGCGTGGTGTTCAAAGCATCTTCAATGGTCCAGTTACTAATATCTAAATTAGAATTGCCAGTATTTACAAACTCAAGAAATTCATCATCGCCAGTATCTGTTGTTCCATCTCCATTAGCATCCCCGGCGGGGTCGGCTAAGATTTCATTCAAAACAATATCAGGTGTTATTAATGTAGTTGCCGTATCCTCAGGAATAGTACCATCAGTTTTATAATCGATATCAGAGCCGGTATTGGTATATGGAAATATCTTGAAGTAGTAGGTAGTGGATTCACTAAGACCTGTAAGTGAAGATGACTCTGTACCCTGAGCAATATTTAGTACACCTGAACCATCAGACAGATCCGTATCGTTAGTTTCGGCATTCTCATCTATTGGCATGCTAATAGAACCATATCCACTTTCACTAATCTTGATTAGATAGGCATCCGGTGCCGGCGAGCCAGTTGCGTCAGACCATGACAAACTTATTGAGTTGACTTCCCCGGTAGCAGTAAAAGTAGTTACGTGATTTGCAGGTTCAGCTTTTACTGATGCTTCCAAAACCACTGATCCACTTGTCTGTCCGCTATTTATAGATCCAATTGTAGCAGTTGCAATGGTCCAGCCTGAACCATCATCTCCAATTACATCATCAGGAGCCTGTAAGCTATTATCACCTGAATCATCATTGGCAGTTACATGTAAGTAATTGTCAGCCGATGTTACACCTGATGTGGTTACTGTGCCCGGATCATCGTCTGTCAGATCTCCTGCCCCATCCCAAGCTACCGCATCTATAATATTTCCTTCCGCATTAAATAAGATCAAACCATCAGGGCCATTTTGAAGCTCATCTGATATCGTTTCATCTGTATTTGCAAGCACGGAATCATTTAAAGAAAGCACATAAAAACCGATAGAATTGCTACCTGAGTCTGTAATTCCATCATCAGGAATGGTAAACGTGCCTATGGTGTGTGTCCAAACTGCTCCATCAACAGTAGAGGAACCGTTGTAAAATTTCAATTGATAGTCAGTCAGGTTTGTGCCTGATAATCCCACGAGTTCAATAAACTCTATATCATCAGTACCACTGTCATCAGAACGAATCTCATTGATATGAACTTGTCCCCGTATTGTACTTGATAACCCGAAAAACAAAATTATGGATATGGCAATTTTCCCCTTTTTAATCATAACTCTTGCCTTTAATTATTAGCTCTAATTTGTACCTCTTATCGCAGCTCTATGATATTTAGATATATAACTGCATGTTTAAGAAATACTATTCCTCAAATTAAAAAGCAATTCTTTTTTTATTAGAATTGCTTTTTTATAGAGATCAAGACAAGACAGGGCAAACAAAAAAGGCCCCGAAACCGGAGCCTTAAATTCTTGTGAAAAATCTTACTTTTTCTTCTTGTGTCTGTTTTTTCTCAGACGCTTTTTACGTTTGTGCTTTGCAATTTTAGAGCGCTTTCTCTTTTTACCACTTGGCATAAATACTCACCTACTGTGTTTAAAATAAATTACTGTTGTTCGAACGGTTGCAAAAATAAGAAGTTTTGCCCCGTTTTCTAAATCATTTTTCTGTCATCTGCGCTTCGTTCACTGCTTCCTTAAAATCTTTGGACATTTTTAACACCGGCACAAACTGCTCCGGTACTATAACTTCTTCATTCGTCTTTGGATTCCGGGCGACACGCTGGGCACGTTTTACTACCTTAAAACTGCCGAAACCTCGCAATTCAATATTTTCTCCTCTTTTCATGGCATCGATCACTGTTTCCATAAATCCGTTTACCACAGCTTCGGTCTCAACTTTGGTTAATCCCACAGAAGAAGATATTACATCTACAATGTCTGCTTTAGTCATAAATCTAAAGTTTAATTTTAGTCTTGCTTTTTGAAAATACTACTTAGAAAACAAAGCTTTTTAAAAATCGTTCATTAAAACCTTTAAAGGATGTAATCCCCAAGCCTCACCGTAAATTAGCCTTTTCGATGATATTTACCGACATCTTTTAAATACTCACATCGGGTATTCAGCTCTAATTTTGTATTATCCTGAGCGAAAACTGTAGGCATTTTCAGTTTTTTATATTCACATGGAATGTTATTCTTCAATATTCCCAAATGTTTTTTACTTTCAGCCTGCCTTTACATAAATACCTTAACCTTAAAATTTGATTTATGGAAGTATTTGAGAATGTCGTTAATTGGCTAAACAACTTAGTTTGGTCAACACCTGAGAAGTTCCCATTCATGGTGGTAGTGTTATTGGGATTTGGAATTTTTATCACACTGCGACTTGGTTTTGTTCAGTTACGTCGGTTTACCCATGGTGTGAAATCAGTAATGGGAGTTTATGATAACCCGGATGACACAGGTGATGTTAACCATTTTCAGGCTTTAACAACGGCACTCTCGGCTACTGTGGGTATCGGTAACATCGCCGGGGTAGCCATTGCTATTCACTACGGTGGGCCCGGAGCGTTGTTCTGGATGTGGGTAACCGCCTTCTTTGGGATGGCGATCAAGTACACAGAATGTACGCTTGCCGTAAAATATCGGATCCAAAATGCCGATGGTTCTGTTTCAGGCGGTCCTATGTATTACATCGAAAAAGGATTAGGACCGAACTGGAAATGGCTCGCTGTTTTCTTTGCTTCTATGGCCGTAATATGTTCTTTTTTAACCGGTAATGCCGTACAAGCAAATACCGTTGCAGACACGATGTACTCAACATTCCTGGTTCCTGTCTGGATCACCGGACTTGTTACCGCTTCCGTTGTTGGGGTTGTTATAATTGGTGGAATCAAAAGAATTGGACAGGTAACTGCACGCTTAATGCCCCTCATGGCTATTATATATGTGCTTGGTGCTTTAACAATATTGTTCATAAATGCCGGTGATGTTATTCCCGCCTTCAAAACAATATTTGTAACGGCTTTCACCCCCGAAGCCGGAGTACTTGGAGTGGTAACCGGAGGATTTTTGACCACTTTGGTATGGGGTATCAAAAGAGGTTTATTTTCGAATGAAGCAGGGCAAGGTTCTGCCCCTATTGCTCACGGTGCAGCCAAAACAGAAGAGCCGGTTCGCGAGGGTGTAGTCGCGCTTTTAGAACCATTTATTGACACGATCCTTATCTGTACGATGACCGGTTTGGTAATTGTAAGTACCAATGTATGGCAAGAACGCCATGATGTAGTTTTCGACCCTGTAACGGTCGAAAATACGTATGTAATGAATGAAGAAGGTGATACTATACTTTCTATTGTTGACGGTGAAGCCATTGACGGATATGTTGAGAGAAATGATGCCTCAACCGGAACTTTCTTTTCAGATGAAGCACGAACAGCACCGTTCACAGGAAGCATTGATATCTCAGAAGGCACGGCCGTTATAATTGATGAAGATGGCAACGAAGTTGAAACTTTATATACCAGTATAGCAGAGAATGGAGCTCCATTGACATCCCTTGCCTTCGAGAAAGGGTTATCAGCACTTTTCCCGGGCGGGCAAATGATCGTGACCATTTGTGTGCTTCTATTTGGAATTTCTACAGCTATTAGTTGGAGTTATTATGGAGACCGTTCTATACAATACCTGGCCGGCGACAAGTCGATCATTTATTATAAAGTGGTATATCTTGTAATGCATTTTATCGGGGCAATTTTTCCTTTGGCAACCGTATGGGCTATTGGAGACATCGCACTTGGCTTGATGACTTTCCCTAACATCATTGCACTGTTTGCCTTATCCGGTTCTGTAGCAGTAGCAAGTAAAAAATACTTCAACAAAATGGAAGAGCTCGAAGCTCAGAACTCCTAATTTCATATTATGAAAGAAGTTATTGAAGTAGAACATCCCGTAGTAAAGCGGTATCTGAGTATCCTTCGGGATAAGAATACGGATACCGCTCCCTTCAGGCGTGCGATGGGAACCATAGGCACGGTATTAGCCTACCGTGCTTTGGAAAAACTTCCGCTGAACGAGATTGAAGTAGAAACACCCCTTCAAAAAACGAAGGGGTATACTCCCGGTGCCGAAGTTTTTGTAATCCCCATTTTACGTGCAGGTCTTAGCCTGGTAGATGGTATCATCAGCTTTATGCCCGATGCCAAAGTCGGCCATATTGGGGTTTACAGAGATGAAAAAACTCATCAACCTGTAAATTACTATCACAACTTTCCCGGCGGACTAAAAGGGGCTTACACTTTAGTGGTAGATCCTATGCTTGCAACCGGTGGCACCGGAAGCCACGCCATAAATTTCCTTAAAGAGAACGGAGCCGATAATATTCGATTTGTTTCGCTGATCTGCGCACCGGAAGGCATAAAAAGGATCCATGACGATCACCCGGATGTCCCAATCATCACCGCTGCAGTAGATGAACGACTCAATGATGATGCTTTTATAGTTCCCGGACTTGGAGATGCCGGTGATCGCTATTTTGGCACCCTTTAAACGAATTGGGATTCATTCGGCGTTTTCAACCTAAAGAATTATCCTGCACATGAAATGCTCTCTCCGCATCTTTTTATTTCCATTTATTCTGATACTTGGCTCAGCATGCGGAGAGTTGACTGAATTTGAGAATCAACAAGTTCAGGAAGCCCTTAGCGATTCGCTGTTCACCACTACCGAAAGCTGGGATGTGAATATGGAGATTCTGGAAGAAGGCCATCTAAAACTGCGCCTTAAAGGAAGTTATGCCGCCAGTATAAAAAATGAACAACGTAACCTCACCCGCATTTCCGGCCCCGTTTATATTGAGATCTTTGATAAAGAAGGAAATCCTGAAACCATTGTTGATGCCGACAGCGCAGTACATCGTCCCGAACTCATGGAGTTTGAATTATTTGGAAATGTGGAAGTCCGTGCCAAAGAAGGAAAGATTCTGCGCTCAGATTACCTGAAATGGGAGCGTGAGCGAGACCGGGTTAGTACTCCTGAATTTGTCATCTTTATTTCTCCCCCTGATAGTATAGCAGCCAACGGTTTTTTTGGGAATTCCGATCTTACCAACTACACCCTTAACGAGGGCGGTGGAAGAGCCGTCATTGATTAGTTAATTCTGACCGATTGGAATGCTATATTCCTCTATGCAAAAATCCCATCCTCCCCATATTCCCTTCAGATTTTTAATAATCTTCATCTTCGGGCTTTTTTTTAGTGCTTCATCATTCGCACAGAATGTCATCAATATTGAATCTTTCAGCCGGGCTAAGGGTGCCATCGTTGATGGACAGCAAATTCAGAAATTGTATGATGCGCGTCTTTCAACCGGGAATATCGTGATGGTTTGCGACAGTGCCTGGCGTTTTATCAATACCAATGAAATGCGCGCCTTTGGAAACATTCAGATCGACACACCTGACGAAAGGATATGGTCCGATACGCTTTATTATTATACCGATCGCGACCTAAGCCTGCTTCGGGGAAGAGTGATAATTTTGCAGGACAATACCACCCTTTTCGGCAATAAAGTAGACTATAATTTCTTTACGAAAGAAGCCTTTTTTGAAGATGGAATCCGCCTGGAAGACAATGAAGGTACGTTAGTAGCTCAACGGGGCGCCTATTTTCAACGACAAGACAGTGCCATTTTCCGCGGAAATGTGCAATTGGTTGATTCTGCTCAATATGCTGAAGGGGACAGCCTTTTCATCAATCGGGAAAGCAATGACCTCCAGTTGTACAGTAACTTATTTGTGGCAGACAGTTCCAATAATGCAATCCTTACCGGAGATTACCTTGAAGCAGATTCAACCGGTCGCCGTTTTGTAGATGGAAACGCATATTTGCGACGCATAAGTTCTGATACAACTGATACCATGCACATCAACTCCGATCAGCTTCTCATGCTGGATCAGGATACCGTTAACTATATACGGGCTTTTGATAATGTGCGGGTTTGGGCTCCTGAATTTTCTTCTGTTTCCGACACTTTGCTTTATAATTCATCCACAGAGATCTTCGAACTGATCTCAAATCCAATAGCCTGGCATGAAAACATACAACTCACCGGGCCCTATATCACCGTTCAAATGGACAGTAATGAAGTGAGGCGTCTTCATTCATTTCATAAAACCATTGCTGTTCAGGAAGACAGTGCCACCGGCCGGCTTCATCAAATAAAAGGGGATACACTTACAGCCTATTTCGAACAAGGAAATATTTCCAGGATCAGGATACACCCAAACAGTCAGGTTCTGTATCACACAAAAAATGCCAATGATGAGCCTGATGGGGCCGTTGAATATGCTTCGCCTGAAACTACCATGTATTTTAAAAATGGCAGCCTGAGCCGAGTAGTTGCAGGAAAAAATGATGGCTACTTTTTTGAAGAATTTCCAGGACTTAAAGATCGAAAGCTTGAGGGCTTTGCATGGAATCCCGACATGCGACCTCTACCTCCCGATACATTGGTAGTTCCACGTTTTCCACCTGTACCCGGGGAAAGGCCTTTCTCACTTCCGGAACGATATATTCGGTATATCGAATCCCTTAGGTAAAGATGATTTCAGCGCCGGCAGACTTCTCATAGAATGTACCTACATTGATGATACCGTCCACCTCTTCGCAAAAATCGTCCTCTTCGAGGCCAAACATATCAACCGTAGCTTTACAAACATAGATCTCAGCTCCGGTATCATGAATCATTTCTATAAACTCCCGCACGGGAGGAATGTCCAGCTTTTCCATCTCATCTTTCATTTTTTTGGTAGCAAAAGATGACATTCCGGGCAAACCTCCTATCATAGTTGGGATATGCATAGCCGGATTCCCAACAGTAGAGACTTTCAATTCGTCCATACGTTTGTTAATCACTGCTTCGAGACCAAAAAATGTAAAGAAAAGTGTCGCCTCAATTCCTTCCATTCGGGCTCCATTGGCCATAATCAGCCCGGGATACACTCCATCGAGGGAACCTTTGGAAATAATTATTGAGACCTTTTCGATTGGCTTGGGAGCTTCTGAAGCTGTAGCTCCTGCATAGGCAGTTTCAGCGTTAAGATTCGTCATAATGACCTCCTGTTAGATGCAACCTTTAGGTTTTGGAAGTCCGGCTATTTTGGCTGCTTTTTTAGCCGGTCCTTTAGGAAACAGTTGATACAGTTCCTTGGTAGAAACACCACTTTCCTTGTTTAGCTTTCTGATGGAAGGCGCATCACCTTTCTCATCATATTCTGCCTGCATGAAGCGGATTACCTTCCAGTGTTTATCGGTAAGTTGACCTACATCCTCCATGTAAGCCAGTTCCTGAGCAAGTTCTTCTGTCCAATCTTCTCGATTTGCCAAAAAACCATCCTCATCGAATTCTATTTGTCTGTCAGCGATTTTTTCTGTTGTCATGGTTCTATGATTTTGTTTATCAAGGTTTATGCTGGTATTTCTTCCGGGAATACTTTCCCAGCCATTGACATACTGGATTCCATCGGCAGATCTTTGCCTTTCAATAACAAGTTCCAGTACACCCATTTGAATCCCAATTTTCCTAAATGATTCATCCGGGTTTCTTTCAGCAGTGAGAATGGCCCTACTTTTGGAATCGGAAATTTACCGGGTAAAGGTTCTGTATCGTAATTAAAGTCGATAAGCAATCCTTTACCGTCACCAGATTCAATAAAGCAGTTTGCATGACCGTCAAAGCTTGCAGAAAGTTCCTCTCCATTGATAGCAGCCATCAGGTTTTCAAAAAGTATTTCGCTTTCAAAGTGAGCAACAGATCCCGCCTTTGATGATGGGAGATCGGTTGCATCTCCGATCACGAAAATATTAGGCCACTCTTTGGATTGGAGTGTATGCTTATCAGTGGGCACGAAATTTAGTTCATCGCCCATTCCGCTTCGTTTTATTACATCATTTCCCATATTGGTGGGAATGGTTACCAGAAGATCAAAATCGACCTCTCTTTCATCCCACGATACGATTTTCTTTTCTTCGTTATCTACCCGCCCAATGTTGAAATCTGTGACAACCTTAACACCTCTGTTTTTCAGGAAACCTCCCAGTTCTCTGGCCGCAATAGGCTTGGTGAATGCAGCATCTAATGGGGTAACAAAGGATATTTCAACTTTTTCTCGAATTCCTTTCTTTCGAAAGTAATCGTCTGCAAGGAACGTGAATTCGAGGGGAGCTACCGGGCACTTGATGGGCATTTCGGCAATATTAATTACCATTTTCCCGCCTTCCCATTTATCCAAATAATTTTGGAGTGCTACGGCTCCTTCTATAGTGTAAAAATCAAAGATCGATTTACGCCATAAGTCCTCTGTCATACCTTCTATTTCATCGGGTCTGATCTCTGATCCCGTTGCAAGAATCAGGAAGTCGTAATGTAGAATGTCTCCGTTTTCCAACTCGACTTGCTGCTTCACAGGCTTTATCACTTTCATCTCAGAAAAAATGACCTTAGCCTTTCCAGGGAAGAAATCAGATTTGGGTTTTATGATATCATCTACCGAATACATTCCAAACGGGATAAAGAGAAGTCCCGGTTGGTAGATATGATTAGGATCTTTATCAATGATCGTTAATTGCCAGTCTTTGGGATCAAGAGCTCTGCTGAGTTTATTGAGCATCATCGTTCCAGCTGTTCCTGCTCCAAGAATCAATAACTGCTTCATAATGTACCTCCTCTCTTCGGATTACTACAAGGTGCAACTTTACTGTAATAAATCCTTGTGAAGGTCCTGTGAATTTTCAGGTGAGCTAAGTTTCAGAAATGCACTTGGCAGTTAACCGGAATAGGTAGAAAATTTATTGCTCTGAATTAATCACAATTCAGGCTCAAGAAGTGCATCCGTGACAGAATCCCTGAGAAAATCGGACAATCTTGAATCAGGCAACAAGGTTTCCCCACTCCATTTAAAATCCAACCCTTCCAGGCGCTGAGCTATCGATTTTTCTCTGCCGCCCGGCGATAGAAAAACCGGGATCACGATCACCCCTCCTGAAATATTCCCCTGGCGGACAATAGCCCTGAGATGTTGTTTAGCTTGCTCGTGAATGTCTTCCGGGGCATCATCCCGCACGGTGAGTGCATTGATATTTCTGAAGGCTGGAAGTCCTTCCTCTTTTTGTTTCTGCTGAACCTGAGCCGCCAACGATTCCATGCTTTGCACCCATCCGGTATTGTCCTCCTCCCCATTCGGACCATGAGCCGCAAGTACAATGGTTTCATTTGAAGGATCCTCACTCAACGCTAAAATTCGATCTCTTAAAATAGCTGCCACTGAAGGATGATCATCCAAGGCATCTGTAAACTGCACCGGTACGTTAACTTCAATTTGGTTTAAAGTTGGGGGAAACAGCATATTATGCATGAAGTGGGACTCATTCACCTCAACACCGGAAGCTTCCACAAATTCATCTGTGTAATGCATAACCGGCATAGGTTGATCAGCCAGTTCATCCCGAAGTCCTAAAAGATATTCTGCCTGACGAAAGATTGGGCTATGCTTTGATATGAAAAGCGGCACTACGATTATCCGGTCCACTTTTTTAGCCTCCAGTTTTCGAACCGCTTTTTGCAGCGAAACAAAATTTGCCATCCCCCAGGCAAACTCCACCGGGTGCTTTTCGATCAATGGTGTGGCTGCTTTTTTTACCATAGAATTCCAGGTAGTTCCGCCACCATGGGCCATGATAAGGATACCGGTTTTTGAACTCTCAGATTCACTCATTGATAAATATCCGTCTTTTTTGATGAATTCATTTCCTTCAAAGATACAAATTGATGAAATACCATTGAGCTAAAAATCAGTAAATCAAGTTTAGCAACTGATGTAAATCGACTCTCCAGAGTCGATAGTAGAAGGAATCAAGAAAACTAGGTCAGACAAAATTAGGAAATACAGACTTCATCGTCTGAAAGTTAAAAACACGCGACTATGGAGAGACGCGCTACGTTCTTATTTCGATATTCCTTGCTCGATGTTGGATATTCAAAACATAAACTGGTCATAAATTTATTATATTTTAACCGAGGTGAATCAAATGACTAAAAAAGAACTTATCCATAAAACCATTGATACCTTATCTAAACTTCCTCAGAATAAAATTCAGGAAGTGGATGATTTTGCTTCTTTTATTTTAAAAAAGCATGAGGAAGAAACACTCAGAAGAGGCATCCAAAAGCTGTCGGAAAGTTCGGGTTCCTTCGATTTTCTTGAGGAAGAAGAAGTCCTTTATTCCGTAGAAGATCTTAAAGAAAAATATCAATGAAGAAAGGTGACATCGTTCTCGTCCCGTTCCCCTTCACAGATCTTACAGGTGCAAAAAACCGACCGGCCTTGGTGCTTATTTCCGACGACCTCGATGTAACGCTATGCTTTATTTCTACTCAATTAAAATGGAAAGAAAATACCGATATCGTTCTTTCTCCATCAAATAGAAATGGTCTTAAAAAGAAATCGCTCATAAGGCTTTCGAAAATTGCCACTGTTGACAAAGAGCTTGTTTTAGGGAAATTGGGAGAGTTGAACCAAGGAAACACTCAAGCTGTGAACTCAAACTTAATTGAATTATTTGAGTTGAAATAGTGCTCATCTCTTTCAGTGACAGCAAAGTGTGATCGAATTCAGCACCTACATCCCTTTGCTTCAGAGCTAAAGCCCTGAACCGGGCTCCCTTCAAAGGGAAAATTATTCGAAATTAACTACCAGGTAATTCGAAACTCAGATCTCAAAACCACATCAACAAATGTAAAAGAGAAATCCCTCTTTGAAGAGGTACCATAAAATCAGTTCATTGATTTTACAGGGACATGTACGTTGGCAGCCAAGGTTCATAAATCTTCCATCCATCTTTACGGCTCAGCGAGCCGTATTACGCACCCATTCAATATTTCTTGCTCGATGCCTGCCTGCCGGCATAGGCAAGTTGGACGTTCTCACTCCTGCAAATTCGCCTCAATCACCCGCTCTTGTACATCATGCGGCACAGCGGCATAATGCGAAAACTGGCGAGTATAAGTTGCACTTCCCTGCGTCATAGACTTCAGTCGGGTTGAATAATGGTCGAGCTCCTCCAGCGGTACATGCGCTTTTATCTTTTGTATCGAACCTTCTCCATCCATTCCCTGAATTTGTCCCCGCCGGGTGCTGAGGTCGCTCATCACATCCCCCATGTGCTCGGAGGGAACCGTTACTTCAACCTCGTACACAGGCTCCATTAACTTGGGGGCTGCTTTCATAAATCCATCCCGGAACGCCATGAGTCCAGCTGTTTTGAAGGCGGCTTCATTGGAATCTACGGAGTGCATGGAGCCATCATAGACAGAAACGCGAATATCGCGGGCACGACATCCACTCATTGGGCCATTTTCCATTTTTTCCATCACGCCTTTGATGATCGCCGGCATAAACCGATTGTCGATCACTCCACCTACAATACAGTTTTGAAAGACCAACTTACCGCCCCAATCGAGATCAATTTCCTGTACATCCCTAACTTTGAGGTCATCAGGTGTACTCATGCCTTCAGTGTACGGTTCAATAAGCATATGCACTTCCGCAAACTGTCCGGCTCCACCCGACTGTTTCTTATGTTTGTAATGAGCCCGAACACCTTTCGTGATCGTTTCCCGGTAAGGGATTTTTGGCGTTACAAATTCCACATCCAGCTTGAATCGATTCTTGAGCTGATCTTCAATTACAGCCAAATGCTCTTCACCCTGACCATGAATGATCACCTGCCGCAACTCCTGACTATGCTCGATCACCACCGATGGATCTTCCCGATGAATTTGATGGAGTGCATGTCCCAGTTTGTCTTCATCTCCCTCATTCTTCAATTTCACTGCTGTACGGATGGTTGTTGGCGGAAACTCAATACCCTGCAGTTTGATATCCTCGCCTTTTTCGTGCAATGTATCATTGACTTCTCCATCTTTCAATTTCACCACCGCACCAATATCTCCGGTTTTGATCTCGTTGATCTCAATGCGCTTATGGCCTTCTGTCAAAAATAAACTTCCCAATCGTACCGAAGATCCGTTCGAACTATTTACCAGATCCATACCGGGGCGAACGCTTCCACCATACACTTTAAAATAGATCAGATCTCCCACATGCGATTCCGAATGGGTTTTGAACAAAAACATCACCGGACTGAAATTCTCACTTAACTTGAACTTGTTTCCATCTACGGTTTTAGGTGGATTTCCCTGAAGCGGATTTGGAGCTACATCATCCAGAAAACCCATTACGCGACCGGTTCCCATATTCCGCGAAGCACAGGAACAGAAAAGCGGAAACATCTGGCCATTCACCAATGATAGGTGAAGTCCTTTTTCCATTTGCTCTTCGTCTAATTCACCATGCTCAAAATAGATATCCATCAGTGTTTCATCATTCTCAGCAATGGTTTCCACCAATTCCTGATGGAGTTTTTCGGCCTGTGTTTTTAATGAATCTGGAATAGGAAGTTTATCTGGCTTGCCGCCTCCTTCCGGAAATTCATACATCGTCATACGCAGTACATCAATGATAGCATGAAAATCCTGCCCTTCACTGTAAGGGAATTGTACCACGGTGACTTCACGACCAAAATGCTCACGAGCTTCATCTACCGTCTTCCAGAAATCAGATTGATCAGAATCCAGTTTATTAACCACAAACATGGACGGTACGGTGTATTCCTTCACATAATTCCACAAAGAATCGGTGGCTGTTTCCACGCCTTGCTCACTATTAAGCACAAAAATAGCCGTATCGGCGATCCGTACGGCTCCTGCTACTTCCCCAATATAATCCGAAGTGCCCGGTGTGTCGATAAGATTGATTTTATGGCCTCGCCAGTCCAGGTTCAAGAAAGAAGAATAGATCGACTTTTGTTTTTCCTTTTCCAGATCGTGATAATCGGAAACGGTATTTTTTTCTGCGATGGATCCTCGTCGGTTAATGGCTCCGGCTTCGAAAAGCATCGTTTCGGCTAACGTTGTTTTCCCGGAGCCGGAATGGCCCAACAGCACAACATTTCGGATTCGGGTGGGATCATATACTTTCATAGGAGACTCCTTTTTTGCACTATTATTATTGCCATGCCGACTCTTGGGGTTCCAGCGCAGAGCGTAGAAAACAGAGTCATAAGGCTTTACCATAACTGGTTCCGCACTCTGCGTTGGAACCAAAGTCATGAGCAGTAAATAATAAAGTGTGTTTTGATGGAAACAGATTTTAACTTCTGAACGCGCTAACTGCCCGCGCCATAAATTCAATGAACAGTACTCATTCTTCTTGAACAGAATGTGAAGATGAAAAATAAACGGAGTCACGAATAAATCAACATGAAAAAGATACTGCTGATACAGACGGGGGGAACTATTGCCATGAATGCCAAAGGTGCAGGTGTGGAACTAGACCCGGAAGCGTGGTCGAAGGTGCTTTATGAGGAAATTCCTGAGCTGAATGAAATTGCTGAGATTTCAACTTTTCCACTCTTTTTTGAAGACAGCTCTGACTTAAATGCTTCCCACTGGATGCAACTGGCCAACTGTGTAGAAGAAAAATATGAGGCTTTCGATGGTTTTGTAATTCTTCATGGCACCGACACGATGGCGTACTCTGCCTCCGCTTTGAGTTTTGGACTCAAGAATCTGGGGAAGCCGGTCATTTTCACCGGAAGTCAGTTACCGATGAGCTCCATCCGAAGTGATGCACGACGAAACCTGGTAAATGCGATAGAACTGGCCACAATGGATTTTAAGGAAGTAGGGATCTGCTTTAATGATGCACTATATCGGGGCAACCGCGCCACCAAAATGAGTATTGGTGATTTTGATGCTTTCGGCTCCCCAAATTTCATGCCCCTTGCCGACATTGGCATTCAAATTCAGGCGAATGTGCTCGAACAATTCGGTTCAGGAAAGCTGGAAAATCGGGCTCATTATTCGGATGAAGTTTTTGTCCTTACCGCTCATCCCAACCTAAATCCGGAGTTGCTAACCGGACTGGACCTGGGAAAGATTAGGGCAGTGATACTTCGCGCTTTTGGAAGTGGAAATTTTTGTGTGAAAGGTGAAAAAAGCCTGCTTCCCTTTTTGGATCGATGTCGGGATGCCGGTGTGGTCGTAGCCATTGTCTCCCAAGCCGATTACGATTCGGTGGATCTCACCCAATATTCGGCCGGTCGTGCCGCTCTGAAACATGGTGCAATCAGCGGAAATGACATGACATTGGAAGCAGCTCTCACCAAACTTATGTTTTTATTAGCACATTACGATGCCAAATCCGATATTGAGGGGTTATTCCAGCAGTCCTTAGTCGGGGAATTGTAAAATGAGGTGTTAGGTTTTAGGTGCGAGGTTTTAGTTTGGTCTTGCATAAAAACCTAACACCTCATTTCTAACACCTAAAACCTTACACCATGTTTTTCATTTTTGATTTAGAGACTATTCCTGATATCGATTTCATTCGAGATGTTTTACATGAACCGGAACTGGAGGAGGAGAAATTACTGGAACGAGCCAGTGAAGAATTAGCTCGAAATTCATCCGGATTCTTACCGCCGATGTATCATCGCATGGTTTCTTGGGTAGGACTTTGGATCGAGAATACCGGCGGACCTAAACAAAAAGTGGCCTGGAGCGGGGAAAATGAAAAAGAAGGCCTACTCAAGATCTTCGATGCCATTGGCACCTATAAAGATTTCGGGCTGATCCACCACAACGGTAAAGGTTTTGATATTCCCGTGCTCACCTACCGCGCAATGAAGCATGGTTTGCAGATGCCGGTCCGTATGAATGATTACGACATACGCTATCGCTACAGCAAGCACAACGTGGACCTGGTGGATGAATTCAGTAATTATGGAGCAAGCTCATGGCCCAAGCTCAAACATTTAGGGCAGCTGATCGGCATTCCGTTCAAGCAAACCGGGGAAGGAAATGAAGTCTTCGCCATGTACAAACGCGATGAACTCGACCTCATCGAACACTACTGCTATGAAGATGTGATGGCCACTTACATCGTATGGCTCTACTTCGAATTCACGGCCGGACATATTCCCGAAGACCAATTCAACAACCTGAAGGACCGCGCAATGAAGAAGCTGGAAGAAATCCAGAGTGGTCCGCCGGAGTAGAATGTAGCCATGTTCCGCTCCAACGCAGAGCGTAGGAGCGAGTACATTACTTATTCGATCTTGTTATTCTAATAGCCGACATCCTGATTTATCAATAAGGACTCGTTCCACACGCTCTGCGTTGGAACGAATAGTAGCTCACATGTAAGAGCAATATAAACGCAACTCCTTACAAAATTTCTTAGATACTCACACTATCCGATCCGGATCGCTAAAATCCGGCACTTCTCCCCGATAGCCAAACACAGCTTTGATCAGCTTCACCGACCACTCGCTTTGGTTCTTGATGTACCACTGATCGGCTGCTCGGCGAGCTCCTAAACCCCAGCTTGGATACGGATGGATGGTATCTGCAATACCTCTCATGGACACTCCATTCTTGATCGCCAAGGCATATTCCGAAATGAACTCTCCGGCATGAGCTCCAACTGCTGTAGCTCCCAATATCTTCCCGGATAATTTTTTGGCAAATATCTTAACAAGTCCGATAGTTTCCCCTTCTGCCAGCGCCCGATCGATCTTGGAATAGGGAAACCGATAGACTTCGAATTTTTCTCCTGCATCACGTAATTGCTGTTCTGTTTTACCTACATGTGCCAGTTCGGGTTCGGTGAAAGTGACCCAGGAAACCATGTTCTTTTCGATTTTCATAGGCACGAATTTCAGTAATGCTTTGGTGGCAGCGATCTTGGCCATATGATCGCTCATATGGGTGAATTGGTAGCGCCCGGTCACATCACCCGCGGCGTAAATATGGGATTTATTGGTTCTACAAGACTCGTTGACGATCACATTTCCATTTTCTGTTTTGACTCCGACGGCCTCCAAATTCAAACCTGAGGTATTCGCCTTTCGCCCGGTTGCCATCAACAATGCATCGCCTTTGATTATTCTTGACACTCCATCTCTTTCAACCTGAACATGAATTTCGGTGCCATTCCGTTCCACTTTTTGAACCGACGCATTTAATTCATATTTAACACCCTGTTTTTCCAATTCTTCACGCAAAATTCCTACTAACTCCCGATCGTCATTCCCCATAATTTGAGGAGCCATATCAACCACCGTTACTTTCGATCCTAAATTCACAAATGCTTGAGACATTTCCGTACCGATCGGTCCGCCCCCGATGATGATCAATTCCCTGGGTAGCTTTTCAATTTCAAACAGACTTTCATTGGTCAAGTATTCCACTTCATCTAATCCCGGAATATTTGGTACAAATGCTTTCGCGCCGGTAGCTATGATGAATTTCTTGGATGAAACCTTTCGTTCACTCCCTTCTTTGCCAATAATTCTTATAGTGCGATCATCCTCAAAAGCCGCTTTTCCATGAACGACTTCAATGCCCATGTCTTCAAAGATCTCCGGGCGATCGGCATCTTCATATACTTCCTTCCGGACTTCATCTACATGCTGCATTACTTTTTTGAAGTCGATGTTAGGCTCTCCATCGATCAGCCCATATTTTCCGGCATCGCGAATTTGTCGGGCTACTTTTCCTGCCTTAAGAAGCGTTTTGGAGGGAATACAACCGGTCCATGTGCAATCGCCACCTAGTTTTTCGGCTTCCACCATCATCGTCTTGGCGCCGAAGTTTGCAGCTAATCCGGCAGCAGTTAATCCTGCTGCGCCCCCGCCGATCACGATCATATCAAATTCGTACTTCGCCATAAATGTCCTTTTTCTGGTTTAGAGGAGTGAACCGATTCGCATCTTACTTCATTTCATTGAAGGTATTAAAATGACGGGAGTGTTTTCTGTGTCTATATTGAATGGATGATAAATCATCATCACAAGCATTGGCGATAGAACTTTTCAGCCTTTAGCGAAGCAGTGACTGAAAAGTTGTAGCTGTTCCATTCTTCCAGACTTGAATAAAAATCCGAGACGTCAGCTCTCAAGTCTCCCCCGAACGACAAGATTATTCCCAATCTTAATAAGGACTTGCACAAGACTTAAGAGATAGGCGTAGGTCTGTATCTTTAGGGGAACTGGAGCTTCTCAGAATTGCGAGACGAAGATGGATCTTCCTCACGAGGAGAAACTTCTTGCCGCCACAAAGAACCTATATCCCTTTGAAGGGTCAGGAAAAATGAGCTCACTTATTCTTCCGGGAATGAGTTTGCTACAGAAGCCCTAATTTCAAAAAAAAGCGGAATCCTTCCGAATCCCGCTTTTATGGCTTTTACGCTAACCACCTAACCATTCAAAGGTCGAATGGTGTAAGCTCTTCAGCTTTGCTTTCCTCGGTATCTTTCCGAAGTACCGATTGGGCCGAAGCTAAATGAGCAACCGGCACCCGGAATGGAGAGCAAGATACATAGTCAAGCCCGGTTCGGAATGCGAAGTCGATGCTTTCAGGGTCACCGCCGTGTTCACCGCATATTCCGATCTTTAAGTTGGGATTCGTCATTCTTCCCAACCGCGTTCCGGCTTCAACAAACTGGCCTACTCCTTCCTCATCCAGAACCTGAAAAGGATCTTGTTTTAAGATTCCATTCGACAAATACGTGTGCAGGAACTTAACGGCGTCATCGCGGCTGAAGCCAAAGGTTAACTGGGTGAGATCATTGGTACCAAAGGAGAAGAAATCTGCTTCTTCAGCGATCTGATCAGCCATAATAGCTGCCCGCGGTATCTCGATCATCGTTCCTACTTTGTACTCCAGCTCCTGACCGGATTCTTCTATAATGGCTTTGGCCGTTTTGTCTACTACTGCCCGCTGATTCCGGAATTCTTCCACGCTTCCAACTAACGGGATCATGATCTCAGGCAGCACAGTTTTACCGGCTTTCGTCAGCTCCAAAGCCGCTTCAATAATAGCCTGTGTTTGCATTTCGGTGATCTCAGGATAGGTAATCCCCAATCGACAGCCCCGATGTCCCAACATTGGGTTGAATTCTTTTAGTTGATTGATCTTGGCCTGAAGTTTTTCAAAAGAAACGTCCAGTTCATCTGCCACTTTTTTGATCTCATCTTTTTCCTGGGGCAGAAATTCATGTAAAGGAGGATCTAAAAGCCGAACGGTCACTGGTAATCCTTCCATAGCGTCGAATATTTCAAGGAAATCCTGTTTTTGGAAAGGTAACAAATTCGCCAGGGCAGCTTTACGTTCTTCTTTGTTGTTCGCAAGGATCATCTTACGCATAAAATTCACCCGTCCCGGTTTAAAGAACATATGCTCGGTCCGTGCTAAACCGATTCCTTGAGCACCATAACTTCGTGCTACGGCAGCATCCTCAGGAGTCTCGGCATTGGTACGAACGCTCATCACCTCAACATCTCCTACCCAATCCATGAATACCCGGTATTCGTTACTGAATGTAGGCTCGGTGAGTTCTTTTTTGCCTAAGATAACCTCACCGGTATTCCCGTTCAGGGAGATCCACTCTCCTTCTTTCACCGTGACTTCCCCATTGGTAAACGACTTATTTTTATAGTTAATGATGATATCGCTGCAACCGGCTACACATGGTTTGCCCCAGCCCCGGGCTACCACAGCAGCATGACTGGTCATGCCCCCGCGGGAAGTCAGAATTCCTTTAGCTGATGACATTCCACCCACATCTTCCGGGCTTGTTTCGATACGAACCAGGATCACCTGCTCGCCTTTTTCAGCTTCCTGTTCAGCAAGTTTTGAATCAAAAACTACTTTCCCCACAGCTGCACCGGGAGAGGCCGGTAATCCGGTTCCTAATATCTTGCTCTCTTTCAGGGAGTCTTCCTGAAACTGAGGGTGTAATAATTGTTCAATATGTCCGGGTTCAACCAAATCTCTGATGGCCTCAATCTGGCTAATAATGCCTTCATGAACCATATCCACAGCCACTTTGACGGCTGCGGCACCCGTTCTTTTTCCGTTCCTTGTCTGGAGGATATACAAAATGCCTTCCTGAATAGTGAATTCGATATCCTGCATGTTCTTATAATGAGATTCCAATTTATGCGTATAGTTCAGAAGCTCTTGATACACACTGGGATTTCGATCTTTAAGCTCAGAAATCGGACTTGGGGTCCGGATTCCTGCCACTACATCCTCCCCTTGGGCATTCAGCAAAAACTCACCATATAATTTTTGTTCACCCGTAGCTGGATTCCGGGTAAAACACACACCGGTTCCACTATTTTCGCCCATATTTCCGAATACCATAGCCTGCACATTCACGGCCGTTCCAATTAACCCATGAATGTTACTGATCTTGCGATATTTGATGGCACGTGCACTGTTCCAGGAGTTAAATACGGCATTTATAGCAAACTTTAACTGTTCCATAGGGTCGTCCGGAAACATATGTCCCGTTTGCTTTCTGTAGATCGCCTTATACCGATCTGTAAGTTCTTTAAGCTGGCCTGCAGAAAGGTCAATATCATTTTTAACGCCTGCTTCTTTTTTTAGTTTATCGAGCGCCTCTTCAAAATATTCGTGTGCAACGCCCATAACCACATCTCCAAACATATCAATAAAGCGGCGGTAACTATCGTATGCAAAACGCTCATTGTTGGTCTTTTGTACCAGGGCTTCAACTACACGGTCGTTGATTCCCAGATTCAGGATGGTATCCATCATGCCCGGCATAGAAACAGCGGCTCCCGACCGCACGGAAATCAGCAAAGGATCCTTTTCATCCCCGAACTTTAGTCCCATTTCGGCTTCTACATGCCGGATGCCTGCTTCTACCTGTTCTTCAAGAGAATCCGGCCAGGCCATCTGATTGTTTATTGTTTGGCGGCAAGCCTCGGTTGAAATGGTGAAACCCGGAGGGACCGGAATCCCGATGGAGCTCATCTCGGCTAAGTTAGCGCCCTTTCCCCCGAGCAACTGTTTCATTGATTTATTTCCATCGGTATGAAGTTTTCCAAACCGGTATACAAAATGTTCCTGATGAGCCATAACAGCACCTCTTGTTTGATTTTATTGACTGGTGAAGTGCCGGTTTTTACATCACGCCAATACGGGCGTTACATCTCTCCCAGCTTGGCGGATGGGAAAATCGGACACATCCATAATGCAAAACCATTATGAAGTATTTATAAAGGATGGAAAAGCGCTTACAGTTGTAAAGTAAATCCCTACATCCCGTATTTATTGATCTGTTTCTTCTCTGTGATGAATACGGGATTTTACCTTTTGGATGGTAGACCATGCTCCATAAGCTATCATCAACAAAACAAGCCCATATACCCAAAATGGCACGTTCTCTCCGGCGATCATCAAATACAGGTAGGCTGAGATAAAGAAAATGACCGCACTCACGGCCGGCAACACAATAGATTGTTCTTTTCGGTAGTTATTCACCAGCCAGGCAATGCTGAGTGAAAAAAACGGGATCGCACCAACATAAATGCTACCGAATATGATGGGGTTTACACCATAGTTTTCACTTAAACCATAAAACCAATTTTGAACGAGTTCAACAAGTTCCTGCATAAAAATCTTTAAATAGTGTAATATTGTTTTTTGGCATTATACAGAGAACCTTTTTTTTTCGATATTAAGTTCATCTTAAAAGATCATTACAAAAACACTTGAAAAAATTTAGCACCCACATACCAGCTTTATTTTTATTCGTTGCTGTGATTGGAACCATGCTGTCCATGTTCCACTACCATAGCGCAGGACTCGAGTGCTTACATCATGCCGAAGAGCAGCATTATGTTCAAAATGAAGTTGTATGTCCGGTTTCAGGCATCATTGCAGTAACAGGTGCCGAAGCACAGCCTCAATTTGATGAACTTTTCAGGTTCCCCGATACCATTGCGGACTATGCTCCTCTTTATCTTTCTGCTCAACCTTATCCTCACGTTTTTGGACGTGCTCCCCCGGTTGTGATTTAAATAGTACCCATCTTAAGCCGGTCATTTCCGGTAATCTTACTCCTTATAATCTATTTAAATCATTTTATCGCTATGAATACTATAACTCTATTCAAGAATATAAAGACTGTTTTTACACTATTAATTTTTGCAGGATTGATTTCTGCATGTTCAAATTCTACTTCCGGAGATGATCATGAGCATGAAGAACCTGCCGGTTTTGTCCTAAAAATGAATGGGCAGAGTATTATAACCCAGATGCCAAATGAAACTTCTGTAACTGGTGAATTCGAACTTACTCCCGGTCAAGAAACTGACCTCATTACCATTTATTTCTTAGCCGAAGATGGGGATGAATTTCAACCTCACGCAGATGAGGGCTATTCTCTGGCCTATGAATTTGAAGATGAGGGCTTAGTTGAATTTGAGCAGCACTCTGAAGATGGAGCATGGAGCTTTCATCTCCACGCTGCTGATACAGCCGGCGTAACAGATCTCAGGCTAAAGCTCGATCATAATGGCCATTCTGACTTCACAACTCAGCCAATTCATGTTCATGTAGAAGCGGCTGAATAAATAATGAGATACCTTATTTCAATTATACTGTTTTTGGCAGGAACCTTCCTTTCGGGAAGCGTTCTTGCTAATAACAGTTATACCTTGTCTGGCACCATCACAGATGCCGAAACCGAAGAGCCCATCTCCTTCGCTTATCTTCACATAGAGGAGTTGAACCGCACCACCGTAGCCGATGTAAACGGCCGCTATGAAATCAGGAATGTTCCTTCGGGAAACTTTACGCTTTCCATTCACCGCATCGGATACCTGACGCAAACCAAAGAAATTGTGATCAAGGAAGCCGATGAAGTGGTAGACATCCAACTTCGTTCTACTTTAGCCGGTTCTGAAGCTATTGATGTGGTGGGGCAGCAAGAAAATCTGGAAGGTTCGAACCTGGAACATGCTTCAAAAAAAGTAGTCGGCTCTGATTTGCGGCGAAACTTAGGCAGCACGCTTTCCCAAACCCTTTCTAATTTAGCAGGATTTGATGAACGCAGCATGGGTAGCGCTCCCGGCCGACCCGTAATTCGCGGCCTTGGCGATGAACGTGTACTGATCTTACAAGATGGAATTCGCTCCGGCGATGTGTCGGCACAATCCTCGGACCATGCAGTGACCATTGACCCGGTTTCTGCACAGGAAGTAGAGATCGCCCGCGGACCTGCCGCACTTGCTTACGGCTCAAATGCTATTGGAGGCGTTATCAATGTCGTTCGAAATCAAATTGAACCCAATGTTCCTTCACGTATTACCGGAAGTGCAACAATAAATGGCGAAACGGTGAATACCGGTCTCTCGGCTGCATTAGATGTAACCATTCCCATCAAAGATTTCGCTTTAAGTTTTGACCTGAACGGAAGAACCGCATCCAATATTTCTACTCCGCTTGGTGAGGTTGAAAACACCGGATATCGTTCAACTAACGATGCCATCGGACTTAGCTGGGTGCAGGATTGGGGATATTTGGGAGGAGCTTTCAGTACGTATCTCAATCATTATGGAATTCCACCTGATCCCCAGGGGCACCCAAATGGTGTGGATATAGAAATGCAGAAATTTCAGTACGACATCAAATCGGAAGTGATCCTGAATAAGGAATTTCTAAAAGTAATTGAAGGTGATTTCTCGATCAAAAACTATACGCATAAAGAGATCGAATCAAACGGATCACTTGGAACCCAATTTGGCCTTGTAACCACAAACGCCGAGATCAAAGCGCGACATAATTCATTTGGCTTCATAGATAAAGGCTCTTTTGGAATTTGGGGTGAACTGGAAGATTATGGAGTAATTGGAGCCGGCACGCCGGATGCTAACAGTTATAAATTTGCTGCCTACCTGATCGAAGAGGCTGATTTCAATGATCTTCATTTAGAAGGTGGCATCCGTTTTGACTGGGTTTTGAATCAACCCCTTGAAGATGAACCTGACTCTCCAATCGGGAATATCCGCAGCAGAACCTTCCCTGCTTTAGCTTCTTCATTTGCCGCCATTTATTCCTTCTCAAACCGGATCTCAACCGGGGTCAGCTTGCTGCATTCATTCCGGGCTCCTTCCCTGGAAGAATTGTACTCAGAAGGCCCCCATCTTGCCTCCTATTCCTATGAGATCGGAAATCCGGAACTTAATCCGGAGCGGGGGCTCGCCAAAGAATTGTTTATCAGGTACCGATCAAACCGGGCGAATGCTGAGTTTGCTATATTTCATAACGACTTCAGCAATTACCTCTATGCCCGCGATACCGGGCAGCCCAACAACCGCCGGCCCGACTTGAACAATTATCAATTTGTGGGAACCGAAGCCGTGTTGTATGGAACCGAATTTTCGGCAGATGTCCAGTTCCTCAACAACTTTGTAGCGGAGGGATCCCTAAGTTATACACTTGCTGAACGAACGGTTCCTGAAAGTGAACAACAAACCACCGGTTACAACAGCGATACCCGGCCTCTTCCGCAAATCCCGCCCTTCAAAGCTAATTTCACCTTCAAATATTTGAATAGCGATGGCTTAGAAATTGGCTCAAGAGTTCGATTCGCGGCCGAACAAGATCGGGTAGGAGAATTCGAAACCTCAACTGAGGGTTACGTACTGCTTGATGCTTTCGCACAATACCGCATCGATGGAAGAAAATTCCTGCATACCTTTGCTTTAAATTTCAACAATGTGCTGAATCAGGAATATTACAATCATCTTTCCCGTATTAAAGACCTGCGCCCTGAACCGGGATTCAATGCGAACCTGCTCTATCGCATTTATTTTTGATTAGAATAATTAAGCTGGTAAGCTGAATATTCACTTTGAAGAGATTTAGATCCCAGTCTGCACGGCGATGACGAGGTAGTGAGTAATTTGGAAAGTTTACCATAACATCTACCACATGTTATTGGATAGATAGTCATTCCCGCGAAGGCGGGAATCTATATCTCCTATTAACCTAAATTATATTATCCACTTGGACCTTAACTTCAACCAACAAAAAAAAAGAAAACCCTGAGAGTATTCCATCTCAGGGTTCTTGCTTTAGGTTTCAGCTATAAGGAGTATAGTTGACTATTTGTTTTAGGGTATAAACATTAATCTCACCTTACATGCTGGTAACAAGAGGACAAAGCATTACTTTTGTTACACTTTTTTTTAAAAAATTTTTTTTAACGGTAAATCATTTGTTTTCATAGGTTAATTTTGCCACGCAAAGCATTGAAAAGATGTTCTCAAATTCACCTATATTCACCTGCAAACAGCAACGAATTTGATCAATAGTGACCTACGTAAGCTACTATGAAAGCCCCCTTGGCTACCTTCGTATTTTGTCTAATGGTTCAGCAGTAACAGAAATTAAATTCATGGATTTTGATGGGCCTGAAGATCCTGATAGTCATACTGAATCAGCGCGTACCCAGCTTAGGGAATATTTCGAGGGTAGCAGAGATAGTTTCCAGCTCGAGTTAGCTCCCGATGGAACAGAATTTGAGCAACGGGTATGGCAACAACTCCTCAAAATTCCCAAAGGCTCTACCACATCGTATGGTGATATCGCCAAAAAGATCGGCGATGATAAAGCATCACAAGCCGTTGGAAGAGCAAATGGTAAAAACCCAATCGCCATTGTAATCCCCTGTCACCGCGTCATCGGTTCAGACCAAAAACTCACCGGTTATGCGGGCGGACCTGAACGCAAAGAATGGTTGCTGAAGCATGAAGGAGCGCTTCTTATCTAACCAAATTTTACGGTGCCAATCATTGCAATCCATTACATTGGAATCACCTCACAACAACCAAATTTTTATCATGAAATCCTTAAAGCTACTACTTCTTTTTTTTATTGCCGGAACTGCTTCAGTTTTTGCACAGATGCCTGATGCTCCCAACCGGTCAGAAGGTGACGGCCCGTACGGACGCCTTATTATTCGCGGGGTTAATTTGATAGATGGAACCGGCTCTCCTGCCACCGGCCCTGTGGATATTGTAGTAGAAGGAAACCGAATTGCCTCTATCCAAACGGTTGGTTATCCCGGATTACCGATCAACGAAAACCGCCGACCGGAAGCTGATGAAAACACAAAAGTGATTAATGCTGAAGGCATGTTTATACTCCCGGGGTTCTTTGACATGCATGCTCACACCGGAGGCGGCGCACAAGGAACAACTCCTGAATATGTTTACAAATTATGGCTTGCTCATGGCATTACTTCCATTCGTGAACCCGGTTCTTTCAACGGAATGGATTGGACTCTTAGACATAAACAACGCAGTTCGGAAAATGAGATCACGGCTCCCCGGATCTCCGCGTGGATCGGATTTGGCATGGGGGCAAATGAAGAAATCACAACGGCAAAACAGGCCCGCGAATGGGTTAAAATGATCGATGAGGCCGGAGCAGATGGAATTAAGTTTTTTGGAGCTTCTCCGGAGGTTTACAGCGCAGCTATTGATGAGGCGAATAAACGCGGTCTTGGAACCATGACCCATCATGCTCAAACCAGAGTGGTATATAACAACGCCCTGCATTCTGCCCGCTATGGACTGACTTCTCTTACCCACTGGTATGGACTTCCTGAAGCTCTGTTCGAGGATAAGATCATTCAGGATTATCCTCTGGATTACAACTACAATAACGAGCAGCATCGGTTTGAAGAAGCCGGTAAACTTTGGAAACAAGCTGCGGCCCCGGGTTCTGACAAATGGAATTCTGTGATGGATGAGATGATCGAGCTGGATTTTACCCTCAATCCCACATTTACCATTTACGAAGCGAATCGTAACCTAAGTGCTCAACGCCGGGCCGAATGGCATGAAAAATATACCCTCCCTTCACTCTGGGAATTCTACAAACCAAGCAAAAGATCGCATGGTTCTTACTGGCTGGAATGGGGAACCGAGCAGGAGATTGCCTGGAAAGAGAATTTTAGAATCTGGATGCAATTTGTGAATGAATATAAGAACAAAGGCGGCCGCGTTACGCTTGGTTCTGATGCCGGTTATATCTACAAACTCTATGGTTTTGGATACATCCAGGAAATGGAAATGATGCGAGAAGCAGGGTTTCATCCTCTGGAAATTTTCCAGTCAGCTTCTCTAAAAGGTGCCGAGGTTCTTGGAGTAGATGATCAGTTAGGAACCATCGAAGTTGGTAAATTGGCCGACATGGTGATCGTGAATGCTAATCCCATGGAAAACCTGAAAGTTCTATACGGAACCGGAGCCATTTATGTAAACGAAAATAATGAGCCCATTCGCAAAGGAGGCGTTCGATACACTATCAAAGATGGTATTGTGTACGATGCCAAACAGCTTTTACAAGATGTAGCAGATATGGTAAAAGCTGCTAAAGCTGAAAATAACTATGAGATCACTCAACCCGGTTTGGATTGGTAATAAACTCATTTTGAGTGGATACAGTGCTCAATTTCAATAGCAGTTCTTGATCCTGCTATCGGGCGAGTGTCCATTGATGCAACCGATTCCTACATATCAAAAGTATGGGTGTATTTCAGCAAAATGGCTCGGTTTTGCATAACGGGTAACCTTGGGAGTCCAAGCCCCATTTGGTCCCTCATGGTGTTGATGGCCTCATTATATACAAACCAAAGATCCTGGCCTTCTCTGAAGTTGTATCTCAGCCTCATGTTGACCCCCATAAGTTCATCAATGTTACTGTATTGAATGAAAGCGCTGGTGGACAGTTTTTTATTTAAAGCAAACTGAGCCCTGAGCTGCCCCAAATGCACCGTGTAATCTGTAGATGTTCGGCCGGCCCGCTCCGGAAAATCTAACTTTGTGATCTGATAGCTTCCGCCCAATTCAAGATGGATATTAACGATCCACCGGGGATCAATTTTCATTAGCATTCTTTTCCCGTCGAATAACTCCCCATACTCAAGCGTAATTCGGTTTCGCACGCGTCTGTTATCGGGAGTGTTGAAACTGAAAGAACTCTCAAAAAAATTGTAATCGTCAACAGGAATGTAGATTTGTCTGACAAGCCTGAAATCTTCTGACGGCAACAGGTGCTCCTGATTGAACCGTGTATTTATTGAAAAACCAGCCCCGCTTTTGAGATCTGAATTCCATTCTATCGAAATAAACCGGCTGCGCAGATCAAACGACCTATTTTCGAAGATATTAAAGCTCCCAACATTCACTGAATGAGATTTGAATGCCGAATTCTCCTCCGACAGCCAACCATAACCAACACGATAAAAGTAATCTGAAGTGTTGATGGTTCTGTAAAATCCTATCCCAGGATCAAATTCACTTCCGGTACGGTTCACAAAAAAACGATAGAACAGCCCCACTGAAGCTCTTCTCTGCCAGGTTATACGGAAAATACTGTTATCCACAAAATTGAAGCGATTCGACTGGCCCACCTGACTGTCCATAGATTGACTAACTTTTACCTCAATAAAATCATCCTGAAAGATGTTGAAATCGCCATCCAGCCCCAACACAACATTAGAATTTCCGTTGGATCCCACCCGGCTGGTAAAGATACCACCTACGTACGAACCCGGATTCATAACATTCTTTTTAACTCTTATGACCCCAAAGTTTTCCGACGGTAAATTCTCACTTGAGGCTGTTTGTAAATTCAATACTCCAATATCCCAGTCATCAACCCGGCCGGTCAGTCTCGCACCTCCATAGATTGGTACCTGATTGCCCTGCCCGTCCAGCCCTATTCTTCGGCTGTAGAATAACCTTGTATTTCCAAAATTGAAGTCGAATAGTCCTGATCTTTGTTGAAAAAACTGTCTTTTTTCAGGAAATGTGATGGAAAACCTGCTAAGATTCAGTTGCTGATCATCCGCTTCAACCTGGGCGAAATCAGTATTGGCGGTAATGTCTAAAGTCAAATTACTGGTCACATTATATTTGATATCAAACCCGATATCTCTTATCAACTCATTGTCATATTCGTACGCATCTCCCGAATTATTCAATTGGTTTTGCTGCTGATATCCCGCCAATGCATAAGGAGTGAAATAAACAGGCCTTCTGGCATCCACATTTTTTAGCCTGATATCGGCCGCCTGAGACGGTTTTATTTCTCCACGATCCCAGTTTGGAGGAATTGCAGGATAGGTATGGCGTTCATTGTGATGAGCGAGCCATCGGTATACGATCAGGCCCATTTCAGCGGTTCCATCACTACTTTGAAATCCAATACTTGAAAAAGGGATTCTTATTTCCGCATACCAGCCATTTCCATCCTGAGAGGTAGCCACATCCCAAAAGGTATTCCAGCTGCCATTCACCGCATCAGAACCAGCAATGTCATTTGCATCATTCGATATTGACTGATCAAATCTGACTCCCGCAGGTGTAGTAAAAAAGCGGAGGGCATTTTGATTGTCATTGAATGGGTCGAGTATCACCGCAAATACATCATCCCCTGAATAACGGTCTCGGTATAAACTATTGGCGGCTATAGTATTAACATCTTCGGTAAACATCCGGCCGGCTACATAGAAGTATTCATCATCGTAAGCCACCATAATTTCAGTTCGTTCACTCAGGTCTCCTTTAAAAACCGGTTCATACTGCGTCATAGGATAAGGAGTGATCTCCTGCCAGGCCTGTTCATTTAGAATTCCATCCAGCCGGATTTCCTCAGAAAGCCGATAAATATCCTGTATTGATTGTGAAAAGCATTCTTCTCCCCATGCTGTAACGCACAGGATAAATCCGATGGTAAAGATGCGCATTAATGGTCTTCATTTGGTTAAGGCCGTTTTAATAAAGACAGCTGCCAATGCAACATCCCTTACTCAAAATTTCATATTTGCATCAAAAAAACAGGATTCGTTTAATTTTGGTGAATAAAAAAACCGATCCAAATTTATTGGATCGGTCTTTAAATAGAGAGCTCCTTCTGTTTTTAAAATCCGGGAAGAAGCATTACTGCATTCTGGATCATTCGGCTTGGTCCTACCCAAAACATGCGATACTGTGTGTTATCCAATAAGAAAACTACTTTTCCACTTCCCATATTTTCAACAGCTGCAAACGCCATTCCTTTTGATTTATCCCGGTTTTCTTCTGAAGCATACCCGGATGCCAAGACTTCTCCCTCCTTGACATAATAGCCCACAGTTTGGAAATCTGTTGAAGGTACCAAGCCATCATCGCCAAACTTTAGTGAATACAAGGTTTCAGGCAGACCAAAAGCCAGTGGATGGGTATTATCAATTCGGGCTTTGAAGGCCGAACCGGGAATACGGTCCAAACCAAACACATCCTCTCGATCCGCATATTTGGTATAGGCCTTTTCATCTATCTCAGTGGAATCTTCCTCCTCTTCTTCAAAAAGTTCAACACCCGTAAAACCGGAACCCTCTTTAGTAAGCCATGAACCGCTGCCTTCAGTTCCTATCAGCACACCGCCGTTTCTGACCCAGTTCTTGAGCGCTTCAATTTGAGATTCACTCCACACTCCATTCAAACCACCCCACGAACCTGGCATCAAAAGTACATCATATTCGGCAAGATCGATGCGATTGAAACTTTCTGCCCGAATACGATCAATGCCAAACTCAGTCCATTGATCGAATAAGAACCATAGTTGTCCGGCAGTGTAGGAACTGAACGGTGAATCGATCATCAATGCAACCTTGGGTTTCTTAACAGGCTGACTGTCTCCCGAGGCTAAGTCCATACCGGCATCCATTCGTCCGGTATTAAAGCCCTCAATCACCACGGTTGCTTCCTCAGCCAGTTTACGCATGTCAGACTGGATCTGGGTTCGTTTTTCATAATTCCTACCCACCAGCACGATCAGACTTCCTTCCGTATAAGTTTTTCCCTGATAGGTAAACGATCGGCCGGCACTTCGAACTTTGTATCCCATCTCCCACAATTTAGCAAGTGCTTTAGGGGCATTTCGTTGCTTCCAATCGATCACATAGGCATACTTTGCCCCTGAATTTTCTACATCGGATGGGTAAGCTAATTCTTCCATAACACTTTCTGTAGAAACGCTGATACCACGGGTGGTCCAGGAAGCATCCAGGTTATATGCCAGAGGAATGGTCCAGGTTGCCATATCGTACATCACCGAATCCTCGATCTCCATTTGTCGCCTGAACAACGTATTGATAAATAAATGTTTAGGCTGATCCGTTTTGATGATAAAATCACCCGCTTTAAAATTGCGGGTTGAAGAATTTCCATCCCAGTAGCTGTAACTGTTACGCTGACTGAAATCCTCCGTAGCCCGTTCGATCTGAACATTGTGCTTCATCAGCATATTGAGGACCTGATAAGTGTAGTCATTTTCATTATTTGGCAGAATGTAAGCCTCAGTATTTCCTTTTTGTGTTGATTGTGAAACGGCATTACGGAAATATTCCAGTAAGCCCTCCCGATTCTTCACTGCCGTCTTTACAATAGAAACACCATTTGTATAGTGATCGAAAATGCGTTGCCTTAAGGTCAGGATATAGCCATCATCGGTTTCCACGGCACGTCCGCCTCTGCTGTGTCCCCCCTGTTCGGCCAGCATACCAATACCACCCATCACACTTGGATAGGATGAACCATATCCCGGATAAAAGAAATCAAATGCTTCCCGGGTTGCGTAATTCACTCCCGCTTCATCAAATTCTTCAATTACACCTCTTCCAAACGAATCTGACCAACCTTCATAATTATCCGGTAGTTCTTTGTTTCGGGGAGTGGTACCGGGCATCACAAAATAATTGTTATTGAAGCCTTGCTCATGGAAATCCATATGTACCTGAGGCATCCAACTCTGATAAGCCGCAACACGCCCCTTCGATTCAGGATGCACCAGCCAAACCCAATCACGGTTCAGGTCAAACCAATAGTGATTCGTTCTTCCACCCGGCCAGATCTCGTCATGCTCCAGATCATTGGCATCGGTATTCAAAATATTAGCGCGGGACGATTTATACCAGTACACATAACGGTCACGCCCGTCAGGGTTAATCATAGGGTCAATGATGACCACCGCATTCTCCAGCCAGTTTTGAGTTTCCGCATCTTCAGCTGCCACCAGTCGGTAAGCCGTTTGCATAGCCGCTTCACTGCTGGAAGCTTCATTACCATGTACATTGTAACTCATCCAAACCACAACCGGTTTTTCCGCAATCGTACTATTCTCCGGATCATTGGCAAGCTTAACATTGTTCGCTCTGATTTCCTCGATATTCGCCATATTCTCTTCAGATGAGATCACGGCATAGTACAGATCACGTCCTTCATAAGTAGTGGCATATTTATGAAAAGAAAGCCTGTCCGATTCTTCATCCAGATTCTTAAAATAATTCATTACCTGATAGTGAAAGGTGTACTCCCTCCCCATTTCATACCCAAGAAATTCTTCCGGTGAAGTGATATTCTCAGCATAGTTTAGTTCGGGATGAAATTGAAAACGATCAAAAGCCTCTTCTTGCGCCATCAGGTTGAAGGTCATCAACACAAAGAGCAACAACGTGGTAACTGTAGATTTCATAAGCATCATGAGATTTGGATTCAAAATGTTGTCGGAAAATAGGGCAATTTTAGTAAGAATAAAGTTCTTTGCTTTTTCCTCATTTATCTCAATTTTGAGATATGAAGAAAGCCTTTAAAGTACTGTTCATTGGAATCATTTGTCTGCTTTTGCTGGCAGGATTAACATCCATTTTCATTTCCTATTTTTATTCCGATACCCTCCAGCAAGAACTCGTCAGCGAATTTGAAACCCAAACCGATCATCAATATTCGATCTCCATTTCTGATATCGACCTTGGGTTTTTGACGCGCACAGTTACCATTGACTCCATGCGGGTTGAACCGAACGTGAATTCCAAACTTAGATCTATTTCTGCCGCATCGGTTTCCATCAACGGCATCCGGTGGTTGAGCTGGTGGAGTCAGCCGGTGCCTGATTTTTCACAGATTGAAGTGATCAGCCCACAAGTAGAAATAGTTGTACCGCAAGATTATTCCTTTCAAGCCAACCAGCTCAGTAATAATTCATCCCAAACTGCTGCACTGGATTCTCTGGATAACTTCAACTTCACCCTAAAAAACGGCCGTGGTATCTTAATTGAAGAAGGTTCCGAGCGCGAACTTCTGAGCATTGATGATATCTCGCTCGAAGCAACGGAGGTAAATCTTCAGCAATTGCTGAGTCAATCCAAAATTCTTTTCCTGGATGGACTTTCTGTGAAAGGTTCAGGCATAAAATGGCCACTTTATGATACCTTTTACGAAATGAACATCGGAGACTTCAGTTTTGATAAGGCTGCTCAATCTGCTCAAATTTCGAATCTTAATTTTACTCCAACCCTTCCTAAATACAAATTCTCACAAGAACACGGCCATCAGCTTGATCGTATTCAACTTGAAATTCCCGAAATTGAACTGCTTGGATTTGACCTTGATTCGCTTATTAACAATCGTTTTGATGTCGATACGCTTCAACTCAAAAATGCCTGGATGGAAGTATTCCGCAATAAGCAAATTCCGCGGCCGGAAGAAGAATCCGTGAAGCCTTTATTCTACGAATTGGCAAGTGCCACAGATTTTTCTTTAGGTATTGAAACTATTTTAGTTTCCAACAGCGATATCATCTACGAAGAACATAAACCTCCCTCCGATTCTACCGGTTCAATATCATTTAACGAACTTTCCGCTACTTTAACGGACTTCAAAACCATGCAACATCCCAAGTTCAATGAAGCTGTATTTCGCTGGGATGTGGAGACACTTTTCATGAACAGCAGTCCGCTTTCAGTTCAGGTAGAATACCCTTTGTACGACATGACCAATACGCATACGGTAAAAGCACAGTTAGAAAGTATCGATCCCAAAGAAGTAAGTGGCATGCTTCGCAACGTTGGTTTTATAGAACTGAAAGATGGTTTTGTAGAAGGAATGGAAACAGAGATGACCTTAAATTCGGATTCGGCAACAGGAGAAGTTTTGATAGAATATCGTGATCTGAAAGTGAAATTTTTAAATGATGAAAATCCGGAAAAGAATGGCTTAAAACAGCGCGTTAAAACCTTTGTGGCCAATACCTTTGCCATCAAATCCAACAACACCGGCGAGGATGCGGAAACAGGTCAGATTGATTTTGAACGCGAGAAAAATAAATCCATTTTTGCCTATTGGTGGAAATCGCTTCTAAGTGGAATGAAAGATGTAATTCGATAAATAATTAGAATGGCTATAAAGGCACAAAGATTCACTAATTTCTTTGAGATGCTTTGTGCTATATGACTTCTCGGCCAAAGAAATGTTGAAATCAACAACACAAATTCGAGTATGACACAAAAACCTACCCTCCCAACCATTGAAGATATTCGTAATGCGCATCAGTTGATCTCGGCTCATGCCCACCGAACTGCGGTTTTAAGCAGCAAGCAAGTGGATCAAAAAACAGGCGGACAGATCTTCTTTAAGTGTGAAAACTTTCAGAAAGTAGGCGCTTTCAAATTTCGGGGAGCGACCAACGCCATTTTTTCTTTGAGTGATGAAGAAGCGGCCAAAGGGGTCGCTACACATTCCTCCGGAAATCATGCGCAGGCCGTGGCTTTGGCTGCAAAGATGAAGGGTATTCCCGCTTACATTGTGATGCCGGAAAATGCGCCGAAAGTAAAAGTGAAAGCTGTCAAAAATTACGGAGCAGAAATCACTTTTTGCGAATCCACACTGGATGCCCGGGAATCTACCCTGGAAAAAGTAGTAGAACAAACCGGTGCCACGTTCATTCACCCCTACGATGATCCCCGCATCATAGCCGGACAGGGAACCGCAGCTTTGGAACTGCTGGAAGATCATCCCGACCTCGATATTATCATGACACCGGTGGGTGGCGGCGGCTTGTTGAGCGGAACTGCCTTAGCCGCCAAATCCATCAAGTCGGATATTGTGGTGATCGGAGCAGAACCCAAAAATGCCGATGATGCCTATCGCTCTTTCAAAGCCAACGAATTGATCCCTGTTAAGAATCCCGATACCATCGCAGACGGACTCCGAACTTCTCTCGGTAAGCTTCCCTTTTCCATCATCACTCAACATGTGGATGATATCGTTACGGTTTCCGAAGAGTCCATAATTGAAGCCATGCGCTTTGTGTGGGAGCGTTTGAATATGATCATCGAAGCGTCCTGCGCCGTTCCGGTTGCCGCCGTTTTTGATGGAAAAGTAGATGTGAAAGGCAAAAAAGTAGGAATCATCATCACCGGCGGTAATGTGGATTTGGATAACCTGCCGTGGTGATGTGTTAAGCTGTCAGCCGTCAGACTTCAGCTTTCAGTTTCTTTAAGCTGAGAACTGAAATCTTATAACTGAAAGCTTTTTCTAATAAATCGCTGGAAAGCGCTCCGGATCTGCTTCGCTCATTATGCCATAAATAGCTTCAAAAATATCCTCAGCGTTGGGTTTGCTGAAGTAATCTCCATCTGAAGCATAAGCGGGACGATGATCTTTGGCTGTCAGGCATTTAGGTTCAGAATCGAGATTGAAGTAGCCATCCTGCTCCTCCAGGATCTTGTGAAGGATATACGCCGAAGCTCCACCCGGAACATCTTCATCTACGATAAGCAATCTATTTGTTTTGCTGAGAGACTGACCGATTTTATGATCCAGGTCAAAAGGCATCAAGGTTCGCACGTCAATAAGCTCCATGGAAATTCCGGCTTCTTCAAGCTGAGGAATCAGGGCTTCTACAATGTTAAAGGTTGAACCGTATGAAACCACCGTGATATCAGATCCTTCTTTTACGATTTCAGGCTTTCCAAGTGGTGTCGTAAATTCGCCTAAATTCGTTGGTAATTCTTCTTTCAGACGATATCCATTCAGCGGTTCTACAATAATGGCAGGATCATCTCCCTGAAGCAATGTGTTGTAGAATCCGGCTGCTTCGGTCAGATTTCTTGGAACACATAAGTGAACACCACGAGCTCCGTTCACGATCATTCCCATGGGCGATCCGGAGTGCCAGATTCCTTCTAAACGATGTCCGCGGGTACGCACGATCAAGGGCGCAGCCTGACCTCCTTTGGTTCTGTATCTCAGCGTAGCAAGATCATCCGAAATACCCTGGAAACAATAGAGTAAATAATCCAAATACTGGATCTCTGCAATTGGGCGAAGCCCGCGAATCGCCATCCCAATTCCCTGTCCCAAAATGGTTGCCTCACGGATTCCGGTGTCGCTAACCCGGGTTTCACCAAATATATCCTGCATGCCTTCGAGGCCTTTATTTACATCTCCGAGCTTTCCGGAATCTTCCCCAAAAACCAGCGTGTTGGGGTACTTCTCAAATAGTTTTTCGAAGTTATCGCGGATCACCAAACGGCCATCAACTCGTTTTGGCTCGTCAGGATACTCCGGCTTGACCTCCTCCACATTCAACGGAGATTTTTCCGTTTCACTGTAGAGATGCGAACTGTATCGTTCGTAATTTTCTTCCTGAGATTTTCTTACCCAATCGGCTAATGCTTCCCGGGCTGAACCATTTGAACCAACCGTAGCGGCAAGTGACTTTCGTGCAGCAGACAAAATATCTTTCCGGATAGCCGTTGGATAGTTCTTCAACTTCTTCGCATACTCGCTCACTTTCTCATTGCCCGACTCGTTCTGAAGTTTTCCAAGCAGTTCAAGAACCTCAGATTTCTCCTTTTTGATAGGCTCCATGAACGCTTTCCAGGCTGTCTTCTTGGCTTCATTCACTTCATCCTGAGCTTCTTTTTGAAGCTCATCTAATTTCTTTTTAGTAGCGATCTTGTTATCCAGGATCCATTGGCGAAGTCGTTCGAGGCAGCAATATTCTTCTTCCCATTTCAATCGCTCTTCGGACTTGTAGCGTTCGTGTGAACCGGAGGTTGAGTGTCCCTGTGGCTGCGTTACTTCCTGCACATGCACCAATACAGGAACATGCTCTTCGCGCGCGATCTTAGCCGCCTTTTCATAAGTATCCAACAGCGACTGATAATCCCAGGCTTTCACCGTAAGAATTTCGTAGCCATCTTGCTCTTCGGTTCGCTGAAATCCTTTCAGAATTTCAGAAATGCTCTCTTTGGTAGTCTGATATTTTTTGGAAACGGAAATGCCATATCCATCATCCCAAACCGAAACTACCATGGGAACCTGCAACACACCGCCGGCATTTATAGTCTCCCAAAAAATACCTTCCGAAGTACTTGCATCACCAATGGTTCCAAAAGCGATCTCATTTCCTTTATTGGAGAACTTTTTCCATTCTTTGCCGTTTAGCGCTTTCTCATTTCGGTACACTTTGGACGCCTGTGCCAACCCTAAAAGTCGGGCCATTTGTCCCGCCGTAGGCGAAATATCGGAAGAGGTATTTTTTGATTTTGTTTGATCGATCCAGTTTCCATCTTCATCGATCAAACGAGTGGCAAAATGGGAATTCATTTGTCGTCCGGCAGAACTTGGATCTGCTTCTACATCGGCATGGGCATACAATTGTGCAAAAAGTTGCTGTGGTGTCACATGACCAATCGCCAACATAAATGTTTGATCCCGATAATACCCGGAGCGGAAATCCCCCTCCTGAAATTGTTTGGCCATCGCAATTTGTGGGATCTCCTTACCATCTCCAAAAATCCCAAATTTGGCTTTCCCGGTTAGTACTTCTTTCCTACCGATCAACGACATATGCCGGCTTACCCAACCCAATTTGAAATCAGCAAGAATTTCTTTTTTCTGAGCAGCGGTAAACCTGGATTTTGTCGTCTTTTCTTTTACTTGAGCCATTATGTGATTGTTGTTCTGATAATTTAGATCGGCGCCCTTCCAAAAGGGGCGATAGTATACGGAAAAGCGCTTTTTTATGAAACAGTCTCCACCGGTTCTATCGTTCTTTTTCCGTTAAATTTGTATTAATTCTGAGCTTGGATTTCAGTCATTAAATTTGTTGTTACTCTGAGCGCCAAGGTGCCTTTTTTTGATAAAATTAATGATCGCGAAGAGTCTCAAAGACTAAATCAAAAACTGAGCTAGTACAAAACTTGAGATCCTTCGCATCAAACAATTGATACCTATATAATGTTCTAAGCGCTTAGGATGACAACTTAAGAGACTTTTTTGAGCCTCCAAATTCAGAATCTTATCATTCAGTAAAACCGCCTTTTGTCATCTTGATAGGGTCAAGAGCCTTATCAAGTTCCTCATCAGACAGATCGGTCATTTCTTTAGCCACTTCTTTCAGCGGACGTCCTTCGGCAAAAGCCTTCTTGGCGATTTTTGCTGCAAGATCATAACCGATGATCGGGTTCAACGCAGTTACAAGGATCGGGTTTCGTCCAACCATATCGGCAATGGCTTCTTTCTTAACTTTCAATCGGGATACGGACCTGTCAGCAAGATTGCGGGCCGCATTCGCCAGAATTTGGATAGATTCCAACAAGTTGTGCGCCACCACTGGCAGCATCACGTTCAATTCAAAATTTCCGGCCTGGCCACCAATGGTGATCGCAGCATCATTTCCAATAACCTGTGCGCAAACCATGGTCAGCGATTCTTCGATCACCGGGTTCACTTTTCCGGGCATGATAGAAGAACCGGGTTGCAATGCCGCAAGTTCCACCTCTCCGATTCCGCTGTTTGGCCCGGAATTCATCCATCGCAGGTCGTTTCCGATTTTCATTAACCCAACTGCGATGGTTTTGAGCTGACCGCTGAGTTCAACGGGCGCATCCACGGTTGCCTGTGCTTCAAAGTGATTTTCAGCTTCGGTGAATTTTTCCCCCGTCAATTCAGAGATCGTAGCCGCAAATTTCTTTCCGAAATCTTTATGCGTGTTGATCCCGGTCCCAACTGCAGTTCCACCTTGGGGAAGTTCACTCACGCGTTCCAGCGCCGATTCCACGCGTTTGATTCCCAATTCAACCTGTCGGGCGTAGCCGCTGAATTCCTGCTCGATGGTTACGGGCATGGCATCCATTAAGTGGGTACGGCCCGTTTTCACGACATCGGCATATTCCTTCCCTTTTTCGAGGAAAGTTTCTTGAAGATGTTTAAGCGCCGGAATGAGATTATTTGTAACTGCTTTTACCGCCGCTACCCGAATGGTTGTTGGAATTACATCATTGGAGCTTTGCCCAAAATTTATGTGGTCGTTGGGATGGATATTTACATCCAGATTTTTCTTTAACTCGTTAGCCCGATGAGCGATCACTTCGTTTGCATTCATGTTGGTGGAGGTCCCGGAACCCGTTTGAAAAATATCGATCACGAAATCTTTGTCGTGCATTCCGTCGATCACTTCCTGAGCAGCCGCCTGAATAGCTGTGGCAACTTTCTCATCGATCAGTCCCAATTCCGCATTTACGGCTGCCGCTGATTTCTTCACGTAGCCAAGCGCCTCAATAAATTCACGGCTGAATTTGATGCCGCTTACCGGAAAATTATCGTGGGCCCGCTGGGTTTGAGCTCCGTATAAAGCATCTTTTGGTACTTTAACTTCACCCATGGAATCTTTTTCGATACGAAAGTCACTCATTCTTCTTTTCTAATTTTTAAGTTGATATTTGAAGCCGTCAAAACCGTATCAACGCAGAGCGTAGATACAAGAGATAGTCCGAAATCGATTTATATAGGTTGTCATCCTGAGCTTTATAATACGATCTAAGGGTAAAGTTGTAGAACGCGAAGGATCTCAAAAAATAATACAACTCGGTATTTAAACTTTGAGGCTCTTCAGGTTTAAACATTACCCAAATTTATAACCGTGCGCTCAGAGTGACAGCCAGGCTAAAACGGCTCATCGTTCGGAACGGTAATACTTTATTTCAAAGCCTTAAAAAGATAAGGAAAAAGTATGTAGATGTTGTGAAATGGTTGTTAAAAAGAAGTGTGGGAAATAGAGATGTGCTCAAACATTCAAAACAAAATTGCCACAACTTGGTTTTAACATCTATCTGTACCCGCTTTGGCTAAAGCTTTTATGTTACCGCTCGCAACACTACTCCCATTATTTATTATCTGTTTAAGCCTTAATATATGAGCGTGTTAAAAAAAGAATTCGGTACTAACAGCAATTCGAAAACCAGAAAGTCCAGGCCCTATTTGATTCCCATCGTCTAATTTAAGCTTAGCACTTTTATTTTCTTTGGGATAAAATGGAAAATCTGTTACCTGAATAAGATATCCCACTTTTAATTTCACAGGCATTTTGAGCTGATTAAAACTTAATCCAACTGAAGGTTTTATACCTGCATTTTGCGATAAGAATATAGTTGATTCGGATACCTCATCATTATTGGTTAACCATACTTTACTATTTAATTTCAGTCTGCTAAATAATGCTAAAACTTGTATTTGCACAAAGGGGTTAATGTTAAGCTTCTTAGCGAAGTATAGTTCAACAGCAATTCCTAATTCATGATTTACCAGAATCTGATCGGATTGGACCCCACCTGAATAATCACTTAAAGCCAACCGTCCTCCTGTAGTCATATAATTCCAAACCAAGCCAATCTTATTTGAATCTTTAGCCATTGTTTTAAAAATAGAAAGACCAAAATCAGGTCTTGCTGGAAAACTATCTGTAATCTTAATTGGAAGGGAAGTTCCTGATTGAAAAGCTTTTTGTAATTTATTTAAATCTATGGCATCTATTGATGAGATTCCGACATTTACTTCTGCGGAATATGATTGAGCCCTTAGTGAAGTATTAAGTATTAGAATAGCAAAAAGTATAAAAAATAGTTGCCTCATCATTGCCCCATTTTATATGTATCTCTGAGCTCACCACCAATAGTTGTTGGGTACTTACTTTTTGTAATGAGAACAACCTCATCTGGCAGCTCCCCCTCATAATTAAATGAGTAAGTAGTATTTGATGTTCTCTATATAAAACCTTCTGCTTTGATACTGACGATCTGCTTGAATTTCATAGTTGGAAAAATTGCTTGGATATTTACATTTGTTCCACTTTATAAACAATTCATTTCCTTTGACTTCTACATTTTCTATTTGCGGATAGGTATCATTGTATTCCACTTCTGAACCTGTTGCATACTGATTAAAGTAATTCACCATAACTTTATAGCGGACAGTGCCCCCGATATAGCTTTTATCAGTAATGGATTCAACAAACCTGTCTTCGATTACACCATCTGGTACAATGTTCGTGATAAAAGTCCCGTTACTTTCGATCTCTTTCTGTACACGATATTCATCAAAAAGTGGCCTTCTATATTTTTTCCAGCTGATTACAATCTCCCCATTTACATTTTCAATATCTGTGATAGGAACGGGTGTAGCGGGGCCATTATCAATTACAAACTCTATTGAGTCTCTATATAAAATAGTTTCCGCTCCTAATAAATCTGCGACATTCTCTCTTCCGGAAGAAGTGGTAAATTCAAAGTGGAGAACATGAGGTCCGTTGCTCTCCATATTTGTATTCATGCTAATGGGGCCATGTTGATATGAGTAATCATCATAATCAGCCCAATCACTCAAGGTGTCATCGTCTAACCAATAATTAATCCCTCTCAGTAATTTATTATCAAGATCAATGGAATATGAAATTTCAATACCATCGTATACTTTAGTCGTATCATCAATTACAAAGGTTGGGGATATTTGAGCATCAAACTGAATAGGTTGAATACTGGTTTCACTCTCAACAAAGTTGGTTCCATTTGGAGAATATCTGCAAGAGAAAAGAAAAAATAATAATGTAAGAAGAATGTAATTCTTCATTTAATATGTAAAAAATACAATTAGGATGTTTCTAACTATAAGTTATTGATTAATAATTGTCAAAGTTGTTTAGAATACATCCGGTAGGTTTTATCCCGTTCGCCCCCAATGCGTTCGGCTACACGGATCATCTCAGTATTTGACTCCAGGATCCAGCTTAGCTCTGATTCCTGTTTGTATTCGTCTTCCATGCCGTGTTTGATGGATCGCTGATGAAGCAGGGCATCAATTCCTTTACCCTGCCATTGCGGATCTACGCCCATAAGTGCGGTTCGTAATCCTTTAGTCTTATTTTTTTTCATCAGTAACTTCAGAAATCCGAAGGGAAATAACTTTCCGTTCATTCCATCCAAAATCTCGTTGATGTTAGGCAACCCAATGGAAAATGCGACGGGCTCCCCTTTAATCTCTGCAACGTGAGCATAATCAGTATCAATGATCATTTTCAGATCTTTCCCGGCTGCTTCAAATTCTGCTTCTGAAAGCGGGATGAAGCCCCAGTTATCTTTCCAGGCCTGATTATAGATTCTGCGCACCATCTTGATCTCATTTTTCATGTCTTTGAGATTGATAGGCCTTATCTCAAGATCGGGAAGTCTGCGCCTTACGATATCCATCGCTCTTTCCATACGATCCAGAGATACCGTTTCCGTGTTGACCATGTAAGCATACATATCCATGGCTTTTTCAAAACCGGCTTCCTGGATGAGACGGTCATAATAAGGAAAGTTATACGGCATCATGATGTAGGGCTTCTTATCAAAACCTTCGATAAGAATGCCCACCGTATCCATCATACTTGGACTGGCCGGCCCCATAACTTCGGTCATGCCTTTATCCCGAAGCCAATCTGAAGCAACACGAAATAGAAGATTTGCAGTATGCTGATCATCGATGCATTCAAAAAAACCAAAATGGCCCGTTGTAGAATCGTGTGTTTCATTATAACGGTGATCAACTATAGCGGCAATTCGGCCTACATCTTTACCGTCTTTTTCTGCCATGAAAAGCTCGATCTCGGCATTTTCAAAGAAAGGGTTTTTATCAGTATCTACCAGCTTCTTTTGATCCATCCGGAGTGGGGGGACCCAATTTTCAGCATCTTTGTAAAATGAATATACAAACTCAATAAATCGTTTCTTTTCATCTTTTGTAGAAACGATGGTAACCCCAGAGCTATTCATAATCAGATTTAAGCGGTTAATTATTCAGCTGCAGAATGACCGTTTCGATCAATGACTCCATGCTTGAGCCCTACCTTTCGGAAGGCTTCCAGAATTTGATCGAGATGCTCATCCGTATGGCTGGCCATGTAACTGGTTCTTAAAAGCGACTGTCCTTTTGGAACCGCCGGAGGTACAACAGCATTGGCATAAACGCCTTCTTCAAACAGATCTTTCCAGAACTTAAAACAATCCATCATTTCACCGATCACAACGGGAATAATGGGACTTTGGCTGCTCCACACATTGAAGCCTAATCCACGAAGTTCTTTGCGCATGTAGTTTGCAATTTCTTCCAGACGCTCCAGTCTCCAGGTTTCTTCCTGAAGGATCTCAAGCGCTTTAAGGACCGTAGCCACATTGGCCGGAGGCATGGATGCACTAAAAATATGCGCGGGAGAATTATGGCGAATGTATTCGATGACAGGCTTGTCACCGACCAAAAATCCACCAAGAGAGGCAAATGATTTTGAGAACGTTCCACTGATAAGATCTACTTCATCGGTCAATCCAAAAACAGAGGCAGAACCACGTCCCCCCTCACCGACAACACCCACGGCGTGGGCATCATCCAGGTAAAGCCGGGCATTGAATTCTTTGGCCAGTTTTACCAGTTCAGGTACATTTGCCAGCGTGCCCGACATTGAAAATACTCCATCTGTCACAATGATCTTACCCGCATCGGGATCGGCTCTCTCTAAAAGCTTGCGAAGTTGTCCCATATCATTATGCTGGTAACGCATGGTCTTGGCATTAGATACCAAGGTTCCAACTACAATACAGGCATGATTGTCTTTATCTGAGAATATAATATCGTTTCGGCCGGCAATAGTTTGAATGGAGCCTTCATTAGTTTGATAACCGGTACTGAAAAGAACACAACCTTCTTTACCCATAAACTCGGCGAGCTTTTCTTCCAGCTCAAGATGACTATCCAGGGTACCATTCAAATAACGGGAGCCGGTACATCCGGTGCCGTATTTGGTAAGGGCATCTTGTGCAGCTTTGATGGTACGGGGGTCGTTGGTAAGGCCAAGGTAGTTATTTGAGCCTGCCATGATTACTTTTTTGCCTTCGATCTCAACGATTGTCCCGTCGGTAGCTTCCAACGGTTTGAAATAGGGATAAAGCCCCATTTCCTTGACTTCATCAGCTTTCGTGAAATTGAAAGCTTTTGAAAAAATATCAGATTTTGTGGCGCTTGATTTCTGGTCGGCCATTCGGTAATTCCTTAACAAGTATTCTTAGATAAACAGCGAAATATAGCCAGTATTAAATATCTATCAAATTATCGTAAACTAACCTTTAACTTCCGGCTGCTGTGGTGCGGTTTTAATTCAATTGACAAAGATAACAAATTTATAGCTCAGCTACTGAATTTGAACATGAATTTTAAATTTTATGCTGAGCTTTCTTTTCATCAACTAAAGCCTGGTATTTTTGAAACAACAGTTTGAAGTGGTCATCCATTGTACCGATCTCATGCTCAGCCACTTTTTTACATGCCTCAATGAGTTCTTCACGATTCCGGGAAATGATCTTCAAAATCGCTTCTTTTAGTTTTTCAGGATTCCCGGTTTCATAGGTTTCGGATATCTCCGGTTTGGCAATATCTTCAGCACCTCCCCTGCCCGGAACTATCACCGGCAAACCGCTGCAAACTGCTTCTGCCACCACAATACCATATGTTTCTGCTGAAGAGCCATGTACAAAATAGTCGGAAGAAGCCAGGATATTTGCCAGTTCATCCCTGTTTTCCGTAAAACCCATTAACTTGACGTTTGGGGCTTTATTAGCTTTGAAATCAACATATTTGCGGATGGGCCCATCACCAAATACGATCAACCCCATGGGAGCTTCTTTGGAAGCCGCATCGAATCCTTCAATGAGCGTACCCAGTCTTTTTTCGGGATGATGACGGCTGATAGCGATCATAAGATGTGCCGATTCAGGAAGATCGAATTGAGCCAATAATTTTTTGCGGAGCTTGGGATCTCTTCGATCCGGTGAGAAGAAATCCTTATCAATACCAAAAGGCACCGGTACGGGATTTTGGACACCGTAATTTCCAATGCGATCGCCGAGCCACTCCCCGCTCACTATGGTGGCATCAAAATGGCTGCTTAACCTTTGCAAGTATCGCCAGTAGAAGCCAAACAGCTTATCCACTTTATCGAACCCCAATTTGGCACCTAAAATGGTATGGGGGTAGGCCGCCACCGGATCCTGATGAAAGATGAATGTCTTCACGGCATCCCCTTTCCAGCGTGCAGCAAACCAACCCCCGGTCCAGGGAGACGATCCTTCAACCACATCCGGTTTTTCTCTGTCCAAAATTTCATGAACGGCTTTCTCTCTCCATAAAATATAATAGCGCCAATCAACCGGCAGCCTTGGGCCTTTCACCCATATCACACGTCCTCCATATCGCTCTTCTTCCCCCCATTCCTTTCCGGGAGCCACAATCACGATCTCATGGCCATACTTCTGCCCGGCTTTCAGTTTTTGGTTGATGTAGGTCTTTACCCCTCCACCCTGATCGGTATAAAATTCAGCTACGTCTATGATCTTCATAAAAATTCTTCCTTTAAAAATGTCGGAGTGGAACCGATTCTTCCAGTGCTTCCCGGTAGTATTTCAGCAAAGCTCCATTTATAGTATCCCAATCATATTTCATGGCTTTTTGGCGTGATGCTTCCTTCATTTTTTTTCGCAAATGCTCATTTTCTACGATCCATGCCAGCTTTTTAGTGAAATCAGCTTTGCTTTCCGGTTTTGCCAGCTTGCCGTTTATACCATCATCCACGAGCGATTTACTTCCGGTTGCATCTGCCACCAAACATGGCAAACCACTGCTCATTGCTTCAAGCGTCACGTTTCCAAAAGTCTCAGTATGAGAAGGAAATAAAAAGATATCACTGCTTGCATAGGCGGTAGCGAGGTCTTCTCCGGTTAAGAATCCGGCATAATGGGCTTCCGGCATAGTTTTTTGCAACTCAGATTTTGCCGGCCCATCTCCAACAACCAAAGCTTTGACCTGTTTATTTTTTGAGGCGATCTGCTGAACCGCATAACGATAGGTATCCAATTCCTTTTCCCAAACCAACCTTGATACGAAGGTGACTACGATATCGCTATCTTTAAATCCTCGATCCCTTCGCCATTCCAGGTTTCTTTTTTCAGGAGAAAATAAATTGGTATCAACCCCTCGTGCCCAGATCTTTAACCCATCCGCATCAAAATCATGGGTAATAAGTTCATCGATCATAGATTGAGAGGGAACATAAACCTGTGTCAGGGAATTATAAAACCAACTTAAATAGCGCCATGCAAGGAACTCTATGGCCGTTAACCCATAGTATTTCAGATAACTGGTAAAGTGCGTATGATAAGAACCTACTGCCTGCACTCCATGCTTTTGAGCCCACCGCAGCGCTTTGTAACCGCCCGCATCGGGAGTTGCGATATGGATCAATGTTGGCGCAAAATCAATCAGCTCTTGCTCCGCTTCCCGAGAAATTCCCGTAGCCACACGATATTCATCACGATTAGAAACAGGCATCGGAATGGATGGCAGCGGAACTAACCGCCCATTATGTTGAAGGGCAGGATCTTTGATGGTTGGCCCGAATACCAATACCGGAATTCCCTGATCTTCCAGAAATTTCACCCACCGGTTCAGGGTCAAGGATACTCCATCTTTGATGTGATTATAATTCCCTGTAAAAAGGGCCACTCTTAATTCTTTCATAAACATTTAAAAGCAGAGGTCAGATTCGTATCTTTATTGCTCTGCGATGATCATTTCGATTATCTCTGTAGTATTGCAAATAATCTGTCAAATATAAGGAAATTAATGAAAGCCTTTGTAACGGGAGGAACCGGTTTTATTGGAAGTCATTTGGTTGAATCGCTTATTGATTCCGATCAATATGATGAAGTCCGATGCCTGGTTCGTAATAATGAAAAATGGCTGAGCGGTTTAGACTTCACTAAAATTTCGGGGGATCTCAATGACCTTAAAGCCCTGGAAAAAGGATTGGACGGAGCTGACGTACTTTTTCATATCGCAGCCATCGTAAAAGCACCTTCAAAAAAAGAATTTACGCAGGCAAATGTTGATGCGTCAGAAAATCTTATCCGACTTGCTCAAAAGAAGGGCGTTCGAAATATGGTGATCCTGTCTTCACTGGCTGCAGCAGGACCCAGTAACGGTTCCCCAAAAAAAGAAGCCGATCCCATGGATCCCAAAAGCATGTATGGCGAATCAAAAAAAGAGATGGAAGCCCGAATTCATGCCGCTGTTTCAGAAAAAGACAGCATAAAGATCATTCGCCCTCCGGCTGTTTATGGTCCCCGCGAAGATCAGATCTATTCCTTTTTCAAAGCTTGTAAATTTGGAATTTGCCCGATCATCGGTGATGGGAACAATCCCCGTGTTTCAATGGTGTATGTTAGTGATTTGATATTTGGAATTATGAAAGCAGCTGAGAAAAAGGATACCGGCGTTCACACTTATTTTATTTCAGGAGAAGGCACACATTCCTGGAATGAGATTCGGGGCGTAACTAATAAAGTTATTGGGAAACGAACACTTCCCATTAAAATAAGACCCAATCTTGTTAAAAAAGCAGCCGTTTTTATTGAAAATGCTGCATCATTATTTGGAATCTATCCCGTTGTCAACAAAGAAAAAGCGAATGAGCTGATCCTGGAATGGACTTGTTCCAACGAAAAAGCTGAAAAAGAATTAGATTATCATCCTCAAGTATCCCTCGCAGAGGGAATCTCAAGAACCATACACTGGTATAAAATGCATAACTGGCTATAGTTTATGATTCGAATTTCTACGGTTTTATTTCTATTCATTTGTACAATTTTTAATACTGCAGAAGCTGTTGCTCAGGAAACTCCTACCCAGGACTTCAATCAACTCATGGAAGTTCCCGATGTAGTCGCCATGGAAGCTTCTCCAACTCACCTTTATGTGTTATCGGAAAAGGATGGTTTGGCTGTTTTCAGAACATATCCAGATTCCCTGCAATGGCTTTACACTTCCAGTGGAATGCAGCGACGCGGCGATCAGATTATGGGCGATGTTCGGTTTGCCTATTTGTTTGGAGATTCGCGCAGAATGACCGTTTTAGAGCCCACTTCCGTACTTGGAGTATATTCTTCAACCTATCTTCCTGAACCCCCAAAAGCTGCTTCAAGGCTTAAAAGCGATCTTTATGTAGCACTGAATGATGAAGGCCTTGGAAAGCTCTCTCTTGATACACCTGAGACGGTCGATTCGGATGCTGAGTTAATCGCTCAGGAACAGATTGATGGAGCTTCCGTTTTGGATGTACGCTCCTCCGACCTTAGCAACCAATTATTCGTGCTTACGGATGCCCCTTCCCTGCTCATTTTTGAGAAACCGGATTCGGTCTTATCCTTTCAAACGAAAGTTACCTTACGCGCTCCCTTAACGCATATTTTTATTGATAATGAGGATGTATGGGGAAGCACAGCCAATGGAGAAATTTTTGAGATACTTTCATCCGGATTGGGCAAGCGCATCGGCATCACAAATGAACCCATAGCAAAAATACTGAGCTGGAATAATCGGCTTTTTGTACGCACGCAATCCGGACGGGTTTGGATAACTGACCCGAACGGTATTTTAGAACTTTGGAAAGATGACGTTAACGCAGGTAATTATCTTGCCGGAAATGATCATGGGATATGGATCTCTGAAAATAACAATATCTCAAAGATCACTTTTACCGATAAAGCAGAATCAGCTCCTTCTGCGGGATCAAATAAAGAATTTCAGATAAAACGAATTCCTAACAAGATCCTGGCTTACCCGGGGGAATTACTGATCCCATTGGAGCTGGAAGGCGACCCTTCCATCCGTAATGTTGAGTTTTCATACCGTTCAGGTGTGAATAATGCCAGGATACGGGGACAAGGTTTTTACTGGAAACCAACCGTTAATCAAATTGGCAACTATCCCTTCACCATTGTTGCATCAAACTCGGATGGCGAAACCGACAGCACTCGTTTTGTAGTAGAAGTTCGATCTTTTAATTCTCCGCCACGGTTTAGTCCGGTTCGTGCTTCTTCAATTCCTATGAACGAAAAGTACGAAATTCAATTCAACGCCAGCGATCCGGAGAATCCCCAGAATTCCTTAGTTCGCTATATCGGAGTGGATATGCCGGACGGCGCTTCCATAAATGAAAGATCGGGCGTATTCACCTGGACCCCTTCAGAACGACAAGTGGGCGAGCATACCTTCAAGGTCATTGCCACCGACCGAATGGGCGCAGCATCTTCAATTGACGTCACGCTTAATGTGCTGGAAATTTCAAGAGATAGTGGGGAATAAGGAGCTCTTTTGACGAACCAAGAATTCGCTACCGAACTGCTTAACTGGTACCAAGATCACAAACGACAAATGCCCTGGCGCGGTGAAGCCGATCCGTACAAGATCTGGATCTCGGAGATCATGCTTCAGCAAACTCGGGTTGATCAGGCTACCCCCTATTTTCAGAATTTCATCTCCCTGTTTCCTACCGTTTATGATCTGGCCAAATCAGATCAACAAGAAGTACTTAAAGCCTGGGAAGGGTTGGGATATTACAGTCGCGCCCGGAATTTGCATGCAGCTTCCAAAATGGTGGTTGAGGAATTTGATGGAAAAGTACCTGAGACCTACAATAAGATCATCAAACTAAAAGGAGTTGGTCCTTACACAGCAGCAGCGGTTACAAGCATTGCCTTCAATAAACCAAATGCAGTGGTTGATGGAAATGTAATCCGAGTTCTGACTCGCTATCTCGGTATCGAAGATGATACACGAAGCACTAAAACGCGCCGAAAAGTACAAGAGTTTGCCAGCGAACTCATCGATCCGGAACATCCCGGAGATTTCAATCAGGCTATGATGGAATTGGGTTCTGAGATTTGCACGCCTTCCAATCCTGATTGCCAAAACTGTCCAATTCAGGCTGGGTGTGTGGCCACCAAAATGGCGAAAACAGATACCATTCCTTATAAGTCTCCTGCTAAGAAGAAACCGCATCATATCATCGGAGTGGGAATTATTGAGCGGGATGAAGACGATAAAATCCTGATCGCACTTCGTCCAAACGATGCCATGCTGGGCGGACTTTGGGAATTCCCCGGCGGTAAAAAAGAAGATAATGAGAAAATCCAACAAACCGTTGAACGTGAGCTAAAAGAAGAGCTCGGCGTGGAAGTAAAAGCCTACAAGGAATTGATGAGTCTGAAACACACCTATTCTCATTTCTCCATTACTATGCATGCGTGGTTCTGTAAACTGATTTCGGGAGATCCTAAACCGAAGGAAAGTCAGGAAGTGCGCTGGGTGAGCCGCGAGGAACTGGGGAAATTTCCCTTTCCAAAAGCCAATAAAGTGCTCACGGAAAAACTAACCCAAAAAAGCTGATCACTTGATCGCAGTCCCACTTACATGTGGAATGATGGGGATAAAAACTGTTTTACTGTCAAACTCTTCCAGTTCAACACTGCTAAATAAAGCATTTTGGATAATTCTTCCCGTCTGCCGGGTCACATGACAACCATCAAAAAACCATTTCCAGGGAGTTTTGATGGAATGCTGAACTTTGCAGATCCAGCTTTCTTTATCTGCTTTTACATGTTCTATGAACACATATTTTCCTCCTTCTTTTAACACGCGGCGGACCTCAAACAGAACTTTTACCGGACTTTTTGCGGTACACAAAACCAAACTGCCAATTACCATTTCCACTGATTCTGATTTTAGGTTCATCGTTTCAGCACCGTAATTATGGATCTCTACTTCAATTCCGTAGTGTTTGGCTCTTCGCATCAGCAAATCGTTGAAGGATTTTTTAGGTTCAATGGCAATCACTTTGGTGCCGGGACGAAGGTACCTGAAATTGGCTCCATAAGCGGCTCCGATTTCTACCACGGTTTCAGGATGATCAGCCATTAGCTTCCTTTTTCGGTCGCCATAATGGATGTCCATGTAACGATCTACCATCCTGAAAAACCAATCATTAATAAAGTGAATCAATTTGCCTGCAATTTGTTTGTGTTACTGCGTTATAACCGATTATTATTATCGGCGATTCCATCAAAAACTCTAATAAAATAAAGTAGAACTTTCCTTGCCCCGAAAACGAAAAAAATATCGAATCATCTCTAAAAAGAAGCTTCTTGAGCTTAAACCATTTTTGGATGACTTGGTAGAAAAGATCGAGCAACCGGATTACATCAACGATGATCCCGTACAGTTCATGCATGCTTTTGATGATAAAACCGACCGGGAGTTGGCAGGTTTTTTCGCTGCAACCATGGCCTGGGGAAGACGTGATATTGTGAACGCCAAAGTGGAGGATCTGCTGAACCGGATGAACAATCGTCCCTCAGATTTCATCCTGAATTATTCCGAAAGCGATGCTCCTAATTTTGAAGGATTTAAGCACCGTACCTTTAAACCCGTAGACCTGCATTGGCTCACTAAAACGCTGCAATCCATTTTACTCAAGTTTGGAGATTTTGAAAAATTCTGGGCTTTTTGTGATGATCAGGCGAAATGCCAAAAGAGAGACCTGATCTCCGTTTTTCACGAGCAGTTTTTCACCTTTCATCCCGAAATTCCACGGCGTGTTCGCAAGCACGTCTCTAATCCCGAAAAGAACAGCTCTGCAAAAAGATTGTACATGTATTTGAGGTGGGTAATCAGAAAAGGTAGTCCGGTTGACCCCGGCACTATGGATTTTATCTCACCTGCTGAACTTAAAATTCCGCTGGATGTTCACGTAGCCCGACAAGCTCGCAAACTTGGGCTGCTCTCCCGTAAACAAAATGATTGGAAATCTGTGCTGGAACTCACCAAGCGAATGAAGATTCTGGATCCTGAAGATCCCGCAAAATATGATTACGCCCTTTTTGGAATTGGAGTTTTGGGCTCAGATATCCCCGAAGAACTGGTGGTGAACAAACGGGTAGAGTGATTTCGCTACTAAAATTTTAAAGCACGAAAGTTTTAGAATTTTGGATAATGAGCTTCATTGCCTTTGCATCATTTTTCATTAGTCCGCTCCAACGCAGAGCGTGTGGAGCGAGTCGAACTCATTATTTCATTTCCCCAATCTTTAGCTGATTCTATACGCTCTGTGTTGGAAGCAACCATCTATTTCAAAACAGTAAAAGTCTTATTATATTTAAGGCTCCCAATTATGGGAATTAAAAATAAAAAGAAAGGATGTGATACTTCATGTTAGGAGTCGAAGTTAAAGACAACGAAAGTGTTGATCGCGCGATAAATCGCTTCAAGAAACTGGTAACCCGATCACGTGTTCTCAACGAATACAAAGATCGTCAACAGTATACGAAGCCTTCAATTGAGCGACGCGAAGCTTTGAAAAAAGCCAAGCGAGAGCAACGACGTCGCAACCGCGATAACTTCTAAACGAAGTAAAACAAATTCGAGCCCTCCGGTTTTAACCGAGGGCTTTTTTTATGGCCTGATGCAAATACTGAATGCCATCTTTGTGGCGCGAACCGGGAACAACCACTTCTTTATATCCCAATTTCTTCGCTTCCTTAACCCGCTGTTCCAAATGAGGAACCGTTCGCACTTCTCCCCCCAATCCAACTTCGCCGACAAATGCCGTGTTTTGAGTAACGGCATCATCCATCAGGCTGGAAACAAGCGCACAACAAACTCCTAAATCTCCGGCCGGATCGTTGAGCCGAAATCCACCGGCTATATTTAAATACACATCGTGGTTAGAAAAACTCTTTCCTACTCTTTTTTCAAGTACAGCCAAAAGTAGTAACAACCGATTTCGGTCAAAACCATTCGCTGTTCGTTGGGGTGAACCGTAGGCCGATGGCGTAACTAAAGCCTGCACCTCTATCAACAATGGACGCGTTCCTTCCATCGTACAAACCACCGCATTCCCACTTACGCCGGCTGTTTTATCCGAAATAAAAAGTTCCGAAGGATTGGAAACTTCACTCAGTCCATCGGATTTCATTTCGAATACTCCCACTTCCTGAGCAGCTCCAAACCGGTTTTTCAAGCTTCGAAGTAAACGATAGGTATACTGCTTATCGCCTTCAAACTGAAGAACCGTATCTACCATATGTTCCAAAACACGAGGTCCGGCGATGTCACCTTCTTTGGTCACATGACCAATAACCAGTGTGGTAATATTTTTCTTTTTGGCTAATTGCTGGAACAAAGCTGCACATTCTTTCACTTGCTGAATACTCCCCGGCATGCTCGAAAGCTCTGTTCTATATACCGTTTGGATAGAATCCACGATCAATAAATCTGGCTTCATTTTCTGGGCTTCCGCAATGATGTTATCTACCTGCGTTTCGTTGTAAATAAGGAGTTTATCGGATTCCACACCCAATCGGGCAGCCCGTTGTTTTATTTGTCCGGCCGATTCTTCTCCCGCACAATACAAAATGGTAAGATCGGGATTGGCTTTAGCTATCTGCAGAGTTAAGGTACTTTTTCCGACTCCCGGTTCACCCCCAATTAAAACATAAGAACCCGGCAGAAATCCCCCGCCCAGCACACGGTCCAATTCCAAAATATTACTTTGAAATCTGGTTTTTTCTGATGTTTCAACATCTTCCAGTTTTTGGGGAGCCGCTGTTAATTCAAGTCCTTCAACTTTTGCTTTGTGATTGGAAGATGATTTCCCCTTTGATACCGTTTTTTCCACAAAGGTATTCCATTCTCCACAGGATGGACAGCTTCCATTCCATTTTGGAGAAACATATCCGCAGTTGGAGCATTCGAATTGCGTTTTCGTTTTTGCCATGATCTAATCTTGATGTGTGATCTCTGCAACTTGTTGGTTTACATACCAGGTTGTGGCCATGATACCCAACCCAATACTGATATAATAGCTAATGATCCGCCATAGAAATACCGCCAGTCCCACAAATCCTTCTCTTGCAATGAGCGGTCCCTGGAACAGTACGAATAAACCTTCAACTCCTCCGCTGCCACCCGGGGTAGGAACTACCAGAAAAGCGAGATTCATTGCTAAACTTCTTAACACCGATAACACTTCAGGAGCTGGCAAAAGACTCAAGACAACAATAGTTGGAAGTGCAATTCTTGCCAGCCACGACATGGTAGAAAGAAAAAATGCTTTCACTAAAAAGCTAAAAGGCTTCTTACGGAGCTGATGAGCATATTCTTCCAGATTCTCGGCTTCCTCTTCGACCTTATCACTCATTCGTCTGAGGATCGGTAGCTTGAATACAAACTTCACTACTTTTTTGATGGCACCCGGGTTCACCAGAACGCCATACGCCAAAACACTGGCATAGCTGAGCAAACCAAAATAAAGCAAGCCCATGGAAACATCACCAACAAGTCCAATTTCAGCAGGAACTACTTCGTAAAAAATTCCAGCAAAAAGCAGAATAGGTATGGCCATCGCAAACCAAAGCTGATCGAGCAACACGCCATATAAAACAATGGCTCCTGCATCTCCCAACTTAAGGCCTTCTTTGGTCATAGCATAGGTTGCCATTGGAGCCCCACCTATTGTTGAAGGGGTAATGGCTGAGGTAAAATCCCATGCTAAAACCACTCTGGTGGAAGCCATCCAGCTTAATTGCTTTTCCGATAAAAACCGGATCTTTGCTGCTGAGAACCAAACTCTGAGAAAAGAAATCAATAGCGCGATCACCAACCCGGGCAATCGCTTTGGAGCCAAGTGTTCTAAAACTCCGGGGGTGTAGGTCCAGTAAATGACTCCCGCCATCGTTGCAATACTTAGTGCAACAGATATAATGAGATACTTTCTCGATAAAAGAGATTGTGGCTGCTTGAGATGTTTGGTTTTTGAACTCAAAAGATCTTGATCGCTTGAAATAAGAAAAGCTTAGATAAAAAAAGCCTTGCAGGCCATACCCACAAGGCTTTAAAAAGTTACATTTTAATTAGGCTAAAGTAATTTCATCATTCAGATACACATCCTGAATCATGTTTAGCAGCTTCACTCCTTCTTTAAGCGGGCGCTGAAATGCCTTACGTCCACTAATGAGGCCCATACCACCGGCACGCTTGTTGATGATAGCCGTTTTAACCGCATCAGCAAAATCGTTGGAACCGGAGGCTCCACCAGAGTTGATCAATCCTGCACGCCCCATAAAGCAGTTTGCTACCTGGTAGCGGGTAAGATCAATAGGATGATCTGTTGTAAGTTCGGTGTAGATACGTTCATCCAATTTTCCGTAGCTGGAATCACCGGAATTCAATGCTTTATAACCGCCGTTATTGGTTGGCTGCTTTTGCTTGATGATATCTGCGCCAAGCGTAGTACCAATATGGTTGGCTTGTCCGGTAAGATCAGCAGAAGTGTGGTAGTCTACTCCGTCTACTTTAAAAGCATTATTGCGAGTATAGCACCACAGAATGGTAGCCATCCCCAACTCATGAGCATAAGCAAAGGCTCGTGCCACTTCTTGAATTTGTCGGTTTGATTCCTCTGAGCCAAAATAGATCGTAGCTCCCACAGCCGCTGCTCCCATATCATAGGCCTGCTCAATGGTTCCGAACATGATTTGATCAAAATTATTTGGATACGTCAGCAGCTCATTGTGATTGATCTTAACCACAAAAGGAATTTTATGAGCATACTTTCTTGAAACGGAAGCAAGCGCTCCAAATGTAGAAGCAACAGCATTACAACCGGCTTCCATAGCTAGTTTTACAATATTCTCAGGATCAAAATAATCCGGATTTTTGGCAAATGACGCACCGGCCGAATGCTCGATTCCCTGATCCACAGGCAGAATAGAAACATAACCGGTTCCTCCTAAACGACCGTGATCCAATAATCTTTGCAAATTGCTCAACACCCGATTGTTTCGATCTGAGTGATACCAAACCTCATCCACATATTCCCCTGATGGTTGTATCAGACGGTCTTTGCTGATGGTTTCACATTTATGTTCGAGTAGATCGGAAGCTTCATCTCCCAGAAGTTCTTCGATACTGTTTAATCCAAGTGACATAATTTTCGTTTCCCTTTTTAAAATTTGTTAGTTGAGTGAGTAAGTAAGTGGCGGAAAATATAAGCTTAAAACACCGAAATGGCTAAACCGAAGTTAAACTTTTAGCTTCAATCTGCCTGCCCGTTAACACAAGTTCTTCTTCTTAATTATCAAATTTGCGTTAAGGATGAAATTCTCCCTGAATCATATATATTAAGTTAAGTCTTAACCAAACGGAGGTATATTATGAAATCGCGTGTACTTCAAGTTATTACCGGGATCGCTATTCTTTTTGTGTTGATACAATTTATTCCGGTCGACCGATCGGTACCCTCAACGGAAGCAGATAAGGACTTCCTTAACATACACAAGCCAAATCATGAAATGGCCATGTTGGTGATAAATGCATGCTACGATTGCCACTCTTATAAAACAAATTACCCTTGGTATTCGAAAGTGGCTCCGGTTTCTTGGTGGATGCAAGGTCATGTTGAGGAAGGTCGTGAGAATATGAATTTTTCTTTATGGGGAAATTATACCACCGACCGGGCAGATCATAAGCTGGAAGAAGCAATTGATATGATTGAACAAGAAGAAATGCCTCTTCCTGCCTATGTTTGGGCTCATTCCGGCGCACAAATAGACCAGAAGGAACGTAAAAAGCTCATCAATTGGATTGCTTCGTTGCGAACTTATCATGAAGAATGAGCCGTTTCAGAACAATTTATGCTTGTTATGAAAACGGATAACATTTTAAGATTTTTTCAATTCATTGAATTACTTTAAGCTCCAAAATTTTTATGCATGGAGCTTTTAGACAAACTCAACCATAATACAGAATTGGTTTTTACTCAAATCGAGGCTTTCTCCGAATCTGGCTTTAATGCTAAACCATCTGAAAAAGAATGGTCGGCAGCAGAGGTCATCGAGCATCTTTTTCGGTCTGAGTTTGGGATCCCCAAATTATTTCGCGGCCCCTCTGAATTACCGGATAGAGCGCCGGATCTATTTGTTTCAAAAATGGAGCAGGGCCTTTCAAATCTCACAAAAAAGGTTCAGGCTCCCGACACTATAAAACCAACTTCAGGACCTAAGTCTAAACCGGAACTATTTTCAAAATTCAAGGAAAATAGAAACAGGATAACCGAAGCATATCTAAGCACCTCTCCAAACGAAATATGTTCACTCTTCGATCATCCTTTTTATGGCCCTTTAACTCGCTTAGAGTGGATCTACTTCTGCATTTTTCATACTCAAAGACATCTTCATCAGCTTAAAGCAATAAGCAACTCCCTCTCATGAGAAAAACCGTCTGTTCAAAACAAAAAATGAGACTATTCATATTTAAAGCGATCGTTCGATTTTTCATACTGGCATTATTTGTGATGTTCTTCAGCCACTTGAGCCGGGCTCAGACTCCGGATGTTCCAGGGGAAGAGGTGGTTTTTAAAAATGGTGACGTAATTCTAAACGGGCACCTTGTTTTACCCGATTCCTCTGAAAATGTACCCGTGCTCGTATTTTTAGGCGGACTTTATGAATGGGGAGATGTTCATCCTCAACGACCGGTATTTATCAAAGAAATATTACTCGATGTTTTTCCGAAATCCGGAATTGGAGTATTCTTTTATGATCCACGCGGCACCGGAGAATCTACCGGAAGATGGGGCCGGGCAACCATGACCGATTTTGCTGAAGATGCAAAAGCTGCCATTCACTATCTGGACCAGCGCCGGGAAGTAGACCCGCAGCGCATAGGCATCATTGGACTTGGTGAAGAAGGCTGGGTTGCCCAAATAGTAGCTGCGACCGCACCTGAACTGGTGAAATTTGTCGTATCACTTGGCACCTCTCCTTTTGATGCAAGCCGCCAACTGGTAAATGAATATCATAGCCAATATGTTTGTAACGGGGAGGATTCAACAACGGCTCTTCAAAAAGCCGAACAAAAAGCGCTATCTCATCAGAATTGGGTTTCATGGCTGCCGCTTACCAAAAGCTGGCGACATATGAACAATAAACGAAATTTCACTCCCGCTCCCTATCTAAAAGAAATTCAAATTCCCGCTCTTTTCGTTTTTGGTGAAAACGACGGCCAAGTATATACTGACTGGGCAGAACAAGCTTTTCAGGAATTATTTCCCGGCGGACTTCCGGATAATTTTACTGTGCAAAACATCACCGGTGCTAATCACTTTTTTCACGTAGTTGAGCCTTGTTATGAATATCCAAGGGAATCCGGTGAAACACGTTTGAATTTTTCATTCCGATTTAAGGAAATCTTCAGGAACTGGATCTTCAAGCAATTATAAAGGTTCCGGCAGATCAAAAATCTGATTTACTCTTCAGGCACTCTCCAAGATGCTTTATTGACTTTGTCTCCCACCATAATTTTGTCCACCACATCCATGCCTGAGATGACTTCTCCAATGATAGTGTAACGGCCGTTTAAATGAGGGGCCCAATCGTGCATCACAAAATACTGACTACCCTCCGTATCCGTTCCGGCACTGGCAATACCCACCCTGCCTCGTTCATATTGAAGGGAAGAGGCCTCCGTAGGTACCACAAAATCAGGACCTCCAAAGCCATCTCCGGTTTCAATATCGCCGCCCTGGATTACGAAATTGGGAACAACCCTGTGAAAAGCAACATCATTATAGGCTCCGGATACTGTGAGACTGTCCATTCCGGAAATAGTTGCGGGGGCAGAAAGCACATCCATTTGAATCTCGATAATTCCTTTTCCCGTTTCAAGCACCCAAACCGGATCAGGTCCTAACTTAACAAGACGATTCCAGTCCGGCTTTCGAAACGACTTAGAAACATCTCCTGACTCCGGAATATCCCATCCCTGATCCTTAAAAGTATTATTGAGTGCAATATTTCCTTCAGCTGCCAGAGAATTTATCAGTTCTTGAGCTTCATCCTCAAACGTATCCTTCAGAAATTGGCCGAATACCTGGAAAACTTCTACATCTCCTGGGAGTTCATAATCAGACAGATACTCTTTGACCTTCTCAAAATCTCCTTCCCCAAAAAGTTCCGAAGTGTTCATAAAAGGTATCGTAACATAAGTGATCGAGCGATCTTGTTGGTCCAGGAAATCAAACACAAGTGACCGTACTTTTTCCTTTCGTTCAGTATTCACTTCGGATTCCGGAAGGCCGTTCCAAAACTGGCTCAAAGCCTGAGCTGCAAATAGCACTTCCATCCTGTTTTCACTCTCAGCATACCCCGTTAGCAAAGACATGTATTCATCTGTCTCCAGGGCTTTTCGGTAAATATCTAATTTCTTTTGAAGCAGGTAAACGTCCTCTTCAGCTAATTTATCTGTGAGAGCCAGATATTCAGAAGCATCAGTAAGTGACCGGATCCCCGATAATCTGACAGAGGATTCCTTCTCATCGTTTTCAATGATCAATTCCTTAATTCTATCTTCAAAATCAGATGGTTTATCAGAGTTGCTCTCTATATTTGTAAGGGCAACCTCATTTACAACGGGATTCTTGTGCTCCATCAACTGCGTGAATATTTCCCCGATCTTTTCATTCCATTCCATTTTTCCGACTTGCATAGCCAACTCAACTGCAAGCTGCACATTCATGGATGAAATATCGCTAACCGGTAGTTTCTCAAGAGTGCCAGCCGGATCCGATCTAAAGGCGATTCTCAGGATGTACTGTTTGATCTGCGGGTTTTCAACCCAATTATATCCATCCCAAATAGCTTTTAGGATGTCCTGATCTTTGACCATTTGGTTTCCCCTGTAGAATCCATAAAAATAGGCGCGGTACAAATCCGGTTCATTAAGAACGGCTGCATATTTCAATATACTGTGGAGGGTATTTTCTGAAATTTCATAGTCCATCATCAACCGGCTGATCGCCAGAGCGGACTCAAACTCATGGTTTTGGTCAATAATGGAATCAAAATTACGAACCAACAGATCCAAAGAAGCCTGATTGCCCTGCTGACCAAGCACCCTGCTGATTCCCTTCCTAAAAGTCGTTCGTTGCTCCCACAGATCGTGCAATCGATTTAGTTGATCCTCGGAAAGCTCTTTAGTACTTAATGCCATCCAGGCTTCTTCTGTATCAGCATACTGTACTTTTGTGATGAAATCATTGATATCAGCAACCGGAGTCTGAATTAAAGAGCGCCAGGCTTGCTCCCGTATAAATGGATCAGAATGACTCGTGAATGTAAGAATAGAGTCTGCATTTCTTTCAAATACCTGTTCATAAAGTTCCGGGTATTCCTGATTAAGCAGAATTGAATAAGCACTCTCTTTCTGCTGGCAAGAAACCATAATGGTGAATAGAACGAACACCCAAAAAACTTTACACATACCTTTTACACATTTATTGTTGAACTTCATCAGTAAACTCCGTTTATTACACATGTTTCTTACATTTAACAAAACTCTGTTATGGATAATGCACATTTAACTCGCAAACAGCATGAATTTTTCACCTTCATCGTGGAGTATAAAAAAGAACATGAAGTATGGCCTACTTATCGGGAAATAGCAGAGCATTTTGGTTATGCATCCCCAAACAGTGTTACCCAAAATATACAGGCACTGCTCAAGAAAGGCTATTTGGTAAAACGAAATGATGAGGAATATGATCTTCCCTCTGAAAAGAAAAGTCTGCTCGGGGAAACAAATGAACAGCCCGGTATACCTATCAGAGGTTTAATTGCTGCCGGTTCGCTTCAGGAAGCTGTTGAAGCCAATTTGGGAAGCATTACGCTGGAAACACTCTTCCCAAAACTGGATGATCTTTTCGCTCTGCGTGTAACCGGTTTCAGCATGAAAGATGTTGGAATACAAGATGGTGACTTTGTCTTACTGATGGACACCGACGTTAAGAATGGGGATATTGGAGCGGTTCTTTACGACGGGGAAACCAGCCTCAAAAAGATCTTTTGGGATGATGACGGTTTGCGCCTTGAACCGGCTAACCCTGAATATGATGATATCTTCATTGAACCCGATCTTTTTGAAGAAGTAAAGATCATCGGAAAATACATTGGCCACGTCAACCGGCAAGGTTTTCAAAGAGCCATACCATTGGTAGCTTAGGGAAGTGGAGAATTCTCCGGCTTGTGGCTTGGCAGATCTTTATCATCCTGAATATGTGTTGTTTTTCCAGGAACTTTCAGTGGTGAAGGCACGGTAACAAATCTTCCATTAGCATTTTTTCGTGCTTCATGAAGTTGCGAATCTTTGATCCAGGCCCTTCCTCCATCATGTTGAAGGCGTTTGGTATTTTTAAACTTAAATGCCTGTTCGTGTAAAGAAGGTAGTTTTCTCATGGTTACATTCTGTTTTGATTTTTTCAGAAGTTAAGTGAACTTTCTGAATAATTCAGTATAGAATTCCTTTGTTTTGTAAGCATTATCCCTTATCTTTTCAAGCTCTCAATTAAACGCAAAAAAGAAATTTCAAATTCTATGTACGCTATTGTTGAAATAGGCGGCCATCAATACAAAGTGGCAGAAAACGATGTGCTTTTTGTAGACAAGCAAACCGCTGATGGTGACACCCTCACCTTTGATAAAGTGCTCCTCATTAAAGACGACAACGGAAATGTGAATGTTGGCACTCCTGTTGTTGAAGGCGCTGTTGTATCAGCCTCCATTCTTGATACCGTGAAAGCTGATAAAGTGTTGGTATTCAAGAAAAAAAGACGTAAAGGATATCAAAAACTTAATGGCCATCGTCAGGTTATGTCTCAAATACAAATTGAGAGTATCTCTACCGATGGATCAACTCCTAAAAAGAAATCAGCTAAAAAAGACGAAGCTCCAGCTAAGAAAACAGCTGCTAAAGAGTCTGCTTCCGCAAAAGAAGAAACAACTGATTTAGAATCAATGACAGTTGCTGAATTGAAGGATTTAGCAAAAGATAAAGGCCTTACCGGTTACTCAAGTATGAGAAAGGCTGAACTCATTGAAGCTCTTAAATAATTTTCATTACTAAACCCTTAATGTTATGGCACATAAGAAAGGTCAAGGTTCTACTAAAAACGGTCGCGATTCACAATCCAAGCGTCTTGGTGTAAAACGATTTGGAGGCGAATTTGTACGCGCAGGTGGTATTATTGTACGTCAGCGCGGCACCAAATTCCATCCTGGTCAAAATGTTAAGCGTGGCGGAGATGATACTCTGTTTGCCACAGCTGATGGCACCGTTAGTTTTACTGTACGCTCAGGCGGACGTAAGCACGTTAATGTAGATCCTGTTAACTGATCCACATTATTGTTTTAAAAATTTAGCCCATCACATAATTTTATGTGATGGGCTTTTTTATATCTTACGGTTATGGAAAAACCAATGATCCCCGGCCTCGATTTACCTGTACGCAATATTTATTGTATAGGAAGGAATTATGCACAACATGCCCGGGAAATGGGCAGCCCCATCCCTAAGATACCCTTGGTTTTTCTTAAACCTTCGGGAACCATTTGTTTTGACGGTGATACCATTCACCTCCCTCCTCAAAGTAATGATGTTCATTTTGAAGCTGAGATTGTTGTTGCCATCTCAAAATCCGGGAAGAATATTTCCCATGGTTCTGCGATGGAACACATCGGAGGATACGGAGTTGGCATTGACTTTACCGCTCGTGATATTCAAGCAATTGCAAAACGGCAGGGGCATCCATGGTCGATTGCAAAGGGCTTTGATGGATTTGCCCCTATCAGCGAAATGATTCCTTCCAACAAAATTGAAGATCCGAATAATTTAGATCTCAAACTTTTTCAGAATGGTTTTGTGAAACAACATGGAAACTCCTCTGAAATGATTTTCCCGATACCAAACCTGATCAATTTCCTGTCACAGATCTTTACGCTCCATCCCGGAGACCTTATTTTTACCGGTACACCTGAAGGGGTTGGCCCTGTCAAATCCGGAGATAAATTGGAGGTACTTTTAAACAATGGATTGCAATCACTAACCGTAGATATTAAGTAGAAAGTGCGTTCCTTTTTTGGATTAGTAATCACATTTATCTTCCTCTCCGCCCCCATACAGGCACAAGAGTATATTTGGCCAACAAATTCGGGAACCTATCTGAGCTCTACATTTGGAGAAACGCGATCCGCTCATTTTCATGCCGGACTGGATATCAAAACATGGGGACGGGAAGGATATGAAGTCTATGCAACCCGCGATGGAATTTTGCATAGACTGTTGGTTACCGAACGTGGGTATGGCAATGCGATCTACCTGAAACATCAAGATGGTAGCTATACCGTTTATGCTCACCTCCAGCGATTCAATGATCAACTTAAAACTATAGCAGATTCAATTCGGCTTACTGACTATAGTTTTGAAATGGATGCCATCGTTGACACCCTTGGCATTAAAGTTCGCCAAGGTGATATTATAGGATATACGGGATCCACAGGGATTGGACCTCCTCACTTACATTTTGAAATCCGAGACTCCCTCCAAAATCCCGTGAATGCATTAACTTCTAATCTTGATGTAAAAGACACTAAACCTCCTGTTTTTTCTTCTCTCATTGTAGAACCACTTACCAAAAACAGCCGAGTGGAAGGACGTCCCGTTTCTTATTACACCAAAGTCAGTTCCAAAGGTGAAATTTATAATTTTGGGGAGATACGGGTACATGGTAAAGCCGGATTAGCCGTGAATGTTTATGATCGGGCAGACGATGTGTATAACGCATATGCCATCTATTCCTTGGCTTTAGTGCACCGATCAGATACTCTCTTCTATCAAGAACTTAACACCATGAGCTTTGACGATTCGGACGAAATGTTCCTGGATAGAATAGCTCCCTTTGGTTCAACCCGGAGAGGGCATCAGCGATTATATCCCAAGGAAGGAAATCAAAATCCATTTTATCTCATTGAAAGTCCTGGTGCAGTCATTCAACCTGCCGATTCCCAAAGTGTTTACCAGATCATTGCTACAGATTTTTATGGAAATACCTCAAAAGCCACTGTTACCATAATTCCCAACGATTCGATCTCTCAGCAAGCTCCTGATCTGAATAATGCGCTCTCCGAATGGTACTGGAATGAAAACTGGGCTTCCCCTGACCTGCAAAATACGCTTGATCTTCGAACCGGAATCACAGGGATAAATTGGTATGACGGCCAAAAAATTGTGTATCAGGATGATTCTCTTACAGTGAATTTTGCACGAATTGATCCTGAAAATTCACACGTTATAAATACTCCCGACCGGAATCTAAGTCTCAGAATATCCTCAGAAACTTTCTTTGATACCCTCACGGTGGCCATTTCGCACTCCACTCAAGGTGAGAAGCCACGTATTTCGGTTCAACCACAAATGCTCCCAATCAAAAAAAATTATACCCTCTCCTATTTTTTGGGAAATTATTATACGCACGATATTCCCTATCGCCTTTTCGAATTAGACAGTGATGGAGACTTAAATTATGTGGATTCAAAAGTAATTGGGAAAACTCTATATGCCTGGCCGTCCGGTTTGGGTGAATTTGTGGTAGTACCTGATTCTATACCTCCAGGCATTTCACAGTTTAGGGTTTACAAAACTGATTTTGGTGAATGGAGAGCATCAGTTCAGGTAAAAGATGATCTTTCGGGTGTAAATTCTTCAAGTGCCGAATTTTATATAAATGGAATAAGAGGCATTGCAGAGTACGATTACGAAAAGGAAACGATTATTTATTATTTACCGGGATTCACCCCTCAAACAGTCAACACAGTGAAAATCTCTGTAGAAGATAAAGCCGGAAATACTGCCTTTTTTAGCATCAAGCAGTAAATTCCGGCTAAAAGTAGCATTTAAAGATGCGCAATGCAGCTTATTTCAACTAACACATTCTTGGGAAGTGTTTTTACAGCAACGGTTTCTCTTGCCGGAGGTTCACTTTCAAATCGCGCTCCATAAACCTCATTCACCGCAGCAAAATCGCCCATATCTGCTAAAAAGATAGTGCATTTTAATACCCGGGAAAAATCAGCTCCAGCTTCTTCAAGAACAGCTTCAAGGTTTTTCATAACCTGCTCAGCTTGCTCAGCAGCAGTATTACCTACCAACTCCATAGATTCAGGATCTAATGGGATCTGGCCGGAACAATATAAAATCCCATTATGAGAGGTTGCTTGACTGTAAGGCCCAATTGCTGCAGGAGCCTTATCTGTTGAATGGATTTTCTTCATTTTATCATTTTTATCGTTAGGGTTAAAAAAAACAAAAAACCTTCTGTGCTAATAAATTGCAGAAAGCTGTACAGTTGGTTATTTTCGTAAACATATAAATATGACCCGACTTCAACCAAATTCAATTTTACAATAAAATGAAAAAGCTCTTTAGAAATTTACTAGCCGCATTCCTTTTTGTGGGGGTTCTTGCCAGTTGTGAAAGTACAGACCCATTGATCGAAGAGGCACAAAAGAACATCTTCACTCAAAATTATGATTCTGCTCTCGCTATTTTGGATCGCTCCATCCAGCAAAATCCAAATTCCGGAGTTCCCTATTACTATAAAGCCATGACTTATGCTGAGCAGGCTCGAATGATCGAACCTCCTGCTAATCGTAAGGATAATTATAAGAATTTCCGTGAGTCAGTAGAAACTGCCCGGGATCTTTTCTCCCAAGCTGAAGAAACACCTTCGGAAGCGGAATCTGTCACTCCTTTGGTTTTAAATACCTGGGGATTTGAGCACAACGCTGCTATTGAATATGTAAACAACGACAGTGTTCGCCAACAAGTTGAGAATCCTCTTGAAGTTTCTATCTCTCACCTTGAAAACGCTGTGATCATCAACCCTGACAGTGTCCTATCCTGGGCTATTCTTGCTCAGGTTGCCGGCATGGCAGAAAACTATGAAACAGCCATCAGCGCTCAAGAAGAAGCCATGGAATTAATGGACAAGCCTGAGTCTAACGATTACCTTCGCTTAGGTATCTACCAACGAAATTCCGGTAATGTCGACGGAGCTCTTTCTACCCTTCAAAACGGTGTAGAGATGTACCCTGACAGTATCGCTTTGGTTCAAAACCTGGCTGATGTTTATATGGCTGCCGGCCAACGTGAAAAGTCTATCGAAACCATCGAAACCCTGATTGAAAGAGATCCCGACAATGCACAATACAGACTCGCATTGGGAACTCAATTGCTGCAGGCTACGACTGAAATCTCAGAGCAAATTACTTCCAACTATGACATGGTTTATGACCTTAACTCAGAACTTCGCAACAATCCAGGTAAGCGTGAGTCAATCAACTCAAGCATAGATTCACTAATTTCATTGAATCAGGAACTTACTGTAGAGATGGATGCTTTAAGTGCTAAAGCTCAGGATGAATTGAACCGGGTTGTTGAACTCAGACCTGAGGATCCTAAAGCTTATGAATACCTTGCTATTTCTTACCAGAATAAAGCAGCTGCTCTCTACGAAGAGCGAAACTTTACAGAAGACAATGAGTTAGCCAGTGAGCTTGACCAACAAGCCAAAGCCGAACTTCGTAAAGCTATGGAGAATTATGAAAAAGCAGTTGAGTTAGATCCTGATAATTCTCAATACTGGCAGTCTCTGTCTCGCATCTATGTTCAATTAGATATGCAAGAGAAAGCCGAAGAGGCGATGAAAAAAGCAGGTATGTAAATAACCTGACTAACAAAATAAATGAATATGATTATTTCAAAACTTACCCGGCTCACAGGTATCCTGCTTGTAGCCGGGTTTTTTTATTCGTGCGGATCAACCAAGACAAATATTGATAATCTTTTATCAGAGAATAAATACGATCAGGCTATTACTGAGATTGACAAGCGTTTGGCGGAGGATCCGGCACAACCTTCTCTTTACATTCAACGCGCTAAAATTAATGCTGCCTTAGCTAAAGATTCAGATCCTGAGGTGAGGGCTGATTTTTACACCAGTGCAGCCAATGATTTTGCCTCTGCTATTGAATATCAGGCTAACAATACGCAATTATCTCAAATAGACAGTCTGAGACAGCAATACTGGAAGTTCGAACATAATGCCGGCCTTCAGGTTTCAGACAATGAGGCAATAACAGACCGTTATCAGCGAGCCAAGATACACTTCCAGAATGCAGTAATTATCAGGCATGATGCCGTAAGTTCTTATAAAAATTTGGCTATTACCGAGTTCAACCTTGGTGAAATTGATGCGGCCATTCAAAGCCTTCAAAATGGCCTCGAATTTACCGATGAAGAGCAAGCAAAGGAAATGTATGAATACCTTGGTTACCTCCACCTGGAAAAAGGCGAACCGGATAAAGCCGCTAATTTCTATGAACAGGCTAACGCTGATATCATGGACGACAGAAACCTGGCTTTTGGGTTGATCAATGCCTACATCGCCAATGGTAATTATGAGAAAGCAGCCGATATTCTTGATGCATTGGTAGCGGAAAATCCCGATAACGCAAATCTCAGAAATGTATATGGCACCCAGCTTTATGAGATCACTGCCAATATCATGAATGATCTTCAAGATGCTTACACGGCAAACGACTCCGTTCTGGTAGAGCAAATTCTGTTCGAAGCTGAAGGAATGGGTGACGAAGCCGAAAATCAGTTAATTGAAGCTTTTCGCAGAGATACCTCAAATACTGACTACATTGAAAGCCTGGCCGTATTCTACAACAACTTGTCGGCCAAGTACCTTTCTCTGATTCCGGTGGCATTTGAAAAAGATCACAAACGGTTGAACGATAAAGCCAACATGCTTATCAATTTCGCAATCGATTATTATGAGAAGCTCGCAGAGGTTGATCCTAATAATTCAACCTACAATACCAGGTTAGAGATCCTGAGGAATTTAAAAGAACGCAGAAATTCTCCTTCAGCTAATTAATTTGTATGAAATTCAATACTAAAACTATCCATGCCGGCCAAAAACCTGAAGAAACATCAGGTGCGGTCATGCCTCCTATCTTTCAAACTTCAACGTACGCACAACAAGCCCCGAATCAACATAAGGGCTATGACTATGCGCGGGTCGGAAATCCCACCCGAACTGCTTTGGAAAGGATGATAGCCGGGCTTGAAGGCGCTGATGAGGCCGCTTGTTTTTCAAGTGGTGTAGCCGCCATGGATGCCCTCATGAAAATGCTTCGCCCCGGAGATCATGTCGTAACCACAAATGACTTGTATGGAGGTTCATATCGGCTTTTTACCAAGGTTTTTGAGCCTTATGGAATCAATTTCACTTTTGTTGATATGACCGATCCCAAAAAAGTGGAAGAAGCCATCACTGCTGAAACCAAGCTTATGTGGATCGAAACTCCCACCAATCCATTGTTGCGTGTAGTTGACATTAAAGCATTGGTTGAACTTGCAAAGCCAAAGAATATTCTTACCGTAGTGGACAACACTTTTGCATCCCCTTATTTGCAAAGGCCGCTGGAATTTGGTGCCGATGCGGTTCTTCATTCCGCAACAAAATATTTAGCAGGTCACTCGGATGTGATTCATGGAGCTGTAGCTAGCTCCAACAAAGAGATCATGGAAAATTTGCGATTTCAGACCAAAACATCCGGAGCAGTCCCCGGCCCAATGGATTGTTATCTAACCTTGCGCGGCATCAAAACCTTAAGTGTACGTGTGCAACGTTCCGTAGAAAACGCGAAACAGATCGCCACGTTTCTTGAGGGTCATGAGAAAGTAGCTTCCGTAAACTATCCGGGGTTGAAATCTCATCCGCAGCATGAACTTGCCAAAAAACAAATGGATGATTTTGGCGCCATGCTGTCCTTTACGCTTAAAGATGATTCTATTGAAGCCGCCGTACAGTTCATGAGTAACACCAAAATCTTTACGCTTGCAGAAAGTTTGGGTGGAGTAGAATCTTTGATCAGTCACCCTGCTTCTATGACCCATGGATCTATCCCAAAAGAAGTCCGCGAGAAAGCAGGACTCAGAGATTCTTTGATCCGCATCTCTGTTGGCATCGAGGACGCTGAAGACCTCATTGCTGACTTAGACCAGGCGTTTTAAGATATCATCATTGCTTAGCCTTTAGTATCTTTAGATCGCTAAAAAAGCGCTTACAACAACTAATTTAAAAAACGAATTTTATCATGCGAGACGTAGTAATTGTATCGGCTAAACGAACTCCTATGGGAGCCTTTGGTGGTAACCTTTCCTCATTTTCTGCCCCTGAATTAGGAGCATCTGCAATACTGGAGGCGGTTAAATCGGGAGGTATAAAGCCCGATGATGTACAGGAAGTATTGATGGGAAACGTACTTTCTGCCGGTATCGGCCAGGCTCCTGCCCGGCAAGCGGCGTTAAAAGCCGGACTTCACCAGCGCACACCGGCCACAACGGTTAATAAAGTCTGTGCATCAGGTATGAAATCCATCATGATCGCTGCCGATCAAATACGGTTGGGTGAAGCCGATATTATTGTTGCCGGCGGAATGGAAAGCATGAGTAACGTGCCCTATTATCTTCCCAAAGAAAGATTTGGAGCCAAATATGGCCACTCTAAAGTGGAAGACGGTATTGTGAAGGATGGACTTTGGGATGTTTATAACGAGTACCTGATGGGAAATGCCGGAGACCTTTGTGCCCGGGAATGTAATATCAGCAGAGAAGAGCAGGATGAGTATGCCATTACATCTTATAAGAGAGCTATGGAGGCAACCAATCAAGGTTGGTTCAAGGATGAGATCATTAAGATGAAAGTCAAAGATCGAAAAGGTAATGTAACTGAAGTTGAAAAAGACGAAGAACTGGATAAAGTCCGGTTTGAAAAAATCCCACAACTTCGCCCTGTTTTTGATAAAGAAGGAACTGTAACAGCAGCCAATGCCTCCAGCATTAATGATGGGGCTGCAGCGGTATTAGTGATGAGTGCCGAAAAAGCCAAAGAACTCGGGCTAAAGCCATTGGCCAAGATCTTAAGCCACGCCAGCGCTGCAAAAGCCCCTGAATGGTTTACCACGGCTCCATCCGATGCAATTCCAATTGCTCTCAAAAAAGCCGGGCTGACAAAAAGCGATATTGACCTCTTTGAAATTAATGAAGCTTTTTCTGTGGTAGCGCTCGCCAATAACCAGATCCTGGAATTGGATCCTGAAAAAGTGAACATTCATGGTGGAGCGGTAAGTATTGGGCACCCACTCGGATGTTCAGGAGCAAGGATCATAGTAACGCTGATTCACGCTTTACGCCGAACTAAAGGCAAATATGGCTGTGCAGGAATTTGCAATGGAGGCGGAGGAGCCTCATCCATGGTCATCGAAATGCTGTAACGCTGAAACCCCGTTTCAAAAAAATGAAATGGGGTTATTTTTTTATTGACATTATAACTTCACTGATATATTATAGGAACAGACCTGAACCAAAAACGACTTCCCTTATAGAATAAAGCTACTATTCATTTACATCGTTAATCAATCTCAGAGTGCAATTTACATTTCTACCATTTCTTTACAGGTCAACCCCAAGAAGTACTATAGCCCTATAGATAATACTGCTACGAATTAAAAAGCGTAAGACACGCTTACATCAACCAATAACTTATTTATGCTGAACAAGCTGCTTTATCTTAGTGGTTTGCTTTGCTTGTTATTTGCTGAAGGTGTTTATGCCCAGCAATTGAAAGTAGTAGCAGAAACAGATGATTTTACCGATTATGAATTGGTAAATAATGATCTGCATTTAGTATCCCCAACAGGATTGATGATACCGGTTGAGGGCAATGATCCCCGTTATCAAATACTTGAGCAACGAGTCGTTTCCGTTGATACAGTGATTCATCCTGACAAAGCATTGGTCTCTTTAATACCAAATACTGATGTTCCCCTTATTCAACTTTCTGAGCCGGGAATTCAGCGAGGTAAAAAGCTTAGTCCGGCCTCCATTAACATAACCCGAGCCGGAGAGAAGAGCAGTCAGGTGTTGAAATACTTGAAATTGCGTGTGTACAAGCAAAAGCAATTAGTATTACCCAAAGTTTCTACTCAACAAAGCGTAAACTCTGCCTTCAATGATGGAGTTTGGTATAAAATCCCAATTTCTCGAAACTCTATTTATGAGATCGGTCAGGATTATCTGGAAGAGTTAGGTCTTGACCTCAACACCATCGATCCCAGGAATATTCAAATCTGGGGCACCGGCGGTTATGTATTACCTGAAGCCAACGACCAGCCCCGCCCTCAGCTTACACAGATTCCCATTATTGTAGAAGGACAAAGTGATGGTGATTTTAATGCCGGTGACCGAATTCTATTTTATGCAAACTCTCCACACAGAGTGATGCGGGAAAACGGTGAATTTACCCATCAACTCCACCCTTTCAGTAATCAGAATTACGTATTCCTCACGGTAGGCTCTGAAAACGGGGAACGCCTTTCGAATGCAAATTCAAGCATCGTTCAAACATCCAGAACCATTACAAGTTTCACAGATTTCATCTGGAAGGATGAAGAGCAGAACAAAGCGGAGGAAAGCCTCCGTTCCGGTCAGTACTGGCTTGGAAGAAGATTCGAGGCTTCCAGTAACGGTACTTATGTATCTATCCTCAGCGATACACTGCCCGGTATTCTGGCAACAGAACCAATTTCTCTTGAAGCTAAGTTTGTGAGTCGTTCAACCCAATCTTCCAGTTTCAGATTAGCCGCTAATGGTGCTGATGCAGGCGCAGTAAACATCAGCAGGTTAGCTTGTAACTGCAGCAACTGCTACAACTGCAGCGAAGGAACATCCGGTATCGAAGGCACCATAACGTCTTCCTTAACCCCGCCCATTAATAATGATATTTTAGATATTAAAGCTGCTTATTTCCATAATGAAACCAATTCCAGAGGTTTTTTGGATTGGATAAGAATGACCGTTCAACGCAGCTTAACCGCAGAGAATAACAAACTGTTCTTTTATTCTCCCGCCAACGGTTCTTCAACAGAATTAGCAGAATACCGTTTATCCGGTTTCGAGAGTGAACCATTGGTAATGGATGTTTCTGATCCTTTATCTCCTAAAATGCTTTCTACCGCTTCCTCCGGCAGTAGCTATACTTTCAACTACTATTCCGGTAATGATCTTCAGTTCATTGCACAGTCACAACTCACGGTCCCCGAGATCGGAGAACAGATCGAAAACCAGGATCTGCAAGGACTTGCGATCGATCCCGACTACATCATTGTCACTTCAGAATCATTCCTGAATTATGCTAAGGAGCTGGCTACGTACCGGGAACAGCAAAGCGGGCTTACTCCCATCATTATTACCCAAGAAGAAATATTCAATGAATTTTCCGGAGGCGTTGCTGACCCAACTGCTATCCGTGATTATGTGAAATTTTTGTACGACCGGGCCTTACTGAACGGACAAGAACCGCCTTTATATTTATTGTTTTTTGGCGATACTACTTTTGATTATAAAAACGTAGTAGAAAATGGCTTCAACAATTATGTAATCACGTATCAGACCTCAGAATCCTTGAATAGAGTTAACTCTTTTGGTACGGACGATTTCTTTGGTTTTTTAGATGATAATGAGGGTGATTTTGGATCCGGCAGCACACCCGATACCCATTTATTGGATATCGGAATCGGTCGAATTCCCGCTCAAACGCTTCAAGAAGCGGCAACCGCTATAGAAAAGATCAAAGCCTATGAAAATCCTGAGAATACCGGGAATTGGCAGAATCTATTTTCTTTTGCAGCTGATGATGACCTTCCGGATGCAAACATTAATCGGGATCTCCATGTTTTGAATGCCGATGAGTCAGCCGAGCGCATGAATATTTTGCAACCCGGCCTTCGTATTAAAAAGATATATGAGTTTGCTTATCCTGAAGAGATCACCGGTTCGGGCCGGCAAATACCCGGAGCTACCGATGCCTTTATAGATGCCATGAACAATGGAACATTAGTTTTGAACTATTCCGGACATGGAAATGAACAAACATTATCTGATGAGGGGCTTTTTAATGTAGATCTTATCCCAAACCTCAATAACACCGATCGGCTGGCGACCCTTGTCACCGCAACCTGCCAGTTTGGGCGTTACGATGATATTGACGCACAATCGGGAGCTGAACAGTTGTTTTTGACGCCTAATGGGGGAATCATCGCCGCTTTTACAACTACAAGAGTGGTTTATACCGGGCGCAGTATATCATCAAATAACAATTTTGGGCTAAACGTCGCACTTTCTCAGCAGATGGCGGAACGAAATATGGATGGAACTCCCCTCAGAATGGGAGATCTTTACCTTAGAACCAAGAATACACAAATTGGCGGCGATCCTATCGTTTCTAATTTGAATAGTAAGAAATTCATCCTTTTAGGCGACCCGGCTACAACCTTTCGGGTACCGGAGCAGCAAACAAATCTTGTATCACTTAACGAGTATACCGAAGAAGGTCAGGATACCGTTATCAACATAAAGGCATTGGATCAGGTTTCGCTGTCGGGGGATATCACCGATTTGAATAACGATCCACTAACCGATTTCAATGGAGAGCTTACCCTTACTGTTTTTGATGCTGCTCGCAGCGTTAGCCTGCCAAACGACCGTGAGTGGGTGGTGAACGACAATTGTTATCTAAGTAACTGTAATTATATGGTAGAAAATGATGTGCTTTTTACCGGGAAAACTTCCATCGAAGGCGGACAATTCAACTCCACCTTCATTATCCCGAAAGATATCAGCAACTCGGCTGAAAACGGGCGTATTGTATTTTTTGCAAATGACAATGGCCGAACTGCAGGCGGATCTTTTGCTAAAGTTACATTTAGCGGAATCAATGAAAATGCGGTAGACGACGGCTCCGGCCCAAAAATGGATATTTATCTAAATGATGAGCGGTTTGTGAATGGCTATCTCGTAAATAGTTCACCCACCCTTATCGTAGAACTTGAAGATCAATCTGGTATAAATACAACAGGAACAGGAGTAGGACATGAAATAATAGCTACAATCGATACCAAACCACAACAATCGTTCGTCCTCAACGATTTTTATGAGGGCAATTTAAATGATTACACAAGGGGCCGTATCGAGTACCCTCTGGACCAGCTTCCGGAAGGTAGTTATACCCTGAGTGTTCGAGCATGGGATGTGCACAATAACCCTTCTCAAAAGGACATCTTTTTTGAAGTTTCATCCGGTGAAGATTTAGACATTAGAAATGTCTACAACTATCCAAACCCAATGAATGATGCTACCCGTTTTGCTTTTGAACACAACCAACCCGGGAACCCACTGGATGTATCCGTACGGATCTACACGCTGAGTGGCAAGCCGGTACAACACATTGAACAACAAATCATAACTACAAGTTCTTATGCCAGTATTTCATGGGATGGCCGTGACCGGGATTATGATCGCCTGGGTAACGGTACTTATATTTATGTGCTTCGGGTTACAGCAGATACCCCGGAAGGAAGAAAGACATCAGAAAAAATCGAAAAGCTCGTAATTATTCGATAACAACAATATTTAAATTTGAATACCTTATATTCAGTAATCAAAAGTTAGGTTTTATGAAAAGGACAGTATCCATTATCATTGCAGGATTATTTCTTGCTTTGCCTTCTATTTCTAATGCCCAAGTGGCAATTACAGCGGTTCCATTCTTACAAATTGAACCAGATTCTCGTGGTGCCGGTATGGGTAACACCGGAGTTGCTTTGGCCAATAACGCCTCTGCCCTGTTTTGGAATCCATCAGGACTGGCTTTCCAGAAAGGTAATAATCAAGCTAGTATCACCCACTCAAATTGGTTGGCAAACTTTAATGTGAGCGACCTTTTCTACGACTACGTTGTTGGAACCTATTACATCGAAGGCATTGGTACTTTAGGTGCACACCTTACGTATCTGAACCTTGGAGAACAAGCGGTTACCGGCGAAGACAGTCCGGAGATCATCTCCCGTTTCAACAGTTATGAGTTGGCCTTTGGTGCTTCTTACGGATATCAGGTGAGCAAAAACTTTGCTTTAGGTACCAGCCTTAGGCTTATTTACTCAAGCTTGGCCAGCGGAACTTCTATCAGTGCTCAAAAAGTAAATCCGGGAAGCAGTGTTGCTGTCGACCTTGCCTTTCTTTATAAAACCGATCCTTTTGACATTGGAAACCGTAATGCCAGCTTTAGTTTTGGGACCAATCTTTCAAACTTAGGGCCCGGTATTCAGTACACCGATAATGCCCAGAAAGATCCACTTCCTACGGTACTTCGCTTTGGTTGGGCTTTCAACATCGACCTTGATGATGCCGGTATTAATCGCCTGACGATCGCAAACGACATTTCTAAAGTTATGGCTCGTACCACTCCGAGCTACACGACCAACCCCGATGGATCTATTGACACTTCACGAGTGGCTGCAGGCCCCATTGAAGCCCTTTTTAAATCCTGGGACAGCTTTGAACGCTTTGACGGACAAAACACCATTAGCGTAGGCCTTATGCAGCAATTCATGATCGGAGCCGGACTGGAATATTGGTACGCTGATCAATTCGCACTCCGTGGCGGATACTATTACGAAGACCCAAATAACGGTGATCGTGAGTATATTACCTTTGGAGCCGGTATCAGATACAGTTTCTTAGGCGTTGATTTCAGTTATATAAAAACCCTGGAATCTGACCACCCCCTTGCAAATACCTTGCGTTTCAGCTTGCTTATCGACTTTTAATCTATGCTCCAATCGAAGTTTTTTGTAAAGAGCATGTTAGCCGTTAGCATGCTCTTTCTTTTTTGCAATTCCGGTGCTGAGGCTCAAAATGTGCCTTTAAAGCGCTCCCATGCTATTTCAGATTTACAGACTATTTCTCGATCTGACCTGAATGCGACAGGTACGCTTAACGTGGTCGCTGTTATGGTTGAATTTCAACCCGATACGAATCGCCTTACTTCCGGAACCGGAATTTTTGGGTCAGATGGTATGGAAGGCCTCCCTTACCTCCGAAGAGCCGAGGACTTCCGTATAGAACCTCTTCCCCATGACAGGAGCTATTTCGAAGCTCATCTCGAATTTGCTAAAAACTATTATGAAAAGGCTTCAGATGGAAAATTAACACTTAATTACCGGGTTCTCCCCGATATTTATCGTCTTCCTGAAAAGATGGAACAATATTCTCCAACCGGAGAAACTTTCACGAATGAGAAAATCGCCACGTTAATAAAAAATGCATGGAATGAAGTTGCTGATGGATCTGGCTTTGATGATTCGGGCCTTGATCCTCAAAATACCGCATTTGTCATTTTCCATGCAGGGGTTGGGCGGGATATTGAACTCACAGGCACTAACCTTGATATAACCCCATTGGACATTCCATCTTTATATCTTTCAAAGCAAAATCTCGCCGAGTTATTGGAAGAACCTGGCTTCGATGGATTTGAGGTAAATAATGGCAGTTTCCGTGTTACCAATTCCATGGTTATACCCCGAACCGAATCACGACGCGGGTTGGATATTCAGGAAAATGAATTCGTATTCCCACTTTCTATCAATGGCCTTCTGATCGCTTCTATAGGAAGTCACCTGGGGCTGCCAGATCTGTTCAATACTGAAACCGGAGACCCTGCTATCGGGCGGTTTGGACTGATGGACGGCGCCGGATTCTTTGCCTACAATGGCCTTTTACCTCCGGAACCCTCCGCATGGGAAAAAGTGTACCTGGGGTGGGAAACTCCCTTTGAGATCACAGAGAAAACATCAGGTGATATTCAACTTCCTGCAGGCTCATTGAGTGAACAAAACAGCATTGCAAGATACAGTTTATCTAATTCTGAATATTTCCTGATAGAAAACCGGCATCGTGACCCTGATGGAAATGGAACTACCATAACTATTCGCAAATCAGACGGAACTGAAGTGCAGCAAACGTTTACCAATCAGAATGAAGCATTCGTTTTCCAGGAAGCAGATTTTGACACCTTGCTTGAATCCGGAACATTCGTAGATGCCACCAATTTTGATTTCAGTTTGCCCGGCGGACTTGATGTCGGCGAAAACGAAAATGATCCTGAAGACGACCGGTTTCTCAACGGAGGCATTTTGATCTGGCATATTGATGAAGGCGTAATCAATCAGCAGCTTAGCAGCGGAAGAGTCAATGCCGATCCACAGAGACGAGGCGTGGATCTTGAAGAAGCCGATGGAGCCCAGGATATTGGTATCCCGTTAGCAGGCGCATTAGACAACAGCGCCGCATTTGGCACCGCATTTGATTTTTGGTGGAGCGGAAATGATTATCGTGTGATATTGCAATCCGGAAACGAAGTGAGTTTCTACGAAAATCGGTTCGCACCGGATACTCGTCCCAATAACAACAGCAATTCGGGAGCTTTATCCTTTTTTGAGCTCTATGATTTCTCGGATAACCTTCCAACAGCGAGTTTCAAAATTAAAGCGTCTGAAAGCGAGAACGCAATCTTTGAACAAGTGAGTTCAGCAAGTTCCCCTGCCGATAGCGTGTATTTTACAAACGGACTCAAATATTGGGATTATTACCCGCTTAGTTTGCGTGTATCAGATGCTTTGGATGACACCCTTTTGATCATTCCCCGAAAAGATGCCATTCAGGTTAGTGATTATGATACGCTTGGATTCACCGGTGTTATAACTTTTGGAAGGTATGCCTCGCAGCCTCTTCAGATCAGCCCGGAATACTTGGTTTACTCCAATCTTGAGAATAGAACGGTTGGCTACAGAGCCTATAGTCCGGCCACCCTAAACTGGCCCGGCTGGATGGTTAACACGCCCCTTACCGATGGATTTCTTTCTTCCCAGGACGGAGCGATTGTGGACCTGGATTTCTCTGATACCTCTATTGATGGCTCCAATGGTACGGTTATTCCCAATAATTCAGGATTTGAATTCAGGTCGGAGATCGTAAATGAAAAATTTGCAGGCATCAATGGAAATGAAGTCACTTTTGTTGGAGAAGATATTCCCAATTACTCTTCCGATGCGGAAAACCGGTTATTTGCCGGGACCATTAAGACGGATGGCGATAACTGGTATTACCTGTTTGAAGACGGGGCCTTCACTTTAGTAAATCCGACTCTGAATGATCCGTTTGTAACTATTTTTGAAGAAGAAAAAGCCGAATGGCCTGCCATTTTTGGTCACGGATCTATCTACCGGGTAAGCAGGTCTACCAATCAGGTTATTGGATACAACACAAATGGAGCCATCTTAGAAAACACCCCTATTGATGCCCCGCAAGGCATTCAATTTATAGGAACTCCTTTAGTAGCGGATATCACAGGTGACAATATCCAGGATATTTTAGTAGTTGGGCAGGATGAATATTCGGTTAATGTTTTTGCCTATGAATCCAATGGAGAACCTATCGAGGGTTTTCCCCTTTATGTTGGAGGATCTCAGGGAAAAGAAGTTCAACCCATTCATCCCGCATTTTTTGGTAATATACTTTATGCGATCAGCCATAAAGGAGAGCTGAAATCATGGAGATTCTCAAATTTCACTTCATCTGAATGGCCCACACGATACGGCAAAAATCCCTACAACAAAGTTTCAGCAGAAATTAAGGTTGGCGGTACACAAGAAAATGAGTTTTCTGTGCTGAACAGTTCTGAAACTTACAACTGGCCCAATCCCGCAACAGATCACACCAATATACGTTTTGAGTTGGAACAACCCGGAGGAACGGTAGAGATCACGGTAATTACAATGAGTGGCAAGGTAATATTTAAAGACACGATCAATTCTCCCGGCGGAGCTCCCCAGGAAATTAGCATAAACACCCAAAACTGGGCCAGTGGCGGTTATGTAGCTCGCGTTAAAGCCACGGTAGAAGGAAGATCAGAAACCAAACTCATTAAAATTGGAGTCTTGAAATAATGAGAACTATGAGATTATCGCTCTTACTGTTTGGTTTACTATTCTTTGCCGGTGGGAAAATAATGGCACAGACCGATGTCGCTTTTTATGATTATCCTCAAAACCACCTGGATTGGTACACCATTGAAAGTGAGCATTTTCTGATTCATTTTCAGGAGGGTAATAGCCGCTCTGCACAGATCATTTCACGCATAGCCGAAGAAGTATATGACCCCATCACTTCTTTATATCAGTATGAACCAGACGAAAAAGTTAGCATTGTTATCAAAGACCGGGAAGATTACTCGAACGGAGCCGCTTACTTCTTTGACAATAAGATCGATATCTGGCTCCCCGCACTGAATACGCCTCTGCGGGGAACCCATAACTGGCTGAGGAATGTGATCACGCACGAGTACACGCATATTATTCAGATCCAGAAAGGAATGAAACGAACGCGTAAAATCCCTGCTTTTTACCTGCAGTGGCTCGCTTATGAGGATGTCCGCCGGCCCGATGTACTGTACGGATTTCCTAATGGTATTCTAACTGCCCCATTTGCAACCGTAAATATTCCTGCATGGCTTGCTGAAGGAACCGCTCAGTACCAAACTTCAGGTTTGTTATATGAGACCTGGGACAGTCACCGGGATATGATCTTGCGTACCCGCATTTTAAGTGATACTTACTTCAGCCTGGATGAGATGGGTACTTTCTCTTCCAAAACCAGCCTTGAAAGAGAAACCGTTTACAATCAGGGATACGCTTTTGTGATCTATCTGGCAGATCGCTTCGGGGAAGATATCTTACGAGAAATAACAGTGAATTTAGGGGAGCGCGGTGTCTACAGGGTAGCAGAAGCTATTGAGATCGCAACGGGCATTCCAGGTGATGAAGTATTTGATGACTGGATAACCGACCGAAAAGAATTTTATGAGGCTGCCGTTTCAGAAATAAATACTACGGAATCAGATACGGTTGAGTATAAAGGCTTCTTTAATTTTCACCCTCAACTTTCTCCGGATGAAACCAAGGTTGCCTACCTTTCCAATAAATTTGTGGACTATGCACTCTTATCCCTGTACATAAAAGACGCCGATGGAAAAGATAAAGAAATAGCTGTTGTAAACGATCTTAAAGTAAGAGATTCCCGGGAACATACTGCGAGCCTTGAACCTGCTGTTAGCTTTTTGGAAACCTCCTTCTCGTTTTCTCCGGACGGAAATAAGATCGCTTATGCCATTAACAAGCGAAATAAATACGGGGAACACTATCGGGATATATTTATTTATGACATCCAAAAAGATAAAAGTGAACGCCTTACCAACAGTGCCCGTATTGAATATCCGGACTGGAACAATGGCGGTGACCGAATAGCAGCTGTTCAGTTTTCGCAAGGGACACAAAACCTTGTATTGCTTTATCCGAGTCATGAAGATTCGATCTCTACCCTTACCTCTTTTGAGAGCAGCGAAACCATTTTCACCCCGGCATGGAGCCCCGACGACAGCAAGATCTATTTCTCCAAAGCAGATCTTTCGAATCGGGATATCTACACCTTTGACATCACAACCGGTGAAGTTTCACCTTTCTTAGCTGATCCTTATCAAGATTACAGGGATCCGTTTGTTGGCCCGGATGGTAAATACTTGTACTACGCATCCAACCCCGAAGGCATATTCAATATTTTCAGAAAAGATCTTAAGAACGGTGAGACAGAAAAACTCACCAGTGTGATAGGAGGTGCCTTCATGCCTTTTGTTTCCAAAGAAGGACAACTTTATTATTCTGAGTATCAGGCGGATGGCTACAAGATCATGAAAGCCGACGAGCAGACATTGATCCGTTCCACCAACAAAGGGCTGTACGAGCCTGAGTTTTCAGACAAAATCCCTGAATCAGGTCCAAATGTTGACTACCTCACCAAGCTGAATGAATTTGATGACACCGATCTTCGTCCACTTTCTGATGAAGCCCAAGCCATTGCGGATACCGGTAATTATGCTTTTCAAATTTCAACCATAGACGAGACTTCTGAGCGACTCTATCGCTCCTATGAGGATACCTACACCGGATTCAGCTTCTTCCCGGTGTTACGCTTCGATAACTACTCCAAACCCAACGGAAATAACGGTTCTTTGATCAAAAATGGGGAATTCGGTCAATTTGGGGAGAACTTACTACGCGATATGAAACCCGGTGTTTATGTTTCGTCAAGAGATGTGATCGACAAACTTAGTTTTTTTGGAGGGCTAATGGTTGGAGTGGCTTCGCAACCTGCCAGCAGTATTGGAGGCTTCTTTCGCCCCGACCGACTTTTAGGCCTCGACAGGGATGCTTTCCTGATCATCGAACACCGTGGACTTCCTTTCATTGAAAGAAGCTGGTCTCCCACAGTTTCCCTTGAGATCTACAACCTGCGAAGAAATGTAGCCGACGGTCTTTCAATTGAAGAATTCCCCTGTACTTCTTGTTTACCCGATACCACCACTACTGACATCGCCTATGATGTTTGGGAAGCCGGATTATACTTCAGAAGTAAATTAAGCCGGTTCAGTTTACTTGAGTTGGGCATTCAGTATAGTCCTTACCGAGTTTCTACGGAAAATTTTTATTCACGTGAGCTGAAGCAGGATATCCCCGGCGAGTCATCACAATACTTCAAGGGAACAACCCTGTCTGCCTCCTATACCTTCGACTATTATACGTATTCCAACGACGCAGACATTGCACCGCTTGGCTTAAAGGGGTATGCCCGGTACCAATTCCAGCCCTCCAGTTTGCTGGAAGAATATGAAATAAAGGATGGTACGCTTTCTCCTGTTTTCAAAGAATCAAAAAATCATTCCGCTGAAATTCACTTACGCTATGGGTTTAAAACATTTATGGATCAATCATTCCAGGCAAGAGTTCGGGGATTCCATTACTTCAATGATCCTGATGACTCATTTTACGCCGACTATGTAGGCGGGTTTTTAGGGATGAGAAGTTATCCGTTTTTTGCCCTTGGAGGCAGCACCACCGGGTTTGCAAGTCTCTCCTGGTTCGCTCCCATCTATCGCAATATTGGTACCCAGGTGGGCCCTTATACATTAGACAAACTATTTGCACGATTTTTCTTTGAGACCGGAAATGGGTGGCGAAGTCCCTATGACACCGGAAATAACCTGAAATCAGGTGTTGGAGCTGAACTCCGGCTGGCCCTAAATGGATTTTACCTGTTTCCACTTAAGTTCTTTGTAAGTACCGCTTATGGGTTCAATGAATTTACTCTTACCCTGCCAGACGATTTCATTACCAATTCCCAAAGTAATAAAGTAACCTATGGCCGTGAATTCTTATTCCACTTTGGGTTAACCTTCGATTTTGAACTCTTATGAAAAAACAGGCTTTTCTATTGCTGATATTCACTTTCTTTGGAATGAACCTTGCAGCTCAACAGGTCCAGCAATTCAGCAATGGAATTTTTAAAGCTGCTGAGAAGCGAGATCGAGAAAAAAAGCCTGTCCAGATATCTGATTTTGCTTACCAGGCCTCAGAAAGCACTGTATTGGATTTATCCAGAAATAACCCGGGCATAGCTTTTGCCGCTTCTGCATTGGTACCAGGTTCCGGGCAGGCTTTGAATGGCAAATGGTTCAGAGCCGGAATTTACTTTGCTGTGGAAGCCGCAGGACTTATCTATCATTTTGACCGAAACGCAGCTGCAAGAAGACAGGAACGCGCCTATGAGAACTTCACCCATGAAAACTGGAGCGTAGTTGCCTATGCGCAATGGTTGGTTCAGTACTCTGATGCAAATAATTTAAATCAAACTCAGCTCAATGCACTCAGGGATATGGTATTTTCAGGAGGCAGACCTATTGCTCCAACCTGGGGAAATACTCCCTCAGACTGGAGTGAGGTAAACATTTCCATCCTTCACGAAGTGGAAAAACAAACTCCCTTTATTTTAAATACTCCGGATGGTTGCTGGAATAACAATCCCCCTAACTGCGACCGCCGAAGTGAGTTCTCTCATGAACTTCCCCAATATGGTTCACAGCAGTATTACGAATTGATCAGTAAATACTACCAATTTCAGCCAGGTTGGCGAGACTGGTACAACGAAATCACCACAGCGGAAAATCAAACCGCAGCTTTGTATCAATATATGTGGAATGGAAAGGACCAGCCATTTACGCTTTTCTACCAGGGGCGAGACCGTGCCGAGCAGTTTAACGATAATTACAGAAAAGCCGGGAACATACTTAAGTTATTGTTGGTAAATCATGTAGTGTCTGCTTTTGATGCGCTCTTTACGGTTCAGCTTAACAATAGCCGCATTGAAACCAATGCCAATATGTTGAGCATGGAACAATTTTCGTTAACCTGGCACTTTTAACCTGTCATTACATCCTGTATTTTATGGGTATGCTGAAATATATCTTTACCAATAAGTATTTCTATATCGGTTCACTTGCTCTGATTGTATTTGGAGCGGCTTTTTTGTTCGTGGCTGACAAGCTTATCATGCCATATTACACCAATTACAACGAAGGCATTACGGTACCTGATGTCACTCGCATTTCCCTGGAAGAAGCCCAGACATTGCTTGCTGACTATGGATTGAGGTTCGAAGTTAGTGACAGAAGAGCAAATTCTGCCTATCCTGCCGATTATGTCATTGACCAATCCCCAAGTGCTTCCAACATCGTGAAACCAAACCGAAAAATTTATTTAACGGTCAACACGGAAGTGAAGCCACAGGTAGTTGTTCCAAGTGTTTTGGATCTCTCCCTCCGAAACGCTGAGATCCAGCTTCAAAATTATGGCCTCAAGATCGGGAGCAGAAGCTACGAGTCCTCTCGCTTCAAAACTATCATTCGCCAGTCTATACCGGAAGGTACTACCGTAGAAAAAGGTGCAGTGGTTGATCTTGTTGTTGGAGACGGACTGGGAAGCAGGATCGTGACCGTACCTAATATCGTAGGCTTGCAGTTACCTGAAGCACAACTGAAGCTCAGAGAAGCCGGACTTAGGGTTGAGGCCGTTCAATTCCGCCCTACAAAAGACATGGCACCAAATACGGTACTGGATTTCAATCCCCGCAAAGAACAACTTCGTGAAGGTGAGTCTCTTACATTGACAATATCAGAACGTTTCAGAGTTGAAGAAGAAAGTGAAGGTGGGGCAGTAATTATAGACTCTACCGGAAATAGCTCTTCCACTCCGCCCGATTCACTCAACAATCCGCAAAACAATCCAAACTAATTCTATGAATTTTCAAGTTCCTTTGATCGCTCCATCCATTTTAGCCGCTGATTTTTCTAAACTCGGTTCAGATATTCAGGATGCGGTAAAAGGAGGCGCTTCCTGGATTCATTGCGATATTATGGACGGACATTTTGTACCGAATATCAGTTATGGGCCCGGTGTTGTTAAAGCTGCAAAACAGTCTGCACCGGAAGCTTTTATGGATGTACATCTTATGATAGAGAATCCCGGAATGTATGTGGAAGCTTTTGTGCAAGCCGGTGCAGATCTCATTTCCGTACATTATGAAGCCGACCATCATCTGCACCGATGTATTCAAAACATAAAGAAATATGGCCTTATGGCCGGAGTGGTGGTAAATCCTGCCACTTCTCTCCACAATATTGAACCTGTTTTGGGAGATGTAGACCTCGTGTTAATTATGAGCGTTAATCCCGGTTTTGGCGGACAAAGCTTTATTCAGAAAAGCTATGACCGGCTGCGTGAACTCTCTCAAATGCGGGATAAAGGCAACCACGGCTTTTTGATACAAGTGGACGGCGGGGTGAACCTGAAAAATGCACAAAAAGTAGCCGAAGCCGGAGCAGATATTCTGGTTGCAGGAAGCAGTGTTTTTAGTGCTCAGGATATCACAGCCCGATTCAAAGAACTCCAGGGTAAATTGGGGTAAAATTAAAGACGCCTATAATTTTTGGATCTGGTATTGGCGCTTTCTCCCTACATCATTTCTTCTGCTAAATTCTTATCTTTTGGGCGTAAATTTTCATTTAAACGTTTATTCCCATAGAAGACGAGAATACCCTTATCGAACAAGTAATTCAGTTGCAAGGTGTTGACCCCGTTGCGTTGTTTGGCATGCACGACAAACACATCAGCGCTCTGGACAAAGCTTTCCCGGAAACAAAATTCAATGCCCGTGGCGATCGTATCAAAATTACCGGTCCTGAAGAGGAAGTTGACACTGCGCTTGAAGTTATAAAAGGTATGCTGGATATCCTGGATCGGAAAGATGCTGTTGAGGAAAATGACATCAAGACGCTCATCGCCCTAAAAAGTGGAGAGAGCACCGCTCGGAAGCCTCAAATAAGAGATCTAAATGAACCGGGTGATACCATCATTCATACGCACAATGGCGAAGCTATTTCCGCCAAAACTCCGGGCCAAAAACGCATTGTGCAATCAACAGCAAAACAGGACATTGTATTTGCTATCGGTCCGGCAGGAACGGGGAAAACCTACACTTCTGTAGCACTCGCGGTTCAGGCACTCAAAGACCGGAAAGTTCGGAAAATTATTTTAGCTCGCCCTGCCGTTGAAGCCGGTGAGAATCTGGGATTTCTGCCCGGCGATCTCAAAGAAAAGATCGATCCATACCTTCGTCCACTTTATGATGCACTTGAGGACATGATAGACCGCGATCGTTTGGAACTTTATCTCGCTAAAAATGTGATCGAAATAGCACCATTGGCTTACATGCGGGGACGTACTCTTAACAACGCTTTCGTAATCCTGGATGAGGCACAGAATGCCACTAACACCCAAATGAAGATGTTCCTGACCCGAATTGGGTTCAACAGCCGTGCTATCATTACTGGTGATATCACTCAAACAGATCTTCCCCACCGACAACAATCGGGACTGATTTCCATCCAAAAAATATTACAGGACGTAGAGGGAATCGACTTTGTGTATTTGGGAGAAGAAGATGTTGTGCGCCACAAATTGGTGCGTGATATCATCAATGCCTATGAGAAGTTTGAACAGAAGAATAGTAAATAAGCAATCAGCTCTCAGTCTTCAGCCTTCAGAATTATTATAGTTGATAAACCATTTCTTAGATTATGAAAACTTATGCTGCTGTGCTTTATGAAGGCACTTTCTCCGTCGGATTAGATAAGAAATTCGTTCGGATTGATAGGAATGATCCGCCTGAAAAAGGCGCACTCAAATTATCCCTGAATCCATTTTTGATCCGTACCGATGAACGCAATTATTTATTCGATTGCGGGATTGGAGAATTTGGTGAAGATACCGGACCGGATGTAATCCGGAAAAACCTAAAAGAACACGGCCTTACTGAATTTGATATCACCGATATTTTTCTAAGTCATTTGCATTACGATCATATTGGTGGTTTGGCACATCGGGAGAATGGTTATTGGGAGCTTACTTTTCCGGAAGCTAATCTTTGGGTATCCAAAAAGGGATGGGAAAAAGTGATCGCTAAAGATGAATATTACGATGAAGAAAAAACGGCCTTTATTTCATTTATTGATGCTCGTGCTAACCTTCATTTTTTGAAGGATGAAGATCAGCCCTATCCGGATATGTCGGTACGCAAAATTGGAGGGCATACAGAATTCCACCAAGTACTGCTATTTGATGATGGTGAGCAAAAATACATGCAAGCCGGCGATGTGATCGGAACCAAAGGTGCCATCAATCGAAAATATGCCGCAAAATATGATTTTGAGCCGAAAGTGAGTCAGCAGCAGCGCGAAGATCTTGCAAAGCTTGCGTTCGAAGAAGGATACACTATTTTAACCTATCACGAAGATAAACACCCAATGTTTAAGCTGACCGGCTACGATGAAAAAACCGGCTACAGCACTGAAAATGTAGAATCTTATGTCCCTGCCTGAGTATATTTTAACCATCAAAAATTTTCTAACCGAGCACGGATTTCCGTCTCAGCTCGATGCCGCTGTCATTCTGGGTTCAGGATTGGGCGGATTTGGAGAAGAGATCAAAAACTCTGACTCCATTCCCTACAGCGATATCCCCTCCTTCCCGCAATCTACAGTAGAAGGACATTCCGGCTCCCTCATTTTTGGTGAAGTTGGAGGTAAAACTGTCCTCGCTTTCTCCGGCCGATTTCATCACTACGAAGGACATGCTTTCTCGAAAACCGTGCTTCCTGTCCAGCTCGCTAAAGCTTTTGAGGTAGAGAAACTGATCATCTCAAATGCAGCCGGTGGAATCAACCTCCGCTATCATGTTGGGGATTTAATGATCATTGACAGCATCATCAAGCAGTACACCATGGTTTCCGAGCCGGCCAGGAACACCTGGAATTCCAGCTTTGAGCAATATGCGCAAGAAGTAAAAGCCATTGCCCGCGATCTGGGAATTGAAACCCAAATGGGAACCTATCTTTACGTGAAAGGTCCCAATTACGAAAGCAAAGCTGAGATCAAAGCATTCCGCAAAATGGGCGGCGATGCCGTGGGAATGAGCACTGCTCCCGAGCTCATCGAAGCCGCAAAATTAGGCGTTAAAACAGCTGCTGTGTCGCTCATAACAAATGCCGCTGCCGGCGTAACCGGAGAGAAATTAGATCATGCTGAGGTGAAGGAAGCTGCAGATCAAAAAAAGGAAGTTTTTGCGAAACTGGTGAAAGGGTTGATCAGAAAATTTTAAACTATCAGTTTTCAGGCTTCAGCTTTCAGATTTCAACTCGTTCCACAAACTCTTGTTTTTAAGAACGTAATTTCGGAAGCTCCTCCTTCCAACTAAAAAAACAGTTTTTCAATCACTTCAAAATTGAATGTTCTCCTGTTCAATATTCGATATTAAACCCGCGGTTCATTTCCCATGAATGGCATTGTAGTCCTTGATTACCGTCTCCAAAAACTCCTCCCCTTTCATTCCGTGATCTGAAATTCCGAGACGATCTTCGATTTTTTTGCGGGTTCTTTGGAGCATCAGGAACCAATTATCGTATTCGTAGTGACTGCGGGAATCCAACACTTCTTTGATAATCCTTATATCCTTATCGGTCAGTTCAGCTACCTGTTGAAATCTTGGTTCGTAGGCATCCGATACCTGAGCAAACAGCGTGTTATCCAGCTTCACTTTCTTGCGTTCTTTGATCACGCAGGTCTTACCCAAAATATCTCCAATGCGCTGCCCTTTTCCATTCATGATGATAGCTACAAAAGCCAACACTCCACTCGTCATCGTAATCTCAACCAACCGAAATAGCCACCTTACCAAGTATCCACTTAAAGTAGCCCGGGTTCCATCTATCTTCACTACCCGGATTCCTACAATCTTTTTCCCCAAACTGTATCCATTAGAGACCACTTCAGAAACCAAATGATAAAGCATCAAAGGGAGCACCAGCACTACAAACAAGACCCAGATGGAACTCGCCATATCTTGAGTAGATGAATTCCCAAGGTCCGTTGCATATCCCCAAATCCATATCACTACAAAATAATACACCCCCATAAAAAAGGCATCCAGGAAAAAAGCCAGGATACGCTCGCCCACACCAGCCGGCTCATAACTAATTTTCACATGTTGGGTGGTTTCTATTCCGACCATCTTGAGATTTATGATTGACGATTGATCACTTTAGATTTATAGGAAATCGGTTCAGGCTGAATGGATTGTATTTACTATCTTGAGCCGTCAACGAACGAGCATGAAGTTATGCGCATCCGACTTAAAATAAAAACCGGTTCACACCAATGAGGGAAGTCGCTTTTTTACGAAAAAATGCCGATAAGTGGAAGGAGATCGAGCAATTGCTTAACGATTCCTCTTCTGACGATCCCGATAAACTGGCGGACCTCTACATCGAATTGAGTGCCGATCTTGCCTATGCACAAGCGAACTATCCGGGGAGTAAAACCAAAGAATATCTGAATCAGCTTTCGGTGGCCGTTCATACTGAAATTTATAAATCCCGAAAAGAAGATCGTCGTCGGCTCATCACCTTTTGGACACAGGAATTACCCGAATTATTTGGCTCCAAACAGAAGGAATTGCTGTACAGCCTCATCGTTTTTATGCTCGCTATTAGCATTGGAGTTCTATCGTCCGTAAACGACCCCTCTTTTGTACGATTGATCATGGGCGATGCTTACGTCAACATGACCATCAGCAATATTGAAAAAGGCGATCCCCTTGCTGTTTACAAAAAAGCCGAAGAGCTGGAAATGTTTTTTGCGATCACGATCAATAATGTCAAGGTATCTTTTTTTGCTTTTACAAGCGGACTTTTAACTTCCATCGGTACCGGCGTAATCTTGCTTCAAAATGGAGTAATGGTGGGTGCTTTTCTGCATTTCTTCGCTGAATATGGATTGATCGGCGAAGCCCTGCGCGTGATCTTCATTCACGGTGCACTTGAGCTTTCTGCCATTGTTATTGCCGGAGCCGCAGGATTTGTAATAGGAAACGGAATCTTATTTCCGGGAACGTACACACGCCGTCGCTCTTTCATCAAAGCCGGTAAGGAGGGCCTGAAAATGATCATTGGCTTAGTTCCTATTTTTATAACCGCTGGACTGCTCGAGTCTTTCGTAACCCGCTATACCCAAATGCCGCTTTGGTTGAGTTTGTGCATAATCTTCGGTTCTTTCGCTTTCATTCTGTATTATTTCGTCTGGTTGCCAATCACCTTAAAAAATAAAAATGAACGACTTCGTACTTCAAAAATATCGTGACCTCGGTGGAATTTTAACTGATTCTTTTCAATACATTCGTATCTATTGGAAAAGCCTTGGGAAAGCGCTGTTATTGCTGGTTCTGCCATTTTACCTGGTATCGGGTATTTTAGTCGGAGATGCCTATTCCGGTTTTTTCACGGCCGTCATGGAGAACCCAAATGCCGATCCCGGCACTCTATTCACCGCCAATTTTCTGTTTGGGATGTTGTTGCTGGCTTTCTCATCCGGAGCACTTTTGACGGCCAGTTTAACCCACGTTCAGGTAGCCAGAGATCATGCTGAAGTGCAGCTCTCCCAGATCACAGACCGATTTGGGGCTAACTTCTTCAAACTGTTCCTGATCTATATCATCATCATCATCGCGATCTTCTTTTCAGCCTTCCTGTTTCTGATCCCTGCGATCTATATTGGAGTGAAATTGTTCCTGGCACCGGCCACATCGATTCTTGAAGACCTCAACCCCATTGATGCCATCAGTCGATCCTGGAACCTAACGCAAGGACACTGGTGGTTTACTTTCGGTGTTTATTTGGTAATGAACATCATCTCCACCTTTATGTCCTATATCCTCATTATACCTTTGTCCATCGTTATCAGTTTTATGGGCATAATGGGAGCTGATGCAGAGTCATCGATGATGTCTGCCATGGGAGTCTTTTATGGCTTAGTGATTGTCATAGCTTCTTTGTTTTCGGTGCTCATGCTCATAGCCATGTGCCTGCATTATTTCAACCTGGTGGAACGCAAAGAAGGTACCGGACTCCGACAGCAGATTGAGGAATTGGGGTGATTCGAACGGTTATTTTACTTTTTCTTGGAATGATTCCCTTGCTCGCTTCAGGGCAGGATAAGTCCCATGCATTACCCTCTGACTCCAGCGAAATATCTGTCCGCACTGTGGATGAGGATGCTTTTCGCTCACTTACTTCCGAAAGGGAATTTGAGTATAACGAACCTCCAAAAAATCCCGCTTCCCTTTGGAGCCGAATACGTGCCTGGCTATTCCAATTGCTTGGCAGCATCTTTCAAAGTAAATGGGCTTCCGTTTTTATCCGGATTGCCTTCATCGGCATATTTGCTGCGGTTTTGATTGCCATCATCAATCAAATACTTGGCGGTAAATTAACAACCTCTTTTACCGGGAAGAAAACAGCCGATGATTTTTCGCTCAATATCTCCGAGGAAGTTCTCCATCAAAAAAACTACGATGAATTGCTCCGTAAAGCGGTTGATTCGAATAACTTCAAAGATGCCGTTCGGATTTTATACCTGAAAGCATTACGCGAACTTTCACAGGCCGACCTCATTCTCTGGAAGGCCGATAAAACCAACAGCGATTATTTGAGGGAGCTATCAGGTCACCCGGCAAAATCAACCTTCACCCGACTCACCTTTTTTTACGAATATGTGGAATATGGAGATTTTCGGATTGATGAGGTTGGATTCAATAAGTTTTGGGAGATCTATCAAAATCTGGAGGTTAAAAACTGAGCGTGCTCAACAAAGAACGCACATATTATTATATCCTCGCATTTGTAGTTGGGATTTTCCTGATCGTTCAGATCTTCAAGCCCAAGCCGCTGGACTGGACCGAAAGCTTTTCTGCAGATAGCAAAATTCCTTATGGCGAATTTTTACTCCACGAATATCTGCCTTCCCTTTTTCCAAATCAGGATATCACCGAAAACCGGGCTCCCATTTTTGATTATGCCGACACCCTGAATCCCCAAAAGAACTGGATCTTCATCAACAAAAGCTTCGGTCTCGACGAATTTGAAACAGAGATCTTATTTTCACAGGTACGGCAAGGGACAAATATTTTTATTGCTGCAAGAACCTATCAAAATGTATTCAAAGACACGCTCGATATTGGCACCACTTTCAATAATCCATTATTGGGAGGCGGATCTATTCTCACTGAGGATACCACTCATATCAATTTTACCAACCCAGCTCTCAGATCAGAGAATGGATATCCATACCGGCAAAGCACCACCCAAACCTATTTCTCCAATATTGATACCACGCTGAATCCCGTTGAGCTTGGGTATAATGAGGACGGCCATACTACTTTTTTGAAAATCCCTTTTGGGGAAGGAGCAATTTTTCTGCATTCCAACCCCACTCTTTTTACGAATTATTTTGTCCGGGATGAATTGGGAGCTGAGTATGCCGCCAAAGCTTTTTCTTATCTCCCCGATCAGCCGGTGATTTGGGATGAATATTACAAGGATGTGAATCGCCGTGGTGGAAATATGATGCGATATGTGGTTTCTGAAAAGCATCTGCGTTGGGTCTGGATCTTAACTGTTACGGGAGTGATCCTGTTTATGATCTTTAGGGCCAAACGCAAGCAGCGGGTCATCCCTGAAATCACTCCCCCTAAGAATTCAAGTATTGAGTTTGCTAAAACCATTGGAGACCTCTACCGGGAGAAAGGCGATCACAAACTCATAGCCGACAAAAAAATCCGTTTCTTTTTTGATTACATTCGAAGTCATTTAAGCCTTGATACAGAAGAACAAAATGAACAGTTAAGGCAGGATATTTCACAACGCTCCGGCATCGATAAAACCGAAATTGAAGCTTTGTTCGATATTATTGAGTTGACTTCAAGCAAAGATAAAATCACCGCTAAAGAACTGAAAATATTAACTGATCGTATCGATCAATTTTATAACCAAAGTGAACGATGAGCACTGAAGAAAATCAGCAACCTTTTGAAAATCGTACCGATCTTTCCGGAGTCGAAAAACTTGTAGATGCCATTCGTGGCGAGATCGGAAAAGTGATCGTAGGCCAGCACGAAATGGTGGATTTACTGATCGCTGCACTTCTTGCCAATGGTCACGTTTTAATAGAAGGCGTGCCTGGAACGGCCAAAACGCTCACCACCAAATTACTTGCCCAAACCATTGATTCGGATTTTTCGCGCATTCAGTTTACTCCCGATTTGATGCCGGCCGACGTTACCGGAACTTCGGTTTTCAATCCAAAAACCACCAATTTCGATTTCAAACAGGGACCGGTTTTCTCCAACATCGTTCTCATTGATGAGATCAATCGTTCACCCGCCAAAACACAGGCTGCGCTGTTCGAGGTGATGGAAGAACGGCAGGTCACCGTGGATGGTAAAACCTACCCTATGGATGCCCCGTTCATGGTGGTAGCTACACAAAACCCAATTGAACACGAAGGTACGTATCGGCTCCCGGAAGCTCAGCTCGACCGTTTTCTGTTTCGGATTGATGTCCCTTACCCTTCTTTGGATGAGGAAATAGAGATCATTGCCGGAAGCTATAAACGAAAGAATAAGCTTAATATAAGTGATCTGGCTAAGGTAGTTTCAGCTAAAGACATTCAGGATCAACAGGACGTTGTATCGGGAATTCACGTTGAACCCGAGTTGATGAAATACATTGCAGAGATCATCCAAAGCACCCGAAACAGCAGTTCGGTTTCCATCGGTGCTTCGCCGAGAGCGTCTGTTTTTGTGATGAGAGCATCCCAGGCAAGAGCCGCCATGAAAGGGCGGGATTTCATCACTCCCGAAGATGTGAAAGAAGTCATAAATCCCGTTTTACGGCACCGAATCACCTTAACCCCCGAACGTGAAATGGAAGGTATGAAACCAGATCAGGTAATACAGATGATATTGGAAAAAGTGGAAGTACCGAGGTGAGAATTATCAATCAAAAAACTATAAATGCATCGAAATTAATCCTCCCTTAAAGGAGGTGCCGGACTGAACGAATGTGAGGTCGGTCGGAGGGTGTTTGTAGTAAATGCCACGAAGATTTGGCACCAACACCCATCCCGGCTAAAGCCGTACTTCCCTTAAGGGAAGACTTCTCTGAATCGACAAAAAATCTATGAATCCCATAAAAATCCTAAAGCAAATACATCTCAGCAACCTGTTTTTCCAGGGGTTGGCCGGGATTGCCTTGGCATTTTTAGTGGGATATTTCGTACCGATTGTCGGACCATTTGCAGAATTAATGCTTTTGGCTTTTGCGGTGATATTTGTGATCGACTTGCTGCTACTTTTTTCAAAGAGCGAGCCATTTTCCGGGAATCGGATCATCCCAAAACGACTTTCCAATGGTGATGAAAACAGCATTCAGCTCAACCTGAAAAACCGGTATTTGTTTTCCATCAAGGCCGAGATTATCGATGAAATTCCGCATCAGTTTCAGCTTCGGGATTTTGGATTTTGGGGAGAATTCGCTGCGGGCGAAGAAAAGATCTTTGGCTATGAATTACGTCCCACCCAACGCGGTGAATACGATTTCGGGAACATCAATCTTTTTACCCAAAGCCGATTGGGATTGGTTCGCCGAAAACTATCACTACAGGCTCAGGAAACCATTCCGGTGTATCCGTCTTTTATTCAGATGCGCAAGTTTGAGATGTATGCCATTTCCAATCGACTCACCGATATTGGGGTGAAGAAGATCCGCAGAGTGGGACATACGATGGAATTTGATCAGATCAAGGAATACGTGCGGGGCGATGATGTCCGCTCCATCAATTGGAAAGCAACAGCCCGGACCAATGACCTGATGGTGAATCAATATCAGGATGAGCGATCGCAAAATGTGATCAACGCCATCGACATGGGGCGCGTGATGAAAATGCCGTTTGATGGACTGCACCTGCTCGATTACGCCATCAACACCAGCCTGGTGATTTCGAATATTTCCCTTATTAAAGAAGATAAAGCCGGGTTGATTACCTTCTCTAACAAAGATTCTGTTATCGTAAAACCGGAAAAGAAACGAACGCATATCCAGCGGATTCAGGAAGCATTGTATAACTTGGATACCAATTTTCTGGAATCGGATTATGAGCGGTTGGTCATTTCACTGAAAAAGCACGTCAACCAACGAAGCCTGGTACTGCTTTATACCAATTTTGAAACTTTCTCGTCGATGGAGCGGCAGCTTCCCTATTTACAACGAATTGCTAAAGATCATCTGCTGGTCACCATCTTTTTTGAGAACACGGAAATGAATTCACTGCTCAAAGAAGAAGCAAAAACAACCGGCGATATTTACACCAAAACCATTGCCGAGAAATTTGCTTTTGAAAAGAAACAAATAGTGAAGGCACTAAATCAACGGGGCATTCAAACTATTCTCACACCACCCAAAGAATTATCCGTGAATGCGATTAATAAGTACTTGGAGATGAAGGCACGTGGGTTGATCTAATTGTTCAACATATTTTCCAGTTCTAGATCTCTGACTACTACTTCATAGCCGAAATAAATATAGTTAGTTATGATAAATGCCTTCCCATCCTGATATGTCACATTTGGTTCACTTATATCTTCTGGGAGATCTTTAAGTTCAATCTGCTGCTTCCGCTCAATTTTCAGTTCCCCTTTAACTTCCTCAAAATGATAGACATCAATTCCGAACGGAATTTCTTGATGAATATTTCCACGTGCTACTAAAAAATGATTCCCATTTAACTTCTGTAAATTATTGATATTTGCCGGTATCAACACGCCCGGGCTTGGAAATTCTGGCTTCATAGATACTTCAATGCTTACTTCGTATTCGGTTTCAATAGGTATTCTGCTTTGATAAGCCCCATTCTTAAAGACATAGAAATAAGGAAGTCCTGGAATCCCAACAATAATGTATTCATCTGAAAGGCGAAGGATTCTTGTTTTGATGAAGATATTATTAGCCAGAGACAGAGATTCAAGATAATCCAGCCTCAGATTTTTTAGCGTTATTGCTAAATACTGAACTTCTTCCAAATTTTGGATCGATGAAATAGCCCCAATATTTATTTCTTCTTGTGGATCTTCAACTGATAATAACACCTGTAATGGCATGAGAATCTCCGAATCGTCAACAAAAAATTTAAAGGGGGTACTAACCCCGGAAAACTCAAACCACGGGATTTGGTCATCTACAGATACTTTACCCTCGAGATCAGTACAGATGAGTCGCAAATGGAAACCCATAAAACAAGCTTCATCTTTGGTCTTATCAAAACTATACCCATACAATCGTTCAATTTCCCCAGGCCCTTTCCCACTTCGTATAAGTTTCCCTCTTTGCTGAGATCGTTCAGTATTTAATACCAACGCCTTATAATTTTCCCCATCTTGTGCAATTACTGCTGAGCCATTTTCCGTAAAGAAAATTGCTCCTATATTATCAAAGAAAAAGTCTTGTATGGGATCCGTCTGACCATAAACAGCAACATTGATGTGTAGAAATACCGCAAATATGATTAGTAAAAGTCTCATACCCAATTATAATACTAATAAGATAATATTTCAGAATTGTATCTAAATATTAATCACTTATAGAATCTTTCAATTTCGTGTAATTGATCTGAGTTCCTTTATCTTTGCTCAAGAAACTGTAAACCCCACCCTTCCCATCGGCAGCAATGATATAGGGTTCATGATCTAATCGATAAGCACCCACTAAATTCAAATCCCAATCAAAGACTTGTACCTTGTTCGTTTTTTGCTGTTCAACTTTATCGCGAGGTTTGCCAATGTAAAGCGCATAAATAAAGTCATCATCAGCATCCACCCACAAATAAGATGCTTTTCCTCCATTATCTACGGGCCAGGTACGTCCTCCTTCTGCAACCTCTAATTTCATTTTTGGGACGGGAAATTCTTCCCCTTGTACCCGTTTGATAAGCTTTCCATCTGCTGAATATTTCTCAATGTAGTCCGCATTGAAGGCAAACAAATAAACATGTTCACCTTGGGGATCTGTCACCGAAAAAGAGTACCAAGAAGTCGCAAGGTTGTGCCCTGTAAACTCTTCATTAAAATTGATCTGCTCACCGTGTTGTCCTACGAGTTCTCCATCAGTATTAAATACCTGGAAACGATCCTTAAAGAAAAGTCCTCCTGCCGCAAACCTTCCTTCAGATAATGAATTCATGGTTATCGGCCTTCCTTGAATCCGCATTTGAATATCTTTATTGGTAGCCAACTCAAGGTTTTTTGTGAAAGCGACGAGTTTCATTTGTGCTCCATCAAACACATAAATAAGTGAATCAGTACCAATAAAATCATCGGGCAACTGAAATTCCCCAGGGCCTCGTCCTTCTTCTCCAAAACCTTTTAAATATTCCAATCCAACGTTGTTTTTAATTTTAAAAGCATGAATTGAAGGGGCATTTTGAAAATCATTGATCAATAAAAGATCGTCAACCACCCTCATTTTTCTTGGTTGATAAATATCAGGATATGTTTTCGAAAACTTCACTTTCACATTTTCATAATCAATCTCTTGATCGAAAAATGCTGTTCGAGGGCTTTTATTATTAGAACAGGAAGAAATTAAAAATCCTATACAAAGGATTATGATAGATGTTCGAAATATCTTCATAGAATCTTATAGTTAAAAAGCTTGAACCTAATTCATAGGCACAGCAAATAAAAGAAGAACCAAAATTATTTTTACAATCTGAAACTATTTGCCTGGTTTTTTCGTCTTGGCTTTATAATCAGGTAAAAATATCATGGGACAAAAAAACAGCTATTCTAATTATTCATTTGAAGCGGAAATTGAAGGCAATGTCGACTACGATCCAAACTTCGATCTGGATGAATACATCCGGCAGAAAAGTCAGCCTCAGAATAATGCAGCACTCCAGCCTTCTTTAACTGAAGAACAAGACAACTCACAATTCAAAAATGCGGTGCTCATCTTTATGGTGTTTGCAGCCGCTTTTTTATGGGTAAATGACTGGAGTGTTTCCCAGGCCTGGAATTCCGTTTTTGGCGGAGAAGAAACAGCTGCTACCGCTCCTTCCTTTGAATTTGTAGTGCCTGATATCCCTGAAGTGGATATTCCTGATGTACCCGCTCCGCCGGCACCCGGAGCCGAGTCCGGTTTTGTTGACTATTTAAGAGCACTGGAAGAAGCAGGACTGGCTGATGCTTATTCCAACTCCGGTAACATTGCAATGTATCAAAGCGGTGTCCCCATCGACTACCTTTTGCAAATGGATGAAGCCGGATATTTGGTCGATTTCTCATATTCCGCCATCATCGGCTTATATAATGGAGATGTTACAATCGACTATCTCGACCAACTTAATAATGCCGGTTACCTGGATGAATTCTCTTACTCAGCCATCATTGGATTATACAATGGCGGAGTCACTACCGATTATCTCGACCAACTTGGAAGCGCGGGTTTTTTGGATGAATTTTCTTATTCAGCCATTATTGGCCTTTATAATGGGGACGTAAGCATCAGCTATTTAAATGAACTGAATTCCAATGGCTACCTCGATGATTTTTCCTACTCTGCCATCATTGCCCTCAGTAGTTCAGATGTCCCGGTTAGCTATCTCGATCAACTGCGCGACAATGGTTTACTTGATAATATGAGCTACACGGATATCATTATGGCCTACAACGCGGATAACTAAATCATCCTTTCGGTCTGATCCAGATCTCTGAACTGCAATTCATACAAATGTGAGTACAACCCGGTCTGTTCAATAAGCTCCAAATGGGTTCCTCTCTCCACGATCTCCCCGTTATCCATCACCAAGATTTGATCTGCATGCTGAACCGTGGAAAGCCGATGCGCGATCACAAAAGTAGTTCGGTCTTTCATTAATCTTCCCAATGCTTCCTGCACCTGGGCCTCCGATTCAGAATCTAATGAAGAAGTAGCTTCATCTAACAACAAAATAGCCGGATTTTTTAGGATGGCACGCGCAATGGCCAGCCGTTGACGCTGACCTCCGCTCAATTTTACGCCTTTTTCCCCGATCATTGAATCATATCCATGTTCGGTTTGCAGAATAAATTCGTGAGCATTTGCATCTTTGGCGGCCTGAATGATTTCATCCTCAGTGGCATCCAGTTTTCCGTAGGTGATATTCTCACGAATGGTAGTCCCAAACAAATGCACCTCCTGCGGTACAATAGAAATATGTTCACGCAATGACTTAAAAGTCACATCCTGGATATTCTTGCCATCTACATAAATAGCCCCTTTTTGCGGGTCGTAAAACCGGGGGATCAAATTCAACAATGTCGTTTTTCCGGCACCGCTTGGGCCTACCAAAGCCACCGTTTTACCGGCTTCAACATTGAACGAAATTCCTTTTAGCACATCACTTTTACCTTCGTAACTGAACCAAAGGTTCTTGACCTCAACTTCACCTTCCACCGTTGATAAAACTTCTGCGTTTGGATTATTCTCGATCTCAGGGGTTTCTTCCAGCAGTTCAAAGATCCGCTCTGAAGCTCCTGCTGCCGTGTTTACCGCGGTATATAATCGTGAAGTTTGGCTGATGGATCTCGAAATATTCAGTGCATAGATGATGAATGCCACCAAGTCACCGGCTGTCAGCCGTTCAGCTAAAACCTCTTTTCCACCATACCAAAAAATGATGACCAGCGTACTCATAAACATAATGCCCACTCCCGACCAAAAGAGCTGAGTCAAAACTACTTTTCGCCGTGCCGTAACAAACAATTTCTCAACGGCCGTTTGATATCGTTCGACCTCATAATCTTCTCGCACAAAAGCTTTCACCAAACGCACGGCTCCCAGCGCATCTTCAGCTACGGCTGTGGAATTCGCCAGTTCATCCTGAATGTCTTTGGAAAGATGACGGATCTTTTGGCCAAAATATCGGGTCGCTAACGTCACGAAAGGAACGGTTACAAATATGACTAAACTTAAACGCCAGTTTAGCACAACCATTAGTGAAACGGAGCCAATGAGCGAAAAAGTGATGGTGAGAAGTTGAGGGAGCGAATCGGTTAGAGCGGTTCGGATAGAGCCGACATCGTTGGTGAGGCGGGAGGTAATTTCCCCTAATCGGCGCTCTGCAAAGAACTTGAACCCCAGTCGATGCAGGTGCTCATATACTTTTTTACGAAGATCGGTTATGACCCGCTCTCCCACCCATTCGAGGTGATAATTCCCAAAAAAGGAGAAACCGGCCTGTAACACAAACAATGCAAACAAACCGATAGCCAGCCAGTTCAGCAACTGATTATTTCCTGCTTCAAACACGGCATCCAGTAACTCCCGAAGTCCCAATGGAACCGTAAGCCAGATTCCCGATGCCACCAAAGTTGCCACTGTGGCTACGTAAAACCGAGTTCGATAAGGTTTGCTTAATGCAAAAATCTGCTTCAGCGTTAGCCAAAGCGACTTTATGGATTTCTTCTCTTTTGTTGATTCACTCATTATGACCAAATATACGTTTTCATTGCAGAAAACTTATGCCCGGAAAAATAAATTCGCTACAAACCAAGATTTTTTGCGTTCATTTTCCTATCTATATCGAACATAAATTTAAACCTATCTTATTTATTATGGATGGTGAAATTCTTACGTGGATCTTTTTGATCGGCGGTATTTTGTTGATGGTTCTTGAAGCTGTTTTACCCGGAGGAGTTGCCTTTCTGTTGGGACTTAGCGGTATTGGTGTGGGCATTCTTCGTTATTTTGGTTTTCTGGAAGATCCATTTACTGCAACATTGGTTTGGCTGCTATCTTCAACGGCACTCACTATTGCCATCCGTCCTTTAATTAACAAATATTTTAAAGGGGAATCGTACACTAAGCTGGCCGATGAAGATTATGAAGCCATGGATAAAATCGTGGAAGTTACCGAGCCGATCAACGACCTGACCAACGATGGACGAATTCGCTTTCAGGGAATTTCATGGCAGGCTCGTTCGCTGGAGGGTGAAATTCCGGCCGGGACGCAGGTTCGCATCAAATATCGCGACAACACCACCTGGATCGTAGAACCGGTGGATGAACTCGACGCTCCCCAAACCGGGAATCAACTTAAAGAATCAAACTAATACAATACCATTATGCTCTGGACTACCATACTTATCGTCATCGTTTTATCGTATTTCGTGCTGACACGCCTTTTTCAAATCGTGGAATTTCGGGAAGAAATTATTCAAGAACGGCTGGGTAAATACAAGAAAACCCTCAAGCCCGGTTTCCATTTTTTGATCCCTTTTGTGGATCGCCCGGCTTATGATCAGGAAATGCGCGAGCAGGTTATCGACGTTCCCAGTCAAACTTGTATCACCAAAGATAATATTGAAGTGGCCGTAGACGGACTCGTGTACCTCAAGGTGATGGATTCTTACAAAGCCAGTTATGGCATTTCAAATTATCAGGCGGCAGCGGTGAATCTTGCTCAAACAACCATGCGCTCCGAGATCGGTAAAATGACGCTAGATGACACGTTTTCAGAACGGGATAAGATGAATGAAAACATTGTTCGGGAGATCGACAAAGCCGCCGATCCCTGGGGTATTAAGGTGATGCGCTATGAGATCAAGAATATCAACCCCTCCGGCGAGATCGTAGATACCATGGAACGGCAAATGGAGGCCGAGCGTGAAAAGCGGGCAGAGATCACAACTTCTGAGGGACACCGACAAGCGCGAATTTTTGAATCAGAAGGAGAACAGCGAAGTCAGGTTTTGGTTTCCGAAGCCAATCGTCAGAAGCGCATCAATGAAGCCAAAGGCCGGGCTAAAGAGATCGAATTAATAGCAAATGCAACGGCCAAAGGTATTCGCAGAGTGGCCGAAGCCATCGAAAAACCCGGTGGCGATCTTGCAGTTAAAACGAAGCTGGTAGAACAGTATATCAAGCAATTTGGCAATATCATCAAGAAATCGAATGTATCGGTTTTACCAACAGAAACTGCGAATTTAAAAACCTTTTTTGAAGGCGTGAGTCAGATAAGCGAACACACCAAAGATGCCACTTCTAAAAATCAGACCAAATAACCGGGAGAACGAATTATGGAAATCATGGAAACTATCAGTAAGATCTTATTAGGCCTCTTTTCAATTTATGTGATGTATCAGTTCATCCGTTCGCTTCGGCTGGTACCTAATCAGTTTGCATATATTGTGGAACGCCTTGGAAATTATCACAAAACACTTGGGCCGGGATTTCATGCCCTCATTCCTTTCATCGACAAGGTTGTGTATAAGCAGGATCTTCGGGAAGAAACCATCGAAGTTGAACCCCAGGAATGCTTCACCAAAGACAACGTAAAAGTAGAAGTAGACGGCGTGATCTATCTGAGTGTAGTCGATCCTGTGAACGCAAGTTATGGCATCACCAATTACCGGTATGCTGCCGTGCAACTGGCCCAAACTACGACGCGCTCGGTTCTTGGAAACATGGATCTGGATGAAACTTTTGAAGAACGAGCAGCCATGAGCCGTGAAGTGGTGAAGGTGCTCAGCGAAGTAGAGCAGGTTTGGGGTATTAAAGTACACCGGTACGAAATCAAGAATATCGTAACGCCGCGAACGGTTCAAAAAGCGATGGAACGACAAATGACGGCTGAACGCGATCGCCGTGCCATCATCGCAAAGTCGGAAGGGGTAAAAGGTTCAAAAGTGAATGATGCGGAAGGAATGAAAGCTGAGATCATCAACATTTCAGAAGCGGAGATGCAACGACGAATCAACGAAGCTGAGGGATATGCTGAAGAGATCCTTGCTATTGCTGAAGCCACCGCTAAATCTATCGAAGAAGTGGCCGGCGCACTTTCTCAACCGAAAGGGACCGAAGCCATGCGTCTGCAACTTTCAGAAAAATATCTGGAAACCTTATCCGGATTAGGCCGTGACGAGAACCAGGTAATCCTGCCAAAAGATATTTCCAATTATGAGGCTTTGATGCAGGGTTTGGCACTTGAAGATCTTAAAGCAGATAAAGAGAAGTAACAGTTAGATATTAGCCAATTATTTAATTCCGACGCAGAGCGTCAGGAACGAGCCCAAAAGAAATAACACATCATTGATTACACTCAGAGAGAGTCTCTGTCTATGGTAATCTTTTAAAACTTTGCTCCATGCAACATCGATTTTATCAAAAAACCGAGAAGGAGCAGCGTTTATTTCTTATGAAAGTTGGGGCTGTGCTGGTGCTGATGTCCGCTTTGATCCTGTATATCAGTTACCTTTCCGGATTATATCTGCTGGCCGGTATGATCCCGGTTTTAATCCTTATTGCAGCACCTTTCATTGACCTGCCAATGGGCAAAAAAAGTGGAAGTTTTATCTATCATTCCCCCCTCTTCATAACGGAAAAACCCCGGGATAACAAAATCACAATTCACGGTGGCACCCTTTTCGATTATGTGTTTATCATGGAAAAGAACATGGATGCCAAAACAAGAACACGAATGGTTTTTCTGGGCTATGTAAAAGGTTTACTCAATTTTATTTCCCAATATGAGCACGATGCAAATGAAGATATAACCTTGCGTGGAACCTCTTATATTCTGAATGAACGCACTGCTAAATATTTTGGATTTACTCCCGTCAACACAGACATTGGGCAGCTTATAATTCTTTTATTGAATTATATTCCATTGACGATTTCAAATTCCTTCATCAAAAAAAGGCTCACTTTTCCACGGCTTTCTGATATAAAAACTTATGAAGGAAAACTTTCGGACGTCATAGAGCAAAAGCCAAAATTAATACAATTAAAAGCCCGGCTAGAGAGATAGAGATATATTCTCAAAAATATTTTACCCGCACCACAAAAGTTTCCAACCCTTAACCAAGAGTACATTTAATATTCGTTCCTAAACTCTTTTTTGAGATCGTATCATAGAAAGCTTCTTTTGAGCTAAACCGGAAAATTGACACTTGTGATCTCTAATTTGAACGTTCTCCCTACTTGGGAACGAGTCATCCTACCTTTATCTTTAGGGGTCAGCAATTTCACCCAAAACTTTTAGATGAAGATCTACCCCAAATCCCTTTTAGATAAACTTGGTTACGAACAAATTCGCAGGGCTGCGCTCGAGCTTACTCAGTCGGTTCGCTCCGAAGAATTGCTCGAAACGCTCCAGCCTTCTTCTGATCGCAAAAGAGTAGAATTGCTGACCCGGCAAACAGCAGAAATGCTGGAAATTCTCGCAAACCCTGACCCATTCCCACTATATGAATTTCCGGAGGTCAGGGATTATCTATCGGCATCTAAAGCCGAAGGCAGCCTCATTCCCCTGCCCGCTTTTGTGGATATTTTGAAGATCTGTGCGATCTCCCGAAATGTGAAGAAGTTTTTAAAACACCGATCTGATGAATATCCCCAGCTCACTAAAGTTTCGGAAGGCTTGATTCCCATGAAGGAGTTGGAAAAGCATGTTCGTGAGAAAGTAACCGAGCACGGCGAATTGCGGGATGATGCCAGTCCGGAATTACAATCCATTCGTCGAAAGCTGAATAAGCGAAAAAGTGATCTTCGAGGCACCATCAACCGGGCCATGAGTAAGGCTTCTAAAGATGGAATGACCTCCGATGAAGGACCAACCATTCGTAATGGGCGCATGGTGATTCCCATTCAGGCAGAATTCAAACGCAAGGTACAGGGGTTTGTGCACGATGTTTCTTCCAGTGGACAAACGGTGTATATCGAGCCGGTGGAAGCGCTGAATATGAATAATGAGATCCGCCAGTTTGAAGCCGAAGAACAGCGGGAAATTGAACGTATTCTAAGAGAACTCACCAGGCATGTTCGTCAAAACCGGGAATATATCGATCAAAACACGCTTTATCTCGCTGAAATTGATGTGATCGCCGCTAAAGCGAAGCTTACCCAAAAGCTGGAAGGAGAAATTCCGATCATTGCTGAAAAGAATTACCTGAGCGTCAAGGAAGCCTACAATCCCATTTTGCGACTCAAAAATTTGAGTATCCGTAAAGAAGAGGATCGGGAGAAGATCATTCCCCTCTTTCTGAAAATGGAAGAAGACGAGCGCTGTTTGATGGTCACCGGTCCCAATGCCGGGGGTAAGTCGGTGGCCATGAAAACGGTTGGATTGCTTTCTCTGATGATGCAATCCGGTTTTGGCGTTCCGGCCGATACTACTTCTGAGCTTCCGGTTTTTTCCGGCTTGTTTGTAGATATGGGCGATGATCAATCTATCGAAGATGATTTAAGTACTTTCTCCTCCAGATTGCAGTGGATGCGGGAAACGGTGAAACAATTTGAAGCCGGCTGTTTGGTTTTAATTGATGAAGCCGCGGCCGGAACCGATCCCGAGGAAGGGGGTGCGCTGTTTCAGTCATTTATTAAACGAATGCTGGAGCAGGATTGCAAAGTGATCGTGACTACGCACCACGGGTCTCTCAAGGTATTTGCACATGAGCATCCAATGGCCGTTAATGGCTCAATGGAATTTGATCAGGCGACTCTCTCTCCGACTTATAAATTCAAGAAAGGAATTCCCGGCAGCAGTTACGCTTTTGAGATTGCCCAAAGAATGCAATTGGATGAAAGCGTGCTTAAAAGAGCGAAAGTGATTCTCGGGAAAGCCAAAAATAAAATGGAATCGCTGATCACCGAGCTGGAAACTAAAACTCAACAGGCTGCTGATCTCAAGGAAAAATATACCTCGCTTCAAGCCAAGGCAGAATCGGAGCGGAAAAAATTTGAAAATAAGATCCAGGCTATTGAAAAGGACAAGGAGAAGATTCGCGAGAAGGCACTGAAGGAAGCAAAGGCGATCATGGATTCGGCTAATCAGCGCGTAGAGCGAGCCGTGCAACAGATCGTGGAGCAGAACAAAGCGGATAAGGCGGAGATCAAGGAAATCCGTAAGGATGTGGAAGAGGAGAAAAAAGAGATCGACCGTTCGCTTCAGGAAATTGAGGAGAAAAAGGAAGAGCGCGAGCAAACAACCGACGATCCCCCAAAAGTTAGCGATCACGTTCGGTTCAAAGATGGAAATACCACCGGGGAATTGGTGGAGATCAATGGTAAAAATGCCGTAGTGCAGGCGGGCGGATTGCGACTCAAGACCAAATACAAAAACCTGGTGAAAGTTGAAAAGAAGCCTAAGAAGAAGAAACAGAAAGCACGCTCATCTATTATTGTAGGCGACAGTGATCTGAAAAATGCGATGGTAAAACCCTCCATTGAAGTACGAGGAATGAGAACGCAGGATGCCCTGCATGAAGTCACCCAATACATCGACCGCGCCGTATTTCGAAATATGAATCAGGTGGAGATCATCCACGGTAAAGGCGATGGAATTTTGCGCAGCCAGATTCAGTCGTACCTAAACACGCGCAACGATGTAAAAAGTGTGGAAACGGCTCCCATTGAACGTGGTGGTGCCGGGGTTACAATAGTGGAGTTGAAGTAAGTTAAACCAGTGGTTTCCGCGATGGATCCCAAATCGGCGATTTGGAACGAGAACAATAGTTGAGTGGAATTATTGAATTTTTCTTCTTTTATATTTGGCGAATAGCAATACAATTTTTCGGGTACTATGAAACAAGTAATTTCTCTGCTTCTTTCCCTTTTTCTATGTTCTGTAACAACAAAAGCTCAGGATCATCCAGTTGAGAATCAGGTCTTCGACGAGATCACTCAGCTTGAATTTACGAATGACGGTCGGCCAGTAATTTTTACACAGTCCGGGGATCATCTGGTTCATGTTCTTAACTCAACTACCTTTAAGCCTGAAATCAAACTGGTTCCCAAAGGTCGCGGACCGGGAGAAATCCAAACTCAATATGCCGCATTTCTTGAAAGCAATAATGACAGAGTTTTTTTGATTGGGCCGGACAAGAGAATGATTGGATATAATTTTAGCGGAGAGCTGATCTTTGAAAAATTTATAGAAGTGCTATCACCGGGATTAACGAATCAGAAGAACCCGACCATGTTCATAAAGGATAATTATTTGTTTGTTTCTTCAGGTCATCCTTTGATGAGTTCTGCAAAACCGGATGAATCCATTCCATTTATACAAATGATAGACACTGCCAACACAGAGGTGGTTTATGAGTTCACCATGACCTTAGAGCAATTGGCTTTTGAAGATTTCGATGTGGTAGAAAAAGTCAATTTCCTAAAATTGCAGCCGGAATTGATCATGATCAATGAGCGACTCTCGGTACTTACAATCAACGGATTGCCCTATTTCTATTTTTTCGTAAATGGTGAGTTCGTAAAACGAAAGAAAATTGAAGCTGATTTTGAAGTTGAATACGTCACTTCAACCAAAAAACGATTCGGGGACAATGTAGGAGTTCGAACTCCTTCAAATATTAACAGCATACAGCTCATTGAAGATGACCATTTGTTAATCTCCTATGGCAACATTCATCAGGAGATCCCGGTCGGGTACAGTGTCTTTCGTATTGACCATTCTCCAAAAAGCAGCTTAAATGATGAAATAAAGGTTACCAAAATTACGGATCAGAAGATTACAGGTTTTGAAGATCTTAGCGAACTCAACCTGACTTATCATGCCGGGAAGCTGTTCATTCATAATAATTACGACTGGCTTGCCCACCAAATCTATGTGATCAAACAGGCAGACCTTGGTTTCTAAAATATGCTGCACCGGTTCGCAGGATGTGAAACCGATGATATTTACAGAAAAGTTTCTTCCTTAATCCCCATCATTATCACTGAAAGTATCCAGCAGGCTGAGTTGTGAGATCATATCAACCTCGTTGTAGATGTAGAGCTGCTGTACACTTTCAATCAGTTGCTCAACTGATTGTTTGTTGTTCTGCATGGCTTCTTCCAAACTACCATCCATCCCTTCTATGAGCGAAGAGGCATTATCATATTCAGCATTAATAGACTCAGACAACAAACTACCATTGGCTCCTTTAATGCCGAGGGCATCCAGATAATCATCAAAGCCTTTTCCTTCCCCTCCGTTAAAAGTATTCTGTGCGCTTTTCAGGTTTTCATAGATCAACTCTTTGGAAATATGGGCATATTCCGATTCCAGCATCTGCAACCTCAAAACGCCGCCGGTTTGTTTACCGAAGGGAACTTCGAGTTTGTCCATACGGACCATCTCCAGTAAAAATCCGATCTCATTGGCCATCAGGGTTAGTCCGGAATTAGGACGGTTTCCTGTCGCTTCGATGAATTTTTGTTGATAACCGCCTTCCCATTCATCCAGGATCAGTTCACTATTATTGACCAAAGATTTTGACAACAATTCCAGATACCGTTTGCGGTTTTCATTCTGAAATTCCTGAATGATCAGGTCTTCATTTCCATGAAAAAGCAGATATTCTATAGCCGGAAGCCCCTTTCGGTTACTTCCGATTCTAACCAGGTAATTTTCCGAATTATCATATTCTTGAATTGCGCTTTCAATGCCGCCTTCACTCGTCGGCCAGCGGTCAATGGAACCTGCCAGAGCTTTTTCTTCTACCGGACCAAAATTGTACAATTCTGCTCGTTTCCAGCTAAGGATTGTTTCTTTCCATGCATTTTGAGCCGTAGCTAAAGTTTTAGAATTAGGATTTTCATTCAACCTTTGGACAGAATTCAATAGTGAATCTGTTTTTTGATTGAAGTCCATATATGCCGGAATGATGAGGTTATTCGCTGCATTCTGCAGCATCGCTTTGCGGTCAAAATCTGTAGATGAACAAGCTGTAACAAAGAACAGCAACAAAGAAATAAGCGTAATGGAAAGTTTTCTCATAATGAATTTAAAAAGGTGATCAGGTTTTCGCGTTCGTTTTTGGATAACTGCTTGAATTTATTCCTGGCGGTTTCAGCCTCCCCTCCGTGCCATAAAATAGCTTCTTCCAGGTTGCGGGCACGGCCATCATGCAAAAAGAAAGTATGTCCGCTTACGGTTTGAATCAGCCCAATTCCCCATAAAGGCGGAGTGCGCCATTCGGTTCCGGTGGCCTCACCATCAGGACGTCCATCCGCTAAACCGGGCCCCATATCGTGCAGCAACAGATCCGTGTAGGGGTAAATGGTTTGGCTTGAGAATTCAGGATGTTCAGGATGCTCGCCCGTTTTATGTTTAGGAACATGACAGGACGCACATCCAATTTCGATAAAGGCTTTCTTGCCTTTCAGGACTTGTACATCCTCCCAGTCTCTGCGTGCCGGCACCGCTAACGTTTCGGTGTACAGAGCCAATCTATCGAGAATATCTTGCGATAATTCAGGCTCGCCTCCGCTTGGGGAACGCTTACAATCGGTCTGATTTTCTGCACATAGTTCCTCTGGAAATGCCGCTGAAGTGATGCCGATATCTTCCCGAAGTGCCACCGCCGTTTGCTGACGGACCGAGGGCTCATTGGCCTTCCATCCAAACCTTCCTACCGACATTTTCTCATTGATGTGATCATATACATAATTGATCCGCCCTGAAATCCCATCTCCGTTTTTATCTTCGGGATCGGCCAATTCTTTCAAGCGCTCTTCCGAAATTCCTTCCAGCAATCCCAATCCCACCAAATGCTGTGCAATGCGAGGAGAGATCATCATATCTTTAGAAAACGCGCCATATGCAAGGCTGTCAAATTCATAGGTTGGATTTCGAAGTGAATAGGTTGTACCATCGGGATACTCACCAGGAATCTCTTCGTACCGCACCGTTACATTTCCCTCCGGCGGAACCCCCAATACTGACAAATGATTGAACTGTCCGCCATAATTTTCATCCTTCCGGGTTCCGTTTCCATCTTGTGAAGGTCGGCTCAACCTAAATAAAAGGTCAACCGGTTCTTCATCAATACTTTGAGGAGGCTTGCCTCGCCCATCCAACAAATGGCAGCTTGAGCATGATCGGGCGTTGAATAGCGGACCCAATCCATCAAGATCGGCAGTCGATGCCGGAGCACTCACCCAGTTCCGTTTAAAGAAAGCATTTCCACTTACAAAGAAGAGGTCTTTGTTTCCGGTCAGATTAGGAGCTGCCTCGCCAAACGCATTCACGGATTCATTAAAAACAGTAGCCTCTCCTCCACTGTACTGCTCTCCTTCGACCCGATACTTCGAAAGCGGATCGAACCAACCCTGACTGTAACTGAATATGAATCCTGCTAAAGCCAACAGAATTAAAAAAACGAAGCTTATTTTAGAGGTCCTTCCCATGATTTTGATTAATGATTATTGGGAAATGTTTATCAGGTTGGAATAATTTCAAGCCACACAAACCCCAATCAGACTGCATCAGGATCAACGTTGTAGCCCAATATTGCTGCCGCTTCTGCGATAAGGTCACCTTGTCTACGAAGCGAATTAATGGTTTCCATGATATGTGCCCGCCCATCCTGACTTAAGATCTGTTGATCAAAAGGAGGCTCGATCTCTTTCGTCAATTCTACGCTTTGATTTACCGTTTCCAGGAGCTCTTCTGCCAATTCAGGGTTTTCACCTTTGATGACATCCAATACGCTCGGCCCGGAAACAACCGTTCCGTCGATACGCTCATACTTACCTACCAGCACATTTCGAATGCCAATCGCATTCGTCACAATATCGCGGTGGGTGTTATCACTGAAACATGAATGCTCATCTTCTTTGCTTCGCAGATCCCATGAGACAAACATTCGTTCACCTGCGAGTTCACCTTTGCTAAGCTTTCCAAGACCATTTAAGATCCGGCCCACCGAAGTCCTCACCTGGTCTTCGGAGGTAAAAAATGCACGGTAATTATCTTTGCCTTTTTCCCATTCCTGAACCAGCATTTCCAGGTCATCAGTGATCAGATCTACTGTTTCCATAAGATATTTTGCCCGCCGTTCCTGATTTTTGTGAGTCCCTTCCGAACCGGTTACATAATCCGTGTAAGGCCGGTTCCCACCTCCGGGCCCTTCACTGAGATCTTGTCCCCACAGCAAAAATTCCACTGCATGATAGCCTGAACTTACATTTGTCTCGCTTCCATTTTCATTCAAAGATGCAATCAGTTCCTTGGTGATCTCAGGAAACTCATTCGGGCTGTTGATGATATTTGTGCCCACGGTTTTACCATCACCATTTGGATTCGCTTCTACGTAATCGATATACGATTCATCCAAAGGCCATGCATTGAGTTGACCTTCGGGTCCATTTTCATCATCAATAGGTCCGCCATAGAATCGAAAAGCTTCGGTTTGTCCATAGGTTTCCCGGGCATTTAGCCAGGCTTCTTTAGCGGCTTTCATTGTTTCGGGAGATGGATTTTCTACTAATTCAATAACTGCTTCCTGAAGTTTTTCGGCATCATGGAGCGCATCCTGATAGGTTGCATGCACGATATCCGAATAATTTTCAACTACGGGTTTTAACTCCTGATTGCTGCATCCAAAAAAGAATAGCATGGATAAAATGGAAGCAACGCAAATCAAATTTTTCATAAAAGGTAAGAATGAATAATCTTATTTAGATTCAATACACATAAGATACGCATTTCTTCATCACATCTAAAGTAAAAAGGGTTCAAACCTCTGCTTCGCAGTACCTTTTTGTGGCATCCATATCCTTCTCAATTGCATTTCGCATGAAGCCTTTCATAAACGGGGCAATGATCTTTGGCAAAAACTTGTATGGCCGGGCTTCCATCACCAAAGAAAGCTCGGTTCCGCCCTCCTTCTCTTCCACTTTGAAGATCGAATCCCAAACGGTTCCTCCGGCATCTGATATCAGGCGGATGTGTTCATTCTCTACCAATTCTGTGACTTCCAGTACCGTCGAAGCTTCCCGTCCATTCATATCACGGGTTTCTTTATATTTAGTACCTACTCCGTATTGCTGCTCCGAAAGAAATTCTACGTTTTTGATCTCAGGAATGACTTTAGAGAAATTCCGAATGTCGGCAACAATTTCAAAAACCTGTTCTTTAGGAGCTTCTATTTTTTTGTTTATCGTGATGTAGCTCATAGGTTTAGTTTATTTTTGGGTTGATTTCAATTTAGCAGAAAGCCCCGGAAGGGCAAATACTATTATTTCATTAACGCTTCATAAATAATCGCTTTATTTCAAGCAACCGCTCGCAATCGGAGGCATTATGAAAAAGAAAAAGAGATTTTGGTCCTACCTTAAAACGCTTCTTTTGTTTGGCTCACTGATAATTGGCATTGCGTTATCGGGCATTGCTGCTTTAAATATGAAGCTTCCATCATCTTCCAGTCATCCCGATCGACTTTCTGAATCTGAGCAGCATCTTCTTTCCGAAATAACCCATTTGCGAACCTCAATTGGAGCCGAGATTTGGCCGGGATGGAGTGAACCTGAAATCCCAATCGTGCTTTTTAATGAATCGCACGTTTTTTTCGAAGGAACCCATAACGCAGCCCTTAGCATAGGCTGGACCCGAATTCCGTATAAATCCACATTTGGTTCGTCTTGGTATTTAATGAATGGTGAAATTGATTACTACCGTCAGGCCTTGCCCGAGAATGGAGAAACGCCGGAAGCTTTTGTCGTTCAGGTTGGAGACCGGTTTGCCGCCAGTATGACGACCAAGGAATGGACGAAAATCAGCCTGGTGCAAATGATCAAAAATGATCTCCCCGGATTCCTAAAACCTGTTTTTCCTTATCAGTTATTTATCTGGCAATTTGACAGCGACCGACATATAGCGAGTGTACTTCATGAATCTTTTCATGCGTTTCAGGCCCTGCAGAATTATGAACGGTTCGAAAATGCTGAAAAATTTAACAGTTTGTACGATTTGTATCCATGGAGCAACTCCGACTTTCGTCAATTTTGGGTTGATGAGCGACATTTGTTAGCCAAAGCCATCAATGAACCAAATGAAGAAAAAGCAAAATCTTTGGTCATGGACTGGCTTTCGGTTCGTGAAATTCGGAGAGCATCTCTGAGTGAAAAACTCATTTTATATGAAAAAGAGCGAGAGTGGCTGGAAGGTTTGGCGAAGTATGCCGAAATCAAAAGTTGGCAATTAGCTGCTGACAATGAGGAGTATATTCCGTTAGCTGAGATGAAAGAAGATCCGGATTTCAATTTTTATCGGGATGGAGAAAAAAACTATCACAAGGAACTTAGGCAGCTAAAAAGTGATCTTGGTTTTAGTGAATCCATCTTTTATTACAGCGGATGGGCTCAGGCTGAATTATTGGATCGTTTTTATCCCAATTGGAAAGAAACAGCCCTGCAATCTGATGTTTACCTGGAAGACCTTCTCCTCCAACAATGCGTTCCGCTTGACTGCGGCATCACGCTTAAATAGATTGCTTAAAACGATCTATATTCCAGAAAGCAGTTGCTCAATATTCCGGATTTTGTAATTTCGGTCTAAGGAATACACCGTTCCATCTGTCTCAATATGCCTATAAATTTTGAGGGCGCGATTAAAAAAGATGACCGTTTCTGAATCTATTTCAGAATCTTTTGCATGCAACTTACTCATCTCAAAAAAGAGATCTGCGATGTATTCCAGGTTTTCATGGTTGATGGCCGGATCTTCTCCCAATTTTTGAATCATCTCCTCCGCATCCATTTCAAGCAAAGCATCGATATCTAATTCAAGATGCTCGGTCAGTGCCTGATTTACTATTTCGATCGCATCCTGAGATTGCTTGCTTCCCTTTAATCCAAGTACAACAGCGATCACCCGTTCCAGCGCTTGCGTGAGCTGGTAGATCTGCCGCATGATATAATCGTTTTGGTTTAGGATAAGCATGCCATTTGTTAGGATTTGATCTCCTTGATAGTTTCCTCAAAAGCCGTCAGCGTATTGGTGATATCATCCGCCGTCAGTGCGTTGCTTAAAAAGAAGGCCTCAAATGGAGAAGGTGGCAAATGGACTCCACGATCCAACATACCATGGAAGATCTTGCCAAATAGTTCTTTGTCGGTGCGATTGGCATCATCAAACGTCTCTACCGGACCTTCACAATAAAACACACCCACCATTGAGCCAACGCGGTTTATGGTGTGGGGAATGTTATGATCGCTGAGGATCTGTCCGATGCCGTTTGCCAGCACCGAAGATTTTTTCTCCAATTCGTCATACACTTCGGGGTTATCCTTCAGCTTTTTCAACAGCGTATAGCCGGCTGCCATCGCCAATGGATTTCCGGATAAGGTTCCTGCTTGATAGACTGGTCCGGTGGGCGCTACATAATCCATGATCTCTTCTTTCCCACCATACGCGCCAACGGGCAAGCCCGCTCCGATGATCTTACCATAGGTTACCATATCCGCAGTCACACCGTAAACTTTTTGGGCACCCTGGAAATCAACCCGAAATCCGGTCATTACTTCATCAAAAATGAGGACGATGTTGTGTTCATTACAAAGCTCGCGCAGTCCTTCCAGAAATCCTTTTTTGGGAGGTATGCACCCCATATTTCCCGCAATCGGTTCCAGGATGATGGCAGCCACGTCCTCTTTGTTGGCTTCCACCAATTTCTTTACGGAATCCAAGTCATTGTACTTGGCGTTAAGCGTGTCTTTGGCCGTTCCTTCGGTTACCCCCGGACTGCTCGGTTCACCCATGGTCAACGCCCCGCTTCCGGCTTCGATCAAAAAGGAATCCCCATGTCCATGATAATTTCCTTTGAATTTGATGATCTTGTTCTTGCCGGTATATCCACGGGCAACACGGATGACGCTCATAGTTGCTTCGGTTCCGGAATTCACCATGCGGACTTTATCCACGCCGGGCACTGAACTGGTGATCAGCTCAGCCATCTCTACTTCCAGTTTAGTCGGTGCTCCAAACGAGGTTGAATTTGCGGCCGTTTCCTGTACGGCTTTGATCACATTCGGCTCGGCATGCCCTAGCAGCATCGGTCCCCATGAGCTTATGTAATCGATGTATTTATTACCATCCTCATCCCACAAATAGGCTCCGTTGGCTTTCGTAATAAAAAGCGGTGTTCCGCCTACACTGTTAAAGGCCCGAACCGGAGAGTTCACTCCACCGGGAATGACTTTAGAAGCGCGTTCAAATAATTCTTTGCTTTTTGGGGTTTCCATATTGTTACTTTCTCAATTAACAAAATTCGTTTTATTCCTTCGCATATTCCATCACCGTAGGGGCAATTCATGAATTGCCCCTACGGTGATGAATTTTTATTGGGCTCCTCACGCGATTTACTGGAACCGATGATTGTCTCTAAAGAGTCAATTTATTTACCTGAGATCAACCTCGCGGCATCCTTGGCAAAATAAGTCGCGATCAGATCAGCGCCGGCACGTTTGAAGGCCAGCAGAGACTCCATCATCACTTCCTCTTCATTCAGCCAGCCTTTTTCTGCGGCGGCCTTGATCATCGCATATTCACCTGACACATTATAGACCGAAACCGGGATATTGAAATTCTCTTTTACGGCTCGAACTACATCCAAGTACGGCATACCGGGCTTCACCATTACGATATCGGCACCTTCGTTGATATCGAGCTCCACTTCCCGTAATGCTTCATCAATATTTGCAGGATTCATCTGATAGGTTTTCTTATCGCCGAAACCCGGGGCTGAATCGAGAGCATCCCGAAACGGACCATAAAAGGCCGAAGCATATTTAGCACTGTAGGCCATGATCCCCGTATTCTCAAATCCGGCTTCATCCAGGGCTTCCCGCATGGCACCGATTCGGCCATCCATCATATCAGACGGTGCCACCATATCGGCACCTGCTTTGGCATGACTAACCGCCATCTCTGCCAAAACTTCCACCGAAGGATCATTTACAATTTCGCCATCTTCCACAATGCCATCATGTCCATAAGAGGAATATGGGTCCATGGCAACATCCGTCATCACATACAGTTCCGGGTAGTTTTCTTTGATGAACCGAACCGATTCCTGCATCAATCCTTTGTCATTGACGGCTTCGGTTCCCTCGTTATCCTTTTTGGAATCGGGAACTTTGACAAATAACAATACGGATTGTATGCCAACTTCCATCAGCTCTTTCATCTCATCTCCCAGCAGATCCAGCGTGTACCGAAAATAGCCCGGCATACTGGCAATCTCCTCTTTTTTGTTTTCACCTTCCATAATAAAGATCGGAGCGATAAAATCGGATGGATGTAATCGGTTTTCCTGCACCATTTCTCGGATGGCGGATGCTTGTCGATTTCGTCGTAGTCGGGTTGTGGGGTATTTCATATTTAATTGTTAATAAACTGTTTCTACTCTTCTAAGTTATTAATACCACAATGAAAAGTCTCCCCTTGTGGAGAGATAAATCAGTCAGCTGTTCCTGACTGATTTTGAGGGGTGTTGGAACCAAGGTATATAAAGTTGGTTATCAAGCTCGATGCCCTTGGCTTAAACCCTCTGCAAGAGTTTGTATTCACTCACTCCGGCACCTCTCTCAAAGGAAGATTTTACCTGGTTCCTACGCTCTGCGTTGGAACCAGATGATCGACTCTGGAGAGTTGATCTACATCTCAATAATTAATCCAATCGATCGGTTTCAAATGCTCAAGCAACTCCGCTTCTGGACTTCCTTCTTTGGGATGATGATCGTACACCCAGCGAACCTGGGGCGGTAGGCTCATCAAAATGGATTCGATGCGGCCTTTGGTCTTCAGCCCAAACAAGGTACCGCGATCGTGGATCAAATTAAATTCCACATAACGACCGCGGCGAATCTCCTGCCACTTCCGGTGCTCTTCATTATATTCGATATCCTTTCTTTTCTTCAGAATCGGTATGTAAGCATCGGTAAATGCGAATCCACAGGCTTTTGCAAACTCGAAGAGGTCTTTGGCAGAACGGGTCTCATCCGGCCGCTGATAATCAAAAAATAATCCACCGATTCCCCGGGCTTCTTCGCGATGATGGTTATAGAAATAGGCATCACACTCCGCTTTAAAATCGGGATAATAGTTTGGGCTGAACCGATCACAAACCTCTTTATGTACCTGATGAAAATACCTGGCATCCTCCGGAAACAAATAATATGGCGTCATATCAGCGCCGCCGCCAAACCACTGATCCCTCAATTCTCCGGTTTCCTTATCATACAATTCAAAATAACGGTAGTTGGCGTGAACCGTAGGCGCAAAGGGATTTCGGGGATGGATCACCAGCGAAACACCGGTGGCGAAAAACTCGGATTCGGGCACTTCAAATTTCTTCTGCATGGCCTCGGGAAGCGGTCCGCCTACCGTGGATACGTTCACCCCTCCCTTTTCGATCACCTCTCCATCAACGATGATTCGCGTGCTTCCCCCGCCAAAACCATCCCGTTCCCAGTCTTCAATGAGGAATTTTTGGGTTCCTTCCACCGCTTCCAATTCATCACAGATATGTTGTTGGACATCAGATACAAATTGGGTGAATTGGGGTTTTAGGGATGTTAATTTTGTTTTCATGATTGATCAAATCTTTCCATAACCCGCGTAGAGGCACTAGATTTTGTGTCTCTACGCGGGTTTATTCTATACATTTTTTTCTCAGTAGGGGCAATTCATGAATTGCCCCTACTGAGAAAAATCATGCTCGTTCCCAACCACCCGGTTGGGAACGCCTATCCGGACCTGCCGGTCCAAATGATTTCAATATCTATAATTCTTTACGGTATCGACAAAGGCTTTTGCATTTTCTACAGGTACATTCGGTAAAATTCCGTGGCCTAAATTCGCAATGTAATTTCCTTTGCCGAACCGTTGCATCATTTCCTTCGCCTCGGCTTCAATGGCCTCCGGTTTCATCAACAATTTGGACGGATCAAAATTCCCCTGCACCACTTTATCACCGGCATACTGACGGGCGTGTTCGGGGGTGCATCCCCAACCGATGCCAAATCCGGAAACATTTGTGTTTGCAAACATCGGGTAGCTCCATTCGGCATCCTTACAGAACATGATCAGGGGCACGCCGTAATCTTCGCTCGCAATTCGCTTAAGGTGAGGCAGTGCCAGTTTCTGAAAATCATCGGGTCCCAATGCAGCCGCCCAGGATTCAAACACCTGCAATGCCTGCGCTCCGGCTTTCACCTGATGGTGTAGATACTGAATGGTCTGATCGGTCATCACTTCCAGCAGCTTTTGTGCTGCTTCCGGTTCAGAAAACAAAAATGATTTGGCCGTTGAAAATGTCTTTGACCCCTGCCCTTCTACCAAATAGCAAAACAAGGTCCACGGAGCACCGGCAAAACCGATCAAAGGTACACGTCCATCCAGTTCTTTTCGGGTGAGTGTGAGTGCATCATACACATAACTCAATTGCTCTTCGGCGGGAATGATGTTAAGGTTCTCCACTTGCTCAACCGTGCGAATCGGATCAGGTAAATACGGTCCAAATCCTGGTTTCAACTGCACTTCCACATCCAGGCATTCGATCAATACCAAAATATCAGAAAATAAAATGGCGGCATCGGTACCCACAATATCAATGGGCTGAATGGTGATCTCCGAGGCCAATTCGGGAGTCTTCACCCGTTCAAAAAAACTGTATTTCTTTTTGATGGCCATGTATTCCGGTAAATATCTACCGGCCTGACGCATCATCCACACGGGCGGACGTTCGGTTTCTTTGCCTTCCAGCGTGTCGAGTAACAATCGGTTTTTAAGTTCGGGAAATGACATTGATAAGTATTAATTAAACAAAATTTGTAGTGAGCAGTATTTACATCACCCGTCGCAGGGGCAATTCATGAATTGCCCCTGCGACGGGTGTAGAATAGGGAAATAGATTCCATCAGAGATTCCAGGGTTGAATATTCCGGGATGATACTTTCCTGGATTCCAGCATCTTCAGCGGCCTGTTTTGTTGTGGGACCTACACAAAATACCTGCTGACCGTTCACTTTATTCTGCTGGTTGAACGATTCGACCGCACTTGGACTCATAAAAACAACGGCATCAAATTGATCAAGATCACTCATTTTATGATTGGTGAGTTTGGTTTGATACACCTCCACTGAGGTCACATCCACTCCTGAACCCAGCAGCTTTCCAATATCCTCTGCTTTTAGATTTCCACAGAAATGCACCACTTTTTTAAGATCCAGCTCCTGCATCATGGCAGCTAATGCTTTGGCATTATATTCTTCCGGTATCGAGACCTTTAAGCCGATTTCTTCCAACTTTTCGGCCGTCTTGGAGCCCACCGCAAAAATGTGCTGCGGCAATTCAACCTCGCTTATGACAGGTGAAATCGCCTTCACGGCTTTTTTACTGGTAAAGATCCAGGCATCGGCCTTTTCCGGAACCTCATCTTTCCACATACCGGGAAGTTTATACTCAAACGTAATGAACGGCTCACTTTCGATCAGTAATTTGCCATTTTCAAGGTGGGTTCTTTTTCGCTCTGAAATTTGAGTAGTAAAAAGAATCCGGGGCTTTCTATGACTCATGAGCCTTCTCCAGTAATGCTTCCGCTCCTTCTTCTTTTAATAGTTGAGCCCACTCTTTTCCCTTTTCAGCTTCGGCCTCATTGATCGGAATTTCTCGCTCAATATCCAGTCTTTCAGTACCATCTAAAGATAAAACAGCACCAATAAAGCAGAGTATTTTGCCACGAACTTCAGCGTAAGCACCTACCGGACTTGAACAACCGGCTTCCAATTCATTCAAAAAAGCTCGTTCGATGTCTCCGCAAAGGTGACTTTCAGTATGATCAATCTTGTTCAAAACATGCTCAAAATTCGTTTCTTCAGCCGTAGCTATGCCTACTATTCCTTGGGAAGGCGCCGGGATCATCCAATCTAATACCTGCGAGATACGGTCTTCATGGCCAATACGTTCCAATCCTGCCGCTGCGAACACGGCTCCGTGCCAGCCATTGGAATCTACTTTTTTCAGGCGTGTGGGTACATTTCCCCGCAGTCCAACGACAGTATCATCAGGAAACCGGTTCAACCAAAATGCTTTACGCCGAATGCTTCCGGTGGCAATAATTCTTTCATCATTTTCCTTAGGGTGAGCCGGACGTACGAGTACATCCATAGGATTTCCGCGCTCCAATACAGCAGCCAGTTTCAGTCCTTTGGGCAGAACCGTGGGGACATCTTTGAGAGAATGTACGGCAAGATCGATATCTCCGGAAAGAAGAGCATCATCAAGCGCTTTTGTGAATACGCCTTTGTCGCCAAGTTTGTTGAGGGGAATATCCTGCACTTTGTCCCCGAAAGATTCAATTTCGACCAACTCAGATTTAACACCATGAGCTTTTAATTCAGCGGCAACTTTGTTCGCCTGCCACAAGGCGAGCGTACTTTTCCGGGTACCTATCTTAAGCTTCATTTTGTGCCTTTTCAAATTCCTGATCAATACGATCAATATGAATGGCCATGATCTTCTTCTTGATTCGCCTTGTTACTTCTTCCATCTGCGAATACGATTTTTCATCCATCTTATGTTTCACCCGGTCAAGTTCAGCATCGGTGATATCACTCAGGCGATGCTCAATTTCCTTGATTCGAGGCAACAGATAACGCGAACGTTTCACCCGGTTCATAAAATCAGATTTCTCTTCTCCAATGATCTGCTCGATCCTGGGAACTGCCTTCTCCCTCTGTTCGATGGCTTTTTTGTTGGCTTCGTGGATAGAATCCATATCAATAAGCGTCACATGCTCAAGCCCGGAAACGTCTGGATTCACGTTTCTGGGAACGCTGAGGTCGAGCACTAACTGATGATGTGCAACACCTTCGAAATGTGCGGGATGAAGAATGGGATTCTTGGCCCCGGTAGCGGTGATCACTAAATCGGCTTTTTTAATTTCTTCATCCAGATCAGAAAACGCATGAGCTTTGATATCGAAAGAAGAAGCCAATTCCTTAGCGCGATCAATGGTTCGGTTCACTACCGAAATATGTTCGGCACCGTTTGAAATAAGATTCTTTGCAGAAACTTTACCCATTTTTCCGGCCCCAATCAGCAAAACACGAACTTTACTTAGGTCTTTGAAGTGTTCCAAAGCAAGTTGCGTAGCAGCGAACCCGACGGAGGCCGTACCTTTGCCGAAATCGGTTTCAGTACGGCTCCGTTTGTGTGCTCGGAAAACAGATTGAATAAGTTGATGAAATTCGCCCGACAGCCCTTTTTTCTTAGCTTGCTTATATGCCTGTTTTACCTGTTGAATGATCTGAACATCTCCCAGCACTTGCGAATCAAGACCCGTTCCTACTTCATACAAGTGTTGATAGGCGGCATCTTCCACATGGATATATCCATGTTTTTTGAAAAATTTACGATCGGTATTAGTGGATTTACAAAGAGCCGAAACAAGAACATCCGGATCACAAAAGGCATACAGTTCAGTGCGGTTACAGGTATCTAACATTAAGATTCCGCCGGGAATATCTTTTGTGTGAAATTCCAGCAGCTCCTTACGATGGCTGTCCAAAAAAAACAATTCACGAATAGAGACCTCACTTTTCCAGTGAGAAATACCTATTGCACTAAACCTCATAAATTAGTTCTTAAAAAATTTCCGGCACATGAGTCAGGAAGGTATTTTCCGAATGTGAAGATTATGTGAAGAAAATATTCACATTTGGGAAATACCGGCATTTAAAACACTTCTGACACATATTTACTCTTTACATTTATGAATCACACAAAGATAAAACATCTGACAATCAATTGTGATTACAAATAGCTATTGCCTTCATAATTTGAAGAGCCCGATCATTGATTTACAATCTTTATCGACCTCCATCTCTATCGCTCACTTGTATTTATGCAAAAGCCCATCTTCAGAAACTGAAATTTGGAGTTTTGAGCACGAAATTCTACTTCAAAACCATTATCTTGGAAGCGGTTCCAACAAACAAATTTAATTAGATACTATTACAAGATATGGACGCAGTTTTAGAGAAAGAATTATCCTTTGAGTTATCGGAAGATCAAAAAATGATCCGTGATAGCGTAAAAGAATTCGTAGAACGCAATGTAGCACCTACGGTTATGGAAAGAGATAACAGCAAAGAATTTCCACATGAGATCGTAAAACAGCTTGGCGAATTGGGGATGCTGGGAATCTATCACGAAGAACAGTATGGTGGCGGCGGTTTTGATGTCGTTAGTTTTTGCCTGGTGCTGGAAGAGATCGCTCGCTGGGATGCTTCCCTTGCTTTGACCGTAGCGTCTCACACCTCTTTGGGGACCGGACACATTGCACTGGCCGGAAATCACGAGCAAAAATTGAAATATATGCCCGAGCTCACCTCCGGGAAGAAATTGGCAGCCTGGTGTTTAACCGAACCCGGTTCAGGGAGTGATGCTTCAGGCATGAAAACCACCGCCATAAAAGAAGGCGACAAATACATTTTAAATGGTTCGAAGATCTTCATTACCCAAGGCTCGGTTGGTGACACTTATGTAGTGCTCGCCAAAACTGATCCAAGCAAGGGAACTAAGGGAATCTCAGCCTTTATTGTGGAGCGCGAATGGGACGGCGTAAATCCCGGAGAAGGCATGCACAAACTGGGTATGAATTCTTCTGATACCACCGAAGTGGTTTTTGAGAATGTGGAAGTGCCGGCCGAAAATCTTCTCGGCGAAGAAGGACAAGGATTTGTGGATACCATGAAAGTATTGGACGGCGGACGTGTAGGTATTGCCGCTCTTTCTGTGGGTATTGCCCGTGGAGCACTGGAAGAATCCCTGAAGTATTCCATGGAACGTAAACAGTTCGGCAAGCCCATCGGTGACTTCCAATATATGGAAGGCAAAATGGTAGATATGGCCACTGAAATTGATGCGGCCCGCTTGTTAGTGCTCCGTGCAGCCTGGCTGAAGGATCATGAAAAACCGTACACCAAAGAAGCCTCCATGGCGAAATTGTTTGCCTCCGAGCTTTCGGTTCGTGCAGCTCTTGAAGCCATCCAAATTCATGGCGGATACGGGTATACCAAAGAATATCATGTGGAGCGTTTTTTACGAGATTCCAAACTAATGACCATCGGAGAAGGAACTTCAGAAGTTCAGCGGCTTATTATAGCTCGAGAGCTGAAGAAATCTCTCGTTTAACATCTTTTTGTTGTTGGAGTCCTATAAGCCTGTGACTTAAAAAGTCGCAGGCTTTTTTTATACAAAAATCATAAGATTAGGCTTATGCGCTTCTGCAATTTTTTGTACTATCCAACTAAAGAAAACTTTCTGAAAAAAATCTAAATCCAATGTCCAAGAATCTGTTCAACATCGACGATGCCTATCTTTTTGAATCGGAACTGAACGAGGAAGATCGCCTCATCATGGAGACGGCCCGCGATTATGCCCAAAGCAAACTGGAACCCCGAGCACTCAAAGGCAATACCGAAGAATATTTTGATCAGGATATTGCCCGGGAAATGGGCGAAATGGGACTTTTGGGTGTTACCGTGTCGGAAGAATATGGTGGCTCGGATGCCAGTTATACGGCCTACGGACTGATCGCCCGCGAAGTAGAACGCGTAGATTCCGGGTACCGCTCATTTATGAGTGTGCAATCCTCGCTGGTGATGTATCCTATTTCTATTTTTGGAACCGAAGAGCAAAAGCAGAAATATCTGCCCAAATTAGCTTCAGGGGAAATGATCGGATGTTTTGGGTTGACTGAGCCGGATCATGGCTCCGATCCCGGCTCTATGGTTACCACTGCTGTTAAGACTGACGGCGGCTGGAAACTCAACGGTGCTAAGATGTGGATCACCAACTCCCCTATTGCCGATGTTGCCGTAGTGTGGGCCAAAGCCAAAGAAAATGAAAAGGACGAGGGTGAGATCCGTGGCTTTTTGGTTGATAAAGGCATGAAAGGATTCTCTGCACCGCATACCAAATACAAAATGAGTCTGCGTGCCTCTGAAACCGGCGAATTGGTTTTTGATGATGTCTTTGTGCCCGATGAAAATGTATTTCCCGATATTCGCGGCTTAAAAGGACCTTTTATGTGCCTTAATTCAGCCCGATACGGTATAGCCTGGGGAACGGTTGGAGCGGCTGAATTCTGCTACCAACGAGCCCGACAATATGTACTGGATCGTAAGCAATTTGGAAAACCTTTAGCTGCCAACCAGCTTATTCAAACCAAACTGGCGAATATGCTCACGGATATCACATCCATGCAAATGCTGGCTTTTCGCCTGGGACAACTGAAAGATGAAGGGCGTGATCATCCTTCCATGACTTCCCTTGCCAAACGTAATAACTGTGGAAAAGCCCTCGAAATCGCCCGAATATCCCGGGATATGCATGGCGGAAATGGTATTGTGGGAGATTATCGGGTCATTCACCACGTGATGAATCTGGAATCCGTTAATACCTATGAAGGAACTTACGACATTCACGGATTGATCCTTGGGAGAGAGATCACCGGCATCCAGGCATTCACGCCAAAAGGGAATGATTAATCAGCTTCTGTGGGACTATCTACTAAATCTGCGTGACTTGGTGTAAAATTTTTGATGCGACTTCTTTTTTCTCGCGGAGTTTCGCAGAGTTAATCGCTGAGGCTCGCTGATTTTTTTAAGTATTGTAGGTAACTACTCGTTTCCAGTGCAAGGTGATAAATAAAATCACAGAGACAGCTTCTAATATTCTGCCGGTTAAACCCACCGTTTTTCCAAGTCCGTATGGAGCGAAAGAGACGGCTAAAATTCCCAGGTTCAAAACCGCAACCATTATCCACGCCGGTATGGGATTTCCTCTGCCTTTCGTTTCCAGAAACCGGGGTAAGATCCAGTAAGCAACTCCTAAAGTGAACTGAATGATCCATCCGAAGATCAAGAACTTGATGTGGATGGGGAAAATGAACCATATTAGCGGACTGACCAAAAAGGCTTTATTGATGAGCATCAGCGCTCCAATGGCAGTTCCCACCAAAAAATAAACCAGCGATAAGCGGATCATTATGCGAGAAATGAGAGGCATATTATCGGGAGGCTTTTCGTTGTTTACGGCGTTGTTTTTTAGATATCACGCGTGGCCATAATTCAATCACATAACAAAGAATGCCAAGGAATTGTGTAATCGCCGAAATGACCAGCAGATATTTCCAGATTAACAGTTCTGAAGTATTCACAAACGGTTCAGCCAACAGCCTCAGGATCAATCCAACATTCAGGAAACCATACGCCAGCCATGACCATTTTTGAAGCTGAAAGGATTCCTCTTTTTCCCTGCCCGGAAACATCCATACCGAAACACCCATGATGATCTGTGTGATCCAGCCAAGCATCAAGGCATGCCAAAAAAGTGGTGTGATATTCGGAAACATGAACGCATTTGTCTGCTGCGCAATACCAAGCAGCAATGCGATCACAAAATAGATCATTCCGGTTTTGATGAAAATCCTTGTGATTAAAGGCATAAATGTGCTTTGTGCTTGTGCTTTGTGCTTTGTGCTTTGTGCTTTGTGCTTTGGGGATTTTAACTTTTTCTAAGTTTTATCCAAAAAACGGACATCGCAATAATTGGAAATGTAGCAGCAATTGCAAGTGCCGTATAGATCCACACGCCGCTAAGAACAACCGGCCATAAGCCTGTAAGGAAGATCAGGCTAAATAGCAGTAACAATACGGAGATCATCACCCCAATAAAGTAGGAATCCGGCAGTGATTGTTCTTTTCCAAGGAAGACCGCCAGGCCTAAGGTAAGTGCACCGAGTAAAGTGGTGTGCAAATAGAAGATCCTGATGCCATGGTCTGAAAGCCAAAGATCGGCCGGCGATAATGAGGCAATGAGCTGCATCAGCGCCTTTAACCCAAGGAGAATGAGAGGCCATTTCCAAAGTCCTAATGATCTGCCCCGCGATCTGAATGCCGAATACACAAACAACAAAAGTCCCTCGGCGATCAGCACTCCTCCCATGCGAGCAGCTACGGACATGTTTATATCTACAAAAGATTCCGGGATTCCATAAGGGAATGTCAATGGTGCTCCAAAGGCGATCAATCCCACTAAAATACATGGGGAAAGGGCAAATTCTTCATCATCTAATTTCAGTGATTTGGCCATTAGCCCGATCAATACCAACAGCACCCATCCTTCTACAAAGACGGCTAAAAAGAAATGCGTCAAAGCTTTCCCGAATAGTGGACCTCCAATGCCCAGAACTTCAGAAAAACCCACTCCCCATGCGCCCAAAGAACTTACAAATAGCATTACAAGCGCGCCCTCAAACCAAATATTGGGTTTAAAATCACGCTTATACTTCCGCGTGATCAGATAGCCGGCCATAAATCCGTACCACGAGAGCATTACCAATCCCGAAATAACAGCAGAAATAGGAATGTTAGCCGAACCTATGCTAACAGGACTGTAACCCCACAGAAAAAAGGACGGAAATGATAATAACCCGAAAGCTACTGACATCCATAATGACGCCTTCATTAATCGCGCTCCAACAGCAGCATGGTAACCGGGAATCGTATCTAGCTTAATGAGATACAATGGAAGTAAGGCTGCCCACCCGAAAAACATAAGGTGCGAATGAGCATGCCGTACATTTTCCAGGCTTAACTCATACGGCAGCGGAACTATAAATCCCAGGCGATATAGGAATCCGGCGAGGCCGGCCAGCACAAAGCTGAACATTGCCCATTGCCAGATCCCCGAATCTTTGAACAGCAGTTTCATGAATTTTTGACGATTGAATTTATCTACTGATCAAAACTATCGCTTGTTCATTAAGGTTAGATGAAGTTTTTGGATGATTTTGTCTTTTTTAACTCAGCCAAAACCTCCACTTTCGCTTAGTTCAATAAAGCCTCAAGCTTTAGCGCTTTAGGAAACAAAATGTTATTCTCTAAATGAACGTGTTTATGAAGGTCCTGCTGAAAGCCTTCCAGGTTTTGGAATAGCACGCGGTAGGAGGCACATGCATCATCCGGAGCATTGAAACCGTCAGTTAGTCCTTCAATAGTTTCCATAAGTGCGCCGGCTTTATCGTGCTCATCTTCCAACGCTTCTACGATACCATCCTTCACCTCACCTTTTACACTGCTTTGCACCAGGTTCTTGATCTGAGGGAACAACTCGACTTCCTCTTTTTCCAGATGTCCGATCATTTCTTCACTGAGCAGTCGCACATTTTGAAGGATATCCAATAGCTCGGGATGTCTTTCGCCATGAACACGTGCAACCTTTTCAGCATAGAAATTGAGCTCGGGAAGCATCTTGCGAACGTATGTATGATGGGTATTTACGATGTAATCAGCCAGAAAATCCAGCGCCCATTCATTGTAGTTATCGCCAGAACGATCTTTTTCATTCAACGCTTCCAGATCTCTGATAACCTCCTCGATGTTTATTTTTTTGGAAGAGCACGCTTTCTCCAGCGTCCGTCCCCCTCCACAGCAGAAGTCCAGTCCGTATGAACGCAGTACCTGCGAAGTTCGGTAATCTTCCGCTACTATTTCTCCAACCGGTTTTTGTGATAATGTTGTCATGAGTATACTTATTAAAGTTTAAAGACTATTTTGTCTTAATTATAGTTAAAAATTTTTTTATGCCGTTAACTCATTTTACCAACTGAATTTTCCTTCAGCAGTCAACCTGAAATGCTTGGCCTTACCTTCTTCAGCAATTTTAATGAGCGTTGTTCTTCTAAGCATATTTTCAATAGAAGCCCTCGTATCAATCCAGCTTTCATGGAGCGGACAAGGTTCCTGCGAACCGCATCCCGGTAAACCAAGTGCACATTGTGTAAACAAACCGGGTCCGTCTATGGCAATCACCATATCAAACAAGGTTGCTTTTTTTCCTTTTTCAGATAATTTCACCCCTCCGTTGGGTCCTTTATAGGACTCCATCAAACCATCGGATGTCAACTGCTGCAAGATCTTGGTCAAAAAGTGAAACGAAATATTCAGCTCCTCGCTCATCTCTCTGAGAGAATGATATTCCCCATCATTCTTGGCTGCTAAATACAAAGCAGCTCTCAAACCGTAAACACAAGATTTTGAAAGAAGCATGTTGACTATCTATTTAAGAGTTTAATGTCTTTAAATTACACAGAATGATCGTTTCGTACAATTAGATTTAAGAACCGTCAAACTGTTTGGGAGAATGTTGGCCGATCAGGCTTTTTCTGATGAAGCTTTACATCAAAGGCCATGCAGGCATTTCGTACAAAGGGGATTCCTTCTTCGGTAATGCGAACTCTTCTCCCGTCAATGAGTACAAGATCATCCTCAACAAGATGCTGCAGCCGTTTTTTGATTTGGCTGAACATTCCGGAAGAACCGTCAAAATCGGTTTCGAAGCGACACATTAAATTCAGGATCTGCCGGCGGATCATAAGATCGGTTTTAGTGAGCAGGTGTCCGCGGAAGATTGGAATTTCACCGGCTTCCACGCGTTGCTCATAGTTTTTCAAATCCTTTTCGTTCTGTGCAAACCCATACCAACTGTCACTTATGGCTGACATCCCCAGCCCGATCATCACTTTGGTAGCCCCGGCAGTATAACCCATAAAATTTCGGTGGAGTGACCCGTTTTGCATCGCTTTGTACAACGAATCTGATTTCAGCGCAAAATGATCCATCCCGATCTCTGCATAATTACGGTCGTAGAACATCTGTTTTCCCAATTCATACAGCGCTCGCTTCTCATGATCTTTGGGGAGATCCGCTTCATTAAATCCCCGCTGACCATTGCCCTTCATCCATGGAACATGCGCATAGCTGTAAAAAGCAATTCGGTCGGGACGCAGCTCATTCGTTTTGTTGATGGTATGCTCGATTCCCGCCAAATTCTGATGCGGCAGCCCAAACACCAAATCGTGATTTACCGACGTATACCCGATCTCTTTCGACCACTCATGCACGCGCTTCACATTCTCAAACGGCTGAATCCGATTGATCGCAAACTGCACTTTTGGATCGTAATCCTGCACGCCATACGAAACCCGCCGAAATCCAAGATCATACAACGTTTGCAGATGCTCTTTGCTGGTATTATTGGGATGACCTTCAAAACTGAATTCAAAATCATCCTTCAGTTCGGCTCTTTCCAGAATGCCATAAATGAGTCGTTTCAGATTCCCTGAACTGAAAAAAGTAGGCGTCCCTCCCCCTAAGTGAATTTCTTTTATTGTTGGGGTGAAGGGCAAAAAATCTGTATAAAGCCTCCATTCCTTCAACACGGTTTTGATGTAGGGATCTTCTACCTCATGGCGCTTGGTGATCTTTTTATGACATCCGCAAAACGTACACAAGCTCTCGCAAAACGGAAGGTGGATATACAGGGAAATGCCTTCCTCCATACTCTCCAGAAACGCACTGATCAGCGTTGACTCCCAATCCTCCATTTTTATTCCCGCCTCACTCCAATATGGAACGGTGGGATAGCTCGTATATCTCGGCCCGGGAACGTTATATTTTCGGATCAGTTCGGTGTTCATCATGCCTCATAGATTAAGTGGCTTGATGATAAGGGTCGTTTTTGAAGATTTGGTGAAGCAGAACTTAGAACCTGCCTACCGTACAGGCAGGCATGGAACTTCCGACTTCCAACGCTGAACCTTTTGGATATTGAAAAGCCCTCCTATCACACAAATCAACGATCTTTATTTCAATCTTTTCCTTTAAATGCTTAGTATTGGCGCGGCTTAATTCATTTATGGAATGATGTTCAGCGTAATTTCTAAATTATATTGCGCTTAATTTGCAGAAGGATCGACTATTCACCCATTGCCTTTCACCCCGAAAGTTTCATTCTAAAGCCACTCAAAACAAATTCCCCAACATTTAAACGTACTTCTGATACATGAAAGAATTTTTCGCAAACTTCTTTGATAAATATGGACTGTCTTTCATTATGGTGGCCAGCTATTTTGGCAGCGGCTCTATTTTTATAGCGAGTCAGGCCGGAGTTGAATATGGATATATCCTGATCTGGGCCGTGATCGGCGCCGTGCTCCTTGGCTTTATGGCTCAGGATATGAGCGCCCGACTTGGAATTTATGGCGATACCCTGATGACCTTCATCCGAAAAAAAATCGGGAAAAAAGGAGCGCTGACTTTAGCCTTATTTTTATCCCTGGGATGCATAGCCTGGACCTTAGCCCTCACCGCCGCCGTTGGAATGAGTTTTGAGGTCTTATCCGGAGGAGCGTTGAGCTGGCAGCCCATAGCCGTGGTGACCGGTATTGTTGCTATCATTGTAGGAGTGCTGCATTACGGATATGTTGAAAAAGTGATGACCGGAATGATGTTTTTATTGCTGATCCTTTATCTCGTAGTTGCCGGTGCAAGCGGACCTGATATGGTTGAAGTAGCCAAAGGATTCATCCCCTCCATTCCTGATACCGGAGCGATGTTGCTGGGAGCGGCTATCTTGGGAACGACTGCGCTCTGGCCAAATTTCTTCCTTGAATCTATTTTGGTGAAACGCAAAGGCTGGAATAGTGACAAGCACGTAAAAAGCATGCGCACCGACCTCACCATGGGTTATACGGTGGGCGGATTGATCACCGTGGCAATTATAATAGTATCGGCAGCTGTTTTACGTCCAGCCGGATATACGGAACTTTCCACGTTCGTTGCTCCGGGTGAGGCCCTTGAAATTGTATTGGGCCGCTGGGCAATGATCGTCTTTCTGATCGGAGTGATTGCCGCTGCATTTAACAGTATTGTTCCCATTATGTGGACGATTCCTTATATGATTCTGGAAGCCCTTGGAAAAGATCATGAAGAAGGAAGCAGCAAAGAATTTAAACTCATTTTTGCCGGGGGAATTTTGATCGGGATGTTTTCTCCGCTGGTAGCCAAAGTCACTGGATTGAGCGTAGTCGAAATGATCACGCTCTTCCCCGCTTACAATGGTGTATTTGGATTACCGATCACCGCCGCTTTACTATTCTGGGCCATGAACGACAAAAAACTTATGGGACAAAATATTAACTCATGGAAGTTGAATCTCGCTAATTTCACTTTGGTGCTGTTCTCTGCATACATTGCCATCAACTCGGCGCAGGGTGTACTTGCAGCGATCTTTGGCGGGATGTTTTCATAGAATCAACTTTAAGCTGTAGAACCGAACGCTGCGAGGACCTTCGGACGCTCGCAGGTTCTCCTTCAGAATTAGTTTAAGCGTTCGCTTGGACTTCTATAAATTGATTTCTTAATCATACAAAGACCTTACTCTTAATGACTTTTTTATCCGGTTTATTCTTAACGGCCATGACTTCAATGAGTCTGGAGATCATGATCCTGCTGCTCATTATTGCACTGGTGGGTGGGGTTTGTATCACAACGATTGGTCCGGGCGGGATATTTGTAACCATTGCCCTTTTCGCCCTCCTACCGCTTGACCCAAGTACCGTGGCAGGAACCGCAAGTGCTACCTTTATTGCCACCGGAATTGTAGGAAGTTTGGGATACCTGCGATCCGGAGAATTAAAAGGAAAGGTAGCCGGGAAAGCTGCCGGCGTTTTAAGCCTTGCTTCCGTGATTGGAGCTTTTGCAGGAGCACAAATCAACACCCTGTTAGATAAATCCCTGTTTGCGATACTGCTGGGAGCGTTTGTTTTCTTTACCGGAATTCTGATTCTCTACAGACAAAAAAAGCAACTCAAGCCTGACAGCAAATTACAGATAGATTCTTCTAAAGGATTGTTATGGCTGGCCGGAGTAGGAATTGCTGTTGGCCTGCCCGGCGGATTACTTGGAGTGGGCGGACCGGTGCTCGCCGTTCCCTTGATGGTAGTGTTAGGCGTCCCGATGCTGCTTTCGGTTGCGTTGGCACAGGTTCAATCCATATTTATTTCAGGATTTGCAACGGTCGGTTATATGATTCATGACGCCGTAGATTGGTATCTGGCTTTATTCCTCACGGTGCCTTTATTAATAGGAACTGTTTCCGGATGGTATCTCGCGCAACGCATCAAGGCCAGCAAACTACAGGTTTCACTTGCGCTCGTATTGATAGCTTTGGGAATTTATTTGATCGCCGGAGGAGCTACGCCAGGCGGAGCATGAGGAATATTGAAAATTCAACACTGAATAAAAAGAAGTCAGAAGTATTTATTAGAAATCCAATCAACTTCACTACTCAATATTCCCCGGTTCAATATTCGATATTCAAAAAAGCCGTTCTCCCTTCGATGTTCCGTGTTGGATGTTCGATATTCTCATCCCCAGATCTTCAACATAAAGAAAACGAGGACGCCGGTTACTGAAACATAAAGCCAGATAGGAAACGTCCAGCGGGAAACTTTTTTGTGGGTTTTAAATTTGCCACTCAGTGAAAAGTAGAAACTGGCCAACACCAGCGGAACTACAAAAATGGAAAGAACAATGTGAGTGATCAGGATAAAGAAGTAGACGGGTCGGATGAACCCCTCTCCCATAAATTTAGTATCGCCTACAAAATGATGATACACCACGTAGCTCACCAGGAAAAGAGATGAAGTTACAAAAGCAGCTAAGTTAAACCGCATGTGCATCTGAAAATCCTTCCGCTTGATCTCCCGAAAAGCCAGGAGCAAAAAAATGGTACTAAGGGAATTTAAGCCGGCATTTAATGCAGACAAATTCTCAATCCAATTCGGTGCCGTTTCTGCGCCCTCATTAAAATAGATAAGCCAAAACAAGAATAGTATGGCCACGGTGCTAAGCCCGATGATAATACCAAGCGCTTTTTTCGCACTGATCTGTTCTAAAATTTTTGATGATTCGGGAAGCTTAAGGTTTTCGGTCATTATAAATAGTCGTTATTCGGTTGCGTAGCAAAGTTAAGACAAGCTAAACCAAAAGGTGAGTTTTTTCAGTTCCTTTTTCGGCATTTTTGTGAAATACATACTATCTTTTCGCCCTCACATCTTCATGGATGTGGCAAAGTTTGCAATAATCTATTTAGAATTGTTTTAAATAAAAGATAGTTCATCCTTTTTATTCAATTAAGATCGAAAAAATTGATAGATTTGCGCGGCTTTTGAACGGGAGCATTCATGCTCTTTACCTTAATCTAAATCAGCAATCTTTATGGCGCAGATTTTCCCAAAGTGGACAAATCAGGTTCCCCGAAAAATTTTAATTGGATTAATCGTAACGCTGAATGCTATTATTTTTGGCGTTTGGTATTTCTTCTCTCCTGAATTTACTGACGTTGGCTATGCTCCGGAACAGCCTGTTCCCTACAGTCACCAACTCCACGTCGATCAACTTGGATTGGATTGTCAGTATTGCCACACCAGCGTATTCGATTCCAAGCAAGCCAACATACCGGCTACCCAAACTTGTATGAACTGTCACAGTCAGGTTAAAGGAAAGAATCCGGAAAACCTTGATCTAATTCGCGAGAGTTGGGAAACCGGCAAAGCCGTAGAGTGGATTCGGGTACACAATTTACCCGATTATGCTTATTTCAATCACTCTGCTCACGTTACCGTTGGAGTTGGCTGCGAAAGCTGTCACGGACGTATTGATAAGATGGAAGTTGTATATCAGGCAGAGCCACTTAGTATGAGCTGGTGTTTGGATTGCCACCGTGAGCCGGAAAAATACATTCGTCCCGTCGATGAAGTCACGACCATGGGATATAAAGTTGAGAATCAATTAGAAATTGGACGCGAATTGGTAGATAAAAAGAATATTCATGCTCCAACCTACTGCCAGGGTTGTCATTATTAATAATGAAGGATTCAGAAATTACAGATCAACAGATGAGCGAAGTTAAACAAACCACTTACTGGAAAAGCTTAAAAGAGCTGGCGAACAACCAAGAATATCAGAAGTTTGCTGAGCGTGAGTTCCCTGAAAATGCCACAGAATTAACAGATGGTGTATCTCGTCGTGGATTTCTCCGCGTGATGGGTGCATCCGTAGCATTAGCCGGACTTGCTGCCTGTCGTCGTCCCGTTCAAAAGATCCTTCCATACTCTAAACAACCTGAAGATGTAGTGCCGGGCATACCTTTGTATTATGCTACCTCTATGCCGGTTCAGGGTAATTTAGTCGGACTTATTGCTGAAAACCATGAAGGACGGCCTACCAAATTAGAAGGAAATGACCTTCACCCTGCCAGCAAAGGCGGAACCAGTATTTTCAATCAGGCGGCCATACTTGGCTTATATGATCCTGACCGTTCTCGTTCTCCTTTATATAATGGCAACCGCTCGACCAAAGATGATTTTGCAGCTTTTGCAGCTTCTCATTTTGCAAATACCAGTCAGCGCATAGCTTTTATCTCTGAAGCAAACTCTTCCCCTACCTACAATAGTATAAAGCAACAAGCTCTTTCCAAATTTAGTAATGCTTCCTGGATTACTTATGAGCCTTTTGGAGAAGACAATGTAGTAGAAGGAAATCAAATTGCTTTTGGTCAGCGCCTGAGAACCCATTACAATTTTGAAAATGCAGATGTCATCGTTTCCTTGAATGATGATTTTATGGCGTCTACACATCCAAATAGTGTGGAATATGCCAAACAAGTATCCTCCCGAAGAAAAGTGACAGACACCAATGGTGAGATGAACCGCGTGTATGCCGTTGAGGATTCTTTTACGCTTACCGGTTCTTATGCTGATCACCGTCTGAAAGTGAAGGCCAGCGAAATTGAAGCCTTTACCTATGCACTTGCCGCTGCTCTTTCCTCCCGAATCAATGGATTGGGAGCTTTTAGCGGATATTCAAATCAATTTTCTGATCATAAATGGATCACAGTACTTGCTGATGAATTAGCTGCAAATGCCGGATCTTCAGCACTTACCGCAGGATTCCAGCACACCCCGGAAGTTCATGCTGCAGTTGCGGCCATTAACCAGGCATTAGGTAATGCTGGAAGCACCGTCAATTATCTGGAAGCTCCACATATTGATGATCAAAACAACCATCAGGCTTTTGCTGATGTTGTTGCTGATATGAAAGCCGGCAACATTGACACGGTTGTTATGGTGGGCGTGAATCCGGTTCACACCGCCCCTGCTGACCTTGATTTTGAAAATGCACTCTCAAACGTCGAAACGGTTGTTAATCTCTCCGATTATGTAGATGAGACGGCCAAGAGAGTAACCTGGCACGTAAATCGTGCTCACTTCCTGGAAGCCTGGGGCGATGGATTTTCTTATGGAGGCGCACGTTCCGTGATTCAGCCTCAGATCCAGCCTTTACATGACGGCTTAAGTGAAATTGAATTCCTGAATACCATTGTATCCGGAACTCTGGCTTCCGGTTACGATCTGGTGCAAAATACCTTCCGTGGATATTACAACTCCGGTTTCGATAATCGCTGGACTAATATCCTACATGATGGTATTGACACTACTGATAATTTTGATGCAGTGAATGTTCGCCTGAGCAGTGGGTTTAACGCTGCCATGAATCGGGCTGTTTCAAACGTATCATCCACTTCGGGCATGGAAGTTGTGATTCGCCCGGATGCTACACTTTATGATGGCCGTTATGCCAATTTAGGCTGGCTTCAGGAACTTCCTGATCCCATGACCAAAGTAACCTGGGATAATGTGGCGTTGATGAGTCCTGCAACAGCTAAGAGCCTCGGAATCGAAGAACCGGGAGCAGGACAAGATGATTTTGATGTTGTAGAGATCACCGTTAATGGTAAGTCACTGAAGATTGCAGCCTGGATCCAACCGGGGCATGTTGATGATGCCATTACCCTCACAACCGGATACGGTCGCGAAGGTATTGGTCGTGTTGCCAGCTCTTATGTTGATTACACTGCCGGCGGCGTAGATGTTTATCCTTTACGAGGAACAACCAATATGTTGTTTGCTTCTGCAAATGTCTCCAAAACGGACGAAACCTACGAAATTGCTTGTGTTCAGGATCATCACAGCCTTGAAGGCCGTGATATGTACCGGCAAGCTACCCTTTCCGAATACAAAGATAATCCGGATTTCGCTTCTTTCGAATCGGTTCATACCTATCCTGTACCGGGATTGGCTGAAGCTAAAGAAAATGGCGACACAGACGGTCCTATCTCATTGTTTGATGAGCAAACCTTCCCTGATTATGAACCACAATGGGGAATGGCCATCGACCTTAACTCTTGTTTTGGTTGTGGTGTGTGTGTGATCGCTTGTCAAAGTGAGAACAATATCCCGGTCATCGGTAAGAAAGAAGTTAAACGGGGCCGTGAAATGCATTGGATCCGTAACGACCGTTATTATGTGGGCGATGATGCTGATTCTCCACAAGCGGTTCACCAACCGGTACCATGTATGCATTGCGAGTTGGCTCCATGTGAGCAGGTTTGTCCGGTTGCGGCAACCACTCACAGTGAAGATGGGATGAACCAAATGACGTATAATCGTTGTATCGGTACCCGTTACTGCGCAAATAACTGTCCGTACAAAGTGCGTCGTTTCAACTTCTTCAACTATCCAAAAGAATATTTAACCACGGGCGACGATCCGGATATCATCCAAATGGCGATGAACCCGGAAGTAACCGTTCGCTTCCGCGGGGTAATGGAAAAATGTACGTATTGCGTACAGCGTGTAAACCGCGCCAAGATCGAAGCCAAAAAAGAAACCGGTTCACCAAAACCGGCTGATGGCACCGTTAAGACTGCTTGTCAGCAAGCTTGTCCTGCTGACGCGATCTATTTCGGCGATCTGACCGATGATAACAGCGTGGTTGCTCAAATGAAGCGTAACGAACGTAATTTCCAGATGCTGGAAGAGCTGAACACACGTCCACGTACCTCTTATATGGCAAAACTTACGAATCCAAACCCAGCTTTGGCTTAAGATATTAATCAGGAATACACCCAAAACATGAGTAAATACCAATACGTACCGGAACCCGCTCTTGTAAAAGGCGATCATGACTTTTCGAGCCTTACACGACTGGTTACTGATATAAATTTACGACCCACTCCAAAAGCATGGTACTTAGCCATGATAGGAGCCAATGCCCTGCTAATGGTTATGGTAGCGGCTATTGGTTATTTGATATGGGAAGGAACCGGAATCTGGGGCCTTAACAATCCCGTTGGTTGGGGTTGGGCGATCATCAACTTTGTATGGTGGGTAGGTATTGGTCACGCCGGAACCCTTATTTCTGCGATCCTTTTCCTCTTCCGGCAAGACTGGCGTACCGCCATTAACCGATTTGCGGAAGCGATGACCATTTTTGCAGTAATGTGTGCCGGGGTCTTCCCAGCTATTCACGTTGGTCGTATCTGGGTAATTTATTGGGTATTCCCGGTTCCTAACCAAATGGCCATGTGGCCGAACTTCAACTCTCCCCTGCTTTGGGACGTGTTTGCAGTTTCCACCTATTTTACTGTTTCTCTGTTATTCTGGTATGTTGGATTGGTTCCCGACCTTGCCACGATCCGCGACAGAGCTACCGATAAGATCAGAAAGGTAGCTTACGGTATCTTTTCTCTTGGATGGACCGGTTCCAACCGCCACTGGTGGAATTATGAAAAAGCCTACATGATTCTGGCCGGCTTGGCTACTCCACTGGTATTATCCGTACACACCATTGTATCCTTTGACTTTGCCGTTTCCATGATCCCGGGATGGCACACCACAATTTTCCCACCCTATTTTGTTGCGGGTGCGATCTTTTCCGGTTTTGCGATGGTGCTGACCCTTATGATTGTTGCCAGAAAGATCTATGGCATGGAAGACATCATGACAAACGATCACATGGAAAAAATGAATATCGTGATCCTTGTCACCGGTACTATGGTAGGTTTTGCCTACATCATGGAATTCTTTATTGCCTGGTACAGTGGCGTTGAATACGAGCAAGCGATCTTTATTTTGAGAGCTACAGGACCTTATGCATGGGCCTACTGGGCAATGATGACCTGTAATGTATTCTCACCTCAGTTTTTCTGGTCTAAGAAATTACGAACAAGCGTCGGATTCACCTTCTTTATTTCCATTGTGGTGAATATCGGTATGTGGTTTGAACGATTTGTAATTACGGTAACTTCGCTGGCTAACGATTATTTGCCTTCAAGCTGGGATTACTATTCCCCAACCATTTGGGATGTTTTGACTTATGTAGGAACATTTGGACTCTTCTTTACTATGTTCCTCTTGTTCCTGCGATTCCTTCCAATGGTTGCTCTCGCTGAGATCAAAGCTGTAATACCTAAGGCAGATCCTCATAATTATGATGAGGAAACCAACGAATATCATGCTCCAAAAGTAGAAGTACCTGAACCTCAATCTCAGAAGGTTTAAAGAATATGAGTACAGAAAATCAAAATTTGCACGGCATCTTAGCCGAATTCAGAAACCCCAAAGAGCTTACTGATGCAGCCAAAAAAATGGTGAAATCAGGTTATACCAAGTTTGATACTTTTAGCCCCTTCCCAATTCATGGAATGGATAAAGCCATGAATTTGAAAAAATCAAAACTGGGGTGGATCGTGCTTGGGCATGCCATCCTTGGTTTTGCAGGTGCAGTATCAATGATGTATTACATGGCTGTTATTGATTACCCTTTAAATATTAGCGGTAAGCCCTTTTTCAACGCTCCGGCCTGGGTACCTATCACTTTTGAGCTTACTGTGCTGTTATCAGCCTTTGGAGCTGTATTTGGAATGTTCTTCCTAAACGGACTTCCAAAACTTCACAATCCTCTTTTTAATGTAGACCGTTTTAAGAAAGCAACCGATGACGGTTTCTTTGCCTGTATTGAAGCTGAAGATGACATGTTCGAAGCTGACAAAGTAAAGAAATTGTTCGAAGAAGCCGGGGCTACTCACATTGAGGAAGTTTATGAATAAGAAAAATTCACAAATATCACGTTCAGGGATGAATTTTAAAGGTTTATTAAAAACGGCGGGATTAGTTGCGATCGGGATATCGCTTACGGCCTGCCAGGGACAACTTTCAGAAAAACCGCCGGTCCATCCAAACTTGAATATGGATCAGCAACCGCGAAAGGAAGCCCAGGAAGTCAATAACTTTTTTGATGACGGACGTTCTATGCGTCAACCGGTAGAAGGAACTATTGCCCGTGGCTTAGCCAAAACAGATGTTGCTTATTACGAAGGAGTTGATGAGAACGGTGATTACATAGACTACATCCCTGTGGATCTTACAAAATCATTCCTATATCGTGGCAAAGAACGCTACGAAATTTACTGTACTCCATGTCACGGTCAAACAGGAGCCGGCAACGGAATTATCATGGAGGGCGGTTATGGATTTGTTCCGGCACCTTCTTACCATGACCAGCGACTTATTGAAGCTCCGGACGGGCAGATCTATTCTGCTATCTACAACGGAGTGAGAACCATGTATTCTTATGCTTCTCAAATACCTGTTGAAGACCGTTGGGCTATTGTGGCCTACGTGCGGGCCTTGCAGGAAAGCCAGAATATCTCTGAAGAGGAAATGGCAGAATATGATGTAGATCTTGCTGCACTTCAGTCAAAGGCTGCCGAGGAACAAGCCAAAGCTGATTCTTTAGCTGAAGCGAAAGCAGCGGCCCAGGAAACAATGGAAGCTTCCGTATCTATGGGTGCCGATGTAATTGCCGGCAATGGATGTGCAGCTTGCCACAGTGAAGATGGTTCAGCCGGTATTGGCCCAACATGGTCCGGTCTATATGGCAGCGAAGGAGAAGTTGTAACCGCTGAAGGTGAAACCATCACGGTCACTAAAGATGAAGATTATATCCGGGAATCCATCGTTGAACCCGAAGCCAAAAAATCCGTGGACTATCAACAAGGGGTGATGGCCTCTTACAGCTATTTGTCTGACCTGGAGATCGAATCCATCATCCTGTACATCAAAAATCTTGATAACTAAGAACTTTGCTTAATACACTTACACAATGAGTCATAAGCCTTCAATAACAGATTCTTTACAATTTCCAGCCGACAGCAAAGTTCCCCGTGCCCTGTTTGGACTGGGTGCCGTTGGATTAATTGCCACCCTTGTTGGCTATTTCCTTGATGCTGATCAGTTTTTCTTTTCATACCTGGTTAGCTTTACCTTTTTTACCGGAATTGCCCTTGCAGCCCTTATTATGGTGATGTTGCACCATATTACGAGATCGAGCTGGGGAGTGGTGTTCCGACGTATTGCAGAGTCTTTTACTTCCAAAATTTGGCTTTGGGGGCTTTTTGTGATCCCGATCCTCATTGGTATTCATAATTTGTATCACTGGAGCCATCCTGAACTGCTGGAATACGGAGCTGAAGAGTTTGATAAGATCATTTACGGTAAATCAGCGTTCCTGAACCCTACTTTCTTTGTGATCAGGCAATTTATCTATTTTGCAATCTGGGGTTTCCTCGGCTATAAGCTGCATAAAGTATCTGTTGAAATGGATCAAACCAACGATTGGGGACTTACAAGCTTACTGCGAAAATTCAGTGCCCCGGGAATTCTTTTATTTGCATTTTCTGTGGCGTTTGCCGGTTTCGACTGGTTAATGAGCCTTGATCCACATTGGTTTTCTACCATGTTCGGTGTTTATTTCTTTGCGATCAGTTTCCAGGCATTCTGGCCGGTTATGATCCTTCTGGTCTTTTACCTTCAGAAAAAAGGCCTTCTTACCAGCACCATCCGACAAGTTCATATCTATGACTTGGGTGCCTGGTTCTTTGCTTTCACTGTTTTTTATGCATACATCGCCTTCTCACAGTTCTTGTTGATCTATTATGCCAACCTTCCGGAAGAAACTCTCTGGTTCTATCACCGGCTTGAAGGAGGCTGGGAATATATAGCCTACAGCCTGCTGATTGGTCGATTTGCTCTTCCTTTCTTGGTGTTGCTGAACCGTGAAGCCAAGAAAAACAGAACGGTACTTGGAATTGTATCTGTCTTGGTACTTGTCATTCACTTTGCAGAAATTTACTGGATCGCCATGCCTGTACTTTATGATCATGGAATCCACTTTAGCTGGATGGATATCACAGCCTTCCTCGGATTAGGAGGTATTTTCTTCGGACTATTCTTTAACACCTTCAAACAAAATGATATGGTGCCAAAGAACGATCCGAAGCTTGAAGATTGCCTCTCTAAATCATATCACCAATAATCGAAACGACCGATGTCAGATAAGTTTAGTTCAGAATTTAAAGCAAAAATAGCTCTTGAAGCAGTATCGCAGGGTAAATCTGTGATCAAAGAGATCGCAGAGAAATACGATGTATCTGAAGATCAGGTAATTGCCTGGGCTGCCCAACTGCAAGATGAAGCTTCCCAAATATTCACCACTGAACCTGCCGCATCAGATGAGGACCTGACCGAAGACGTTGAAATTTCAACAGATGATGAGGAATTTGCGGTAGCGGTTGGACATGGTGTAATGAGTGACACCTTAAACTATTCCAAGTTGATCTTTTGGTCCACCCTCGGAACCGCTTTGGTCGTCATTTTTGTTGTCGGATTGATCTACTTCTCACAATACAGTTTGTTTGAAACTCAGAAAGAAGTGTCTGCTCAAAGTACCTTTTCAGAAGTAAAAGAACTAAAAGCAGAACAAGATCAAGAGCTTAATAGCTTTGGCGTTGTTGACCTCGAAGAAGGTATTTATAGAATTCCTATTGACAGTGCAATTAGTAGAATTGCTGTTGACTAATAAAACCTATTCATCATGAAAATTCCCGCACTGTCGGCATTTGCAACATGCATGCTCGCAGTGTTTCTGCTTTCACCCCCTGCCTCAGCGCAGGTAAATCGTGAAGAACCGGATGCGCTGCAAGATCTTGGCATCGACGAAAAGTTGGGAGACACCATCCCGCTGGATGCCCGATTTGCAACATCTAACGGCGACAGTGTGCAGCTTGGGGATCTTCTTGTGGAAGGAAAGCCCGTTTTGTTAAACCCTTTGTATTATGAGTGTCCGATGCTTTGCGGTTTGGTTTTGGACGGTGTATCGGATGTAGTAGATGATCTGGTTTGGAAGCCCGGAAAAGAATTTATCATCATCTCTTTCAGTATAGATCCTGAAGAAGATGTAGCCTTGGCCGCCAGATCGAAAGAAAATTATCTCGGCGACGAAGATTCAACAATGAAAGCCGGCTGGTACTTTTTGACCGGCTCAAAATCAAATATCGAAAAAGTAACGAAAGCAACCGGCTTTCAATATCGAAAGGTAGAGGAAACCGGAGAATATGCCCATACTGCGGCCATTATGTTGCTCAGTCCCAAAGGCAAGATCACTCGTTATCTTTACGGTATCACTTACGACGAATTTAATGTACGCAATGCCTTGTATGAGGCAGCAGATGGACAGATCGGTAATACCATCGACAAACTTGTGATGTACTGTTACCAATACGATCCTGAATCCGGCAGTTATGCGCCGGTGGCAATTAATATTATGAAGCTTGGCGGCTTGGCTACACTGATAATTCTCGGTATATTCCTGACCGTGCTATGGCTTCGCGAAAAACGCAAAAAACCAACCTCAAAAACTGATTTTAACTAATGGGCAGTTTATTTGATTTCATGCTCCCGGAACTTAAATCTCCGATGACGGGAGCAACTACCGATGCGCTGATGGGTTTTATCCATATCGTCAGCTTTATCATTCTTGCCGGTGTTACGATTGCAATGATCTATTTTGCTATCAAGTACCGCCGCCGATCTGAAGACGATGAAACACCGCTTATCACCCACAATAACAAATTAGAGATCACCTGGTCGGTTATTCCCCTCCTGCTTGTATTTGTTGTTTTTGGCTGGGGATATAAAGGATGGCTGAACCTTAAAACGGTTCCAGATAATGCCTACGAAATTCACGTTTCCGCTTACAAGTGGGGCTGGACCTTTAAATATGAGAACGGGGCACAGGTCGGTAACGAAGTGCACGTTCCTGCAGGCCGTCCCATCAAACTGGTGATGCAGTCTCAGGATGTACTTCATTCATTCTTTGTGCCTGATTACCGAATTAAGCAAGACGTTTTGCCAAACCGATATACCTATGTATGGTTCCAGGCCGATGAAACCGGCGAATCACAGGTATTCTGCACCGAATATTGCGGAACCTCTCACTCCAATATGTTAGCAAAAGTGATCGTACACACCGAGAACGACTTTGAAGCCTGGCTGGAAGAACAAGGAACCGGCGGCGGAGGAACTCCTGAAGAACGGGGCGAGCAACTGGTTGGGCTCCAAGGCTGTGCAAGCTGCCACTCCATGGATGGTTCGGATGGAATCGGCCCAACCTGGCAAGGGCTTTGGGGCAAAGAGCGCAACTTTGAAAGCGCAGCCTCGGTTTCTGCTGATGAAAATTATATAAGAGAATCTATTCTGAACCCTTCTGCCAAGATCGTAGAAGGATATCAAAACCAAATGGTAAGTTACGAAGGCCGACTGAGTGACGACGACATTTCTGATATTATTGCATACATCAAAACTTTAGAAGAATAATATGGCCACTGCTGAAGTATCAAATACAAAAACATTAAAAGTAAAGCGGTTCAAGCCGTCTGAAGATCCAAAAAGTACTTTTTTAACAGAGGAAAAAGGACTTTGGGCATGGCTTACCACGGTTGATCATAAGAAGATCGGGCTCATGTATCTTGGGTCGGTTACCTTTTTCTTTTTGCTTGGCGGAATTCTTGCCTTGTTGCTGAGAACGGAACTGCTCACTCCTGCAAAAACCTTCATCGAGGCTGATACATATAACCAGTTTTTTACCCTGCACGGGGCTATCATGGTATTCTTTGTATTGGTTCCATCCATCCCTGCGGCATTGGGCAACTTTGTGCTTCCCATGCAGCTTGGAGCGAAAGATGTAGCCTTCCCAAGGCTTAACCTGGCCAGTTTCTACATCTATGTGATCGGTGCCATCTTTACCTTTATTGCCCTGGCTAACAATGGCCTCGACACCGGCTGGACTTTCTACACCCCTTACAGTACCGATTCTTCGTCCAGTGTGATATGGGTAACTTTAGGGGTTTTTATTCTTGGTTTCTCTTCCATTTTGACGGGAACCAACTTCATTACCACCATACATAAGATGCGTGCACCGGGTATCACCTGGGGTAAGCTTCCACTTAATATCTGGGCACTTTATGCTACCAGTATTATTCAGGTATTGGCTACTCCGGTATTGGCGATCACACTCCTTCTTCTTACCATGGAGCGTTTCCTGGGGATTGGGATCTTTGACCCCGCTATGGGCGGTGATCCGGTTCTATTCCAGCACTTCTTCTGGTTCTATTCTCACCCGGCCGTATACATTATGATCGTTCCGGGATTTGGAATCATCTCCGAAGTGATCACCACGTTCTCCAAAAAACATATTTTCGGTTACTGGGCCATCGCGCTTTCATCTTTGGCCATTGCATTCATCGGCTTCCTGGTGTGGGGACACCATATGTTTACCTCCGGTCAGTCTGCCGTTGCAACAACCGTTTTCTCATTCCTGACCTTCCTGGTGGGAATTCCAACCGGTATCAAAATCCTTAACTGGGTAGCTACGCTATACAAAGGTTCCATTGAGATGAAAACCCCTATGCTGTATGTCTTCATCTTCCTGTTCCTGTTCTCAATTGGTGGATTTACCGGTATTATGCTGGGCTCACTGGCTGCCGACATTCACTTGCATGATACTTACTATGTGGTTGCTCACTTTCATTATGTGATGATGGGCGGAACATTGATTGCGCTGCTTGCCGGACTCCACTATTGGTGGCCTAAGATGACCGGTAAGATGTACAATGAATTTCAAGCTAAGATCGGTGCTGCTTTGATCTTTATCGGTTTCAATATGACCTTCCTGCCTCAATTCATTATGGGCTCTCAAGGCATGCCGCGCCGGTATTATAATTACATTGATCAGTTTACGATCTTCCATCAAACCTCTACCATTGGATCCTATATCCTCGGTGTTGGTTTCTTGTTGATCGCTTTCTATTTGCTTCGTTCTCTTTTTTCAGGAGAAAAAGCAGGTTCAAACCCTTGGGGAAGCCGAGGTCTTGAATGGCAGGCTACCTCCCCTCCGGATCTGCATAACTTCGACCATACACCGGTTATCATCAACGGACCCTACGACTACCATAAACCTATGGAAGAATTTCAATTGGGTTTGGCAGATGTGCATCACAATGGCCATGAGCCAAGTCATGCTGCAAAAGCCGCTGCTGAAGAAGTAACGAACTAACACATTATTCAACTAACTTAACCTAAACAATACTATAACTCGGGAAGTAATGGCGAATCATTCGACTTCACATCCAACTCATGTGCAACATCATTTTGTTGATGCCGATCAGCAATTTGATTCTGCCAAAATGGGAATGTGGGTGTTCCTTGTAAACGAAATCTTATTTTTTGGCGGACTCTTCTGCGCCTACATTGTATACAGATCATGGTATCCGGAACTGTTCACCGAAGCAGCCCTCGAACTCAACACTTTTTGGGGAGCGGTTAACACAGTTGTACTGATCGGAAGTAGTTTAACGGTAGCCATGGCCATTCGTTCGGTACAAAAAGATCAAATCAAAGGACTTAAGATCAATCTTCTCATAACCATTGCGCTGGCTATTGTGTTTATGGTGATCAAGGGTTTCGAGTATTCGCATAAGTTCCATCTTGGTATTTTCCCGGGCGAGTTTTATACCTTCGAAGGACTTGAACATGCTAAAGCCCCTATTTTCTTTAGCATTTACTATATGCTGACTGGTGTTCACGCCTTGCACGTGCTCATCGGTATTGGGTTGATCTACTGGATCTACCGACGTGCTGTACGCGGAGATTTCAGCAGCGAATATTATACTCCCGTTGAGATCACCGGCCTTTACTGGCACTTGGTTGACCTCATCTGGATCTTCCTGTTCCCACTGTTATATCTCATTGAATGACCTCAAAACAGAGCAACAGAATCTCATCCAAAGAATTTTAAACTGAATTTATTATGAGCGGAAATAGTCACGAAAATCATCATCACGTTTCAACAGCAGGACAGCTTTGGGCCGTAGGAACCGCCTTGCTGATCTTAACCATCATAACGGTAGTATTGGCAAAATTTGTAACCATCCCTGCCCCTTTTGATATCATTACCGCTATCTCAATAGCTGTTGTGAAAGCAGGATTGGTAGCAGCCTTCTTTATGAATCTCTACTGGGATACAAAATTCAATGCTATGCTGTTACTAATGGCCGTCGCGTTTTTTATGCTGATGGTGCTTATTACTTTATTAGACACTCTCTATCGCGTAGATGTGGTCCCCTCTTTTTAGATAATTGATCTAACTTTTCATTTTGATCCAAAAGCCCTCTTTCCAAGGGCTTTTTTATTTTGACCATGTACCAATATCCCACCCCTTCCATTAAGCACATAATGAATGTTGAAGTGGATTTCGTACTCGTCCGACCACTGAAGGGAGAAATTAGTAGGGACAGCTTTACATTTCCACCGAGCGGGTTGCGCGGCATAGCAAGAAGTGGTCTGACGATTGCTTTAGGGCTGCTTGCCGCTCCCGGCATCTCCGAACCCAATCCCCCCCGCCCTTGCCCTAACGCATGGGGTGGTTATTTTTTTTACCGGATTTGCTATTTGACCGGTGGCCTGCTTGGCATATGATTTAAACGCGTCAGGGTAAGGAAGCTTATATGCTCGTTCCCAAGCTTCGGGCATCTTCGTCCTCTTTTATACTTCATAAGCGCGACTCTGGAGAGACGCGTTACATACGTCCTCGTGCATAACGAGATAGGGAGTCTCCCGGTTTCAGTTTGTCTGCAATGCCTAAGTGGACCGCATTGTCCCAATTTACACCCTCCGCCTGCGTTCGCATTCGCTCACTCCGGCACCTCCCTCAAGGGAGGACTATCTTGCCTTTGATTATATAGCTAAGTCTTATATGGCAAAATACCCTTAGATCACCTTCGAAAAGTCTCACTGAACTATGAAGAGAAGGGATGCTAAGACATCCATTTTAAGTCACCGCTCGGAAAACTTTCAAACTCATTCGAGCATCCGGACTCGCTAAAGACTTAAAATATCGTAGTGAAAATGCTGTTCCTTTTTTGAATTTCGCGGGGTATTGGGATGCTTGAGGTAGCCGTATCGTCTTCTCTGAGCCATCGTCATAGCCTCCAATTTTACAGCTTGTAATTCTGATTCCTGTGGCCGCTTTGTTATATTCAAATTCAACAAAAAAGAACATACATGAGCCTTTCAAAAACAACACTTGGTAACTTTGAATTATACACGATCGAAACGGGAGATTTCCGTTTGGACGGCGGCGCTATGTTTGGCGTGGTTCCCAAAACCCTGTGGTCTAAAGGGATTCCCGCAGACGACAAAAACCGAATTCCCATGACGATGCGATGTCTGCTCATCAAATCACAGGCAACGGGAAAACTGTACCTGATTGATAATGGAGCAGGCACAAAATTCAACGAGAAGATGGAGAACATCTACCAGCTTGATTACAGCCAAAAAAACCTTGAAAACTCATTTAAAGCACATGGTTTTAGTTTTGAGGATGTCACAGATATCATATTTACACACCTTCACTTTGACCATTGCGGCGGCACCTCCTACTACGGAAAAGATCAGGAGCTGAAGCACACGTTCCCCAATGCCACATATCATGTAGTAAAAGCACATTGGGAAAACGCCACCGATCCCAATGCAAGGGAAAAAGCCAGTTTTCTACCAGAAAATATTGAACCGCTTAAAACATCCGGAAGGCTTAACCTGGTTGAAGAAGAGCATGAGTACGAAGCAGGTTTGACAGCCATCCCTGTGAATGGCCACACCAAGGGGCAGCAACTTCCAAAGATCGAGGGCGATGGCAAAACCCTGGTATTTGTGGCCGACCTTTTGCCTACACACGTACATGTTCCTTTGCCCTGGGTCATGGGATATGACATGTACCCGGTGCAAACGCTAAATGAGAAAGAAAGGTTTTTAAAGCAAGCTGCATCACACCATTGGAATTTGTTCTTAGAACATGATGCCGAAGCAGAAATGATGCAGATCCAAGAACAAGACGGGCGTTTTTCTGTATCTAAAACTTTCACCTTAGGTGAGCTTTGAACTGACAATAATTACATATACGAACGGTTCTTAATTCACAATTTTCAAATATGCCAAACTCAGGATCACATACATCAACGGAACAAGTAAAGAGGCTGCTTCAGAAAGCCTACCGTTCTTTGATAAGTAAACAAAAGCGCATTATTGTATGGCGTTCTCTGTTGATCGTATGTGCCGGAATTACCACACTCATCCTGCTTGAACAGCTATTTTATCTTCATTCTACGCTTAAGACTATTTCCCTTCTTTTATTTTTTGGGATAGCTGTTTCGATCACATGGAAGGGACTTAGAGGCATAAGCACTGAGGCGTTCAAGGAATTTTACAGGGATTTCAGCCGAAAGAGTAAGCTCCCTGAGTTAAAGGATGCCCTTGATCTTGAAAAAGGCAGTACCGGAAATCGTGAACTGATAGATGCTGCCATTTTGCAAAGTTTAGGGCAGATCGAATCTTTGCGATTGGAACAACAGCTTGAAGCATATATCGGGAATACCGAGACGCACAAAAATCATTCCCAACTCATGATCGCATCCACGGCGATCTTATTCCTGCTTTCATTTACGGTATTCAACTTTCAGTCGGCCTCCGAAAGAACCCTTACTTTCTGGAAAGACTATGCCAAACCAAATCCTTTTATATATACAGTCGATCCGGGTAATACTACCTTTGAACAAGGCAGTCCATTCCGTGTGGATGTAACTTTCGACGAGTCCAATGTTCCTGAGAATGTATCGCTGAGAATTAAAACTGACATAGAAGAAGAATTCCGCACACGAGGCATGGAAGCATACGGAAATACATTTCGATCCGTGCCACAACCCATCAATAACGATCTTGAGTATTACATTGAAATGGATGGCTACCGAAGCGAAAACTTTTATGCCGACATTCAGCTTCGTCCCAGATTTACAGAATTGCAGGCAACCATACTGCCCCCTGCCTATACCCGCCTCGATTCTTCCATTATGTCTTACCCGATGTCTCAGGTACGGGCCTATCAGGGATCTACTCTAAGGCTTAGGGGTGTTATGAATAAACCGGTTTCAGTATTGCAGTTAAAAACGTCCGGCAAAATGCAGGATCTTCTTGTGGGTAATGATAGCAGTTTTACCTATGAACTTGCCGTTCAGCGTAAAGACACCCTTCGCTTTTATATGGAAGATGAGAATGGTTTGGTAAATGAAAACCCGTTTCAAATCATCATAGAACCGAGTGAGGATGAATTTCCATTAGCCGAGATCATTGAACCGGAGAATAATCTTAAAAAAGTAAATCCTCAGGAGCTTCGTTTATTATACAGAGCTTCCGATGATTTTGGACTGACCGGCTCCCGACTCCATTTTGAACTAAAACGAGCATTTACCCCAGCCCCCGTTGAAAGCTCGATCAACCTGAAAGTTCCTGATCAGGATGCTCTTAATTCCTATCTCTGGGATCTGAACAGCCTGAACCTGAAACCAAGAGACGAACTTACCTTCTGGATCTCCGTTCAGGATAATGATGGCTTCAATGGGTTCAAGACTGCACTTTCTCAAAAAATGGTCCTCACCGTTCCCTCTTTGGTAGACTATTTTGAAGATGTGGATGAAAAAGAGAATGAAGTATCCGGTGACCTGAATGAGATCTCAGAGGCTTTTGAACAAAGCCGCCAACAGTATGAACAATTTAAAGAGCAGCTGAAAGACAATCCCGAAAACCCCGGATATGAGGAAAAACGCGAGCTGGAACAAGTACAAAAGCAACAGGAAGAGGTTCAAAAAAGAATTGATGAACTGAACCAAAAGTTTGAGGAGCTGAAAGAAGAGTTAAGCGAAAACAGCATGCTTTCGGAAGAAACCCGCAAAGCCTATGAGGAGCTGGAGAAACTGATGAAGGAGATCGATGACCCGGCATTTCGTGAAGCCATGAAGCAACTTCAAGAACAACTAGGCAACATGAATCCCGAAGAGCTTAGAAAGGCGATGGAAAACATGGAGTTCAATGAAGAGCTTTATCGCGAACGCCTGAACAGGACCATCGAACTTTTTAAACAGCTTAAACTAAATTCCGACCTCGATAAGTTAGCTACTTCTTTCGAAGAAATGGCCCGAAGGGAATCCGACTCAACCAAGACGAGGGAAGAGCTTCAGCAGACTAAAGAAGAAAATGAAAAGCTGAAAGAACAGGCAGAAACTTTATCCGAGAACACTTCAGGCAAGAATCAGAAAGAGATTCAGGAACTGCAGGAGAATCTCAAAAAAAACCTGGATGAGATCAACAAAAGCCTGGATCAGGAGTTAAAAGAGTCATCACCGGAGAACTCAGAGGAAAACCAAAAAAATCCTTCTGATCAACAACAAAATGGCGAGCAAAAACAGCAAGGAGAAAATCAATCGCAGCAGCAAAAGCGTCAGGAGCAGTACCGGCAAATGGCCGAAGAAACCCGAAGTGCCATGAAAAGCATGAACCAGCAACAAATGAATGTCAACATAGCGGGTCTACAATATGTACTGCACTCGCTGCTGAATCTTTCACTCGAACAAGAAGACCTGACGACTTTAGTGGCCTCTACTGAAAACCGCAGCCAGGCTTATGTGACCTATGCCAGGGATCAGCGTAATGTGGAAAGTATTTTTAGATCCTTATCCGATTCTCTCTTTCAGCTTTCCTCTGAGATCCCACAGTTCTCAAATCAGATCAACCGAAAGAAAGAAGAAGTAGAAGAAAGGCTTCAGCAGTCGCTTGAGCAGATGTCTGAACGTAATCAAAGTCAGTCTTCGGTTGCATCCCGCCAGGCCATGGGAGGCATCAATGATATCTCTTTCATGCTTGCCAACCTTTTGGAGCAATTGCAAAATCAGCAAAATGGAAGTGGAGGTGCCGGTGGTGGAATGAGCATGGAACAGATGATGGAGCAGCTGCAGCAAAACAGCCAACAGCAGCAACAGTTGAATCAGCAGATGCAGGAGATGATCAACGACATGCAGGGAGAACGGCTTCAGAGGGATCAAATGGAGCGTCTGAATCAGCTGGCCAAACAACAAAACCGGATCCGAAAACAACTGCAGGAGCTTCAGCGGCAAGGTGGTTTGGAAGGTGATCGTATTGGCAGCGAACTGGAGCGTATGATCGAGGAGATGGAAGATACTATTAACGATCTTCGCGGTGGCTCCACCGATCCGATCATGATAAAACGCCAACAAAATATTCTGCAGCGCATGTTAGATGCCGAAAATGCCATGCAAGAACGGGATGAAGAAGATAAAAGAGAGGGGCAGGCTGTAGAAGAATTTGAGCTGTCAAACCCACCGGAACTCACCCTGGAAGAATTAGAGAAAGAGATCAGAAATCGGCTGAATGATCCTAATTTCACCAAATACTCGGAGGACTACCAGCGACTGATCGAAAAATACTTCGAGCTTTTGAAGGAACTTCAGGATCGGGAATTATAGAAATGAAAATTTAGCCCCGGTTTACACCCTCCGCCTGCGTTCGCATTCGCTCACTTCAGCACCTCCCTCAAGGGAGGACTCCTTGAATATCGAACAGAGGAATATTGAATTCAGAACTATCCCGAAGGAAATCCATCATTCCGCTCAGTCAGAGCAGGCCTCAATATCTTATTGGCGTGAGCGGGGTGATGGATGGAATTTGATGTGTACTCCTCACTCCTACGCTCTGCGTGGGAGTGTATATTTGTTCTCATCCCCCCCGGCTTCGGGCATCCTCGTCCTCTTTAAGCGCGACTCTGGAGAGACGCGTTACGTACGACCTCGTGCGTAACGCGAAAGGGAATCTCCCGGTGTCAGTTTGTCTACAATGCCTAAGTGGACCGCATTGCCCCAATTCACACCCTCCGCCTGCGTTCGNATTCNCTCACTNCNGCACCTCCCTCAAGGGAGGACTCCTTGAATATCGAACAGAGGAATATTCAATAATGAATGTTGAAGTGGATTCCACTCGGGTAAGTCTCCCCTGGAGGGGAGATTAATTCAAAAAAACCGTTCCTTTTTTGAATTTCGTGGGGTGTGGGATGCCCATTTGAATATCGAACATCGAACAGAGGAATATTGAATTCAGAACTATCCCGAAGGAAATCCATCATTCCGCTCAGTCAAGGCAGGCCTCAATATCTTATTAGTGAGAGCGGGGTGATGGATGGAATTTAATTTGTACTCCTCGCTCCTACGCTCTGCGTGGGAGTGTATATTTGTTCTCATCCCCCCCGGCCGGGCATCTTCGTCCTCTTTAAGCGCGACTCTGGAGAGACGCGTTACATTCTGCCTTGCTTGGCTTTCTTTGTACTCGTTCCCAAGCTCCTGCTTGGCGAACGCCAACCTCGAAGCTCCTGCTTAGTACTCCTAAACAGCTTGCTACTATAAACATCTCCGACCTCACCTAAATCCTCTCCTTCTCAAAGGAGGGCTCCTTGAATATCAAACCGTAGAACATTCAATTTCGAATATTGAAGTAATATTTTTTCCTCCACTTCGGAAAGTCTCCCCTTCAGGGGAGATCAATTCAAAAATTAATCTTCACAGGGTACGATTAGCGATTGTGCTCTTTTCGGTAAGAAGGGGTCAGCAATGCCAAAACGATGCAAAGAAGAGCCAAAGCTCCCATCCACTGATACTGATTCTTATAATCTGCATATTCCTGACTGGCAAATTCCCCTTTTTCCAGATCGTCCATTCTCGCCAGAAAAGCGTCAATACCCTCATTTCCTCTGCGTATAGAATAGTATTCCCCATTTCCTGTATTTGCAATATCCCGGAGAGTCTGACTTTGTAATTTTGTAGTCACCACCCGGCCTTCATTATCTCTTTTGTAGCCAATGAGTTGATTGGTGCCCTCTTCATATAAAGGAATAGTGGTGCCTTCGGTGGTTCCGATGCCGATCGTAAACACCCTTATGTCATTCTCAACCAGATTTTGAAGAGCTTCATTATAAGACTGTCCATGATCTTCCCCATCCGACATGATCAGCAACACTTTTGAGGCCTCCGATTCAGTATCTTCAAGAGCGTTGAAGGCCTCCAAGGCCGTAGTCATAGCAGCTTTGAAATCCGTAGCGGAACTTGGCATTTGATCGGTTTCTGCGATTTCGAGGAAAAGACGAAGAGCCGAATAATCCAGTGTCATGGGACTTTGGAGATAAGCCTCACCGGTAAATACGATCAAGCCCACCCGATCTCCCTGTAAGCGTTCGATCAAGCGATTGATCTCGAATTTAGCCTTTTCCAATCGGCTGGGGCGTACATCCTCAGCTTTCATACTGGCTGAAAGATCCAACGCCACCAGCATGTCAATTCCCTGTCGCTTTATTTCTCTTACTTCGGTTCCGATCTTAGGGCCGGCAAGCGCGAGAATCAAGAAACTAAAACCGCAAATCATGAATATGTTTTTCAATCGGCTACCGAGTGGCCAAAATCCCTGCCTCAGAGAACTGAATAACTCAGTACTGAAATATTCCTTTTTTTTCTGAAGTATCCTTTTTCTCTTCCACCACAGGAAAAAGATAAGTGCAGGAATAAGCACCAATAGCCATAAAAATGTCGAACTTTCCCAGATCATAGCTGATTTTTTTAGAACCTTAAAATATAAATTTCCAAGGCCGTATTGCAGTAATATTATTAAAAAAGTTGTGCCGTTCGGAACGAGGAGATGTACTTGAGCCAAAGTGGACCGCATAGCCCCGGTTTACACCCTCCGCCTGCGTTTGCATTCGCTCACTCCGGCACCTCCCTCAAGGGAGGACTCCTTGAATATCGAACAGAGGAATATTGAATTCAGAACTATCCCGTAGGAAATCCATCAATTCGCTCAGTCAGAGCAGGCCTCAATATCTTATTGGCGTGAGCGGGGTGATGGATGGAATTTGATGTGCACTCCTCGCTCCTACGCTCTGCGTGGGAGTGTATATTTGTGCTCGTTCCCAAGCTTCGGGCGTCTTCTCCTCTTTTATACTTCATAAGCGCGACTCTGGAGAGATGCGTTACGTTCTGCCTTGCTTTGTACTCGTTCCCAAGCTCCTGCTTGGTGAACGCCCTCCTCGAAGCTCTTGCTTCGTATTCCTGAGTGAGTTCAACGTTACTTGCCGCTCCAAGCATCTTCGAACCCAATCCCCCCGCCCTTGCCCTAACGCATGTGGTGGTTATTTCTTTACCGGATTTACTATTTGACCGGTGGCCTGCTTGGCATATGATTTAAACGCGTCAGGGTAAGGGGGCTTTCTTGGGCTTTGGGAAGAGTGGAATCCGTCATTCCGCTCAGTCAGAGCAGGCCTCAATATCTTATTGGCGTGAGCGGGGTGATGGATGGGTGAGAACATAACAAGGGGGTACGAAGTGGAGATATTTGCGGTGCCGGAGTTGAAACCATTGTTTGATGCAGCTCCACTGCCCTTGTCAACGTACGCAGATCTCTCCGCTGCATTACGCTCTCCCGAATGCTCGGGATCGCTGCATTTCGGTCGAGATGACATTGTGGGTGGAGTTGAGTTTCTATTTTGTCCGGACAAGGTCATTCGTTTCATCTATGCGGCTCAGCGAGCCGTGTTTCGGTTATTCTCGTTACGAACGGTTCGTTCGTAATGCATGAGGGAACCGCTGGTTCCAGTTTGTCTGCAATGCCAAAGTGAACCGCATAGCCCAAATTCACACCCTCCGCCTGCGTTCGCATGCGCTCACTTCAGCACCTCCCTCAAGGGAGGACTCTCTTGCCTTTGACTATGTAGCTAAGTCTTATATGGTAAACTACCCTTAGATCACCTTCGGAAAGTCTCACTGAACTATGAAGAGAAGGGATGCTAAGCCATTCATTTTAAGTCACCGCTCGGAAAGCTTTCAAACTTACTCAGGTATCCGGACTCGCTAAAGACTATAAAATATCTACGATGTCGATTTTGGCTCTGAAAACGGCTCGGCGAGGCCGTTGTACTAAGCTACATCACAGTACATCCACAATAGTAGCAACCACCTTTTTGATCTCTTCCAATGTAAGTTCGGGAAAGATCGGCAATGAAAGAGCCTGTTTGCTGGCACAATGTGAAATCGGGCAGTCCTTCGGTTCATACCCAAGATATGCGAAACATTCCTGTTCATGGAGTGGAATGGGATAGTAAACCGAATGACCAATATTTCCGGCTTTAAGTGCTTCCATCAGTTGATCCCGCTTTTTCGAGCGAATGGTGTACTGGTGATAAATATGTTTTCCATTGGCTGACTGAGCTCCGGTCGTTTCTTTTGGAGTGATGATCTTATTCTCCGGCAATGAACAATGGTTCCCGCCCATGGCATCACATGTTCCGGAGCAGTCATCAAGAGACCCAACCACTCCGGCCTCTTCAAACAATTGATTATAAATCTGTGCAATTTTCCTTCTTTTTTCAGACCAATCATCCAGGTATTTAAGCTTCACGGAAAGAACCGCTGCCTGAATGGTATCCAGTCTGCTGTTGATGCCCACTAAGCTGTGATGGTATTTCGGCTTCGCTCCATGAAGGCGGAGGATATCCGTTTTATCAGCAAGCGAATTATCCCTGACCGTAATAAGACCGGCATCCCCAAATGCTCCAAGGTTTTTACTTGGGAAGAAACTAAAGCAGCCGAAATCACCGATACTTCCTGCTCTTCTTCCCTTGTATTCTGCCCCGATTGACTGTGCAGCGTCTTCAATTACGGCAAGGCCGTGTTCTTTGGCTAGCTGGGTGATTGGATCCATTTCCGCCATTTGACCATATAAATGAACCGGAATGATCGCTTTGATCTTATCCCGGTCGGGATTCAGTTTCCTGAATACCGGATGTTCACCTTCTAAAAAGGCTTTTACCTGCACGGGATCCAGGTTATATGAATCTTTTTCTATATCCAGGAAAACAGGAATTCCACCTAACCGAGATATGGCTCCGGCCGTGGCAAAGAAGGTAAAGGGACTGGTTAGTACATAATCTCCCGGTTGCAGGTCAATGGCCATGAGTGCCAACAGCAGGGCATCGGAGCCGGAAGCACACCCAAATGCATGATTGGCATTACAATATGTGCGGATTTTATCCTCAAATTCAGCTACCTCATCCCCCATGATGAAATATTGACTTTCAAGCACTTCATCGATGGCTTCTTTGATCTCGGTTTTAATGGATGCGTACTGCCGGTTCAGGTCAAGTAAAGGTATAGACATAAGATCTTTTAAGAGTGACTTTTCCTCCAAGGATAACAAGAAGGAAGAGTTAAAGCTACTTTGGTTTTTGTGCTTTGTGCTTTGTGCTTTGTGCTTTGTGCTTTGAAGCTTGAGGGTTTAGGTGTTAGGTGCAAGGTGCGAGTTCTTACTCGTTCCCAAGCCTGTCTGCCGACAAAGGCAGGCTCCTGCTTGGAGAACGCCAACCTCGAAGCTCCTGCTTCGTACTCCTGGATGAATGTAAGCAGCTTGTTCTCGTCACGAACGGCTCGTTCGTAATGCATAACGGAACCGCCGGTTCCAGTTTATTTGCAAAGCCTATGTGAATGGCTTTGCCCCAATTCACACCCTCCGCCTGCGTTCGTATTCACTCACTACGGCACCTCCCTCAAGGGAGGACTCTTTGAATATCGAACCGTAGAACATTCAATTTCGAATATTGAAGTAATATTTCGCACTCGCTCCTACGCTCCGCGTTGGAGCGTATATTTGTGCTCGTTCCCAAGCCTGTCTGCCGCATGCTCTCGGGCGAATTCAGGTTACTTGCCGCTCCCGGCATCTTCGAACCCAACCCCCCGCCCTTTTTCTCGTTACGAACGACTCGTTCGTAATGCATAACGGAACCGCCGGTTCCAGTTTATTTGCAAAGCCTAAGTAGAATGGCTTTGCCCCAATTCACACCCTCCGCCTGCGTTCGTATTCACTCACTACGGCACCTCCCTCAAGGGAGGACTCCTTGAATATCGAACCGAGGAATATTCAATAATGAATGTTGAAGTGGATTCCACTCGGGAAGTCTCCCCTGGAGGGGAGATCAATTCAAAAAAGCCGTTCCTTTTTTGAATTTCGTGGGGTGTGGGATGCCCAGTTGAACATCGAACATCGAACAGAGGAATATTGAATTCAGAACTATCCCGAAGGGAATCCATCATTCCGCTCAGCCAGAGCAGGCCTCAGTATCTTATTGGCGTGAGCGGGGTGATGGATGGTTGAGACAAAGGAGCACACACTCTCTACCGCTTTGTCATATCGACCGGAGTGAGGATATCTACAGTGTTGGCGTTGATGCCATTTGTGGCACGGCTCCCTGCCCTTGTCAATATACGCAGATCTCCGCTACATTTCAGTCGCTTGCGCTCCTTCCATTTCGGTCGAGATGACATTGTGGGTGGAGTTGAGTTTCTACGCCTCCCGGACAAAGTCATTCGTTTCAGTTATGCGGCTCAGCGAGCCGTGCTACGTTTTGGCTTTGGCGTTCCTTGACTCTCTGCAGGCAAAGGAGGGTTCGATGTTCACGCTTCAGCCATTCTTGTTGTCTCTGATCAACATTTGATAGGTTTCCAGCACTCCTTTTGTTGCTTCTGCCGTCACGTGATCTGCAACTTCTTTTACGAACGTTTTGGCGTTCTCTGGTGCAAACGATCTTCCTACAATTTTTAATGCAGGGATATCGCCGCTGCTGTCTCCTATGTAAGCAACCTCATCCAGTTTCAAGCCCAAAGCAGCACACAGATGTTCAATGCCCACTCCTTTGTTGGATTTCTTCAGGATCACATTCACAGAAACATCCGTCGCATGAACCTCGAACATCGGGTAATGCTTAGGCACGTAACTCAGGATCTCTTCATGCATCAATTGAACTTTGGATGGATCAGGATTCACCAAACCGGCATCCGTATACTTCGCAAACTCCGGATAGGTCCCTTTATAATTCTTTATCAATACGTTTTCCATCCAGTCTTTTAATTCGGCAACGGCTTCTTTTGCCTGTTGGTCAAAATGGGGATTCCAGGAAATCTCATTGGTCATGATATCATAGATCCCTCCCCCACTTTCAAAAACCATGGGAAGTTCCACCCCCAGCCATTGTCCAACCGCTTCTACATACGGAAATGGCCTCCCCGAACAAATAGTAAGTTTAGGTATGTGCTCTTCTTCTTTGCTTTTTTGGTTCAAAGACCTGATCTCAGAGATACTTTCCCAATCAGGGGTCTCAAATGGATGTGTGATACAACCATCTAAATCTGTGATGAATAGTTTGATCATGTAAAATAAAATCGAATGATGCGAAATTTTCGTTCTTCAATATACTGAGAATCCCACTCGCAGACGCAAGGTTTAGCATTGAATTTCGACTTACCTGCCTTATCCCCCGGCTGTTTCCGCTTTTGAATTACTTACCGTCCAAAATCATCTTCGAGGCGCACGATGTCTTCTTCATCGGAAGGGTTTTGGGCATCCACGTGCTGCCAGATCTCAGCAATAATGCCCCAGCTCTCAAGTCCCACCAAACGGTGCCTTTCCCCCTGTTCTAACTTAATGAGATCCCCGGCTTTATACTCTTCTAAGTCACCTTGGTCATCCGTTTTACTTCGGATTACTCCTACCGGCCCTTTCAGAACCTGCCACATTTCAGCTCTTCTGTAATGATATTGCCACGAAAGTCTCTTACCCGGTTCAACCAGCAAAATCTTGGGACTCAGCTTTCCGGAGATATTGGCCTCACTCATTTCCACATCCGTAAAATAGGTTTCAATAAAGGTTTGAGCCTGTGATTCATCGATCACAAAAAAACCACCCCAGGGTCGTTCAAGATCTTTATTTCGCACGTTAAACCCCTGATCTTTGAGCTGTTTCCCGATCTTTTTGGCTAATTCTTCTTTTTCAGACATGTCTTTCTTTTGTTTTTACTGAATCAGTTTTGAATAAATTTATGATTTTTATGATGTCGTTGCAGGGTTTATTTTGCGGTGAGAATGAGATCCGATCTTTCTTGATTTTTTGACACCATAAAGGCATCCTCGCCACGAACATTGTCATATCGACCGGAGTGAGAGAGCCCCAACAGGGCGAGAGAACGGAGTGGAGATATCTGCGGTGTTGGCGTTGATGCCATTTTTGGCACGCTCCCTGCCCTTGTCAACGTACGCAGAGATCTCCGCTGCATTACACTCTCCCGAATTCTCGGGATCACTCCATTTCGGTCGAGATGACATTGTGGGTGGAGTTGAGTTTCTACGCCTCCCGGACAAAGTTATACGGCTCAGCGAGCCGTGTTACGTTTTGGCTTTGTGCTCGTTACGAACGGCTCGTTCGTAATGTATGAGGGAACCGATGGTTCCAGTTTATTTGCGAAGCCTATGTGAACGGCATTGCCCCAATTCACACCCTCCGCCTGCGTTCGCATTCGCTCACTTCAGCACCTCCCTCAAGGGAGGACTCCTTGAATATCGAACCATACAACATTCATTTTCGAATATTGAAGTAATATTTTGCACTCGCCCCTACGCTCTGCGTGGGAGTGTATATTTGTGCTCGTTCCCAGGCTTTGTTCTCTTTACGTACGTCCTCGTGCGTAATGCTGTGGGGGAACCGCTGGTTCCAGTTTATTTGCGAAGCCTAAGTGAATGGTATGGCCCCAATTCACACCCTCGCCTGCTTTAGCATTCGCTCACTTCAGCACCTCCCTCAAGGGAGGACTCGTTAAATATCGAACCGTAGAACATTCAATTTTGAATATTGAAGTAATATTTTGCACTCGCTCCTACGCTCTGCGTGGGAGTGTATATTTGTGCTCGTTCCCAGGCTTTGGGGATATAATATCCTCGAAGGATCTGTACAAGTCCGAATCAAGAGCAAAAAACCTATAGCTCGATATGCGTAACTTTTATCCCTTTGAGGCCCGGTAGATCCGCTCGATGATGCTCACCACTTTCATGCCTTCAAAAGCATTTGCCGTGGCTTCACTTTGACCGTTCAGCGTCTCCACAACATTCTCGATCACATAATGGTGATTGGCCGCACTTCCTTTGAAGGGGCCATAGTCGTTTGGCGGATTGGTCTTTGCCAGTTCGGGCATCTCATAATCTTTAATATGGCAGTATTCGACTTCATTCATATACTGCCCGCCCACCTTGAAGCTTCCTTTGGAGCCGATTACCGTGATGCTGCTTTCCATATTCTTATCCCAACAGGAGGTAGAGTAGTTAATGCTGCCAATACCGCCTTCCACAAATTCAAACTGGGCAAATCCTGAGTCATCAAAGTCTTTGAGCTTTGGATGCGTAAAGTTTTTCACAACTGATTTCGGATCTTTGACATCTCCAAAAACCCAATACATCAGGTCCACAAAATGACTGAATTGAGTAAACAATGCCCCTCCATCCAGATCTTTGGTTCCCCTCCAGGTGGTGTTCCCATAATAACGATCATCACGATTCCAGTAACAGTTGACCTGTACCATCAACACCTCCCCGATGCGGCCTTCATCTACTACACTTTTCATCCACACGGATGGCGGACTGTAACGGTTCTGTTTCACCACAAATACCCGCTTTCCGGAAGCTTCCTGTGCGCCAATCACTTCGAGGCACTCATCTTTGGTAAGTCCCATTGGTTTTTCGATCACCACGTGATATCCGGCATTTAAAAGCCTTACGGCATACTCTGTGTGAAATCCATTGGGTGTGCAGATGTTAACGACATCACTTTCTCCCTGATCTTTTTCCAGAAACTCTTCAATGGAATTATATTGAACAGCTTCGATGTCTAAGGTTTCTGCTCCTTCAAATTGTGATGCATCGGTGTCTGTCACCGAGATAAGAGAAGAGTATTCATATTCCTGAATGATCTTGGCATGCCGTTTACCAATGCGTCCAAAGCCTATAACTGAAAATTTTATGGAGTCCATGAAGTCTGTCTGATGATTGATTTCATTGCAAAAGTAGGGATTTATTGGACTATGTGCTATGGGGATTGAGGTGTTAGGTGTTAGGTGTTAGGTGTTAGGTGTTAGGTGCAAGGGGCAAGTTCTTACTCGTTACCAAGCTCCTGCTTCATGCTCCCGGAACAATTCAGGCAGCTTGCCGCTCCGGGCATCTCCGAACCCAATCCCCCCGCCCTTGCCCTAACGCATGTGGTGGTTATTTCTTTGCCGGATTTACTATTTGACCGGTAGCCTGCTTGGTATATAATTTAAACGCGTCAGGGTAAGGGAGCTTTGTTGGAGAATGGAATCCATCATTCCGCTCAGCCAGGGCAGGCCTCAGTATCTTATTGGCGTGAGCGGGGTGATGGATGGAATTTGATTCCTCCCGGTTTCAGTTTGTCAGCAAAGCCTGAGTGGACCGCATAGCCCCGGTTTACACCCTCCGCCTGCGTTCGCATTCGCTCTCTTCGGCACCTCCCTCAAGGGAGGACTCTTTGAATATCGAACTGTAGAACATTCAATTTCGAATATTGAAGTAATATTTTTTTCCTCCACTTCGGGAAGTCTCCCCTGGAGGGGAGATCAATTCAAAAAAGCTATTCCTTTTTTGAATTTCGTGGGGTGTGGGATGCCCATTTGAATATCGAACATCGAACAGTGGAATATTGAATTCAGAACTATCCCGAAGGAAATCCATCATTCCGCTCAGCCGGAGCAGGCCTCAGTATCTTATTGGCCTGAGCGGGGTGATGGATGGAGTTTTCGCTCGTTTTATAGGGGGGCCTTAACGCCGTACAGAGATCTCTCCGCTGCATTGCGCTCTCCCGAATTCTCGGGATCGCTTCATTTTGGTCGAGATGACAAAAGAAAGTGTGGTCTTAGTTATGCAGTTAGCGTCTTCCCATCGTAAGGAGTGGAACTCTGCTATCTCGCTCCTACGCTCTGCGTAGGAGCGTATGTACTCGTTCCCAAGCTCCTGCTTGATAAATGGTATGGCCCCAATTCACACCCTCCGCCTGCGTTCGCTTTCGCTCTCTTCGGCACCTCCCTCAAGGGAGGACTTCTTGAATATCGAACCGTAGAACATTGACCTCCTCGGCCTGCCCCGAGCATTCGTGGGCAAGGAGAAGGACGCTTTGGGGAGAGTGGTTCTGTGATCCATTTCAGGAAGCCTTATAATGAATCCCAAGCAATGTAACCCTTGAGGCCCATCGCGGTGTACTTCCCAGCTCGCCAAAGCAGCACCACACTCGTGGTGAAAGCATTATGGTTCTTTCGTTATGCATGACGGAACCGCTGATTCGATTACAGTTATGCGATCCCTGTACTTGTAAGGCTGTTCACTAAACTATTTTTAGTCTTACAACCAGTTACTTTCCTAATACAGCTTTCTTGAAGTATTCTAATGTCTTATATAAACCTTCTTCCCGTGGATATCTTGGTTCCCAATCCAGCACTTCTTTTGCTCTTGAGATATCGGGTTTACGAACCTTGGGATCATCATTAGGGAGTTCCTGGAAGGTAATTTTACTTGAGCTCCCCGTTAATTCGATGATCTCTTTAGCAAAATCAAGAATAGAAATTTCTTGTGGATTTCCAATATTTACAGGATCTGTATATTCAGACATGGTTAACCGGTATATCCCTTCTACCAAGTCATCAACATAAGTAAACGAGCGGGTCTGTGAACCGTCGCCAAATACGGTGATATCATCTCCACTTAAAGCTTGCGACATAAATGCCGGCAGTGCTCGCCCATCATTGATTCGCATTCGGGTTCCATAGGTATTAAAAATACGAACGATACGGGTATCCACCCCATGATAGCGGTGGTAAGCCATGGTCATAGCCTCGGCAAACCTTTTTGCCTCATCATAAACACCGCGGTCACCGATTGGGTTTACATTTCCCCAATAATCTTCTTTTTGAGGGTGTACAAGAGGATCTCCATATACCTCACTCGTTGACGCAAGCACAAAAGTAGCGCCTTTTGCTTTTGCCAACCCAAGTGCTTTGTGTGTACCCAAAGAACCGACCTTGAGAGTTTGGATAGGCATTTCCAAATAATCGATAGGGGATGCCGGGGAAGCAAAATGTAAAATATAATCCAAATCACCGCTCACATGAATGAAGTTGGTCACATCATGATCGATAAAATGAAAGTCTTCATGCCCGTACAGGTGGGCTATGTTATCAGGATTACCGGTAACCAGATTATCCATAACAATAACCTGAAAACCTTCTTTGATAAATCTGTCTGTAAGATGAGAGCCCAAAAAGCCGGCTCCACCTGTAATCAATACTCTTTTTTTAGACATGAACTTCGGGCCGGCCTACACTGATGTATGTTATGTTTGCTTCCCGGGCTTTATCCAGATCATACAGGTTTCGTCCGTCAAAAATAATAGGACTTTCCATATACTTATGGAAGTGCGTCAGGTCAGCAATTCGGAATTCGCTCCATTCTGTACATATAACCAACGCATCTACGCCTTCTTTTGCTTTTGCTGGGCGATCTACATACTCGGTATTTTCATTGACTCTATCAGAAGCAGCTTCTTTAAATGTTTGAATAGCTTCAGGATCATAAGCTTTTAGTTTAGCCCCTCTTTTTACCAATTCATCGAGCAGATATAACGCCGGAGCCTCGCGAATATCATCGGTTTCAGGCTTGAACGCCAATCCCCAGACACCAAATGTTTTACCGCTCAGATCATCCCCGTAAAACTTGGTAATTTTAGGCACCAGAGATACTTTTTGGGCTTCATTTACCTTCATGACCGAATCCAGGATCTTAAAATCATATCCCAACTCATTAGCGGTATAATGAATAGCTTGTACATCTTTTGGAAAGCAGCTTCCTCCATATCCTATTCCCGCAAACAAAAATCGTTTTCCAATTCTGGAATCAGTTCCAATACCTCTTCGAACATTATCCACATTGGCCCCTACTTTTTCACAAATATTGGCGATCTCATTCATGAAAGTGATCTTTGTGGCCAAAAGAGCATTGGCAGCATATTTGGTAAGTTCAGAACTACGCTCATCCATGATGATGATTGGGTTTCCACTGCGGACAAATGGGCCATAAAGGTCTTCCATGATTCCGGCAGCCCTCTCGCTGGAGGTTCCTACTACTACACGCTCAGGCTTCATAAAATCATCAACAGCTGCTCCCTCTCGTAAAAACTCAGGATTGGAAACCACATCAAACTCAACCTTCGCATTCTTTGAAACCCGCTCTCTCACTTTATCAGCGGTACCTACGGGAACGGTGCTCTTGTTTACAATCACTTTATAGTCTTCGATCATACCACCCAGATCTTCTGCCACTTTCAATACAGCGCTAAGATCAGCTTGGCCATCGGCTCCCGGAGGGGTTGGAAGACATAAAAATATTACCTTGGCATTTTTTACCGCTTCTTCCAGGTTCGTAGTGAACTTCAGGCGTTCCTCTCTAATAGAACGATCAAAAATAGGCTTCAGTCCCGGTTCATATATTGGAACTTCCCCGTTCCTCATTCTTTCTACTTTATTCTCGTCGATATCTACGCAGATAACATTATTCCCCGTTTCTGCAAAGCATGTGCCGGTTACAAGTCCTACATAACCGGTTCCAACAACGGCAATATTCATATGATTTTCTTGTTTTGAATGTCAATTTTTGAAAGCGTCAAAAAATAGGGATTTATATACTTCTAAACATTCTTTTTTGTTTAGGATTCTTCATACGTATTGTTGATGAACCAACTGCAACTCAGATTCCTATTTGGATGATCGAGCCTCATTAAACCTCAGTAGATTTCTCGACTTTGTTTCATTCATAAGTGCGCACTTCACAACGTTCGAAATCACAAATTGGGTAAGCTTATTCCGTGGAGCCGAGACCATTATTCGAACAAAAAAAAGGCCGTCAAAAACGGCCTAAAATAACTTCAGCATTCACGATTCGATATCTTTCAATGTGCATTTGTTTTAAAAGTCACCATCTGCTTCACGGTCAGGAACAGAATCTTGATATCCATCCAAAGTGATTGGCGTTCAATATAGATCAAGTCCTTATCCAAACGTTGACGCATATGGTCAACATCGAGCGTCCCCCCGCGGAAGCCGGTAACTTGCGCATATCCGGTGACACCGGGTTTTACCATATAGCGGTAATAAAAGTCTTCAAAAGTATTATTCCAGTATTTACATTCATCCACAGGATAAGGGCGAGGGCCGATCAGGCTCATTTCTCCCTTCATCACGTTGATAATTTGAGGGAGTTCATCAAGGTTTGTTTTTCTGAGGATGCTTCCAAATGTAAAGATCCTGTTATCTCCTCTTTGAGTAATATCTGGTTCTCCTGCCTTTCGGTTTTTTGTCACATTGTGCATCGTACGGAACTTATAGCACGTAAAAACATGGCCGTTTAGTCCGGTTCGCTTTTGTTTAAAAATGACATTCCCTTTAGAAGAAAACTTTATTCCCAGGGCAATAAATGGAAAGGCAACCATAAAAAGCACAAAAGCAATACTGCCCAACATAAGATCCAGTGCCCTTTTGCCCCAGAACTGTTGATTAACGGGAGAAGGAATCTGATGATATCCCGCCGGAAATCCGTTTTTTCGGCTTTCCTGCTTTTCAACTCTGTATTTGTTAAGGATATTGTCTCTAACTGTGGGGGAAGCTTTCTCTAACAAGCTTGCGTCTGCATTTCCACTCATAAACATCTGATTTTAAATAAGACAAGTACTGTACTGCCCGTTCAATTATCTCTATGATCTAATCAATTAAAGAACAAATATCAGGAGATTTTCTGGGATTAGCAAATTGTTAAGAAATAATTATATCTCTGAAAAGCCTTTGAGCTGTTTATCCTTCATTGAAACAATCTTATCAACCTCTGGCCATTTAATATTTAGATATGAATCATTCCAAATTATTCCTTCCTCATCGTCAGGTTGATAATAGTCCGTACATTTGTAAACAAAATCAGCTTTTTCTGAGATTACACAAAATCCATGCGCAAACCCTGGAGGAACATACATTTGTAAATTATTATTATCGTTTAACTCTTGTCCATACCATTGACCATAAGTTGATGAGTTTTTTCGAATATCAACAGCAACATCAAAAACCTTACCTCTACGAACACTTACCAATTTTCCTTGGGGATACTCTTTCTGAAAATGAAGCCCTCTTAACACGCCTTTAGTAGAACGCGACCAATTATCTTGGACAAAATTTTCCATTATACCAATTTCTTTATATCGACTACTCTGCCAAGTTTCGAGAAAGAAGCCTCGGTTATCTTTAAACACTTTGGGTTTAATTATCAGCAACCCCGGTAAAGGTTCTTTTACCACTTCAAGCATTATCAAATCCTATTAAGGATAATAAGTATTCCCCATACCCACTTTTAATCAAAGGCTTTGCAAGCACTTTTAGTTGTGACTTATTTATATAGTTCATACGCCATGCTACTTCTTCCGGACTTGCAATTTTCAATCCTTGTCGCTGTTCAACGGTTTGCACAAAGTTAGAGGCCTGAAGCATTGAATCGTGAGTACCTGTATCTAGCCAAGCTGTTCCCCGTCCCATTAGCTCAACTGTTAATTCTTGATTTTTAAGATAGATCTTATTTAGATCAGTAATCTCAAGTTCTCCCCTGGCCGATGGTTTTAAATTCTTAGCTCGTTCTATCACATGGTTATCATAATAGTATAAGCCAACCACCGCATAATTGGATTTTGGAATTTCAGGTTTTTCCTCAAGACTTAACACTTTTCCATTTTCATCAAATTCAACAACCCCATACCGCTCAGGATCTTGTACATTATATCCAAACACCGTTGCTCCAGATTCTAATTGAGCAGCTTTTTGTAGTTTTTGAGAAAGCCCCTGACCATAAAATATGTTATCTCCTAATATCAAAGCAACTTTATCTTCCGCAATAAAATCTTTTCCGATAATAAAAGCCTGGGCCAATCCTTCGGGCTTTGGCTGCTCTGCATAACTTAATTCTATCCCCCATTGAGATCCATCTCCTAACAATTCTTCAAATCGTGGAAGATCATTAGGTGTTGAAATCACCAAGATCTCTCTAATTCCGGAAAGCATGAGTGTAGATAAAGGATAGTAGATCATCGGTTTATCATATACCGGGAGTAATTGTTTGCTTACTACTAATGTATTGGGATGAAGTCGAGTTCCTGCTCCACCGGCAAGTATGATTCCTTTCATATTGAAATATTGAATTATCGGGATGAATCTTAAATTATTTAAGCTGTACCGAGTCTTTTGAGATCGTAGTTATTTTCGGTGACTGCTTCACACCATTCGATGTTATCGAGGTACCATTGAATGGTTCTCTTTATGCCAGTTTCAAAGGTTTCTTCAGGTGTCCAGCTAAGTTCTTTTTTTATTTTTGAGGCATCTATGGCATAACGAAAATCATGTCCCGGACGGTCGGTTACAAAACTGATCTGATCTCTGTAATCAACCCCTTTAGGTACCAATTGATTCAAGGTGTCACAAATAGAGTGAACCACTTCAATGTTCTGCTTCTCGTTATGTCCACCAATATTGTAGGTTTCACCCGGTTTACCTTTTTCTACTACTTTTAATAATGCGCGGGCATGGTCATCTACATAGAGCCAATCCCGTACATTTTCACCGGTTCCATACACGGGAATATCTTTACCCTGCAATGCTTTTAAAATCACTACCGGAATGAGTTTCTCCGGAAACTGATACGGTCCATAATTGTTGGAGCAGTTAGTTATCATGGTTGGTAAACCATAAGTGTGATGCCACGCTCGTACCAAATGATCTGAGGAAGCTTTACTGGATGAGTATGGAGAGCGAGGATCATAAGGGGTTTCTTCTATGAAAAAACCGGTCTCTCCTAATTCGCCATAAACTTCATCGGTTGAAACATGCAAAAATCGAAAATTCTTTCTTCTTTCACCTTCTAACTCCTGCCAATACTGCTTAGCTTCCTCTAATAAAATATGCGTGCCATTTACATTTGTTTTTATGAATTCAGCAGAACCGTCAATAGAGCGATCTACATGAGATTCCGCAGCGAGGTGCATGATGACATCCGGTTTGAACTCATTGTAAATCCGGTTAATTTCTTCTGCATCACAAATATCCACCTGTTCAAATTGGTAGCGGGCTGAATTAACAACGGCTTCCAACGATTCTAAATGCCCTGCATAGGTTAGTTTATCAACGTTAAGAACTTCATGATCTGTTTCATTTATGATCATTCTGACTAGTGACGAACCTATAAAGCCTGCTCCGCCAGTTACTAGGATTTTCATTGATTAAATATTTTTGGGTTGTCAGTTAAAATTCCATTCAATGTGCAATTCACGATTCTATCTAATTCATCCTTTGAATTAACAGTGTGTAAAAATAATTTTGTTGGTTTATTACTTAAAATTTCACATAAATAACTTTCTATTTTATTTTTTTCTTCAATTATAAAATCTACAGTGTACTTCATAATAATATCATCAATATATATATCATGGAAATGATGTTTACTCAAAACAATTCCTCTTGCAATATCATTATTTAAATAATTCAATTCGACAATAAATTGTGGAGTAACTGATGAAACCGAGACAAAATTATTCATATTAAATTCATTAATTTCTTTAATCAATAATTCTACTCTTTTTTTTGCAGAAACTTCTATGGAGTTCTGTTCTTTTATCTCGATCATAACGGCAAGTCTTCCTTTACAATAATTAAGTACTTCATGTAAAGTTGGGATCTTCTCCCCCTTAAAATCATCGGAAAACCACACACCGGCATCCAATTTTTTTAATTCTTGCAAAGTAAAGTCTTTTACTTTTCCAATTCCATTTGTCGTTCTTCCCAATGTATCATCATGAAAAACAACAGGTACTAAATCTTTCGTAAATACAACATCTATTTCTACTATATCTGCATTCTGATGATAAGCCTCTCTTACTGATGACATAGTATTTTCAGGAGTCCTAATACTAGCTCCTCTGTGCGCTATAATCAAAAAATCGCTTGAATTTTCTTTGTATGTATTTACCTCAAGATGTAAATGCTTTATGGGTTTTTCCGAATCTTTATCTTCAAACAAATTGCATGAGATTAACAAAAATGGGATAAAGATAACGCAAATATGTGTTGATAAAATTTTCACTTTATAAATATCAGCATGATATATTTTTATTTATCATGTTTGTGAATAACCGATCATACTCATCCGCTATTTGTCCCCATGTATAAGTATTCCGAATTCTCTTTCTTGAATTTTTTTGTTGACTGAAGACTCTTTGAGGTTCTGAATCAAGTCTTTGCACTGCATTAGCAATGCTTTTGGGTTCTTTTTTGAAATACGTACCGTACTCCTCATCATTCAAAACTTCTCTACTAAAAGGAGTATCCAAAGCAAGTATTGAACAACCATATGCCAAAGCTTTTAAAAGAGTTGGATTTGTTCCTCCATATTCATGACCATGAATATATACATAAGCATTGGCATATAACTCCATTAGCAACTCTTGATCATAAACGTATCCTGTAAAAATAATTTTATCAGAAGCTTGAGCTTTAAGCTTATCCGCATAATCGTCTTTGTAAGGTACATCACCAACGATAACAAGTTTTTTATTGGTTTCTGCTTTTTTAAAACCATTAACTATGATATCGGCATTATTATCAGGAATCATTCTACCAACAATCAAATAATAACTATTTTTTTCTAAACCAAATTTTTTAATTTTATTAGTTTTATCGCTAAATCTTTCATGTGCTCCGTAAGCGATTACTATAGAATCAGCATCAAATTCATCCCTGTAAACTCTTTGCATTTCTTTAGAATCGGATATCAATACATCAAATACTTTAGTAGCAAGTTTTGAGGCCCAGTAGAAATATGTTGAACCTATTCCTTTCCATTTTGGCCTAAGCCATTCAAGGCCATCTGTAATAATAGCTGTTCTAACTCTAAATAATTTTGTTAGCAATCCAAATGGACCATTTGCAGTATTCACATAAAGTATCACATCATATTTCTCAATGAATATTGCATGCAATGTAGATATGAAACTGTTAAATAATTGCCCGAATCCCTTTCCTTTCACCGTGGGTATGTAGTGTAAAAAAATACCGTTTACTTCCTTTGGCTGTTCATCAAATAAATGGGAGTGACAGTATACATGAATTTCATATGCCTCAGAAAGAAGCTCAAATGTTTCCTTAACAAATGTTTCATATCCACTGTAAACATGTGGATAACCACGAGAGCCTATTATTGCTATTTTATTTTTAGTCTTGCCCCTATTCTTTTTAAACATCAGAAACAGATTGAATAATATTATTCTTAAAAGATGGTAAGGAGAATTCACTTTCAAGCCTTACTCGTCCATTTCTTCCATACTCAAGCCGTCTATCTTGATTTTCAACGAGTGGACTTATTAACTGTGCTGCTTTTTCAGCATCATTCCATGGTATGTGAATCCCTGTTTTTTCATTTACGACCATCTCCAATGCACCGCCATGTTTAGTTGCTACAACTGGTAATGACATGCCCATTGCTTCTAAAACTACAGTTGGAAGTGGATCCGGAAGTGTTGAAGGCAATACAAATAAGTCAAACCCTTTAAGTAAATTTGGAATGTCTTTTCTAAAACCAAGATCATAGACAACCTCATTAAGACTAAATTGATCTTTTTTTTCCTTTAGTTCGTCATATATATACTCATAACCAGGAAATGCGTCACCTACCATCACGAATTTAACATTATCATGTTTTTTTCTAAGGTGGTTTGCGATTTCTAAAAAATAGCCTTGTCCTTTCCAATGATGGACTCGGCCAACCATGCCAATGACCACATCATTTTCTCCTAATTGAAGTTCATTCCTAAGAGTAGATTTAGAAATATTGAAATCTTTTAGTGGTAAACCATTATAAATAATATGAATCACACTTTTATCATGACTATATAATTGATCCCAATGCCTTTTTACAGGGGTGGAGACTGCAATCGCCTTATCTGAAAAATTTTGGATCATATAGCCCAAAAATTTTGCAAAAATACGGGGAGATTCTATTATTTCATGAATGTGCCACAGATGTTTTACGCCATAAATTTTAGTTGCAATTGCACCACATAGAACAGCAGTTGTATTCGAATACACCAAATCAAAATTCTCTTTTTTTATCATCTGTCCAATTTTAAAAATTGCACGACTCAAGGCAAAGATACGGTTAATCAAACCAATGGGATTTTGATATTTTCGGCGTAAAATCCCCAATTCCATGATGTTCACCTTACAACCTTTGCTTCTCAGCTCCTTAACTAAAGGCCCCTCTTCAGGAAGATAAACATGGCACGAATATCCTGTTGATATTAATGCATCAATAGCAAAAAGCATAATTTTTCCCGAGCCATAAAGGTCTCCGGCTGAATGGATAAACAATATTTTTTTCATACTAAGCCTTATTATCTTTTAATAAAATTAAAGACTTTTTGTTTGAAATGATGAATTTTGGCTCCAATTGTGAGATAATAAAAATATACAAGCCAAGCATGCCAACCGTATCCATATTCTTTCTTAACCTTGATATCCTCTTTTTTCATCTTTACGACATGATCAACAGTTTTAGAAGCATCATGTAATCGATAATTTGCTAAAGGTACTGGCATATATGAAAACTCATATTTATCACTGATCCGAAGCCAATACTCATAATCCATAGTATAGTGTAGGTCTTCCTCAAATAGTCCACATTCTTCAAGTACCTCTTTTTTTAAAAAAACCGATGGCTGATAAATGAAATTTTTTCTTTTTAGTTTATTCTTTGAAAAATTTCCGGTCGTTTTTTTCCTGGTAACAATATCCCTTTCATTTATGAAATTACAATCTCCATAGAGTACATAGTTAGACTTATTTTTTGAGAAAAATTCTGCAACTAAATTCAAGGTATTCGGCTCATAAGTATCATCAGAACAAAGATAAGCCCATATATCACCGGTTATTTTAGAAAGTCCTTTATTTATTGCTTCTGTTTGACCATTATCTGGTTCGCTTACCCAAAAATTCAACTGATTTTCATACTTTTTAATAATATCAACTGATCCATCTGTTGACCCGCCATCAATAATAATGTACTCGAGATTAGGATAGTTCTGATTTAATACACTTTGGATGGTACGCTCTAAAAACTCTACTTGATTATAAGAAGGTGTAACTATCGAAATTTTTGGAAAATCCATTTTTAATCTATGTACTACTTATTTGAACTGTTAAGACAAGTTTTTTATTAAAAAACTATTTTGCTTCAATTCTTTTCTAAATATGAAATAGGTTACGAATATAAACATACAAAGAACTGAAACTGTTACTGCTATTATCAAATCAATATTTAATGAAAATTCATAAGCATATATAATTGCACTCATTAATAATCCGTTGATCAATAGATAGCAAATTAGTTTAATTTTATCGGTAGATGATAATTTGAAAGTTCTACTTGAGTAAAAATAAGCAAATAGCATTTGTCCCAAATACGTAATCATAGTAACCACTGACACAGTTATATAATTGGTTACCGGAATAATGAGGGAGAGCATTAAAATATTAACAATGAATACAAAAGCAGCACTTTTAACGTATAATTTATTTTGTTCGTGAATATAAAATGAGCTTGAAAAGATATAGTAACCTGCTTGAAAGATATAAGAAAAACAGAAAAACGGAGCAATTAGCATTGAGTTTATATAAGAATCCTTTTCCAGATAGGATAGAATTGGATAACCAACCATTATTAAAATAACTGATAGAAAGATTCCAACAACTACAACTGCCTTGAATACAGTAGATACCATATCCCGAAAATTATCTTTCATATAATTTTCGTTTACAAAGGGCAACCAGGCCAATGTAAATGGGGCAACCAACAGTGCCCCTACAAAGAGCGAAAGTCGATTTGACATCCCAAGAATCCCTACTTCATCCAAAGACTGGCCAAATAAGCCAAGTGCATACCTGTTACTGGATGCTACAAAAATTACAATTAATGCTGTACTAAGCAGGGAAGCTCCAAATTTGAATATTGATTTTAACAGATCTTTGTGAACTTTTATTTTTATGTACCCTTTAATCAAAATCAGCCCTAACAAGAAGGAAAACGTTATACCTATCAATCCTGCAATAAGAAATGCTAAATAGGAGAGATCTGTAAGCTTGATCAATATATATGTACCTAATAAGTAAATAATTATATTAACCAGTGTGACCAATAAAAAGGCCTTTGCTTTATGTTTAAGCCGAAGTACACCTAAAATAATTGATCTTAAACTGTAAAAGGAAGATATCCCTAAAACAAGAAGAAAAGATATTATATCCGTTTCTATTAGAATAGCATAACCAAAATAAAAAATGACCCCTAATAAAAGATCTATTGCTATAACAACTAAAAAACAGGCTGTTATAACTTCCTCAAGAGAATAATTTTCTTCTGTTTTTATGCCACCAAACCGCTGTACCGCTGTAATCATACCCCATCCAAAGATTACAGAAATAATATTTTTTGTGGTTAAAAATAAATCAAGTGTTCCAAATTCACTAGTCGATAAATAAGTGAAAATTATAGGAAGAAATAAGACCTGCACCGAACGGTTAAGGAACTCACTCACCCCATAAACGGAAATATCTTTAATTAAGGATCTTAATTGAATCAAGGCAGAATTTATATGATACTTTAGTGACTTCTATTTGATAGGCTTTATAACTTTTCAACTAAATGATATACGCGTTCACAATAATTACCATCTGTAAATTGGTGAAATAATTTTTTGATCTTATTTCTACTTTCTTTGTAAGAATCTTTTCCATCAAGGAAGGCAATGAGTTCTTCTTTCAATTCTTCTTCTGTTTTACAGATTGGTCCTATTTCAACCGTTAGACTTTCTACTTTATCATATAGCCCTGTGTCTTCTTTCGTATAGTCATCAAACCTGTAAAATATGATAGGACGGTCCAATAACATATAATCAATATAACAACTTGAATAGTCTGTTATGAGTATTGAACTTTGTTTTAAAAGTTCCTGAGCATCTAAAGTGTCAGGCCCTAATTCCTTTATTGCTTTAGATTCATAAAATTGATCTTTTGCTACATTATAATGGGGTTTATGTATCAGGCATGCATCATACGAAATCAATTTCTTTTGAAACATGTCATCATCTAAAAAGGGGGTCTTGGCTTGATTACCTCTTCCAAACTTACGGTGGGTGGGCAAATATCCAATTATTGATTTTCCATTAAGTAATTTTTGGTGACCTGAATATTCATTATTCAGATTTTCAAAAAAGAAATCATTTCTTGGGAGCCCCGTACTTTCTATTCTATCGGTATGAAAAGCTGATTGCAATATTGGATTAAAATACTGGGACGTACTAAGTGTTACATTAGCATCTTCCCACTTAAAACCCGCAACATATTTGTTCCAAAGTCTATCAAAAAAATGCCCTCTCTTCTGATCCTTACCATCATAATCATAAATAATTTTTTTTAGGGGCATACCATGAAATAAATTTATAATAAATTTCTGATCCCCTTTATAAAAATACATTATATCTATTCGGGAAGTACAAAATATTGCTGTTGCTGCTTTTAGTACTTTATAAATACCCTTGGGGGAATAGTTAAGAAAAACAGGCTTATTATTTTCTTTTAACTCACGATATACTTCATAGCTCCTTGTAACCCAAAAGCATTCCTTATTTGAATGCTTTAAGTAATATTCGAAAAGATATTTAGAATTTTCTGAATAAAAGTCACCATTGCCTCCACCGAATACTATGCTGTTTTTATCGATGTTTATCATTTTTCTTAAATGACGAGCAATTATTCCACAAAAAAGATAAAAGAATTTAGAAATCTTACTCATATTCTATAATGATAAGCTTTTTATATACAAATGTTTATGCTCGTTTTATTATCTGATCAAACAACCTTTTTGAGCTATTCCCGTCTTTATATTTGTGATATTTTGATGACAATTTTGTGATCGTTTCCTGAGATTGATAATTATCTTCATTCAAACGTGGTAAAAGTTTTCCCCAAGATTGTTCAACTGGTAGCTCAATATTCTTGTAATCATACACAAATTTACCATTTGATTCGATGTAATCCTTTCTATCAGGAACCATCAGGTAGATTGGTGACTCTTTAATAAGGTAATCAAAGATTACACTAGAGTAATCAGACACCAAGAAATCAAAAGCCCCTAAAACACTATAGATATCCCCTTCAATCATTTCATTTGTTATTAAGTGAATACAATCGAAATTAAATTCTTTTGGTAATTCATGTTGATCAAATGGATGAATTCTCAAAAATAGAGAAAGCTTATTTCCCTTAAGGAATTTGTCAATATCTTGTAAATTTTCTGTAAGGTACTTAATAATGTTAAACTCACCTTTTTGCCTCCAGGTTGGCATATAAATACCAACCCTGACATTTTCTCTCTGTAAATCTCTGATTTTCTTTTTTAGTGGGTTTTCTTCTTCAGTTCTAAAAAAACCATCCAGCCTGGGAAACCCGGTGATTCTAATGGGAGAATTAGAACCAAATGCTTTTTTGAGAATCTTGGAAACATGTTTAGAGCTACTGCAAATAATCAGATTCTCATTGAAACGCAGTTCCTTCTTAAGAAATGGAAAAAAAAAGGAAAGTTTAGTTAGTAGTTTTCTCTTAGCGATAGAGCTTTTCTTGGGATCCGATAAAAGAATTGGTTTAATTGGTATGCCATGCCACATTTGCACAATTTCCATTCTGGCGCATGCAAATCTGTTTAGGTCTATCATTCCATGAGACATTGCTCCAACTTTAGCCCTACATGAATACCAAATGCCCTTTATGCTATTAGTCTGAAATGCTTTATATCCCTTAGATTCGATTTTCTTTTCAATCTCTTTTTGCCGGGTTAACCAAATGGCATTTATTTCCGGGTGAAATTCATTCACATATTCAAACAGGTACTTTGGGTTGTCAGCATATTGGTTCCCCCCCCATGCACCAAAGACCCATATTTTTTTTGACTTAGGAACCATCATACTCAATAAATAAAGAATATTACCTACCAAGTAAGTTGCAATCAATTTTAAAATTTTAGTCCACGACATTGCTATTGAAAAGAATATCCCCCATCGAGTTTTATTATCGAACCGTTTAAATAATTATTAGAAATAATATGCATACAAAGGGAGGCGACTTCAGCCGGATCACAAAATGCGTTTAGTGAAATTTTACTCTTAATTTTTTCTATAAGCTCTTCACTTTTCCTGTTATGCCATTCCGTGTTTACAAAACCTGGTGCTATCCCATTCACTCTTCCCTTATCCGGAGTAAGCTCTTTTACCAGATTCTCTACTAAGCCAATAACTGCTTTTTTACTTACTCCATAAGCTAAAGAAGTCGAATGTGGATGTATGGCCATAAGTGAACTTATAAAGATCGTATTAGATTCTTTATTCAAATATGGCATAATAGCATTTAGAAAAAAGACTGGAAAGTGAACATTGACATAGAATACTTTTTTCCATTCATGTAGTTCAAAATCACCTAACGTGGATTTGTATGTTAATCCTGCATTGAATATTACAACATCTAAATAATCCAAAACCTCGTTCCCTACCTGAGCAGCAAAATTTGTCACATTTTCTAAATCAGCATTGTTGTATTTAATTAATACGTGATTTGTAAGCCCCTCCTGATCAAGTTCTTTTTTGAACGAATTTGCAACTTCATCTGAATGAGCGTAATTAATAACAACTTTATAATTACTTTGCAGTAATTTTTTAACTATAGCTTTTCCAATTCCTTTAGTTCCTCCTGTTACCAATGCTGTTTTTGGGGTACTCATTATTTAAGGTTCTTTGGATCAGGGTTAGTATGTTTGTCAACTTTCTCTTTGAGGTGTTTATAATCATTTAATATTTTTTTCTTCAACTTTGTCGTACTGGCACCGGCTCCATAAGGAAAATAAAAAACCTGAACTCCCATTTCTTCCAGATAATCATATTTACCCTCCCAGTCATCCCCTACTACAAAAACGTCCAAATGAAGTTTTTTAACTTTATCTCTATGATCAAGACTGCGCTGTGGTATAGTGATATCCGGGTATTTTAAACTTTCAATTATTGCAATTCTTTCTTCAAAAGGTATTACCGGGGGATCTTTATAATCCGAAACCAGTTCATCTGTTGAAACACCAACGATCAATACATCACCAAGACCACGGGCATACTGTATCATTTTTAAATGATTTGTGTGGAATAAGTCGAATGTTCCTGATGTGTATACTACAATTTTATCTTTTAACATTTTCCAGATTTAAGTTAGAATGAAGTAAAAGTTATACTTAAGTTTTGACAAACTTAACACTAGATTTCATTTGTTTATAGCTTATCAATGAAATTGATGAGCCAATTAAGAACCAGCCTATCGAATAATTGGTAAAGTCTCTGGGTAAAATTAATTCTCTTAGGGTCAAAGCAATAACAATAATGGCAACCATTTGATAGTAATGCCTATTTATGTGATTACTACGAAAGCTAATCAACCAATTTTTCAGGATAACATAAGCCAGTATAAGCACATATCCCAAACCTCCTGCTATACCCATCATTCCAAATATATTGAAAAGTTCACCTTCAAACTGTGGGGCATTGGGGATAAAACGCCTGACTACAACGCCAATGGTTCCTAAACCAGAACCGAGAGGATGATTTTGCATGTGATTCAAAAACTCTCTGAACACTACAAATCTACCCATAGATGAGGGATCTTCTCCTTCAATAACACTTGATATATTTTCTGCAACACCAATTAGATATAAAACTAATGCTCCAAAAACACATAAAATCAAAAACCCAAATGTGGTTTTCTTATTTCGCACCCAATACAGCCCATAACATATGATCAAAATTAATATTGAGGATCTTGATAATGAAAAAGCGAGACCTATTAGTAGAAGTACATTTATGAAAACAAAAGATTTCTTTGAGTACCTATCTGTTTTAAATAGATATGAAGCAAACATGAAACATAAAACTAAAAATAAACCAAATTCATGGGGTGTAATAAATGTAGATGGAGCCCTTAAATTTTCATATCCATGAGATGAATAAGCTATCGGGACTTCATCAACACCATATACTTCACTAAAAAAATCGGCTCCTAAAAACTGAACTTGAACCACAGCAAAAATCGAGGTCAGACATCCCATTATGACCAATGCTTTTAAAAAATCAGTAAGGTCCATTTTTTTTAAAAAGTAAAACCGCCCTAATAAGTAAAATGCAAAGATCTCATATATACTTCTGAAGCTCCATATAGCTGGCACCTTATTTGGAGCAACTATAGTATAGGTTATACCAATGAGTACAAAGAGAAGGATCATTGCATCAAGTGCATTAAGCTTGATTGCTGATGAGCGATGAACATATGCGAATAGTGATAGCAGAATCAAAAGTACTATCTCTTTCCACATCTTTATAAGGACATAAGCAAAACTATTTATTCCAAAGCCACCAATATTCTTTATGAAATACACAAAAAGTACATGAACGGTGATCAATACGAAAAAATATTTCAACCATGTTCTTATTTCATCGATACGGATAAGGATCATACTTAATTTTTACCCGAATCTGATTTTATGACTTTCATTCTGCTTGATTTAGGATACTATGTCCGGCCTGTTTTAGATCCAAATCTTTTTGGAAAAGCTTGATATCCGCTTGTACCATATCTTTTAGAAGCCCTTGAAGATCATATTTCGGCTTCCATCCTAATTTTTCTTTGGATTTGGTCGGATCTCCGATCAGTAGCTCAACTTCGGTGGGCCGGAAATACCGTGGGTCTACTTCAATAAGAATGTTGCCCATTTCAAGTAGCGGATTGCGGGTTTTCTGGCCTGTGGCATTTTTGTACTTCGTTTCATCCACTGAATCAATAATTCCTTTCTCTTCTACTCCTTTTCCTTCAAATCGGAGAGTAATGCCTACTTCAGCAAATGCAAGATTTATAAAATCCCGAACCTTAGTTGTTACCCCTGTTGCAATGACAAAGTCTTCCGGTTTTTCTTGTTGAAGAATGCGCCACATGGCTTCCACATAATCTTTAGCATGTCCCCAATCGCGCTTTGCCTCCATATTTCCTATATAGAGTTTTTCTTGCAAACCCAATGCTATTTTTGCCACCGCACGCGTGATTTTTCTTGTGACAAAAGTTTCACCCCGGAGTGGAGACTCATGATTGAATAAGATGCCATTACAGGCAAACATACCATATGCTTCCCTGTAATTAACTGTAATCCAATAAGCATATAGTTTTGCAACAGCATATGGAGACCTTGGATAGAAAGGGGTTTGCTCAGACTGTGGAACTTCCTGTACGAGTCCATAAAGTTCAGACGTAGATGCTTGATATATACGAGTCTTATTTTCTAAGCCTAATAATCGAACGGCTTCTAAAATTCGCAGTGTACCAATTCCATCCGCATTGGCTGTATATTCAGGAACTTCAAAACTAACCTGCACATGACTCATGGCCGCTAGATTATAAATTTCATCCGGTTGAGTTTCTTGAATAATTCGGGTCAGATTCATTGAATCCGTCATATCTCCATAATGCAAGATCAACCTCTGGTTTTCTTCATGCGGGTCTTGGTACAAATGATCAATACGATCGGTGTTGAATAACGAAGCCCTTCTCTTTAATCCATGAACGATATATCCTTTATCCAGTAATAACTCAGCTAAATAAGCCCCATCCTGTCCTGTTATTCCTGTTACTAATGCTACTTTTTGTGTACTCATACTAAACGGCACTTAATTCTGAATTGCTAACTCTCTAATCTCATCGAGATTGTTTAAAAACCACTGGTAGGTATTTTTAATGCCTTCTTCAAGGTCGATCTGAGCCCTCCATCCTAAGTCATTAATCCTCGAAACATCCATCAATTTTCTTGGTGTTCCGTCTGGCTTGGATGTATCCCATTCAATACTTCCCTTGTGTCCCACTACTTCCTGAACGGTTTCAGCAAGTTCTTTGATCGAAAGATCTTCTCCGGTTCCGGCGTTTATCAAATCATATTCCAAGCGATCCTCAAGCTCCATTACAAAACGAACTGATTCTGCCAGATCTTCTACATGCAAAAACTCCCGCTTAGGTGAACCACTACCCCAAAGGCTTACCTTGGAATGGCTGTTCTCCCTGGCTTCATGAAACTTACGAATCATAGCCGGAAGCACATGAGATGTCTTTAAGTCAAAATTATCCCGGGGTCCATATAAATTTGTAGGCATCAAAGAAATATAGTTTCTGCCATACTGTTGGTTTAAAGCCTGGCATAATTTTATTCCGGTTATTTTAGCAATAGCATACCATTGATTAGTAGGCTCAAGTGGTCCGGTTAGGAGATATTCTTCTTTAAGAGGTTGAGGGGCTTTTTTAGGGTAAATACAGGATGATCCTAAAAATATCAGATCTTGAACATCATTAGAATGGGCTGCTTTGATAAGATTAGCCTCGATCATCAGGTTATCATATAAAAATTGCCAAGGGTATTCATTATTGGCTAAAATCCCACCAACTCTTGCCGCAGCAATAATAACAAAATCAGGCTTCTGTTGGCTAATAAATTCATTCACAGCCCCCTGATCCCGCAGATCTAATTCCTGACTTGAAGCCGTTATCAAGTTTGAGTATCCATTATTTTTAAGGTTCTCGATAATGGCTGAGCCTACCATACCCCTATGACCAGCTACATAAATTCTGCTTCTTTTAAACATACAGTTCAGCTATAATTTTTAAAAGTATCCAATAAGAAAATTTTTAGAAAAATAAAGCTCAGACCTAATATTCCACCAAGCATTACACAAACAATAACTATAAAAGCCCCACTCGTCTCATCCTCTACCGGTACCTGCACGGGTTGCAGTACTTTAAATACGGGTGTCTCTTCCTGGACTTTCAATTTAGCTTCTTCAAACTGTTGAGATAAACTGTTGTACAAATTAAACGCAATATCATATTCAGATTGCAGGCGTTGGCGTTCAGTAGATGCCCGTGCAGTTAAATTTCCTTTATTACTGTCATCAAACTCTGCTAAGGCAAGCTGGGCCTCTCTGAATCTTTGTCGGGCGGTGGCAAGCTGTTCTTCTATGAATTCTAAATCCCGAAGTACTTTCTCTGTTCTATAATCGGTTAGGTACTCAGTAAGTTCATCAATGGTAAGTTTTGCGACTTCTGCGGCAACTTGTGGATTACCCATTCTTGCTCTCACCGTCACAATGCCGGATTCTTCATCTAAACTGGCAGAAATTTGTTCCCTAAGATATTTGATTACCTCCATCTCATCTTTTGTTAATGAAATGATCATATTTTCCCCTGCTGCCTGGGTTAAGGAACTCTTTTCCTGTTCTTCGGAAAAAACAGCATTCATGATCGTTCCGGGCAACCCGATGGTGAACATTCTCAAATATCCAAAAAAACCGGGTGATTGCACTTCTAAATAATAATCCATCAGTGAAACGGTGGTGTCGTATTCAGGGAAATAGAATTCCTGATCTGCAATTTTTTTCTGAAAGCTTAAACTGGATACAATCTTTGGATATAAATTTACCCGAATGGCATTGCTGGCTGAGTTGTAGGTTCCACCGCTTAACCCAATCAGTCCACCATATTGTTGTAATAAACTGGAAGCACTTCCCTGACTTTCTGTACTGTATTCAGGCATCAAAGTGGCATCACTTACGTACTCCTTAGGGCTCAATAAAGCAACGGCCAATCCTAATACCACCCCTACAGCAACAAATTTGTAAATGGTGACTCGATTTTCCCAGATATATTTGGCCAGTTCAATCAGGTCGATCTCACGTTCACCGATCCGGTCTTCTTCCCATTCCTCAACGGGCACCAGGCGGTACTCTTGCAGCGGGAATTCCTCTTGTCCGGATTTCTTTTTCTTCTTCTCAGGTTGATCCGAACCGTGCCCCTTATCTGAATGTTTTTGCTCTTCGTTCACGTGCTGTCTATCCATTTTTTATGAAGCATGAATGATACGAATATTCTTTCTGTGATTAAAGGAAGAATTGAACATTGAACCTGCTTCATACTCCCGGGCGAATTCAGGCTGCGTGCCTCTTCCGGCATCTCCGAACCCAATCCCCCCGCCCTTGCCCTAACGCATGGGGTGGTTATTTCTTTGCCGGATTTACTATTTGACCGGTGGCCTGCTTGGTACATGATTTAAACGCGTCAGGGTAAGGGAGCTTTGTTGGGCTTTGGGGAGAATGGAATCCATCATTCCGCTCTGCCAGGGCAGGCCTCAGTATCTTATTGGCGTGAGCGGGGTGATGGATGGAGTTTGATTCCTCCCGGTTTCAGTTGTTCTCGTTACGAACGGCTCGTTCGTAATGCATCTGGGAACCTCCCGGTTCCAGTTTCAGCTGGCATAGGACTTGCTGCTTTATCTGTTAGAGCAGTGTGTTGGATAGTTAAGAACATCAAGCAAGGAGTACACTCTCTCCACCGCCTTGTCATATCGACCGGAGTGAAAGAGTCCCAAAGGCGAGAGAACGGAGTGGAGATATCTTCGGTGTTGGCATTGCTCGCTCACTGCCCATAGTACCCTCCGCAGATCTCTCCGCTGCATTACGCTCTCCCGAATTCTCGGGATCGCTTCATTTTGGTCGAGATGACATAGTGGGTGGAGTTGAGTTCCTGTTCCGCCCGGACAAAGTCATTCGTTTCGGTTATGCGGCTCAGCGAGCCGTGCTACGGTTTACACCCTCCGCCTGCGTTCGCATTCGCTCTCTTCGGCACCTCCCTCAAGGGAGGACGCCTTGAATATCGAACCGTAGAACATTCATTTTCGAATATTGAAGTAATATTTTTTCCTCCACTTCGGAAAGTCTCCCCTTGCGCTTGCGTCCCGAATTTCGGGGGAGGGGAGATCAATTCAAAAAAGCCGTTCCTTTTTTGAATTTCGTGGGGTGTGGGATAGTTGCATACGCGCTGATATCCTCAACCGATAACAACTATTCTCTTTATCAATTTTTTCACATTTTCACGCACAATTGAGTTCAAATGAATTTGAACTATTCGCAGTTTGAATAAATAAAGCTATACATATTCAACACATATCCACAAGGTTTTCCACAAAAACCGGTATAATCTTCCGGCTAAAACATTAGAATTCTTTAACTTTCAGTTGTTTTTGAAAATAGTCTATCCCCTTTATTATAAATGTAATCAATTACTTATAAAAATAATTACTCTTCAATCATTTAAAATTATTTTGAACTCAGCATATGTGTCTAAAATTTGTTGATAAAATTGCACTTAATGCAGTTGCAAAGTGACCGAGTATTGCAGATTATTAAGGAGCAGGTACTTACAGCGTTGTACGTGCTGTTTGAATGTTGTTATTTGACTTAGTGATACTTACTCAGGATTTGGTTCGGAGATCTAATTGACTATCGACAGATACTCGTTACTTAGTTTAGAATACCTGCCGCTTAGTTCATTGATCTTGGTACTTACTTAGCGATACATGTTACTTAGTTCAAAGATCCCCTTACTTAGTGTTGAGAACCTACGGCTTAGTTCAGAGTTCATTCTACTTTGTGTAGAGTACTCGCTGCTTTATTCAGTGATCTCACTGCTTAGTGTGAGGTTCTCATTATTTAGCAGACAGATCCCGCTATTTAATTCAGAGATCTTATTACTTGGTACAGAGATCCTTCTACTTAGTCCGAAGTCCTCTGCAAAGTTTTGTTTTGTTTGGGTTTATTTAATTAAAGGTTTGGCTGTATGCCAATAAGCACCGGTAAACTTCCGGCCGGTTTAAAAAATCGGAATTAACCAAAACAAACCTACAGAGGAAAAAACACAATGGCTCTGCTTAAGAAAAAGCGATCCCGTAGCCTGGAAACCGCTAACCTTCGTTTGGTCGGATTGAGTGAAATTGATCGCGAGATCGATTTTGGCTCAGGCTTCGACCTGGACAACTACAATGCGTTGTACGAAGAGACATCTGAGGTTCTTCGCAAATACAATTCGTATTTGAAAAGAGCTGATGAACAGCGGGATATTCTGGATAAGTTAGAACGACAACTGAATGATGCCAACGAGCGCGTCTTATTTCTGATTGGAGGATTCTTCGGTAAGGATTCTCTGGAGTATCAGAAGGTGGGAGGCACTCGAAAGAGCAAGTTCAATAATAACCGACCGGTTACCTACGACCCCAATGGAACCTTAGATAGTTCCGGTACGGACGAAAGCGGTGATGGGACCGAAACCCCATAAAAAAGACCTTCTAAATTTCTTTAGAAGGCCTGGAAGCTTAAGCCCGGTTGCGCTACCACGCGATCGGGCTATTTTTTTTGGTAAAATTTCAAAAGATCTTTTCGGGGAGCAAGAATAATGAGAGAGGCGAGTTTGTCACTGATTACATCGTATTCCAGTTAATCATTTGCAACACCCCACTACAGCATAAAAATGCTTTTGAATCCCTGCTACACAGCATTTTCGTAACAATTGAAATGAGTTATATAAACTGAAATCAATTATTACAATTGGTTATTTACTTCAGCTGTAATATAAGTGCACCTGCGAAAACTCAAAAGTAGTTTACACATGTTAAGTTTGACAAGTATACCTTTTGTATAGTTTGTTTTTTATGCAGTTATGGATTTTTCAACAATGGCTTAAGCAATTATTGATTAGTCCAATGTGTCGAATCTGTGCGTAGATCAGAATTTTTGGAACGAGCCGGCTGAACTGTCGGCGTGGCGGGGTTCTTGGTGGTTTCAGGCATCACGGGCCTTGGCTTAAACCCTCCGTTCACCACATAATTTGATTATGTGCTGAACACCTCCCTCAAGGGAGGACTCTATGAATATCGAACCGTAGAACATTCAATTCCGAGTATTGAAGTGAATTCTACACTCGCTCCTACGCTCTGCGTGGGAGCGAATGGACTGGTTACGCTGCTCTGCCGCGTAATCCTGTTGAGGCCTGACTGCCGACAAAGGCAGGCTCTGCCTCATCTTTACCATCATTTGTGTGGTGGTAGTGGGATTCCTGGCAATTATCAGAATCCCAAGCCTTGGCTACAAAACCCCTCCACCCCCGGGCGAATTCGAGCTCACTGCTTCTCCCGGTATCTGCGGCCTCCTCTTGGCTGAACCGAAAATGTGTGAATTGGTTAGCTAACTCAATTCTTTACTTTACCACCGGCTTCTTGCTTTCTAAAGCCTTTAAATGTTGGGACCAATTCATAGATCATAGAGCGTATTGCCTGCGGATTTCCTTGGCGTGTTGTTTCAAAAAGCCGGTCAAGTTTAGATTCAAACCGCTCTGACATCCCGTTCTTACGTGCTACCATGATCTTTTCGAAATTGGTAATATCTGTACCTTCTTCAGAGGTAAGCAATTCTTCAAATAACTTTTCGCCGGGACGTATACCGGAAAATTTAATTTTAATATCTTTTTCTGGTTCTAACCCTGATAACCGAATTAAATCTTTAGCCATGTCCAGAATCTTAACCGGCTCGCCCATGTCTAATACAAATACGGACCCATTTTGGTTGAGAGCTCCTGCTTGTAATACTAATTGAGAAGCTTCCGGAATAGTCATAAAGTATCGGATCATCTCAGGGTGTGTAACGGTAACAGGCCCTCCTTTACGGATCTGCTCCTTGAAAACAGGGATAACTGAACCCCGGCTTCCCAGTACATTTCCGAACCTGACTGACACAAAATACTGATCCGATGCTGCTTTCTTCGAAGCATTTTGCACAACATATTCTGCGATCCTTTTACTGGCCCCCATCACAGAAGTCGGATTAACGGCCTTGTCAGTAGAAATATTCACAAAATATTTAACTCCAAAATCCAAGGCCAAGTTTGTGAGGTTTTTAGTTCCTCCAACATTGTTAAAAATCGCTTGAGCAGGATTCTGCTCCATTAATGGGACATGTTTATGAGCTGCTGCATGAAAAATTACCTCCGGTTGAATCTCTTCAAAGATCTTCTCAAGAGTATCAATATCCCGGACATCCGCAATTTTTATATGTTTTTTTATGTGAGAAAAATCTGCATTCATTTCTCTGACGATATGATAAATGCTATTTTCGCCTCTACCCAACAATATAATAGACTCCGGTTCGAAACGAGAAACCTGTCTTACGATCTCTGAACCAATGGAACCACCGGCCCCTGTAACTAAAATCCGTCTTCCCTTCACATATGATTTAATCTTTTGAGTATCTAACTGAACCGGCTTTCTGCGAAGTAAATCTTCAACATCCACCTTCCTGAGCTGATTTATACTTACCCGACCGCTAATCAAATCATGGAAACCCGGAATTATTCGATGGGGAAGATCACATTTACGTGCTTCTTCTACAACCCTGCGAATGGTGTCCCCGGTTTCAGATGGCATGGCAATGATCAATTCATCGGCACCATATGAGGTAGCGATTTCACTCATTTCCGAAACCCGACCTGCAACCGGAATGCCCATAATTTTTTGCTTCCATTTAGCCAAAGCATCATCCAGAAAGGCAATCGGTACTAATCCTGTTTTAGGGTGCCTAAGCATTTCCCGAGCTATCATTGTGCCCGAATCACCAGCCCCCGCAATCAGTACCTTTTTATACTCTTTTTTCTTCTTGGGGCTTTGGTAATGTTCCCTTAGATATACCCGGACAAAAAACCTTATTGCACCAAGTCCTAAAAAGGCGATGATTCCTTCAATAACAGGTACACTCAGCGGTAAGAAAATAAATTCTCGCGCAACAATAGCCGTCAAAAAATATATGGTACTTACGGCACCAACACTCTTAGCAAGGCTGAAAAGATCCCGAATACTTGAATATTGCCATGAGCGGCGATGATGTACAAAAATGTAAATCGAAAATAGTTTTAGAGGAAATACACTCAAGGCTACAATTGAAATCTCCCCCAGGTGATTAACTATATCACCTTCAATCCTGAGCCAATATGCAATGAACGTAGCCAAGCCCCAATACAAACTGTCTGTTAAAATTTTAACCCAATATCTTTTATCTAACAGATATTTTAGTAGCATATAAAACCTATTTCAAACCTTTAATATGTTATTCACCCAAAAAGTTACCCACGTTTTTTTATAAAAAATAAATGTACTTATTATTAAATAATAAATAAAGCTGAGCACGTTAAATATTTAAATATCTTAAATTGATTTTGCGTCTTTTCGGGAATTCGTCGGCATTCCCTTTTTTGATACATAAGCACAAAGTGAGTTCCTTCCCTTTTTTGGAGAGTGCAGAATATTTTTGTCTTCAATAAGCCCTCGTTCCTAATGTCAGTGAGAACCGCCCGATTACACTTGTTTCCAAGGTCCTGCTTCATACTCCTTGGCGAATTTAAACTGCTTGTGTCGGCTTCCGAATATGATCCGGGTGGATAACGGCCCGGAATTTATCTCCCAAAAACTTGATCAGTGGTGTAAGCAGCACCAAATCACCTTAGCCTTTATCCAGCCGGGTAAACCTACGCAAAATGCGTATATCGAACGTTTGAATGGAAGTATGCGGCAAGAACTGCTGAATGCATATGTGTTTAAAACTCTGGATGAAGTGCGGACCAAAACCAAGCAATGGATGTACGATTATAACCACCATCGACCCCATAAATCTTTGGGGTATAAAACACCGATAGAACTCTTAAATTAACCCGAATATTCTACTTTTAACTGGCCCAGTTTTTGGGGAAGCCGACACTCCGATGTCAAGCAGGTCATGGAATCTATTTGCAGTCAATATAACCGGGTGCCTGCTCGCATTCAGGTAGATAATGGAAGTGAATTTATTTCTAAAATCCTCGACCAATGGGCCTACGATAACCAAGTTATCTTAGATTTCTCAAGGCCTGGAAAACCAACCGACAACCCCTATATTGAATCGTTTAATGGGAGCTTTCGCGATGAGTGTTTAAACCTTCACTGGTTTTTATCACTACCCGATGCTCAGGAAAAAATTGAGACATGGAGACAGGAATACAACAGTTTTCGCCCTCATAGTTCACTCGGAGATTTAACTCCGAATGAGTACCTTAACAAACATCAAATCACGTCCGATTCTCTACTTTTAACTGGTACATAAATGGGGAGGGGCTCAAAGTAAGAGTTTTTCTACTTTAGACCGGACGAATTTTAGGGAAGCTGACAGACGAATTTTAGGGAAGCCGACAAATTTATAAACTTATACTGTGACTTTCTATAAGATCCAAATACTCTTGGGGATATTCAAATTTTTTTCGTCCAAAGGTCATTTGAGTTATTACTGAAATAGTCTTAAAACAAATCTTCAAATCATAAAAGATGTTCTTGTTTTGCGAGTAAAGTACATCAACCCCTACCTTAACTTTCAAAATCTTATCGAAATAAATTTCTTCTGCGTTTTGGTCGTCAATAAGATCCTCAAGATGAGTATAATTAAAAATACTTCCAGGACTTGCTAAACCTGGTTTTACTTTCAGAGATTTTTTCAAAAAATCATCATAGTAATCTTTTACTATATCTTCGTCTTCCGGCCTTGGACCAATAAAAGCCATATCCCCTTTCAATATGTTAATAAGCTGAGGTAATTCATCTATTTTAGTTTTTCTAATAAATTTTCCAAACCAAAAAATTCGATCATCATCTTTTGATGTGATCTTAGACCCAGATTTGAAATTTTTCATGGATCTAAATTTATATAGGGTAAATACTTTACCATCCAATCCAACTCTTCGAGCTTCATATAATGTTTTACCTGGATCGCTTAAAAAAATTCCTAATGAAACGATTAGAAATAAAGGAGAGAGACTAATAATCAATATTAGAGAAAAAATAAATCTAATACACTTTACCATTTCGGAGTGCTCTTCGAATTGTCATAAAAGTTTCTGCAGATTCCATTAAACACTGATTACCCCATGCATAGGCTTTATTCTCTAGTGCTTTTAGTGAACGAGGATGAGGGTATTCTCTTAACTCTGTTTTATACTCAGCCATAGCTTTAATTTTAACCCCTAATGTAGAAGAAATATCTATCCAAGTGTCAGGTATAAAATTCCGAGGGTAACCCCATTCTGTTGAAGATGCTGTATCAAAAGCATAGACAACTTCAATAAATTCTTCTGTTGGCCTTGTTGCCACTAATATGGCTTCAAATAATATTTTATGATCCTGATTTACATCTCCCCCATATTGACAGTAAACAATATTTGGCTCAACCTCTCTAACCACATCTAATATGGGATCAATCAAGTCTGTGAGAACAACCGTTTCTAACTTTTGATCGGGATATTTTAGAGATATAACATCCTTTACGCCTAAAATCTCAGCTGCTTTATAAATTTGACTTTGGTGTTCCTCAGTTTTGTCATCATATCTTAATGAATCACCCTCACAAACTATCAATGAGGTCACATGATCACCTTTTTCTGTATGCAACGCTACTACACCACCACAACCTAATATTTCATCATCGGGGTGCGCAGCAATAACTAAGACTTTCTTTTTATCCATTAATATTTACTCCTTTGGGGAATCTATCATGCAAAGATTTACCTTTGAAAATGTCTTCATTTTTTTCAAGCTCATGAAAAACAATTGAACCACTCTCTAATTTAACTCTAATACCACAAAGTTCTTCTGTAAATGAATATGTGTGTTCTATAATATCACCTATACTAAACTCCTTTTCAGAGACTACATTTAAATCTGTATTAGGAGAAAAAGACGCTTTCCATACAACAAATTTTTGGTTATCAAATACAAAATAAGCTCCTGGGTATGGTTTTGTAAGTGCTCTTATAAAATTATATAAGACTTCAGGATTGGTATTAAAATTTATCTTGCCGTCGTCCGGTCTTCTTCTTGGCAAAAGATCAGAATCGTCGTGTTCCTGTTCTTGCCCAATTCTTCCATTTTTTTGAATCTCTGCCAATTTTGACTCGACCATTTCTTTATTTGATTTGGCTACTTTCAGATAAAGTGTTTCACATGAGTCATAATTATTTATCTCAAAAGTCTTTTGATCAATTATTTTCCCACTATCAATTCCCTTATCGAGCCACATTAAGGTATTACCGGTTTTATCGATACCGTTGATTAATGCCCAATTTATTGGAGCACTACCACGATATTTTGGTAAAAGTGAAGCGTGAGCTCCTATTGTTCCTATTTTCGGAATATCCAGCACTTCCTGATCCAATATCTGTCCCCAACCTATTACCATTAAAACATCCGGTTCAAGATCCTTTATTAATGCCTTTGTTACTTGGTCATTTATGTGATTGCATTCAAAATATTTGACTGACAATTCTTCACATAAGTTTTTGTAATTATAGGTACCACTTTTATTCATGCTCGATGAGACCGTAAGCGATAAGCATCCTACTAATTCAACATTATCATTTTTTTTTAAAAATTTAAGTGTTTCAACCCCTTCTCTGTGAAAACTCACGAACAGTATTTTCATTTTTCAACAACTGCTTTATATCCTTCTTCAATAGTTTTACATACAAAATGAGCTTGTTCCTCTGATAACTGAGGGTAAATAGGCAAGCTTATTTCTTTTCGATATAGTTTTAGTGCATTATCATACGAATGAACATTTTTCATGCTTTTAAAATATGTCAGCAAAGGAAGTGGTTGAAAATGCACATTCACTGAAACTTCTTGTTTTGCTGCATAATCAATTATGGCATCTCTTTCCTTTTCAGTTACTTTTAATCTCACTGGATAAAGATGATAACTTGATTTAATTTTAGAATCATACTTAGGAACAGACGCCCATTCTTTTGCCTGAAAAAAAATATTATAAATTGAATATATAGATTTACGTTTATCTAAAAGCTCATCATATTGTTCAAATTGACCTAAAGCTAAAGCTGCATTTAAATCAGGCATATTACATTTCATTCCTGCTTCTACAATATCATATTTCCAGTTGCCACCTTTGGATTTCGTAAAAGCATCCTTCGTCTGCCCATTAAGTGAAAACCTTCTCAACTCTGCATACAATTGCTCATTTTCGAAAGGTTTAGGTAAATTTAATGCAATGATCCCCCCTTCAGCAGAGGTAACATTTTTCACAGCATGAAGTGAAAATATGGTAACATCACACAAGGTACCTGAATAATTATTTTCAAATTTGGCTCCTAAAGAATGTGCAGCATCACTCAATATTAATATTCTGCCCAGATCTTTTTGCTTTTTGTTTCGAGGCCTAAATTTTTCAACTATAGCTTTCTCTTCTACAATCCTGTTTAAGGCTTCATAGTCTGCTGTAATACCTGCGATATCCACGGGCATAATAATTTTTGTCTTTTCTGAAATTACCTCTTTAACTGCATTTTCATCTATGGTAAAATCATCTTTGACATCTACCATTACAGGAACTCCTCCAGCATGTATTACTGCAAGAGCTGTTGCCGCATAAGTATAGACTGGAATTATTATTTCATCTCCCTCTTCTATACCCCACCACTTCATGAATAATATTGCACCAGATGTCCAGGAATTCACCCCTACACATGCAGGGATATCATATTTCTTTGCAATGCTATCTTCCAATAATTTTGTTTTAGGCCCAGTAGTTATCCAACCGGACTCTAATACATCATTTATATGTTCTTTAACATTTGAATCTATATAGGGAGGCGAAAAATCTACTTTCATTTAAATAACTTTTTAATCCCAAGTAAAAAACCAAGTCCATATCCAAAATGAATAAGAAAAGTAATAATTACTAATTTCATTTTATCCAAAAAATTAATTTCCTTTTGTATCAAAGAAAACCCTAAAATTAGGACTAAATAAATCAATAAAGGAATAACTAAATAAATAGAAAACAACATTATACTAATAGGTAAAACAAATAAATAAATAACAAATAATAATGGAATTATATGCCTTAGTTTTATTTCTGATTTCACCTTTCTTATAACTAAGGGTTTAAATAAGCCATATTGGTAATATTGTCGAAATAATGAAGAATAAGTTTCTCTAGGATAATACCAGAGTTTAATATCAGGATTCAAGAAAATCTTTTTCCCTTTGCTTTTTGCCCTGTAATGAAGTTCATCATCCTGATTACGCATTAATCTTTCATCAAAGTAACCGATATCATCAAATAACCCTTTTTTCCAAGCCCCATATGCCACGCTATCAACATATCCACGAAAGCTAATATCGTGCACCTTACTGCCACCAACCCCTACCTTACTTGAAATAGCAATTCCTACAACTTTTTGGAACTGATTTTTATATGCTATTCGATAGGGTCCCCCCACAATATCTGCATCTATTTCATCAAATGTTTTTAGAATAGTCAAGAAATAATCATCAGCGTACTTTGTATGAGCATCTATCCGTACAATCAAATTGGTTTTTGCATATTTTAAGGCTTTATTTAGAGCAAAAGGAACATATCGATCAGGATTATGATACAAATTGATGTTATCGTAAATTGCTTGGTATTCCCTTATAATATTTACCGTTTTATCTTCCGAAGCTCCATCAATAAATATAATCTCTTTGTTTTTAGGTTCAGATTTTACACAAAATTCTAATACGTCTTTTATATAACTTTCTTCATTATATACTGGACAAATAACAGTTATCTTATTGGTCATTTATTTTTTCCAATCCCCTAAATCTTTATTAAGTAATTTTTCTAACTTTTCAATTTCGGAATTAATTTGAGCAATCAATTCATTAGAAAATATATTTTCAGTTATATCATCTTCCCTGTTTTTATCTTTATAGACAATCTTTCTTATAAATGAATTGTGTTTAGCAAAATTCATGATTCTATAAAATTCAAGTTCTCTTAATTTATTAGCACTCCAATTTGCAACTTTCCATAAAAAACCAAAACGCAGTTTACCGCTCGGATTTACTTTCTTCTCCGGTAATTGAGAAAATTTCTCTATTGATAAAAATTTAGCTAAATCATCAAAGAAATTAGCTTGATCATTTTTAAAATCTTCAAATAATCTTATAAAAAGTTTATCAGATTCCCATTTATTTATGTAGGGATTTAGTAACCTTTCATATTCACAATTTTTAAGTAAATCCGGTTGTTGAGATACGGCTTCGATAAAACTGATTTCTGGGGGCAATTCTCCAGATTTTTTTCTATAGTTATACGCTGATAAAATAAACTCGTATGGGTTTCTTAAAACCGTAATTATTTTAATGTCATGATTATAGTTATAGATTCTTTCTGCTACCTTATTATTGTAAAAATACTTATTTGAGAGTTCGCCGTATTTCCCTGATTTTACATCATCAAATTTAGAGTGGTACCAATCAATTCCCTTTTTATAATTCTCATTAAAAAAATTAAGATCCTTGATTATTGGTAAAACAATATCATTATGATGCTTTAAAGCTTCATAAATATATGTTGTCCCACTTCTTCCCGGCCCAATATGTATGAAATTTACAATTTTCAAGCTTGTGAGTTAAAAATTAAAATCGATTCATGTTTTTTCTTTAGATTAATAAACCAAAGACAAGTAAAATAAAATGAAATAAATCCGATGAATGGTTTTGAAAATATATTTAACATATCAACAGGACTTGGGAAAAAAACTATAAGCGATAAAAATGCGATTAGCACTGCGCCCGACCAACTTAAGTGATCGAACCTATTATTTAAAACATGGGAAAATAAGGACATCAAGAATACCCAATACATAGTCACAAATAAATACCCGATTAATAAATTAGGGAAGAAAAAAACTGACGCTATAAGACCTGGTGTAGCACCAGCATCAACCCTTACTTGATATGGATTTATTCTTTCTGCATTTAAATTACTAACACTTCCTACATCAGTTTTTCTGCAATCATTTCCTATTAATACACATCCTCTATATTTAATTTTCTCAAACATCCCCGAGAGTACTTTCTCCTCTTCATCAGATTCCAAATATTCCGCATTAACAATTACTGAAAAATAATGCACACTTATTCTTTGTATTGTAATTAAGAGAGTATTCGATATATTTTCCTTTTTTAATAAATCAACCGTCCCTTCAAATCCTCTTTTATTTAAAAACCCTCCCAACACCACCAAGACAGAAATCAATGTAAGAATAATCTTATAATTAAGATCTTTTATTACATTTTTAAAATTATTAATGGATTTGTTCTTCCATACAAAATTTAAACTATTAAAAAGTAATAAAAGTCCAGCACCAATAAATAGCACATCTTGACTAGCATTGAACGACATAATAATTGAAAATATTATTATTGTAACAACAATTTTCTCTCTCGCTTTAATCGTAAATCCAAAAATTTTCTTAAATATTAAATACAACAAATAATTTTTTGACAATATTGACAAAGCAAATAACATAATTGGTATAAAACCTTCTTCGGAAAGATTGCTTTTATGCCTAAAATTTATACCATATTTTAATGAAAAATATACGGAAGAGAATAAGTAAAGTAAAACTAGTAAATAAACTAACAGTCTTTTTTCATATAGATTTGGAATCTTCTTGAAAATTAAAGGCAAATACACTTTTTGTTTATAGAAAATAGCAGTTATAACAAAAAACAAAACTACATATAAGCTATTCTCAATATGGTCATACTCTGAAAAATATAATGAAAATGCCTCAGGTGAGTATAAATGTGCAATCATCGGAACAACAAAAAACACAATATAAACTATCCCCCACACTCTGTAGGCACTTTTTGAAAGTTTAATTCTTTGCAAATTTATCTAAATAGTACTTGTTTTCAACTTCTAGTTTAATTTGCTTTTTTAAGCCATCCGAAATTTCAGTATCACTCATATATTGAGTTATTGCATATCTATGACCCTCATTAAGAGGTCTTCCCCTATGAATCCCACTCGTATCAACAACTATCACTGAACCTTTCTTGGCTTCACAAATTACTGATTTATATTCGGGAAACTTCTCTTTGACTTTATTGATTTCATCATCTTTATATCTAGTTTCTGATTTAGAAATTCCAAGATAATTATTGATCTTAAATTTGTCAGATGCATTGTGGGTTCCAGCGAGATATTCAAATGCACCGTTATATTCTGTGACATCATTTAGATATACAATATACTTTAACTGTCTTCTATTGATAGAATCCCTGTGCCACCCCCCACCACTTCCTTCATTTCCTGGAACAAACTTGGTTCTATTAGCCATTATAAATCTATACCGTTTGAACTGGTCAATGTATTTTTTAAAAACCTCAGTCAATCTATCATCTTGAAAAAGTTCTTTAAAGTCATCATTTAAAAGATCAATACCAAAAAAACGAACATCGCTATCTGTATTGTCTTTCCAAAAAAGTTCAGAATTTTGTTCTAACGTTTTATCAAAACTATTTTTAAGCTTTTCACATTTTTTTTCAGTTAGAAATCCTTCTAATAAAGATAACCCATTCTTCTTAACATCTTTATAGATAGAGCCCTCTGGATTTGCTTGCAAAAACTCATTGAGTTTGTATTTGATTTCAGATATAAAGTATTTCATGATTTTAATTGATTAATTTCCATTTTTAAAAAAATCATCGTTTCATTGAATGTATCCAAATTCCCTACAAAATGCTGTAATTTAGATTTGCTATAAGTAATTTCTTTGTTACTTATTGCTTTAATCAATTCATCGATATTCTGAAAATGATTTTGAATTAATTCATTTTCTAAAAAACCATAATTATCAATATTCTTTGAAAAAAAAGAACATTTATAAAAAAATTTACCCACAGCCAATGCTTCCAATGCTATCCCACTTTCATTAGTTAAAACCATCTCTGAACGAGCTAAATCGACAGGAAGTTTCTTATTAGAAATTTCATCAACCAAATTAGTTTTTAGCTTTCTTTTGTCTCTTGGATGAGGTCTGTATATAATTTTCCGTTCAGGAAATGCTTTTTTAAGCTTTTCGATACACTCTATGACAGGTTCTAACCTATCTAATTCATTTGTAGCAATTAATATTGCGTTGCCTTCACTTTCATGTGTAATCTCAAATTCTAATTTTTTTATCCTAAGGTCACAACCCAAAATGAATCTAACACGATTGTCTTTATTATCATAATGTTCTGCTGATTGTTGACTAAACAAATAATTGAGATCATGATATAAAATATTAGGCATATACTTACCGGTAGTGGAGTGCTGAATAAATACACATTTTGTATTCTTCTCTTTCAACTTATCAAAGAGATAAGTACTGTGTGGGCCATGATCATTAAATTTAATGGCCACCTTGAAATTCGGTAGCAAATCCAAAACGTTTGATATTCCAATAAACTCGAATAACCTGATATTATTTTTTAACAACAAGTCATCACTTTTAGCTTCTCTATAAAGATATTCAATTTTATCCCAAGAATATAAAGAGAAAAGTAAAAGCTGAACTTTGTTTATGCTCAGATCTACCGTTTTGTGTGAAAAACCTAATCCAATAATTGGATAATCAATTCTATTTTTATTTATAAAATCGGCAACTTGAAACTGGTTTTTAGTTAATACAAATTTAACAACTTCATCATTACTTAAATCAAATTTTGAAATTTGTTTAGTAGCCATTGACTTTAAAAGCCTCGAAACACCAAAAATATGAAGTATTTTTATTGCATAATATAATGTGTTAAAAATAATCTGTGGAATATGATATGATAGTTCAGCATAATCGTTAAATCTTTCCTCGGTATACCTGAAGCAATCTTTTAATTTATAATTCATTTAGTCTTTCTCGCTGTTGTAACTTTATAAAATGTAAAGCTCAAAATGAAAACTAAAGAAATCATTACTGATTTTGATATTACAACAGATCTTAAACTGTTTAGATCAGTAAAGAATAATGCCAACATTAAACTGAAGAGAATGAAAACAGTCACAGAAAACAATTGAATAATTATCAATACAGGGCTTTTTTTATTTCCAAAATAATATGGGTTTACAAAATGAAAGTAATTATATAACACAAAGCCAAATGACAATATTAAAATATCTGTGACAAATGGATATTTATAGAATTCTTCATTAATTAAATTTAAATAAGTCAACATATAATACGCTACTATTGGTATTATTAATTGACCTACTGCAAGTAGCAACAACAGCATTTTAGATAATTTAGAAAATCCAGAAAGTATCGATTTTCCCTTTCCAACATTCTTATAAATATCTGGATGAAATGTTTTTTTTAACGTCTCAACAAGTATAGTTGGTGAAGATGACAGGGTGTAAACTAAATTATAATAACCTAATTCAGTCAGAGATAAACCAACAATTGAATAAGTAAATTTTTCTACTCCATTGATTAAAGTAGATGTCGTTCCATATCCTGCTAAGTGAATATATTCTAAAACATCTCCCTTTTTAATTATTATAGACAGATATTTTATCGATGCTATTAAAATTGGAATATGAGATAGTATAAGAAGCCAAAGTAAAACTTCTAATTTCAGAGATCCATAAATATAGATAACACTAACAATCCCGGCAGCCACTAAAAATAATCTTAATAAAGAATGTGTAGCATAATATAGTTCTTTACTAAAAAATCTAAACTGTATTGAAAGATAATTATATAAAACAAATAACAATGAATACAAAAACAATAAAATCATATCTATGATACTTATATTGTAGAAATACCCAAACAGAAAAGCGCTGATTAATGTTAAGACAGATACTAGTTTAAAATGATAAATTTTTAAATTTATCACACTTTCTTCCCCAACCCCAAATTTTCTCATAAATTTATTGTATATAGGGCTAAAGATAATTGTGCTTACAGCAATTTGATATTGTGCATACAAAGCCCAAAACCCAAACTCATCAGTATTCATATATTTATTAGCAATAAAGACAATAAAAAATGGCAAGCCTTTATCAGTAACAGATCCTATAGTATTTAAGAGAAGTGATTTTTTCATTTCCTTCTCTTGATCATAAATTTCTCTTTCAATTTCTGGCTATAAGTTGATTAGTGATAGGAATACCTCTTTCAATATCATTCGAAGCTTCATTCTTCAATATTTCCTTTAAATATTTTGGATGCAATCCATATCCTGGCCTTATCGATCTTACATTCTTTTCCGTAAATTTCTCCCCTTTCTTAATATCCTTCACAGCAAAAAGAGAACGGGCAAATTTCTTATTCTTTTCCACCTTTTCAGAAAGTTCGTAGGTCACTTCTCCCAACGCCATTTCAGCGTCCCTTACCGCTTTGACCATTGAACTAAATTCTTTCAAGTCTAAGGAGAAGTCTGCATCAGGACCACCTATTGATTTATCAAGAATAAAGTGTTTTTCAATAACTTTTGCCCCCAAGCTGGTCGCTACCACAGGAACAGTGTTTCCAAGCGTATGGTCAGAAAGCCCCACTTCAACACCAAATCGCTCTTTCATATCAACCATCGTTTTCAAGTTGGCCAATTCAATTGGAGCAGGGTAAGATGAGGTACATTTTAGCAGAATAATTTCTTCATTACCAACATTCCGGCAGGTATCTATAGCAAGTTTAATATCCTCTTTCATGGCAATTCCGGTACTCATGATGATAGGTTTTCCCTTTGAAGCAGCATATTCTATTAACGGAATATCCTGTATTTCAAAAGAGGCTATTTTATATGCCGGTGTATTTAGTTCCTCAAGGAAATCAACGGCTGTTTTATCGAATGGTGAGGAAAAACATGTTAATCCTTCATCTCTGGCTACTTTAAATAGCTCCTCATGCCATTCCCAGGGAAGGTGAGCTTCCTCATATAAATCATATAAGGTTCTCCCATCCCATTGAGTGCCGTCATTGATTTGAAAATATTTATTATCACAATCGATAGTAATGGTATCCGGTCGATAAGTCTGGAGCTTTATCGCATCTGCCCCTGCCTTTTTTGCCGCCTTTACCGTTTCAATCGCAATAGACTTATCATGGCCATGATTAGCTGATAATTCTGCAATTATAAATGTTTTACTACCGATCTTAAAATTTCCTATTTCCATATCATTAAAATACTTTCTTCACCTTTAATGCTTACTTCTTTCTGAACTTCAAAACCGGCACGTTCAAATGCTTTTATTGAAGCAATATTTACTTTCTTTATATAAGCCCAAACCACTCTTTTTCCTTTCATTTTAATGAAATATTTAACTGCTCTTCTTAGCAATTCTACTGAGTAACCTTTACCTCTTTGTGAAGGTGCTACATTAATGCTAATGATCCAATTTTTATGTTCATCTATATCAAACCTGACAAATCCAATTTTCTGACTCTTTATTTTCTCAAATATTAAAAACAAACAATCAGAATCACTAAGTTTATTAACTACCCATTTCACATGTGAGGCATATTCAACTTTCTCCTGTCTGTAAGAATTTTTCCGTGCAACAGGATCATTCGCCCATTCAAAAAGATCATCTATGTCCTCTTCTGTAGCCTTCCTTACGCTTAATTCAATTTGAGATCTTAGCTTTTTAAACTCACTTTCTAACCTTTTAGAAATATTGGAAGGGTTTTTATGTTCGGGAAGCTCATAGTTTTCATTGGCAGCTTTTAATGCAATAGAAAAATTAGATTTACTGAAGTCATCGGCTGCATAGAATCCTTTTTTAGATACCAGCCCTTCATACATCACAACTTGATTGGATGTATAATGTCCAATAATTGCCGGGACTCCAACCACTAATACCTCCAATGAAATTCCACTTGCAGGTACTATAGCTAAGTCTGCCTTCTCAAGCTCATTTCTCATCTCTTTCGCACTAAGAGAGCTTTTGACATGAATCTCTAAATCCTTTCTTTCTTCTTTTATTTTATTCAATACATCTTGATGGTTGTAAGCATTACCAAGTACAATGGTGACCGTGTAACCTTTTGAAGGTAGCCAAGATAATAGTTTAGCTGTAAGATTCTTACTATCTGCACCCCCAAAACAGATGAATATATTCTTTATACCTTTCGAGCACTTTTCTGCTTGTGAGTTACTATCAAGAAACTCTGGCCTAAGCAAAGCATAATCAGGGCCTAATAAATATTTTGTATATGACTCTCCCTCATAATCATCTTTTGACACTCCAGGAGCATGATTGATCACTAAGTCTGCATAGAAATACTGATCGTGAAAATCATCAATACAAACTAATTTGCATCCTTTACTCTTTATCTGTTTTTGGTAATCGGAGTCAAATTGATACCCATCCAATGCCACGATTTCCTTTCCACAAAGTGATTCTAAAAAATCCGATTCTTTCTCAATATCCGTTATTTCCCATCCATTTTGAATGATCTCAGTTTTTAAAGAATCTGGAATTTCTAATGCATAAAAACGAATTGTAAAATCATTTGTCAGCATATGGGAAAGTGACATACACCGGACGATATGCCCTAATCCTATATCAGCACTTCCATCAGTTCGTATATATACTTTCCGTTTCATTTGGACAGCTTTGCTTTCATTTCCGCTAGCTTCCAGTCTTCTTCAGTGTCAATGTCCTGAACACTGGTGCTTGGTAATACAATTGCCCCACTATTTTTTCCAAAGAGTTTTTTCTCTTTAAGAATCCCTTCCACATTGAACCAATAGAACTGCCCTGCATCGTGGTATGCCTTAAGCAAGTCTTGTGAACGAGACTCCAGATATTCCGGCCAATTCATTTCTACTTTATCTTTTCCACTTAGCTTAAGGGAACGTTGTATCGGATAGGAAAACTCTACCACTGGAAATACAGTACTGAAGTTTTTATTAACTAACCTCTCATACGCATTTTCTAAAAAAATACGCTTAACCAAGGGAGCCGTTGGGTAGATACAACAACCACTTTCAAAATTCTTTCCCTGTTGCTCATACGTTTTTAACACTTCAATAACTACATCTACAGTAGTAGCATGATCATTTGCATTTTCTTTTGATCTCATGAACGGAACTTTTGCTCCGAATTTCTTAGCGACCTCAGCAATCTCTTCATCATCGGTAGAAACCATTACTTCCTCAAACAGGCCACTTTCCAGCACCACCTCAATAGAGTAAGCAATGATAGGTTTACCAAGGAAATCTCTGATATTCTTCCGTGGAATTCTCTTGCTTCCACCTCGAGCCGGTATGATTGCTACATTTTTCATCCGTAATATTCATTGATCTTATTAATTACGAAATCCTGTTGCTCAACAGTCAGAGTAGGATACATCGGCAAACTAATACAATGCTTGTAATAGTTTTCAGCATTTGGCATATCTCCTTCTTTCCAGCCAAACTGCCGATAATAAGGCATCAGGTGACAAGGGATGTAGTGAATCTGGGCAAAAATACTTTGTTCTCTCAGATAATTATACAGCCCCAAACGATCTCCTGCTTCAATCACATACAGATGATAAGCATGCCCTTCGACAATACCTGATTGTCCTTTTATAAACTCTTTTCCTTCAAAAGCTTTTTTATACGTTGCAGCAATTTCCCTTCTTCGTTCAATTCCCACATCCGCTCTCTTAAGTTGGCTAGTTCCCAATGCACACTGGAAATCGGTAATTCGGTAGTTGTACCCGAGCTCCTGCATTTCCATATACCAGTTGGGGTAGTTTTGAGTGTTTAGATTTGAATTTTGAGTTGTCCCAACTGCGAACTCTATGGAGTTTTTATACTCAGACTCGTTTTTTGTGATACCGTGTGTACGGAGCTTGAGAAGTTTTTTGTATAGTTCTTTATCATTGGTAGTGATCATTCCGCCTTCACCGGAAGCAATATGTTTTACAGGATGGAAGGAAAAAATCGCTAAATCAGCAAAGTTTCCGTTTCCACAATACTGTTTAGTGCCCTTGCTATCAGTAAAGTATCCACCTGGAGCATGACAGGCATCTTCAATGATCCACAGATCATATTCATCTGCCAGTTGTCGAAAAGCTTCGAGGTCAACGGCTCGCCCGGCAAAATCTACTGGGATAATTCCTTTATACGTTCCTTTAGGTGTAGACTCCAAAAGCTCCCTTACTTTATTGATATCCAATAGATATGTTGCTGGGTCAATTTCAGCAAAAACTACTTCACCCCCACAGTACAGAACACAATTGGCGGAGGCTGCAAAGGTAATGGGAGTTGTAATAACTTTATCTCCTTCTTCTACATTTAATGCAATTGCACATAAGTGAAGAGCTGCCGTGCCGTTAGAAATAGCTACCGCATATTTAGAACCAACATAATCTGCAAAAGCTTCTTCAAATTCGGCTATACGTGGACCTTGGGTTAGATAATCCGACTTTAAAGTCTCGACAACTGCCTGTATGTCTTCATCTGTGATATCTTGTCGACCATAAGGTATTGCTTCCATATTCATTACACCTCAAAGGTTGGGTCTACATGTTCTTTAATGAGTTTTCGAAGACTTTCCACCGTTTCCCATTCTTCATTTTCTCCGGAGTTATAGCGAAACCCTTGTTCGACAGGCTTAGCATTATTCTGCTCGATAAAATCTTCAAGCTTAAACCGGGGTACTTGAGGTAGTATTGCATAGTACTTTCCTAAATCATAGGTATTGAAAGAATCAGAAGAAGTAATCATCTCTTCATGAATTTTCTCACCAGGGCGAATCCCAATGACTGGTTTTTCGCAATCCGGACCAATTGCTTCAGCTACATCTGTAATACGGTATGATGGGATTTTTGGGACAAACAATTCACCACCCCACGCGTGCTCTAAGGCATGCATTACCATATTCACTCCTCCCTGAAGAGAAATATTAAAGCGCGTCATATTAGGATCAGTAATTGGAAGAACACCCTCTTTACGTTTATTCAAAAAGAAAGGGATGACAGAACCATTTGATCCCATCACATTTCCATATCGAACTACAGAGAATTTTATTGGATTCCATCCTCTTATGTTATTTGCTGCAATAAATAATTTATCAGACGTCAATTTTGTCGCGCCATATAAATTAATAGGTGCACAAGCTTTATCAGTTGATAAGGCCACTACGCGCTCAACTTCTGTTTCAAGACAAGCATTGATTAAATTTTCTGCCCCTAATACATTCGTTTGGATACACTCCATAGGGTTATACTCAGCAATGGGAACGTGCTTCATTGCTGCTGCATGGATTACATAATCAATCCCCTTTAAGGCTCGCTTAATTCGCTTTTCATCTCGAATATCACCAATAAAAAATCTAATCTGAGGATAATCATCATGAGGATATTCTTGCCCCATCTGGAACTGCTTCTGCTCATCCCGAGAGTAGATTACTAGTCTTTTTACATCCGGATATGTTTTAAAAATATGTTCGGTTAAAGCTTTCCCTAAGGAGCCTGTACCACCTGTTATTAGTATTGATTTTCCTTTTAGCATTGATTCTTATCTAAGCTTTAAAAATATGATTCTCGTTTTTAGCCACTAATCCATTCATCGCATTCCTCGTATCCACAACACACTCACTCCATTCAGCAAGTTCTGCATAATTTATATTGGAATGATTGGTAGAGATGATGGTTGCGTCAAAAGATGAAATAGTTGCTTTGTTCCACTCAACGGAGGTTGTACCCGTCCATTCAGCAAAATCCCTGTTTTTTGGAATGCTTGGAAGATAGGGATCATAATAAAAAACTTCGGCCCCATTCTTTTTCAGCAGGTCAAAGATCTTGAAGGTCGGTGATTCCCGCATATCATCCACATCCGGTTTGTAGGCGAGTCCGATCACGAGGATCTTGCTGCCGTTCATGGCTTTTTTATGGGTGTTGAGTGCGTGCATGGTGCGCTCTACCACGTAGCGGGGCATGTCGGTGTTCACCTCTCCGGCCAACTCAATGAAGCGGGTATGTTTTTCAAACTCGCGGGCTTTCCAGGTAAGGTAGAACGGGTCAATGGGAATACAGTGCCCGCCCAGTCCGGGTCCGGGCGTGAATTTCATGAAGCCAAAAGGCTTGGTGGCTGCGGCATCAATCACTTCATGTACGTCAATATCCATGGCTTCGTACACCACCTTCAACTCATTCACCAGGGCAATATTCACCGAGCGGAAGATATTTTCGGTCAGTTTCACCGCCTCGGCGGTCTTGCAGTCGGAGACCGGAACGGTTTGCACAATAGCCGTATCGTACATGGCGGTGGCCAGCTTGAGGGCTTCCTCTCCATGTCCGCCTACTACTTTAGGAATCCTGGCGGTGTTGAAATCCGGGTTACCCGGGTCTTCGCGCTCGGGGCTGTAGGCCACGTAAAAATCTTTCCCTGCTTTCAGTCCGGAGTTCTTCTCCAAAATCGGGATCATCAGCTCCTCGGTGGTGCCCGGCCAGGTGGTGGATTCCAGGATCACCAGCTGTCCTTTGCGTAAATATTTGGAAACGGTTTCGGTGGTCTGCTCCACATAGCTCATATCCGGCTCGCGGTGATGGTCGAGCGGGGTAGGCACGCACATGAGAATCGCATCCGCTTCATCGAGGCGGGAAAAATCGGTAGTGGCGTCTGCCTTGTCGGAATTGGCGAGGGTTTCCATCATCTCGGTTCCGAGGTGTTTAATATATGGGATGCCGTTTTTGAGGTTTTGGACTTTTTTATCGTCGATGTCAAAACCGAGTACGGGCATTCCTTGCTGGTGGAAGGTCCACATCAAGGGTAGTCCAACATATCCTAAACCTACAATACCTATTGTATAGGACTGGTCTTCAATTTTTTTAAGTAAACTATCTAATTGAGTCATTCTATAATTTTAAATATAAATTTTTTGCTTGGAAATAACCTTTACTTTCTTTTGTACCGACAAAAGAAACAAAAGCTCTCGGCTGCGAAAATAATGCTAAAACGGTCTCCATTACGCTAAAAGAAATCAATGCTCCTTCAAGAGCGTTGCTGGTGCTGAATTTATCAGCGGTATGATTTCTTTCTTTACGCTGCATTACGTCCGTTTCTTTACGCATTTTTTTCTAAGGCCGATTTGAACAGATGAACATCGAACATTCAACTTTGAACTTTTTTTCCGTGTCATCCTGTAATCCGTTTAATCCGTGGTTCAAAATGTTTTTTTGCTCGTTACGAAGGTCCTGCTTCAAACTTAAATTTCTTTGGAAATATATGGGTTATCTCGCCCTCCTCCCTCTTCATTTTGTCTTGATACAAAACGAAGCATCCCGAATTCTCGGGACAAGGCTGTAGAAAAAAGCCCTAAAAATGATTTTCCCGACTGCTCGGGACTCAAAGAAATCAATGGTCCTTCACTAGTGTTGCTAGTGCCTGGCCTCTCGCCGGTATGATTTCTTTCTTTACGCTTCATTTCATCATTTTCTTAACGGTCTTTTTTCTAAGGCCGAAGATTAATAGTTTTTCAGTAAACAGTTATCAGTTATTAGTTATCAGTTATCAGTTAACAGTTAACAGTTAACAGTTCATTTAATGTAATTCAGGCAATAATGTCTTCCGGTACGCAAGCATGGGTTTTAACCCTGGTGCTTTGATCAACACCCCAAGTAAAGCAGGGAGATCCCGGTTCTGCACCTCTCCCGTGTACACGGGACTGCGGTTTGACCGGCCTGCCTGCCTTTTGTTAGTTTGATTTCTTTTTTACCCATTTTTTAATTGTCTTTAGTAATCCTGTTTTTCCAATAGCCCGGTTTTCGGTGTAAATGGGCAACGGCCACCACCAATATTTCATCTACCCGGACCTGATACACAATCCCATAGGGAAACCGATTCACCAGGCATCTTCTGGTCCGTTCAGAAAATGGGTTCCATGCTTCCGTATTCTGTTTAATCCTTTTAAGTGTCGCCAATATTTCTGCAAGGAAATCATGCCCTAAACCTGCCTTTTGTTCTTCATAAAACTCAAACGATTCATCCATTTCTTGTTGTGCAGCATCTAATAGCCGGATCTCCATGCTTAATCGGCATCAATTTGGTATTTGGCAAAAGCTTCATGTACTGAAACTGCCTTGAGGGCCCCCTTCTCGTAGGCTTCTATTCTGCTTTCACATTCTTGCTTCCATAATGCATCAATAGCCTCATCCGGAGCATCAAGGCTTTTCATAAGCGCCTCAATTATAGTTGCTTTTTCTTTAGGCTCCAGCAATAATGCTTCTTTTAAAAGGTCATTTTTTTTACTCATATCTACCACCGTTTGTTTTAATGCTTAATTTATCATTTATGAAAGATTATTGTTGGGGTTCTTAAGCTTTAAAAATGATTCTCCCGACTGCTCGGGACTAAAAGAAATCAATGGTCCTTCACCTGGGCGTTGATCGATACCCCAAGCCTCTTCAGGGAGATCCCGGATCGGCGACTCTGCTCCGCCTCGTCTTGTCCGGGATGACTGCCTTTTATGAGTATGATTTCTTTCTTTACGCTTCATTTCATCATTTTCTTAACGGTCTTTTTTCTAAGGCCGAAGGTTAATTGTTTTTCAGTAAACAGTTATCAGTTATCAGTTATCAGTTCATTTAATGTAATTCAGGCAATAATGCCTTCCGGTTCGCAAGCATGGGTTTTAACCCTGGCTTTTCAGTGACAGTTGGCAGTGAGCAGTAAACAGGGAGAAATCTGTTTCATCCTGTAATTCGTTTAATCCGTGGATCAATATGTCAGTTTCTTTCAATTTCTTTGTTTTAACTGCCTGCTAACTTCCCAAAGAGTTCCCTTACCCTGGCGGGAGCGAATGCGGACGTTAGGGCAAGGGACAGGGATTGGGTTTTGCATGACAGGGCAACCAAGCCTAATCCACCACGCGGCTCAGCGAGACCGCGGTACGTTTTCTTAGTCATCCCATAATCCATTTAATCAGTAATTCTTTCTTCCTTCAATGTTCGGTGTTCGATGTTCTCAAGCTGAAAGCGACATCACTTCTACGATGCTGTGCTTTTCTTTGGCTTGTTTTACAATGGTTTCAATTTTGTCGGTGATGGCATCATCCAGCCATTCCATTCCGCATTGTGTACAGATGGTGGCCGGTACATTCCGGATGACTACTACACCACTTCCAAAACCTGCGGTAAAAGTAGTTTCCCCTTCTTCGAGACTTCCTCCGCAAGAAGGAGAAATGTCCGGTGTTTCTGATTTAGAATGTTTCATTTTTTTCGGGTTTTAAAAGTCAACTTCAAAATGGGTTTTAACCCTGCGTTTTCACTTACCCGTACTTTAACATGCCTTCATCCTGAAAATTTCTTTTCAATCTTATACAAAAGAGGGGCAAACTTAGGAAATTTGGCGCTCATCTAATACCCTAAATTATGAAGCTATCATTAAATATGATGCTTGAGATCGTTTACCGAGAGCAGTGCATGCTTCTTGTACCCAAATTTATGTTTTACCCCTTTTGGAAACCTACGTTGATGAATTATATGTGTTCATTAAAGCCTTATGATAAAAAGTATTTCTCTCAGGTTCAATGTTTCCCTTTCCCTGATCATTTTGTACTCGTTGACAACCCGGCCTGCGAAGCAGGGATTGGGTTTTTGTTGTGTAAGCAATTTTGTAACTCCAACCACACGAACCAGACCTATCTTACATTCCAAGCATTGCAGCCTTTGAGACCCCTCGCGATAGACTACCTCTTCCTATTTCAACTTACTACGCGACTCGGGGTGACAACCTTCGGAGGCGGTAATAATCCCAGTCATCCCTACCTCAACGGCAGGCAGGCTGAAATCCTGAAATCCCGGTTCAAAACGATGCACCCACCAAACCCTGTATGTTCTCAAAAATAACAAGTTCACCAACGAGTCCCCTTGCCCTGGCGGGAGCGAATGCGGACGTTAGGGAAAGGAAAAGGGAAAGGGTTTTACGATGCCGGCAAGGCAGGGAAAGGGTTTTCGTGGTTACGCTCATTCCCTTGGCAGGCTACGCAGATCTCTCCGCTGCATTGCGCTTTCCCGAATTCTCGGGATCGCTCCATTTCGGTCGAGATGACAAGGTCGGGAGAAAT